>NZ_JBVJRV010000008.1:0-472289 GCF_055607265.1 Streptomyces sp. NPDC037013 | reverse complement strand
GCGTTTCCGACTCTATCAGACTCTTTCGTGTCCGATTTCCTCGGTGCCTTTCCGGTTCCCGCTCCGGCCTTTCGGCTTTCGCGTTTCCCTTTCCGACGGCTCCGACTTTATCAGGTCTCATTCGGCTCTCTGGCCACGACCACCGCAGACATGCGGAGGCGAACCCGGAGATAGGATCTGATTGAGGTTGCCGCCGAGGCCGGACGCTGAACCGCGTCCCACGGCCCCAGGCAGGAGTCCGACTCTACATCGGGTACGGGGCCAGGCGCAAATCGTTTGTGCACTGCCTCTACGGCCGCCAACCGGGACCTCTCGTGCGGAACCGGGACTTCTTATGACTTACGCTTCTGAACAGTGCGTCGTCCGGGACAGGTAGTGGCGGCGGCTACGAATCTCCACCCCCTGGGAGGCTTGCCATGACCAGTGTTTCGTCCCCGCTTGCAGGACGCGCCATCGGGCTCTCTGCGGTACCTGATCCCGTGTTCTCGGGCGCCATGGTCGGGCCTGGCACGGCTATTGATCCCGCGCGCGAGCCTTCCGAGGCCGTCTCGCCCGTGGACGGCATCGTCGTCTCTCTCCACCCGCACGCCTTCGTGGTGGTCGATGACCAGGGTCACGGTGTGCTGACGCACCTCGGCATCGACACCGTGCAGCTGAACGGCGAGGGCTTCGAGCTGCTCGTCAACAAGGGCGACACCGTGCAGCGCGGCCAAGCCGTGGTGCGCTGGAACCCGGCCGCCGTCGAGGCCGCCGGCAAGTCCCCGGTGTGCCCGATCGTGGCGCTCGAGGCGACGGCGGAGTCGCTCTCCGAGCTCGTCGAGGACGGCGAAGTGAAGGCCGGCGACGCGCTCTTCAGCTGGAAGTGACGTCATCGCCGTCGCTGACGGCAGGTACGACAACCACCGCGGCGGCTGGGCCCGTCGCACTACCGGAGACGGGTGAAATGGAGACAACGCTGCGAGGCGTCGGTGTGAGCCACGGTGTGGCGATCGGCGAGGTTCGGCACATGGGTACGGCGGTTCTCGAGCCGCCGGCCAAGCAGATTCCCGCGGAGGAGGCGGAGCGCGAACAGGGGCGTGCCCGTCAGGCCGTGGAAGCTGTGGCGGCCGACCTGAATGCGCGCGGTCATCTTGCCGGTGGCGAAGCCCAGGCGGTGCTCGAGGCGCAGGCCATGATCGCTCAGGACCCGGAGCTCATGTCCGACGTCGACCGGCGCATCACCGTCGGCAGCACGGCCGAGCGCGCGGTCTATGACGCGTTCTCCCACTACCGCGAACTGCTGGCCGGCGCCGGTGAGTACATGGCCGGCCGGGTGGCGGACCTCGACGACGTGCGGAACCGTATCGTCGCCCGCCTGCTGGGCGTGCCGATGCCGGGCGTCCCGGACAGCGACCAGCCGTACGTACTGATCGCCCGTGACCTCGCGCCCGCGGACACCGCGCTGCTCGACCCGGCGCTGGTCCTCGGCTTCGTCACCGAAGAGGGCGGACCCACGAGCCACAGCGCGATCCTCGCGCGGGCGCTCGGGGTGCCGGCCGTCGTCGCGCTGCCGGGCGCCGGGGAGCTCGTCGAGGGCACGGTCGTCGCCGTGGACGGCAGCACCGGTGAGATCTTCGTGGACCCGAGCGCCGAGAAGCGGGCGCAGCTCGAGGCCGCGGCCGCCGAGCGCAAGGCCGCGCTGGCCGCCGCGACCGGGCCGGGCGCCACGTCCGACGGGCACAAGGTGCCGCTGCTCGCCAACGTCGGCGGTCCCGCCGATGTGCCGGCCGCCGTCGAGGCCGGTGCCGAGGGTGTCGGTCTGTTCCGTACCGAGTTCCTCTTCCTGGACGACAGCACGAAGGCACCGTCCGAGGAGAAGCAGGTCGAGGCGTACCGCAAGGTGCTCGAGGCGTTCCCCGAGGGCCGTGTCGTGGTGCGTGTGCTCGACGCGGGCGCGGACAAGCCGCTGGACTTCCTGACGCCGGGCGACGAGCCGAACCCGGCGCTCGGCGTGCGCGGGCTGCGGTCGCTGCTCGACCACCCCGAGGTGCTGCGTACGCAGCTGACCGCGCTGGCCAAGGCCGCCGAGGGGCTGCCCGTCTACCTCGAGGTCATGGCCCCGATGGTGGCGGACCGCGCCGACGCCAAGGCGTTCGCCGACGCGTGCCGCGAGGCGGGGCTGCGTGCGAAGTTCGGTGCGATGGTCGAGATTCCGTCGGCCGCTCTGCGGGCGCGCTCGATCCTTCAGGAGGTCGAGTTCCTGTCGCTGGGCACCAACGACCTCGCGCAGTACGCCTTCGCCGCCGACCGGCAGGTGGGCGCGGTGTCCCGGCTGCAGGACCCGTGGCAGCCCGCGCTGCTCGACCTGGTCTCGATGTCCGCCGAGGCGGCGCGTGCCGAGGGCAAGAGCTGTGGCGTGTGCGGTGAGGCCGCTTCCGACCCGGTGCTCGCGTGTGTGCTGACCGGTCTGGGTGTCACCTCTCTGTCGATGGGTGCGGCGTCGATTCCTTACGTCCGTGCGACGCTCGGCAAGTACACGCTGGCGCAGTGCGAGCGTGCCGCCTCCGCGGCGCGTGCCGCGGACAGTGCCGAAGAGGCCCGCAAGGCCGCGCAGGCGGTGCTGTCGGGCGAGTAGCCCACGGCTCCGTTCTCTTCAGGGGCGCCCCGCCGGTCGGCGGGGCGCCCTTTGGCGTTCAGTGGGTGTGGCTCCCTCCGGGGTCGCCGTCCTCGAGGTCGGGCGCCGCGCAGTAGTCGACGCCGGATTCCGGGGCGACGAGTTCGCCCGAGATGGCGTCGGTGCAGTACGCGTCGAAGACCTCGGCCGCGGTGAGGGGGGTGAGGCGTCCGGCGTGCATGCGCCAGCCGTGGACCCTGTCGCGTGCGCCGTCGGCGCTGGTGCGCAGGACCATTCCGGCCGCGCGGTGGGTGGCGATGCCGACCGCGAGGACCGTGGCGAACTCCAGGGCCTCGGTGTCGTCGAGGAGGGCGTGGCCGTCGGCGTCGATCTCCACGTGCAGGGCGGCGAAGAGGGTCTCGGGGTCGGCGGGCACGCTGCACACCAGGTGCCGGGAGCCCGGGGCGGAGGTGTCGATGGCCCGCGTGATCAGCTCGGAGGCGCGGGCGAAGGCCGCTCGTCCGATGTCCTCGCCGCAGGTCGCGCAGGTGCCGGCGCGGGCGAGCACGACCGTGGCGTACTCCCAGGTGGCCCGGCGGACCGCTTCGTCGACGAGGTCGGGGAGGAGGTCGGCGAGGGGCTGGCCCTCATACGGGACGGTGGGGCCGCCCGAGGCCAGTTCGGCGGTGAAGCGGGTGCGGCTGGTCGGGGTGTCGGGGTTGAGGCCGGTCTCGGCGCAGTACTCCGCGTACTCCTCGGGGTCGAAGAGCGCGATCGTGGTGTGGCTGCCCTGCGACGCGAGGCTTCTGAGGAGGCCCTCGACCTGCTGGAGGTAGGTGTCGTGGTCGTCGAAGGTGAAGGTGCGGTAGCGGCGCATGGCCGCGAAGTCCTCTTCGTCGGCCAACAGGCCGATGGTTCCGGCGACTTCGCGGCGCAGCGCGCGGCGCATCGTGTCGTGTCGAGTCATGCTTCCCCCTGCATTCGGTGGATCAATGCTCACTCACAGTAACCAGAGCCACTGACAATCGACGCCGAGCTGGGGAAATGCGGGTTCTTCAGGCTCGTTCGCGGGCCAGGGCCGCGTAGAAGTCGAGGAGTTCGAGCCGGTCGACCGAGCCCGGATTGACCGCCTTGTCCAGAGGTGTTCCCTGGAGGAGGCGCTTGACGGGGACTTCGATGCGCTTGCCGGTGAGGGTGTGCGGGATGCCGGGGACTTCGATGACCTCGTCGGGGACGTGGCGCGGGGAGAGCTGTTCGCGGATCGTCCGCTTGATGCTGTCGCGCAGGGCGTCGTCGAGTGTCGCGCCCTCGGCGAGATGGACGAAGAGCGGCATCCAGTAGCCGCCGTCGGGCTGTTCCACGCCGATGACGAGCGATTCGCGGATCTCGGGGAGCCGTTCCACCGCCTCGTAGATGTCGGCGGAGCCCATGCGCACGCCCTGGCGGTTGAGCGTGGAGTCGGAGCGGCCGTGGATGACGACCGAGCCGCGTGAGGTCAGGGTGATCCAGTCGCCGTGCCGCCAGACGCCGGGGTAGGTGTCGAAGTAACTGTCGTGGTACCGGGTGCCCTCCGGGTCGTTCCAGAAGTGGATGGGCATGGACGGCATGGGGTTGGTGACGACGAGTTCGCCGACCTCGTCGACGAGCGGCTTGCCCTGGGGGTCCCAGGACTGCAGGTCCGTGCCGAGGCAGGGGGCCTGGAGTTCGCCGATGTGGACGGGGAGGGTGGGGACGGCTCCGGCGAAGCAGGAGCAGACGTCGGTGCCGCCGCTGACCGATGCCGTCCACAGGCCGCCCGGCGTGTCGGCGAACTCGTCGTGCAGCCAGCGGAAGCCGTCGGGGGGCAGCGGGGAGCCGGTGGTGGCGACGCAGGTGACGCGGGAGAGGTCGAAGTCGCGCGCGGGGTGGACGCCCGCCTTGCGGCAGGCCATGACGTAGGCGGCCGATGTGCCGAAGAGGGTGGCTCCGGTGCGTTCGGCGATGCGCCACTGGGCGCCGGTGTCGGGGTGGCCGGGGCTGCCGTCGTACAGGACGATCGTGGTGCCCGTCAGGAGGCCGGAGACGAGGAAGTTCCACATCATCCAGCCGGTCGAGGTGTACCAGAAGAAGCGGTCGTCGGGGCCGAGGTCGCAGTGCAGGCCGAGCTGTTTGAGGTGTTCGACGAGGATGCCGCCCTGCGACTGGACGATCGCCTTGGGCAGGCCGGTGGTGCCGGAGGAGTAGAGCACCCACAGGGGGTGGTCGAAGGGGACCGGTTCGAAGGTGGGGGCCACGTCGGAGCCGGTCAGGGCGGACCATTCCAGGGCGCCTTCGGGCGCTCGTGTGCCGAGCAGCGGGATGTGCACGACGGCGCGCAGGCTCGGCAGTTCGGAGCGGAGTTCGGCCACGGTGTCGCGGCGGTCGTGCTCCTTGCCGCCGTAGCGGTAGCCGTCGACCGTGAAGAGGACGACCGGTTCGACCTGCTGGAAGCGGTCCAGGACACTGCGCGCGCCGAAGTCGGGGGCGCAGGAGGTCCAGACGGCGCCGACGGCTGCGGTGGCCAGGAGCGCGACGACGGCCTGCGGGATGTTCGGCAGGTAGCCGCTGACGCGGTCTCCGGGGCGTACGCCGAGGGCGCGCAGTTCCGCGGTGAGGGAGCCGACCTGGCGGCGCAGTTCGGCCCAGGTGACGGGCCGCGGGTCGTGGCTCTCGTCGACGTGGAGGATGGCGGGGGTGTCCGCGCGCGCGGGGTCCTCGGCGGCGCGCAGGGCGTGCTCGGCGTAGTTGAGGGTCGCGCCCGGGAACCACTCGGCGCCCGGCATGGTGCGCTCGCCCAGCACGCGCGCGTAGGGCGTGGTGAAGCGGACGTCGAACCAGTCGGTGACGGCCTTCCAGAACGTCTCGAGCTCACTCACCGACCAGTGGTGGAGCGCCGCGTATCCGCCGTCCGCCGGGGCGCCGTGGTGCTCGGCGGCCCAGGTCTGGAACCGCGTGACCTGTGCGGCGGCGATCCTCTCCGGGCTCGGCTGCCAGAGCGGAGCAGGGTTCGCTGAGGACGACATGGGGCGGCTCCCGGACTGTACGCGTCGTATGCGTGGAGTGCGCACGTGCTGGGTGTGCGCGTGAACACGGCTGAAAAGGACGATGCCACGTGATCGACTTCCGCACCAGGGTGTGCCCCACACGGTCGGCCGTGCGGCCATGTGCCGTCGCCCCAGGTGAACGGCAGTTGAACGCGGCACACACGGGGCTTCTTCGGTGGCAGGGTGAGCAGCATGAACGGTCGTGACCTGGTGCGTTCGGTGAAGGCGGTCGGCATGGTCGGCACGGCGCAGGGGTTGCGCACGGTGCGTTCCTCGTGGCGCAGATGGCGGGTGGACGCGAAGGGGCTGCCGTCGCGGGGGGCCGAGCGGGCGCGGGTGCCGGGGCCGGTGACGGGGGTGGAGCCGGAGCCCGGTGGTGGTGTGGTGCGCTTCGCCCGCGCCGAGCTGCGGGTGCGGGTGAGCGCCGGCGGGGCGGTCTTCCTCGGCTGGGACGGCGCGGCCCCCGAACCGTCGTACGCGCTCGCGTGCCGGGCTCCGGAGCCGGATCCGCGGGCCGTCCTGGAGCCGGACAAGGAGGGCGGCTGGCGGGTCGTGTCGGAGCGGGCGACCGTGGTCGTCTCGCGGCTCGGGGCCATCGAGCTGCGCACGCCCGGCGGTGTGGTGCTGCGGCGTGACTTTCCGCCGCGGTGGTGGGAGCCGGCCAAGGGGGGCGCGACGCGCTGGGTGCAGCGCTCGGAGGTGGCGGCGGACGCGCGGCTCTTCGGCCTCGGGGGGCGGTCGGGCGGGCCTCGGCTGCGGAACGGGACGTACCGGATGTGGAACACCGATCCGGGTGGTTCCTTCGGGCCGGCGGACGATCCGCTGTACATCACCATGCCGGTGCAGATGGTGGTGGCCGACTCCGGTACGCATCTGGTCTTCCACGACAATTCGTGGGAGGGCGAGGTCACGGTCCACGAGGGCGTGGAGGGGGCCGGGTCCGGCCACGACCGGGCCGGTTCGTGCGAGATACGGATGGACGGTGGCCCGCTGCGGTACTGGGCGATGGTGGGCGCTCCCGCGCGCGTGCTGCACACCTGGGCGTCGCTCACCGGTCCCCCGGCGCTGCCGCCGTCGTGGGCGCTCGGGCACCATCACGCGCGGTGGGGCTTCGGCAGTGAGCGGGAGGTGCGGCGGATCGTCGCGGGCTATCAGGAGCGGGGGCTGCCGTTGGACGCCGTCCATCTGGACATCGACCACTACGCGGCGCACCAGGTCTTCACCGTCGACAAGGAGCGCTTCCCGAAACTGCCTCAGTTCGCGGACGAGTTGCGCAGGGACGGCATCCGGCTTGTCTCGATCGTCGATCCGGCGGTGAAGGCCCGGCGGGGCGTCGAGGTGTACGACAGCGGGGTGGCGGCGGACGCCTTCGTCCGCGATGCCGGCGGGCGGCAGGTGCGCGGTGTCGTATGGCCCGGAGAGGCGGTGTATCCGGATTTCACCGACCCGCGCGCGCGGAAGTGGTGGGGCGCCCTCTACGGGGAGCGTCTCGATCAGGGGTTCTCCGGGGTGTGGCACGACATGAACGAGCCGGTGTCGTTCGCCGCGTTCGGGGAGCCGACACTGCCCCGGTCGGCGCGGCACTACCTGGAGGGGCGCGGTGGTGACCACCGGGAGGCCCACAACGTCTACGGCCTGGCGATGGCCCGCGCGGGGTACGAGGCGCTGCGGACACTCCAGCCCGAAGTGCGGCCCTTCTTGTTCTCGCGTTCGGGGTGGGCGGGGATGCAGCGCTACGGAGGGACTTGGTCCGGCGATGTGTCCTCCAGCTGGCCGGGGTTGCGGGCGTCGCTGTCGCTGGTGCTGGGGCTCGGGTTGTGCGGTGTGCCGTACTCGGGTCCGGATGTGGGCGGTTTCGACGGCAGCCCCTCTCCGGAGCTGTATCTGCGGTGGTTCCAGCTCGGTGCGTATCTGCCGCTCTTCCGTACGCACGCGGCCATCGACGCGGGGCGGCGCGAGCCGTGGGAGTTCGGTGCCGAGGTGCTCGCCCACGCGCGGGAGGCGCTGCTCGAACGCAGGCGGCTGCTGCCGTACTTCGTGACGCTCGCGCATATCGCGCGGCGTACCGGTGCTCCCTATGTGCGGCCCTTGTGGTGGGCGAGCCCCGAGGACCGGGCGTTGCGGGACTGTGAGGACGCGTTTCTGCTGGGGGAATCGTTGCTCGTGGCGCCGGTTCTGGAGCCCGGGGCGGTGCGGCGGTCGGTGCGGTTGCCGCGGGGGCGCTGGTACGACACGGTGACCGGTGCGGCGTACGAGGGGCCGGGGAAGGTGTCCGTGGAAGCTCCGCTCTCGCGTGTTCCGGTGCTCGCGCGCGCGGGCACGGTGGTGCCGGTGGCCGGGTCTGACGGTGGGCTGGAGCTCGAGGTGTGGGCGCCCGCCGAGGGGAGTACCGGTGGGGGTCTCGTCGTAGCCGACCCGGGTGACGGGTGGGAGGAGGCGGAGCTGGAGCGGTTCACGACGCGGTGGGTCGAGGGGCGTGTGGTCGTCGAGCGGGACGGCGGGGCCGACGGGCCCGCACCGGGGCGTCCGGTGCGGGTGCGGGGGCTCGACGGCTGAGGGGCCGAGGGGTCACGTGCGGGTCCTCCGGGGCCGGTAACCCTCACATGGATCGGTGCGGCCCTCAGAGGATCAGTAGCGGCCCTCGAACCAGGCCTGGGCCGCCAGCGTGTGCAGCGGGAAGGCGAGCTCGTCCGGGCGGCGCAGCACGTCCCAGCCGTCGGTCTCGTCCGTGGGGACGGAGGCCGGCAGGTCGGTGACGGGGCGTGCGGGCAGGAGGCCGAAGAGCAGCAGGTGGCCGTCGGGCGCGCTCATGGCGTCGGCGAGGCGGACGTCGCGGCTGTCGGCGCCGGCGCCGGTCTCCTCCTTGAGTTCGCGTACGACCGCGTGGCGCCAGTCCTCCCTGTCGTCGATGAACCCGCCGGGCAGGGCGATGCCTCCGCGCGCGGGGGCGATGGTGCGGGTCACGACGAGGAGGCCGGTGCCCTGGGTGTCGTACACGGGCTGAAGGGCCACGGCGACGGGCAGCGGGTTGCGGTACGTGACGGCGCCGCAGGCGGCGCAGGTGCGGGGCCCGCCGGGCGGCGGGTCCTGGAAGGGGGCTCCGCAGCTCGAACAGTGGGAGTTCGGCCGGGAGTTGGCTGGGTGTGGGGATGCGGACACGCGCGGACTGTATCCGATGTCCGCCGCGCCGCTCTTTCGCGGGTACCGGTCTGCCTGATAGACGCAGGGAGCATGACACGACTTCTCCCCGCTCTGCGGAATTTCGCCGTCTGTGCCGCCGCGCTGCTGGCCGTATCCGCCGCCCCCTCCCCCGCGCAGGCGAAGCCCGAGCCGAAGGCTCCGGAGGAGTTCGTCGCGCTGCGCGACGTGGATCCGACGATCATCCAGGAGATGCGCTACTTCACCCCGCACAACTTCGTGGGCGAGCCCGTCGACGGCTACCGCAAGCCGATGTGCATCCTGACCGAGCCCGCCGCGCGAGCGCTGCACAGGGCGCAGCGGGGGCTGCTGCGCAAGGGCTACTCCTTGAAGGTGTACGACTGCTACCGCCCGCAGCGGGCCGTGAACCACTTCGTGCGCTGGGCCGAGGAACTGAAGGACGAGCGCATGAAGGGGGAGTTCTATCCGCATGTCGACAAGTCGCGTCTGTTCGCGGACGGTTACATCGCGGAGAAGTCCGGACACAGCCGAGGCTCGACGGTGGATCTGACGGTGGTGCGGCTGCCCGCCCTGCCGACCCGGCCGTACGTCCCCGGAGAGCCGCTCACGCCGTGTTACGGGCCCCGGAGCGAGCGCTTCCCCGACAACTCCGTGGACATGGGGACGGGGTTCGACTGCTTCGACACGCTGTCGCACACGGACGATCCCCGGATCACGGGAGTGCAGCGGGCCAACCGCGATCTGCTGCGGAACGTGCTGGCCAAGGAGGGCTTCGCCAATCTCCCCGAGGAGTGGTGGCACTTCACGCACAAGCCCGAGCTGTTCCCAGACACCTACTTCGACTTCCCCGTCGCGCGGCGGTCCCTGCAGGGGAAGTGAGCCGGCGGCGCAGCGGGAGGGGCGCCCGGGACCACCCCCGTCGGCTCCGGGCGCCCTCTCCGATACTCGGACGCGCCAGAGGGCTCTCGGGTTCACCGCACCCCGGGCCCCCCGCCCCCTGACGTAATCCGGTTGCCCGTGGCACACTTCTGACGTTCCGTCAGATCCGCTGCCCTGGAGGAGCCGTGTCGCGTACGCACACACCCGTGGTGCCCCACTGGTTCGGCGGGGAGGGTGACGACTTCCACCTCCTCGGCACGTGCTGTTCGGCCTGTGCCTGCGTGTTCTTCCCCCGCGAGGACGGCTTCTGCCGCAACCCCGGCTGCGACGGCGGCCGGCTGGTCGAGGTGCCGCTGTCGCGGCGCGGGCGCGTCTGGTCGTACACCGACGGCCGCTACCGGCCTCCCGCGCCCTATGTCTCCGACCCGGAACTTCCCTGGCAGCCCTACACGTTGATCGCTGTGGAGCTGGAGACGGAGCGCATGGTGGTGCTCGGGCAGTCCGTCCCGGGGGTCTCCGTCGCCGATCTCCAGGTCGGCATGGAGGTGGAGGTCGTCCCCGGCGTGCTGAACGAGGACGACGAGACGACGTGGACGACGTGGCACTGGCGGCCCGTGGAGGTGAGCGCATGACCGGCGAGGTGGCGGTGCTCGGCGCGGGCATGCACCCCTGGGGCAAGTGGGGCCGCGGCTTCGTCGAGTACGGGGTGGTCGCCGCGCGCGCGGCACTCGCGGATGCCGGCATCGACTGGCGGGACGTGGGCTCGGTCGTCGGCGCGGACACGGTGCGGGGCGGCTATCCCGGGTACGTGGCCGGGGCCACCTTCGCCAAGGCCCTCGGCTGGCAGGGCGCGCGCGTCGCGAGCGTGTACGCCGCCTGCGCGTCCGGCGCGCAGGCCATCGCCACGGCACGTACGCAGATCCTCGCGGGCCTGGCCGACGTGGTCCTGGTGGTGGGAGCCGACGCGGCGCCCAAGGGATTCTTCCGGCCCGCGGGCGGAGACCGGCCCGACGACCCCGACTGGCTCCGCTTCCGCGTGCTCGGCGCGACCAACCCCGCCTACTTCGGGCTCTACGCACGCCGCAGGATGGCCGTGCACGGCGACACCTTGGAGGACTTCGCCCAGGTCAAGGTGAAGAACGCCGCGGCGGGCGCGCTCAACGCCAACGCGCGCTACCGCAAGGCCGTCACCGCCGAGGAGGTCGCCGCGTCCGCCGTCGTCGCCGACCCCCTGCGCCTGCTCGACATCTGCGCCACCTCGGACGGGGCCGCGGCCCTGGTCCTCTCCAGCATGGCCTTCGCCCGGCGGCACGGAGCGGCGGATCCGGTCCGCATCCGCGCGGTCTCCACGGTCTCGCCGACGTATCCGACGACCGTGCTCGACCTGCCCGACATCGCCACCGACTCGGCGGCCGCCGTGGACCCGGCCGACCGCACCTTCCGCGCCTCCATCGCGCGCGCGGCGTACGAAGAGGCGGGCATCGGCCCCGAGGACATATCGCTGGCCGAGGTGTACGACCTGTCGACCGCCCTGGAGCTCCAGTGGTACGAGGATCTGGGGCTGTGCGGCGCCGGTGAGGGCGCCAAGCTGCTGCGGGACGGGGCGACGGCACCGGGTGGGCGCGTGCCCGTCAACACCAGCGGCGGCCTCGCCTCCTTCGGCGAGGCGGTACCGGCTCAGGCGCTCGCCCAAGTCTGCGAGCTCACCTGGCAGTTGAGGGGGACGGCCGGGGCCAGGCAGATCGCCGGGGCGCGCGTGGGGATCACCGCGAACCAGGGCCTGTTCGGGCACGGCTCTTCCGTCGTCGCGGTGCGCTGACCCGACGGGCGAGGACGCGGGCGTACCGGTCAACCGTTGCCGTCCGCGACCTTGACGCTCCATCACCGCCGGTGAACACTTCCGGGTGTCAGTCGGCGTCGCCACACCTCGGCTCCCCGGCGCCCAGAGCCTCTGCGCGCACAGAGGGTCTGCGTGAAGGGCCTGGTCAACAGGTCATCCCCCATGGGCGATACGACTGCGACGGCACGTTCGTCATGGACGCCGGGCGGGGCGCGGGAGACTCCCTGCCTCCGGCTGCGGAGCCGGGCGCATCCAGGCAGCGGTCGTGGGAAACGCACCCTGCACGGAGGACCGGGGCGCACCGCCCCGGGCGAGGGCCTAGGAGCCGCCATGTACTCGAACGGGGATGTCTTCGTCGGTGAGATCATCGGCACCGCGATCCTGATTCTCTTCGGCGCCGGCGTGTGCGCCGCCGTCACGCTCAACCATTCGAAGGCGAAGGCCTCCGGGTGGGTCGTCATCGCCTTCGGATGGGGCTTCGGCGTGCTCGCGGGCGCCTACACCGCGGGCCCGCTCTCCGGCGGCCATCTCAATCCGGCCGTCACGCTCGGGATCGCCATCGACACCGGCGACTGGGACCAGGTCTGGGTCTATCTGCTGGGACAGATGGTCGGCGCGATGCTCGGCGCCGTCCTGGCATACCTCGTCTACTTCGCGCAGTTCCGGGCCAACGTCACGCCCGGGGCGAAGGGCGAGGCGGCCGGCGCGCACGAGCCGACGCCGACGCTCGGCATCTTCTCCACCATCCCGGAGATCCGGAACCCGGTCGCCAACATCGTCACCGAGGTCATCGCGACCATCGCGCTGGTGCTGCCGATCCTCGCCTTCGGCCTGACCAAGGGGCTCGGCGAGTCCGGCACGCAGACGCTCATCGTGGCTTTCCTGGTCGTCGGCATCGGCCTCTCCCTCGGCGGCCCCACGGGGTACGCCATCAACCCGGCGCGCGACCTCGGGCCGCGCATCGTGCACACGTTCCTGCCGATCCCCAACAAGGGCGCATCCGACTGGAGTTACGCCTGGGTCCCGGTGGCCGGCCCGCTGATCGGCGGAGCCCTCGCGGGCCTCATCTACAACGCAGCCTTCTGAGTCTTCTCGTCAAGGGGTAGCCATGCCGGACAGCTCCGGGAAATTCGTCGCCGCCATCGACCAGGGCACCACGTCGAGCCGCTGCATCATCTTCGACCAGGACGGCGCGATCGTCGCCGTTGACCAGCGCGAACACCGCCAGATCTTCCCCAAGCCGGGCTGGGTGGAGCACGACGCCACCGAGATCTGGTCCAAGGTGCAGGCGGTGGTCGCGGGAGCGATCGCCAAGGCCGGGCTGCGCGCCGACCAGGTGAGCGCGCTCGGCATCACCAACCAGCGGGAGACCACCGTCCTGTGGGACCGGGCCACCGGCAAACCCGTGCACAACGCGATCGTCTGGCAGGACACCCGCACCTCGGGGCTCTGCAACGACCTCGGCGGCGCCGACGGCCAGGACCGCTTCCGCGAACAGACGGGCCTGCCGCTGGCGAGCTACTTCTCCGGCCCCAAGGCCGCCTGGCTGCTCGACAACGTGCCGGGGCTCCGGGCGCGCGCCGAGCGGGGCGAGATCGCCTTCGGCACCATCGACTCCTGGCTGATCTGGAATCTCACGGGCGGCACCGACGGCGGCAAGCACGTCACCGACGTCACCAACGCGGGCCGCACCATGCTGATGAACCTGCGGACCCTCCAGTGGGACCAGTCGATCCTGTCGGCGATGAACATCCCCGAGGCGGTCCTGCCGGAGATCAGGTCGTCCGCCGAGGTCTACGGCACGGCCGTGGGCCAGCTCTCCGGAGTGCCCGTCGCCTCCGCGCTCGGCGACCAGCAGGCGGCCGTCTTCGGACAGGCCTGCTACGACACGGGGACGGCCAAGAACACGTACGGGACGGGCAGTTTCCTGCTGCTCAACACCGGCAACCGGCCCGTCGCCTCGAAGAGCGGGCTGCTCACGACGATGGGCTACAAGATCGGCTCCGAGGCCCCGGTGTACTGCCTGGAGGGGTCCATCGCGATCACCGGCGCCCTGGTGCAGTGGTTCCGTGACCAGCTCGGCATCATCCGCTCGGCCGACGAGATCGAGACGCTGGCGGCGAGCGTGGACGACAACGGCGGCGCCTACATCGTCCCCGCCTTCTCCGGCCTGTACGCCCCGTACTGGCGCTCCGACGCGCGCGGCGTCGTCACCGGCCTGACCCGGTACGTCACCAAGGCGCACCTCGCGCGTGCCGTCCTGGAGGCGACCAGCTGGCAGACGCGTGAGGTCGTCGACGCCATGTACCAGGACTCCGGGGTGCGGATCACCACCCTCAAGGTGGACGGCGGCATGACCAAGAACAACCTCCTGATGCAGCACCAGGCGGACGTCCTCGGGGTGCCGGTGATCCGTCCCAAGGTCTCCGAGACCACCTGCCTGGGCGCGGCGTACGCGGCGGGGCTCGCCACCGGCGTCTGGAACGACCTCGACGAGCTCAAGGCGCACTGGCAGCAGGACGTGGAGTGGTCGCCGCGGATGGACGCCGCGTCGCGGGACCGGGAGTTCCACAACTGGCACAAGGCGGTGGAGCGGAGCTTCGGCTGGCTGGAGGACGGCGAAGGCTGAGCCGGAAGGGACCGCGGCCCGTACCCCGGTCGGCGGGGGTACGGGTCGTGGCGGCGGGAGCCCGTCACGTCGTGGCGGGCTCCCTGGCCGCCGCTGCCGCCGCCATCGCGTGTTCGACGACGCCGATGAGGACCTCCTTGACGGACTCGCGATCGCGCGCGTCGCACAGCACGACGGGCACCTCGGGGTCGAGGTCGAGGGCCTGGCGCACGGTGTCGGCGGGGTAGCGGGAGGCCCCTTCGAAGCAGTTGACGCCGACGACGAAGGGTATGGAGCGCCGTTCGAAGTAGTCGACGGCGGCGAAGCAGTCCTCCAGGCGGCGGGTGTCGGCGAGGACGACGGCGCCCAGCGCCCCGGTGGCCAGTTCGTCCCAGAGGAACCAGAAGCGGTCCTGTCCCGGTGTGCCGAAGAGGTACAGGACGAGGTCCTCGCGGAGCGTGATGCGGCCGAAGTCCATGGCGACGGTGGTGGTGTGTTTGCCGGCGACGCCGCTCGTGTCGTCGACGGGCCGGCCGGCCTCGCTGAGGGTCTCCTCCGTGCGCAGCGGCTTGATCTCGCTGACCGCGCCGACCAGCGTGGTCTTGCCGACGCCGAAGCCGCCCGCCACGAGGATCTTCAGCGTGACCGGCTCGACGGGGGCCTTGCCGCGCTCAGAACGCCTGAAGATCATCGCTCACTTCTCCTGGATCATCGGTGTCGCGCGGCGCCGGACCGTATCCGCCGCCGCCGGGGGTTTCGATCACGAGTACGTCGCCGGGGCCCACCTCGGCCGAGTCGCTGCCGGCGAGGTGCACGACGGTGCCGTCCGCGCGTTCCACGCGGTTGGCGCCGAGGGCCCCTGCGGAGCCGCCCGCCATGCCGTAGGGCGCGACCTTGCGGTGCTGCGACAGGGTGGAGACCGTCATCGGCTCACGGAAGCGGATGCGGCGCACGGCCCCGTCCCCGCCGCGCCGGCGTCCGCCGCCGCCGCTGCCGCGCCGTACGGCGAACTCCTCCAGGAGGACGGGCAGCCGCCACTCCAGGACTTCCGGGTCGGTGAGCCGTGAGTTGGTCATGTGGGTCTGGACGGCGGGCGCCCCGTCGAAGCCGTCGCCGGCTCCGGAGCCGGATGCCACCGTCTCGTAGTACTGGTGCCGGTCGTTGCCGAAGGTGACGTTGTTCATCGTGCCGGAGCCCTCGGCCTGGACGCCGAGGGCGGCGTAGAGGGCCCCGGTGATGGCCTGCGAGGTCTCCACGTTGCCCGCGACGACGGCGGCGGAGGGTTCGGGGGAGAGCATCGAGCCGGGCGGCACGATGATGCGCAGCGGGCGCAGGCAGCCGTCGTTGAGGGGGATGTCGTCGTCCACGAGGGTGCGGAAGACGTACAGGACGGCGGCGTTGACCACCGCGAAGGGTGCGTTGAAGTTGGTGGCGAGCTGAGCGGACGTGCCGCTGAAGTCGATGGTCGCCGAGCGTTCGTCGCGGTCCACGGTGACGCGGACGCGGATCGTGGCACCCGAGTCGGTTTGATAGGCGAACTCGCCCTCTTCCAGGACGTCGACGACGCGGCGTACGGCTTCCTCGGCGTTGTCCTGGACGTGCCGCATGTAGGCCTGGACCACGTCGAGTCCGAAGTCCTCGATCATGCGGGTGACTTCGTCGACGCCCTTCTGGTTGGCGGCGATCTGGGCGCACAGGTCGGCGAGATTGGTGTCCGGGTCGCGCGAGGGGTGGGGGGCGTCGGCGAGGAGGGCGCGCGTCTCGGCCTCCCGGAAGCGGCCTCCTTCGACGAGCAGCCAGTTGTCGAAGAGGACGCCCTCCTCGTCGATGGTGCGGCTGCCGGCGGGCATGGAGCCGGGGGCGATGCCGCCGATCTCGGCGTGGTGGCCGCGCGAGGCGACGTGGAAGAGGATCCGCTCGCCGGAGGTGCCGTGCTCCCCCGGCCGGTCGAAGACCGGGGTGATGACCGTGACGTCGGGGAGGTGCGTGCCGCCGTGGTAGGGGTCGTTGACGGCGTAGCTGTCCCCGGGGCGCATGGTGGCGCCGCGGCGCTCGATGACCTCCTTGACGCTGGTGCCCATCGAACCCAGGTGGACGGGGATGTGCGGGGCGTTGGCGACGAGGTTGCCCTCGGGGTCGAAGAGGGCGCAGGAGAAGTCGAGCCGCTCCTTGATGTTCACCGACTGGGAGGTGGACTCCAGGCGGGCACCCATCTGTTCGGCGATGGACATGAAGAGGTTGTTGAAGACTTCGAGGAGGACCGGGTCCGCGGTGGTGGTCGCGGTGGAACTCTCCGGCTCGGCGACGCGTTCCATGAGCAGGTGTCCCGCCTTCGTCGTCGCCGCCCGCCAGCCCTCGTCGACGACCGTGGTGGACCCCGCTTCGGTGATGATCGCCGGTCCGGTGACCGTCTCGCCGGGCGGCAGTTCCGTGCGGCGGTGCAGGGGTACGTCGTGCCAGGCGCCGCCGGTGTGCAGGCGGACCTGGCTCGGGGTGCCCGGTGTCACCGTGCCCGCCAGGGCCGAGAGGTCGGGCGGTTCGGTGACTCCGGTGGCCTCCACGGAGAGGGCCTCCACGACGACCGGCCGCTCCAGGGTGAAGGAGTAGGTGGCGCGGTGGCGGTCCTCGAAGTCCCGGGTCATGGTGTCGGGGTCGGTGAGCTCCACGGTCAGGGCGGTGTCCGTGCCGTCGTAGCGGAGCTGGGCGCGCCGGGTGACGCGGATGCGGTCGGCCGGCACGTCCTCGGCCAGGAGTTCGTCGCGGGCGGCGCTCTCCAGGTCGTCGGCGGTCTTGCGGACGTGCGGCATGGACGACGCCGCCAGCGGTGTCTCCACGGACTGCTCGCGCATCGCCGTGGTGTCGGCGAGTCCGATGCCGAGGGCGGAGAGCACCCCGGCCATGGGCGGGACGAGGACGGTGCGGATGCCGAGCGAGTCGGCGACCATGCACGCGTGCTGGCCGCCCGCGCCGCCGAACGTGGTGAGCGCGTAGCGCGTGACGTCGTGGCCCTTCTGTACGGAGATGCGCTTGACGGCGCCCGCGATGTTGGCCACGGCGATCCGCAGGTAGCCCTCCGCGACCTGTTCGGGCGTGCGGTCGTCGCCCGTCGCCGCGCGGATCTCGTCGGCCAGGGCGGCGAAGCGGTCGCGGACGAGCCCGGCGTCGAGCGGCTGGTCCCCGTCCGGGCCGAACACCGCGGGGAAGTGGGCGGGTTGGACGCGGCCGAGGGCGATGTTGGCGTCGGTGACGGTGAGGGGCCCGCCGCCCCGGTAGGCGGCCGGGCCGGGGTCGGCGCCCGCCGAGTCGGGGCCGACCCGGTAGCGGCTGCCGTCGAAGTGGAGCACGGATCCGCCGCCCGCGGCGACGGTGTGGATGTCCAGCATCGGGGCGCGCAGCCGCACCCCGGCGATCCGGGTGGTGAAGACCCGCTCGTACTCACCGGCGTAGTGCGACACGTCGGTCGACGTGCCGCCCATGTCGAAGCCGATGACGCGGTCGAAGCCGGCCAGGCGGGACATCCGGGCCATGCCCACGATGCCGCCCGCGGGCCCGGAGAGGATCGCGTCCTTGCCGCGGAACTGGCCGGCCTCGGCGAGTCCGCCGTTGGACTGCATGAACATCAGCCGTACGCCGTGCAGTTCGTCGGCGACGTGCTGGACGTAGCGGCGCAGTACGGGCGACAGGTACGCGTCGACGACGGCGGTGTCCCCGCGCGGCACGAGCTTCATGAGCGGGCTGACCTCGCTGGAGAGCGAGACCTGCGGGAAGCCGGTGCGCCGGGCGAGATCACCGACGGCCTGTTCGTGGGCGGGGTACAGGTGGCTGTGCATGCAGACCACGGCCACGGAGCGGATGCCGTCGTCGTAGGCGTCCCGCAGAGGCGCCGCCAGGGCCTTTAGGTCGGGTGCGCGCAGCACCTCGCCGTCGGCGGTGACACGCTCGTCGACCTCGATGACGCGGTCGTAGAGGAGTTCGGGGAGGACGATCTCGCGGGCGAAGATGTGGGGGCGGTTCTGGTAGGCGATGCGCAGGGCGTCGCGGAAGCCGCGGGTGATGACGAGGGCGGTGGGCTCGCCCTTGCGTTCCAGGAGGGCGTTGGTGGCGACGGTGGTGCCCATGCGGACGGCGTCGACGGCCTCGACGTGGTCGCCGTCCTCCCTCGCCTCCGTGCTCGTCGTCGCTTGACCTGTACCGCCCCGGTCCCCCGCGCCGGCGAGGAGTTCGCGGATGCCGGCGACCGCCGCGTCACGGTAGCGGGCGGGGTTCTCGGAGAGGAGCTTGTGCGTGTGGAGGCTGCCGTCCGGGTGCCTCGCGACGATGTCCGTGAAGGTGCCGCCCCTGTCGACCCAGAACTGCCAGCCAGTCACGTTCTCACTCCCGCTTCCGCGCTGTTCAGAGCGCCCGGAGGCCGTCGATCACGTCGCGCAGAATACTCTCGTCCGGCAGCTCGGCGGGGGGCACGGGACGGGTCACGTGCACCAGTTCGTCGTCGACGAGGTCGCCGATGAGCACGCGCACCACGCCGATCGGCAGGTCGAGCCCGGCCGCGAGTTCGGCGACGGACTGGGGCGTGTCACGGCAGAGCTCGACGATGTCGACGTGTTCGGGAGACAGCGTCTGGTCGGCCTCCGGGACACCGGAGGCCCGCTCCTCGGTGATGACGACCGCGATCAGGTCGAGCCGGTGCTGGCCGTTGCTCGTGGTGCGCCCGCGCGTCATCGCGTACGGGCGCACCACGGGGCCGGCGTCGTCGTCGAACCAGCGGGGCGACTCCTGCACCCCCGCCGGCTTCCGCCCGGCCTCTGTCCTCGTTCTCTGCGTTCTCTGTGCCGTCTGCGTTCTCTGCGTTATGTGTGCTCTCTGTGTTCTCTGCGTCCTTCGTTCGTCGTCATTCATGACCTCCCACTACCCCCCGGCGGACAGATCCGTGCGCGGAGCCGTCCCCAAATGCACACCCACCCGCTTGACCAGCAGCGTCATCTCGTACGCCACCAGGCCGACGTCGGAGTCCGCGTCCGCGAGGACGGCGAGGCAGCTGCCGTCGCCCGCCGCAGTGACGAAGAGGAACGCGTCGTCGAGCTCGACCACGGTCTGGCGGACCCTGCCCGCCTCGAAGTGCCGCCCGACGCCCTTGGCGAGGCTGTGGAAACCGGAGGCGACGGCGGCGAGGTGCTCGCTGTCCTCTCTGGTCAGGTCCTTCGACACACCGGTCGGCAGGCCGTCCCCGGAGAGCACGAGCGCCTTGCGGATGCTGGCGACGCGCTGCACCAGGTCGTCGAGGAGCCAGTTCAGCTCTCCCCGTCCCCCGGTCGTGGTCATGCGTGCGTCGGCATTCGGTGCGGTCATCGACCGTCCCCCTCGGATGTCGTTCCTGGTGCTGTGCCGTTCGTGGCGTCGTCGCCCGCGGCATTCTCGTCACGGCCGCGCTGCCAGCCCCGCTGGAGCGAGGCCATGCGGCTGCGTACCTCTTCCGCGTCGCGCTCTTCCGGCCGGGCCTCGGCACGGTCGGGGCGACGATCGGGTCCGGCCTTCAACTGCGGGGCGAGGCTGGCCTGCCGGACACGGCGCGGCAGCCCGCCCGGGCCGGTCATGGGAGTGCCCCGGTCCTGACCGCGGCCTTGGTCCTGGCCCCGGTCCTGATCCGTGTCGGTGGTGCGGGCCGGGGCCTGGTCGGGCGCCGCGGCCGGACGGAGCCCAGGTGCCGTCCGGGGAGGGCGCTCCGGCGCAAGCGAGCGGTCCTGGGTGAAACGGTCCTGGGTGAAACGGTCCTGTGCGGCGGTGCGGCGGCCGCGCCGGGGGAGCTCGTTCGGCGCGTCGTCGACGGCCGTGACGTCCCGGTGCGGCGGACGGAGATCGGGCCAACCGGGCCGCTGCGGCGAGCGCTCGGGGATCTCGTCCTCGGCGGCGGGGGCCAGGGGTCGGTCCTCGGGGAACCCGCCGTCCTGCGCCCCGCCCTCGGGGAACCGGCTGTCCTGCGGCCTGGTGTGCGTCACCGGGCGGCCGTTCGAGCGGACGAGCTTGGGCGTCCTGCGGCGCGGCAACGGGACCGGGCCGCCGTGGACGTCCTCGGCGGGATCGTCGTCGAGGTGGGCGGGCGGGGCGTCCCTGCGGGTCGGCTCCGCGCGGCCGGCCTCGCGGTCGTCGCGGGCCTGCTGGTGCTGCTCGCCGGGGCTGCCGGCCACCCGGCGGCGCGGCCGGAAGATGCCGCCGCGCTCGCTGTCCTCGTCGTCGAGTGCGCCCGGGAAGGCGTCGAGGTCGGCGAGGCCGACGGGCGCCTCCAGTTCGACGGGGCCGTCGAGTACGGAGGCGGGCAGGCCGGGCAGTTGCACGGGCACCTGGGCGAGGGCCGCGGTGCGCTCGGCCGCCCTGTCGGGGCCCGCGGCGGGTTCCTTGCTCCGCGGCCGGTCGAGCCGGTAGCCGCCGGTGTCGGGCACGTCGTCGGTGAGCAGCGACTCCGGTACGAAGACGACGGCGGTCGTGCCCCCGTACGGAGAGGGCTGCAGGGAGACGCGGACGCGCTGGCGCTGCGCCAGCCGGCTGACCACGAACAGGCCGAGCCGGTCGGTGTCGGACAGCTCGAACTCGGGGGTCTCCGCGAGGCGCAGGTTGGCGTCGAGGAGTGCGTCGGCGGTCATGCCGAGGCCGCGGTCGTGGATCTCCAGGGTGAAGCCGTTGGCGACGTGCTCGCCGAGGACCTGGACCCCCGTGTGCGGGGGCGAGAACACCGTGGCGTTCTCCAGGAGTTCGGCCAGCAGGTGGGTGAGGTCGGCGACCGCGGGCCCGGTGACCGCGATGCGGGGCAGCCTGCGCACCTCGATGCGTTCGTAGTCCTCGACCTCGGCGACGGCGGCCCGGACGACGTCCATGAGCTGGACGGGCTTGCGCCACTGGCGGGAGGGGGCCGCACCGGAGAGGATCACGAGGCCCTCGGCGTGCCGCCGCATGCGGGTGGTCAGGTGGTCGAGGCGGAAGAGGTCGGCGAGTTCGTCGGTGTCCTCGGTCCTGCGCTCCATGGTGTCGAGGAGAGTGAGCTGCTTGTGCAGCAGGACCTGGCTGCGGCGGGCGAGGTTGACGAAGACCTCGGAGACGCCGCGGCGCAGGTCGGCCTGTTTGACGGTGGCCTCGACGGCGGCGCGCTGCAGGGTGTTGAGGGCCTGTCCGACCTGCCCGATCTCGTCCTTGCCGTAGGTGAGCCGGGGCGCCTCGGTCTCCACGTCGACCTGCTCGCCCGCCGCCAGGCGGCGCAGCACGCCGGGCAGCCGGACGCCGGACGCCTCGTGGGCCTCCAGGCGCAGGCGCCGCAGGTCGCGGATGAGGCCGCGGCCGATGCGTACGGACAGGAAGAGGGAGACGAGCAGGGCGAGCAGACCGAGCACACCGGCCGCGATGACCCGCACGATGACCTTGACGGCGGCCGGTTCGACACGGCCCTGGAAGCGGTCGGTCGCCTCGATGTTGTTCTCGGAGAGCTGCTTCAGGACCCGGCCGGCGACCCGGTCCCAGTGGTCGAACGTCACCGCGCGCGGAGTGCCGGCACCGGAGTCGATGACATCGTTCTCGGCCTTGCTCAACTGGGCGACCTCGGCGCCGCTCCAGTAGCGCTTGAACCGGGCGAGCTCGTCCTCGGAGATCTGCGGCCAGTGCACTTCGGCGAGGATGGAGCGCTGGGCCCGGAGCTCGGTGATCTGACGGATCTCGGACTTGGTGATCCGTCCCACGACGAGCGCCGAAGCGATCACCGCGTCCTCGCGGGAGAGCAGTTCGCGCATGCGGGTGGCGCCGACGAGCGCGCGGCCCTGCTGGTCGTACTCGGTGTCGTCGAGACCGGAGAAGCCGTTGAGGGTGCTGAGCAGGTCGAAGTAGGGGTCGATCAGCTTGGTGTACATCGTCAGGGCCTCGGCCCTGGTGATCGTGGACTCCTCGACGCTCTGACGGACCGGCTCGATGCCGTCGAGCGCCTCGACGAGCGCGTCGAGACGCTTGCGCGACTCGCCGTTGATGCCGTCCCGGACGTCCGGGTCCTCGGCGTTGGCCCGGATCTTGTCGATCATCCCGTCGGTCGCGCTGCGGCTGCGGCGCAGCGCGGCGAGAGCGTCCGACGCCCGTGGGTCGGCGAGGTAGATGAGGGACTGGCGGCGCTCCTGCTGGATGACGCGGGCCGTGTCCTCCACCGGATAGGCGAGCTTGTCGAAGACGTTGACCGAGTCCACGAGGCTCAGCGCCTGGCGCCCCGTGACGACGGTGGCGAAGCCCCAGATGGCGGTGAGGGAGAGCAGCGGCACGATCAGCAGCGCCACGATCTTCCGGCGGATGGACTTCCCGCGAAAGCGCATGGCCTCCCCCAGATCGGCCCCCTGAGGCCGTTGCACGGGCCAGGGGCACACATGTGCGTCAACAAACGGCGCGAGCCTACTACTGACTCACGAGCAACTCGAAGGCACATCCGAACGCTTTTCGGCCGTGACGCGAAAGGGACGTCCGCAGTTGTCCCTCCATTACGGGAGATTGCGTCCCAGCATGTGGCACCTGCTTCCATGCCCCATCCACCGTTCCACGCACGCCAGTTGGCCGAATCTCTTCGCTTCGAGGAAGCGGAGCGGGAATCTTTGGGATCTCCCGTTCGTCCTTCAGGCAGAGAGTCGCGGATCCAGGGCACGCCGCCGGGCAGGCGACATAAAGCGCAGTAAAACGGGCAGCCAGTGGTGAGTTGGGCCAGAGGCCGGAGGACGGCCGAAGGATCTGTCCGGAGGGTGCGCCATGGACGGCCGCGAAGCAGCGGGGGGAGTGACGAAATGATGGGCACGGCAGAGCGCCACAGGGCGTCCGGGGGCGGCGCCGCCGCTGACGGGGCCGGTGCGGCCGAGGAGGAGGCGCGGCACGCGGCGGCCGCCCCCGAGGAGCGGGGGCTCGGCCGCGACGGACGCGAGGGGCGCGACGTGCGCGACCATGACGTCCGCGCACGGAGTCCCCTGGAAGCACGGGGACGTGAACACCCGGCAGAGCGGCCGCCGTTGTGGGTGGAGGAGCCCGCCCGCAGGAGGCGGCTGCCTGATCCGGTGCGGACGGCCGCGGTGCGCGCCGTGATCATAGTCGCGGTCACGCTCGTCCAGGCGATGGTCGCCGTCCTCGCCGCCCTGGCGGGGTCCTGGCTCTCCTTCCCCATGGTGCTGAGCAGCGTGGCCAGCACGGTCGTGGCCACATGGAGCGTCCTCGACGTGTGGGTGACGCGCCAGGTGTGGAACCAGCGACATGGAGTCGTCTCGATGCCGAGCAGCACGGCGCGGCGGCTGCGGCGCGAGCGGCGCAGGGCCCGCCGTCAGGCGAGGACCGAGGCGCGCGGCAAGGAGCGCATACGCCGGCACGGCCGGTCGGGTCAGCTGTCGCACTCCTGAGGCGCGGCTGCGCGGTTGCGTGGTTGCGCGGGTCCTGGTGTGCGGGGGGGGCGGGGCTGGGTGTCCCGGACGGGGTCCGGCCCAGCCGGTCTTCAGAGTGCCGCCGCCCCTCGGGCTGCCGTCACCCTTAGACGGTCGCCGCCTCCGTCACGCGTCCCGCCACGGGCCGCACGGCGAGTTCGGTGGGAGCGGCCGGCTCCGGGGGCTCGGCCACCGGCTCTGCTGCGACGGCGGCCGCCAGGCTCCTGCGCGACTTCATGAACGGGCGGGCCCGGTCGACCGCGAGGACCGCCGTGGTGCGGCCCGCCTGCTCGTACACCGCCAGGAAGCCGCCCCCGTCCTCCACATCCGGCGAACCCTCGACGATGCGCACGGTGTCGTCGGCTCCCCGCCGGCCGGCGAACTGCACCCGCGAGCCGTACTGGTCCGACCAGAAATACGGCACGGCACGCATCGTCTCCACGGTGTGCCCGGCGAGCAAGTTCCGTACCGCGACGCGTGGTTGCTCTGTGGCGCTGGTCCAGTGTTCGGCGCGGGTCCCGCCGGCCCGGGCGACGTCGCCGACCGCGACGACGTTCGGCAGCGCGGTGACACAGCCGTCGTCGCAGAGGACGCCGTCGGCCAGGGCGAGAGGGGAGCCCGCGAGCCAGTCGGTGTGCGGGGAGGCTCCGATGCCGACGACCACCACATCGGCGGCGAGCAGCCGACCGTCGGAGAGCTCCACGGCGTGGATGCCCCGGGAGGTGCCGCGCACTCCCGCCACCCCGCACCCCGTCAGCAGTCGCGCGCCGCCACGGGCGTGCAGGCGCGCGCAGACCGCCGCCATCTCGGTGCCGAGGGGGGCCGCGAGCGGCACGGGCGCGGCCTCGACCACCGTGACGTCGTGGCCGAGTGCCACGCACGAGGAGGCCGTCTCGGCGCCGATGAAGCCGCCGCCGATCACCACCACGCGCCGGGCTCCCCCGGTCAGGTCCGCGCGCAGGGCGCGTGCGTCGTCGAGGGTGCGCAGGGTGTGGACGCCCGCGAGCGGTGGCCCGGGCAGGCGGCGGGCGGCCGCCCCGGTGGCGATGACGACGCCGTCGCCGGCCAGGGTGCGCCCGTCGTCGAGGACGACCGTGCGGCTCCGGGCGTCGAGGGCCCGGGCACGGATGCCGAGGACCCATTCGGCGGCGAGTTCCGCGCTCTCCTCCCCGTCGCAGAGGGCGAGTTGGTCCTCGTCCCCGGCGCCGGTCAGGAAGGTCTTCGACAGGGGCGGCCGGTCGTACGGGAGGTGCGGCTCGGCGCCGACGAGGACCAGGCGGCCGTCGAACCCCTGGGCACGCAGTTCCCGTGCCGCGTACAGTCCGGCGAGCGAGGCGCCCACCACGACGACGGTCTCCAGGGGCCTCACGCCGCGGACCCTTTCCCCGTGGCGGGCGGGTCGGCGGCCACTTCGCGCTCGGCGCCGTGCGGGGTTCCGTGGACGGCGCCCTGCCCGACCAGAGCGTCGCCCGCGAGGTGTACGTGGACGACACCGTCCTCGACGTACACCTGGTGGGTGCGGACGGGGCGGCGCGCGGGCAGGCACGTGGGCCGGCCCGTACGGAGATCGAATGTCGCGGCGTGCAACGGGCATTCGACCAGGCAGCCCTCCAGCCACCCCTCCGACAGGGAGGCGTCCTGATGGCTGCATGTGTCGTCGATGGCGAAGAGCTCGCCGTCGGCGTTGAACACCGCGACGGGCGGCGTGGTGTCTAGGCGGACGGATTCGCCCACGGGGAGGTCTTCGAGGCGGCATACGGGGATCATGGGCCCCCCTCTGGTGTCATTCGGCCCGGTCCTGGGCCCGCTGGGGGCCAAGACCCTTCGGTAACATGATGTTTCGCATGGCGCACGAGGGAGCGCTATGCGCAACAGAATCCGGGTGGGGCGCCCATCGCGTCAAGGGCTTCCCGACAACGCGGCTTCAACAGGCCGCCAGGTGGTGAGAGTTCAGATATGACGGGCGAGCGCAAACAGGCTGATCAGAACGGGGCGCCGCGCGGGGAACCGCGTGCGGGCCAGCCGAAGGGGGCGGCCGGATCCGTCCAGTCCGTGGACCGTGCGGTGAGCGTCCTGGAGATCCTCGCGCGCCACGGGGAGGCCGGGGTCACCGAGATCGCGGACGAGCTCGGCGTGCACAAGTCCACGGCGTTCCGGCTCCTCGGCGTACTGGAGAACCGCGGCCTCGTCGGCCAGGCCAAGGACCGCGGGAAGTACTTCCTGGGCGCCGGCGTACTCCGCCTCGCGGGGGCGGCGGCAGTGCGCATGGACATCTCGCAGGAGGGCGGCCCGGTCTGCCGGGAACTCGCGGACGAGCTGGGCGAGACGGTCAACATCGCGGTCCTGGACGACGACGCCGCGGTCAACATCATGCAGGCCCGCGGCCCGGCCTCGGTGACCGCGCAGAACTGGCTGGGCCGGCGCACCCCGCTGCACGCGACGTCCAGCGGAAAGGTGCTGCTCGCGCACCTGCCGACGACCCTGCGCGAGGGGCTGATGGCACGCACCCTGCCGCGCCTCACCGAGCACACGGTGACCGGCACGGTAGCGCTGCGCGGCGAGTTGGAGACGGTGGTCGAGCAGGGATTCGCCGTCGCCGTCGAGGAGTTGGAGGTGGGCCTGGCCGCCGTCGCCGCGCCGGTGCGGGCGCACGACGGCAAGGTGATCGGGGCGATCAGCGCGTCGGGTCCTGTCTACCGGGTGACCGAGGACCGGCTGACCGAGCTCGCCAAGCGCACCGTCGCGGCGTCCGTGGAGCTCTCCCGGCGGATGGGGTACGGGTTCTGACGCTCTGTCGGGGCCGCTGAGGCGGCGCACACGCGCGTGAGGGCGGGACCGGGAGCCACCGGTCCCGCCCTTCGGCGTGCCACCACCCGTGCCCGCCACCCGCGGACTACCACTGCCACCCGCCACCCGCGAGCCGCACCCACGGAAGTCCGCCCCCACGCCCTCCCCACGGAATTGCGAAGGCTTGCTCCGCCCCCTTGACGGCCTCTTGATGGCATTCCCAGTATGTCTCCCATAGCGCAACCGAACGTGCAGTGCGCAACAACTCCCGCCACGCCGCGCGCAACAGCAGAGGAGTCTGGCCGTGCCCCACGAGGTCCGTGCCGTCGTTGCCCCCAAGAAGGGCGCACCCGTCGAGGTGCAGACGATCGTCGTGCCAGATCCCGGTCCCGGAGAGGTCCTCGTCTCCCTGCGGGCCTGCGGGGTCTGCCACACGGATCTGCACTACCGGGAGGGCGCGATCAGCGACGACTTCCCGTTCCTGCTCGGCCACGAAGCCGCCGGCACCGTCGAGGCGGTCGGCGCGGACGTCGCCGATCTCGTCCCCGGCGACTGCGTCGTGATCGCCTGGCGCGCGCCCTGCGGCACCTGCCGGTCCTGCCTGCGCGGCCGCCCCTGGTACTGCTTCGACTCGCGCAACGCCACCCGGCCCATGACGCTCCTGGACGGCACACCGCTCACCCCGGCCCTGGGCATCGGTGCCTTCGCCGAGAAGACGCTGGTCGCCGCCGGGCAGGCGGTGAAGGTCGATCCGGCGGCGCGCCCGGAGGCGGTGGCGCTGATCGGCTGCGGCGTCATGGCGGGGTACGGGGCCGCGGTGAACACCGGCGGGGTGGGCCGCGGCGACACCGTCGCCGTCATCGGCTGCGGAGGTGTCGGGAACGCCGCCATCGCCGGGGCGTCCCTGTCCGGCGCCCGCCGGGTCATCGCCGTCGACATCGACGACGCGAAACTGGACGGGGCAACCCGGTTCGGCGCCACGCACACCGTCAACTCCCGGGGCACCGAACCGGTTTCGGCGGTGCGCGAGCTGACCGGCGGCCACGGCGTCGACGTCGCGATCGACGCGGTCGGCATCCCCTCGACGTACAAGCAGGCCTTCTACATGCGTGATCACGCCGGTGTGCTCGTCCAGGTCGGCGTGCCCGATCCGGAGATGACCGTCGACCTGCCGCTGATCGACCTCTTCTCGCGCGGCGGCGCCCTCAAGTCGTCCTGGTACGGCGACTGCCTGCCCACCCGGGACTTCCCGATCCTCGTCGACCAGTACCTGAGCCGCCGCCTCGACCTGGGCGGCTTCGTCTCCGAGACGATCGGCCCCGACGAGGTGGAGGAGGCGTTCGCGCGCATGCGCCGGGGCGAGGTCCTGCGCTCGGTGGTGGTCCTGTGAGCGGCGGCCGGGCCACCGGCCCCCGCGTGGTCCTCATCGGGGCCGGCATCGTCGGCTGCTCCCTCGCCGACGAGCTGACCGCCCGCGGCTGGACCGACGTCACCGTGCTCGACCAGGGGCCCCTGCCCGCGCCGGGCGGCTCCACCTCGCACGCGCCGGGCCTGGTCTTCCGTACGAGCCCCTCCAAGACGCTGACGGCGTTCGCCGCGTACACCGTGGAGAAGTTCACCTCCCTGGAGGCGGACGGCCTCCCCTGCTTCGACCGGGTCGGCGGCCTTGAGCTCGCCACCACCCCGGAGCGCTGGGCCGACCTGCACCGCAAGGCGGGCCTCGCCGCGTCCTGGGGCATCGACGCCGGGCTCGTCGGCCCGGCCCGCTGCAAGGAGCTGGCCCCGCTGATCGACGAGAGCCAGGTGTACGGCGGCCTGTACACGCCCGGCGACGGCCTGGCCCGCGCCGTGCCCGCCTGTCGCGCGCAGCTGGAACGGGCACGCGCGCGTGGCGCGCGATTCCTCGACCGGCACACCGTGACGGGCATCGAACGGGACGGCGGCCGCGTCACCGCCGTCGTCACCGACCGCGGCACCTTCCCGGCCGACCACGTCGTCTCGGCGGCCGGCTTCTGGGGGCCGGTGATCGGACGGATGGCGGGCGTCGACGTGCCTCTGCTGCCGCTGGCCCACCAGTACGTGCGGACGACGCCGCTGCCCGAGCTCGCGGGCGTCGACGGACCGCGCGCCGAGGCCTGCCGGCCGATCCTCCGCCACCAGGACCGGGACCTGTACTTCCGCGAGCACACGGACCGCATCGGCATCGGCTCGTACGCGCACCGGCCGATGCCCGTGGACCCGTTCGCGGTCCCCGCCTACGACGACGCCGAGCCCATGCCGTCCTCGTACCCCTTCACCCCTGAGGACTTCGCGCCGAGCTGGGCGGAGTGCCGACGGCTGCTCCCCGCCCTGCGGGACGCGGAGGTCGCCGAGGGCTTCAACGGCGTCTTCTCCTTCACGCCCGACGGCATGCCGGTGCTCGGCGAGTCCCGTGCGCTGCGCGGGTTCTGGCTCGCCGAGTCGGTCTGGGTCACGCACTCCGCGGGCGTCGCCAGGGCGGTCGCCGAGTGGATGGTCGACGGGCGGCCCTCGCTCGACGTGCACGACTGCGACCTGACGCGCTTCGAGGACATGCAGCGCTCCCCCGCGTACGTGGCGGAGCGCGGCGTGCGGCAGTTCGTCGAGGTGTACGACATCATCCATCCGCTCCAGCCGATGGACCGCCCGCGCCCCCTACGGGTCAGCCCCTTCCACACGCGCCAACGGGAGTTGGGGGCGGTCTTCCTGGAAGGCGGCGGCTGGGAGCGCCCGCACTGGTACGAGGCCAACACCCCGCTGGCCGAGGCCGTCGAGCTGCCGGAGCGGGACGCCTGGTCGGCCCGTCACTGGTCGCCCGTCGCGGCGGCCGAGGCGCGCGCCACCCGCGAACGCGTCGCCCTGTACGACATGACGCCGCTGCGCCGCCTGGAGGTCACCGGCCCCGGCTCGCTCGCCTTCCTGCAGCGCATGACCTCCAACAACCTGGCCAAGAAGCCGGGTTCGGTCACCTACACCCTGCTCCTCGACGAGGCGGGCGGCGTCCGGTCCGACCTGACGGTGGCGCGGCTCGCCGCGGACCGCTTCCAGGTGGGCGCCAACTCCCCCGCCGACCTCGACTGGCTGCTCCGCCACGCCCCCGACGACGTGCACCTCAGGGACATCACCTCGGGGACCTGCTGCGTCGGGGTCTGGGGCCCGCTGGCCCGCGCGCTCGTCCAGCCGCTCACCCGCGACGACTTCTCGCACGAGGCGTTCGGCTACTTCAGGGCGAGGCAGACGTACATCGGGCACGTCCCGGTGACCGCGATGCGCCTGTCGTACGTCGGCGAACTGGGCTGGGAGCTGTACACCACCGCCGACCTGGGGCTGTGCCTGTGGGACACGCTGTGGGAGGCGGGGCGGGAGCACGGGGTGATCGCCGCCGGGCGCTCCGCCTTCAACAGCCTGCGGCTGGAGAAGGGGTACCGCGCCTGGGGCCACGACATGACCACCGAACACAACCCCTACGAGGCGGGCGTCGGCTTCGCCGTCCGCATGGACAAGGGCGATTTCGTGGGGCGTTCGGCGCTCGAAGGGCTTGGGCGGCCCACGCGCAGGCTCACCGCCCTCCTCGTCGACGACCCGGCGGCCGTCGTCCTCGGCAAGGAGCCCGTGTACCTCGACGGCGCCCCTGCCGGGTACGTCACCAGCGCCTCGTACGGGTACACCCTGGGCCGCTGCGTCGCGTACGCCTGGCTGCCGCCCCTGGCGGCGGGCACCGGTGTGCACATCGAGTACTTCGGCGAGAAGGTTCCCGCGACCGTCGCCGATGAGCCCCTGTTCGACCCGGAGATGGCCCGCATCCGCCGCTAGCCGCCAGGAGGCACAGGTGTCCCCCACGTATGACGTGATCGTGATCGGTCTGGGCGGCATGGGCAGCGCCGCCGCCCACCACCTGTCCGCGCGGGGCGTGCGCGTCCTCGGCCTGGAGAGGTTCGGTCCGGTGCACGACCGCGGTTCGAGCCACGGCGGTTCACGCATCACCCGCCAGTCCTACTTCGAGGACCCCGCGTACGTACCGCTGCTGCTGCGCGCCTACGAACTCTACGACCGCCTCGAACGCGACACCGGCCGGGACATCGCGACGCTCTGCGGCGGTGTGATGCTCGGGCGCCCCGACAGCCGTACCGTCTCCGGTTCGCGGCTCTCCGCCGAACGGTGGGACCTGCCCCACGAGATGCTCGACGCGAAGGAGATCCGCCGCCGCTTCCCCACCCTCACCCCGCGGGACGACGAGGTGGCCCTGTACGAGGCGCGCGCCGGCCTGGTCCGCCCCGAGAACACCGTGGCCGCGCACCTCCAACTGGCCACGCGGCACGGCGCCGACCTGCACTTCGATGAGCCCATGACGCGATGGGAGCCCTACCGGGACGGCGTGCGCGTGCACACCGCCGGGGAGAGCTACACGGCCGGGCAGCTGGTGATCTGCCCGGGCGCGTGGGCCCCCGGCCTGCTGACCGACCTGGGGGTGCCGTTCACCATCGAGCGGCAGGTCATGTACTGGTTCCGGCCGGCCGGCGGCGAGCGCCCGTTCCTCCCGGAGAGCCATCCCATCTACATCTGGGAGGACCCGCGGGGCGTCCAGGTGTACGGCTTCCCCGCCATCGACGGACCCGGTCTCGGCGCGAAGGTCGCCTTCTTCCGCAAGGGCACGCCCTGCACGCCGGAGACCATCGAGCGGACGGTCCACGAGGACGAGGTCGCCGCGATGGCGGAGCAGGTGGGGCGGCTGATCCCCACCCTGCCGGGACACTTCATCAAGGCCGCCACCTGCATGTACTCCAACAGCCCCGACGAGCATTTCGTCATCGCACGCCATCCCGCGCACCCGGCGTCGGTCACCGTCGCGGCCGGCTTCTCCGGACACGGCTTCAAGTTCGTCCCGGTGGTCGGGGAGATCCTCGCCGACCTGGCCCTGGACGGCGCCACCCGGCATCCCATCGAGCTCTTCGACCCCGCCCGCATCGCCGCCGCGCCCGCTTGAGCCCCGGCCGCACTTGGGCCCCGCCCGCTTGAGGAGTACGAGAACCGTGCCGACGACCCCCTTGCCGCCCAGCCTCATCGCGACCCTCCCCGGCCACCACTACACCGACCCGGAGATCTTCCGGCAGGAGCAGGAACGTATCTTCGAAGCGCTCTGGTTCTGCGCGGTGCGCGCCGCCGACATCGACGCGCCGGGCGCCTTCCGCACCGTGCAGGTGGGCCGCGAGAGCGTCCTCGTCACCCGCTCGCGCACCGGTGAGCTGCGTGCCTTCCTCAACGTCTGCCGCCACCGCGGCGCCCGGCTGTGCACCGAGGAGTCCGGGCGGGTGCGCCGCGCCCTGCGATGCCCGTACCACGCCTGGACGTACGACCTGGACGGCAGGCTGATCGCCGCGCCCGGCCTGGTGAAGATGCCGGACGTGGACCGCGGGGCGTACGGCCTGGTGAAGGTGGCGCTGCGGGAGTGGCTCGGCTACGCCTGGGTGTGCCTGGCCGACGATCCGCCCTCCTTCGAGGAGACCGTCATGGGCGCGGCGGTCGAACGGCTCGGCGACGCGGCGTCCATCGAGCGGTACGGCACCGAACGGCTCGCGCTCGGCAGGCGCGTCAGCTACGACGTGCGCGCCAACTGGAAGCTGATCGTCGAGAACTTCATGGAGTGCTACCACTGCGCGACCATCCACCCCGAACTGACCGACGTCCTGCCGGAGTTCACGGACGGGTTCGCCGCGCAGTACTACGTGGGGCACGGTGCCGCGTTCGGCGAGGAGGTCGGCGGGTTCACCGTCGACGGCAGCGAAGGCTTCGGCCGGCTCCCCGAGGTGTCGCAGGAGCAGGACCGGCGCTACTACGCGATCACCGTGAAACCGACGGTGTTCGTCAACCTCGTCCCCGACCACGTGATCCTGCACCGGATGTTCCCGCTGGCCGAGGACCGCACGGTCGTCGAGTGCGACTGGCTGTACGCGCCCGAGGTCGTCGCGTCCGGAGCCGACCTGACGCACTCCGTGGAGCTCTTCCACCGGGTCAACACGCAGGACTTCGCGGCCTGCGAGCGCACCCAGCCCGCGATGGCGTCACGCGCCTACCGTGCGGGCGGGGTGCTGGTGCCGACCGAGCACCACATCGGGCTCTTCCACGAGTGGCTGACCAAACAGCTCGCTACGTAGTGGCGGTCGTCGGGGTCGTGTCCGTCGACCGGAGCGTGGCCGTCGCCTGGGCGGGGACCACCGGCGCGGACGCAGCGGGCCGCTTGTACATGCGTGTCGCGGTGATCTCCCCGTGCACCGTCTCGCCGTCCGGGTCCTGCTGCGGCAGGCCAGGGCGCAGGTGCTCCTCCACGCTGATGTACTTGAGGCCCGCCCGCAGGTCCGCGTCGTTCCGCAACCGGATGACCAGCGGGAACTCGGCGAGCGCCGTCGTGTCGAACAGACCGGTCGTATACAGCAGCTGCACGCCGAGCGCGTCCGACACGGCCCGCTGGAGCTCCAGGAGATACGTCGCGTTGGCACGGCCGATGGGGTTGTCCAGGAAGAGCGTGCCGGCGTGGCGGTGCTTGTCGCGGCCCCGGTCATTGCTGCGCAGCGCGGCCATCGTGCAGTACAGGGCGATGGCCGCGGTCAGCAGCTGGCCGCCGGAGAACACGTCGCCCATCTGTCCGACCGGGACGCGCTCGGCGCGGAGCACGGCGTCCGGCTTGAGGATCTCGACGGCGACCCCGCGCGGCTCCAGGGCGGCCTGGACACCGCGCAGCAGCAGGGACATTCCGTCGCGCCGCAGATCGGAGTTCTTCTTCACGGCGGCGCGCGTCGCCTCGTCGATGACCTCGCCGAGCCGCTCGACGAGCGTGGCCTGGTCGGGCTCCTCGAAGCGCACCCGCAGGAACTCCTGGCCCGACCACTCGCCGAGCCCCTCCGGCAGTCGGGAGAGGCGCTGGGCGGACCTCAGGGTGGCGAGGGAGGACTCGACGAGGCCGCGGAGGCGGTCGACGATGCTGTCGCGGTTGCGCTCCAGCTGCTCCAGCTCGTCGGTGAGGACGCGCAGCCGGGGCGCGAAGGCGTCGGCCCACTTCTTGGCGTGGTCGGGCAGCGCGGACGCGGGCAGTTCCCGGATCTGCTGGCGGGCGGGGGTGCGCACCTGCTCGTACCGCGTGGAGTTCGCGTGGCGTACGAGGATGTCGCTGGCCTCGCGGACGGCGGACTCGGCGGTGGACAGGTCGGCGGCGCAGCCGCGCAGGGAGCGGCGGGCCTCGGCCGCGGAGTGGCGGGCCTCTTCGAGCGTGCCGGGGTAGGCCTCGGGGGCCTCTTCGGACTCGTCCTCATGGTGCTCGCGCAGGAGGTCCCGCAGCAGGGCCGCGGTCTCCTCGAAGCCGCCGGCCGCGTCCTCGGTGGCGCGGTGGGTGCGCAACAGGGCGGCGTGCGCCTCCTTGGCGCGGCTCAACGCCTCGGTGCGCGAGGCCAGTTCGCCGGTGGCGGTGCGCAGCAGCGCCTGGGCCTGCTCGGCGTCGGCGGGGACGAGCTCCTCGGGGAGCTCGGTGTGGGCGTCGCCGTCCTCGGGGGCGTGCCGCTCGGCCTCGCCGCGCAGCCGGCCGAGCTGCTCGCTCGCGGTGGCCGCGCGGGCCTCGATGAGCTGGACCTGTGCCTCCGCGCGCGCGGCGGCGGCCTGCCGGGAGGGGCCGTCGGAGCCGTCGGTGCCTTCGAGGAGCAGGGCCGCGCGGGTGCGGACCTTGTTGCTGAGCCGGTCGAGCTCGGCGAGGGCGGCGCTCTCGTCGCTCTCGGCGCGGGCCTGCTCGGCACGGAGGTCGGCGCCGACGCCCACCTTCTCGTAGAGCTGGGAGGCCGCGCGGTAGGCCTCGCGCAGGGCGGGCAGCGACGCCTTCGGGGTCTCGCTCTCCTCCGGTACGTCCTCGGGGGCGCCGGCGATCTCGGCGCGCTCGGCGCGCAGCGCGCGGGCGGTGCGTCGGGCGTCGTCGGCGGCGCGCTGGGCGGCGCGGCGGTCCTCGTCGGCGGCGCGGGCGCGGTCCAGGCAGGTCTGGGCGCGGGCCTCGGACTCGACGGCGTCGTCGGCCAGTTCGCGCAGCTTGGTCTGCCAGCCGGCCCGCTCGCGGAGGCGGAAGGCGAGCCCGGCGAGGGCGTCGGCGGCGCGGCGGGCGCGCTGGGCGGCGTCCTGGCGCTCGTCACGCACGCGTGCCGCCTCGCTCGCCGCCTCGTCGGCCTCGGCGCGCGCGGTCCGGGCCTCGGCGAGCTCGGCCTCGGCCTCCTCGGCGAAGGCGCGCGCCTCCTCGGCCGCGGTGGCGAGTTCGGCCAGGCGGCCGGTGGGGCAGCCGGCGCGCCAGGAGGCGAGGCGGGCGGAGAGCTCCCGGTCCTTGCCGAGGCGGACGGCGAGCGCGCGGATCTCCTCGTCGCGCCGTGCGGCCCGCGCGCGCAGCGCCTGCCGCTCCTCGTCGGCGGCGTGCTCGTCGTGCATGGCCGGGTTCGGCGGTACGAGGAAGACGCCGCTGTCCTCGGCGCTCTGCTCGCCCGGGGTGGGGGCGAGGAGCGCGGCCGCGGTGCCCACGGCGACGGCGGAGCGGGGCAGCAGCGCGGCGTCCGCGAGGGCTTCGCGGGCGCGGGCGTGGGTGGCCGGGTCGGTGATGACGACGCCGTCGACCAGTTCGGGCCGGGCGGCGAGCACACGCGCGTGGTCGGCGGGGTCGACGGCCTGCGCGAGGTAGCGCCAGCCGGGGAGCGCGGGGATGCCGTGCTCGCCGAGGAACTCGACGGTGGCCAGGACGTCGGGGCCGGGCGGCAGCAGCCCGCCGTCGCCGAGGGCGCCGAGGATGCGGGAGTCGTCGGCGGCGGCGGTGCGCAGGTCGAACAGCTGCCGCTCGGCGGAGGCGACGCTCTCGTCGAGGAGGGCCCGCAGGTCGTCCGCGGAGCGGTCGAGCTCCGCCACGGTGAGCGTGCCGTCCGCGTCGGTCTCGGGGGCGTCGGCTCCCTTGCGGGGCCGCGGCACGGAGCCGTCCCCGGCCGGCAGGCTCAGGAGCTCGGCGAGGCGGGGGTCCCCGGCGATGGACTCGGCGGTGCGGCGCTCCGCGTCGTGGGCGGCCTCGGCGGCGGTCGCGGCGTCGGACGCGCGGGCGGCGGTCAGTTCGGCGCGGGATTCGGCGGCGGCCGCCTCCCTGGCGTGGTCGGTGGCGCGGCGGGCGGCCTCGCGGGCGGTGTCCCAGGCGGCGACGGTGGTCTTCTCCGCGTCGCTCGCGGCGAGGGCGGCGCGGGCCGGGTCGGCGTCGGGGGCGGTGTCGTCGAGCCAGCCCGCGCGGACGGCCTCCGCGGTCTCCTGCTCGACCTCGGCGAGGCGCTGCTTGAGGTGGCCGATCTCGCTGCGGGCGCGCTGGGCCTCGGTGGCGGCGGCGGTGGCGTCGCGGTGCGCGCTCTCACCGGTCTCCTGGAGGGCGGCGGAGCGCTCCTCCTCTTCGTTCGCGAGGTTCTCGGCGCCTTCGGCGGCGGTGTGCAGGGCGCGGACCAGGTCGGAGGCGGCCTTGGCGCGGGCGGCCAGGGCGGGCGCGGCGTCCCGTTCGGCCTCGCGGATGGCGACGGCCACGCGCGCGGAGCGGTCGGCGGCGGCGCGGTGCCGCAGGACGGCTTCGGCGGCCTGCCAGGCGGAGTGCAGGGTGCGCGCCTCGGCGAGCTCGCGGCGCTGCGCGGCAGCGGCCTTCTCGGCGACGGTGAGCGCCAGAGAGGCGTGGCGGTAGGCGAGTTCGGCGGAGATGAGGGCGCTCTTGCCGCGTGCCTGCTCGGCCTCGGTGACGGCGTGGGCGGCGGTGGTGACCTGCTCGGCGAGCTCGGCGGCACGGCCGCGCTCCTCGACGGCCCGCGCGGAGAGCCGGCGCGCCAGGGTCCGGGTGCGGCGCTCGGCGCCCGCGTGCACGTCACGCGCGCGTGCCCGGGTGTCGGCGGCCTCGACGATGCGGCCGAGGAGGTCGACGGAGCCGGCGGTGAAGTCGCGTTCGGCGATGAGCTCGGCGCGGCGGCCGAGTTTGTTGCCGAAGCCGTGGACGAGGTCGGCGAGGCCGTCCGTGTCACGCGTGTCGGTGACGGCGCGCAGCAGCAGGTCGGTGAAGTCGGAGTCCTTCTTGACGGCGAAGAGGCCGGCGGCCTCGCCCTCGTCGGCGTTCATCTCGCGCTGGTAGCGGAAGAGTTCGGGGTCGAGGCCGAGGTCGCCGAGGTGTTCGTTCCAGCGGTCGTGGATCTCTTCCCAGTGCACTTCGAGGTGCGGGTAGGCCTTGACCGCCTCGGTCATGGCGTCGCGGAAGCCCTTCATGGTGCGCCGGCGCCCCTGCGCGCCCGATACGCCTTCCGCGGAGGGCCGCACGGCGGTGGATTCGGCGACGGGCAGCGAGTCCAGGCTGAGGCCGGGGCCGGGCCGGAAGGAGTACCAGGCCTCGGCGAACTTCCGCGGGTCGTTGGAGACCTGGCGTCCGCGCCATTCGCTGACCTTGCCGACGACGACGCACTCTCCGGTCAGGGTGTGCTGCCACTCCAGGGCGACGTGTCCGCAGTCGTCGGCGAGGAGGAACTTGCGCAGCACGCCGGAGCTGGCGCCGCCGAGGGTGTTCCGGTGGCCCGGCAGCATCACCGAGAAGATCAGCTTGAGCAGGACGGACTTGCCGCCGCCGTTCTCCAGGAAGAGCACGCCCGCGGGGGCGGGGCGGCGCGGCGGGCCGACCGGCTCGTCCTCGAAGAACTCCGCCTGGGTGGGAGCGGGGTCGGGCACCTCCGCGCCGACGCCGCGCAGGTCGAGCACGGTGTCGGCGTAGCGCGCACCGGCCGGACCGATGGAGTAGAGGCGGACCCGGGACAGCTCGTACATGGCGGCGGACTCTCGTCGTAAGTCGTGCGGAACAGCAGGAAGGGTGCGGGGCGGGGCCTGGGGGCGGCCGGTGGGTCAGGAGTGGAACGGCAGCCCCGCGTCGGCGGCCAGCTCCAGGTCGTCGGTGTCTTCGGGCGGCAGCAGCGTCGCGGAACCGTCCGTGACCGGTACGACGCCGAGCTCAAGGAGCTCCGCCATGGCCGCGCTGCCCGCCATGTCGCGAACCTGGAGCTGGTAGCGGGCGGTCGTGCGGTACGTGCCTCCGGAGTCGTCGCCGGTGCGCTGCAGGAAGCCGGAGTCGGTGAGGAAGGCGACGGCCTTGCCGACGATGCCGGTGGTGGAGCCCGCGAGGCGGCGGGCGTCCTTGGTGGCGCCGGTGGAGCTGCGGCGCGCCCAGATGCGCCAGGCGGCTTCGAGACCCGGGGCGTCGGTGGCCGGGTCGGTGTTCTCGCCCTGTTCCTCGGCGCGTTCTTCGAGGCGGTGGCAGGCCTGGCGCACGAAGGCGTCGACGCCGTTGACCGTGACCCGGCCGATGTAGCCGTCGTCGGCGAGGTCCTCGGGGCGCGGGAAGGCCAGGGCGGCGACGGCGAGGTGGGCGAGGCCGTGCAGGAAGCGGTCGGTGGAGTCGGTGGCCGCGCGGCGGGCGTAGTCGCCCATGCGGACGGCGAAGACGGAGTCCTCCGCGGCGGTCACGGCCATTCCCGCGCGCGGGGAGACCTCGAGGACGACGAGTCCGAGCCCGGTGGCGACGGCGTCGGCGAGCCGCGCGAAGGGCGGGTCCTCGCGGTAGCGGCGGAGCAGGTCGCCGTACTCCTGGTCGCGGGCGGGCTGGAGCTTGGGCTGCAGTCCGAAGGAGACGAGCCGCGCGGCGTCGGCGGCGTCGGCCGGGGTGACGGGGGCGGGGCCGGAGCTCACCGCCGCGGGGTCCGGCTCGCCCCACGCGGCGTGCTCTGCGGGGTGGTCGGTCACGGCGTGTGCTCCTTGTGGCGGTGGATCGGTGTCACGTCTGCGGGGGCGGCCGGGGGTGCGGCGTGCTCGGTCGCGGGCATCAGGCCACCTCCGTGCGGCCGGCCGCCATGCCGGCGGCGTCCAGGAGGGCCGTGCCGACGATGAGGTCGGCGCCGCCGAACTCCTCGTCGTCGAGTTCGGTGCCGTCGTCCACGGCGAACAGCAGCTTCTCCTCGCCCTGGCGGTAGGCGGTGCCGACCGGGGGGCTGGCCGCGTGCACGGCCAGCAGGGCGACCAGGTAGGGCAGTTCGGGGTCGCGGAGTCGGGCCTCCGCGAGCAGGCCGGAGAGTCTGCGGGGGGCGTCGGAGGGCAGGTCGAGCAGGTCCATGGCGGCGGCGAGCTGCTCCTCGCTGAAGCGGCTGTCGTCCGGGGTGGCGATGAGGTCGGGCTCCGGCATCTCCGCGCCGAGGTGTTCGCGCTCCATGGGCGGGGTGAGCAGTATGTCGACGAGGTCGCCGACGCGGACGGAGACGGGCGTGCGCAGTCCGGTCCCGTGCGCGAAGAAGGCGTCCGTCACGCGGATCGCCTGCTCGGCGGGGAGCGGCAGGAGGGGGGCGACGAGCTGGCCGTAGAGGTCGAGGCCGGCGTGGGCGGTGGGGGCGGCGAAGGCCTGCCGGTCCTGCTCGGCGCGGAACAGCGGGCCCGCTTCGAGGAGCCGGGACTGGAGCTGCGTGTGGCGGCGGATGCAGTCCTTGACGATGTCGACGAGCTCGGCGGCGCGGCGCTTGTGCTCGCCGGCCTTCGAGTCGGAGACGGCCTCGGACTCGTCGCGCACCTTGCGGATGTTGGTCAGGATGGCGTTCTCGTGGCGGTAGCGGTCGGCCACGTGGTCGAGCGCTTCCGCGATCATGTCGGGGACGGCCTGGAGCCAGTCCACCGCGCGGACGTTGCGCCGGGTGGCCTCCAGGGCCTTGCGCAGGGTCTCCGAATACTGCACGGTCCGGTAGCGGGCCTGCTCCGCGGCGAGCTGGGCGTCGGCGAGCCGGCCGCGTTTGATCAGGACCTCCAGCTTCACCTCGGCGGCGATCTGGGCGCTGGTGACGTCGGTGTCGAGGGCGCCGACCAGGACGTTGACCGCTTCGTCGGTGGTGCGCAGGTAGACACCGCCGCCGTAGCCGGGGACCTCTTCGAGGAGTTTGAAGTCGTAGTCCCTGCGGACATAGGTGCCGTCCGGGGCGAAGGTGCCGTATACGGCGCGGAAGCCGCGGTCGACGCTGCCGACGTTGATCAGGTTCTCCAGCACCCAGCGGGCCACGCGCTCGTGCTCGGCGGCCGGGCGGTGCGGTGCCTGGGCGGCCACGCGCGGGAGGAGCCTGGCGACGATCTGTTCGTGGTCGGCGCCGGTGTCGAAGTCCATGTTCAGCGTGACGAGGTCGATGGCGGACAGGGCCACCTCCGCCATCGCGTACACCGAGTACTCGCCCGCGAGGTTGGCCTTGCGCACGTCGAGGTCGTGCAGCGGGGCCGTGCAGGCGAGGGCGCGCAGGCGGCGCGCCAGGCCCTCGTCGGCGGCCGGGCCGGGAGCAGGCCTCGGCCCCGCGCTGAGCTGGGGCGGAGCGGTGTCCGTAACGGCAGGCGAAGTCACGGTGCACAGACTAGGTCCTCGGTCTGACAACGGTCGAAACGGCGCAGAACTGGCAGGCTCAGCCGCCGTCGCGCCCGTCCCGCGCGCCGGGCCGCCCGTACGCCTCGACGAGGCCCCGGCGGGAGTCGTCGAGGTACTCGGCGAGCAGCGTCTCGGCCTCGTCCCTGCGGCCTTCCCGGAGGGCTTCGAGAATCTGTTCGTTGCGTGCGAGGTAGGGCTCGTGGAGCCGGCGCGGGTCGTCCACCACGTGGAAGGCGAGGCGCAGTTCGGCGAAGACGCTGCGCATCAGCTCGTCGGTGCGCTCGCTGCCGGCGAGGGCGACGAGCTCCCGGTGGAAGTCGATGTTGGCGGTGGAGACGCCTTTCCAGTCACCTCTGCGCGCGGCCGCGCGCCCGTTGGAGACGGCGTCGGCGAGTCCGTCCACGGCGTACGGCGGATCGCCGAGTCCGCGCACGACCGCGCATTCGACCAGCGAACGGGTGCGGTAGATGTCCGCCACGTCCCGGTCGGTCAGGACGCGCACGAAGACGCCGCGGTTGAGCTGGTGCTCCAGCAGGCGCTCGTGCGTGAGCAGCCGGAACGCCTCCCGCAGGGTGTTGCGCGAGACGCCGAGCGCGCCGCCGATGCTGTCCTCGGAGAGCCGGGTGCCGGGCGGGAAGAAGCCCGCGGCGATGCGGCTCCTGAGGATGTCCGAGACCCGCTCGGCCGTGCTGGTGCGGCCCAGGAGCGCGCGGTCGTCGGCCAGCCCGTTCACATCAGCCATCCCCTCCGCCATGCCCGGATTCAATCGCAGATACCAGAACGAAACAACATGGGTATTGAGGGATCGTTCAACGATCCTCTAGCTTGTCGGGCACGGCCCGCACCGCTCGGCCCGAAAACGCACCGCTCCAGCACCCTCAGCACCCTCCGTCCCTCTCCTGCGAGGTGCCCATGAGCACGACCCCGCCACCCCCGGCCGCTCCGGCCGACACCCGCCCCGACCGGGCCGAACCCGTCGACGACAGCGGCGCATTCGGCTGGCTGCGCGCCCTCGGACCGCGCGGACGCCGGGCCTTCGCCGGCGCCTTCGGGGGCTACGCCCTCGACTCGTACGACTACTTCACGCTGCCGCTGAGCATGGTGGCCCTCTCCGCGTACTTCGGCCTCAACAGCGGGCAGACCGGCCTGTTCACCACCGTCACCCTCGTCGTCTCCGCCGTCGGCGGCGCCATCGCAGGCGTGGTGGCCGACCGGATCGGCCGCGTCAAGGCCCTGATGATCACGGTCGTCACCTACGCCGTCTTCACCGTGGCCTGCGGCTTCGCGCCCAACTACGAGACGCTGCTGGTCTTCCGCGCCCTCCAGGGGCTCGGGTTCGGCGGCGAGTGGGCGGTGGGCGCGATCCTCGTCGCCGAATACGCCACGGCCAAGAACCGCGGCCGCACGCTCGGGGCGATCCAGAGCTCCTGGGCCGTGGGCTGGGGGCTCGCCGTAGTCGTCTACACGCTGGTGTTCCAGTTCCTCGACGACGACGTCGCCTGGCGCGTGATGTTCTGGACCGGCGCGCTCCCCGCGCTGCTCGTGATCTACGTGCGCCGCAACGTCCACGACGCCCCCGAGGCCGCCGAGGAGCGCCGCAAGAGCTCCGACAAGGGCTCGTTCACCGCCATCTTCAAGCCGGGCCTCGCCCGCGTCACCTTCTTCGCGGTGCTCCTCTCCACCGGCGTGCAGGGCGGCTACTACACGCTGGCGACCTGGGTGCCCACCTATCTCAAGGAGGACCGTGGCCTGACCGTCGTCGGCACCGGCGGCTACCTGACGTTCCTGATCTCGGGCGCCTTCATCGGCTACCTGACGGGCGGGTACCTCACCGACCGGCTCGGCCGCAAACGGAACATCACGCTCTTCGCGTTCCTCTCCGCGGCCAGCGTCCTCGCGTACACGCACATCCCGGACGGGGCCAACGGCCTTCTTCTCGTGCTCGGTTTCCCGCTGGGCTTCTGCATGTCGGCGATCTTCAGCGGGTTCGGCTCGTTCCTCAGCGAGCTGTATCCGGCCGCCGTGCGCGGTACGGGACAGGGCTTCACGTACAACACCGGCCGCGCGGTCGGTGCCGTCTTCCCGACCATGGTCGGCTTCCTCGCCGACAGCTGGGGCGTCGGCGGCGCGCTCGTCTTCGGAGCGGTCGGTTACGGCCTCGCCGTCCTCGCGCTGCTCGGCCTCCCCGAGACCCGGGGGAGGGAGCTCCTGTGACGGCTTCCCTGCTCCGCGGCGCCGAAGAGGCGCGGGCGGCGTTCCGTTCGGGCGAGACGGGCCCCACCGCGGGCCGTGCGGCGGGCTTCACCCAGGCCAACCTCATCTCCGTCCCCGCCGACTGGGCGTACGAGATGCTGCTGTTCTGCCAGCGCAACCCCAAGCCCTGCCCGGTGCTCGACGTCACCGACGAGGGCTCGTGGACCACCCCGCTCGCCCCGGGCGCCGACCTCCGCACCGACCTGCCGCTCTACCGCGTGTGGGAGCACGGCGAGCTGGTTGACGAGCCCACGGACGTCGTCGACCGCTGGCGCGACGACCTGGTCACGTTCCTCATCGGCTGCAGCTTCACCTTCGAGTGGGCGCTGGCCGACGCCGGTGTCCCGCTGCGCCACATCGAACAGGGCCGCAACGTCCCGATGTACGTCACCGAGCGCCCCTGCCGCCCCACGGGCCGGCTGCACGGCCCCCTGGTGGTGTCGATGCGTCCCGTGCCGCCCCGCCACCTCTCCGACGCCATCAGGGAGAGCTCGCTGATGCCCGCGGTGCACGGCAGCCCCGTGCACTGCGGCGACCCCGGCGGACTCGGCATCGAGCGCCTCGACCGCCCCGACTTCGGCGACGCGGTGACCGCGGAACCCGACGACATCCCGGTGTTCTGGGCGTGCGGGGTGACACCGCAGGCCGCGGTGATGGCCTCGCGGCCGCCGTTCGCCCTCACGCACGCGCCGGGCCGGATGTTCGTCACCGACGCCAGGGACGAGCAGTACCGCGTGGTCTGACCGCCGAGAACCCCAGGAGAACCCCCGTAGATGAGCACCACCTCGATCGACCTCAACGCCGACCTCGGCGAGGGCTTCGGCCGCTGGCACCTCACCGACGACGAGGAGCTGCTCTCCGTCGTCACCAGTGCCAACGTGGCCTGCGGATTCCACGCCGGGGACCCGGTGACCATGCGCCGCGTCTGCGACCGCGCCGCCGAGCGGGGGGTGCGGATCGGCGCCCAGGTCTCCTACCGCGACCTCGCGGGGTTCGGCCGGCGCGCCATGGAGGTGCCCGCCGCCGAGCTGGCCGCCGAAGTGGCGTACCAGATCGGCGCCCTGGAGGTGTTCGCCCGCGCGGCGGGCGCGCGCGTGTCGTACGTGAAACCGCACGGCGCCCTCTACAACCGCGTCGTCCACGACCCCTGTCAGGCCCGCGCGGTCGTCGACGGCGTGCTGCTCGCCGACGCCTCGCTGCCGCTCCTGGGGCTGCCGGGATCGCGACTCCTGGAGACGGCGGCGGACGCCGGACTCGCCGTCGTCACCGAGGCGTTCGCGGACCGCGCCTACACCGACGAGGGCACGTTGGTCCCCCGGACCGTCGAAGGCGCGGTCGTCACCGATGCCGACGCCGTGGTCGCACGGTCCGTCGGCATCGCCGGGGCCGGGGTCGTCACCTCGCACGGCGGCCGGGAGATCGAGGTCCGGGCCCGTTCGCTGTGTCTGCACGGCGACACCCCGGGGGCGGTGGAGCTGGCCCGCCGGGTGCGGGCCGCGCTGGAGTCGGCGGACGTGCGCGTGGCGGCCTTCTCATGAGGGTCCGCCGGGTCGGCGAGCGGGCCCTGCTCGTCGAACTCGCCGACGGCACCGAGGCCCAGGCGCTCCACGCCGAGCTGCTGCGGCGCCGGGCGGCGGGCTCCTTGCGGGTACGGGAGATCGTCCCCGCCGCCCGCACGGTGCTCCTCGACGGACTCGACGAGCCCGCCCGCCTCGGGGCCGAGCTGCCGGGCTGGGAGGTGCCGCCACTGCCCCCGCGCGCGGGCGGTGTCCTGGAGCTCCCGGTGCGGTACGACGGGCCGGATCTCGGGGCCGTGGCGGCGCACTGGGGGGTGGCGCGGGCGGAGGTGGCGCGGATCCACTCGGAGGCCGAGTTCCGCGTCGCCTTCTGCGGGTTCGCGCCCGGCTTCGGCTATCTGACCGGGCTGCCCGGCGACCGCGAGGTGCCGCGCAGGGCCACGCCCCGTACCTCCGTCCCCGCGGGCAGCGTCGCCCTGGCCGGCCCGTACACGGGCGTCTACCCGCGGGCTTCGCCCGGCGGCTGGCAGCTGATCGGCTCGACCGACGCGGTGCTGTGGGACCACACGCGCGTGCCCGCCGCGCTGCTCTCCCCCGGCACCCGCGTGCGCTTCGTTCCGCAGGCCGCATCGGATCCGCGATGACCGACCGTGCCTTCGCCGTCGTACGGGCCGGGGCGCTCACGACCGTGCAGGACCTCGGACGCCCCGGCCACGCCCATCTCGGGGTGCCGCACTCGGGAGCCCTCGATCCGCCCACGGCACGCCTGGTCAACCGGCTGGTCGGCAATCCGCCCGAGGCCGCCGTCCTGGAGACCACCCTCGACGGCTGCGGGGTGCGCCCGCGCCGCCCCGTCACCGTCGCGGTCGGCGGTGCGCCCTGCCCCGTGACCGTGGCCGGCCGGCCCGCGCCCTGGGGAGCCCCGGTGCGCGTGCCCGCCGGAGCGCTCGTCGAGATCGGCGCCGCGCTCTCCGGAGTACGGTGCTACGTCGCGTTCGACGGTGGGGTGGCCGTCGAACCGGTGCTCGGCAGCCGCTCCACCGATCTCCTGTCCGGCCTCGGGCCGCCCCCGCTCGCGGACGGCGCCGTACTGCCTCTCGGCACCCCGAGCGGCACGCACGCACGCGTGGACGTCGTTCCGCAGCCCGCGCCCCCCGATGAGCTGGTGCTCCGGGTACGGCTCGGACCGCGTGCGGAGTGGTTCACGGCGGCGGCCCTGGAGACGCTCACCACGCGCGCGTACCGGGTCTCCGCGGCGAGCAACCGCATCGGGCTGCGCACCGAGGGCCCCGCTCTGGAGCGGGCCCTTCAGGGTGAACTGCCGAGCGAGGGGATGGTGTTGGGCGCCGTCCAGGTACCGCCGGACGGCAGGCCCGTCGTCTTCCTCGCCGACCACCCCACCACCGGGGGCTACCCCGTGGTGGCCGTCGTCAGGGAGGCTGACCTGGCCGCGGCGGCCCAGGCACGGCCGGGCACGCCGCTCCGCTTCGTCGAGGCCGGCACCACCGGCGGCCGCTGACCCCGCGCCCGAGCCAAGGCGCGCCTAAGCCGCCGCCTACACGGGCGCGTCCGGGCCGATCCGGCTGCGTACCGCGCTCTGTACGTCGTCCTCCTCGGCGGGGTCCGCGGCGAGCCTGCGGAGGCGGTTGACGACCCGGGCGTCACCGGTCTCGGCATGGCGGGCGGCCACTTCGCGGGTGGACTCCTCGCAGTCCCACAGGCACTCGACGGCGAAGCCGGCGGCGAAGGAAGGGTCGGTGGCGGCCAGCGCGCGGGCGGCGCGGCCCCGGAGGTGGGAGGAGGCGGTCTCGCGGTAGACGTGCCGCAGGACGGGGGCGGCACAGGCGATGCCGAGGCGTCCGGCGCCGTCGACGAGGGTCCAGAGCGTCGGCGCGTCGGGGCCTTCGCCGCGGACGGCCTCGCGGAGCGCGGCAAGGACCTTCTTGCTGTCCTGCGCCCCGCCCCGGCAGGCGAGCATCCGCCCGGCGGCGGCGCCCAGGGCGTCGGGACGGTAGGCCCAGCGGCGGGCGCGCTCGACGGCGGCGACGCTGCGCATCCGTTCGAAGGCGGCGGTCGCGGCCTCCGTCACCACCTGGGACGGGCCCTCGGCGGCGAACTCGATGAGGTCGAAGACGGCCGGGTCGTGGGCGTCGGCCAGATAGCGCAGGGCGGTCCCGCGCGCTCCGTCCGAGCCGGTGCGGGCGGCCTCGATGATCTGGGGGCGGTCCTCGGGGCCGGCGACGGCGGTGAGGCAGCGGGCGGCGGGCACGTACAGCACGGCGCCTCGTTCGAGGCCCTCCTGCGCCCAGTCGAAGACGGCCTGGACGCTCCAGCCGGGGCGCGGACCCGCGGGCCGCATCTGGCGCTGCCAGCGGTCGAAGGAGCCCTGTTCCCGCGCGGCGCGCACACGGGCGCCGACATCGGCCCGGGGGTCCTCCTCCCAGAGGCGCCAGGGCCTTGGTTCGTAGGCGTCGCGGACGGCGGCGGCCAGCTCGGCCTCGCCCTCCGCGTCGGGCGCGAACCGGGCGAGCACGGGGGCCGCGAGGGCGCGCAGGCCCGCGTCGTCGTCCCGCAGCGCGAGCTCGTCGAGGGCCCACGCCCAGTTCGAGCCGAACGCCGCGTACCTTCGCAGCAGCTCCAGGGCGTCCTGCCTGCCGTACGAGGCGAGGTGCCCGAGGACGGCCAGCGCGAGGCCGGTGCGCGAGTCGTCCGTGTTCAGGACGTCCTCGGCGTCGAAGAGGTGCCGCTCGATCTCTCCGAGCCCGCCGTGCAGGTCGAGGTAGAGCCGGGCGTAGTACAGCGAACGGTTCTCCACCTGCCAGTCGTGGCGGGGGTCGTTCAGCACGCAGTGGTCGAGGGCGGCGAGCGCCTCGGGACGTGGTGCGGTGAGTGCGTGCAGCGTGCCGTCACCGCGGCCCCTCTGCAGCAGGCCGAGCAGCGTACCGCTCGGCGCTATGACCGGATCGAACATGGGAAACAGCCTCACATCAAGCGTCGACGCAACCGGGAATCTCGCATTACCTGGCCGTGCGCCTACACGTCGGGCCGCCCGCCGTCTTTTGCTTGTCGAAGACCATGTTCCTCTGCCTCTCGTCCGTGGCCCAGGGGTTCCCGGACAAGAGGTCCGGGGGCGGGCCGCTCACGGTCCACGCGGTGCGGCAACATCTGCCCCGCCGTCGCGTCCGTAAATCACGTCGTCATGATGACCCGGCGGTCATGTCCGCCGCGACCACATTTCCAGCGCCCCCGTTGTTGCTGGTCAGGTACCCGGTTCAGGCGGCCCCGAACAGCTGCAGCAGCTCCGTCTTCTGGAACATCCGGGCCGTGTCGACCGCCGAAGGCGTCCCCGCGGCCGGATCCGCGCCGCCTTCGAGGAGGGCGCGGACCACCGCGTCCTCGCCCTTGAAGACGGCTCCGGCGAGCGGCGTCTGCCCCCGGTCGTTGACGCGGTTGGTGTCGGCGCCCCGTTCCACCAGGGACCGGACCGCCTCGGCGTGCCCGTGGTAGGCCGCCAGCATCACCAGCGTGTCTCCGCTGTCGTTCGTGAGGTTCGCCGGAACGCCCGCGTCCACGTAGGCGGCGAGCGCCGCGGCATCCCCTTGGCGCGCCAGATCGAAGATCTTGGTCGCCAGCTCCACGACCTCGGGGTCGGGGGCTTCGCTCATGGGGGCGTCCGCCTTTCTGGGTGCGCTGCCGGTGCAGCCGTACGAGTGAATCGACAGGGTACTGCCCTCGCGGGCACATGACGCGGCCTGCCCGAGGCATAGATCACCACAAGAACCGCAGACCCCCCGGACCCGCCCACGTATGACCCGGGCGGACTCCCCCATTCGGGCGAAATACACGTTAATTAACCCATTTGCACCTTTTATCGTATGGATACATGCTGTGAACCTGGAAGAACTCATGGTGACTGTCCCCACCAACCAGGAGAACCGTCATGATCCTTTCCATCTCGGGCGTCGTCCTGCTCGGCATCATCGTCTTCCTCTTCTTCCGCAAGGACGGGCTCAAGGCGTCCCACGCGGTGGTCTGCGCGCTCTTCGGCTTCTTCATGGCGGGCACCGCCATCGCCCCGAGCATCAAGGCAGGCAGCGCGAGCCTGGCGAGCCTCCTCGGCGGGATCAAGTTCTGACGCCCCTGCCTTTCGTACGCACCTCCAGGAGACAGACGTGGCCAGGCGCCCCCTCCCCCGCATTCTGAGCAACGGCACCGCATCCATCGCCCGGAGCCGGGAGCTGGCACGGTCGGCAGCCGACAGCGCCACCGACGTTCTCCACCCGCTGATCACGATCACTCGGGGACTGCGCCGGCTGGCGGCCGCCGGCCGGCGCAGATGGACCGACACCCCCAAGGACAAGCGCGGCCCCCTGCTGTTCCTGGTGGCCTCGGTGGTCCTGGTCGTGGCGCTCGTCCCCTATGGGCCGCTGCTCGCCGCCGTCTGCCTGGGGGCGGCCGCCGCCTGGACGGGCCGCGAGCGCACCGCCCCGGAGCCGACCGGCCCCGACGAGTCGCAGGTACAGCGGCTGCAGTCCCTCTACGAAGCGCTCGTCCCGTACTTCTCGGTCCCCGAGGACCCCGCCCCGCTCTTCACCCACGGCGGCGAATGGGACAAGGCCTTCACCGACCACGACTTCGACGAGAACGGGCGGATCTCCCGGCTCGTGGTGCACTACCCCGCCTACTTCACGGACGGCGAGCCCGACTCCCGCGCGCGGATCGAGCAGCTGCTGCACGCCAAGTCGGGCCGCGGCCGCGAGTACCACTTCGCGTGGGACGAGGAGGGCAACCAGCTCACCGTCTCCGTACTGGCCCCGCTGCCGACCGACATCGCCGCCCAGCCGTTCGTCACCGCTCCCGGGGAGACCGTCCTCGGCTTCACCGACGAGACCGGCGTCCAGCGCACCCTGCCGGTCACGGACGGTCAGGAGCAGCGCGACGTGCCGCCGGTCGTCTGGCGCACCGGCGTCCGCTCCACCGAGCCCCACCTGCTCATCGCGGGCCAGCCCGGCAGCGGCACGACGACACTGGTGCGCTCCATCGCCCTCCAGGCGCTGCAGTACGGCGATGTCGTCATCGTCGAGGGCAACGGCACCGGCGACTACGCCTGCCTGACCGGACGCCGCGGCGTCCTCGCCGTCGAGTGCGGGCTCACCGGCGCCCTCGCCAGCCTCGAATGGGCGGCGCACGAGACCGAGCGCAGGCTCATCTCCGCCAACCGCGCCCGCCAGGCGGGCCACCCGCCGCCGGAGGACACCAAGCGCCCCCTGTGGATCCTCCTCGACCACCCGAGCGCGCTGGGCCACCTCGCCGCGGCCGACGGGCGCAGGGACCCCCAGTCCCTGCTCCAGGTCCCGCTGCGGCACGGCAGGGCGGCCAATGTGACGGTCGTGGTGGCCGACCAACTGGACTGCCTGGACGCGCTGAGCGACGCCGTGCACCAGCACACCCGCGCGCGCGTGCTGCTCGGGCCCGCCACCATCGACCAGCTCGAAGAGGTCCTCGGGGTGCCGCCGCACACGACGCCCACGCCGGACGTCCCGCCCGGCCGCGGCTACGCCCGGCTCGGGGCGGGGCAGGTGCACCGGCTCCAGGTGCCCGCGACACCGGACCCGTTCGACGACGCCACCAGCGAGGCACACCGCCGGGCCGTCATGGAGCTGCTGCCGGAGCGGATCACCCCGCCGGACGCGTCGGACACCACAGCGACGGAACCGCCCCCCGACCCGGCCGAGGCGGAGCCGATCCCCGAAGCCGCGGAGGCGGAACCGGTCACCCTGGAGACAGCGCCCGAGATCGCGGGGGCACAGCCCGTACCCGCGGAGGGCTGACCGCAGGGGACGCGTGGCGCACGCGGGCGCGGCGTCAGGCGACGAAGGGGTGCGCGGCCTGCGCGCCCGCGCCGACCCCCGTCTCCACGAGCCGGGCCGCCGCGGCCAGCCGCGCCGCCGCCTCGTCGGCCACCGCCCCTCCCACGGTGAACGGCAGCCGCACATAGCCCTCGAAGGCCCCGTCCACCCCGAACCGCGGCCCGGACGGCACGCGCACCCCCACGCGCTCCCCCACTTCGGCGAGGCGCGAGCCGGACAGGCCCCCGGTCCGCACCCAGAGCGTGAGACCGCCCCGCGGCACCTCGAACTCCCAGCCGGGCAGCTCGCGCCGGACGGCGGTGACGAGCGCGTCACGGTTCTCCCTGGCCTGCTCCCTGCGCACGTCCACGGCGGCCTGCCAGCCTCCGGTGTTCAGCAGCCAGTTCACGGCGAGCTGTTCGAGGACGGGGGTGCCGAGGTCGGCGTAGGCGCGCGCCGCGACCAGGCTGCGGATCACGTCGGGCGCGGCCCGCACCCAGCCGATCCGCATGCCGGCCCAGAACGCCTTGCTCGCCGAGCCCACGGTGATGACCGTGGAGCCCGCCGGATCGAAGCCGCAGACCGGCCGCGGCATGGCGAGGTCCGCGGCGAGCCCGAGTTCGCTCATGGTCTCGTCGACGACGAGGACCGTGCCCGCCGAGCGGGCCGCCTCCACGAGCTGTCTGCGCTGGTCCTCGTCGGCGAGCGCGCCCGTGGGGTTGTGGAAGTCCGCGACGACGTACGCGAGCCGGGGCGCCGCGTCCCGCAGCACCTGGCGCCAGCGGTCCATGTCCCAGCCCCTGAGCCCCTCGGCCATGGCCACGGGGACGAGGCGGGCACCCGCCTCGCGCATCAGCTGGAGGATGTTGGCGTACGAGGGTGACTCGACGGCGATGCGTTCGCCGCGGCCCGCGAAGAGATGGCAGATCGCGTCGATGGCGCCCATCGCGCCGGTGGTCACCATGATCTGTTCGGGCATGGTGGGGATCCCGCGCGCGGTGTAGCGCTCGGCGAGCATCTCGCGCAGCGCGGGCAGGCCCGCGGGGTAGTCGCCGTGCGTGTGGGCGTACGGCGGCAGCGCTTCGAGGGCGCCCTGGACGGAGCGGGTGAGCCAGGGCTCGGGCGCGGGCAGTGCGGCGCAGCCCAGGTCGATCATGGAGCCGAGCGCCTCGGGCGGCAGCGGTTCGAGCCCGCGCGCGGGGAGGGGGTTTCCGGCCGGGACGGCGGTCCAGCTGCCCGCTCCCCTGCGGGACTCCAGGAACCCTTCGGCGCGCAGCGCCTCGTAGGCGGCGGCCACGGTGGTGCGGCTCACGGCGAGGGCGACGGCGAGCTCGCGTTCGGCGGGCAGGCGCGCGGCGACCGGCACGCGCCCTTCGAGCACGAGCAGGCGGATGCCGTCGGCGAGGGCGCGGTAGGCGGGCGGGCGGCGGGTGCCCGCTCCTGGGGGGCGGTCCTGCTGGGAGGCGAGCAGGCGGGCGAGCTGCGTCGACCCCATCGCCGAAGTCCACTGAGCCATGATTCCCAGTCCACCTTCCCCGGATTGGCCATGGTTGGCGTCGTAGTACAAGCCACAGAGTGTCACGCGTCAGGCCACTATCACCACAGCAGGGGGCACCACTTGTCCGGGACGACATCCGCGTCGGTAGGGCGGCACCTGCCGCGGAGGCTGGCGCAGCTCTACGCGGGACTCGCCCTGTACGGCGTCAGTTCGGCGCTCCTCGTCGTGTCGGGTCTCGGCCTCGAGCCGTGGAACGTGCTGCACCAGGGGCTCGCGGAGCGCAGCGGCCTGTCGATCGGCGTCGTCTCCATCGTCGTGGGCGCCGCGGTCCTGCTGCTGTGGATCCCGCTCCGGCAGCGTCCCGGGCTCGGCACGGTCTCGAACGTCTTCGTCGTGGGACTCGCGATGGATGCCACGCTGGCGCTGCTCCCCGACGCGCACGGCCTGTTCGCGCGCGTGCCCCTCATGGTGGCCGGGATCCTCCTGAACGGTGCGGCGACGGGTCTCTACATCGCGGCCGCCTTCGGCCCCGGCCCCCGGGACGGCCTGATGACGGGTCTGCATCGGAGCACCGGGCGCTCCATCCGGCTGATGCGGACGCTCGTGGAGGTGGCGGTGGTCGCCACCGGGTTCGCGCTCGGCGGCACCGTGGGGATCGGCACCGTCGTGTACGCGCTGGCCATCGGCCCGCTGGCCCAGTTCTCCCTGCGGCTCTTCGCCGTCCCCGCGCCCGCCGCCCGGACCGTCGTGGCCGCCGGCGACCCCTCGGAGCAGGCGATACTGCAGCGGTGACCTCCCGCGTACGCCATCCCTACCTCGACCATCCGGGTCCGCTCGCCCTCGCCCACCGCGGCGGCGCGGCGGACGGCCTGGAGAACACCGCCGCCGCCTTCCGGCGCGCCGCCGGCCTCGGCTACCGCTACATGGAGACCGATGTGCACGCCACGGCCGACGGCCGTCTCGTCGCCTTCCACGACACGACGCTGGACCGCGTGACGGACGCGGCAGGGCGCATCGTCGACCTCCCCTGGAGCGAGGTGCGCCACGCGCGCGTGGCGGGCAGCGAGCCGGTGCCCCTCTTCGAGGAGCTCCTGGAGTCGTTCCCCGAGGTCCGCTGGAACGTGGACGTCAAGGCGGAGTCCGCCCTTTTGCCGCTGCTCGACCTGATCCGCCGCACCGCCTCCTGGGACCGCGTCTGCGTCGGCTCGTTCTCCGAGCCCCGGGTGGCCAGGGCGCAGCGGCTCGCGGGCCCGCGCCTGGCCACCTCCCTGGGCACGCGGGGCGTGGCGGCGCTGCGGCTGCACTCCTACGGCGTGCCCGCCGCCCTGCGCCGCTCCGCCGTCTGCGCCCAGGTGCCCGAGACGCACGGCGGGGTCCGGGTGGTCGACCACCGTTTCGTCCGGGCCGCCCACGCGCGCGGGCTTCAGGTCCACGTCTGGACCGTCAACGACCCCGAGCGAATGCGGGCCCTGCTCGACCTGGGCGTGGATGGCATAGTTTCCGATCACATCGAGACGCTGCGCGGGGTGCTCGAGGACCGGGGGATCTGGGTCTGAGCGCCCGGCGGCGGCGTCGCACCACGGGGAACAGCGAGGTCACGGGTGGGTACCGACACCGTGAAGGCGGCGCAGGCCGACGACGCCACGGCCGCCAGACGGCGCGAACAGCGCGGCTGGTACTTCTACGACTGGGCGTGCTCGGTCTATTCGACGAGCGTCCTGACCGTCTTCCTCGGGCCCTATCTGACGGAGATCGCCAAGGCGGCCGCCGACCCGGCGGGGTACGTGCATCCGCTGGGGATCCCGGTCCGCGCCGGCTCCTTCTTCGCGTACACGGTCTCCGCCTCCGTGCTCGTCTCCGTCTTCGTGATGCCGGTCGCGGCGGCCGCCGCCGACCGCACCGGGCGCAAGAAGCCGCTCCTGGCCGTCGCCGCGTACCTGGGGGCGGCCGCCACGGCGGGCATGTTCTTCCTGGACGGCGAGCGGTATCTCCTCGGCGGCTTCCTGCTGATCGTCGCCAATGCCTCGCTCGCCGTCTCGATGGTGCTCTACAACGCGTACCTGCCACAGATCGCGCCCCCGGAGGAGCGTGACGCGGTCTCGTCGCGCGGCTGGGCGTTCGGCTACGCGGCGGGCGCCCTGGTCCTGATCGCGAATCTCGTGCTCTTCCTCGCCCACGACCGTTTCGGGGTCTCCGAGGCGATGGCCGTCCGCATCTGTCTGGCGTCGGCGGGCGTGTGGTGGGGTGCCTTCACCCTCGTCCCCCTGAAGCGGCTGCGGGACCGCGTGAGGACGCCCGGGGAGGGCACGCCGGCGCGCGGGGGCCTCGGGCAGCTGCGGGAAACGGTGCGGGACATGCGGCGCCACCCGCACACGCTCGCGTTCCTGCTGGCGTACCTCGTCTACAACGACGGGGTCCAGACGGTGATCTCGCAGGCTTCCGTCTACGGCTCCGAGGAGCTCGGCCTCGACCAGTCCACGCTGATCGTCGCGGTGCTGCTCGTGCAGGTGCTCGCGGTGGCGGGGGCACTCGCCATGGGGCGGCTCTCCCGTACGTACGGCGCCAAGCGCACCATCCTGGGCTCGCTCGCGGCCTGGACGGTCACGATCGGGGCCGGGTACTTCCTGCCGGCCGGCGCGCCCGCGTGGTTCTTCGTCCTGGCCGCGGGGATCGGGCTGGTCCTCGGCGGCACGCAGGCGCTGTCCCGCGCGCTCTTCTCTCATCTGGTGCCGCGCGGGAAGGAGGCCGAGTACTTCTCCGCGTACGAGATCAGCGACCGGGGCATGGCCTGGCTCGGACCGCTGATCTTCGGCCTCACCTATCAGCTCACCGGGAGCTACCGGGACGCGATCGTCTCCCTCGTGGCGTTCTTTTTGCTCGGTTTCGTCCTGCTCTCGCGGGTACCTGTGCGGCGTGCGGTGCGCGACGCGGGCAATCCCGTGCCCCACCGGATTTAGCAACTGACGGCAAAGGCCGGTAGTGTACGCGTTTGGCCTGCCAGGCGGACCGTTACTGCGAGCTGAAGAATCAGAAACGCTGGGTGACATCTGCTGCCAGATGTGACAAACCGGGCACTGGTGGGTACAACAAGGGGCGGCATACGACGGCGACGCATGACCCTGAACGGGAATCTTTACCGCCGACCGGACGTTGACCGGATGACGACGACAGCGACACCTGTCCTGTGGGCGACAAGCCCGGGAGGCACGATTCATGAGTGAGCGAGCTCTTCGCGGCACGCGTCTCGTGGTGACAAGCTACGAGACCGACCGCGGCATCGACCTGGCTCCGCGCCAGGCCGTGGAGTACGCATGCCAGAACGGACATCGTTTCGAGATGCCGTTCTCGGTTGAGGCCGAGATCCCGCCGGAGTGGGAGTGCAAGGTCTGCGGGGCCCAGGCACTCCTCGTAGACGGCGACGGACCTGAGGAGAAGAAGGGCAAGCCGGCGCGTACGCACTGGGACATGCTCATGGAGCGCCGCACCCGAGAGGAGCTCGAAGAGGTCCTGGAGGAGCGCCTGGCGGTTCTCCGGTCCGGCGCCATGAACATCGCGGTGCACCCGCGGGACAGCCGGAAGTCCGCCTGACGGCGGACCACCGCGCTCGACCGCACCGCGGAAAACGCAGCACAAAGGGACGGGGCCACTGCTCAGCAGTGGCCCCGTCCCTTTGTGCTGTCCGAACCCGAATGCCCCGGCGCGCACGCACGCGCCGGGGCCGGGAGGATCAGCGGGGCAGCTGCGGGTCCTCAGGGCGCGGCTCACGCGCCGCGGCCCCGTCGTCCCTGATGACCTCGCCCTGGACGACCTTGCCGTCGGGGCGGTGCATGCGCGCCTGCTGGAAGGCGTCCCCGAGGCCGCCGGGCGTCGCCTCCCGCACCTTGCGCTCGAAGGTCCGCTCCGCATACCGCCCGAGGGCCTTCTGGACCGGCGGGACCAGCAGGATCAGCCCCAGGGCGTCGGAAATGAGCCCCGGCAGGATGATCAGCAGCCCGCCCAGCATCGTCAGGGCGCCGCCGCCCCCGCTCTCCGGAGCGGGCGTCACACCGCTCTGCTGCTGTTGCACCGCCTCGCTGAGCTTGCGGAACGCCCTGCGCCCCGCCCGCTTGATCACCGCGGAGCCGAGCACGAGGCCGCCCACCAGGAGCAGGAAGACCACGAGCCCGCTCGTGGCGCCCGCCACGACGGTGAGCAGCCAGATTTCCAGGACCAGCCACGCGGCGACGCCGAGCGGCAGGAACCTCAGGACCCCGGAGCGCCGGGGCCGGGCGGATCGGATGGGAGGCGGTGCGCCGTTCGTCATGCTCCCAGTGTGCCTGGGACCGCCTCAGTCCGGCATAAGGGGATGATCAAGACGGGCCGGGCGTGCCCGCGCGGGCGCCGCTCAGGGCTGCTTGCGGCCCATGACCTTGCCGACGCGCTCCCCCACGCCCCAGGCGGTGACCCGCCACAACGCCTCGACCACGATGTTCTGGCTCATCTTGCTGTCCCCGAGCTCACGCTCGACGAAGGTGATGGGCACCTCGACGACGTGGTAGCCCGCCTTGACCGCGCGGCGCGCCAGGTCGACCTGGAAGCAGTACCCCTGCGACTCGACCTCGCCGAGGCCGAGCCCTTCGAGGGTCTCGCGGCGGAAGGCGCGGTAGCCGCCCGTCACGTCCCTGATGGGCACGTCGAGCAGCAGCCGCGAGTAGGTGCTGCCGCCGCGCGAGATGAACTCGCGGTGCTTGGGCCAGTTGACGACCCGCCCGCCCGGCACCCAGCGTGAGCCGAGCACGAGGTCGGCGCCCTTCAGCGCGGTGAGCAGCCGGGGCAGCTCCTCCGGCTGGTGGGATCCGTCGGCGTCCATCTCCACGAGGACGCCGTAGTCGTGGTCGAGGCCCCAGCGGAAGCCCGCCAGATAGGCGGCGCCGAGCCCTTCCTTGCCCTTGCGGTGCAGCACGTGGATCTGGTCGTCCTCGGCCGCGAGCTCGTCGGCGATCTTGCCGGTGCCGTCGGGGCTGTTGTCGTCGGCGACCAGGATGTGCGCGGCCGGAACGGCGGCCCGCACCCGGCCGACGATGGACTGGATGTTCTCCGCCTCGTTGTAGGTCGGAATGATCACCAAGGCCGTGCCGAGCGAGCCGAACTGCCTCCCCTGGTCCCCTGCTTCGGAGACCCGACCGCCGTCGTTCACTACTGCCCCTTCGTTCGTACGCAGAGGACCACCATAGTGGCCGCGGCCTGCGCCGCAGCGGCGGCACGGAGGTCTGCGGGCCCACGGGCCCGCCCAGGAGACGGAAGTGCCCCTCGGGCAGGGGGAAAGTACTGCGGATCGGGGCCCGGCGCCCTTCGGGCCGACCTGGGACCCGCTGGCTGCGGATCGACCGAGAGCCGTTGTCTACTGAGCGTCCGGGCCCCACCCGGGTCACACCTGCCGACCGGCTGATACGTTCCCTCGCCTCCGCGTCGCGGGCGCTGGACCTGGCTCCCAGCGGTGGTGCGCCGGTGCGGCACACCACCCGTGACCCAGCGGCGTTCGACGACCGCGTGGAGGTTCGCCGGTCGGACGTCCTGTGGTGGACCCGGCCGAACCTACCGGCCCACGGCGGCTCTCTGTCAATACCCCGCTGAGCTGCGGCTACTTCGTAGACCTCCAGGTCAGCGCCGAGGATTCCCAGGTCGTGCGACGGCGTGACGGGGCGCGATCCGCGGCGCGCACCGCCGGTACATCACTCGTCCGGCCGCACATACACCGGCTGTCCGCCCACCACCGTCCGCAGGCAGACGGGGAGTTCGGCGCCCGGCGACAGGTCGGGCAGGCCAGGGGTGCCGGAGCGCGGGTCGGTCGACCAGCGGGCCACGCGGTCGTCGGGGGCCTGCACCACCAGATCGGAGGTGCGCCACACGGCGTAGTCCGCGGGCGCGCCCGGCACCAGGATGCCCGCGTCGTCGCGGCCGACGGCCCGCCAGCCGCCCCGGGTGTGGGCGGTGAACGCGGCGCGCACGGAGACGCGGTGCTCGGGCGTGCGGTGGAAGGCGGCGGCGCGCACGGTGCCCCAGGGGTCGAGCGGGGTGACGGGGCTGTCGGAGCCGAAGGCCAGCGGCACGCCGGTGCGCAACAGGGCGGCGAACGGGTTGAGCGTGCGCGCCCGTTCGGCGCCGAGCCGCTGGACGTACATGCCCTCCTCGCCGCCCCACAGCGCGTCGAAGGCGGGCTGCACGGAGGCGGTGAGGCCGAACTCGGCGAAGGCGGCGATCGTCTCGGGGGTGAGCATCTCGGCGTGTTCGACGCGGTGGCGCGCGGCGCGGATACGGGCCGCGCCGACCTTCTCCGCCGCCGCGCGCATGCCGTCGACCACGGAGGTCACCGCGGCGTCCCCGATGGCGTGGAAGCCCGCCTGGAGCCCCTCCTCGGTGCACGCCACGACGTGGGCCGCGACGGCGGCGGCGTCCAGGTGGGCGGTGCCGGTGTGCGCATGGGCGGTGTCCGCGTACGGCTCGTGCAGGCAGGCGGTGTGCGAGCCGAGGGCGCCGTCGACGAAGAGGTCCCCCGCGGCGCCGACCGCGCCGAGCTCACGGGCCCGCCGGACGTCCTGTTCGGCCCAGTACCCGACGACGCGCGGCCCCGCCTCCTCGGCGGCGAGCCGGAGCAGCCCGGTGAAGTCGTCCTCGTCGGAGATCTCGGGGCCGCCGCACTCGTGCACGGAGCCGATGCCGAGCGAGGCGGCGCGGGCGAGCGCGGCGCGCTGGGCCTCCGTGCGCTGGCCGGGGGTGATGGCCCCGAGGGCCGCCGCACGCACCCCGTGGTGGGCGTCGGCGGTCAGCGGGGCGTCCGGGCGGTAGCCGGCCCGCTCGGTGACGCCGGGCACGAGGTCGAGCAGCGCGGTGGTGACCTGGGCCGAGTGGACGTCGATGCGGGAGAGGTAGAGCGGGCGGCCGCCGGTGGCCTCGTCGAGCTCCGCGCGCGTGGGCGGGCGGCCCTCGGGCCAGCGGGACGCGTCCCAGCCGTGGCCCAGGAGGACGCGGTCGTGCGGACGTGCGGTGGCGTGTTCGCGTACGAGAACGAGTGCGTCGGCGAGGGAGCGGGCCCCTGTCAGGTCCAGGCCGGTCAGGGCGAGACCGGTGGCAGTGGTGTGCACGTGGGCGTCGGTGAAGGCCGGGGTGACCAGGGCTCCCGCCAGGTCGACCACCTCGTCCACGCCGTCCGCGAAGGAGTCCGCGGCGCCTTCGGAGCCGACCCAGGCGATGTGTCCGCGCTCGACGACCATCGCGGTCGCGAACGGGTCGGCGGGGCTGTGGACGTCGCCGCCGCGCAGCAGCACGGTGCGGTGGTTCTCTGGATCCCGGGGGGCGTTCCCGGGGGCGGTGCTCTGGCTCATGGGGACCAGTCTCGCCCCTGCCGGCGTCCGTGCGACGCGCGGGTCACACCTGGGGCGGGCGCGCCTCGTACGGGGTGGAGAGGACGACCGTCGTGCGGGTGGAGACGCCGGCCAGGGCGCGCAGCCGGCTCAGCAGGTGCTCCAGCTCCAGGGGGGTGGCGACGCGGACCTTGAGGATGTAGTTCTCGTCGCCCGCGACGCTGTGGCACGCCTCGATCTCCGGGACGCCCGCGAGGCGGTCGGCGATGTCGTCGGGGGCGCTGGGGTCGAACGGCTTCACCGAGATGAACGCGGTGAGCGGCAGTCCGACCGCCTCGGGGTCGACGACCGCGGCATAGCCGCGGATGACGCCCCGCTGCTCCAGGCGGCGCACGCGCTGGTGCACGGCCGACGTGGACAGGCCCGTGGCCTTGCCCAGGTCGGTGTAGCTCATCCGCCCGTCCTTGACGAGCAGCTGCACGATCTGTCGGTCCAGCTCCTCCATGCGCCGAACCTACAGGGCTCTTGATCCCCACGGATACCTGAGCGCCCAAAGCCCCCGCGCGTCGGCGCCCTGGCCGGGGCGCGCCGGACCTCGGCGCGACCGGCCCACTCGTCTCCCCGCACTCGGGCATCTCCACGCGGCATGTGACGAACGACACATGGCTGTGACCGTGTCCGACGGGATGCAACGATTACCTCTACGACGGGACGGGAAGTGCTCGCTGTGGTCGAGGCCGCAGCGCCTTGTCGGCCCACCCGAGGGGGAGATTCCCATGCAGAATTTGAAGCGCCCCGGCCGGTCTGCCCGCGCCAAGCAGCAGCCGGTCGTAGAGCCCGAGCCGGAGGGCGTCGAACCGGCGGACGCCTTTCTCGACTCCTACGACACTTTCGAGATGTACCGGGTGAACTGCCCCGACTGCGGGCAGCCCATCGCGCTCCTCGCGGACGAGGACGTGCTGCCCGAGCACGCGCTGTGCGCCACGCCGTGGAACCCGTTCGGTCTCACGGTCTGTGCCGGCACCGGCCGGGCCGCCACCGACGCCGTGCCCACGGACGAGTCGATGGAGGCTCAGGAGCAGGACACGGCACTGCTGTTGACGCTCCCTCAGGGTCTTGACTGGCGGACGCAGCCGTTCTCGCACGTGGACGGTCCCGGCTCGCGCCCCATCCGCGTACCGCGGCAGGACCGGCCCGCCGCCTGATTCACCAGTAGCTGCCCTGCACCATGGCGGCCAGGCTGCCGTGGTGCAGGATCAGGGTGTCCGCGGCCTCCGCGCTCGTGGGCACGGCGGCCTCGCCGAAGTGGACCTGGCGGTAGGCGACGCGCAGCATCACGATCGCGTGCCGCAGCGCCGCGTACAGCGTGTGGAACTCCATGTCGCGCGGGGTGTGCCCGGTCAGCCGTGCGTACGCCTCCTCGATGTGGTCGCGGCGCAGGAAGTCCGGCAGGCCCGCCTGCCCGAAACCGACCGTCAAGTCCTGGAAGAAGCGGTGCAGATAGACGAACCAGCCGAGGTCGACCTCGCGCGGGGCGAGTGAGGCCATCTCCCAGTCGAGGACGGCGGCGGGCTCGAACCCGTCGTAGACGATGTTGCCGATGCGGGCGTCGCCCCAGTTGAGGACGGCATCGCCCTCGGCGCGGGGCCAGAGCTCCGCCAGGCGGTCGAAGGCGCTCTCGATGAGGGGTGAGCGGGGCAGTCCGCGCACCGTCCAGTCGTAGTAGGCGCGTTGGGCCCTGACGTGGCGCCTCAGTGGGCTGCCCTCGCCGGGCAGCGCGAGGAACCGGGCCGCCTCCGGGGGCACTTGGTCGTGCAGGTGGGCGACGACGCGCACGGACGCCTCCTGGAGGCGGGCGCGTTCGGCGTCGGTCGCCGCGTGCAGCCAATTCCCCTCGTACGTATAGGGCATGACGTCCGGCGGGACGCGGCCCTCGACCCGTTCCATGACGAAGAACGGGGCGCCGAGCGGCGCCGGGTCCGTCTCCAGCCACAGCACGCGCGGCACCGGCAGGTCGGTGTGGTCGGCGACCAGCCGCATCGTGCGGTACTGCCGCGGCATGTCGTAGACGGGGAAGATCGTGTACGCCGCCGGGTCGGCCGCCAGGCGCAACGCGCAGCTCCTGATGGGGGGTTCTGGGTGTTCCACGGTGAAGAGCAGGGTCTCGCTGGACATGCCGTTCGACGCGGGCACGGTCACGTCGACGGCCTTGGCGCCGGGCAGCCGGGTGTCGAGCCAGGCGCTGAGGCGGCGGGCGAGGTCTTCCGGATCGCGGGTGGTGGTGCGGGGACGGGGTGCCGTTGCCATGTCCGTGCTCCTTCCTCCTGCGCTGCCCTCAGGGCGCCACGGAGTCGAATCCGGTGAAACCGCTCGGATCGTGGCGGCCGAAGCTGCCGTGCTCGAAGATGCCGTGGCCGGTCCGCCCGTCCAGGGTGAAGCGGGCGGCGTGGTCGATGACGCCGTACGCGGCGAGCGGATGGGCCGCGGGGTCCGACAGGTCGTAGGTGCGGCGGTCGGTCCACGCGCGGCCGCGCCAGGTGCCGTGCTGCCAGTCGTCGGCGGGCGGGTAGCCGGCGCCGACGGCCAGCGGCAGGGAGGCGAGGACCTCGATGCCGAGCTCCAGGGGCTTGCGGCCGTCGGGGTCGGTGAGGTGGACGGTGGCGCGCTCGGGGTGGCGGGTGCCGGGACGGTAGGTGATGTCGGCCTGGGGCCAGCCGAGTTGGCGGTCGCGGTGGCCGGGGCGGACGAGCGTGGCGTCGTTGAGGGTGCGGTAGCCGTCGGCGTCCTCCTGGGTGATGACCATGAGGAAGCGGTCGTCGAAGCGGACGGGGCACCAGATCCAGTGGAAGCCCTCGGTGGCGTACTCCTCCTCCAGACGGCCGCGTTCCTCGCCGGGGATGGGCCGCACGCCCCAGCTGCGGTCGCGGGTGGCGGTCCACTCCCCCGCCGTCACCGCGATCTGTTCGCCGCCCGCCCTGATCACCCCGGTGGGCCGTCCCGCCTGGACGAAGCGGCGCCCTTCGAGGCTGAGCCGGTCGCCGCGGCGCTGGATGTGGTGCGGCTCCCACAGGGCTGGGAAGTCGGCGGTCCAGGTGAGGTCGTACGCGAGGGAGGCGGGGTCGTCCGGGTCGGCGGCGCACTCCAGGCGGATGCGGTGCAGCGGCTCGTCGACGGTGATGCGCAGGGGGCCGACCCCGAGGTTCATCCGGTCCTCGCCGAGCGCGTCACTGGCGCGTACGGCATGGAGCGTGTCGCCGGTGCGCAGCGTGGCGTACGCGTCGATGACACCGGTGTTCGGGTAGACGCCGAGCCCGAGGATGAGCAGGAAGCGGCCCCGGTGGTCGAAGAGGTGGAAGATGCACCGGTCGTAGGCGTTGCGGTCGCCGGTCGCCACGTGCTTCATCGAGAGCGGGACCTGGTGCACGGGGTATTCGTCGAGCGGGACCGGACGGTCGTCTGTCACGTCAAACCTCCCTGGTTGCACGGCTGTTCAGGGCGGCGGGAGGCGGTGGCGGCCTCCGGCGCGGAGTTGACGGTACGTCAGTTCTCTGGGCGGAGCCAGACGCGCGGCGGCCGTTCGCGGGCCGGGGGCGGCCCCTTCGGGACGGGTGGCCGGTGGAGCGCACCCGTGCCCGCGCGGGGTCCACGTCACTCCGCGGGACCGTCGTGAACGGACGCTCGAATCCCTGGGGCGGTGACTTCCGCGCGGCGCCGGGCGTTGGTCTGGCATGACCCCCACGGACATGGGCACCGACATGGGCCCGGCGCAGCTCCCCACCGGCCGCCGGCGGCGCACCCTGGTGACGTTGCCCGCCTCCGCAGAATCGGTTCCCCGGCCGCCTCTGGAACCCCCGCAGCACCAGCCGCAACACCATCACCAGCACCAGCCCCAGTCGCAGCACCCGGCCTCACCGCAGCCGGTGCGTCAGGCCCCTCCCCCGTACCAGCAGGCGTACCCGCAGCAGCAGCCCCACCAGCAACCCCACCAGCCGTACCAGCAACAGCAGCACTTCCAGCAGCAGCCCTACCAACAGCCCTACCAGCCGCAGCACTTCCAGGACCCGCCGATCTACGGCGCGCTGATCCGCCACTGGGCCGACCGGGGCCGGACGCTGCCCGGACGGCACGACCCGGAGTGGGCCCGGCTCGTGGCGCCGCCGGTGCCCCGCGGTCAGTTCAGCGCGATTCGGGACCCGCGAGGTGACGCGCGATGACCATGCGCTGGATCTGATTGGTGCCCTCGACGATCTGCAGCACCTTGGCCTCGCGCATGAGGCGCTCCACGGGGAAGTCCGCGGTGTAGCCGTACCCCCCGAGGACCTGCACGGCGTCCGTCGTCACCTTCATCGCGGCGTCCGTGCAGAGCAGCTTGGCCATGGCGGCCTGCTTGGCGAACGGCCGCCCCGCGTCGCGGAGCCTGGCCGCGGCCAGGTACAGCGCCCGGCCCGCCTCGATCTGCGTCGCCATGTCCGCGAGCATGAACCGCAGCCCCTGGAAGTCCGCGATGGGCTTGCCGAACTGCCGGCGCTCGGTGGCGTACGCGACGGCCTCGTCCAGCGCCGCCTGGGCCACGCCGATCGCACAGGCCGCGATGCCGAGCCGCCCCGAGTCGAGCGCGGAGAGCGCGATGGCGAAGCCCTGCCCCTCGTCGCCGATGCGGCGGGCGTCGGGGACGCGTACGCCGTCGAAGTGGACCTGAGCGGTGGGCGAGCCCTTCATGCCCATCTTCTTCTCCGGCGCCGCCGCGCCCAGCCCCTCGGCGTCGCCCGGCACCAGGAAGGCCGTCACGCCGCGGGCACCCTCGCCGCCGGTGCGGGCCATGGCCGTGTAGAAGTCGGCGATGCCGCCGTGCGTGATCCACGCCTTGGTGCCGGTGACGACCCAGTCGTCGCCGTCCCGGACGGCCTTCGTGCGCAGCGAGGCGGCGTCGGACCCGGAGGCGGGCTCGGAGAGGCAGTACGCGCCGAGGAGGCCGCCGCCGAGCATGGCGGGCAGGTGGTCGGCCTGCTGTTCCTTGGTGCCGTAGTCGGCGAGCGCGTGGCAGGCGAGCGTGTGGACGCTGACGCCGAGGCCGACGGTCAGGCGGGCGGCGGCGAGCTCCTCCAGGACCTGGAGGTAGACCTCGTAGGGCTGGTCGCCGCCGCCGAATTCCGAGGCGTAGGGGAGCCCGAGGAGGCCGGACTCGGAGAGCAGCGTGAAGACCTCGCGGGGAAAGCGCCCGGCGTCCTCTTCCTCCGCCGCCTTCGGGGCGATCTCGCGCTGCGCGATGTCCCGGACGAGCGAGAGCAGATCCCTGGCCTCATCCGTGGGCAGCTGACGGTCCACCGACTGCGCGATGTGGTCGGGCATGGCGCTTTCCTCCCTGTGGGGCTGCGGCGGAGCCCGCGCTGGGTGGGGCGGCGCCGCCGGGAAACGATGCCCAGCCAGGGTCTCCTTCCGGGTCACGGAGGGAGCTGACCAGCGGCTGTGGCGCGTTGAGTATGCCCGATCGGCGGCAGCCCGTCACTAGTTAACGACCGCTTACTCGAAAGATAACCGAAGATCGCCGACGGCGCCCGGATTGGTACGAACCATTGACCGCACTGGTCTAGTCCTCCTACTGTTCCCACGGACGTCTTACCGCGTTCATGCCAAGTGTCACCCGCAGGTCCACAGCACCACTTCCCCCACCCTGTTTCCCCCACGAGGAGACACGATGCTCAGACCGCACACCCCCCGCGCCGCCCTCCGGGCGCTCCTCGCCACCACCTGCTGCGCCGCGCTCGGCGCGGGTCTCCTGGCCGGCGCGGGCAGCGCCGCCGCCGAACAGGACAAGGGCACCACGACGAAGGCCGCCGCCGGTTCCAAGGTCGTCGGATACTTCACCGAATGGGGTGTCTACGACCGGAATTACCACGTCAAGAACATCGAGACCTCCGGTTCGGCCGGCAAGCTCACGCACATCAACTACGCCTTCGGGAACGTCCAGGGCGGCAAGTGCACGATGGGCGACGCCTATGCCGCGACCGACAAGGCCTACACCGCGGCCCAGTCCGTGGACGGCGTCGCCGACACCTGGGACCAGGAGCTGCGCGGCAACTTCAACCAGCTGCGCAAGCTCAAGAAGAAGCACCCGAACCTCAAGGTCCTCTGGTCGTTCGGCGGCTGGACCTGGTCGGGCGGCTTCACCGAGGCGGCGAAGAACCCCGCCGCGTTCGCCCAGTCCTGTTACGACCTGGTCGAGAACTCCAAGTGGGCCGATGTCTTCGACGGCATCGACATCGACTGGGAGTACCCCAACGCCTGCGGTCTGACGTGTGACACCAGCGGACGCGCCGCGTACAAGAACCTGATGGCCGCGGTCCGTTCGAAGTTCGGCAGCAAGAACCTGGTGACCTCGGCCATCCCCGCGGACGCTTCGCAGGGCGGCAAGATCGACGCCGCCGACTACGCGGGCGCGGCCCAGTACGTCGACTGGTACAACCCGATGACGTACGACTACTTCGGCGCCTGGGACGCGAAGGGGCCGACCGCCCCGCACTCGCCGCTCACCTCGTACAGCGGCATCCCCAAGGAGTCCTGGAACTCCGACGCCACGATCAAGAAGCTGAAGTCGCTCGGCGTCCCGTCCCAGAAGCTGCTGCTCGGCATCGGCTTCTACGGGCGCGGCTGGACGGGCGTCACGCAGAAGGCGCCCGGCGGCACCGCGACCGGCCCGGCCGCGGGCAAGTACGAGCAGGGCATCGACGACTACAAGGAACTGAAGACCAAGTGCCCCGCCAACGGCACGGTCGGCGGGACCGCGTACGCCCACTGCGGGAACAACTGGTGGAGCTACGACACCCCGGCGACCATCGCGGGGAAGATGAACTACAAGAACCAGCAGGGCCTCGGCGGCACCTTCTTCTGGGAGCTGAGCGGGGACACCTCCAACGGTGAGCTGATCAAGGCCATCAACTGACCTTGTGCACACAGGAGAAGGGGCGGGAGCCGGCCGGCTCCCGCCCCTTCTCGCGCGTGACCCCTCAGGGGCGCGCGGGCGCCGGGTACGACGGCTCGAAGTCCTCGATGACCCGCATCGTGTCCCCGAGGGTGCGCACCAGGAGCGAGCCGACCGTCTCGCGCGGCAGCCCCCGGTGGCCGATCCAGTCGAGCGTGATGCCCTCCACGCTGCACAGCCAGCCGAGCAGCGCCGTGCGCGCCAGCCGCGGTATGTCCTTGCGGCCGTAGGCCCCTTCGGCGATCGCCGCGATCAGCGCCTCGCGCACGCCGTCCCGTATGGCGTGCACCTCGGCGTCGAAGCCGACGCCGCCGCTGATGATCGTCCGGTACGCCGCCTGGTGGTGCTCGGCGTAGCGCAGATAGCCGTCGATGGTGCGCTGCACGCGCTCCACGGGCGGGAGGTCGTCGTGGCGGCCCGCGCGCGCCACCAGATCGGCGACGGAGTCCTCGATGATCGCGAGGTAATAGCCGCGCTTGGACTTGAAGTAGTAGTAGATCAGCCCTTTGGCGACGCCCGCCTGCTTCGCGATGTCGTCCATCGACAGGGCGTCGTAGGACGTGTCGGCGAACAGCTTCCGGCCGATGGTGATCAGTTCACCGCGGCGCGCCGCGGAGCGGTCCGTACCGCGCTGTTGACTATTATTCAATTTCGGCCCTAGTCTCCAACTGCCTCGGGATGTCCGCAGTATGGCAGACCGGTGTCGCCTGCCGGCCCGGCTCCCGACGGCGCTTCACGCACTCCCCTTACGCACGCTTGACGACGCGGAACGACGTACGGGAGGAAGACAAGTGGGCGCAGCACGCACCGCGTTACGCGAGGGCAGAACCTCCTGGAAGAAGACGGCCGTGGTGGCTCTGCCGGCCGTCCTGGCCGTCGGTGTGATGGCCTCCGTGATGGCCGAGGGGGCGCTCGCCGCGTCCTTCGCCGTCTCGGGCACCAGCTTCCAGGTGGCCTCCGGAAAACTGACCAGCGACGGCCTGTCCTCGTACGTCCAGACGGACCGGGACATCGACGGCAAGGGGCACCCCGTGGCGCTCCTCGGGATCGGTGACGCCACCCTCTCCGACATCTGCCAGGCCGCCGAGGTGAAGACCCCGGTCGGCAACGTCGTGTTCAAACTGACCGCAGGCGGCGACGCGGGCGACGTCACCGCCAGCAACCTCGTCATCGACGGCGAGGACCTGGTCGGCGACGCCCGCTTCGGCACCGCGGAGATCGGCCGGGACGCCTCGACGCTCGACGAGGTGCCCGGGGTCAAGGGCGAGAAGGGCAAGTTCGGGCTCCAGGCCGGCGACATCGAGGTCGCGGGCGTGAAGTCGCACGCCTGGTCGGCGACCGGCGGCAACTTCCGTCTCAAGGGCATGCGGGTCGACGTCAGCCTCGGCGGCAAGAAGTGCTTCTGACCGGCGGCGGCAGGGGCGGGGTCAGACCCTTCCGCGGGGACGGCGGCGGCTGGCTCGACCGCCGCCTCCCCTGGCCCGAGCAGCGCCGGGTCGTCCGCAGATGGCGGCGGACCCGGCCGTTCTGGGGCGGGCTGCTGCTCATCCTCGGCGGCACCGAGCTCCTCGTCACCCCGCTCTCGCCGCTCTCCGTGCTGGTCAGCCTGGGGCTCGGCGGGATCGCGGCGCTCGGCATCGGGATCGCCCTGGTCGTGGCGGGGCTCTTCCTGTGGCTGCTGCCGCACACGCACCACTACGTGAGCGTCAACGCCCTGATCCTCTCGGTGCTCTCGTTCGCGGCCACCAACCTCGGCGGGTTCCTGATCGGCATGCTGCTCGGGATCACCGGCAGCGCCATGGGGTTCGGCTGGACCCCGGTGCCGGAGGACGCCGAGGAGGATCCGTCCCGCCCCCGGGTGCGGGACGGGCAGGGCACGCGGACGCTCGGCGTGCTGCTCCCCGTCGCGATGGTCGCGGGGCTGGTGGCGCACGGGAGCCCCGCGAAGGCGCTCGCCCCTGAGGCGAAGGCGGCCCCCTCGGAGGCGATCGTCGCGGCGCGGGTGCCGCCGACCGTCACCACGACGCTCTTCGCGCCGCAGGGGTTCCTGCTGGCGGGGGTCCGCGAGATCCCCACGGCGGACGGGCCGTTGAAGGTCATGGTGCTGCGGATGAAGGCGGCCTCGCTCACCGACTACGAGCTGACCACGCGCGACGGCAGCGAGGAACTTGCCCTGGGCGCCGACACGTTGGACCTCAGCGGCGACGTCACGCTCTACCTGACCAAGTTCCGTGGGTGCCTGGAGGGCATCCTCTGCCTCACCTTCACCCCCGACAAGCTGCCCGTGCCGCCCGTCGTGCCGCCGTTCGTCTTCATGACGGACGTCAGCGCCGAACAGGCCCTGGTCACCTCGGACTCGATCGTGGCGGGCGGACTCAGCCTCAAGGCGTCGGCATGAGGGGTCCGGCATGATCCAGATCCAGGCGGCCCTCTTCTGGGCGTACGCGATCGGCGCGACGTCCGCCGTCTCGGCCGGCCGGCAGCTCCAGGTGTGGGAGCGGATCAACGCGGGCGAGGGGCCGCGCACGCGCAGCCGGGCCGCCAACCCCTATCTGTCGCTCACCGCGCTCTTCGCCGCCGTCCTGATGGTGCCGACCGGGCTCTTCCTGCTGTGGCAGAACCCGGCCTGGGCGACCATGCACGTGGCGGAGGGCCACGAGGGCGTGTGGGCGGGGTTCGTGCTCTTCTACGCGGGCGGGATCCCGGTCGCGGCGATCATCGGCTTCCTGGTGGCCCAGGGTCTGGTGCTCGTGGGGGCCGGCTACTGGGCGTACCTGACCTGCGTCGGGGGGTATTTCCTGCTCTTCGGGACGTTGATCCACGGGTGGGACGGCCGGGGGTACGAACGCTTCCTCTCCCCCGGCGCCGGCGACTTCGCCGACTGGCCGAAGGACAGCGTCGTCAACCACGTACTGGACTTCCTGACGTCCGGCACGTTCCTCGCGCTGCTGCTCTTCGGGGCCGCGGTGATCGGCACCATGCTGATCACCGAGATCGGCTGGCTGATGGAGGGCTGGTCGCTGCCGGGCGCCGACGAGGACCGCAAGGTGCCGAGGCTCCTGGGCGTCGCCATCGCGGCGGCCGGGGTGTACGGGCTGCCGTTCGTGGGCGCGCTCCTCGCCAGTGTGCTGGTGCGGCTCGTCGGCGGCTGGCTCGGCCTTCCGCTCTTCGCGGTGGTCGCGGGCGTGACGCTGCTGCACCGGCGCTCACCGGTGCGGTGGCTCTACGGGCTCGTGGGGCTGCCGGGGCGGCACTGGCGGGCGGGCCTCGACGACTTGGCGGGCTCCGGCGGCAAGGGCCCCGGAGCCGGCGGTCAGGAGAGCGACGTCACATCAGGCCGGACTGGGTGACGAGCATCGCGAGGACGACGACGAGGGTCCAGCCCGCGAGGTGTTCCAGGATCTTCGGCCCGTCTTCCTGGGGGCCGCCGGTGCGGGCCTTGGCGCGGACGGCGGTGGCAGAGGTCGCGGTCATGTCTTCTCGCTGACGTTCGTACGGCAGGTGACTCCCCCCACGGAACCCCCACGTACGCGTACCGAGCGCCGCGCGGGATCCCCCTACACCATGCCAGCCGGAAGCGCTCCCGCGGGAGAGACGTTGGTCACCCCGCAACTCGGACGCGGTGCCGCGCGTCTAACCACGGACGGCGGGGCGTCCCCCCGTCCGTTCGCCCGCGCACCGTACGACCGAGAGGTTCCCGATGAGCACGAACCGGACGACACCGCCCCGCCCGCGCCGCAGAGGGCGGCTCGCCCTCGCGGCCGCGATCACCGCGGCTGCCGCCCTCACCGCACCGGTCTCGCAGGCCGCGACGACCGGGACCGAGAAGCCCTCGCCGGGCGCCCCCGGCCTCGGCGACCCGCTGTTCCCGCTGGACGGCAACGGCGGGTACGAGGTGGACCGTTACTACCTGGACTTCGACTGGCAGGCGCCGAAGACCCCCTTCGAGGCGACGACGACGATCAGGGCGCGGTCCACCCAGGCGCTGTCCCGCTTCAACCTGGACTTCGCCGGCAACACCCTGCACACCGTCACCGTCGACGGCTCCGCGGCGGGCGCATCGCGCGCGGGCGACGAGCTGACGGTCACACCCAAGTCCCCGATAGCGAAGGGGAGTTCGTTCACCGTCAAGGTCACGTACACCGCCGACCCGACCCAGACCCGGCACCGCGACGACGCCATCGAGGACTACGGCTGGATCCCCACGCCCGACGGCACGGTGGTCTACCCCCAGCCGAACGGCGCCCGGATGATCTTCCCGGCCGACGACCACCCGAGCAAGCGCGCGCCGATCACCTTCCGCATCACGACCCCGGGCGACCGCACGGCCGTCGCCAACGGCAAGCTGGTCTCGCGCGCCGAGCGCCCCGACGGCCGGGTGCGCTGGACGTACGACTCCGAACAGCCGCTCTCCACCCAGCTCGTGCAGCTCGCCGTCGGCAAGTTCCGGCTGGTCGACGGCGAGGGCCCCGGCGGGCTCCCGCTGCGTGACGTCGTCCCCGAGGCGCTGGCCGAGCCGACGGCCGCGTACCGCAAACTCACGCCGGACCACCTGAAGTGGCTGGAGGAGAAGCTCGGCCCCTACCCCTTCAACCGCTACGGCCTCCTGGTCGGCGACACCGACCTCGGCGTGGCCCTGGAGACGCAGACCCTCTCCCTCGTCCCCAAGGCGGACCTGCTCGGCACGCAGGTCGACGCCGAGCGGAACATGGTCCACGAGCTCACCCACCAGTGGTTCGGCGACAGCGTGGCCCTCAAGAGCTGGTCCGACCTGTGGCTGAGCGAGGGCCACGCCCGCTTCTACGAGCGCGCGTACTCACAGGAGCACGGCGGGGACAGCTTCGAGGCGGCCATGAAGACCGCCTACCGGGCCCACGACCAGTGGCGCAAGGACTACGGCGCCCCCGCCGAGCCGACCGAGCCGAACCTCTTCAAGCGCATGCGGTACGACGGCTCGGCGCTGGTCCTGTACGCGCTGCGCGAGCAGGTCGGCGACGCCACGTTCCAGAAGATCGAGCGGGCCTGGCTCACCGGGTTCAAGGGCCGCACGGCGAGCACGCGGGACTTCGTCCAGCTGGCGTCGAAGGTCGCGGGCGAGGACCTGGAGGGCTTCCTCCACCCGTGGCTGTACGGCTCCAAGACCCCACCGATGCCGGGACATCCGGACTGGGTGGTGGACCCGGCCAGCTGAGCGACGCGGACGCGATGGGGCGCGCCGTGGGCCCGAAAGAAACGGATGATCTCATTCGGTCCCGCGGCGCACCTTCCGTCCTTATGATCACAGTCGATCTCCAGGGGGGAGATCGTGATCAGGAGGGGAACAGCCATCATGACCGGAGTTTCCAGACGTGCCCTGCTGGGCTACTCGGGCAGTGCGGCCGCGGGCGCGGCCCTGGCATCCGCGGGGACGGCCCGCGCGGCCGACGGCGAGTCCGCCGAGGCGGCGGGTACGGCGCAGGCGGCCCAGGCGGCCGACACGGCCGGATCGACGACCGTCGAGACCGCGGACGGCACGCAGTTCTCGGGGAGCACCAGCATCGGTGACATCGACGCGATGATGGACATCTCGTTCAGCATCAAGATCGACAACGCCCCTGCGGCCAAGCAGATCACGCCGCTGGAGATCGCGGAGGCGCTCAACAAGATCGGCGCCTCGCGCGGGTGGCCGAAGGTGACGTTCTACTACAGCACCCCCGCCGCGCTGAACTGACCGCGTCGCACCAGGGCCCCGTCCGGCCGACCGGACGGGGCCCTCGCCGTCTGCCCGAAATGCGTTACTCCTCCGCACCTCATAGCGTGTAGCCATCCCCGACCAGAGGAGCCGTCATGGGCGACAACGCCATGGACAAGGCAAAGGGCAAGGCCAAAGAGATGATGGGCAAGGCGTCCGGCAACGACCGGATGGCCGCCGAGGGCAAGACCGACCAGGCCAAGGGCAAGGCCAAGGACGCGGCGGACAACATGCGCGACAAGGCCGAGGGCATGCGCGACTCGTTGCGCGAGGACCGCGACCGCTGAGCCGGCGTGTGCCCGCCCGCCCCCAGGGGTGGGCGGGCACACGCATGCCCGCCGTCGGTCACCGAGGTCACCGCCGCGCCCTGACGCCCGGGCAGACCACGTGGATGCGGACCGTGGCGCCGCCCGCCGAGGCGCTGTGGATGGTGTGGGCGGTGTACGGCTGGCCCGGGACGATGGGCCGGTCACACCGGGCGCAGATCATTGCGGGCCTCCCGCACCTGCCGTTGCAGCCGCCTGCCCGTGGGGCAGTACTGGAGGCGCCGGCACGCCCCGCACTGGTCGAGGTGGTCGAGAAGCCTCCCCTGCGCCTCGGCGGATGTCGCCGACGTCATGACGTTCCCCCCGCCGCACAGGACGGGCAGGCACGGGGAAACAGCTCGGCACGGTGGTCGACGGCCGCGTCGGGGCGGCTGCCGAGGTCGACCGCGGTGGCGTTGTCGAGAGCGACCCCGCACGCGACGCACGCGCGGCCGCGACGCTGCAGATCGCTCAGGTCCGACAGGGCCGGGGGGTGCTGCACATCCATAAGGTTCCCGCATTTCGTCGATCAGGTCTGACGTGACCGTAGAACGCGGTGGCCCCGGGTTGGGTGCGCGAAATGCGTGTGTTGTTCCCCGAACACGGAACCGGGGTGGCCGGGGCCCGCTCCCCTCCCGGAGAGCGGGCACTTTTCGTACGTCTGTTCAGCGCACCCCGACCGCCGCGAGCGCGGCGCGCTGCCGCGCGGACAGCTTGGTCGGGAAGTAGAGGTAGCAGACGCCGCCCGTGCCGGACACGACCTTGCCCGAGGCGTTGTAGCGCTTCGTGCGCAGCCAGATGTTCTCGAACTCCCTCCGCTTGTAGACGCGGCGCACCGCGGCGTCGGTCGGGGACGCCGGGTCGTTGGCGATCACGTCGCCGTCCGCCGTGAAGCCGATGACCGTCATCAAGTGGCCCGACGTGCCGTAACCCGCGCCCGTCAGCTCCTCCTTGAGGAAGGACTGCGAGGTTATGGCCGGGATGCCCGCGGCGATCAGGGACTCCAGCTCGGTGAGCGAGGCGAGGCGGGTCACGACGCCCTGGAGGTCCGGGTAGGTCGCGGCGTACGCGGCGTTGAAGGGCCAGTTGCCGCAGCCGTTGTACTGGTAGTCGAAGGTCTGGCGGGCCGCGTGGCAGACCTGCGGGTCGGCGTAGGAGGGGTCGACCCAGGCCAGCTGCTCCGGCGTCGGCCTGCGGCCCCAGTACTCGATGATCATCTGCGAGGAGGTGGGGCTGCACCACGCCTCGCCGCCGTTGTCGTACTGCGGGTACTGGCCGGCGTGGATCTCCTGCGAGTAGCGCGGCACCGCCAGCTCCGCGGCGAGGCCCGGCTCGGAGGCGGGGACGGTGAAGCGGTCGGGGACGTCCGAGGCCATCGCGCCGAGCCGCCACACCGTGGGGCTCTCGGCCGCGCCCGGCCTGCGGTACAGCGTCAGGCGGAGCTGGTACGAGACGACGCGCAGACCCGTGCTCGCGTCATCGACGGAGAGCGTGTCCGTCCAGACCGTGGACTTGTCGTCGGTCTGGTCGTCGACCGAGGTCCGCCGGATGTCCTTCGTCTCGTCGTCGCCCGAGGTCCAGCGGCCCATCACGTACCACGGCGTCCTCGCCCCGTCCGAGTACGTGCCCCGCAGCTCGACCTGGAGCCAGGTCCCGGCCGGGGTCCCGGCGTTCCAGGAGGCGATCACCTCGGTGGCGGGGACCGTCGAGCGGTGTGTCGGCGAGGTCCACCTGGCGTACTCCCAGGTGGCGGTGGTGCCGGTGTGCGGGTCGGTGTAGTCGGTGCGGCCCACGGGCCGGACGATCCGCACGCCGGGGCGGGCCCCGGTGCCGGGGCCGGTGCCCTCGGCGGTGCCGGTGCTCCACTCCTTGTACGAGGTCCAGAAGCGGTTGTCCACCGGGCGGTCCGCGCGCGGGGCGCGGCCCCCGGCCTTCGCGGGAGCCGCGGCCAGGGCGGGGGTGGCGGTCACCGCGAGGGCGGCCGCGGCCGCGGCGGTGGCGAGGACGGATCTGCGGGTCATGTGGTCAGTGTGACCCGGACCGCCGGTACGGGAGGTGCTGCCGGTGCGGTCGGTTCTGCCGGTGCGGTCGGTGCTCTCGGTGCGGTCGGTTCTGTCTGCTCGGTCCATGGCGGGACCCCCAGTCGACGTGGTTTCCGGCGGGATCCGGAACGGTCGGGTCGGATGCACGGAAGTGGGCCAACTATGGCCGGTCCCGGCCGACTTCTGCCAGCGTCCCGAGCACTGCCGTGCGCACCAATATTGGCCTCAACCAATGGCATGACCTGCGACGGCGCGCGGAACACATCCCTCCGCGGTCGTACCCTTGCCGGTGATGACAGGACAGCGCGCCACCACCCCGCTCCCCCGCCTCGCCGACGCCCTGCGCGGGCTCGCGCCCTCCTGCGGCCCGGTCCGGCTGATCGCCGTGGACGGCCACGCGGGCTCGGGCAAGTCGACGTTCGCCCGGCGCCTGGCCGGGGCGCTCGGCGACGCGCCCCTCCTGCGGCTCGACGACATCGCGAGCCACGCCGAGCTGTTCGACTGGGTCCCGCGGCTGCGCCGGCAGGTCCTCGAACCCCTCTCCCGCGGCGAGACGGCGCGCTACGCGACGTACGACTGGCACGAGCGGCGGTTCGGCCCCGCGGACACGCCCCTGCCCCCCGCCCCCGTGGTGATCGTCGAGGGGGTCGGGGCGGGCCGTCGGGCGCTGCGTCCGCACCTCGCCGCCGTGCTGTGGATGGATGTGGCGAGGGAGGAGTCGTGGCGGCGCGGACGCCGACGGGACGGGACGGTCCAGAGCGACTTCTGGGACGGCTGGGAGCCCGCGGAACTCCGGCACTTCGCCGAGGACCCCTCCCGGCCCTTCGCGCACCTTCTGGTGCGGCAGCGCCCAGAGGGATACGAGGTGGTAGCCGGGCCGGGTGGGGCGCCTGCGGGGACCGGATTCGTCACACAGAGTGAAGGGCCGTCGGCGGTCCGCTGAAGTCCCGGAAAACCCCTTCCGATCGACCCGGTGAGTTTTCGCGAGTGCCTCAACTCTGCTTGACCCAGGGCCCTTACAGGACTTACGTTCTGAATGTGCGGTCCCAAGACGACCGCCGCAGACGCGAAGCCCCCGGTTGTTCCCCCGTGATCGGGGGCTTCGTTCTGCCCTCCGGGCCCGATTTCCGACCGCTGCGAGCCGCCGTCCGCTCACCGTCGGTCACCATCGGGCCGGCTCCCGTACGGCCCTTTCCGGCCGATCTCCCGGTGCGGCACCCTACGGCCGACCGCTCCCCCGCAGGTACGATGCGTATCGGTGCGCTTTTTCGGACGGAAGCTCCGCGCATCGGAACAACTCCCGTCCACGGCACAGCGGTTCAGCACAGACGCCGGCGGGCACCAAGTCCGGCGGTACGCAAACGGGGGCACGGTTTGTGGGGGACCTGATGGACTTCGACGCGGTGGGCTCACCCGCCCCGGCCGACCTCGCCTGGCTCCGGGGCGTCGACGCCTACACGATGGGAGCCTATCCGCAGGCGGAGGAGGAGTTCCGGGCCGCGGTGCGGATGGACCCCGCAATGGCCGACGGCTGGCTCGGGCTGCACGCGCTGCGCATCGACACGACGACGGCGCTGCTGCGGATGTTCCAGCACCGCGACCGGTTCGGCGAGCAGCGCACCCGGCACGCCCGCGCCCTCAACTCCTGGTACTGGCTGGGCTGGTGGGTGCAGCCCGTCCTGGAGAACACCCGCGACCTGCTGCTCGCCCACGCCTCCCACTGGCTGGACGGCCGCCATGTCCCGGAGCTCGACCGGGCGTTGGCGGGGCTGCCGCCGGTCGACGCCGACCCGCAGGTGCGTTTCCTGCACGCCTGCCGCGCCTATCTGGTCAAGGACTGGGAGCAGTTGGTGCGGCACACGGACCCGTTGATCGACGACCCGATGCTCGGCATCGAGGCCGGACTCTTCGGCGGCATGGCGCGGGTCCGCCTGGAGACGTACGGCCAGGCCGAGCCCCTGCTCTCCGCCGCCCTGATGCGCTGCCGCAGCGAACAGCCGCAGCGCAAGGAGCTGCGCTACTGGCTGGCCCGCGCCCACGAGGGCACCGGCCGCTCGGCCGCGGCCCTGCCGCTGTACCGCGCGGTGCACCGGGTCGACGCCTCCTTCATGGACACCTCGGCCCGGCTCGCGGCGATCGCCGAGGGCGACGGGTACGACGAGGCGGCCGACCTCGCCGCCGCCATCAGCCTGACCGGGGTGGGCCAGGACGTGCTGGAGGCGCCCGACGGCATCGACACGCTCTTCGGCACGGAAGGGCGCGACGTGAAGGTGACCGGGCCCGAACTGCCCTCCGGTGGCGGCCCGTCGACGGCCGAGGGCGGCTCGGGCCCGGCCGAGACCGACGTCGTGCGCGAGAAGGCGATCATCCCCGTCAAGGCGGGGACCCCGCGGCTCCCGCCGGGCCCCACCGACCCCGCGCTCCTGGAGGCGGCCCTCTCCGAACTGGAGGGCATGGTGGGGCTGGAGCCGGTGAAACGGCAGGTCAAGGCGCTCTCCGCACAGCTGAACATGGCGCGGCTGCGGGCCGCGCAGGGCCTCCCCGTCCAGCCGCCGAAACGACACTTCGTCTTCTCCGGCCCCTCCGGCACCGGCAAGACCACCGTCGCCCGCATCCTGGGCCGCGTCTTCTACGCCCTCGGCCTGCTCGGCGGCGACCATCTCGTGGAGGCGCAACGCGCCGACCTGGTCGGCGAGTATCTGGGCCAGACCGCGGTGAAGGCCAACGAACTGATCGACTCGGCGATCGGCGGCGTCCTCTTCGTCGACGAGGCGTACTCGCTCTCCAACTCCGGCTACGGCAAGGGCGACGCGTACGGGGACGAGGCCCTGCAGGTGCTCCTCAAACGCGCCGAGGACAACCGCGACCACCTCGTCGTCATCCTCGCCGGCTACCCCGAGGGCATGGACCGGCTGCTCGCCGCCAACCCCGGTCTCTCCTCCCGCTTCACCACCCGCGTCGACTTCCCCTCGTACCGCCCGCTCGAACTCACCGCCATCGGCGAGGTGCTGGCCGCCGACAACGGCGACGTATGGGACGAGGAGGCGCTCGAAGAGCTGCGCTCCATCAGCGGCCACGTCGTGGACCAGGCCTGGATCGACGAGCTCGGCAACGGCCGCTTCCTGCGCACCCTGTACGAGAAGAGCTGCGCCTACCGCGACCTGCGCCTCTCCGGCTATCCCGGCGAGCCGAGCCGGGCCGACCTGTCGACCCTGCGGCTGCCGGACCTCATGCAGGCCTACGGCGAAGTGCTCTCCGGGCGCGGGCCGCAGGACACCCCGGGCATCTGAGGACCGGACGGCACCGCCCACGAGGACGGAGAGCCTCGCGGGCGGCGGCGCCGCCTCAGCCCGGTCGGCCGGCCGTGAGCGCCGGGTCCCTGTGGGTCTCCTCCGCCGGGGAGCGCGGCAGCGTGACCCGGTGCGCCGGATCACGGACCTCGCCGACCAGGAGTTCAAGGACGTCCTCCAGGGCGACAAGACCGAGCACCCTCCCGGAGGCGTCGGCGACCTGCGCCAGATGGGTCGCGGCGCGCCGCATCACCGTCAGCGCGTCGTCGAGCGGCAGCTCCGAGCGCAGCGTGGTCATCGGCCGCCACACCTGCTGCGGCACGGCCCGGTCGGACTCCTCCAGGTCCAGTACGTCCTTGACGTGGAGGTAGCCCATGAAGGCGCCGTTCTCCGCGCAGACCGGGAAACGGGAGTAACCGGTGCGGCCGGTGAGCTCGATGACCCCGGCCGGGGTGACCGAGGGGCCCACGGTCACCAGGGACGCCCGGTCGAGCAGGACGTCGGTGACCGGCCGCGACCCCAGTTCGAGGGCGTCCTCCAGGCGCTCCTGCTCGACGGGGTCAAGCAGACCGGCCTGGCCGGAGTCCTCCACGAGACGGCCCAGCTGGACGCTGGTGAACACCGCCTCCACCTCGTCCTTGGGCTCCACCCCGAAGAGCCGCAGGACGAGGCGCGCGCAGGCTCCGAGCGCCGCGGTCACCGGACGGCACAGCCGGGCGAAGGCGACAAGACCCGGGCTGAACCAGAGGGCCGTCTTCTCGGGGGCCGCCATCGCGAGGTTCTTCGGGACCATCTCGCCGATGACCAGGTGCAGGAAGACGACGAGGGCCAGCGCGATCACATAGCCGAGCGGGTGGATCATGCCCTCGGGCAGCCGGACCGCCTCGAAGACCGGCTCCAGGAGGTGGGCGACGGTCGGCTCGGCGACGGCGCCGAGCGTCAGCGAGCACACGGTGATGCCGAACTGGGCCGCGGCCATCATCTGCGGCAGATGCTCCAGGCCGTACAGGACCTGGCGGGCGCGCTTGGTGCCCAGCGGCTCGATCTGGCTGCGGCGCACCGAGACCAGTGCGAACTCGGCGCCCACGAAGAAGCCGTTGGCGAGCACCAGCAGGACGGCGAAGAGGAGTTGCAGCAGGCTCATCGCAGTGCCTCCACGGGTCGGCCCACGGCGGAGGCGGCTTCGGCGGCCTCGGCACGGGCGGCGCCGGTGTCGTGCAGGCGGACGAGACGCACCCGCTCCGCCCGGTTGTGGCCGACCTGGCGCACCGAGAGCCGCCAGCCGGGGAGTTCGGCCCGGTCACCCGGGGCCGGGATGCGGCCGAGCAGATCGGCGACGAGGCCCGCGACGGTCTCGTACGGGCCCTCGGGGACGTCGAGTCCTATGCGCTGGAGCGTGTCGACCCGGCAGCCGCCGTCGGCGTCCCACGCGGGCCCGGCCTCGTCGGCGGGCGCCGCGCACAGCTCGGGCAGGTCGAAGCGGTCGTGCTCGTCGCGGACCTCGCCGACGAGTTCCTCGACGATGTCCTCCAGGGTGACGACGCCGGCCGTGCCGCCGTACTCGTCGACGACGACGGCCATCGGCTGTTCGCTGCGCAGCCGCTCCAGGAGGGGCTGCACGGGCAGGGTCTCGGGGACCAGCAGGGGCGACTGCGCGATGCGGCCCACGGAGGTCCTGAGCCGCTCGTCGGCGGGGACCGCGAGGGCGTCCTTGAGGTGGACCACGCCGACGATCTCGTCGATCCGCTCGCGGTAGACGGGGAAGCGGGACAGGCCGGTGGCGCGGGTCAGGTTCACCACGTCCTCCGCGGTCGCCGAGGACTGCAGCGCGCTGACCTTCACGCGCGGCGTCATCACGTGCTGCGCGGTCAGCTCGCCGAGGGAGAGGGTACGGACGAACAGGTCGGCGGTGTCCTGCTCCAGCGCACCGGCGCGGGCCGAGTGGCGGGCCAGGGAGACCAGTTCGCCGGGGGTGCGGGCGGAGGCCAGCTCCTCGGCGGGCTCGACGCCGAGCGCGCGCACCAGCCGGTTGGCCACGGCGTTCAGGAGGGCGATCACGGGCCGGAAGAGCCGCGCGAAGACGTGCTGCGGGCCCGCGACGAACCGCGCGACCTGCAGCGGCTTCGAGACCGCCCAGTTCTTGGGCACCAGCTCGCCGATCACCATCTGCACGGCGGACGCGAGCAGCATGCCGACCACCACGGAGACACCGCCGACGGCGCCCTCGGGGACGCCGGCCGCCGTGAACGGGCCCGCGAGCAGGCTCGCGAGGGCCGGTTCGGCGAGCATGCCGACGACGAGCGAGGTGATGGTGATGCCGAGCTGGGTGCCGGAGAGCTGGAAGGACAGCTCCTTGAGGGCGCCGACGACCGTGCGGGCGCGTCGGTCGCCGTCGGCCGCGGCCTTCTCCGCGTCCGGCCGCTCCACGGTGACCAGGCCGAACTCGGCCGCCACGAAGAAGCCGTTGGCGAGAATCAGCAGGAATGCCGCCCCGAGAAGCAGGAGGGGGACTGTCATGCCGCCGCCTCCCCGGTCGTACGGGTCCCGGTATGTCGGGTGGGGGCGGCGCAGGTACTACAGGACGATCCGTCCATCGCCGGAGGGAGTCACTCCTCGGATAGCAGGAGCCCCTGGGAGCCGGGCGGGCCCAGCAGGGGCGGGGCGGCGCACCGTGCGTGCCCCGCCACCAGATTAATCAAGACAGCCCACTCAGCGTCCAGGCCCTAGTCCTCGCGAGCCGTCCGGGCCTCCGCGAGCGCGCTCAGGGCGCGGGCGTCCGCGATGGCCTGCCGCTTGGCGATGCCCGGCTGGATGCCCAGGGCGGGCAGGCTGGTGCCGTCGCTGAGGTTCAGGAAGACCCAGGGGTCGCCGGGGCGGAGGTTGACCTGCACGATCTCGGCCCAGTCGAGGCGCCGGCTCGTCGCGATGTTGACGACGGTCACGCCGGACTCGTCGGCGACCACCTTGGGCCTGCTGAGCAGCACGAGCACGCCGAAGAGCAGCGCGCCGGTGAAGACGAAGCTCGTGCGCTCCCCCGGGCTCAGCGCGGGCAGCAGGAACGCGATCGCCGTGATCACCACGAAGATCGCGGCACCCGCGGTGAGCAGGACGGCCCGGGTCCGCGTCGGACGGAAGGTGACGGGCAGGGCGGGCAGGGCGGGGGCGTCGGACATGAGGCGGGTGCTCCGGCCGGGTCAGAGGCGGCAGGCGTGGATGGCCGTGGTCAGGATGGCCCGCGCGCCGAGGGCGTACAGGTCGTCCATGACGCGCTGGGCCTCCTTGGCCGGGACCATGGAGCGCACGGCGACCCAGCCCTCGTTGTGCAGCGGGGAGATGGTCGGCGACTCCAGGCCGGGCGTGAGGGCGACGGCGCGCTCCAGGTGCTCGGCGCGGCAGTCGTAGTCCATCATCACGTACGCCCTGGCGACCAGGACGCCCTGCAGGCGGCGCAGGAACTGCTGCACCTTCGGCTCGTCGCCGTCCACGCCGGTGCGCCGGATGACGACCGCCTCGGACTTCATGATCGGCTCGCCGAAGACCTCCAGGCCCGCGTTGCGGAGCGAGGTGCCGGTCTCCACGACGTCCGCGATGACCTGGGCGACGCCCAGCTCGATGGCGGTCTCCACGGCGCCGTCCAGGTGCACGACGGCGGCGTCGACGCCCTTCTCCGCGAGGTGCTTGGCGACGATGCCCTCGTAGGAGGTGGCGACGGTCTTGCCCGACAGGTCCTCGATGCCGTCGGCCGTGCCCGGCTTGGCGGCGAAGCGGAAGGTGGAGCGGGCGAAGCCGAGCGGCAGGATCGCCTCGGCGTCGGCGCCGGAGTCGATCAGCAGGTCCTGACCGGTGATGCCGATGTCGAGCCGGCCGGTCGCGACGTAGATCGCGATGTCCTTGGGGCGCAGGTAGAAGAACTCGACCTCGTTCTCGGGGTCGACGAGGACGAGCTCCTTGGACTCCTTGCGCTGCTGGTATCCGGCCTCATGGAGCATCGCCGACGCAGGTCCGGACAGTGAACCCTTGTTGGGGACGGCGATGCGCAGCATGAGGCGGGATTCCTTTGCGTGAAGGTGGGTTGAACGTGGCGGGGACGGTACGGCTCAGAGGTGGGCGTAGACGTCGTCGAGGGAGATGCCGCGGGCGACCATCATCACCTGCACGTGGTACAGGAGCTGGGAGATCTCCTCGGCGGCGGCTTCCTTGCCCTCGTACTCGGCGGCCATCCAGACCTCGGCGGCCTCCTCGACGACCTTCTTGCCGATGGCATGGACGCCCTTGTCGACCAGCTCGGCGGTGCGGGAGGTCGCGGGGTCGCCGTTGACGGCCTTGTGCCGGAGCTCGGAGAAGAGCTCCTCGAAAGTCTTCTTGGACATGATGGTCGCCACTCTACGCGGCCGGGCGGTTCCCCTCAGCGCCAGGGTTCGGCGACGGTGCGGAGCGTGGTGGCGGTGGCGACGGCGGCGGTGACCGCTTCGTGCCCCTTGTCCTCGCTCGATCCCTCGATGCCCGCGCGGTCCAGGGCCTGCTCCTCGGTGTCGCAGGTCAGCACGCCGAAGCCGACGGGGACGCCGGTGTCGACGGAGACCTGGGTGAGGCCCTGGGTGACGCCCTGGCACACGTACTCGAAGTGCGGGGTGCCGCCGCGGATGACGACGCCGAGCGCGACGATCGCGTCGTAGCCGCGGCCCGCGAGGACCTTGGCGACGACGGGCAGCTCGAAGCTGCCGGGCACGCGCAGCACGGTGGGCTCGCTGATGCCGAGTTCGCCCAGGGCGCGCAGGGCGCCGTCGACGAGTCCGTCCATGACCTTCTCGTGCCACTGGGCGGCGATCACCGCGACCCGCAGGTCGCCGCAGTTCTTGACGCTCAGTTCGGGTGCACCCTTGCCGCTCACGCGCTTCTCCTCAATGTCCTTCGACCGTGTCCGGTGCTTGCTCGGCTTACTGGTTTCCGCAGGCGGACACCTCGGTGGTGTCCAGCCAGGGCAGGTCGTGCCCCATCCGGTCCCGCTTGGTGCGCAGGTACCGGAGATTGTGTTCGCCGGCCTCGACGGGCATGGGCTCGCGCCCGGTGACCTTCAGGCCGTGCCGCAGGACCGCGTCGGTCTTGTCGGGGTTGTTGGTCATCAGCCGTACGCCGCGCACGCCGAGGTCGCGCAGGATCTGCGCGCCCGCGCCGTAGTCCCGGGAGTCGGCGGGCAGGCCGAGCTCCAGGTTGGCGTCGAGGGTGTCGCTGCCGCGCTCCTGGAGCTCGTACGCGCGCAGCTTGGAGAGCAGGCCGATGCCGCGTCCCTCGTGGCCGCGGAGGTAGACCACCACGCCGCGCCCCTCGTCGGTGATGCGCCGCATGGACGCCTCGAGCTGGGGGCCGCAGTCGCAGCGCAGGGAGTGGAAGACGTCGCCGGTCAGGCACTCCGAGTGGAGGCGGGCCAGGACGTCCTCGCCGTCGCCGATGTCACCGTGGACGAGGGCGACGTGCTCGACGCCGTCGACGGTGGAGCGGTAGCCGTAGGCGGTGAAGTCGCCGAAGGCGGTCGGCAGCCGGACCTCCGCCTCGCGGCGGACGGTGGGCTCGGCGGAGCGGCGGTAGGCGATCAGGTCCTCGATGGAGATGATCGTCAGGCCGTGCTTGCGGGCGAAGGGGACGAGCTCGGGCAGACGGAGCATCTTCCCGTCCTCGCCGGCGATCTCCACGATGGCGCCTGCGGGGCGCAGGCCGGCGAGCCGGGCGAGGTCGACGGCGGCCTCGGTGTGGCCGTTGCGGGCCAGGACGCCGCCGGGCTTGGCGCGCAGCGGGAAGATGTGGCCGGGGCGCACGAAGTCGTCGGCGGCGGCCGTGCCGGAGGCCAGGAGCTGGAGCGTGGTGGCGCGGTCGGCGGCGGAGATGCCGGTGGTGACGCCGTGCGCGGCAGCGGCGTCGACGGAGACGGTGAAAGCCGTGCTCATCGACTCGGTGTTGTGCTCGACCATCTGCGGGAGGCGGAGCCGGTCCAGTTCGAGGGGCTCCATCGGGGCGCAGATCAGGCCGCGGCACTCGCTCATCATGAAGGCGACGATCTCGGGGGTCGCCTTCTCGGCGGCGACGACGAGGTCGCCCTCGTTCTCGCGGTCCTCGTCGTCGACGACCACGACGGGGCGGCCCGCCGCGATGTCGCGGACGGCCTGCTCGACGGGGTCGAGGGTGAGGTCGGCGGGGTCTTCATCGCTGGCGGTGCGCCAGATCGGTGCCACGGTCATGCCGGGGCTCCTTCCATGACGGGCTGCGAGGCGGTCGCGCGGGAGCGCAGCCACCAGTCGCGCATGCCCCAGAGGACGAGGGCGAGATAGACGACGTACACGAGTCCCGAGAAGGCCAGGCCGCTGCTGAAGGCGAGCGGGACGCCGACCACGTCGACGAGGAGCCAGGCGAACCAGAACTCCACGAGGCCGCGGGCCTGGGCGATCATCGCGGCGAGGGTGCCGACGAAGATGTAGGCGTCCGGCCAGGGGTTCCAGGACAGGTCGGGGACGGCGTTGAACAGGGCGCCGACGGCGAGTGTGCCGGCCGCGGTGCCGCCGAGCAGGAGGCCGCGCTCCTTCCAGGTGGCGAAGCGGATGGCGATGGAGCCGTCCTGCGCCTGCCGCCTGCCGCGTGTCCACTGCCGCCAGCCCCACAGGGCGACGCCGATGACGAGGAGCTGCTTGCCGACGCCGCCGGAGAGCTGCGCGGAGGCGTAGGCGGCGACGAGGATGACGCCGGAGAGGAACTGGGCGGGCCAGGTCCATATCGAGCGCCGCCAGCCGAGGGCGAGGGCGATCAGGCCGACAGTGTTGCCGATCATGTCGGACCAGAGGATGTGCTGGTCGAAGGCGGTGAAGGCCTCGGCGTTGAGCCAGTTCACTTGGTGGCCTCCGGGGTGCTCGCGTGGGCCCGGTCGCCGAGCAGGCGCTCGACGTACTTGGCGATGACGTCGACCTCGAGGTTGACCGGGTCGCCGGGCTGCTTGATGCCGAGCGTGGTCAGCGCGAGGGTGGTGGGGATGAGGCTGATGGTGAAGAAGTCGGGGCCCGCGTCGACCACGGTGAGGCTGACGCCGTCGACCGTGATGGAGCCCTTCTCGACGACGTAGCGGGAGAGCCCGGCGGGGAGCGAGACCTTGACGATCTCCCAGTTCTCGGAGGGCTTGCGCTCGAGGATCTCGCCGGTCCCGTCGACGTGTCCCTGCACGATGTGTCCGCCGAGGCGCGCGCCGACCGAGGTGGGGCGTTCCAGGTTGACGCGGGAGCCGACGGCGAGCGCGCCGAGGCTGGAGCGGTTCAGGGTCTCCGCCATGACGTCGGCGGTGAATTCGTCCCCCTCGTGCTCCACGACCGTCAGACAGACGCCGTTGACGGCGATGGAGTCGCCGTGCTTCGCGCCCTCGGTGACCACGGGGCCGCGCAGGCGGAAGCGGGAGGCGTCGGGAAGGTTCTCGACGGCGGTGATCTCGCCCAGCTCTTCGACGATTCCGGTGAACACTTCAGTGCTCCTTCGCTACGGGGGTCGCGGTGATGCGCAGGTCGGGGCCGAGGCGGACGGTGTCGCGCACGTCGAGCCGCAACGCTTCGGTGATGGTCGTGATTCCGCCGCCGGCCAGGGCGGCGGGGCCCGCGCCGAGCAGGACGGGGGCGAGGTAGCCGATGACGCGGTCGACGGCGCCGGCGGCGACGAAGGCCCCGGCGAGGGTCGGGCCGCCTTCGAGGAGGACGGAGCGCACGCCGCGCGCGTGGAGCGCGTCGAGCAGCGCGGGGATGTCCAACCCGCCTGCCGCGCGCGGGAGTCGTACGGTGTCGGCCGCGGGCCCGCCGGTCACGTCGGCGGCGACGGCGATCAGGGTGGGCGCCGCGTCGTCCAGGACGCGGGCGCCGGGGGTGACGGCGGTGCCGTTGGTGTCGACGACGACGCGCAGCGGCTGTACGACGGGCGTCCCGGTGTCCGTGGCGAGGCGCGCGGCGAGGTGCGGGTCGTCGGCGCGCTGGGTGCCGGAGCCGACGACGACGGCGTCGCACTCGGCGCGCAGCCGGTGCACGTCGGCGCGGGCCTCGGCGGAGGTGATCCAGCGGCTGGTGCCGTCGGCGGCGGCGATGCGTCCGTCGAGCGTGGCGGCGTACTTCCAGGTGACGTGGGGGCGGCCGAGGCGCACGGAGGTGAGCCAGGCGGCGTTGGACTCGGCGGCCTCGGCCTCCAGCAGGCCCTGCTCGACGCGGATGCCGGCCGCCCGCAGGGTCCGGGCGCCGCCGGTCGCGGTGGGGTTCGGGTCGGCGACCGCGTAGACGACGCGGGCGATCCCGGCGTCGATGAGGGCCTGGGCGCAGGGGCCGGTGCGGCCGGTGTGGTTGCAGGGTTCGAGGGTGACCAGGGCGGTGCCGCCGCGGGCCCGCTCACCGGCCGCCCGCAGGGCGTTCACCTCGGCGTGCGGACCGCCGGCGCGCTGGTGCCAGCCCTCGCCGACGGGCTCGCCCGCGGCGTCGAGGACGACGCAGCCGACGACGGGGTTGGGGCTGGTGGAGCCGAGTCCGTGCGCGGCCAGCGTGATGGCACGCTGCATCGCTGCTGTTTCGGCTGCGGCGGTCGCCACCGGGTCCTCCTGCCTCTTCGGGCACGGACTCCGGGGCCTGTCGATGACGACAGAACGTACGGGCTGCGACACCTGCGGCGACGCCGACGCCGCATGGACCCGTGTCCCCGGAAAAACCCGGGAACCGTCCCTGGGGACGCCAGGAACGATCCGACTACGACGGCGTGCAGAGATGCCCGCCCGCCGCGCACTGCCTCCCATCCGGACTTTCACCGTCGGTCCAGGAATTTCACCTGGTCAACCGGCCGCTGGAGGCGGCCGGGTCGCGGACTGTAACCGCCGGTTCGGAATTACACCGACCCCGGAGTGCGCTGCTTCTGGTACGAGGCCAGTGTGCCACGGCTGATCGAGGGCCATATGGGTCACCGGCTGTGGCCTGGCTCACAGCATCACCGTTCAACCAACTTGGTCCAGACCTATTGACGCACTGGTCTAGTCCTCTTAATCTCTGCGTCACCTCAGAGGAGCCGGAGCCGACGGTGTGCACGCCGGGCCCCGGAACGATTCACATCTTCACCGGTTGTGTTGTTCCGCCCCGTCCCGTCTTCCGCACCGTTCCAGGAGGCCCCCCTTGCCGTCCCCCACCCGCGCGAGACCCACGCTGCTCGCGGCCGGCACCGCACTCGCCGGCCTGCTGCTCGGCCTGGTCTCCGGCGGCGCCTCGCACGCCGCCGCCGACGACGCCTCCTGCCGCCCCGACGGCCTCTACCGGACGCCCGGCGTCGACGTCCCGTACTGCTCCGTCTACGACAGCGAGGGCCGCGAGAAGATGGGCGCCGACCACCAGCGGCGCGTCATCGGCTACTTCACCGGCTGGCGCACCGGGAAGAACGGCGAGCCGGCCTACCTCGCCTCCGACATCCCCTGGGACAAGGTCACCCACGTCAACTACGCCTTCGGCCACGTCGACAAGGACAACAAGCTCTCCGTCGGCTCCGACAGCGACAAGAACGCCGCCACCGGCATGACCTGGCCCGGCGTCGCGGGCGCCGAGATGGATCCGGCGCTCCCCTACAAGGGCCACTTCAACCTGCTCAACAAGTTCAAGAAGCAGCACCCGAACGTCAAGACGCTGATATCGGTGGGCGGTTGGGCCGAGACCGGCGGCTACTTCGGCGACGACGGCAAGCGCGTCGACTCCGGCGGCTTCTACTCGATGGCCACCAACGCCGACGGCTCGGTCAACCAGGCGGGCATCGACACCTTCGCCGACTCCGCGGTCGCCTTCATCAAGAAGTACGGCTTCAACGGCGTCGACATCGACTACGAGTACCCGACCTCGATGAAGGACGCGGGCAACCCGCTCGACTACTCCCTCTCCAACGCCCGGCGCGGCGGCCTCGTCAAGGGCTACGCGGCGCTGATGAAGTCCCTGCGCCAGAAGCTCGACAGGGCGGGCGCGGCCGACGGCAGGCACTACATGCTGACCGTGGCGGCCCCCTCCTCCGGCTATCTGCTGCGCGGCATGGAGACCTTCCAGGTCCAGAAGTACCTGGACTACGTCAACATCATGTCGTACGACCTGCACGGCGCCTGGAACGAGTACGTCGGCCCCAACGCCTCGCTCTTCGACGACGGCAAGGACGCCGAACTCGCGGCCGCCAACGTCTACGGCAGCTCCCAGTACGGCGGCATCGGCTACCTCAACACCGACTGGGCCTACCACTACTTCCGCGGCTCGATGCCCGCCGGGCGCATCAACATCGGCCTGCCGTACTACACGCGCGGCTTCAAGAACGTGCAGGGTGGCACCGACGGGCTCTGGGGCAAGGCGGCCTCGACCAGCTGTCCGGCCGGCTCCGGCCTGACCAAGTGCGGTGACGGCGCGGTCGGCATCGACAACCTCTGGCACGACAAGGACGACAACGGCAAGGAGTCCCCCGCGGGCTCCAACCCGATGTGGCACGCCAAGAACCTGGAGAAGGGCATCGTCGGGGACTACGTCACCGACTACGGCTTCCCCGCCGACACCAAGCTGACCGGCACCTACGCCCGCAAGTACAGCTCCTCGCTGGTCGCGCCCTGGCTGTGGAACGCCGACAAGAAGGTCTTCCTCTCCACGGAGGACGAGGAGTCGGTGGCGAAGAAGGCCGACTACGTGGTCGACCGGGGCATCGGTGGCACGATGGTCTGGGAGATGGCGGGCGACTACCGATGGAACGCGGGCAAGGACCAGTACGAGATCGGTGACACGCTCACCTCGCTGATGTACGACAAGTTCAAGGCCGCGAAGCCGTATGGCGCGAAGGTGTCGAACAAGACGCTGCCCACCAAGGCCGTCGACATCGGCGTGGAGTTCGGGGAGTTCAAGCTGGGCGACTCCAACTACCCGATCACGCCCAAGGTGAAGATCACCAACAACACGAAGAGCACGCTCCCCGGCGGCACGGAGTTCCAGTTCGACTACTCGACGTCGGCCCCCGGCAACGCCTCCGACCAGTCCGGCTTCGGCACGAAGGTGATCAGCAGCGACCACACCGGCAGCAACGCCGGCGGTCTGAAGGGCGACTTCCACCGGGTCTCGCTGAAGCTGCCGGCCTGGCAGTCGCTGGCCCCCGGCGCCTCCGTGGACCTCTCCTTCAACTACTACCTGCCCGTGTCCACGCCGTGGAACTGGACGGTGAGCATCGGCGGCACGACGTACGCCCTCGCCGGTGACCTGGCGCGCGGCACCACCCTCGTCGAGCCGGGCACGGGCACCGGCCCGACCGACCCGCCGGACCCGACCGACCCGCCCCAGCCGGGCACGTGCAAGGCGCCCGCGTGGAGCGCCACGTCCGAGTACGGCGGCGGGACGACCGTGTCCCACAAGTCGCACACCTGGAAGGCGAAATGGTGGACGAAGGGCGATGAACCCGGCACCGGCGGAACGTGGGGTGTCTGGCAGGACCTCGGTTCCTGCTGACCACCCGGCGGGCTCACACCCATGGGATGGCACCCTGTGGGTGTGAGCACCGTTGCGGCACTGGCCGAGGAATTCGAGTCCCACCGACCCCGGATGTTCGCGCTTGCCTACCGGCTCCTGGGCTCCGCGCAGGAGGCGGAGGACGCCGTGCAGGACGCGTACCTGCGCTGGAGCGGCGCGCGGCGCGCGGAGATCGAGCAGCCGGGCGCCTGGCTGGCCAAGACGGTCACCAACCTCTGTCTGACCAGGCTCACTTCGGCCCGTGCCCGGCGCGAACAGTACGTGGGCACCTGGCTGCCGGAGCCCGTGATCACCTCCGGCGGGACGCTCGGCCCCCTGGAGTCCGCGGAGCAGCGCGACGCCGTGTCGATGGCGCTGCTCGTCCTCCTGGAGCGGCTCACTCCCAAGGAGCGTGCCGTGTACGTGCTGCGGGAGGCGTTCGCCTACAGCCACCGGGAGATCGCGGACGCCCTGGACACGAGCGAGGCCAACTGCCGTCAGCTGTACCGCAGGGGGGTGCGGGCCGTCGCCGAGGCGCGGGCCCGCTTCAAGCCGGGGCACGAGCTGCGGCAGCAGTTCGTCGAGTCGTTCATCGCCGCCGCCCGCGACGGGGACACCGCGACCCTGGAGAAGACCCTGGCCAGGGACGTGACCTGGTGGGGCGACGGCGGGGGCAGGGCGAGGGCGACCGCCACCCCGATCCACGGCCGCACCGCAGTCCTGCGGTTCCTCGCCGGCATAGTGGAGCACATCGCGGCATCGGACTTCTCGTACGCGGAGGTCAACGGCGGGCCCGCGCTGGTGGTACGCACGGCGGGCCGGATCAGGGCGGTCGTCGCCTTCGAGGGCGGCGACGGTGTGGTCACCGGGGTACGGTCAGTGGTCAATCCGGAGAAGCTGGCCTTCGTGGAGCGGCAGTTGGCCGTCGTGTGACAGCCGCGTCCACGAAGTCCCGTACTGCGAAGGAACCTTGTGATGACGACGATCCTGGTAACCGGCGGCACCGGAACCCTCGGCCGCCACGTGACGGAGAAGCTGCGGGCGGACGGTCACGAGGTGCGGGTGCTCAGCCGCCGCTCCCAGTCGTACGCCGTCGATCTGCGCAAGGGCACCGGTCTGGACGCGGCGGTGGCGGGCGTGGACGTGATCGTGCACTGCGCCTCCACCCCGCGCGGCGGCGACGAGCAGGCCGCGAGGAACCTGATCGGGGCGGCGCGCAAGGCCGGCGTCGCGCACCTGGTCTACATCTCCATCGTCGGCGTCGACCGCCTGCCGATCGGCTACTACAAGTCGAAGCTCGCCGTGGAGCGGCTGGTCGAGGAGTCCGGGCTCGGCTGGACGGTGCTGCGGACCACGCAGTTCCACGATCTGGTCCTGCGGATGATGGAGGCCTCGGCGAAGCTGCCGGTCATGCTGCTGCCCGCCGGGGTGAGTGACCAGCCGATCGAGGTCGCCGAAGTCGCCGACCGCCTCGCGGAGTTGGCGGCGGCGCCGCCGGCCGGCCGGGTCGACGACATGGGAGGCCCCGAGGTCCGCACCTTCCCCGACCTGGCCCGCGCCTATCTGCGGGCGAGCGGGAAGCGGCGGCGTCTGGTGCCGTTGCGGCTCGCGGGCGCCACCTACCGTGCGGCGCGCGCGGGCGGCCATCTGACGCCCGAACGGGCCGTCGGCAAGCGGACGTTCGAGGAGTACCTGGCGGTACGGTCGGGCCGGAAGTAGCCACCCGCCCACCGCGCCCCGGCGGCCGGCATCCGCACCTCAGTGTCCGCGCGAGCGCCCGGGATTCGGCCCGAAGAGGTCGTCCTGCGCCGCGTCCCGGGCGGCGAGCAGCGCGCCCCGCAGCACCGCGGCGCCGCCGAGGGTGCCGGCCCTGACCTCGGTGCGCAGCGGCGACATGGCGCCGACGCGGTCGGCCACGCGGTCGGCGAGCGCGGCGCCGCCCGCGCGGCCCACCTCACCGCCGAGGACGACGCAGCCGGGGTCCAGGATCGCCGCCACCGCGGCCGCGCCGACGGCGACCCGGTCGGCGGCGGCGTCCAGGAACCCGGCCGCGTCACTCACCACCGCGCGCCGCAGGACGTCGGCGGCGGACATGCCCGGTTCCGAAAGGCCGTGCTCCGCGCCGAGTTCACGGAGGGCGGCGGCGCAGGCCAGCGAGTGGAAGCCGCCCTCGCAGCCGGTGGCGGACGGCAGGGAGCCGGTGCCCGGTACGGGCAGGAAGCCGATCTCGCCGGCGCCGCCGGAGGCACCCCGGCGCAGCACGCCGTCGAGGACCACGGCGGCGCCGACGCCGTCCCCGAGCCAGAGCAGCACGAAGGTGTCCCGGTCGTGCGCGGCGCCGTCGCGCCGTTCGGCGCGGGCCGCGAGGTTGGTCTCGTTCTCCACCAGGACGCGGGCGCCGAGCCGCTCATGGAGGGCCCCGGCGAGGCGGCGGTGCCAGGCGGGCAGCGAGGACGTGTCGTGCAGGTCGCCGGTGGCGGGGTCGATGAGGCCGGGGGCGCCGATGCCGACGGTGTGCAGCCGCTGGACGCCGCCCTCGCGGGCCGTGCGCTCGACGAGGGCGACGGCGCGCTCGACGGCGGGCCCGGTGCCGGTGTCGCCGCCGATGGGCGCGGAGGCCTCGGCGAGCACCGCGCCGAGCAGGTCGGTCACGACAACGGAGACGCTCTCGGTGCGCACGTCGAGGGCGGCGAGGTGGGCGCGGTCGGCGACTATGCCGTAGAGCCGGGCATTGGGGCCGCGCCGCTGGGCCCCGGCCTCGCCGACGACCGTGATGAGCCCGGAGCCCTGGAGCCGTTCGACGAGGTCGGCGACCGAGGGCCGCGAGAGGCCGGTGAGCTGCTTCAACTGGTTGGCGGTCAGCGGCCCTTCGCTCTGCAGGAGGCCCAGCGCGAGCCGGTCGTTGATGGCCCGGGCGGTACTCGGTGAGGCAGGCGAGACAGGCATGGCCGGATCCTCCCACAGAAACGTTCTATTTATCAGGCAGGGTTCCTGATAGTTTACGTCGCCGAAGCGGGGCAGCACTCGGGAGGGCGGAGCACAATGAGTGAAGTGGTCGTCGACGCACACCGGTTGAGGAAGGCGCGGATCGCCGTGGCGGCCGTCTTCTGCGCGCACGGCGCGGTCACGGGCTCCTTCGCGACCCGGGTGCCCTGGATCCAGGACCATGCGGGCGTCAGCGCGGGCATGCTCGGCCTCGCCCTCGCCTTCCCCGCGATCGGCGCCTCCGTCGCGATGCCGCTCGCGAGCCGCATCAGCCACCGCTTCGGCGCCCGGAACGCGCTGCGCGGGCTGCTCGCGATGTGGACGCTCGCGCTGGTCCTGCCGTCGCTCGCGCCCAACCTGCCCACGCTCTGCCTGGCGCTGCTCGTGTACGGCGCGACCTCGGGCATGTCCGACGTGACGATGAACGCGATCGGCGTCGAGACCGAGACACTGATGCGGAAGTCGATCATGTCGGGGCTGCACGGCATGTGGAGCGTCGGCGCCCTGATCGGCTCGGCGGCCGGCACCGTCGCCGCGCACCTGGGCTCCGACGCCCGGCTGCACCACGCGCTCGCCGCGGCGGCGCTCACCGTCATCGGCCTCCTCGCCTGCCAGGGCGTCCTCGACGTGCAGGCCGAACCAGAGGAGGAGGCGCCGCCACGGTTCTCGCTGCCGCCCAAGTCGGCGCTGCTGATCGGGGCGGTCGGTTTCTGCGCGGTCTTCGCGGAGGGCGCGAGCCTGGACTGGTCGGCGGTCTACCTGCGGGACGTCCTGGACACCTCGGCCGGTGTCGCCGCCGCGTCGACCACCGGCTTCACCCTCACCATGGCCGTCGCCCGGCTCGCGGGCGACGCGGTGGTGAACCGCTTCGGCGCGGTGCGCACGGTGCGGGCGGGGGGTGTGCTCGCGGTGCTCGGCGGGCTCCTCGTGGTCCTCGCCCCGCACCCGGTCGTGGCCATGGCCGGATTCGCCCTCCTCGGTCTCGGCATCGCGGTCGTGGTGCCGCTCGCCTTCGCCGCGGCCGGCCGCAGCGGCCCCAACCCCAGCCAGGCCATCGCGGGCGTCGCCACCATCACGTACACCTCGGGTCTCATCGCGCCGTCGGCGATCGGCACGCTGGCGGACGCGACGAGCCTGGTCACCTCCTTCGGTCTGGTGACGCTGCTCGCCTGCGGTCTGACCGCCTTCGCGGGCGTGCTGCGCGCCGACGGCCGCAAGGCCGCCGGGTCCAGGTCCACCGACGCGGCGGCCCCCGGTCCGAGGTCCTGACGTCGCCCGGCGACCGTCCCGACCCGGGGGCGGCCGTCCCGCGCCGGGAGAATCCGCACTGACGTCGCATTAACATGGCGTGGATCATTTCGGGCCACGCACCACGGCCCGGCTCGGCGCACAGAAAGCGACACTCACCATGGATCTCGGCGTGCGCTGGAAACTCCACGGCGACGGCCGCACCCCCGCCCCGGGCGCCGTCGTCCGACCCGACGAGCGGCTCTCGTGGCCGCGGACCTTCGGCCTCGGCGCCCAGCACGTGGTGGCGATGTTCGGGGCCTCCTTCGTGGCCCCCGTCCTCATGGGCCTCGACCCGAACCTGGCCATCATGATGTCGGGCGTCGCGACCGTCATCTTCCTGCTCGCCACCCGCGGCCGGGTCCCCAGCTACCTCGGCTGCTCGCTCTCCTTCGTGGGCGTCGCCGCCGTCATCCGCGCCCAGGGCGGCTCCAGCGCGACGGTGACCGGCGCGGTCCTCGTCGTCGGTGCCGTGCTGTTCCTGGTCGGCCTGGCGGTGCAGCGGTTCGGGGCGCGGATCATCCACGCCGCGATGCCGCCGATCGTGACCGGCGCGGTCGTCATGCTGATCGGCTTCAACCTGGCCCCGGTCACCGCCTCGACGTACTGGCCGCAGGACCAGTGGACGGCGCTCCTGGTGATGCTGTTCACCGGATTGGCCGTGGTCTGCCTGCGCGGCTTCTTCTCCCGTATCGCGATCTTCCTCGGCCTGATCTTCGGATACGGCATCTCCTGGCTCTTCGACCAGATCTTCGGCAAGATCCACTCGGCGGACGGCTCCGGCAAGGTCGTCGACCATCTGCGCCTCGACCTGTCCGCCGTCGGCAAGGCCGACTGGATCGGCCTGCCCTCCTTCCACGGGCCGAGCTTCGAGTGGTCGGCGATCCTCGTGGCGCTGCCCGTCGTCATCGCGCTCGTCGCGGAGAACGCCGGACACGTCAAGGCGGTCGGCGAGATGACCGGCGACAACCTCGACGACAAGCTCGGCACGGCGATCTCCGCCGACGGCGCCGCGTCCATGCTCTCCACCGCGGTCGGCGGCCCGCCCAACACGACGTACTCCGAGAACATCGGCGTGATGGCGGCGACGCGCGTCTACTCGACGGCCGCCTACTGGGCGGCGGCCTGCTTCGCGCTGCTCTTCGGCCTCTGCCCCAAGTTCGGCGCGGTCGTGGCCGCCATCCCGGGCGGTGTGCTCGGCGGCATCACCGTCATCCTGTACGGGATGATCGGCCTGCTCGGCGCGCAGATCTGGATCAACGCCAAGGTCGACCTGCGCAACCCGCTGAACCTGGTGCCGGCCGCCGCGGGCATCATCATCGGCGTCGGCGGCGTCTCCCTGAAGATCAGCGACAACTTCGAGCTGAGCGGCATCGCGCTCGGCACGATCGTCGTCATCACCGGCTACCACGTGCTGCGCGCGTTCGCCCCGGCGCACCTCAAGTCCCAGGAACCGCTGTTGGATGCGGGCACGTCGACGTACGACGACGAGAGCGCGACGAGCAAGTAATCCGCTGGACGGGGCGCGCCCCCGCTGTCTAAGGTGCGCGCCATGTCCTCTCCCGAGTCCGACAGACTCCGGCCACCGGTCGTCCGGTGGCTTCCCGTGCTCTCGCGCTGATCCACGCGCCGCGCCCGCACAGCCCCGCTGTGTCCGCGCGGCCGTCCGCGACGCCGGTGCCTTTCCCCGCCGGACCACCGCCCCGTGTCCCGATCTTCCTGATCCACACCGTGGTTGCGGAGTCCTGCTGTGCCCTTTGCCCTCTACCTGCTGGGCCTTGCCGTTTTCGCGCAAGGCACCTCCGAGTTCATGCTGTCCGGCCTGGTCCCGGACATCGCGCGCGATCTGGCCGTCCCCATTCCCACCGCCGGCCATCTGACCTCGGCGTTCGCCGTCGGCATGGTGGTCGGCGCGCCCCTGATGGCCGCCCTGAGCCGCCGCTTCGCGCGGCGGAGCGCTCTCCTGGTCTTCCTGACCGTCTTCCTGCTCGTCCACGTCATCGGCGCGCTCACCACGAGCTTCGCCGTGCTGCTCGCCACCCGTGTCGTCGGCGCCCTCGCCAACGCCGGGTTCCTCGCCGTCGCCCTGGTCACCGCCACGAGCATGGTCGGGCCCGGCGCCACGGGGCGCGCCACGTCCACGCTGCTCGGCGGCGTGACCGTCGCCTGCGTCGCGGGGGTCCCCGCAGGGGCGCTGCTCGGCGAAGTGTGGGGCTGGCGTTCGGCGTTCTGGGCCGTGGCGCTGCTCTCGCTGCCCGCCGTCTTCGCCATCGCGCGGGCGGTGCCGCCCGGGGCCCCGGAGGCCGGGGGGCCGGGAGCGCTCGGTGAGCTGCGGGCGCTGCGCTCTCCCCGGCTCCTGGTGACGCTGCTGCTCGGCGCGCTGGTCAACGGCGCGACGTTCTGCACGTTCACGTATCTGGCGCCGCTGATCACCCGCGTCACGGGGCTCGGCGCCAGCTGGGTGCCGGTGATCCTCGCCCTGTTCGGCATCGGCTCCTTCGTCGGGGTCACGGTGGGCGGCCGGGTCGCGGACGTGCGGCCCGTGCCGCTGTTGGTGTCCGGCTCGCTCGCGCTGCTCGCCGGCTGGGTCCTGCTGGCGGTGACGGCCGCCGAGACGGTGGCGGTGGTCGTCCTTGTCCTGGTCCAGGGGGCGCTGTCGTTCGGCGTCGGGTCCACGCTCATCGCGCGGGCGCTGTACGCGGCGGCCGACGCGCCCCACCTGGCGGGCGGGTTCGCCACGGCCGCGTTCAACGTGGGCGGCGCGGCCGGCCCCTACCTCGGCGGTCTGGCGATCTCCGCGGGGCTCGGCTACCGCTCGCCCCCGTGGGTCAGCGCGCTGCTGGTGGCGGCGGCCCTGGTGACCGGGGCGGTGGCGCTCGGCAGGGGCCGGGGGGCGGCCGGTTCCGGTGGCGTGCGTTCCCTCGTTTCGGGGAAGCCGCCGGTGCGCTGACGCCGGGGCCGGTCCCGGGCTGGGACCCTGCCCCCATGGCGCAGTGGGAGCGGTTGGCGGAGTTCGGGGCCCCGGCGTACGGGGTCGACGGCGTGGTGGCACGGATGCGGGCGCTCGGCGACGACTGGCCGCCGCGCGACGGGGTCGCCGTCTTCAACCGCGTCTATCTGTCGGTGACCGAGGAGCTCGCCCGGCTCCTCGGCGCCGGCACCCTGCCCGGCGTCCACCCCGCGGTCACGCTGAACGTCCGGTTCGCCGAGCGTTACTTCGCGGCCGTCGAGGCGGCCGCCGAGGGTCGCCGCCCGCCCGCCTGCTGGCGTCCGCTGTTCCAGTACCGCCGCCATCCGGGCGTGCGCCCCCTGCAGTTCGCGCTCGCGGGGATCAACGCCCACATCGGGCACGACCTGGCGCTCGCCCTCGTGGACGCCAGCCGCTCGCTCGGCTGTGAACCGGCCGATCTGGAGGACGAGTTCGACCGGGTCGGCGATGTCCTCGTCACGCTGGAGGAGCGCATCCGCGAAGAGCTGATGCCCGGCCCCGACCTGCTCCAGGTCGGGGACCCGCTGACGCATCTGGCGGGTTCGTGGAGCCTGGAGCGGGCCAGGGACGGCGCATGGGCGTCGGCGCGCGCGCTCTGGGCGCTGCGCGATCTGCCGGGCGTCGCCGAGGAGTTCGGCGAGCGCCTCGACGGGGCGGTGGGCCTGGTGGGGCGGATCCTGCTGACGCCCCTGCCGGACTGACGCGACGCGTCCGCCCGTCGGCCGCTTTCGGCCACGCCCGGCCCGGCCGACGGTGAACTCCCGCCCGGTCGTTGTACGTTGAACCGACCGATCCCGAAGCGAAGGAGCACCGGAATGGCGACCGCACTCGGACTGAGTCTTCCGCAGGGCAGGCAGTACGCCATCGGATCCGACGTCCCCGCGGTGGCCCGGGCCGCCGAGGACATCGGCTACGAGAGCCTGTGGGTCTTCGAGCGCATCCTCTACCCCGAGCCCGCCACCCAGGGCCTGTACGGGATCCCGGACCTGCCCTGGCCCGACTCGTACCGCTCGGTCGCCGACCCCCTGGTCACCCTGGCGCTCGCCGCGGCGGCCACCGAGCACGCCCGTCTCGGCACCAGCGTGCTGGTCGCGCCGCTGCACGTGCCGTTCCAACTCGCCCGCTCGCTGGCCACGTTGGACGCGGCGAGCGGCGGCCGGGTCGTCGCGGGCCTCGGCACCGGCTGGTCCCACGACGAGTACGCGGCCGCCTCGGTCGCCCCCTTCGAGCGGCGCGGGAAGGTCCTGGACGAGCTGATCGACGTCTGCCACGCGGTGTGGGGCCCGGACCCGGTGTCGTACGAAGGGGAGCTCACCACCATCGCGCCCTCGGTGGTGGGCCCGAAGCCCGCCCGCCCGATCCCCATCCTGCTCCCCGCCAACAGCCCGCGGGCCCTGCGCAGGCTCGTGGAGCGCGCCGACGGCTGGATGCCGGTGGCCAGGGGCGCCGAGGTGCTCGCCGAGCAGTGGGCCGGGGTGCGCGAGGCGGCCGCGGCGCGGGGCCGCGAGAAGCCGGTCCGGAGCGTGCTGCGGGCCAACGCCAGGTACACGAAGAAGCCGTACGAGGGCCCGGACCGCCCCCCGTTCCGCGGCAGCGTCGCACAGATCGTCGAGGACCTGGCGGCCCATGCCGCGGTGGGCGTCGACGAGATCCTGGTCGAGCTCGGCGAGTCCGCGCGGGACGCGCAGGAGCTCAAGGACCTCGCCGCGCAGGTGTACGAGGAGGCACGGGCCGCCGGGGTCTGACCGGCGGAACCCGTCCGGGCCGCGCTCCTCAGTCCTCCGGCAGCTCCACCGGCGCGATCTCGTCGTACACGTCGCCGGGGCCGGGGTTGGTGGCGTCGGTCTCGCCGCCGAAGTGGTGCATCACGCCCCACACGGCGTTGAGCGCGGTCTGGATGGCGCCCTCGGCCCAGCCGGCGGTCCAGGAGATGTCGTCGCCGGCGAGGAAGATGCCGCGCTTGTCCTCGGGCAGGTTCTCCTGCATGAAGTGGGTGAACAGGCGCCGCTGGTAGCGGTAGTGGCCCGGCAGGTTCGCCTTGAAGGCGCCCATGAAGTAGGGCTCGTTCTCCCACGAGACGGTCACCGGGTTGCCGATGATGTGGCTGCGGATGTCGACCTTCGGGTAGATCTCGCCGAGCGACTTGAGCATGACCTCCATGCGCTCGTTCGCCGACAGCGGCAGCCACTTCAGGCTGTCGTCGCACCAGGTGTAGGAGAGGCAGATGACGGCGGGCTTGTCCGGACCGTCGTCCAGGAGGTAGGTGCCGCGGGTCATGCGGTCGGTGAGCGTCATCGACATGACGTCACGGCCGGTCTCCTCGTCCTTGTCGAGCCAGAACGGACGGTCCACCGGCACGAAGAGCTTCGAGCTCTCCATGTAGTGGGTGCGCTCCATCGCCGTCCAGTGGTCGATCGGGAAGAGCGAGTCGTCGCACTCGATCTTGGAGAGCAGCATCCAGGACTGGGCGGTGAAGATCGCCGCCCGGTAGGTGCGGATGTCGCCGGAGGCGTCCGTGACGGTGACGCGGTTGCCCGCGGTGCGGTTCAGGCGGGTCACGGCCGGCTTCGGCTCGCCGCCCTCGTGCAGGGACTTCAGGGACGTGCCGGGCTCCCAGTGCACGATCTTCTGCGGCTCGCGCTCCCACAGGCGCAGGGGCAGCTGCTGGCTGCCGCCGACGATGCCGCGGTGGTGGTCGTCGGCCTCGGTGTAGACGACCCGCAGGATCTCCAGGATGGAGTTGGGGAAGTCGGTGTCCCAGCCGCCGGTGCCGAAGCCGACCTGGCCGAAGATCTCGCGGTGCCGGAAGGACTTGAACGCCTCGGAGTCGCAGAGGAAGCCGTAGAAGGTCTGGTTGTCGAGCTTCTCGACGAGCTGCGCCCAGATCTCACGGATCTTCGGGACGTCGCGCTCGCGCAGGGCGCGGTTCATCTCGGAGAAGTCCGCGCCCTCTTCGAGACAGTCGGCCCAGGCCTTCGCCACGTCGCGGTAGACCTGCGGCAGGTCGGCGACGGTCTCGGCGTAGTGCGACTCGCCCTTGAGGTCCACGACCGTGGAGGGGGTCGACTCGGCGAGCGGGTTCGGGAAGGCGCGGGTCTTCAGGCCCACCAGGTCGATGTAGTGCTGGAGCGCCGTGGAGGACGGCGGGAAGCGCATGGCGCCCATCTCGGCGGTCAGGTCGGCGTCGCACCCGTCGAAGCCGACCGTGCGCAGCCGGCCGCCGATCTGGTCGGCCTCGTAGACGACGGGCTTGAGGCCCATCTTCATCAGTTCGTACGCGGCGACGATGCCGGAGAGACCGCCGCCGATGACGGCGACCTCGGTGCCGTGCTCGGTCGCGGGTATCTGGCCGAGGCCCGCGGGGTGCGCGAGGAAGTCGTCGTACGCGTAAGGGAAGTCCGGGCCGAACATGGTGATGGGCGGCTGCGCGTCGGTGTGCTGGATGGCGGTGGGCACCGTGGACGTCATGGGGCAGGGACTCCTTGCACGAACAACTGAGGGGAAGACGAGGGGGGCGGGCGACGAGGTGGGGCGGGCTCAGACGAGGGACGCGTACAGGCCGGGGCGGCGGTCGCGCAGGTAGGGGTTGGTCTCGCGGGAGGCGGCCAGGAACTCCGGGTCGACGTCGCCGAGGACCAGCTCCTCACCGCGGCCGGCGCGGGCGCGCGTCACGCCGTCGGGACCGGCCAGCGTGGAGAGCCCGACGAACTCGAACTCGCCCTCGGGGCCGACCCGGTTCACGTACGCCACGTACATCTGGTTCTCGAAGGCACGCACCGGTACGACGGACTCGGCGACGAACTGGAAGGGGTGCATCTGCGCGGTGGGGACCACGAGCAGGTCGGTGCCGGCGAGGGCGTGCGCGCGGACGTTCTCCGGGAACTCCACGTCGTAGCAGATCATGAGGCCGATCCGGACGCCCCCCAGCTCGGCCTGGACGACGCTCTGCTCGCCGGGGGTGAAGGCGTCGCGTTCGAAGCCGCCGAAGAGGTGGGTCTTGCGGTAGTTCGCGAGCCGGGTCCCGTCCGGGCCGATCAGCTGGACGGAGTTGAAGACGGTGTCGCCGTCGCGCTCCGGGTAGCCGTAGGCGATGCCGACCCCGTGGCGTGCCGCGGTCTCGGCGAGGGCCTTCGCGGAGTCGCCGTCCGCGGGCTCGGCGAGCCGGGCGATGTCGTCGCCGATCGCGTAGCCGGTGAGGAACAGCTCGGGCGCGACCAGCAGCCCGGCGCCGGCCTCCGCGGCGCGCCGCGCGGCCCCGTCAAGCGCCGTGAGGTTCTCGGCGACGGATCCGAGGCGCCCCGAACTCTGGAGCAGGGCGGTGCGCAGCGCAGGCATGGCGGAACCTCAAGGCGTACGGAGGGGAAGGCGGGGTCGATAAGACGGTACGGTCGGCGGGCGTATGCGGACAAGGTGTGACCGTTGCGGGCAGCTGCGCGATCTGTTGCGCGTGCGGGCGCGGGGACGGCGATTCGTTGCGTGCCGACCGTACACAGGTGCGACGTGGGTATCGGGAGCGTCATCCCTGAGGCGCAGGAGAGGTACGGATGCCCCCGTCGCGCGGGGGAAATGAGGTGCGGCCCGTGGCCGGACGTGCCGGACCCCCGTTCCGCGAGACCGTGATCACGCCCGGAGAGACCGGGTGAACGGCCCCGGCGACGGAGGACTCCCCCGTGAACGGCACCAGCACCCCCCGCACGAACAAGGCCCGCACCGGCACGCACCGCCCCCACCCCCGCGCCCTCGCCGTGGCGGCCGCGCTGCTGCTCACCGTGGGGGCGGCGGGCGTGGCCGCCGCGGCCGGTGACGGCACGGCGCGCCCCACGACGCACGGCGCCGGAGAGCGGGGGAAGGAACGCGAGGCCGCCGCGCTCACCGGCTCGGCGAAGATGTACCGCACGACGGCCGACGACGTGACGTTCACCTTCGACGCGCATCTGGCGGCCGGGGACCGCAAGGACCCGTCGAAGGCGACCGGCACCTTCCGCTTCGTCCACCTCGACCGGCCGGGCGGCGAGGCCCGCTGGGCCGAGGGCCGCATCGACTGCCTGATGACGGGCGGGAAGGTCGCCACCGCCACCGGTGTCATCACCGGCACCAACCTGAAGGGCATCGAGGGCAAGCGGGTCGGCTTCACCGTCGACGACCGGGGCCGCCACGACCGGGTCGGGTACAGCTGGGCGGCCTACGGGGTCACTGATGCGCAGCCTGACACCCTGGCCAAGTGCGCGAGCTCGGCGCCGTACGAGAAGGTCAGGCAGGGCACGGGCGACTTCGACGTCGTCCCGTGGAAGGTCCCGTACCCCACGGCTCCGCGGCCGAGGAGCTAGGCGGGGGACCCCGAAGAGAACCGCCGCATCAGGGGCGAGAGCACGAGCACGGACTTCGTCCGTTCCACGAACGGCTCCCCCGCGATCCGTTCGAGCACCCGCTCGAAGTGCCGCATGTCCGCGGCGAAGACCTGGACGATCGCGTCCGCGTCACCGGTGACGGTGGACGCGGACGCGATCTCCGGGTACCGCTCCAGACCCCGCTGGATCGCCTCCGGCGAGGTGTTCCGGCGACAGTAGATCTCGATGAACCCTTCGGTCTCCCAGCCGAGCGCGGCGGGGTCGACCCGCACCGTGAAGCCCGTGATGGCTCCGGTGGCCCGCAGCCGGTCCACGCGCCGCTTCACGGCGGGCGCGGAGAGTCCGACCAGCTGGCCGATGTCGGCGTAGGAGCGGCGGGCGTCCTCGGCGAGGGCGTGCACGATGCGTTCGTCGAGATCGTTCAGTCGCACGGGGGGTGGATCACTTCTCTGCTGTGGCCAATCGGGAGCGGCGCATGCCGTACAGGAAGTAGAACACGAGGCCGACGGCCATCCAGACACCGAACACGACCCAGGTGATGGAGTCGAGGCTGAACATGTTGTACGCGCAGAAGCCGAAGCCGAGGACAGGGAAGAGCCAGCCGAGCGGCACCCGGAAGGTGCGGGGCATGTCCGGGCGCGTCCGGCGCAGCACGATCACGGCGACGTTGACCAGGCCGAAGGCGAAGAGCGTGCCGATGCTGGTGGCGTCGACGAGCTTGCCGAGCGGGATGACGGAGGCCAGCGCGCCGCAGAACAGCGAGACGATGACGGTGTTCACGCGGGGCGTGCCGGTCTTCCCGCTGACCTTGCCGAACACCTTGGGCACCAGGCCGTCGCGGGACATGGCGAACAGGACGCGGGTCTGGCCGTAGAGGACGGTCAGGACGACGGAGGCGATGGAGATGACCGCGCCGGCGGCGAGGATCGTGCCCCACATGTGCTGCCCGGTGACGTCGTTCATGATCGCGGCGAGCGTCGCCTCGGAACCCTCGAAGTCCTTCCAGTTCCAGGCGCCGACGGCGACGGCGGCGACCAGGACGTAGAGCGCGGTGACGATGATCAGCGAGAGCATGATCGCGCGGGGCAGGTCGCGCTGCGGGTTCTTCGCCTCCTCACCGGCGGTGGAGGCGGCGTCGAAGCCGATGTAGGAGAAGAACAGGCTCGCGGCCGCGCCGCTGACGCCGGCGGTGCCGAGCGGCATGAAGTCCGAGTAGTTGCCGGACTTGAAGCCCATGAAGCCGATGGTGCAGAAGAGCACGAGCGCGGCGATCTTCACGATGACCATGATCGTGTTGGCGGTCGCCGACTCCTTGGCGCCGCCGAGCAGGAAGACCATGGCGAGCAGCACGACGATCAGGCCGGGCAGGTTGATGATCGCGCCGTCGACCTCGCCGGGCGCCGCGGAGAGCGCGTCGGGGATGGTGACGCCGATCGTCCCGTCGAGCAGCTCGTTGAGGTACTCGCCCCAGCCGACGGCGACGGCTGCGACCGAGACGCCGTACTCCAGGACCAGGCACCAGCCGCAGACCCAGGCGATGAGTTCGCCCATCGTTGCGTACGCGTACGAGTAGGAGGAGCCGGCGACCGGGATGGAGCCGGCCAGCTCGGCGTACGAGAGCGCCGAGAAGAGGGCGGTGAGTCCGGCGATCACGAAGGAGATCGTGACGGCGGGCCCGGCCTTCGGGACGCTCTCGCCGAGGACGACGAAGATGCCGGTACCGAGCGTGGCACCGATGCTGATCATCGTCAGCTGCCACATTCCGAGGGAGCGCCGCAGCGAGCCACCCTCACCCTGGCCACCCTCGGCGACCAGGCTTTCGACCGGCTTGCGCCGCATCAGACGGCTGCCGAGGCCAGGGACGCCCGAGGGGCGTGGGCGGTTCTGCGGGGGTGCGCCTTGGTCGAGCACGCGCTGGCTCCTTCATCGCTGCCGGTCAGGGCGGCGGGGACCCAGGGCGCCCGTGCTAGGAGACGGGAACCACCGAGCAGGCAGTCCCCGCCACACCACGTACAGCGCAGACTCTAGAGTCCACGCCTTCCCGACCGTAATGCAGCAACCTTGCGTACCGATGAATGATCATTGCGCACTTCCGTCAGATGCGTCTCTTCGTTGCGCCGTCCGTTTCGTCCGTTGCGCGCCGAGGGGCCGGACCAGGTGTTCAGCCGTGCGTCGCGTCGTACCGTTCGCGGGCCTCCGCGATGGCCGGACGGTGGTCGATGGACCAGTCGGCGAGGGCCTTCACCAGGCGGGTGAGGCTGTGGCCGAGCTCCGTGAGCTCGTACTCCACCTGGGGCGGGATCGTCGGGTACACGGTGCGCTTGACCAGGCCGTCGCGCTCCAGGCGCCGCACGGTGAGGGTGAGCATGCGCTGCGAGATGTCGCCGTGGATCCTGCGCTGCAGCTCCTTGAACCGCAGGACGCCCGAGGCCAGTTCGACCACGACGTACACGGACCACTTGTCGCCGAGCCGGTCGAGGACGTCCCGTACACCGCACTCGTCCTGCGGTGTCTCACAGCTGATCACCGGCTCGACGGCACCCCCGGCCGCACCCCGGGCGGGGGCCGGGATCGAGGGGGTGGTTACCGCCGTGTGCCCTGCTGACATGAGAGTGCCTCCTTATGCGGCCGCGCGCCGTGCATGACGATGTTCGCATCCGGTCAACGGCCGGCCACGTTCACAAGGGGGACTCTTCCATGATCATGATCACCGGTGCCACGGGCGCCCTCGGCACCCTCGTCACCGCCCGCCTCACGGGCCGGGACGACGTCGTCATCGGCTCCCGCAACCCCGCTCCCGGCGGGCGCCGCATCGACTTCGACGACCCGTCCTCCCTGGACTTCACCGGCGTCGACACGCTGCTGATCATCTCCGCCGGGGCCGCCGAGGACGACGTCGTGATCGCCCGCCACGAGGCCGCGGTCTCGGCCGCCGAGAAGGCCGGGGTGCGCCACCTCGTCTACACCAGCCTGAGCGGCGACGGCGACCACCTGACGTACGCCCTCGCCCACCGCTGGACCGAGCGCAGACTGCGCCGCTCCACGCTCGACTGGACGGTGCTGCGCAACGGCCTGTACGCGGAGTTCCTCGCGGCCATCGCCGCGCCCGGCCCGGACGGCACCATCGCCGCGCCGCTCGGCACGGGCCGGCTGGCCGCCGTGGCGCGCGAGGACCTGGCCGAGGCCGCCGTGCGGGTGGTGCAGGACCCGGCCCCGCACGCCGGCCGCACCTACGAGCTGGTCGGCGAAGAGCCCCTCGGCGGCGCCGACCTGGCGGCCGCGACCGGCGGCGCCTACGAACCCGGCACGCTCGCCGCCACCCGCGAGGCGATCACGGCCGCCGGACAGGCGCTGCCCTTCCAGGTGCCGATGCTCCTGAGCACCTACTCGGCGATCTCCGGCGGCTTCCTGGACGGCACGGCCATCGGGGAGAACGCCCTGCGCACCCTCCTCGGCCGCGCGCCGCGCAGCGCCCTGGAGACGTACGTGGCGACCCTCGGCCGCTGACCCCCGGCCACCCCCGCCCGGAACGCGGGACGGCCCCCACGGGCGAACCGTGGGGACCGTCGGACCGTCTTGACGAGGCTTACTGCCAGCTGGCGTGCAGCGGCTTGCCCTCGGCGTAGCCCGCGGCACTCTGGATGCCGACCGTGGCCTTCTCGGCGAACTCCTCCAGGGAGGCCGCGCCCGCGTACGTGCAGGACGAGCGGACGCCCGCGATGATCGAGTCGATCAGGTCCTCGACGCCCGGCCTCGCCGGGTCGAGGAACATGCGGGAGGTGGAGATGCCCTCCTCGAAGAGCGCCTTGCGGGCCCGGTCGTACGCCGACTCCTCGCTGGTGCGGTTGCGCACCGCGCGCGCCGACGCCATGCCGAACGACTCCTTGTACAGGCGGCCGTTGGCGTCCTGCTGGAGGTCGCCCGGGGACTCGTACGTGCCCGCGAACCAGGAGCCGATCATGACGTTCGAGGCGCCTGCGGCCAGCGCCATGGCGACGTCACGGGGGTGCCGGACACCGCCGTCGGCCCAGACGTGCTTGCCGAACTTCTTGGCCTCGGCGGCGCATTCGAGCACCGCGGAGAACTGCGGGCGGCCGACACCGGTCATCATGCGCGTGGTGCACATGGCGCCGGGGCCCACGCCGACCTTGATGATGTCCGCGCCGGCCTCGATCAGGTCGCGCACGCCCTCGGCGGCGACGATGTTGCCCGCGACGATCGGCACCTGCGGGTCGAGTCCGCGCACGGCCTTGACCGCGGCGATCATCGACTCCTGGTGGCCGTGCGCGGTGTCGACGACGAGCGTGTCGACTCCGGCGTCGAGGAGCTGCTTGGCCTTGCCCGCCACGTCGCCGTTGATGCCGACGGCGGCGGCGATGCGCAGCCCGCCGTTGGCGTCGACGGCCGGGGTGTAGAGCGTGGCGCGCAGGGCGCCCGTGCGGGTGAGGATGCCGGCGAGGCGGCCGTCCTTGTCCACGGCAGGGGCGTACCGGCGGTTGGCGTGGTCCAGCTTGTTGAACGCGTCGCGCGGGTCGATGTCGGCGTCCAGGAGCAGCAGGTCCCTGGACATGACCTCGGAGAGCTGCGTGAAGCGGTCGACACCGCTCAGGTCGGTGTCGGTGACGACACCGACGGGCTTCTGGTCGTCGTCGACGACCACGCCGGCGTTGTGGGCGCGCTTGGGCAGCAGGGCCAGCGCGTCGGCGACGGTCTGCGTGGGGGCCAGGACGATCGGGGTGTCCAGGACGTGGTGGCGCGTCTTGACCCAGGAGACGACCTCGGTGACGACCTCGATCGGGATGTCCTGGGGAATGACCACCATGCCGCCGCGGCGGGCGACGGTCTCGGCCATGCGCCGGCCGGCGATCGCGGTCATGTTGGCGACGACCAGCGGGATCGTGGTGCCCGTGCCGTCGGGCGAGGCCAGGTCGACGCCCTGGCGGGAGCCGACGGCGGAGCGCCTCGGGACCATGAAGACGTCGTCGTACGTCAGGTCGTACGCAGGCTGGATGTCATTGAGGAAGCGCACGTGCTGCTCATCCCAGTCGATCAGAGGTGGCCCCCGGACAGTTAGGCCGAGGGAAAAGCACGTACTTCATTGTCCCATGCCGCCGGGGTTGTACGGCCTGGGATGATCACCCAGGCGGGCGACGGGGCCGGTGGTCGGATCGTCCAAGCCGGGCAGCGAAGCGGAACGCTCGGCTCAGGGCTCGCGACGCTCCGTGCCCGCCGGACCCAGCGCCAGGACGATCTCCAGTCCGGTCTGCGCGCCCCGCCAGTGCTCGACCGCCGCCGTGAACACCTCCTGCGCGGTCCGCCACTCCTCCGGCGCCACCTCCGCGTACTCCTGCCACGCGGAGACGACGAGCAGCCGCCCGCGGGCGCGAGGGGCCCACGACAGGTCGGTGAGGCAGTCCGCGAGGGCGTCCCAGTTGCGGCCGAACCAGTCGGGCAGGCCGAGGCCTCGGGCGCAGCGCTCCATGAAGGCCGCCTTGTCCGTCACGCCGGCCAGGGAGAGCGTCGCGGTCGTCCAGCCGGCGCCGCGCGCGGCGTCGAGCACGGGCGCGAGCGGATCGGGGGCGGGCGGGTTCGGCGTGTGCGGGCCGGGGCCGGGTGCGCCGTCGGTTCCGTCGGTCTTGTCGGTTCCGTCGGTCATCGCCTCAGCACCGCCTTGAAGGACGCGTAGTGGTCATCGGTGTAGTAGATCTCGCCGCCGCTCCCGGTGACGATCCGCCGGGCCCCCCGGTCGCGCTCACCCGGCGTGCGGACGGTGTACTCGTGGTAGTAGCCGCGCTTGTGCTGCGGCAGCTCCCGCTCGAAGTTGCCGAAGACGGCGCCGTCCTTCTCGTACGGGAAGGGGCCCCCGTCATCGATGCGGCGCAGGGTCCGCCGGGCCTCGGCGGGCAGCCGCTCGGCCTGGACCGTGGACATGCCACGGGCCCACGCGGGGGCGGAGGCGGAGGCCGACGGGGAGTCGGGTGCGGTGGAGCCGCCCGACGAACATCCCGCGACGAGCAGGACGAGGCAGGCGAGCAGCACCGCCGACGCGCGGGAGACGATCCGGGACACCATGGGACAGATGCTGCCATGACGCGAGCCTCACGGCTCCCGCTGTCCCGCCGCCTCCACGCCCTCCGCGCTCCGCTCGCCCGCGCTCTCCTACTCCTCTACTCCTCTTCCTCGGGCTCGTTCTCGAAGTGCAGGGCGATGGACCGCAGCACGTCCGCGGACGACACCTCCGTGTGCCCCTCGTCGTGGACTTCGGCGAGCTGCGCGAAGGAGAGGGCGAAGGCGGAGGTGATCTGCTCGATGACGGGCCCCAGTTCCTGGCCCACCACCGCCGCGACCTCGATGGGGGTGGCATCGGCGGGGATCTCGATGCGCGGCAGCATCTCCTCGAGCATCGCGCCCACCGCGCCGCTGTTGTCGATCTCGCCGTCCGGGTTCTCGCGGGCCTGCCGGCGCATCTCGAGCGCCTCGGTCAGGATGCCGACGACTCTTTGCATGATCTCGCGCTGCTCCATGCGGTGCAGCCTAGACGGGCCGGGCGGCTTCATGCCCGCAAGTGCCGCCGCCCACCCCCGACTCCGCTCCGGCTCCGCTCCGGGCGACTGGCATACGAGCACAGGTATGACAGAAGTACGGACCCCACCCCGCGAGAAAATCTGTCCTGGCTGCGGTAGACATTGCCCCACGCCGGAGCTACTGTTTTTCCCGAGCAGTACCCGCGGTATCCAGTAGTGCAACCGAGTAAGACATATGAGGTAAGGAGCAGACGCCATCAGGATCGCCCGAGCGCGGAGGACAACCGCTCGGGTACCGCAGACCCCGGATTGGAAGGTGGTCCCCGGTCACGCAACCGCGATCCCCGCACCTTCGCCCCGTCGGGCGGACCAGCGGAAAAAGAAAGCCGGCGCAGTCAGCCGGTAGATGGTGTTGAAAGCTCGGGGCCCGGGTGCCGGTACGGCACTCGGGCCCCTCGACGCGTCCCTGAAAGAAGAGGTCTATGCCCCCTCGCAGTACCCGCCCCGTCGACAAACTCGACGACGACGACTATCCCGCCTACACCATGGGGCGTGCCGCCGAAACGCTCGGCACCACCCCCGCCTTCCTGAGGGCCCTCGGCGAGCACCGCCTGATCGTCCCCCTGCGCTCCGAAGGCGGCCACCGGCGCTACTCCCGGTACCAGCTGCGCATCGCCGCCCGTGCCCGCGAACTCGTGGACCAGGGCACCCCCATCGAGGCCGCCTGCCGCATCGTCATCCTGGAAGACCAGCTCGAAGAGGCCCAGCGCATCAACGAGGAACTGCGCGCCCAGCGCGTCGGTTCGACGTGACGCCGTCCCCGGCGATCCGCCGGCTGTCCCACCGACCGACCCGCTGACCGACCCGCTGTTCGGGCAGGTCCCGGCCCTGGCGTGACAGCCGCGGCGCCGGGACCGGACCGCACACCGCCCGCAGGGGCGGTGCCGAGCCCTGGACCGGCGTCCGGGGAAGAAACCGGCTCAGTTGCCGTCGGGGTCCGCCCGGTTCAGCGCGGGCCGCGGCGGGGTCCCCGCCACCAGCAGCTGATCGGCGGCCGCCGTGTCCGTCACCAGGCTGGTGACGAGCCCCGACCGCAGCACCGCGTCGATCGCTGCTGCCTTCCGCTGGCCCCCGGCGATGGCGACGACCTCGGGAATACGCCGCAGCCGGTCCGCCTCGACCGTGATGCACCGCTCGCCGAGGTCCCGCCCGACCCGGCGCCCCTCCGCGTCGAAGAGGTGCGCGGACATCTCGGCGGCCACGCCCAGCGAGGCGTAGTGCGCCCGCTCCTCGTCGCTGAGCATGTCGTGGACGGTGGAGATCCCCGGCTCCCAGGAGCCGATGGAGACACAGGCGACCGTGACCTTGTCGAAGTACTCGAAGGCGCGGGCGATGCCCGTCTGGTTGCGCAGCGCCGCCGCGGTGGCGGGGTCGGGCAGCAGCATCGGCGCGTAGATCGGGTGCGCCTCGCCGCCGGAGACCTGGGCGGCGCGGCGGACGGCCTCCACGGAGCCGCGCTCGGCGGTCCCGGCGTCGTACACGCCCGTCAGCTGCACGACCGTGCACGGCGGCAGCTGGTCGAGCGCCGCCGCCATGTGGATCGTGGAGCGGCCCCAGGCCAGGCCCAGCACGTCGCCCTCGTTGACCAGCTCGCCGAGGAGGTCCGCCGCGACCTCACCGAGGTTCTCCGGATCGGGCGACTCGTCGATCTCGTCGGCGGGGGCCGGCGACTCCACGACGACGGCATGCCGCAGGCCGTAGCGGGCGCGCAGCGCGTCCGAGCGCTCCGCGTCCAGCTCGGCGGGCACCCTGATCTCGATCCGCACGAGATCCCGTTCGAGGGCGGTCTCCAGGACCCGGGCCACCTTGAAGCGGCTGACGCCGAACTCCTCGGCGATCTGGATCTTGGACTTGCCCTCGAGGTAGAAGCGGCGGGCCATGGCCGCCGCCTGCACCAGCTCCGCGGGTCCCATCCGCATGGCTGACCGACCCGCCGACATGGCCGACACGGCGCTCTCCTCACTGCTGTTCACAAACTGGGTTCGCCGTTCATCCTTGCAGATCCGGCCTAGTTGATCAGCCCTGAAGGACTGCGTTCACGTTCCCGTGGCTCAGTGGTCGCACGCCCAGGCGCTTGACGCGGTCTTTGCCTCGGCTTGGGCGCGCAATGAACGTACCGCGTCCGCCGGATCCTTGGCGCCGTAGACGGCCGAGCCGGCGACGAAGACGTCCGCCCCCGCCTCGGCGCAGCGCTCGATCGTCTCGGCCGAGACACCGCCGTCGACCTGCAGCCACATCTCCAGGCCGTGCTTGCCGATGAGGTCACGGGTGCGGCGGATCTTGGGCAGCATGATGTCCAGAAAGGCCTGCCCGCCGAAGCCCGGCTCAACGGTCATGATCAGCAGCATGTCGAGCTCGGGGAGCAGGTCCTCGTACGGCTCGATGGGCGTCGCCGGCTTCAGCGCCATGGAGGCGCGGGCGCCCTTGGCCCGGATCTCGCGCGCGAGCCGGACCGGGGCTGCCGCCGCCTCCGCGTGGAAGGTGACGGACCCGGCGCCCGCCTCGACGTACTGCGGGGCCCAGCGGTCCGGGTCCTCGATCATGAGATGGCAGTCCAGGGGCGTGTCCGTCGCGCGCGCGAGCGACTCCACGACCGGCACCCCGAGGGTGAGGTTCGGGACGAAGTGGTTGTCCATCACGTCGACGTGGAGCCAGTCGGCGCCTTCGACGGCCTTTGCCTCCTCGGCAAGACGGGCGAAGTCCGCGGACAGGATGCTGGGGTTGATCTGCACGGCCATGCCCCAAGCCTGCCATGCCCGGCGCGCGTTGCTGACCGCGGTCCACGGCGTGGGCACGGCGGCCCGCGCACGCACCCCTCTGCCCGCGCACGCACCCCTCTGCCCGCCCAATCGCCGTCCGCCTGATCTCGGCGTGCCCGGTCGTCGTACGTCTGTCGTCGTTCGTACGTCCGGTCCGGCCGCGTCACCGGTGTCCGGGCGGCCCGCTTCCGGGAGCGGGAGCTCCGTCAGGCGGTCCGCCGGATCAGCGCCAGATACATCGCGTCCGTCCCGTGCAGATGTGGCCACAGCTGTACGTCCGGCCCGTCCCCCAGCGCCGGGACGCCCGGCAACAGCGGGCGCGCGTCGAACAGTTCGGCGCCACCCGTCTGCTTGAGGACGTCGTCGACGACGGCGCGCGTCTCGGCCAGGTGCGGCGAGCAGGTGGCGTACCCGACGACGCCGCCGACCCGCACCGACTCCAACGCCGTGCGCAGCAGCGCGCGTTGCAGCGGGGCGAAGCCGTCCAGGTCCTGCGGACGGCGCCGCCAGCGGGCCTCGGGGCGGCGGCGCAGGGCGCCGAGACCGGTGCAGGGCACGTCCATCAGGACGCGGTCGAAGGTGCCGGGGCCCCACGGCGGGCGGGTGCCGTCGGCCGCGATCACCTGGTACGGGCCGGGGTTGCCGGCGAGCGCCTGGGCGACCAGGCCCGCCCGGTGCGGCTGCTTCTCGGCGGCGAGCAGGGCCGCGCCGCGCTGGGACGCGAGGCCGGCGAGCAGGGCCGCCTTGCCGCCGGGGCCCGCGCAGCCGTCCAGCCACCTCTCGTCGCGCCCCTCCAGCGGGGCGTTCGCGAGTGCGAGCGCGACCAGCTGACTGCCCTCGTCCTGCACGCCCGCGCGGCCCTCGCGCACCGCGTCCAGGGAGCCCGGTTCGCCGCCCTCGCTGAGCCGTACGGCATACGGCGACCAGCGGCCCGGCAGCGCGGAGTCCTCGCCGACGGAGTCGAGGAGTTCGTCGGCCGTGGCGCGGCCGGGCCGTGCCACCAGCGTCACCTCGGGCCGTTCGTTGTCGGCTTCAAGGAGGTCCTCGATGCCCGCGCGGCCGCCGCCGAGCGAGTCCCACAGCGCCGAGACGACCCAGCGGGGGTGCGAGTGGACGACGGCCAGATGGTCCTCGGCGTCCTCCTCATACGGCGGCGCGACCCGCCGCACCCATCCGTCCAGGTCGTCCTGGGCGACCTTGCGCAGCACGGCGTTGACGAACTTGGCCCGCCCGTCGCCGAGCACCACGCGCGCCAGCTCCACCGAGGCGGAGACGGCGGCGTGCGTGGGGATGCGCGTGCCGAGCAGCTGGTGCACGCCGAGGTTGAGGACGTCGAGGACCGGCGGGTCGACCTCGCGCAGCGGCCGGTCGATGCAGGCCGCCACGATCGCGTCGTAGGTGCCCTGGCGGCGCAGCGTCCCGTAGACCAGTTCGGTGGCGAGCGCCGCGTCCCGCGCGTCGAAGCCGTCCTGCTTCTCCCTGGCCTTGCGCAGCAGCGGGGGCAGGACGAGGTTCGCGTAGGCGTCGCGCTCGTCCACGGCCCGCAGCGCCTCGAAGGCGAGGAAGCGGACCGGGTCCTTCTGCGGGCGGCGGTAGGGCTTGCCGGACTTCCCCGGCTTCCCTGCCGGCTTACGGGGACGCCGGTTCGGCTGGTCGTTCACAAGGTGCTCCGCTGCTGGGTGGGTCGAACCCACCTAGCCTACGTCGACCGCGCCGACCCGCTCGCCGGGGGCGATCCGCACCCCGCGCGCCCAGTCCGCGCCGCGCATCGGCTTCTTGCCCTGCGGCTGGACCCAGAGCAGTTCGACGGCGTGCGATCCGGAACCGACGTACACGTTGTTCTTCGCCGCGGACAGCTCGCCGGGCGCGAGGTCGGTGCGGTCCTGGACGAGCGCCGCCTGGATGATCTTCAGTCGTTCGCCGCGGAAGACGGTCCAGGCGCCCGGGGCCGGGGTGCAGCCGCGCACCACGCGGTCGACGCGCAGGGCCGGTGCCGCCCAGTCCACCTGGGCGTCCTCGACGGTGATCTTCGGGGCGAGGGTGACGCCGTCGTTCGGCTGCGGCACCGCCTGCAGGCTGCCGTCCTCGATGCCGTCCATGGTCGCGACGAGCAGCCCCGAGCCCGCGAAGGCGAGCCGGGTGAGCAGGTCACCGCTGGTGTCGGTGGGCCGCACCGCCTCCGTCACCGTGCCGTACACCGGCCCGGAGTCGAGGCCCTGCTCGATCAGGAAGGTGGAGGCTCCGGTGATCTCGTCCCCCGCCATCACCGCGTGCTGCACCGGCGCGGCACCGCGCCAGGCGGGCAGCAGCGAGAAGTGCAGGTTGACCCAGCCGCGGGCCGGGACGTCCAGGGCGACCTTGGGCAGCAGCGCGCCGTAGGCGACGACGGGACAGCAGTCGGGCCCGATCTCCCGCAGCCGGGCCAGAAACTCCTCGTCACGCGGCTTCGCGGGCTTCAGCACCTCGATGCCCGCTTCCTCCGCACGCTCCGCCACCGGACTCGCGACGAGCCGGCGGCCGCGGCCCGCGGGCGCGTCCGGACGGGTCACGACGGCGGCCACCTCGTGCCGGTCGGAGGCGATGAGGGCGTCGAGGGCGGGGACGGCGACCTCGGGAGTGCCTGCGAAGACGAGCTTCACGGATGGGTACCTCGGATCTCTGGGCTGGGGTCAGGGACGGCGGCCGGGGGTCAGGGACGGCGCCGGGGTCAGCGACGGCGGCGCACCAGTCTATGGGCCGCCCCTCGGGCCCGCCCGGGACGGTCCGGCCGTGGCGCGCGGTTGACGCCGTCGGGGGCGTACGAAACGGCGCGCGCCCTGTGCATATGCACATACGCCCCTGCACCGTGACCCCACACGAACTAGCGCGTTGGTCAAGAAAGAGTTGACCACAACGGGCCCAGGACGCGGCCCGATCCTTTTCAACGCCGGTTCGAGAGGCTTGTTCATGGCCGACCACGCAACCCACGACGCCCAGGCACGGGCCAGCCTGCACCTGCTGGTGCGGGACATCGAGCGGGTCCGCCGGCAGGTGGACGCACTGCGTACCCTCACCGCCCAGCTCGGCAACGTCTACCGCCCGCGCCGCTCCAGCCCGTCCGCGGGCTTCGTCGTGTACGGGCGGGCCCCCGCCCCGACCGTCCGCCTCGCCCAGGAACTGCGGGACAGCGTCGAGACGCTGGTCACCGCCGCGGTGGACTTCGACCGCTCGCTCGGGTTCTCGTGGGACGCGGTGGGCTCGGCCCTCGGCGTCACCAAGCAGGCGGTCCACCGCCGTTACGGCGCGCGCCGCGCCACGACCCAGGCGGCGGCCGAGGCGGAGCGCGCCACGGACACGCCGACGCCGACCGTGACCTCCACGGCCACGGCGACGGCTCCGCGCCCGCTGCCGGTCGGGGTCCCCCTGCCGTCCGTCCCCGCCGCCCGCGCGATGCCGGCCCAGCCCACCGCGGGCAGCCCGGCACTCCGCGAAGAAGCCCGCCCGAGCGCCTTCCCCGGCCCCCGCAACGGCTGACCCCCACCGGCCGTCGGCCGCCACCCCCAAAACCGCTGTCCCCTCCCCCTCCGCCAAGGACGAGGGGACAGCTCACGCCCTCCCCATAGGCAGCTCGCGCCCGCCGCGTCAGCAGCCCACGCCCGCGCCGTCAACCGAGCCCGGCCGGGCGGTCGATGGCCGGGACTCGGCGACTTGCGACCGGGCAGCCAATGACCGGCGGGGCGACAACCTGCGACCGGGCAGCCAACGAACCGCCCACCCAGCCGAGCCCCAACCGATCAGCCGACGACCGGCGGGACGGCGACCTCCGACAGGGCAGGGCAGACGACGCCGGCCCACACAGCCGAACCCCGACCGATCAGCCGATGACCAGTGGGATGGGGTCCTGCGACCGGGCAGCCAATGGCCGGCGGAGGCGACGACCTGCAACCGGGCAGACGATGAACAGCCGGACTGCGGCCCCGACCGAGCAGCCGATGACCGGGAGTCGGCGACTTGCGACCGCGCAGCTAATGACCGCCCACCCAGCCGAGCCTCGACCGATCATCCGACGACCGGCGGGACGGCGGCCTGCGACCGGGCAGACGATGACCGGAGGGGGCGACTCCCTGCGACCTGGCAGCCGATGAGCAGCAGGCCTGCGGCCTCGACCGGGCAGCCGAGGACCGGCGGAACAGCCGCCCCAGACCGATCAACCATCGACCGGCCGAACAGCGCCCCCGACCGATCAACCCACAACCGCCCGAACAACCACCCCCGCCCGATCAGCCCATCACAGCGGACGAGCGGCCCCCGCCCCCTCACCCGATGTCCGGCGGGTCCACCCGGATCCTGACCGGCTCGCCCCCCGCTTCCCGGGCGCCCTTGGCCCCCCGGGCCATCCGTGCCGCCTGCGCCACCTTCAGCGAGGCGGCGAGTGCGGCTCCGCTGCCCGGGGGGACACGGATCAGGACCCGCTCCACCTGCTCACCCGCCGGCGCGCCGCCGCCACGGCGGGTGGGCCCGGGGCCGCCGGCGTCCCGTACCGGGACGGGGCCGAGGACCACGGCGTCCCGCGGCAGTTCGGCGCCGGCCAGGAACTCCGAGAGCGCCTCGGGCGGCCCGGAGACGGCCGCCATACGCGACACCGGCGGGAACCCCAGCTCGGCCCGCTCCGACAGCTCCCGCACCGCGTGGCCGACGGGATCCCACCGCACCAGCGCCTGTACGGGCCGCAGGGTCGGCTCGGCGACGACCGCGACCGTGCCGCCGGCCCCCTGGGGACGGACGAGCGAGGCCGCCGAGATCCAGCGCCGGAGCGCGTCCTCGCCCGCGCGCAGGTCGGGCCGACCCAGCATCGCCCAGCCGTCCAGCAGCAGCGCGGCCGCATAGCCGCCCTCGGCCACGGGCTCGGCCCCCGGCGTGCTCACCACCAGCGCCGGCGTCCCCGGCACCGTGTCGAGCACCTGCTCACGCCCCGAGGTCCGCACCGGCACCGCGGGGAACGCCCGCCCGAGCTCCTCGGCGGTCCTGCGGGCGCCCACGACCTGGGCCCGCAGCCGGAAGCCGCCGCAGGATTCGCAGTGCCAGGCGGCCTCATCCACCCCGCACCAGCCGCACCGCAGCGCGGCCCCGCTCTCCTGGGCCTCCAGCGGCCCGGCGCACCGCCGGCACCGCGCGGGCTCCCTGCACCGCTCGCACGCCAGGCGCGGCACATACCCGCGCCGGGGCACCTGCACGAGAACAGGCCCGTGCTTCAGCCCTTCCCTCGCCACCTGCCAGGCCAGCGTGGGAAGCCGGGCGGCCCGTGCCGCCTCGTCCCTGGCGAGGTCCCCGTCGCCGACTGTCCGCACCAGCGGCGCGGCTCCCCGCACCTGTTCGCGGTCGGCGACGAGCGGCGCCGCCCACCCGCTCTCGACGAGTTGCGCGGCCTCCACCGTGCAGCTCCAGCTCCCCAGCAGGAAGCCGCACTTGTCCCGGGAGGCCCGCAGCTCCAGCACCTCCCGGACGTGCGGGAAGGGCGCGCGGTCATCGCTGTGGTTGGAGTCCCCGTCGTCCCAGACGACGACCAGGCCAAGGTCCCGTACCGGCGCGAACATGGCGGCCCGGGTGCCGACGACGGCCCGCACGGATCCGCGCCGGACGGCGAGCCACTCCCGGTACCGCCGCTCCTGCCCCGCGTCGGCCGTCAGCAGCGCATGCTGCCCCTCGCCGAGCACTTCGGTGAGCGCGGCGTCCACGCGCGCGGCGGGCCGCCCGGTCGGTACGACGACGAGCGCGCCGCGGCCCGAGGCGAGCGTGGCCCGCACGGCGCGGGCGATCTCCTCGGCCCACTCCGGCCCCGGCAGCGCGGTCCACACGGCACGCGGCGCACCTCCCGAGGCCAGCGCCTCAAGGAACTCGGCCCCGTGCCCGTACCGCCGCCAGCTGCCCGGTTCAGGCGGGGAAGGCGGGGCGGGGGGCGCGGGCGACTCCCGCGCCTCGGCCCGCGCGTGTCGGGGCGGGACCGCCAGTTGCAGTACATCGGCGAGGCTGCCCGCATACCGGTCGGCGACCGCGCGGGCCAGCTCCAGAAGTCCGGACTCCAGCACGGGTTCGGGCGACACGACCTGGGCGAGTGCGGCCAGCGGCCCGCTGTAGTCACTCTCGGCGCGCCGCTCGACGATGAACCCGTCGATCAGCCCGCCCCCCTCACGCCGCCCTTCCCGCACGTTCCGCGCGCCGGCCCCGAACCGCACCCGGACCCGCACCCCCGGCTGCGCCACGGCATCCAGCTCCGCGGGCACGGCATAGTCGAAGTACCGGTCGAGGTGCAGCACGCCTTTGTCGACGAGCACCCGGGCGACGGGCAACTCCCCGGCCAGGGCCGCCCCCCGCCACGTCCGCGGCTTGGCCCTGGGCACCTTGGCCCGGCGCACCGCGTCACGAATGAGCGCAAGCTGCTCCGGCTCCTCGGCCTCCCCCACCTCGAACCCTTCGTTCTCCCTGCTCACAGCTGCATTCCTACCAGACCGCACTGACAGCGCCGCGTGCCCGCAGCCGGGGCGGCAGCCGGCACCCGTGGCCGATATCGCTTTCTGGACACCCGCACGCCGGTCGGCTTCCCTCCGGATGAGGAAACGGGAAACCGCACCATTCACCTTGCTCGGCCCTGTCGGCCGCCGCACGCTGATTCGCGGCGCTCAACGACCGTCGGCCGGGAGTGACGGAGGTCGAAGTGCTGGAGCATCCGAACGACTTCGGACAGGAATTGCGCGTGCGGCGGATGGCCGCCGGGCTCTCTCTCGAACAGCTCGGGCAACGCGTGCATTACAGCAAGAGCCAGCTCAGCAAGGTGGAACGCGGACTCAAACGGCCGACCACGGAGTTGGCCCGGCTCTGTGACGCGCAACTGGTGGCCGGGGGCGACCTGGCCCGGCTCGTACCCGCACGACGTTCACCTTCGCCACTCCCCGGCCCCGGTCACGACGATGAGGTGTGGTTGATGCATCTGAGCAAGGACGGTTCCAGTTCGTTCCAGCCCGTGAAACGTCGCAGCGTCATCGCCGCCGGTGCGTCGGCGCTGCTCATGCGAGTGAGCGACGAACCCTCGCCGTCGCCCTCCGAAGCCGGAGCCTCGACCGCCCTGGACGCGTCGCGCCTGCTCTTCGACCAGTTCCGGCGCCTCGGGCAGGCCTCCGGTCCGGGCAGCGTGCTTCCACCGCTCATCGCACAGACACACAGCCTGGAGCAGCTCGCCGTCCACGCCGAATCCCGCGCGCGACGCGAACTTCTTCTGCTCGCGTCACGGTACGCCGAGTACGTGGGATGGATGGCCCAGGAATCCGGCGACGATGCGGCGGCCCTCTGGTGGACCGAGCGCGCGGTCCAGCTCGCGGAGGCCGGGGCGGACAAAGGGCTCGCCGCCTACGCGTACGTCAGGCATTCACTGATCAGCCTGTACCGAGGGGACATCGCCCACGCGGTGCAACTCGCTGCGCATGCCCTCAGCTGCAACGCGTCATTCCGTATCCGTGGGCTCGCTGCCCAGCACCTTGCGCAGAGCGCAGCGGTCGACGGGGACTACGACACGTGCATGCGCAGTCTCGACCAGGCGCGTGATCTCCTCGCCCGGGACGCCGCCGAACCCGACCGACCGGTACTCGGCGCTTCCCATGTGCCGGACGTGGTCGCGATGTTCAGGGGCTGGTGCCTGTACGACCTCGGCCGCCCCCGGCAGGCCGCCGCCCTGCTGGACGTGGAGACGGAACAGATTCCGGAGCACGCCTTCCGGAGTCGGGCCCGCTACGGCGTCCGGCGCGCGCTCGCCCACGCCGCGGCCGGCGACATCGAGCAGGCGTGCGCCGTGACCCGGGAGGTCCTTCCCGCGGTGCGTCTCATCCACTCCGCGACGGTCGCCGTCGATCTCCGTCGGCTCTCTCACACGCTCGGACGCCACATCCGCAATTCCGCGGTCCGGGCACTCGCCCCGGAACTCACCGCCGCCATCAACCGCACCTCCGCATCCTAGAGAGGACGCAGCCATGCACGAAGTCTTCATCAACTACCGTACGCAGGGCGGCAAGGAAGTCGGGTACATGTGCGACACCGTGCTGTCGGCCCGGTTCGGCGCCGACAGCGTGTTCCTCGCGAAGAAGTCCCTCGAACCCGGTCGCAAGTACGCAGAGGATCTCATCCGGGCCGCCCGCCGCTGTCACGTACTGCTGGCGTTGATCGACGAACACTGGCTCGACGCACGCGATCAGCGCCGGCCCGCCAGAAGGGCCCTCGACGATCCGCAGGACTGGGTCCGGCGGGAGATCGAGGCGGCGCTGGACGCCGGTGCCCTGGTCGTCCCCCTCTTCATCGGCCGACGAGTGGAGCAATTGGATCCGAATCGCCTCCCCAAGTCGTTGGCCGAGCTGGCGGAGCACCAGTACGCACGCGTGGAGTTGCACAGCAAGGACGAGGACCTGGCCCGGCTCGGCGACCGTCTGGTGCGGCAGGTACCCGAACTGGCGAAGCTCGACAGGAAGGGTCCCTCGTCCACGCCCGAGGAGTCCGCGCCGGAAGCCCCGGTCCGCATGGATCACCAGAGCGGGGGCATCGGCCAGGTGGGCGGCTCTGTGGGGAGCTTCGTGAACGAGGCCCACGGGCCGCTGCACACCGGGAGCGGCGACCAGTACGGCGGTCCGCGCATCACCGGTGACGGCACCAACTACATATCCGGTGACAACAGCGGCGGGATACGGCAGCGCTTCGGTACCCGTCCTCCGCAGAGGGACGACGAGCGGTGAACGAGTCCGCGAGCTCGTACATCCATGAAGCCCGCAGCGCCGTGCACAGCGGTGAGGGAGCGCAATACAACTTCTACGTCCAAGCCGCCGCCTCACGGTTGCGGGAGCAGGTCAGTCGGCGCCCGCTCGCGATCGCGCCCGCGGACCGTGAGCATCTGTACCGGCGCTTCGTGCCCCCTCCTCGCCTGCAGCAGGCACGGCAGCTGCTCGACACCTCGTTCACGGTGCTGCTCGATGGTCTCCCGGGCAGCGGCCGGCGCACCGCGGCCCTGATGCTGCTCCACGAACTCTCCGATGCCTCCGGGAGCCTCCACGAACTCCCCGACACTTCTGATGACGCGACTGCGTCACCCCTCGACATCCGCGACATCAACCGTGGGGATCGGCTCCTGCTCGACCTCTCCGAAGTGGACGAGTCGCGGTACCTGGGGATCCAGGAGGAGTTCTCCGATTTCCGCAGTCACCTCGTCGGACAGGGTGCTCATCTCGTGGTGGTCCTGCCGCATCACCTCGGCTATCTCCTCCGGGGTGACCTGCGCCATCTCACGGTGGACATCGGCCGCCCGTCGGCGAAGCGGCTGTTCGTCCGCCATCTGCGGTGCGAGAACATCTCGCCTTCGTCGGCCGAGCTGAGCGGTCCTGAGCTGGCGGCTCACCTCGCCCGGGCGCCACTGCGCGACGTGGCGGCGCTGGCCGACCGCATCAGGCGCTTCCGGGATTCGGCAGGCGCGGAGGAGGGATTTCCGCACTGGCTGACCAACGCTCTGGCCGCCGCCGCGGATCACGCCGTGCGTGTGGCGGCAGACATCTCGGCGGAACAGAACGGGCGCAGGAGAGCGCTCCTTCTCTCCCTCGCGGTGTTCCATGGCACTGCTCCGAGCACGGTCCTCCAGGCAGCCAACGGCCTCCTCAACGTCCTCGGTCACCCGCCGGACACCACTCCCCGGCTCGAGCACAGCGACCTCCACGCGGAACTCTCCGCGATCGGTGCCGAGACACTTCCGGACGGACACGTCCAGTTCCGCATCCCGGGGTACGACCAAGCCGTCCGGAATCATTTCTGGACCTTTCTGCCGGACATCCGCCGCCAGTTGCGGGACTGGTTCGGTGGGTGTCTGACGCAGGCCGGGGCCGGCCAGGCGGAGCGGAGCGAGGCGGTTGCCCGGTACGCCGAACAGGGCTTGCGGACCAATCGCCCCGAAGATCTGACATGGCTGGCGAAACAGTGGACGCTCCCCGCAGCCCGGGCCGACCTGCTGCCGGATGCCTCACAGATGCTCGCTCTCGGCCTCGCGGACGACCAGCACGGCCGGTTCTTCCGGCAGCAGATCTACGACTGGTCGAAGGACTCGACGACGAGCCTCGGACTGCGGCGGGTTCTCATCCTGGTGTGTTCCGAGGCCATGGCCCGCTCGCATCCGGATCAGGCCCTTGTCCGCCTGCACCACCTGGCCCGGCGGACACCGGGGCCCGTGGGAGAGGCCGCCCGCCGGGCGGTGATCGACCTGGCCAGGACCGAGAACCGGCTGTACCGGAGAATGCTGGACCGCCTGGGCACCGGGATCACGCAAGGCCACTGGGACGTCGATCTCGACTTGTTCCTGACCCTCGCCGATCCGATCCGCCTCATCCGTTCCCACGGCGTGCACAGCAGTCTGGTGCTGGGATGGGCCGGCGTGCTCGGCCGCCCGGTCGACTACTGGCGCACCCGGACCGCTCACTGGTTCAACGCCTGCCGGGACGTCCGCCACCGCGAGCCGGCGCTGAACGTACTTGCAACGGCATCGGCGACCGACGTCCGCACCTCGGGCCGCTTGTACCGCGTCGCTCTCGACTGGTCGCTGGGCGGCGCGAGCGAGTCGGACGGTCGTGCGGAGACCGTCTCCGACCTGCTTCTGAAGATCAATACCGCGCAGGGCATCCAGCCCTACAGCCACGCCGTCTGACATCCGAATCGGGGGCCACCATGAGTTCCGGGCACAAGACGATGACCGCGTTCGTCACGGTCATCCTCGGACTGATCCTCGTCATACTCGGCCTGAGCGCCGGCTGGCCGTTATGGGCCTGGCCGACCACGGCTGCACTGCTCCTCGTCATCGCCCTGGTGACGCACCAGATCCTGGGGCAGGGTCCGGACCGACCCGCCCCGTACTTCCCTCCGGATCCCGACGAACCTCTGCCGGCTCCGCATCGTCAGGAGCAGCGCGTCGCGTACGTGGCGCTGCCGAGCTCCGTCACGGACTACGACTTCTCCTTCTCCGCCACCGTGCGGTGGACGATGTTGGACGCACCCGAAGACGCCCCGTACATCAATCCCGCGGGACTGGCGATCGATGCCGTGCTCCAGCGCGCGAGGACACTGACGGCGCAGCAGCCACCGCATCAGGCCGCGCTGGCGCAGCACCAGCTGGACGGGGCTCTGGGCACGATGCGGGCCGACGCGACGGGCCGCATTCTGGCGATGGCCCAGGACGTCACGCTCCAACTGCCGGACATCGATCGCGAACGCCTCGCCAAGCTCTCCAACGTCCGCAAAGACGAGGACGTCTGGGAGCACGAGCGCAACTACGAGCGGAGCAAGCGGGCTTACCTGGGTGACGACGTCCTCAAGGACCCAGGAAGCGCGGTGGTGTGGTGGCTCGCCCGGAACGAAGAGAAGGTCGAAGGGGCAGTCGATCGCATCGGCCTCTTCGCACGGTTGTCGGCCGCGGCCAACAATGAACGCGTCGCTCCCGCCTTCGAGCACCTGGTTCCCCCGGCCGTGCCGTCGTTCGCGGCGTCCGTCCCGCAAGGCGACCAGCATCCGACCACGGCGTGGCAGCCGTCTCCCGGCCCCGGCTGGTCGCTCCCCGGCGACGAAGCTCCGGACTCTCCGCTCGATTCGCTGCTGTCGTGGTTCGGCTTCTGTGACGACGACGAGGACCTGGAACTGTTCGCCAAGAGGTTCATCGATCTGGCGCGCGCCCACGGCAGGGAGGATGTCATCGATGACGTGAGGCGACGTTTCCACGCCCCCACCCCGACCATCGACGACGAGCCCGCTCCGCCGGAGGACAGTCCGTGAGACACCGAGGCCCGGTCCTCCGAAGGGAGAACCGGGCCTCGAAAACCAGCGGCCGGGACTACAGCCCCGCCGCCCTCCGCAGCGCGTCCACGCGGTCCGTGCGCTCCCACGTGAAGTCGGGGATCGCCCGGCCGAAGTGGCCGTAGGCCGCGGTCTGCGAGTAGATCGGGCGGAGCAGGTCGAGGTCGCGGATGATGGCGGCCGGGCGGAGGTCGAAGACCTCGGCGATGGCCGTCTCGATCTTGTCCGTGTCGACCGTGGCGGTGCCGAAGGTCTCCACGAAGAGGCCCACCGGCTCGGCCTTGCCGATGGCGTACGCGACCTGGACCTCGCAGCGGGCCGCGAGGCCGGCCGCGACGACGTTCTTGGCGACCCAGCGCATCGCGTACGCGGCGGAGCGGTCGACCTTGGACGGGTCCTTGCCGGAGAAGGCGCCGCCGCCGTGGCGGGCCATGCCGCCGTACGTGTCGATGATGATCTTGCGGCCGGTCAGGCCGGCGTCGCCCATCGGGCCGCCGATCTCGAAGCGGCCGGTCGGGTTGACCAGGAGGCGGTAGCCCTCGGTCTCCAGCTTGATGCCGTCCTCGAGGAGGGCCTTCAGCTCGGGCTCGACGACGAACTCGCGGATGTCGGGCGCGAGGAGCGAGTCCAGGTCGATGTCGCTCGCGTGCTGCGAGGAGACGACGACGGTGTCGAGGCGGACGGCCTTGTCGCCGTCGTACTCGATGGTGACCTGGGTCTTGCCGTCGGGGCGGAGGTAGGGGATCGTGCCGTTCTTGCGGACCTCGGAGAGGCGGCGCGAGAGCCGGTGCGCGAGGTGGATCGGGAGCGGCATGAGCTCCGGGGTCTCGTCGCAGGCGTAGCCGAACATCAGGCCCTGGTCGCCGGCGCCCTGCTTGTCGAGCTCGTCCTCGTCGCCCTCGACGCGCTGCTCGTACGCCGTGTCGACGCCCTGCGCGATGTCGGGGGACTGCGAGCCGATGGAGACCGAGACGCCGCAGGAAGCGCCGTCGAAGCCCTTCTTGGAGGAGTCGTAACCGATCTCGAGGATCTTGTCGCGCACGAGCTGCGCGATCGGCGCGTACGCCTTCGTCGTGACCTCGCCGGCCACGTGGACGAGACCGGTGGTGATCAGCGTCTCCACGGCGACCCGAGAGGTCGGGTCCTCGCGCAGAAGCGCATCGAGAATGGTGTCGCTGATCTGGTCAGCGATCTTGTCGGGGTGACCCTCGGTCACAGACTCCGAGGTGAAGAGGCGCCGGGACACATCGCTCCCTGTGGTTGCAGCGGCTGCTGGCTGATCATGGGCGGACGGCCGGGAGCTGCGCCCGGCGTCGTCCGAGACCAGTTTATCGGTCACACTCGGCCGCAGGTCCACATGTCTCGCCACTTGGGAGCCCTGTGACCTGCGGCACTGCCTTGCGCGGTACGACGTTCGGTCTCCGCCGGAGGCTCACGGACCCGGTTTTCCCGGGTACGGCGCGCCTGAGGGGGCGAAGACGACATTGAGCCCTGCCTGCGAAGACGTCGTCAAGAGACGCGCCGAAATGTGGCCAAGTTCCGCCAAGAGACGAAAGCGGCCCTCGGAAAATGGCCGTGATTCGCTGTCCGGATGGTGAGACGAACGGCCGCGGCGGCAGTTTCTGCCGTTTTCGGGCAGGAGAGCCGCCCCTCCCGCCGTCAGGCCAGCCGCTCCGCGACCAGGTCCCAGACCGTGTCCGCGAGCGCCTCCTTCGGGCCGTACGGGACCGGCGTCTCGCTGCCGTCGGCGCCGAGCACGACGGCCTCGTTCTCCTCGGAGCCGAAGGTCTTGCGCTCGCCGACCTCGTTGACGACGAGCAGGTCGCAGCCCTTGCGGGCGAGCTTGGCGCGGCCGTTGGCCAGGACGTCCTCCGTCTCCGCTGCGAAACCGACGACCACCTGGCCGGGGCGCGGCCGCTCCCCCGCGATCTCCGCGAGGATGTCGGGGTTGCGGACGAGCGCGATCGGCGCCGGCTCCTGGCCGTCCTTCTTCTTGATCTTTCCGGCGGCGTACGTCGCCGGACGGAAGTCGGCCACCGCGGCCGCCATCACGACGGCGTCGGCGTCGGCCGAGGCCTTGAGGACGGCTTCGCGCAGCTGGACGGCGGTGCCGACGGGCACGACGTCCACGCCCGCCGGGTCGGGCAGCGTCGTGTTGGCGGAGACCAGGGTGACGCGGGCGCCGCGCGCCGCCGCGCTGCGGGCGAGGGCGTACCCCTGCTTGCCCGAGGAGCGGTTGCCCAGGAAGCGGACCGGGTCGAGGGGCTCGCGGGTACCGCCCGCGCTCACGACGACGTGGCGCCCGGACAGGTCCTGGGTCCGGTCCGCGCGCGCGAGGACGCGGCGTACGACCTCGAAGAGCTCCGCGGGGTCGGGGAAGCGGCCCTTGCCGGTGTCCACCCCGGTGAGGCGGCCGACGGCGGGCTCGATCACGAGGGCGCCGCGGCGGCGCAGGGTGGCGACGTTCTCCTGGGTGGCGGGGTGCTCCCACATCTCCGTGTGCATGGCGGGGGCGAAGACCACCGGACAGCGGGCCGTCAGGAGCGTGTTGGTGAGCAGGTCGTCGGCGAGGCCGTGGGCCGCCTTGGCCAGCATGTCGGCGGTGGCGGGGGCGACGATCACGAGGTCGGCGTGCTGCCCGATGCGGACGTGCGGCACCTCGTGGACGTCGGACCAGACCTCGGTGGAGACCGGATGGCCGGAGAGCGCGGACCAGGTGGCGGCGCCGACGAAGTGCAGCGCCGACGCGGTCGGCACGACGCGCACGTCATGGCCCGACTCCGTCAGCCGCCGCAGCAGCTCGCACGCCTTGTAGGCGGCGATGCCGCCGCTGACCCCAAGGACTACCTTCGGCTTCTCGGCCACTGCCTCTGTCTCCCCGCGCTCGGATCCGCGTTCGGATGCGTACCACTCCATGACACACCACAGGCCCGGCAGCCGTGCTGCCGGGCCTGTGGTGAACGTGCGAACCGCTTACTGCGCCGGGCCCTCGATGGCCTCGGACGTCAGCAGACCCGCGTTGATCTCGCGGAGCGCGATCGAGAGCGGCTTCTCGTGGACGTGGGTGTCGACGAGCGGGCCGACGTACTCCAGGAGGCCCTCACCGAGCTGGGAGTAGTACGCGTTGATCTGGCGCGCGCGCTTGGCGGCGTAGATCACGAGGCTGTACTTCGAGTCGGTTGCTTCGAGCAGCTCATCAATCGGCGGGTTGATGATGCCCTCGGGCGCGGTGATGGAAGAGGACACTCTTCGCCTTCCGATGGGGTCAAGTGATGTCGAGACCGGAGTCAGGACACGGGTGTAGATCTAAAGAACTTTCATCAAGGCTAGCAGCTCACGCGCCACGTCCTCGACGGAGGTGTTGACCAGGGTGGTGTCGAACTCGGCCTCGGCGGCGAGCTCCACCTTGGCGGCGGCGAGCCTGCGCTCGATCACCTCCGGCGCCTCCGTTCCGCGGCCGGTGAGCCGGCGGACCAGCTCCTCCCAGCTCGGCGGGGCGAGGAAGACGAGCTGTGCCTCGGGCATCGACTCGCGGACCAGGCGCGCGCCCTGCAGATCGATCTCCAGGAGGACGGGCTCGCCCGCCTCCAGGCGTTCGAGCACGGCCCGGCGCGGGGTGCCGTAGCGGTTGCCCGCGAACTCGGCCCACTCCAGCAGCTCGCCGTTGGCGATGAGCTTGTCCATCTCGTCGTCGGAGACGAAGAAGTACTGGACACCGTGCTTCTCACCGGGCCGCGGCTTGCGGGTGGTGGCGGAGACCGAGAGCCAGACCTCGGGGTGTTCTTTTCGCATATGGGCGACGACCGTGCTCTTGCCGACCCCGGAGGGGCCGGAGAGCACGGTCAGCCGCGGACGTACGTCCGGGGGTACGGGGGACGTCCCCCGGGGTGTTGCAGCCATGCAGCGATTATCCAGGTTCTCAGGAGTGCCCGAGAACATCAGCCGGCGGCACCGCCACCGAACTCTCGCTCGAGCGACGCGATCTGGTTGGAGCCGAGACCGCGCACACGGCGGCTCTCGGAGATGCCAAGACGCTCCATGATCTGCTTGGCGCGGACCTTGCCCACGCCAGGCAGCGACTCCAGCAGGGCGGAGACCTTCATCTTGCCGATGACATCGTTCTCCTGACCCTGCTTGATGACCTCGTGAAGCGAGGCGCCGGAGTGCTTGAGTCGATTCTTGACCTCGGCCCGCTCCCGGCGAGCCGCGGCGGCCTTTTCGAGCGCGGCTGCGCGCTGTTCAGGGGTAAGGGGCGGAAGAGCCACGCCTACGTCACCTCGGATGTCGAACTGTCGGATACGGACCGGTGAGGAACCTAGTCGCCCCACACCTGGGGAGCAACGTGCAACGCGCTTGCCCGTCAGTCCCCCACTGCCTGAAGGGCGCGGGAGGCGCCCCTACTCGTCGGAGACTAGCGGGCATGGCCGCCAGAGTCAGCGAGAACAGACGAAAAGTCCTGGTCAGCCTCTGTCGAGCTGCACATATCGGGCATTTCACCCCGGATTTGGGCCGGTGGACCATCGGCCGACCGCCGGGGAACCGTCATGGAACCGTCAACGGAGCACGCACGCAGGGCTCGTTGCTCCGCTCCGGGCTCCGCCCACGGCTCCCCCGGCGCTCCGCTCAGGCCGTTTCGAGGGCCGTCCTGATCTCGTCCGCGAAGCGCGCCGCGGAGTCGCGCAGGCCCGTGACGTCGGGTCCGTGGCGGAGCACACCGCGGCTGACGCTCGGCACGACATTGCGCACGGCCCCGCCGAAGACCCCGGGAAGGTCCGCGGGGGTGGCTCCCTGCGCCCCGATGCCGGGGGCGAGCAGCGGACCGTTGATCGCGAGATCGTACGACGACAGGTCGCCCAGCGTCGCGCCGACGACGGCCCCGAAGGAGCCGAGCGGCGTCCGGCCGGCGTTCTCCGCGGCCAGGTGTCCGAGCACGGTGGCTCCGACGGTGCGTCCGTCCTCGCGCACCGCGTGCTGCACCTCGCCGCCCTCGGGGTTGGAGGTGAGGGCGAGCACGAAGAGTCCGGCGCCGTTCTCGCGGGCGAGGTCGACGGCCGGCTTCAGGGAGCCGTAGCCGAGGTAGGGCGAGACCGTGAGGGCGTCGCTGAAGAGCGGGGAGTCCTTGTGCAGGAAGGTCTCGGCGTACGCGGCCATCGTCGAGCCGATGTCGCCGCGCTTGGCGTCCATCACGACCAGGGCGCCGGCCGCCCGCAGCTCCTCGACCGCCTTCTCCAGGACGGCGATGCCCCGCGAGCCGAACCGCTCGAAGAAGGCGCTCTGCGGCTTGAAGACGGCGACGGTGCCCGCCAGCGCCTCGACGACGGTGCGGGTGAACCGCTCCAGGCCCGCGACGTCGTCGTTCAGGCCCCAGGCGGAGAGCAGCGAGGAGTGCGGGTCGATGCCGACGCACAGAGGGCCGCGCTCGTCCATGGCGTGGCGCAGCCGCGTGCCGAAGGGTTCAAGGGCACTCATGCGGGCTTCCTCACGTCGGCGCCGACGGCGTCGGCGAGGGTGGCGTACGGGCTCGTGCGCAGGCGTGCGGCGAGGCCCTTGTGGATCGCGCGGCCCCAGAAGGGCCCTTCGTAGATGAAGGCGCTGTAGCCCTGGACCAGGGTGGCGCCCGCGAGGATGCGCTGCCAGGCGTCCTCGGCGTTCTCGATGCCGCCGACGCCCACGAGCGTGATCCGGTCGCCCACGCGCGCGTAGAGGCGTCGCAGGACCTCCAGGGAGCGCTCCTTGAGGGGCGCGCCGGACAGGCCGCCGGTCTCTCCGTAGAGAGCGGGTTCGGATGTCAGACCGAGGCCCTCGCGCGCGATGGTGGTGTTGGTGGCGATGATGCCGTCCAGGCCGAGCTCGACGGCGAGGTCGGCGACCGCGTCGACGTCCTCGTCGGCCAGGTCCGGCGCGATCTTGACGAGCAGCGGCACCCGGCGGCCCTCGACGCTGCGGTCGGCGGCCTCGCGCACGGCGGTCAGGAGGGGCCGCAGCGACTCGGTGGCCTGGAGGTTGCGCAGGCCCGGCGTGTTCGGCGAGGAGACGTTGACGACGAGGTAGTCGGCGTGGCGGGCGAGCCGCTCGGTCGACTTCACGTAGTCGGCGGCGGCCTCCTCCTCGGGGACGACCTTGGTCTTGCCGATGTTCACGCCGACGACGGTCCTGAAGACGGCCGTGCGGGCCGCCAGGCGCTCCGCCACGGCCGCCGAGCCCTCGTTGTTGAAGCCCATGCGGTTGATGAGCGCGCGGTCCTGTACGAGGCGGAAGAGCCGCTTCTTGGGGTTGCCGGGCTGCGGCTCCCCCGTGACGGTGCCGATCTCGATGTGGTCGAAGCCGAGCATCGACATGCCGTCGATCGCGACGGCGTTCTTGTCGAAGCCGGCCGCGAGTCCGAAGGGGCCGTGCATCCGCAGGCCGAGGGCCTCGGTGCGCAGCTCCTTGTGGCGCGGCGCGAGGACCGCCGCGATGAAGGTGCGCAGGACCGGGATGCGGGCCGCGAGACGGATCCAGCGGAACGCCAGGTGGTGGGCCCGCTCCGGGTCCATCCGCTTGAAGACGAGATTGAAGAACAGCTTGTACATGGTGGTTGTCCTCACGAAGAGGGGGACACCGTTTCCGGTGTCCCCCTCAGGGCTGCTAGTCGCGGGCCGCGGTCAGGTGTTCCGCGTGTTCCTGGAGCGAACGGACGCCCACGTCGCCCCGGCCCAGTGCGTCGATGCCCTGGACGGCGGCGGCGAGCGCCTGGACCGTCGTGAGGCACGGCACGGAGCGGGCCACGGCGGCGGTGCGGATCTCGTAGCCGTCGAGGCGGCCGCCGGTGCCGTACGGGGTGTTGACGATGAGGTCGACGCCGCCGTCGTGGATGAGCTGGACGATGGTCTTCTCGCCGTTCGGGCCCTCGCCCTCGGACTGCTTGCGCACCACCGTGGCGTGCAGGCCGTTGCGCTTGAGCACCTCGGCCGTGCCGGACGTGGCGAGCAACTCGAAGCCGTGCGCGACCAGTTCACGCGCCGGGAAGATCATCGAGCGCTTGTCGCGGTTGGCGACCGAGATGAAGGCGCGGCCCTTGGTGGGCAGCGGGCCGTACGCGCCGGCCTGCGACTTGGCGTACGCCGTGCCGAAGACCGAGTCGATGCCCATGACCTCGCCGGTGGAGCGCATCTCCGGGCCGAGGACGGTGTCGACGCCGCGGCCGTGGATGTCGCGGAAGCGCGACCACGGCATGACGGCCTCCTTGACGGAGATCGGCGCGTCCATGGGCAGCGTGCCGCCGTCGCCGACGGCCGGGAGCATGCCCTCGGCGCGCAGCTCGGCGACGGTCGCGCCGAGCGAGATGCGCGCGGCGGCCTTGGCCAGCGGCACCGCGGTCGCCTTCGAGGTGAAGGGGACGGTGCGCGAGGCGCGCGGGTTGGCCTCGAGGACGTAGAGGATGTCACCCGCCATCGCGAACTGGATGTTGATGAGGCCGCGCACGCCGACGCCCTTGGCGATGGCCTCCGTGGAGGCGCGCAGGCGCTTGATGTCGAAGCCGCCGAGGGTGATCGGGGGCAGCGCGCACGCCGAGTCGCCGGAGTGGATGCCGGCCTCCTCGATGTGCTCCATGACGCCGCCGAGGTAGAGCTCCTCGCCGTCGTAGAGCGCGTCGACGTCGATCTCGATGGCGTCGTCGAGGAAGCGGTCGACGAGGACCGGCCGCGAGGGGCTGATCTCGGTCGACTCCTCGATGTACGCGGAGAGGCGGGTCTCGTCGTAGACGATCTCCATGCCGCGCCCGCCGAGCACGTACGAGGGGCGGACCAGGACCGGGTAGCCGATCTCGTCGGCGATGGCCTTGGCCTCCGCGAACGTCGTCGCGGTGCCGTGCTTGGGCGCCGGGAGGCCGGCCTCGGCGAGCACGCGGCCGAAGGCGCCGCGGTCCTCGGCGGCGTGGATGGCCTCGGGCGAGGTGCCGACGACGGGCACGCCGTTGTCCTTGAGCGCCTGGGCGAGGCCCAGCGGGGTCTGGCCGCCGAGCTGGACGATGACGCCCGCGATCGGTCCGGCCTGCGCCTCGGCGTGCACGATCTCCAGGACGTCTTCGAGCGTGAGCGGCTCGAAGTAGAGGCGGTCGGAGGTGTCGTAGTCGGTGGAGACGGTCTCCGGGTTGCAGTTGACCATCACCGTCTCGTAGCCGGCCTCGCTGAGCGCGAAGGAGGCGTGGACGCAGGAGTAGTCGAACTCGATGCCCTGGCCGATGCGGTTCGGGCCGGAGCCCAGGATGATGACCGCGGGCTTCTCGCGCGGGGCGACCTCGCTCTCCTCGTCGTACGAGGAGTAGAAGTACGGGGTCTTCGCGGCGAACTCGGCGGCGCAGGTGTCGACCGTCTTGTAGACCGGGCGGACCCCGAGGGCCTGGCGCACCTCGCGGACGACGTCCTCGCGCAGGCCGCGGAGCTCGGCGATCTGGAAGTCCGAGAAGCCGTGCCGCTTGGCGTGGGCGAGCAGGGCGGCGTCGAGCCGCTCGGCGGCGGCCAGCTCGTCGGCGGTCTCCTTGATCAGGAAGAGCTGGTCGACGAACCACGGGTCGATCTTCGTGGCGTCGAAGACCTCCTCGGGGGTCGCGCCCGCACGGATGGCCTGCATGACGGAGTTGATGCGGCCGTCGGTGGGGCGCACGGCCTCTTCGAGGAGCTGCTTCTTGTCGCCGGGCTCGCCCACGAAGGTGAACTGCGAGCCCTTCCGCTCCAGGGACCGCAGCGCCTTCTGGAGGGCCTCGGTGAAGTTGCGGCCGATGGCCATGGCCTCGCCGACCGACTTCATGGTGGTCGTGAGGGTGGAGTCCGCCGAGGGGAACTTCTCGAAGGCGAAGCGCGGGGCCTTCACGACCACGTAGTCGAGGGTCGGCTCGAAGGAGGCCGGCGTCTTCTCCGTGATGTCGTTCGGGATCTCGTCCAGCGTGTAGCCGACGGCCAGCTTGGCGGCGATCTTCGCGATCGGGAAGCCGGTGGCCTTGGAGGCGAGCGCGGAGGACCGCGAGACGCGGGGGTTCATCTCGATGACGATGACCCGGCCGTCCTCGGGGTTGACCGCGAACTGGATGTTGCAGCCGCCGGTGTCGACGCCGACCTCGCGGATGATCGCGATGCCGACGTCCCGCAGGATCTGGTACTCGCGGTCGGTGAGCGTCATAGAGGGGGCGACGGTGATCGAGTCGCCGGTGTGCACGCCCATCGGGTCGAAGTTCTCGATGGAGCAGACGACCACGACGTTGTCGTTCTTGTCGCGCATCAGCTCCAGCTCGTACTCCTTCCAGCCGAGGATGGACTCCTCCAGGAGCACCTCGGTGGTCGGCGAGAGCGTGAGGCCCTGTCCGGCGATGCGGCGCAGCTCCTCCTCGTCGTGGGCGAAGCCGGAGCCGGCGCCGCCCATGGTGAAGGAGGGGCGGACGACGACGGGGTAGCCGCCGAGCTCCTCGACGCCCTTGAGGACGTCGTCCATGGAGTGGCAGATGTACGAGCGGGCCGACTCGCCGTGCCCGATCTTCTTGCGGACCTCTTCGACGACGCCCTTGAAGAGGTCGCGGTCCTCGCCCTTGTTGATGGCCTCGACGTTGGCGCCGATGAGCTCGACGCCGTACTTCTCCAGGACGCCCTGCTCGTGCATGGAGATGGCCGTGTTGAGGGCCGTCTGGCCGCCCAGCGTGGGCAGCAGCGCGTCGGGGCGCTCCTTGGCGATGATCTTCTCGACGAACTCGGGGGTGATCGGCTCGACGTACGTGGCGTCGGCGATCTCCGGGTCGGTCATGATCGTCGCCGGGTTGGAGTTGACGAGGATGACGCGCAGGCCCTCGGACTTGAGGACGCGGCACGCCTGGGTGCCGGAGTAGTCGAACTCGGCTGCCTGGCCGATGACGATCGGGCCGGAGCCGATGACCAGGACGGACTGGATATCGGTGCGCTTAGGCACGCTGGGCTCCTTCTGCGGTCATCAGCGATACGAAACGGTCGAAGAGGTACGCGGCGTCGTGCGGGCCGGCGGCCGCCTCGGGGTGGTACTGGACGGAGAAGGCCGGCTGGTCGAGCAGCTGGAGGCCCTCCACCACGTTGTCGTTGAGGCAGACGTGGGAGACCTCGGCGCGGCCGAAGGGGGTGTCGGCGGCCTTGTCGAGCGGCGCGTCCACGGCGAAGCCGTGGTTGTGCGCGGTGACCTCGACCTTGCCGGTGGTGCGGTCCTGCACCGGCTGGTTGATGCCGCGGTGGCCGTACTTCAGCTTGTACGTGCCGAAGCCCAGGGCGCGGCCGAGGATCTGGTTGCCGAAGCAGATGCCGAAGAGCGGCGTCTTGCGCTTCAGGACGGCCGTCATCAGCGCGACGGGTCCTTCGGCGGTGGCGGGGTCGCCCGGGCCGTTGGAGAAGAAGACACCGTCGGGCGCGACGGCGTACACGTCCTCCTCGGTGGCGGTGGCGGGCAGCACGTGCACCTCGATGCCGCGCTCGGCCATCCGCTGCGGGGTCATGCCCTTGATGCCGAGGTCGATGGCGGCGACGGTGAACTTCTTCTCGCCGACCGCCGGGACGACGTAGGCCTCCTTGGTGGCGACCTCCTCGTACAGGCTCAGGCCCTTCATGGAGGGCTGCGCCTTGACGCGCTCGACGAGCTCGGCGTCGGACGGGAGCGTCTCGCCCGAGAAGATGCCGGAGCGCATGGAGCCGCGCTCGCGCAGGTGGCGGGTGAGGGCGCGGGTGTCGATGCCGGAGATGCCCACGACGTCCTGGCGCCGCAGCTCGTCGTCGAGCGAGCGGGCGGAGCGCCAGTTCGAGGGGATGCGGGCGGGGTCGCGGACCACGTAGCCGGAGACCCAGATGCGGGCCGACTCGTCGTCCTCGTCGTTCCAGCCCGTGTTGCCGATCTGCGGGGCGGTGGCGACCACGATCTGGCGGTCGTAGGAGGGGTCGGTCAGCGTCTCCTGGTAGCCGGTCATGCCGGTGGAGAACACCGCTTCGCCGAAGGTCTCCCCCACGGCCCCGTAGGCACGGCCGCGGAAGATGCGGCCGTCCTCCAGGACGAGTACGGCAGAAGCCTTGGCGGCTTCCCTGGTGGAGGTCGTCATCGTGCGGTGCCTTCCGTAGTGCTGTTCTTGTCGGTCATGTTGTTGAGCGCCTCGACCCACTCGGCCTGCTCGGCCGCGTGGTCCGAGCGGAAGCCGGAGTCGAGCAGCCTGCCGCCGTGTTCCCACGTGACGATCAGGAGACCGCCCTCGGTGAGGACCTTGCCGGCGATGCCCTTGTCGAGCCGGGCCTCGCGCAGCTGTGCGGCCGGGATGAAGAAGTCGGTCGCCCCGGGGCGTACGACGTCCAGGCCCGCGTCGGTGAGCGTGAGCTCGACGCGGCTGCGGGTGCCAAGGCCGTGCGCCACGATGCGGTCGAGCCACTGCCCTGCCGTGGTCGAGCCGTGGTACCTGCCGCTCAGCTCAAGTCTCGCCGGTCCCTGCTCGCTCGGCGCGGTGGGCAGCTCGGGCAGGTCGCCCTGGAGCGTGCCGCGCCACTTCCAGCCCTCGCGCATCAGCCAGTAGACGAGCGCGATGAAGAGCAGCAGACCGACGACCCAGCCGAGCCGCGCGGCCCAGTCGGTCACCTCCGCCGATTCCTTCTCGGCGGCCAGTTCCAGGAGTGATGTCACGTGAGCTTCCCGTCGACGAGCGTGGCCCGACCCCGGAGCCACGTGTGCGTGACGCGGCCCGGCAGCTCACGGCCCTCGTAGGGCGTGTTGCGGCTGCGGGAGGCGAAGCCCGCGGGGTCCACTGCCCCACGGTAATCCGCGTCGACCAGGACGAGGTTGGCCGGCTCACCTGCCGAGACGGGGCGGCCGTGACCGGTCGCCCGCCCGATGGCGGCGGGCTTGAAGGACATCCGGTCGGCGACGGCCTCCCAGGTCAGCAGGCCGGTCTCGACCATCGTCTGCTGGACGACGGAGAGCGCGGTCTCCAGGCCGACCATGCCCATGGCGGCCGCGGCCCACTCGCAGTCCTTGTCCTCGTGGGGGTGCGGGGCGTGGTCGGTGGCGACGATGTCGATCGTGCCGTCGGCGAGGGCCTCGCGCAGCGCCATCACGTCGCGCTCGGTGCGCAGCGGCGGGTTGACCTTGTAGACGGGGTTGTACGAGCGGACCAGCTCGTCGGTGAGGAGGAGGTGGTGCGGGGTGACCTCGGCGGTGACGTCGATGCCGCGGGACTTGGCCCAGCGGACGATCTCGACGGACCCTGCGGTCGACAGGTGGCAGATGTGCACCCGCGAGCCGACGTGCTCGGCGAGCAGCACGTCACGCGCGATGATCGACTCCTCGGCGACGGCGGGCCAGCCGCCGAGGCCCAGCTCCGCGGAGACGACGCCCTCGTTCATCTGGGCGCCCTCGGTGAGGCGGGGCTCCTGGGCGTGCTGGGCGACGACGCCGCCGAAGGCCTTCACGTACTCCAGGGCGCGGCGCATGATCACGGCGTCGTCGACGCACTTGCCGTCGTCGGAGAAGACGGTGACGCCGGCGGCGGACTCGTGCATGGCGCCGAGCTCGGCGAGCTTCTTTCCCTCCAGGCCGACGGTGACGGCGCCGATGGGCTGCACGTCGCAGTAGCCGGACTCCTTGCCGAGCCGGTAGACCTGCTCGACGACGCCGGCGGTGTCGGCGACGGGGAAGGTGTTGGCCATGGCGAAGACGGCGGTGTAGCCGCCGCTGGCGGCGGCGCGGGTGCCGGTGAGGACGGTCTCGGAGTCCTCGCGGCCGGGCTCGCGCAGGTGGGTGTGGAGGTCGACGAGGCCCGGCAGGAGGACCTTGCCCCCGGCCTCGACGACGGTCGCGCCCTCGGCGGAGAGCCCCTCGCCGACCTCGGCGATCGTCTCGCCGTCGATCAGGACGTCCCGCGCCTCGCCGCCCAGCACCTTCGCACCGCGGATCAGGATCTTGCTCATGGTTACTTGGTCTCCGAATCGACGGGGCGGGTGTGGGTGACGGCGGGCTCGTTGCCGCCGAGCAGCAGGTAGAGGACGGCCATGCGGATGGAGACGCCGTTGGCGACCTGCTCGACGACCGTGCAGCGGTCGGAGTCGGCGACCTCGGCGGTGATCTCCATGCCGCGGACCATCGGGCCGGGGTGCATGACGATGGCGTGCGACGGCATCTTCGCCATGCGCTCGCCGTCCAGGCCGTAGCGGCGCGAGTACTCGCGCTCGGTGGGGAAGAACGCGGCGTTCATGCGCTCGCGCTGCACCCGCAGCATCATCACGGCGTCGGACTTCGGCAGCACGCCGTCCAGGTCGTAGCTGACCTCGCAGGGCCACTGCTCGACGCCGACCGGCACCAGCGTGGGCGGGGCGACGAGGGTGACCTCGGCGCCGAGGGTGTGCAGCAGGTCGACGTTGGAGCGGGCGACTCGGCTGTGCAGGACGTCGCCGACGATGGTGATGTGCTTGCCCGCGAGGTCCTGGCCGAGCCCGGCGTCGGGGCCGACGAGGCGGCGCCGCATGGTGAAGGCGTCGAGGAGGGCCTGGGTGGGGTGCTGGTGGGTGCCGTCGCCCGCGTTGATGACGGCGGCGTCGATCCAACCGGAGGTCGCCAGGCGGTAGGGCGCGCCGGAGGCGCCGTGCCGGATGACGACGGCGTCGACGCCCATCGCCTCCAGGGTCTGCGCGGTGTCCTTCAGGGACTCGCCCTTGGAGACGGAGGAGCCCTTGGCGGCGAAGTTGATGACGTCGGCGGAGAGGCGCTTCTCGGCGGCCTCGAAGGAGATCCGGGTCCGGGTCGAGTCCTCGAAGAAGAGGTTGACGACGGTGCGCCCGCGCAGGGCGGGCAGTTTCTTGATCGGCCGGTCGGCGACCCGCGCCATCTCCTCGGCCGTGTCGAGGATGAGGACGGCGTCGTCGCGGGAGAGGTCGGCGGCCGAGATGAGGTGTCGCATCATCTGCGTGTACTCCGGTGTGTGGAGGTCTGCGGGCGCGCGGGCGCGCAGGGGTGTGCCCCGGGGCCCGTGAAGGGGGAGACGGGTCCGGTCAGGCGGAGGCGGGCTTGGCGCCGAGCAGCACGGCGTCGCGGCCGTCCTCCTCGGCGAGCTGCACCTTGACCGTCTCCCGCAGCGACGTGGGGAGGTTCTTGCCCACGTAGTCGGCACGGATGGGCAGTTCGCGGTGGCCGCGGTCGACGAGAACGGCGAGCTGCACCGCGCGGGGGCGGCCGATGTCGTTCAGCGCGTCGAGGGCGGCGCGGATGGTGCGGCCGGAGAAGAGCACGTCGTCGACGAGGACGACCAGACGGCCGTCGATGCCGTCACCGGGGATCTCGGTGCGGGCGAGCGCGCGCGGCGGGTGCATGCGCAGGTCGTCGCGGTACATGGTGATGTCGAGGGAGCCGACCGGGATCGTACGGCCGGTGATCTCTTCGAGCTTCTCGGCGAGCCGGCGGCCGAGGAAGACGCCGCGGGTGGGAATGCCGAGCAGAACCACGTCGTCGGCGCCCTTGGCGCGCTCGACGATCTCGTGAGCGATACGGGTCAACACCCGTGCGATGTCCGGGCCTTCGAGCACAGGGCGCGCGACACCGGGGTCATTCGTGTCCATATGAAACGGACCTCCTTCTCCGCCTCACGGGACGGACCTTAAAGGACGTCGAAATTGCGCCATCCACGGTACCAGTACTCCTGAGTCCGCACGTCATCGGGCTCCACCGAAGGGGCGGTAAGGACCATTCGGCTTGACGCAAGCAAGTAACGCTGCGTAACCTCACAGTGAGTTACCAGCCACGCGGCGGAGCCGCATGATTGTCGCAGCGTCCGGGGAGCTATATGTCCAGCGAATACGCCAAGCAGCTCGGGGCCAAGCTCCGCGCGATCCGTACCCAGCAGGGCCTTTCCCTCCACGGTGTCGAGGAGAAGTCCCAGGGACGCTGGAAGGCGGTCGTCGTGGGGTCGTACGAGCGCGGCGACCGTGCCGTGACCGTACAGCGCCTCGCCGAGCTGGCGGACTTCTACGGCGTCCCCGTGCAGGAGCTCCTTCCGGGTACGGCTCCCGGTGGCGCCGCCGAGCCGCCGCCGAAGCTCGTCCTGGACCTGGAGCGTCTTGCCCACGTCCCGCAGGAGAAGGCGGGCCCGCTACAGCGCTATGCCGCCACGATCCAGTCGCAGCGCGGTGACTACAACGGCAAGGTGCTCTCGATCCGCCAGGACGACCTGCGCACCCTCGCCGTCATCTACGACCAGTCCCCCTCGGTCCTGACCGAGCAGCTGATCAGCTGGGGCGTCCTGGACGCCGACGCGCGCCGTGCCGTCGCGCACGAAGAGGTCTGACGCGCCGCACAAGACATCAGCAGAAACGTGCCGCCGGGGTGGCCGCAGCCGAAAGGCGCGGCCACCCCGGCGGCTTTTCGCATTTCCCGGCCCATTGAGTCCCGCGCCGCTTTCTTCGGCCCGGCGCAGAACCCGTACGGGAAAATCGGAGGGCCCGCAGCGGATTGCTGCGGGCCCTCCGATGACGTACGACGACGCCTTACGCCTCATCCCGGCGCAGGGACGGCTTCAGCTCCTTGAAGCGTCCGAGCAGACCGTTGATGAAGGCAGGCGAGTCGTCCGTGGAGAACTCCTTGGCGAGCTGGACCGCCTCGTCGAGCACCACGGCGTCCGGCGTCCCGTCGACCCAGATGAGCTCGTAGGCGCCGAGACGGAGGAGATTGCGGTCGACCACCGGCATGCGGTCCAGGGTCCATCCGACGGCGTACTGCGCGATGAGTTCGTCGATGCGGCGCTCATGCTCCGCGTACCCCTCGACGAGCTCCATCGTGTACTCGCTCACCGGCGGCTGCCGGGTGTCGGACCGCGAGTGGCGCACCCAGTCGGCGAGCACCGTCAGGACGTCGGTACCGCGCTGGTCTGCCTCGAAGAGGATCTGGAAGGCGCGCTTGCGGGCCGTGTTACGAGCAGCCACGGTTAGCTGTTCACCCGGCCGAGGTAGTCGCTGGTGCGGGTGTCGACCTTGATCTTCTCGCCGGTGGTGATGAAGAGCGGCACCTGGATCTGGTGGCCGGTCTCCAGGGTGGCGGGCTTGGTGCCACCGGTGGAGCGGTCGCCCTGGACGCCCGGCTCCGTCTCCTGGATGACGAGCTCGACGGCGGCCGGCAGCTCGACGAAGAGCACCTCGCCCTCGTGCTGCGCGACGGTGGCGGTGAAGCCCTCGATCAGGAAGTTGGCGGCGTCGCCGACGGCCTTCTTGTCGACGTGCAGCTGGTCGTAGGTCTCCATGTCCATGAAGACGAAGTAGTCGCCGTCCATGTAGGAGAACTGCATGTCGCGCTTGTCGATCGTGGCCGTGTCGACCTTGACGCCGGCGTTGAACGTCTTGTCGACGACCTTGCCGGAGAGCACGTTCTTGAGCTTGGTGCGCACGAAGGCCGGGCCCTTGCCGGGCTTGACGTGCTGGAACTCGACGACGGACCAGAGCTGGCCGCCTTCGAGCTTGAGCACCAGGCCGTTCTTGAGGTCGTTCGTGGAAGCCACGGTTGCTTCAATCTCCTGCACTGACTGACGGGTGGACGACCCCGGGCGCGCACGCGCGTCAGAGCGCGAGCAGTTCCTTGGTCGTGATGGTGAGTAGCTCGGGTCCGCCGTCCGCCTCGGGGCGCACGACGAGCGTGTCATCGATCCGGACACCACCCCGGCCAGGGAGGTGAACCCCCGGTTCGACGGTGACCGGCACGCAGGCGTCCAGTTTACCCATGGCCGCGGGCGCCAACTGCGGGTCCTCGTCGATTTCGAGCCCCACACCATGTCCAGTCAGTGGAGCAAGCCCTTCCGCATACCCCGCGGAGTCCAGTACGTGACGTGCCGCCCGGTCCACGTCACGGCAGGCGGCACCGGGGAGCAGAGCCTCCCGGCCGGCCCGCTGAGCGGCGAAGACGAGGTCGTACAGCTCGATCTGCCAGTCGGCGGGCGACGTACCGATGACGAACGTACGCCCGATCTCACAGCGGTATCCGCGGTAGCTCGCCCCCAGACAGACGGAGAGGAAGTCGCCCTCCTCCACCCGCCGGTCCGAGGGCCGGTGGCCGCCCTTGCCCGAGTTCGGGCCGGTGCCGACCGAGGTCGGGAAGGCGGGGCCGTCCGCGCCGTGGTCGATGAGCCGCCGCTCCAGCTCAAGCGCCAGATGCCGCTCCGTGCGCCCCACGAGGATGGACTCCAGGAGTTCACTGAGCGCCTGGTCGGCGATCTCGGCGGCGATCCGCAGACAGGAGAGCTCCTCGGCGTCCTTGACCAGGCGCAGCTGCTCGACGGCCGTCCCGAGGTCGGTCAGCCGCAGACGCGGCGCGACCGACGCGAGCGCGTGGTGCCGGGCGACGGTCAGGTGGTGCTCCTCGACGGCCAGCGCCTCGGCGCCCTGGGTGAGGGCGAGGCCGGCCCCGGCGACGGCCGGGTCGGCGCCGTGCGTCGGCAGCAGGTGCAGCCGCAGGGCGTCGTCGGGCCGCCCCTCGGACTGCTGATCACCGGGCGGGCGCCCGCACAGCAGTACGTCCTCGTCCTTGCCGACGAGGAGTACGGCGCCGTCGGGCACGGCACCGGCGAGATAGCGGACGTTGGCGGGCCGGGAGACCAGCGCCGCTCCGCCGCCCGCGGCGGCACAGCGCTCCCTGACCCGCTCCCTGCGGACCGCGTACACCTCTGACATGGGGCGAGCCTATGAGCGTCCCGGCTCCACGGCCCGGCGGGCGCGTCCGACCGGGCGGTCACCGCCACCGGACCCACGCCGGGCCCCGGTGCTCAGCTGTCGCAGCCGGTCCCGTCGCCGTCCCGGTCGAGGTGCCTGCCGTAGCCGGGCTCGCCGCGATGGATCGGCGCGGCACCCGCGGCGCGCGCCTCGGAGCAGTTCGCGTACGACACGGAGCCGCCCCCGTCGGACCCGGAACCGCCCGAGCCGCCGTCGTCCCCGCGTGTGTCACCGGACCCTCCGCCCGCCGGGGGCGCCGTGACCGTGACGGTCGACTCGACGGTCCTGGTCGAGCGGACCGTGCGGGTGGGCGCGGGCTCGGCCTTCGGCGTCGCGGTCGTGGTGACGGTCGCCGTGCTCGTGACGGTCGGAGCGGCCCCCGCCTTCGCCCCGCCGTCCGGGTCTCCCCCGGCCGCGCCCATGCCGATGCCAAGGAACAGGGCGAGAGCGAGGGCAGGAAGCAGATAGCGCTTCCGGGCCCACCGCGGGGCGGGCCGGGAGCCGTTCGACGGGGTGGGTGGAGCGGGTGGAGTGCCGTACGGATCGGTCATGTCATGCCCCCGGGCTCATTCCAGTGGCATGACCGTAGGCCCGGTGACGGACGTGTGAAGGCGGTTCGCGGAAGGGGTGCTTCAACCGTGACCGATGGTCCGGACCACCACTTCGGTCCCGACTGCCGCTTCGGTCCCCGCTACCACTTCGGGGGGCTGGCGATGGCGCGGGCCAGTACGTCGTCGAGGACGCGGGCCGTGGCGTCCACGTCCAGCTGGGAGTTGTCGATGATGGGCAGCCCCGAGCCGTACCAGCCGGCCATGCGGCCGTGGATGCGGGCCACTTCCTCGTCCGTGAGGCGGCGGTTTCCGCTGCGCTCGGCGTTGCGCTCCAGGACGATCTCCAGGCCCGGGAGCAGGACCACCGGCAGCAGGCCGGGGCCCACGTGCCGCTTCCAGCCACCGAGGCCGACGACCGGGCGGTCGGGGAAGACGGCGTCGTCGAGGATGCAGGAGATGCCGTTGGCGAGGAAGTTCCGCGCGGCGAAGCCGCAGGTGCGGCGGGCCAGGCGGTACTGCGCCTCGGAGTGGTCGTTCCAGCCCGACTGGGGGTCGGCGAACCCCGAGCGCACCCATTCGCGTACGTCGTCGAGGCTGATGTGGGCCGTCGGCACCCGCCGGTGCTCGGCCCAGTACTTCGCGACGCTCGTCTTGCCCGCGCCCGCGGGGCCGATGAGCAGCACCGCGAGGGTCGTCGCGCCGGTCTCGGTGGGCGCTGCCCCCTGCGGGGGGCTCGGCATCGCGACGGGGCCGCCGGGCGGCAGCTGGACGTGGCCCGTGGTGTCCGGGGGCGGTGGGGGCACCGGGCCGGGGCCATGCTGAGCGAGCTGTCCGTGCTGCGGGGGCTGGGGCGCCGGCGGGGCGTGCGGCATGGGTGTCTGCCCCTGCGCGTGGGCACCGTGCGGTACCGGCACCGGTCCCGGGGCGTGCGGCCCGTGGGCGCCCGCGAATCCCGGGGCGGGAGCCATTGCGTGCGCCGACGCTCCGGGAGGCGGCGCGCTCGGCTGGTGTGCGGCCGGCGACCAGCCGGTGGCCGGTCCGTGCCCCGGCTGATGGGGCGGCGGCAGCGGAGATCCCACTGCGTGCTGCATCCGGTGCCACTCCGTCTCGTGCGACTGACGCTGGTCGGGCGGCGGCCGGGGCCGCCCGTTACCGAACGGTACCGCCCCCGGCCGTCGTTGTGTGAACGGCCGGGGAGGCCGTGACGTGCCCGTGGCCGGAACAGGAAGGCCACGTGACGCACATTTTGGGGTTTACTGCCCCACTTCGCCGTAGGCGGCGAGGAGTACGGCGGGGTCGGGTCCCTCCAGGACGGTCGGCTTGCCGAGGCCGTCCAGGACGATGAAGCGCAGCAGGTCACCGCGGGACTTCTTGTCGACCTTCATGGTCTCCAGCAGCTTGGGCCACTGGTCGTAGCGGTAGCTGAGCGGCAGGCCGACGGATTCGAGGACGGTGCGGTGCCGGTCGGCCGTGGCGTCGTCCAGGCGGCCCGCCAGACGGCCGAGTTCGGCCGCGAAGAGCATGCCGACGGAGACCGCGGCGCCATGCCGCCACTTGTAGCGCTCGTTCTTCTCGATGGCGTGCGCGAGGGTGTGGCCGTAGTTGAGGATCTCGCGCAGGCCGGCCTCCTTGAGGTCACCGGAGACGACCTCGGCCTTCACCTTGATGGAGCGCTCGATGAGCTCGGCGGTGTGCGCGCCCGCGGGCGTGCGGGCCGCCTCCGGGTCCGCCTCGATGAGCTCGAGGATCACCGGGTCGGCGATGAAACCGGCCTTGATGATCTCGGCGAGCCCGGAGACGTAGTCGTTCACCGGGAGCGAGTCGAGCGCCGCGAGGTCGCACAGGACGCCCGCCGGCGGGTGGAAGGAGCCGACGAGGTTCTTGCCCTCTGCGGTGTTGATGCCGGTCTTGCCGCCGACCGCCGCGTCCACCATGCCGAGCACGGTCGTCGGCACGGCGATCCACCGCACGCCGCGCAGCCAGGTCGCCGCCACGAACCCGGCGAGGTCCGTGGAGGCCCCACCGCCGACGCCGACGATGACGTCGCTGCGCGTGAAGCCGGACTGGCCGAGCGCCTTCCAGCAGTACGCGGCGACCTCCGCGGTCTTGGCCTCCTCGGCGTTCGGCACCTGGATGGCGACGGCCTCGTACCCCTGGTCGGCGAGGTCCTGGCGGAGTGCCTCGCCGGTCTCGGCGAGCGCCTCGGGGTGGATCACGGCGACCCGCTTGGCCTGCTCGCCGATGAGGCCGGGCAGCTCGCCGAGGAGCTGCCGACCGACCAGGACCTCGTACGGATCCGTGCCGGCGGTGCCGCCGACGTGGATACGGGTGGGGGTCTGCTCCGACGTCATGCTTCCTTCAACTCCAGTGCGTCGAGGACCGCTTCGGCGACCTCATCGGGGGTGCGGCCGTCGGTGGCGACGACCGCGCGGGCGACTTCGGCGTACAGCTGCCGGCGGGCGTCCATCAGCTCGCGCCACTGCTTGCGCGGGTTGACCGCGAGCAGCGGCCGCGCCTGGTTGAGGCCGGTGCGCTTGACGGCCTCCTCGACGTCCATCGAGAGGCAGACGACCGGGTGCTCGGCGAGGAGCGCCCGGGTCGACCCGTCGAGGACGGCGCCGCCGCCGAGGGCGAGGACGCCGTCGTGTTCCGCGAGGGCGGCCGCGACGGCGGCCTTCTCCAGGGCGCGGAAGTACGGTTCGCCCTCGTCGACGAAGATGTCCGAGATCTCCCGGCCCTGGGCGGCGACGATGTCGGCGTCGGTGTCCCGGAACGTGGTCCCGAGCCGGGCGGCGAGCAGCTCACCGACGGTCGTCTTGCCCACGCCCATCGGTCCGACCAGGACGACCAGCGGGCCTTCGGTACCGGCCGCCATCACCGGTACTGCAGGTTGTCGAGGTAGGAGCGCACGTTGCGACGCGTCTCCGGAACGCTGTCGCCGCCGAACTTCTCCGCGACCGCGTCCGCGAGGACGAGCGCGACCATGGCCTCGGCGACGATGCCGGCGGCCGGCACGGCACACACGTCGGAGCGCTGGTGGTGTGCCTTGGCCGCCTCGCCCGTGGCCACGTCGATCGTCGCAAGCGCCCGCGGCACCGTCGCGATGGGCTTCATCGCCGCGCGGACCCGCAGCAGCTCGCCGGTGGTCAGACCGCCCTCCGTGCCGCCGGAGCGGCCGGAGGTGCGCCGGATGCCGTCCTCGGTGGTGACGATCTCGTCGTGCGCCTTGGAGCCCGGCACCCGGGCCAGGTCGAAGCCGTCGCCGACCTCCACGCCCTTGATCGCCTGGATGCCCATGAGCGCCGCCGCAAGGCGGGCGTCCAGCCGGCGGTCCCAGTGCACGTGCGAACCGAGCCCCACCGGAACGCCGTAGGCCAGCACCTCGACGACGCCGCCCAGGGTGTCGCCGTCCTTGTGGGCCTGGTCGATCTCCGCGACCATCGCCTTCGACGCGTCCGCGTCCAGGCAGCGCACCGGGTCGGCGTCGAGCTTCTCGACGTCGGCGGGGGTCGGGTAGACGCCGTAGGGGGCCTTCGCCGAGGCCAGCTCCGTCACGTGGGAGACGATCTCGATCCCGGCCGTCTCCTTCAGGTACGAACGGGCCACCGCGCCGAGCGCCACGCGCGCCGCGGTCTCGCGCGCCGAGGCGCGCTCCAGCACCGGGCGGGCCTCGTCGAAGCCGTACTTCTGCATTCCCGCGAGGTCGGCGTGGCCGGGCCGGGGGCGGGTCAGCGGGGCATTGCGGGCCAGGTCGGCGAGGATCTCCGGGTCGACCGGGTCGGCCGCCATGACCTGCTCCCACTTGGGCCACTCCGTGTTGCCCACCATGACCGCGACCGGCGAACCCATGGTCAGGCCGTGCCGGACACCGCCCAGGAACGTGACCTCGTCACGCTCGAACTTCATCCGCGCCCCGCGGCCGTACCCCAGCCGCCGCCGCGCCAGGTGGTCCGCCACCATGTCCGTCGTGATCGGCACGCCGGCGGGAAGCCCCTCCAACGTCGCGACAAGCGCGGGTCCGTGCGACTCCCCCGCGGTCAGCCAACGCAACCTGCTCAACGGTGCTCCTCATGCTCGCGCCTCGAACTGCGGTCTTCGACGGCGCGGCCGGGTGCGCGGCCCTGGCCCGCCACCCCTGATCCTCCCACGTCCGGGGGCGGAACCCGGCGCCCGGTCCACCTGACGGACGGGCCTCCACCGCAGCGCGACCCGGGCGCGACCAGCGGCCTACCGGGCGGCGAGCGCGTGCTCCCCCGCCTTGCGCATGGCGCCGAGCGGCGCGGGGGCGCGTCCCGTCATCTGTTCGACCTGGAGCACCGCCTGGTGCACGAGCAGGTCGAGACCGCTGACGACCGCCCCGCCGTACGCCGACCAGCGGGCCGCGAGCTCGGTGGGCCACGGGTCGTAGAGGACGTCGAAGAGGGTGGCGGGGCGCTCGGGCACCAGACCGGAGAGTGCGTCGGTGGCGCCCGCCGGGGTCGTGGCGATCACCAGGGGGGCGGTCAGCGCCTCGCGGGCGTCCTCCCAGTCCTCGGTCCTGACGTCGACGTCCAGGCGTTCGCCCCACTGCCGCATTTCGGCGGCGCGGGTCTCGCTGCGCACGTAGGCGACGACCTCGCCGGTGCAGATCCGCGCCAGAGCGGCGAGCGCCGAGGACGCGGTGGCGCCGGCGCCGAGGATGGCGGCGGACTCCACCTGTTCGATGCCGCGCTCGCGGAGCGCGGCGACCATGCCGGGGATGTCGGTGTTGTCGCCGACCTTCCGGCCGTCCTCCCGGAACACCACGGTGTTGACGGCCTCGACGGACGCGGCGGTCCCGCTGACCTCGTCGAGCAGCGGAATGATCGCCCGCTTCAGCGGCATCGTCAGCGAGAGCCCCGCCCATTCGGGACCGAGTTCCCCGATGAATCCGGGCAGCGCCGCCTCGTCGATCTCGAAACGGTCGTACGACCAGTCGCTCAGCCCCAGCTCCTCATAGGCCGCGCGGTGCAGCACCGGGGAGAGGGAGTGGGCGATCGGGGAGCCGAGGACTGCGGCTCGTCGCTTCTGCGCGCTCATTGCCCCTTCAGGTATTTCTCGCGGTTCCGGTTCTGCTCTTCGTTGGTCTCGGCGAACAGCGTCTTGTCGTCGATGGAGACGAAGTAGTACCAGTTGCCCCTGGCGGGATGCAGCGCCGAATTCAGCGCCACGTCGCCCGGGTTGCCGATCGGCCCGGGCGGCAGACCCTTGATCTTGTACGTGTTGTACGGGTCGTCGAGCTTGCGGAGTTCGTCGACCGTGCCGGTGCCCAGCTTGGACTCGCCGCGGAGGTAGTTGACCGTCGAGTCGAAGTCCAACAGGCCGTACGTCTCGGTGTTGTTGGGCTTGAGACGGTTGTAGACGACGGTGGCGACCTTCTCGAAGTCGTGCTTGTACTTGCCCTCGGCCTGGACGAGGCTGGCCACGGTGAGGACCTGCAGCGGGTCCTTGAGGTGGAGTTCCGCGGCCTTCGACTTGAGGCCGAGTTCGTCGTACTTCTCGCCGGCCTGGGCGACCATCTTCCGGAGGACGTCCTCGGGCTTCTGGCCCTTGGCGACCGGATAGCTCGCGGGGTAGAGGAATCCCTCCAGCGGGTCCTTGATGTCCTTGTTCGTATTCGCCCAGGAAGGCAGTCCGAGGCTCTTCCATTTCGTCTTGGCGACGTTTTCGGTGGTGCCCTTGTCCAGGTGCAGACGCGAGTCGATCTTTTTGTAGACCCAGTCGTTCCGCATGCCCTCGGGAATGACGAGGTTGTTGCGGCTCTTCGGGTTCAGCATCAATTCGACCGCGGCCTGCGCGGACATGTGTTTCTTCAGCAGATAGACGCCGGCCTGGATGGACTGCCCGTCCGGGTGCTTGCGCTGGGCGGAGACGAACGCGTCGACGCTCCTGACGACGCCGGCCGCCTTGAGCTTCTGTCCGATCGCGTAGCCGCCGGAGTCCTTCGGGATCTCGACGGTGGCCGAACCCGAGCCCTCGCCCGCGTAATCCGGCGCCGTGCCGAAACGATCCTGATAGAACTGGTATCCGAAGTAGCCGACTCCGCCGAGGCCACCGGCGAAGACCAGCGTGACGACCAGACAGGCGCAGCCGCTGCGGCGCTTCTTGCCCTTCTTCCCGCCGCGTCCACCGCGCCGGTCACCGCGGCCACCACGGCGGCCCGGCTCGTCATCGTCCTCGTCGTCGCCACCCGCGAAGAACGCGTGTTCGCCCTGGTCGGGGCCCGGATCCCAGTCGGGCCTTTCCGTCTCGGACTCCGGCGGCGCGGACCGGCGGCGGGCCGGCGGCTCCGGCGGCGCGTAGGCCTCGGGCGTCGAGTAGTAGTCGTGGCTCTCCGAGCCGTAGCCGGCCTGCTGGCCGCCGTAGGGGTCCATCGGGTCGCCGCCGTAGGGGACCTGACCCTGCTGACCGGGGTCCCAGCCACCGTCGTGGCCCTGGTCGGACCCGCCGTCGTAGCCCTGGCCCGGGTCACCGTTGAACTGCTGCTGGCCGCCGTAGGACTGCTGACCGTAGGACTGCTGGTCGTAGCCCTGCTGCTGACCGGTGCTCCAGTCGCCGGCGTACTGCGACTGGTGCGGCTGCTGATGCTGGTGCGGCTGCTGCGGGTGGTACTGCCCCTGGCCGCCGTAGGTGGACGTGCCGCTCGCGGGCGCCTGTCCTCCCCATCCGCTGTCCCCGTACAACGGGTCCTCCGGATGCCACGGTTCGGAGCCTGGGCCCCGGCCATACTCAGTCATCGATCCCCTACATGCCGCGAGGCGGGGCCGCCGTCGGGATGGCCGGGCAACCGTTCCGCCTCTTGATGCTGTGCGGCAGCTGTTCGAACACCGCCGCATCGCGCGGAACGTTACCGTATCGCGATCAGATGACCACTTCGACGCCCTCGCCGGGAGCTTTGCCTGACGCCCGTTCGGACTCCAGAGCCTGTTGAAGAATGATGACCGCGGCAGCCTGATCGATAACAGACCTGCCCTTTTTGGACTTCACGCCCGAGGCGCGCAGGCCCTGACTGGCCGTCACTGTGGTCATCCTCTCGTCCACCAGCCTCACCGAAATGGGGGCGACCATGCGGGCGAGCTCCTGGGTGAACACGCGGATCTTGGCGGCCGCCGGGCCCTCGCCCCCGTTGAGGGAGCGAGGGAGGCCGACGACGATCTCGATCGGCTCGTACTCGTCGACGAGCTGCTTCAACCGACGCTGCGCGGCCGGGACGTCGCGCCCCGGTACCGTCTCCACCGGCGTGGCGAGGATCCCGTCGGGGTCGCACGAGGCGACCCCGATCCGGGCGTCACCGACGTCGATGGCGAGGCGCCGGCCCCTGCGCATGCCCGGTGCAGGCTCGGTCATCAGGCCGTCTCGGTGACGAGGCGCTCGACCGCGGCGATGGCGTCCGGCACGGCGGCCGGGTTCTGGCCGCCGCCCTGGGCGACGTCCAGCTTGCCGCCGCCACCGCCACCGAGCGTCTTGGCCGCGGTGCGGACCAGGTCACCGGCCTTGAGGCCGCGCTCACGCGCGGCTTCGTTGGTGGCGATGACCGTCAGCGGGCGGCCGTTGGCCGTGGCGAACAGGGCCACGACGGCGGGGCGGTCGCCCGGGATGCGGCCGCGCACGTCGAGGACCAGCTTGCGCAGGTCGTCGGCGCCCGTGCCGTCCGGCACCTGGCCGGTGACGAGCGCGACACCGCGTACGTCGCGGGCGGAGTCGACGAGACCGGCGGCGGCCTGCAGGACCTTCTCCGCGCGGAACTTCTCGATCTCCTTCTCGGCGTCCTTCAGCTTGGCGAGCATGCCGGAGATCTTCTCGGGCAGCTCCTCGGCGCGGCCCTTGACCAGCTCCTGGAGCTGGGCGACGACCGTGTGCTCCTTGGCGAGGAAGTTGTACGCGTCGACGCCGACCAGCGCCTCGATGCGGCGCACGCCGGAGCCGATGGAGGACTCGCCGAGCAGCTTCACCAGACCCAGCTGGGCGGTGTTGTGCACGTGCGTACCGCCGCACAGCTCCTTGGAGAAGTCGCCGATGGTGACGACGCGGACGCGCTCGCCGTACTTCTCGCCGAACTCGGCGATGGCGCCCTGCTTCTTCGCCTCGTCGATCGACATGACCTCGGCCTGCACGTCGAGCTCGTGGGCGAGGACCTCGTTGATCTTCTGCTCGACGTCCGTCATCACGGCCGTGGGCACGGCGGAGGGCGAACCGAAGTCGAAGCGGAAGCGGCCGGGCTGGTTCTCGGAACCGGCCTGGGCGGCCGTCGGGCCGAGCGCGTCGCGCAGCGCCTGGTGGGTCAGGTGCGTGGCGGAGTGGGCACGGGCGATGGCGCGGCGGCGGTGCGCGTCGATCGAGGCCCAGACCGGGGCGCCGACGGTGATCTCGCCGACCTGGACGACGCCCTTGTGGACGTGGACGCCCGGGACCGGCTTCTGGACGTCGCGGATCTCGACGATCGCGCCGCTGTCCAGGCGGATGCGGCCGGTGTCTCCGATCTGGCCGCCGCCCTCGGCGTAGAAGGGGGTGCGGTCGAGGACGATCTCGACGTCGTCGCCCTCGGTGGCCGCGGGCGAGGAGACGCCGTTGACGAGGAGGCCGACGATCTGGGCCTCGTTCTCCGTGAGGGAGTAGCCGGTGAAGTCGGTGGCTCCGGAGGCGTCGGCGATCTCGCGGTAGGCGTGCAGGTCGGCGTGGCCGGTCTTCTTGGCCTTGGCGTCGGCCTTGGCGCGGTCCCGCTGCTCCTTCATCAGACGGCGGAAGCCGTCCTCGTCCACGGAGAGCCCCTGCTCGGCGGCCATCTCCAGGGTGAGGTCGATGGGGAAGCCCCACGTGTCGTGCAGCAGGAACGCCTTGTCGCCGGAGAGGATCTTGCCGCCGGCGGCCTTGGTCTCGGTGACGGCGGTGTCGAGGATGTTGGTGCCGCCCTTGAGGGCCTTGAGGAAGGCGGCCTCTTCGGCGAGGGCGACGGTCTCGATGCGCTTGCGGTCGGTGACGAGCTCCGGGTACTGCCGGCCCATCGTATTGATCACGACGTCGATGAGCTCCTGGACGACCGGGCCGGTGGCGCCGAGCAGCCGCATGTTGCGGATGGCGCGGCGCATGATGCGGCGCAGGACGTAGCCGCGGCCCTCGTTGCCGGGGGTGACGCCGTCGCCGATGAGCATCGTGGACGTACGGATGTGGTCGGCGACCACGCGCAGGGAGACGTCCGAGCCGTGCTCGGCGCCGTAGCGCACGCCGGTCAGCTCGGTGGCCTTGTCCATGACGACGCGCAGGGTGTCGGTCTCGTACATGTTCTGTACGCCCTGGAGAATCATGGCGAGACGTTCGAGGCCGAGGCCCGTGTCGATGTTCTTCGACGGGAGCTCGCCGAGGATCGGGAAGTCCTCCTTGCCGTCGCCGGCGCCTCGCTCGTACTGCATGAAGACCAGGTTCCAGATCTCCACGTACCGCTCGTCGTTGACGGCGGGGCCGCCCTCCTCGCCGAACTCCGGACCGCGGTCGTAGTTGATCTCGGAGCAGGGGCCGCACGGGCCGGGGACGCCCATGGACCAGAAGTTGTCCTTCTTGCCCAGCCGCTGGATGCGCTCGGCCGGGACGCCGACCTTCTCGCGCCAGATCTGCTCGGCCTCGTCGTCGTCGAGGTAGACCGTGATCCACAGCCGCTCGGGGTCGAGGCCGAAGCCGCCCTTGTCGACGGGGCTGGTCAGCAGCTCCCAGGAGAGCGTGATGGCGCCCTCCTTGAAGTAGTCGCCGAAGGAGAAGTTGCCGCACATCTGGAAGAAGGTGCCGTGGCGCGTGGTCTTGCCGACCTCTTCGATGTCGGGCGTGCGCACGCACTTCTGCACGCTGGTGACGCGCGGCGCGGGCGGCTTGACCTCACCCAGGAAGTAGGGCTTGAAGGGCACCATGCCGGCGGGGACGAGCAGCAGAGTCGGGTCGTCCGCGATGAGCGACGCCGAAGGGACGACGGTGTGCCCGCGCTCCTCGAAGAAGCTCAGCCAGCGGCGGCGGATTTCAGCCGACTCCATCAGTGGTCCTCATTCCGGTTGTACGAGTGCGTCGGGTTCTCGACGGACTGCGTCTTCTTCGTGTCGTACTTGTTGCTGCTGTGGTTCTCGATGACCGCGAAGCGGCGCGGCGCGGGCAGCTCGGCGTCGGGGTGGTCCCGCAGGCCCAGCACCTCGCCCAGCTCGGCCTCGCGCTCGGCCATGCCGTCGCGGATGTCGAGCGCGAAGTCCTTCAGGCGGTGGCCCGTCTCGATCGCCTTGTTCGCGGCCTGCGCGGCGAGGCTCTCGGGGGTCAGCTGCTTGAGCTTGCGGTTGACCTTGGTGGTGGCCCATACGCCGGCGGCTGCGCCCGCGGTGAACCAGAACGTACGGCGGAACATCGCTGCGTCAGTCCCTCTTACTCCGGTTGGCCCGCTTCGCCCGCCGCGCGGACGGGACGGTGCGACCCACGATCACCGTACGACGGGACGGCTTGGTGGGCATTTCCTCTGGATCGGGGCCGCCCTTGCGGCTGATGGCCCGGCGCACGCCGTAGCCGAACGCGGCCACCTTCACGAGCGGGCCGCCGAAGGTCGATGCGACCGTCGTGGACAGCGCCGACGCGTTCGACGTGACCTCCTGGACGTCGGAGGCGATGGCGTCGACCCGGTCGATCTGGGTCTGCGCGGAGCGCACCGCGGTGGAGGCGTCCGCCAGGAGCGGGACCGCCTGCTCGGTCACGTCCGCGACGAGCTTGGTGGTCGCCCTGAGCGTCTGGGCCAGCCTCGCCAGTGCCACCGCGAGGAAGGAGACCAGGATCGCCCAGAAGACGGCCACCAGGACCCCGGCAACCTCTCCACCGGACACTTGGCACCGCTCCCTGAATCTCGTCCCTGAACTTGCTACCCGAACATCGAAAAGTCGTCCTCCGACCCTATCGCGCCGGGGGCGTGGCTCCGTACCGCATTCCCCTTCGCCGTCACAGGAGTTGCGCGAACAGATTGTACGGACCGCATACGAATGAGTACGCTCCGTACCTCATGCGACCTCTTCCGACCGGCAACCTGCCCCTGGAATTGAACGCCTTCGTCGGGCGCGGCACCGAACTCGCCGAGCTGGCCACGGCGTTGGAGGCCGGGCGGCTCGTCACCGTGACCGGGGTCGGCGGGGTCGGGAAGACGCGCCTGGCCCTGCGCGCCGCGGCCCGGACCCGGCTGCGGGACGGCGCCTGGCTGGTCGACCTCACCGCGCTGCGCGACGCGGACCTCATCGACCACGCGGTCGCCGAGGCCCTGGGGCTGACGGACCACACGAAGCGGCCGCCGCGCCAGGTGCTGCTCGGGCACCTCGCGGAGCGGGAACTGCTCCTCGTCGTCGACGGTTTCGAGCACCTCGTCGACGCCTGCGCCGCGCTGGTGCGCGATCTGCTGACGCACTCCCCCGGGTTGCGGGTGCTCGCCGTGGGCCGCAGACCGCTGGAGACCGAGGGCGAGCGGCTCCTCCCGCTCGCGCCGCTGCCCGGCCCCGACGCGGCGGCGCTCTTCACCGACCGGGCGGCGGCCGGGCTGCCCGGCTTCGTCGTCGACGACGGCAACCGCGCGGACGTCACGGAGCTGTGCAGGCGCCTCGACGGGATCCCGCTCGCCGTGGAGCTGGCCGCGGGCCGGCTGCGCGCGCTCTCGCCCGCGCAGCTGCTCGCCCGGCTCGACGACCGGTTCCGGCTGCTCGTCGGGGCCCGGCGGGACGTGCCGCCGCGTCACCAGACGCTGCGGACGGCCATCGGCTGGAGCCACGAGCTGTGTACGCCGCGGGAGCGGCTGCTGTGGTCGCGGCTCTCGGTCTTCGTCGGCCAGTTCGATCTGGAGGCGGCCGAGTACATCTGCGCCGGGGACGGAATCGCCGCCGACGAGGTGCTCGACGTGCTCGACGAGCTCCTCGCCCAGTCCGTCGTGACCCGTGAGGAGTGGCCCGCCGGCGTCCGCTACCGCATGCTCGACACCGTCAGGGCCTACGGCGCCGACTGGCTGGAGGCCGCGGGCGAGCGCGCGCGGCTGCGGCGCAGGCACCGCGACTGGTACATGGGGCTGGCCACCTGGTGCGAGCTGGACTGGTTCTCACCGCGCCAGCCGCAGGTCGCCGCCCTGGTCGACGCCGAACTGCCCAATCTGCGGGCCGCGTTGGAGTTCTCCCTGACCGAGCCCGACGAGGCCCACCTGGGGCAGTACCTCGCGGGCACGCTCTGGTTCTACTGGGTCGGGTGCGGGCGGCTCGCGGAGGGCAGGCACTGGCTCGACCGGGCCCTGGAGCTCGACGGCGGCCACGACGATGCGCGGCTCAAGGCGCTGTGGGTGCTCGGATACGTGGCGGTGCTCCAGGGCGACCGGGTCGCGGCGCTCGCCGCGCTGCACGAGTGCCGCGACGGCGCACGGCGAGCGGACAGCGCGGTCGCCGCGGCGTACGCGGAGCACCGCATCGGCTGTCTGGCCCTGGTCAGCGACGACCTGGCGCGCGCGGAGACGCTGCTGCGCTCGGCGCTCGACCGGTACCGGGCGATCGGCGAGCTGAACAGCAACGTCCTGATGGGACAGGCGGAGCTCGCCATGGCGCTGGCCTTCCGCGGGGAGCTCGGCGCCGCGGTGGAGCTCTGCGAGAACGTGCGCGTGGTCTGCGAGGACCACGGCGAGCAGTGGGCTCTCGCGTACGCCCTCTATGTCCTCGGCTATGCGGCGTGGACCCGGGGTGAGGCGCAGACCGCGCGGGAGCTGCTCGCCCGGTCGCTGGATCTGGACCACCGGTTCCACGATCTGCTGGGCACGGTGCTCTCCATCGAGCTGCTCGCGCTGTTCACCGCGACGGAGGGTGAGATGGAGGAGGCCGCGGTGCTCCAGGGTGCCGCGGCCGGCATCTGGGGCTCGGTGGGGCTGCCGCTGTTCGGCTCGGTCCATTTCGGCGGGCCGCACGTGCTGTGCGAGGAGCGGGCCCGAAAGGCGCTGGGCGACGAGCGGTACGAGGAGTGCGTGCGGGCCGGGTCGGAGCTCGGGCTGGACGCGGCGGTGGCGAGGGCGCTGCGCGGCGGCCCCGGAAACGACCGAACCCGCCGCCTGCCCCACCGGGAAGGGCGGGGAGGCGACGGGCTGAAGCAGGGTGAGCTACGTCCGGGTCAGCGGGCGTAGTACTCGACGACGAGCTGCTCGTCGCAGATCACGGGGATCTCCTTGCGGTTCGGGTCGCGGTCCAGGCGGAAGGCCAGGGCCTTCAGGTTCACCTGGAGGTAGCGCGGGGTCTCGCCGTCGGGGGCGAAGCCACCCTCACGCGCGACCTGGAACAGCGGCTTCTCGCGGCTGCGCTCGCGGACCATGACGACGTCGTCCGGGCGGACGCGGTACGACGGCTTGTCGACCTTGGCGCCGTTGACCTCGATGTGGCCGTGCACGACCATCTGGCGGGCCTGGTAGATCGTGCGGGCGATGCCCGAACGCAGAACCAGGGCGTCGAGACGACGCTCCAGCTCGATGACCAGGGCCTCACCGGTCTTGAGCTGCGTCTTGGACGCACGCTCGTAGGCACGGACGAGCTGACGCTCCGAGAGGTCGTACTGCGCGCGCAGGCGCTGCTTCTCGAGCAGACGGACCTTGTAGTCCGAGTTCTGCTTGCGCCCACGGCCGTGCTCGCCCGGCGGGTAGGGGCGGGCCTCGAAGTACTTGACGGCCTTCGGGGTCAGCGCGATGCCGAGGGCACGCGACTTCTTGACCTTGGGGCGGGACTGGTTCGGCATGAACCAACCTCTCTGTTCATTGTGAAATCGGCTTCACCAGTGGTTAGGGGAGGTCGCATCCGCAGCCTGGGAAACCTCACGAGCCCGTGGGCTCACGAGGCAGCCGCTCCCTGGTCTGGGCACTATGTGCAGCACGCGAGTGGCCCACCGACCGATTCCCGGATACCGGGTGGTGGTGGGCTGCCCGCGACACCTTTCGACGGTGCGCGACGCTCCTGGATCCCCGGTGCCTTGCGGTGGTGGGGTTCCGGCTGGATGTCCCGTTCTGGTGGTGCCGGTACGAGACCGGTCACGGGACGCAGCACTCCGGGCAAGTGTACCGGGTCGGGCGGGGTGCCTCAGCCGCAGGCGGCGCCCCGCGGCTATCCGTCGGTCTTCTCGCCCTTGAGGCGTGCGCGGACCCGCTCGACCACGTCGGCGTACCGCGCCTCCGCGCCGTACCTCGTGGGCTGGTAGTAGCGCTTGCCCTCGATGGTGTCCGGGGCGTACTGCTGGGTGGCGATGCCGCCGGGGACGTCGTGCGGGTACACGTACCCCTGGGCGTGGCCGAGCTTGGCCGCGCCCTTGTAGTGGCCGTCGCGCAGGTGGGGCGGGACGGGGCCGGCGAGGCCGCCGCGGACGTCGGCCTGGGCCTGCTGGATCGCGATCGTCGCGGCGTTCGACTTCGGGGCCAGGGCGAGGGCGATCGTGGCGTGGCTGAGGGTGAGCGCGGCCTCCGGGAAGCCGATCATGGCGACGGCCTGGGCGGCGGCGACCGCGGTGGGCAGGGCGGTCGGGTCGGCGAGGCCGATGTCCTCGCTGGCGGAGATCATCAGGCGCCGGGCGATGAAGCGGGGGTCCTCGCCCGCCTCGATCATGCGGGCCAGATAGTGCAGGGCCGCGTCGACGTCCGAGCCGCGGATGGACTTGATGAGGGCGCTGGCCACGTCATAGTGCTGGTCGCCGTCGCGGTCGTACTTCACGGCAGCCCGGTCGACCGACTCCTCCAGCGTCTGGAGGGTGATCTCCCGCTCGCCCTTGGCGAGGGCCGAGCCGGCGCCGGCCTCCAGGGCGGTGAGCGCGCGCCGGGCGTCCCCGCCCGCGATGCGCAGCAGGTGCTCCTCGGCCTCCTCGGGCAGCTCGACCGCGCCGCCGAGGCCCCGCTCGTCGATGAGCGCCCGGCGCAGCAGGCCGCGCAGGTCGTCGTCGGTGAGCGGTTCGAGGGTGAGCAGGAGGGAGCGGGAGAGAAGGGGGGAGATGATCGAGAAGTACGGGTTCTCGGTGGTCGCCGCGATCAGGGTGACCCAGCGGTTCTCCACGGCGGGCAGCAGGGAGTCCTGCTGAGCCTTGCTGAAGCGGTGGATCTCGTCGAGGAAGAGGACGGTCTCCTTGCCGTGGCCGCCCATCGCCCGGCGCGCGCCGTCGATGACCGCGCGCACTTCCTTGACGCCCGCGGTGATGGCGGAGAGCTCGACGAAGCGCTTGTTCGTCGCCTTGGAGACGACGTACGCGAGGGTGGTCTTGCCGATGCCCGGCGGGCCCCAGAGGAAGACCGAGGACGGTCCCGCGGGCCCTCCCCCGCCCTCGCCGACCAGCCGGCGCAGGGGTGAGCCCGGCTTCAGCAGATGCTGCTGGCCGACGACTTCGTCGAGGGTGCGCGGGCGCATCCGGACGGCCAGGGGGCTGCTGGACGGGTCCTTCTCCTGGCGGTCTTCGGCTGCGGCGGTGAACAGGTCGGGCTCCACGTCAAGAACCCTATGTCACCCCACTGACAATCCCGCCGGTGCCCGCTCAGGCCCAGAGGTCGGCACCCCAGCGCGTGAGGATCAGCATGGCGATGACGCCGGTGTGCATCACCGGCAGCGCCCAGGTGAAGTCGGCCAGGAAGCTCCTGGCCCAGGCCGGCGCGGGCAGGAACCCGGCGCGGATGTTGAACGACGTGACGTACCAGAAGATCAGGAGCGTGGCGACCCAGGCCAGGCAGCACCAGAGGCAGAGCGCGTTGATGTGGTAGAGCGACTGGATCATCAGCCAGGTGCAGAACCCGACGCCGAACAGCGCGCCCGCGTTGAACGTGAGCCAGTACCAGCGCGGGAAGCGGGCCCGTCCGAACAGGCTCATGCCGACGCAGATCACGATGCCGTAGGCGACCAGGCCCAGCATCGGGTTCGGGAAGCCGAACGCCTCGGCCTGCTCGCTCTTCATGATGCTGCCGCAGGCGACGACGGGGTTGATGCTGCACCCCGGCTGGAAGTTCGGGTCCTTCAGGAGCTCGAACTTGTCGAGGGTGATGACCCAGGACGCGAGCAGGCCGGCCGCGCCGGTGATCACCAGGAGGAGGGCGAGCGCACGGCTGCCGCCGACGGCACCGGGAGCGTCCGCACGGTCCCGGCCGTCCAGGGCGTCTTCCTTCGCTGACATCGTTTTGCTCATCACGCCGTTCCGTCGCTTGTGGGGGCCGCGGGCACGCATATTGTGCCGCACCCGGGCGGGTGTCCACCGTTGGATGGACATAAGGAGGCACGTACGGGGGGCCCGAATCCCGTGCTCCGGCGGGAACCTCGACGACATGACAGCACACGCATACGAAGCCGACCCCCCGGTGGAGTCCGGCGGGCCCCGCGACTCGCATGTCTGGAACCGGACCTTTCGCCTCTGGGACGCGTACTTCGCCGTGGTGTGGCTGGCCACGTTCCTCTTCGTCCTCGGCACGGCGGAACCGGACAGGCCCGTCCGCTTCGCCGCCGCCGCGCTCCTCCTGCTGCTCCTGCCCTGGTACGTCGGGGTCGGACGCCCGGTCCTGATGAGCGAGGGCGCCGACGAGCGCCGGGCACGCGGCTACGTCACCGGCGCGATCGTGCTCTTCCTGCCGCCTGGCGTGCTGGTCGGCGAGACCCGGCTGATGACCTTCGCGCTCATCCCGATGTGCTTCATGGCGCTGCGCACGCGTCCGGCGCTGATCGCCGTCGTCGTCCTCAACATCGTGCCGGTGGCGGGCTGGACGATGCTGTGGCGACCGTCGGCGCAGGACATCTTCTACAACGCGGTGTTCGCCGTCGTCACCCTGGTCTTCTCCGTGGCCGTCGGCATCTGGGTGCTCCGCCTCATCGAGCAGAGCACGGAACGCGCCGAGCTCATCGGCCGGTTGGACGCCAGCCGCGAGGAGGTGGCCCGGCTCTCCGCGGAGCGCGGCGCCCTCGCGGAGCGGGAGCGGATGTCGCGCGAGATCCACGACACCCTCGCGCAGGGCTTCGCCAGCGTCCTGATGCTCGTCCAGGCGGTCGACGCGGAGCTGACGCGGGACATACCCGCCGCCCGCCGGCACCTCGGCCTGATGGAGGCCACCGCGCGCCGGAACCTCGCCGAGGCGCGGGCCCTGGTGGCAGGCGGCGCCCCCGCGGAGCTGGACGGCGGCCCGCTGCCGGACGCGCTGCGCCGTCTCGCCGCCCGGCACGACGCCGACGTCACCGTCACCGGCCGGGTGCGGCCGCTGCCGCCCGGCCTGGAAGTGGTGGCCCTGCGCTCCTGCCAGGAGGCGCTCACCAACGTACGCAGACATGCCGGGCCCGGTGCCTCGGCAACCGTCACCCTGACGTACGGGGACGGCTCGTTCGGGCTTGCGGTGCGCGACGACGGGAGCGGCTTCGACCCGGACCTGCCCCACCAGGGGTACGGCCTGCGCGGGCTGCGGGCGCGGGCCGCCGAGGTCGGCGGCAGCACCGACGTGGTCAGCAGCCCCGGCGACGGCACCACCGTCACCGTCCTGCTCCCCGTCCCCGTCCCCGGGAGGAACCCGTCGTGATCCGCATCGTCCTCGCCGACGACCATCCCGTCGTACGCGAGGGGCTGCGCGCCATGCTGAGCGCCGAACCGGACCTGGATGTCGTCGCCGAGGCGTCGAGCGGCCCGCGCGCGGAGGCCCTCGCGGCCGAACTGCGCCCCGACATCGTCCTGATGGACCTGCGGATGCCCGGCGGGGCCGGCGGTCGAGTCGATCGAGCGGATGGCGGCCGCGGGGCTGGAGTGCCGGGTCATCGTCCTCACGACGTACGAGACCGACCGGGACATCCTGCGCGCCGTCGAGGCAGGCGCCGCGGGCTATCTCCTCAAGGACCTGGCCCGCGGCGAACTGGCCGACGCCGTGCGGGCGGCCGCCCGTGGCGAGACGGTCCTCGCCCCATCGGTGGCCACCCGGCTCGTGGACCAGCTGCGGGCGCACCCCGAGCGGCCCCGCCTGTCGGAGCGCGAGACAGCGGTGCTGCGGCTGGTCGCGGAGGGCTGCACCAACGCGGAGGCCGGGCGCCGGCTGCATGTCGCGGAGTCGACGGTGAAGACCCATCTGCTGCGGGTCTTCGGGAAGTTGGGCGTCGACGACCGGACGGCCGCGGTGACGACCGCCCTACGCCTGGGACTTTTGGACTGAGCCCTGACGGACGGAGAGGAGCGGGGTCCAGGGTCCTGCCCCGGGCCCCGCTCCTCGATCGCCGGGAGGTGCTACAGACCCAGCTTCGCCTTCAGGACCGGCACGATCTCGTCCACCGCGACGGCGTCCTGCTCCCCGGACTCCATGTCCTTGAGCTGCACGACGCCCTCGGCGAGGTCGCGCTCACCGGCGACGACGGTGAAGCGCGCGCCGCTGCGGTTGGCGTTCTTCATCGCGCCCTTGAGGCCCTTCCCGCCGTACGAGAAGTCCGCCGCGACACCGGCCTTGCGCAACTCGGTCACCTTGGCGAACAGGACGCGGCGCGCCTCCTCGCCGAGCGGCACAGCGAAGACGCTGGTGGAGGCGGGCAGTTCGAGCTCGACGCCCTCCGCCTCCAGGGCGAGCACCGTGCGGTCCACGCCGAGCGCCCAGCCGACCGAGGGCAGCGAGGGGCCGCCGATCATCTCGGACAGGCCGTCGTAGCGGCCGCCGCCGCCCACCGCGGACTGCGAGCCGAGGCCGTCGTGGACGAACTCGAAGGTCGTGCGGGTGTAGTAGTCCAGGCCGCGGACGAGCTTCTCGTCGTCCTCGAAGGCGACGCCCGCCGCCGTGATCAGCTCGCGGACCTGCTCGTGGTACGTCTTGCACGCGTCGCACAGGTAGTCGCGCAGCGACGGCGCGCCCACCAGCTGCTTCTGGACGTCGGCCCGCTTGTCGTCGAGGACGCGCAGCGGGTTGATGTCGATACGTCGACGTGTCTCCTCGTCCAGGTCGAGTCCGCGCAGGAACTCCTGCAGCGCGGCCCGGTAGACGGGGCGGCACTCCTTGTCGCCGAGCGAGTTGAGCAGGATGCGGAAGTTCCGCAGGCCGAGGGCACGGTACGCCTGGTCGGCCAGGATGATCAGCTCGGCGTCGAGGGCCGGGTCCTCGGCGCCGATCGCCTCGGCGCCGACCTGGGAGAAGTGCCTGTACCGGCCCTTCTGGGGGCGCTCGTAGCGGTAGTACGAGCCCGAGTACCAGAGCTTGACCGGGAGGTTGCCCGCCTTGTGGAGGTTGCCCTCCAGCGCGGCGCGCAGCACGGAGGCGGTGCCTTCGGGGCGCAGCGCAAGCTGGTCGCCGCCCTTCGTCTCGAAGGCGTACATCTCCTTGGTGACGATGTCGGTGGACTCGCCGACACCGCGCGCGAAGAGCTCGACGTTCTCGAAGCCGGGCGTCTCGATGTAGCCGTAGCCGGAGTTGCGCAGGGGCGCGGCGATCGCCTCGCGCACCGCCAGGAACTTCGCGGAGTCCGGCGGGAGCAGGTCGTAGGTGCCCTTGGGGGCCTTGAAGGTACTCACGGAATTTCTCTCGTCACATTCCTCGTCGCGGGGCGGACGTCGGGTCCGCGCCCAGGCCGGCGGCCACCTGCCGCAGATACGGGTTGGTGGCGCGCTCCTGGCCGATGGATGTCTGGGGGCCGTGGCCGGACAGCACCACGGTCGAGTCGTCGAGCGGCAGGCACACGCGGCCCAGCGACTCGAGGATCTCGGTGTGGCTGCCGCCGGGCAGGTCGGTGCGTCCGATGGAGCCGGCGAAGAGCAGGTCGCCCGAGAAGAAGACGGAGGGGATCTCCGCGGTCTCGGGCAGCCGGAACGTCACCGACCCCTTCGTATGGCCCGGGGCGTGCGCGACGGAGAAGTCGAGGCCCGCCAGCTTCAGGTCGGCGCCGTCGGACAGCTCCCGCACGTCGTCCGGCTCCCCCACCGTCAGCTCGCCCATCAGCGGCATCCCGATGGAGCGGCCGAGGCCCTTCTCGGGGTCGCTCATCATGTACCGGTCCGAGGGGTGGATCCACGCGGGCACGTCGTGCGCTCCGCAGACCGGGACGACGGAGGCGACGTGGTCGATGTGGCCGTGGGTGAGGATGACCGCGACGGGCTTGAGCCGATGCTTCTTCAGTGCGTCCTCGACTCCCTGGGCGGCCTGATGGCCCGGGTCGATGATCACGCACTCCTCGCCTGCGGCGGGGGCGACCAGGTAGCAGTTGGTGCCCCAGGCCCCGGCGGGGAACCCGGCAATGAGCACGATCGTCCTTCGTTCGTCGTCCGGCGGGAGGTGACCGCGGTCCCCGGCGGAGAACGCGGCAGATCAGAGCCTACCGGCGCTGCCGATTCCACAGGTAACCCATATACGGTACGGGGCACATTCGGACGGTCCCGGAAAGGGGCCAGGGACAAGGGGAGAGACCCGGTGGTCAGCAACGAGCAGCGGCGGCGGCAGCTCGCCCGGGAGAAGTTCGCGCGCCAGCAGGAGCGGCGCGAGGCCGCGCGGCGCAAGGCCCGGATGCGCAACGCGGTGATCGCGGGGGCGCTCGCCGTGGTCGTGGCGGGGACCGCGGTGTCGTACGCGGCGGGCGCCTTCGACGGCGACGGGGCGACGCACGACGACGCGGCCGCGCAGCCGACCGGCAAGCCGAAGGACCCGTGCCGGAAGGCGGCGCCCGGCAAGCCGAAGCCGCTGAGCTTCAAGAAGGAGCCGGCGCTCCACGTCGACAGGTCCGCCGACTACACGATGAAGCTGGACACGACGTGCGGGGAGATCGGCCTCGACCTGGACGCGGCGAAGGCCCCGCACACCGTCAACTCCTTCGACTTCCTGGTGAACAAGGGCTACCTCGACCACACCAAGTGCCACCGGCTCACCACGGGCGGCATCTACGTGCTGCAGTGCGGCGACCCGAAGGGCACCGGCGAGGGCGGCCCCGGCTACTCGATCCCGGACGAGAACCTCAAGGACAAGCGGCTGAAGGGCAACGTGTATCCGGCGGGCACGGTCGCCATGGCCAACCAGTACAACGCGCGGAAGAAGAAGGGCCGTGACACCGGCGGCAGCCAGTTCTTCCTCGTCTACCAGGACAGTCAGCTCCCGCCCGACTACACACCGTTCGGGACCATTTCCGATTCCGGGATGAAGGTTCTCAAGAAGATCGCCGCGGCCGGCGAGAGCAGCGGGCAGGGCGACGGCACCCCCAACGCGACGGTCGTCATCGACAAGGCGACCGTCACCAAATCCTGAGCCCCGGCGGGCAAACTTCGGTCGCGCGGGATGCGGACAGCCGCCCCGCCGGTCGCCTATGTTGGCGGTGACGAAACTGTGGACGATGCCGGGGGCCCGAAGGCCCTGCGCAGGCATCATGTGGAGGAGGCGCTGTGAGCAGCGACCCGTGGGGCCGCGTCGACGAGACGGGGACCGTGTACGTGCGTACGGCCGACGGCGGCGAGCGAGTGGTCGGTTCGTGGCAGGCAGGATCTCCTGACGAGGCCCTGGCCTACTTCGAGCGCAAGTACGACGGTCTGGTCGTCGAGATCGGACTTCTCGAGCGCCGGGTGAAGACGACGGACCTGTCCGCCAAGGACGCCATGACCGCCATCGACCATCTGCGCCAACAGGTGGACGAGGCGCATGCCGTCGGCGATCTGGACGCCCTGAGCAAGCGGCTCGACCAGCTCGTGGAGACCGTCGAGGCACGCCGCGAGGAGCGCAAGGTCCAGAAGGCCAAGCAGTCCGACGAGGCGCGGAACGCCAAGGAGGCCCTGGTCACCGAGGCCGAGGAGCTGGCCCAGAGCGAGCAGTGGCGGGCGGCCGGTGAGCGGCTGCGGGCGCTGGTGGACACCTGGAAGGGTCTGCCGCGGCTCGACCGCAAGTCGGACGACGAGCTGTGGCACCGCTTCTCGCACGCCCGCTCGGCGTTCTCCAAGCGGCGCAAGGCGCACTTCGCGTCCCTCGACGCCCAGCGCGAGGAGGCCCGCAAGGCCAAGGAGAAGCTGGTCGGCGAGGCCGAGGCCCTGTCGAGCTCGACGGACTGGGGCCCCACGGCCGCCAGGTACCGCGAGCTGATGGCGGACTGGAAGGCGGCGGGCCGCGCCCAGCGCGAGCACGAGGACGACCTGTGGAACCGCTTCCGCGGCGCCCAGGACGTCTTCTTCGCGGCGCGCAGCGCGGTCTTCGCGGAGCGTGACGCCGAGCAGGGCGAGAATCTCAAGCTCAAGGAGGAGCTGGCCGCCGAGGCGGAGAAGCTCGTCCCGGTGACGGACCTGAAGGCGGCCCGTGCCGCGTTCCGCGCCATCAACGAGCGCTGGGAGGCCATCGGCCACGTCCCGCGGGACGCCCGTCCGAAGGTTGAGGGCCGGATGCACGCCGTGGAGCGTGCCCTGCAGGAGTCCGAGGAGGCCGAGTGGCGCCGGACGAACCCGGAGGCACGCGCGCGTGCCGAGGGGCTCACCGGTCAGCTGCAGGCCGCGGTGGACAAGCTGCGCGGCCAGATCGAGACGGCGCGCGCCGCGGGCAACACCGCGAAGGCCGACAAGCTCCAGAAGGAGCTGGACGGCCGCCAGGCGCTGCTGGACCAGGCGCTGAAGGGTCTGCACGAGTTCGGCGGCTGACCTCCTGCCGCACAGGTGACCTCGGGCCCCCGTCCGCTCCCCGAGGAGCGGGCAGGGGCCCTTCGTCGTCGTGCGCCGCCGTGCTCCGGTTACGCCGGCGGCTCCGGTCCCGGGCCGCGCTCCAGGTTGTCCAGCGCGTGCCGGAGCACCTCGCAGGCCTGGCGGTGGTTGCCGGCCGCCTGGAGCAGCTCGGAGAGTCTGCGGCAGACGGTGACCGCCTCGGGGCCGAATCTGCGGTAGGTGTGACGGAAGGCGGTCTCCAGCGTCTCGATCGCCTCCTTCTCCTGGCCGGTGTCGGTGAGGAGGTCGGCGAGCTCCAGATGGACGGCGACGCTGTCGCCGTCGGCCGCGGGCACCTTCGCCTGGAGGATCATCCGCAGGATCGGCAGGGCGTCCCTGCCGCGCCCCACCGAGCGCAGCAGCCGGGCCAGTTGCAGCCCGGTCGAGACCATGGCCACCTGCACCTCGATGTCGATGACGGGTCCGGCGGCGGCCGTCCGGGAGGCGCGGGCACGGTTGCGTACGAGGGGCAGCCTGCCGACGTCGTTCTCCTGGCTGCGCTGCGGCCGGGGGCGGTTCTTGGAGCTGAGTCTGTGGTCGAGGGCCCGGAAGAGGGTCTCCAGGTCGAGTGTCTCCGGCGCGTCGGGCACGCCGTTGTTGAGCAGGTGGAGCAGTTCGCCGGTGAACGCCGTGTGCCGTTCGCCCTCGGGGGCCAGTGCGACGCGGTCGCGCGAGGAGGCGGTGAGCACGTACGCGCCGTCGATGACGGCCTGCGCGGCGACGCCCTCGGGGGCGGCGAGCGTGCGCGCGACCCGGCCGCCGAAGCAGCAGTCCAGGATCACGATCTTGCGGCGGGCCGGTGAGGCGAGCAGCGCCGACCGCAGGTGCCGGTACTCGGTGGCCGTGTAACCGGCGCCCTCCCTGGAGCCGGTGAGGGCGAGGTAGAGGTCGGCCGAGTCGGAGTCGCGCAGCCCGTGGCCGCAGTAGTACACGAGCAGTGTGTCGGTGGATCTGCCGCCCAGCTCATAGACGGGGTCCAGGAGTTCGGAGCGGGTCGTCGGGTCGGTGACGGTCGCGCAGCGCGCGGCGGGAAGGCCCCAGACCGTGGGGTCCTGGAAGGCGTCGGCGAGGTCCGCGGTGTTGTTCCTGACGGCGGGCAGCTGCGGCAGGTGGCGGTAGGCGGCGGTGCCGACCAGTACCGCCGCCGACGCGGACGGGTCAGGCAGTTCCGTCATCGCCGTCCTGCTCCTCGGCGAGCAGTTCGGTCAGGCTCCGTACGGTCCGGGCGTCGCAGTCGTACACCTCGACGCGGAGCTCGCCCCGGCGCAGGATCACCGCCGGTGCGCCGCGGCGCGCGCCGCGCCACTGGGCGATGGCCGCCGCCAGCTGCGCCGCGCCGAGCCCGCCGCTGACGGTGAGGGCGATGAGGTCGAGTGCCGCGCCCAGGTGGTCGGCGCGGGCCGGCTCGCTCGACGCGAGCACGCCGTGCGTACGGGCGCCGGTCTCGTCGTCCGACTTCAGCCAGCGCAGCAGGGAGCGCAGCTCCGCCTCGGTGTCCCGCGCGCCCGCGACCCGGATCTCGATCATGTCTCCCCCGCTGTCCCGTCCCGTCCGGCCGCCGGCCGCGTCGGTCGTGCCGGTCATCCGAGCCGTGTCCTCTCCCCGGCCCCGGCCGTGGACCTCGCCGCGCCGTCCGCGACCTCGGAGAAGGTGGTGAGGGCCTCCCCCGCGGCGCCCAGCCTGGCCAGGCAGACGGCCTGCCAGTAGCGGCCCGCCAGCGTGGTGGGGTGTTCGGCGCCGAGGGCGGGGCCGCAGACCTCGACCACGGCCGTGAGGAGTTCGACCGCCTCTTCCAGCTCGCCGCGCAGGACAAGCGCGACGGCCTCGCGCTGGCGGACCTCGGCGGTCTCCGCCGTCATCGAGCGGAGGATGTGCCGCCGCGTCGAGCCGCTCAGGCGGACCACGTCGGTGGTGTCGGTGTCCGAGCGGCGCGGGTACGCGCTGGGGAGCGACGGGGAGGGCACCGCCGCTGCCGCCCCGGTCCCGGTGTCCGTCTCCGCGGCCCCGGGGTGCCGGCCGGCCTCGAGGTTGCGTACGACCCGGTCGCGCACGCCGCTCATCGCCACCTGCGCGACCAGGAGTTCGGGGTCGGGCGGGCAGGCGAGCCGCTCGACCGTCTGCTCCGCCGTCGGCCGCAGGAGGGGGTCGCGCCGCAGCAGATCCTCGACGAGGTCCGCCAGGTCGTCCGGGACGCCGGGGTGCCCGCGCAACGACGGCAGGCTCTCGTGGACGATCCGGTACATCACGGCGGGCATCGCCGCCTCGGTGTACGGCATCTCGCCGGTGAGCATGACGCGCAGGCACATGCCGAGGCCGTACAGGTCCGCGGCGAGGGACGGCGGCGCCCCCGTGATGGCCTCGGGGCTCATGTACCGCGGCGTGCCGACCACCACGCCGGTCTGCGTGAGGCCGCCCGAGTCGTCCATCAGGAGCTGCGCGATGCCGAAGTCCTGGAGCACGACACGGCCGCGCCGGGTGAGGTAGACATTGCTCGGCTTGACGTCACGGTGCAGGACCCCGGCGTCGTGTGCCGCGGCCAGGCCCCGGCACATGCCCGTCGCCACGGCCCGGGCGACCGCGGGCTCCACCGGGCCCGCCTCGGTCAGCTGCTCGAGGTTGACGCCCTCCAGGAGCTCCATCACGAAGTAGGGCTGGCCGTGGTGGGTGCCGAAGTCGTGGATCACCACGGCGTTCGGGTGGGAGATCCGCGCCAGCGCCTGCGCCTCGCGCCGGAACCGCCGCTGCACCTCCTCGCTGGAGAGGCCGGAGCGGATCAGCTTGACGGCCACGCGGCGGTCGAGGCGCTCGTCCAGCGCTTCGTAGACGTGCCCCATGCCGCCGCTGCCGATGCCGCGCACCACGCGGTACCGGCCGTCGATGACCTCGTCCGACCGGGCCGATCGCCCCATGCGTCCCCCCGTCCCACGGCCAGGCCGGCCGTCAGGGCCTGCGCGTCGACGTCACGCGGTAGACGTCGTACACACCCTCTACCCCTCTCACGGCCTTGAGTACATGCCCCAGATGCTTGGGGTCACCCATCTCGAAGGTGAAGCGGGAGGTGGCGACGCGGTCGCGCGAGGTCTGCACGGCCGCCGACAGGATGTTCACGTGCTGGTCCGAGAGGATGCGCGTGACGTCGGAGAGCAGCCGCGAGCGGTCCAGGGCCTCGACCTGGATGGCGACCAGGAAGACCGAGGACTGGGTGGGTGCCCACTCGACCTCCAGGATCCGCTCGGGCTCCCGCGAGAGGGAGTCGACGTTGACGCAGTCGCTGCGGTGCACCGAGACGCCGCTGCCGCGGGTGACGAAGCCGATGATGGGGTCGCCGGGGACGGGCGTGCAGCAGCGGGCCAGCTTGACCCACACGTCCTCGACGCCCTTGACGACGACGCCCGGGTCGGCGTTGGAGCGGCGCTTGCTGCGTCCGCGCGAGGGCGGCGCGCTCTCGGCGATGTCCTCGTTGGCGGCCTCCTCGCCGCCGAGCGCCTGGACCAGCTTCTGCACGACGGACTGCGCGGTGACGTGGCCCTCGCCGATCGCGGCGTACAGCGACGAGATGTCGGGGTAGCGCATCTCGTGCGCGAGGGTGACCAGGGAGTCGCCCGTCAGGATCCGCTGGATCGGCAGGTTCTGCTTGCGCATGGCCCGCGCGATGGCGTCCTTGCCCTGCTCGATCGCCTCGTCGCGGCGCTCCTTGGAGAACCACGCGCGGATCTTGTTGCGCGCCCGGGGCGACTTGACGAAGCCGAGCCAGTCGCGGGAGGGGCCCGCGCCGGCCGCCTTGGAGGTGAAGACCTCCACCAGGTCGCCGTTGTCCAGGGTCGATTCGAGAGGTACGAGGCGGCCGTTGACGCGTGCGCCTATGGTGCGGTGGCCGACCTCGGTGTGCACCGCGTACGAGAAGTCGACGGGGGTGGCGCCCGCGGGGAGCGCTATGACGTCGCCCTTCGGCGTGAAGACGAAGACCTCGTTGCGCGACAGGTCGAAGCGGAGCGACTCCAGGAACTCGCTGGGGTCCTCGGTCTCCTTCTGCCAGTCGAGCAGCTGGCGCAGCCACGCCATGTCGTTGAGGTGGTCGTCCTTGCCGGTCTTCTTCGGCACGTCGGTGCGCACCTTGGAGGCGCCGGCGACGGCCTCCTGCTTGTACTTCCAGTGCGCGGCGATGCCGTACTCGGCGCGGCGGTGCATGTCGAAGGTGCGGATCTGCAGCTCGACGGGTTTGCCGTTGGGGCCGATGACCGTCGTGTGCAGCGACTGGTACATGTTGAACTTCGGCATCGCGATGTAGTCCTTGAACCGGCCGGGGACCGGGTTCCATCGCGCGTGGACGGTGCCGAGCGCCGCGTAGCAGTCGCGGACCGTGTCGACCAGGACACGGATCCCCACCAGGTCGTAGATCTCCGCGAAGTCACGGCCGCGGACGATCATCTTCTGGTAGACGCTGTAGTAGTGCTTCGGGCGTCCGGTGACGGTCGCCTTGATGCGGGCGGCCCGCAGGTCGGCCTGGACCTCGTCGGTCACTATGGCCAGGTACTCGTCGCGCTTGGGGGCGCGCTCGGCGACGAGGCGCACGATCTCGTCGTACATCTTGGGGTAGAGGATCGCGAAGGCGAGGTCCTCCAGCTCCCACTTGATGGTGTTCATGCCCAGGCGATGTGCCAGCGGAGCGTAGATCTCCAGGGTCTCGCGGGCCTTCTTCTCCTGCTTCTCGCGCTTGAGGTAGCGCATCGTGCGCATGTTGTGCAGGCGGTCGGCGAGCTTGATGACCAGGACGCGGGGGTCCTTGGCCATGGCGACGACCATCTTGCGCACGGTCTCGGCCTGCGCGGCCTCGCCGAACTTGACCTTGTCCAGCTTGGTGACGCCGTCGACGAGGAGGGCGACCTGGTCGCCGAAGTCGCGCCGGAGGGTGTCGAGGCCGTATTCGGTGTCCTCGACGGTGTCGTGCAGGAGCCCGGCCATCAGGGTGGCCGGATCCATGCCGAGCTCGGCGAGGATCGTCGTCACGGCGAGCGGGTGCGTGATGTAGGGATCGCCGCTCTTGCGCTTCTGACCGCGGTGCCAGCGCTCGGCGACCTGGTAGGCCCGCTCGATCTGGCGGAGCGTGGCCGTCTCGATCTTGGGGTCGTTGCCGCGCACTATGCGCAGGAGGGGCTCAAGGACCGGGTTGTACGGGTTGGAGCGCTGCACGCCGAGCCGGGCGAGCCGGGCCCGTACGCGGTTGGAGGAGCCGGAACGCGCGGGCTGGCCGGTGGCGGGCCGGATCGCGGGGGCCGTCGGGTGGTGGTCCGCGGCCGGCTTGGGGCGGGGCTGCTCGGCCGGTTTGCCGCCCCGGGCGACCTCTGTCTGGGCGCGCTGCGCGGACGTGCCGCCGGGCGCGCCGTCTGCCTTCTTCGCGGGCGCGGCGGAGCCCGCCGAGGCCTGCTCGGCCTTCTGGGCGGCCTTGGCGGCGGTGAGTGGCTGGGACTCGTCTGGCAAGAGCGCTCCCTGTGCGCGATCGGGGTCCCCCGGACAGGCCCCGAAGAACCCATGGTATCGATCCTGGGCCGTCGGTTCGCCTTCGGCCGGTGAGACGCCTCTGTACTGGAGAAACGCGAGGGGTCCTCGGGGGATTCCCCGGAACCGGCCCCTCCTGTCCCCCGGCCGTCCGTCCGGCACCCCGGTCCCTGGGAGGCTCCGGGCTCGGCCTGCGTCCAGGGCGGGAACCGGCCGAAACGGCGAGGGGCGCCCCGGTGGATACCGGAGCGCCCCTCGTGCCGTGCCGCGAGCCGTCTCAGACGGTGATCAGGGCCTCCAGCGGCGCCCCTGCGAGGGCGTCCGCCAGCCTCCGGCGGCCGTCGAGGAAGCCGAGCTCCATCAGGACGGCGACGCCGGCCACCTCGGCGCCCGAGCGCCGGATCAGCTCCAGCGAGGCCGCCGCGGTGCCACCGGTGGCGAGGACGTCGTCGATGACCATGACGCGGTCGCCAGCGGCCAGGTCCTCGGCGTGCACCTCGATCTCGGCGCTGCCGTACTCCAGGTCGTAGGCCTGCCGGAGCGTCGCCCCGGGGAGCTTGCCCGCCTTGCGCACGGGCACGAAGCCGAGCCCGGCGCGGACCGCGACCGGTGCGCCGAGGATGAAGCCGCGGGCCTCCAGGCCGACGATCTTCGTGGCGCCGTGCCGGACGCTGAGGTCGGCGAGGGTCTCCGTGAGCGCCGAGAACGCGGCCGGGTCCGCCAGAAGCGGGGTGATGTCCTTGAACATCACGCCCGGCTTCGGGTAGTCCGGGACGTCACGGATGCGGCTGCGCAGCAGCTCCGGGACGCCGGCGAGCTCGGTCATCGGCGCTTCCCCGAGGGGCGGCCCTTGCCGCGGCTGCGCGACGCGGGCTGCGAGCGGGGGCCGACGACGGCGGGCGCGGCGTCACCGGCCACGTCGTCCCGCGGCCCCTCGTCGCCCTCGAAGCCGGACGCCTCCGCGGACTCGCCCTTCGCCGCGGCCGCCGCGCGCTTGGCGAGCACCCGCTTCTTCAGGGCCTTCATCTGCGGCTCGCGCTCCTTGAGGTCGGCGACGAGCGGCGTGGCGATGAAGATCGAGGAGTACGCGCCGGCGGCGAGGCCGACGAACAGCGACAGCGAGATGTCGTTGAGCATGCCCGCGCCCAGGACACCGCCACCGATGAAGAGCAGGCCCGCCACCGGGAGCAGCGCGACGACCGTGGTGTTGATGGAGCGCACCAGGGTGCCGTTGATGCTGCGGTTGGCGACTTCGCTGTAGGTGTACCTGGTCTGCTTGGTGATGCCCTTCGACTGCTCCTTCAAGCTGTCGAAGACCACCACCGTGTCGTAGAGCGAGTAACCGAGGATGGTCAGCAGACCGATCACCGTGCCGGGCGTGACCTCGAAGCCGACCAGCGCGTACACACCGACGGTGATGGTGATGTCGTGGATCAGCGCGATCAGTGCCGCGAGGGCCATCCGCCACTCGAAGGCGATGGCCAGGTAGATCACCACGAGGATCATGAAGATCGCCAGGCCCTGCCAGGCCTTCTTGGCGATCTGCTCGCCCCAGCTGGGGCCCACCAGGTCGGCGCCGATGTCGTCGGCCTTGACGTCCAGGTCCTCGGCGAGCGACTTCTTGATCTCGTCGGACTTCTTGATGTCCACGCCCGCGATCTGGATGCGGAGCTTGGTGCCGTCCACCTTCTGGACGATCGCGTCGTGGCCGGAGGCCTTCTCCGCGGACTCCTCCGCCTGGGCCACCGAGGCGCTGGTCTTCGGGGTGTTGAAGACCGCGCCGCCCTCGAACTCGATGCCCATGTTCAGGCCGCGCACCGCGAGGCCGACGATGGCCGTGATGGTGATCAGTATCGAGATGCCGTACCAGATCTTGCGCTTGCCGACGAAGTCGTAGCCGACCTCACCGCGGTAGAGCCTGGCGCCGAGATTGCCGAGCTTCGACATCTCACGCCTCCTTCGGGTCGACAGGGCCGGCGGGGGGAGCGGTACGGCGGGAGCGCCGCAGCGGGGGCTTGGCGCCGAGCCGCTGCGGGTCGAGACCGGACCACTTGTGGCCGCTCGCGAAGAACTTCTTGCGCGCCATGAGCGTCATCAGCGGCTTGGTGAAGAAGAAGACCACGACGACGTCGAGCAGCGTGGTCAGGCCGAGCGTGAACGCGAAGCCCTGCACCTTGCCGACCGTGACGACGAAGAGCACGGCGGCGGCGAGGAACGACACGAAGTCGGAGACCAGGATGGTGCGTCGGGCGCGCGGCCAGCCCCGCTCGACGGCGGGACGCAGCGTGCGGCCCTCGCGGATCTCGTCCCGTACGCGTTCGAAGAACACGATGAACGAGTCCGCCGTGATGCCGATCGCGACGATCGCACCACAGACCGCGGGCAGGTTGAGCGCGAACTTAATGGTCGGGCCGAGCAGCGTCATGATCGTGTACGTCAGCGCCGCGGAGACCAGGAGGCTCGCGATGGCGATGAGCGAGAGGCCGCGGTAGTAGGCCACGAGGTAGATGATGACGAGCGCCAGGCCGATGGCACCGGCGATCAGGCCCGCCTTGAGCTGCTCGCCGCCGAGGGCCGGGCTGACCGTGGTGACGCTCTGCTCGTGGAAGGTGAGCGGCAGGGCGCCGTACGACAGGATGTTGGCGAGGTCCTTCGCCGATCCCTGGTCGAAGCTGCCGGAGATCTCGGCGTTCGAGCTCAGCGTCGTGCTGACGCTGGGGGCCGACGCCACTTCGCCGTCGAGAACGATCGCGAACTGGTTCTGCGGCGGCTGCTGCTTGCTGATCTTGCTCGTGATCTCGGAGAACTTCTTGGAGCCACCCTTGGTGAACTCCATGTTGACGACCCAGGCGCCGGACTGCTGGTTGATGGCGGCCTTGGCGTCGTCGACGTCCTTGCCGTTGAGCTCGGCCGGGGCAAGGATGAACTTGTCCCACGTCTTGCCGTCGGGGCTCTTGCCGCAGGCGATGGTCGGCTCGGAGGGCTTGACGCCCCGGCCGGCCGCGGCGCGCGCCTTCTTGTCCGTGCAGTCGAGCTTGGCGAAGGACTCCTGGAGCTTGGCGGTGGCCGGGTCCGGGGTCGGCGCCTTGTCGTTCTTCTTGCCGTCCTGGCCGTCCTTGGCCTTGTCCGAAGCCTTGTCCGACGGCGTCGGGTCGGCCTTCAGGGCCTCGCTGACGGCGCGGCCCTGGGGCGAGGCCTTGTCGGTCGGGGAGGTCGCCTTGTCGGTGGCCTTGTCCGTGGCCTTGTCCGTCGGCTTGCCCTTGTCCTTCTCCTTGTCCGTGCCGGACGAGGAGCTGGCGGACGGCTCGGGCATGGGCTCGCCGCTGGCCTGCGTGATCACCGGACGGAAGTAGAGCTGAGCGGTCGTACCGACCTGCGCCCGCGCCTGCTTCTCGTTCGAACCCTTGGGGATGTTGACGATGATGTTCTTGTCGCCCTGGGTCTGGACCTCGGCCTCGGAGACACCCAGACCATTGACGCGGTTGTTGATGATGTCAACCGCGGTGTTCATGTTGGTCGGGTTGATCGCGTTCTTCTGGCCGGGCTCGTTCTTCGCCTCGAGCGTGATGCTCGTACCACCGGCGAGGTCGATGCCCAGCCGCGGCGTGGTGTGCCCGGAAAGGAACATCCCCCCGGTCAGCGCCACGAGGGCGATCAGGATGAAGACCAGCGAGCGTCCCGGCTTGCCCGGCGAGCTCTGCCTTCGGCCCTTCTTCGGTGCTGCCACCTTCTCGTTCTCCCTGTCCAACCGCCCGGCGTCCGGTCTGCCCCTACTGCGGTACGGGGAGGCCCGGGCGGGCGGCCATGAAGTGGTGTCGAGATTCGGCGCGAAATGCACGTGATCCGGGGCCCGTGGTGCGCGAGCGGCGCACCCCACGGGCCCCGGGCGTGACTACTTCGCGTCGGACTCGCCGTCGGTCTTCTTCGGCTCCGCGTCGTCGGCCCCGGCGGCCGCGTCCTTCTTGCCGAGGTCGATGGGCGAGTCGTCGGAAGCGTCGGCGGGCTCGTCGGTCTCGGTCAGGGAAGAGGCGTCGTCCGGGACGACGGGGGTGTCCTCTTTCAGGTCGTCCTCGGTGCCGTGCACGATGCGGTTGTACTCGTCGTCCTCCAGGACGGCGCCGATCGAGTTCTTCGCGTAAACCGCGTGGACACCGGGGGCCACCTCAAGGAGGACGGCTTCGTCGTGAACCTCCTTGACGGTGGCGTACATGCCCCCGATCGTGCGGACGCCGGTGCCGGGATGCATCTCGTTACGCATCTGCGCGGCGGCCTGCTGCTTCTTCTTGGCAGACCGGGTCATCAGGAACATGGCCCCGATGAGCACGATGAACGGGAGGAGGGTCACGATATTCACGGGACGGAGTTTCCTTCGCACGACCGCGCAGGTAAGCGGCCATTGGGATGGGGGTGGGTACGCCACCCGCAAGGGCGGCATCGGCGGAGTCTAAGCGAGTCCGCACCTAACGAACAACGCTCAGCATCGCACCGCAGTTCCTCGGGGGTCGACTATCCGCGCCGTTGAGCTTCGGTCACGGTCCCGCCACGGCGATGTCAGGTCCCGAACAGATCCTGCTGGCCCTTTCCGCCCGTACGGGCCGGGGGTACGAGGCCGAGGTGCGCCCAGGCCGCGGGCGTGGCGACGCGGCCCCGGGGGGTGCGGGCTAGCAGTCCCTCCCGTACCAGGAAGGGCTCCGCCACCTCCTCGACCGTCTCGCGCTCCTCCCCCACGGCGACCGCGAGCGTCGACAGGCCGACGGGGCCGCCGCCGAACAGCTTGAGCAGCGCCTCAAGGACGGCCCGGTCGAGGCGGTCGAGGCCACGCTCGTCCACCTCGTAGACCGCGAGGGCGGCGCCGGCGATCTCCCTGGTGATCGAGCCGTCGGCCTTGACCTGGGCGTAGTCCCGGACGCGGCGCAGCAGGCGGTTGGCGATACGGGGCGTGCCGCGGGAGCGGCCGGCGATCTCGGCGGCGCCGTGCGGGTCGATCTCCACGTCCAGCAGGTGCGCGGAGCGGTGGACGACGCGCTCCAGCTCGGCCGGCTCGTAGAACTCCATGTGGGCGGTGAAGCCGAAGCGGTCACGCAGCGGCGGGGGCAGCAGGCCCGCGCGGGTGGTGGCGCCGACGAGGGTGAAGGGCGGCAGTTCGAGGGGGATGGCGGTGGCGCCGGGGCCCTTGCCGACGATGACGTCGACGCGGAAGTCCTCCATGGCCATGTAGAGCATCTCCTCGGCGGGCCGCGACATCCGGTGGATCTCGTCGAGGAAGAGGACCTCGCCCTCCTGGAGGGAGGAGAGGATCGCGGCGAGGTCGCCGGCGTGCTGGATGGCGGGGCCGCTGGTGATGCGGATCGGAGCGCCCATCTCGGCGGCGATGATCATCGAGAGGGTCGTCTTGCCGAGGCCGGGGGCTCCGGAGAGCAGCACGTGCTCGGCGGTGGCGCCGCGCGCGCGGGCCGCGCGCAGGACGAGGTCGAGCTGCTCGCGGACCTTCTCCTGGCCGATGAACTCGCCCAGGTCCTTGGGGCGCAGGGCGGCCTCGACCGCCTGGTCCTCGCCGTCGGCGGAGGCACCGACGAGCCGGTCGGCCGCCGCGGCGGCGTCGTCGGTCGTGTCGTCCCAGTTCATGCGGTGTGCCTCGCGATGCGGTTCTAGGGGTGGCCGGCGGGTGCGTGCGGAAGGGGTCTATCGGGTGCGGTTCAGGGTCTGGAGTGCGGCCTTGAGGAGCCGGCCGACCTGCGGGGTGCCCTCGGTGGCCTCGGCCTGCGGGGTGACGGCGGCGACGGCCTCGTCGGCCTCGCGCGTGGCGTACCCGAGGCCGATGAGCGCGGCGTGCAGCTGCTCGCGCCAGCCGGAGGTGACGGGGGTGCCGATGGCGGGGCCGCCGGTGCCGAGGGGCTCGCCGAGGCGGTCCTTGTACTCCAGCAGGAGCTTCTGGGCGCCCTTCTTGCCGATGCCGGGCACCGCGGTGAGCGCCTTCTCGTCGCCGGTGGAGACCGCGCGGCGCAGGGCGTCGGGGCTGTGCACGGCGAGCATGGCCTGGGCCAGGCGCGGGCCCACGCCGCTCGCGGTCTGAAGCAGCTCGAAGGTCTGGCGCTCGTCGTCGTCCGCGAAGCCGTACAGAGTGAGGGAGTCCTCGCGTACGACGAGGGAGGTGGCGAGCTTGGCCTGCTGGCCGACGCGGAGGGTGGAGAGGGTGTTCGGCGTGCACTGGACGGCCATGCCGATGCCGCCGACCTCTACCACCGCGGTGTCGGGGGCGAGGGCGGCTACGGGGCCGCTGACGAAGGCGATCATGCGGTACGGCCTTTCTGTGCTGTGGGGACCGGCTGTGCCGTCGATGTGGTTCTCGCGGCGTGCGCGGCCGCAGCCTGCTGGAGTCGGTTCTGCGCGACGGCCTGCTGGAGCCGGTTCTGCGCGGGGGCGCGCCAGATGTGGCAGATGGCGAGCGCGAGGGCGTCCGCCGCGTCGGCCGGTTTGGGCGGCGCGTCGAGCCGCAGGAGGCGGGTGACCATCGCGCCGACCTGGGCCTTGCCGGCGCGGCCGCTGCCGGTGACGGCGGCCTTGACCTCGCTGGGGGTGTGCAGGACGACGGGGATGCCGCGCCGCGACGCGCAGAGCATGGCGACGGCGCTGGCCTGGGCGGTGCCCATGACCGTGCGCACATTGTGCTGGCTGAACACCCGCTCCACGGCGAGGACTTCGGGGCTGTGCTCGTCGAGCCACTGCTCGATGCCCTGCTCGATGGCGACGAGGCGGTGGCCCAACTCCGCGTCGGCCGGCGTCCGGACGACCCCGACGCCGCGCATGGTCAGGGGGCGTCCCGCGACCCCGTCGACGACCCCCACACCGCACCGGGTCAGACCCGGGTCGACTCCCAGCACCCGCACGACCGCCCCCACTTCTTCGCTCACCTGTTTGTGCAGGCTATCGGCTCGCACTGACAACGCGACGGGCCGACGGGGGCGTGTCCCCGTCGGCCCGTCGGCACAGCCGTGCGTCATACGCGCCGGTCAGGCGTCCACCTTCGCCATGACCTCGTCGGAGACGTCGAAGTTGGCGAAGACGTTCTGCACGTCGTCGCTGTCCTCGAGCGCGTCGATCAGCTTGAAGATCTTCCGGGCGCCGTCCTCGTCCAGCTCGACCTGCATGGTCGGGACGAAGTTGGCGTCGGCCGAGTCGTAGTCGATGCCGGCCTCCTGGAGCGCGGTGCGGACCGCGACCAGGTCGGTGGCCTCGCTGAGCACCTCGAAGGTCTCACCGAGGTCGTTGACCTCTTCGGCGCCGGCGTCCAGGACGGCACCGAGGACGTCGTCCTCGGAGAGCTCGCCCTTGGGGACGATGACGACGCCCTTGCGGTTGAAGAGGTACGAGACGGAGCCCGGGTCGGCCATCGAGCCGCCGTTGCGGGTCATGGCGACGCGCACGTCGGAGGCGGCGCGGTTGCGGTTGTCGGTGAGGCACTCGATGAGTACCGCGACGCCGTTCGGGCCGTAACCCTCGTACATGATCGTCTCGTAGTCGGCGCCACCGGCCTCCAGGCCGGCGCCGCGCTTGACGGCCGAGTCGATGTTCTTGTTCGGCACCGAGCTCTTCTTCGCCTTCTGGATGGCGTCGAAGAGGGTCGGGTTACCCGACACGTCGGCGCCGCCCGTGCGGGCCGCCACCTCGATGTTCTTGATCATCTTCGCGAAGAGCTTGCCGCGCTTGGCGTCGATCACGGCCTTCTTGTGCTTCGTCGTAGCCCATTTAGAGTGGCCGGACATCTGCCTGTCTCCTTCGCGTTACCCAACAACCAGTACGAACTCTCCCAGACCTTAGAGCAGGCTCTCGGCCCCGGGGGGATCCCCGGAGATCCTACAAGGATCCCGCGCGCGGGTTCCCCCGCGCCATCTCCACGAACAGCGCGTGGACGCGATGGTCACCCGTCAGTTCGGGGTGGAACGACGTGGCGAGCGCGTTGCCCTGGCGGACGGCGACGATGTGGCCGTCGTGCTCGGCGAGCACCTCGACCCGGGCGCCGACCGACTCGACCCAGGGCGCCCTGATGAAGACGCCCTCCACGGGGTCGCCCCCGACGCCGCGGACCTCGACGGCCGCCTCGAAGGACTCGTTCTGCCGTCCGAAGGCGTTGCGGCGCACGATCATGTCGATGCCGCCCACCGTCTCCTGGCCCGAGCGCGGGTCGAGGATCTTGTCGGCGAGCATGATCATGCCCGCGCAGCTGCCGTAGACCGGCATGCCGTCGCGCACGCGTGCGCGGAGGGGCTCCATCAGGCCGAAGAGGGTGGCCAGCTTGGAGATGGTGGTGGACTCGCCGCCCGGGATGACCAGGCCGTCGACCTCGGCGAGCTCCTCGGGGCGCCGGACCGGCCTGGCCACGGCGTCCGCCGAGGCCAGGGCGATCAGGTGCTCCCGTACGTCCCCCTGAAGGGCGAGGACGCCGACTACGGGAGTGGTCATCACCAGCCCCGGTTCGCGTAGCGCTCGGTCTCCGGCAGGGTGTCGCAGTTGATGCCGACCATGGCCTCGCCGAGGTTGCGGGAGGCGTCCGCGATGATCTTCGGGTCGTCGTAGAAGGTGGTGGCCTTCACGATGGCGGCGGCGCGCGCGGCCGGGTCGCCGGACTTGAAGATGCCGGAGCCGACGAAGACGCCCTCGGCGCCGAGCTGGCGCATCAGGGCGGCGTCGGCCGGGGTGGCGACGCCACCGGCGGAGAAGAGCACGACCGGCAGCTTGCCCAGCTCGGCGGTCTCCTTGACCAGCTCGTACGGGGCGCGCAGCTCCTTGGCGGCGGCGTACAGCTCGTTGTTGTCGAAGCCGCGCAGCCTGGCGATCTCGTTCTTGATCTGGCGCAGGTGGCGGACGGCCTCGACGACGTTGCCGGTGCCGGCCTCACCCTTGGAGCGGATCATGGCCGCGCCCTCGGCGATGCGGCGCAGGGCCTCGCCCAGGTTGGTGGCGCCACAGACGAACGGCGTGGTGAACGCGAACTTGTCGCTGTGGTTGACCTCGTCGGCCGGGGTGAGGACCTCGGACTCGTCGATGTAGTCGACGCCGAGGGACTGCAGGACCTGGGCCTCGACGAAGTGGCCGATGCGGGACTTGGCCATGACCGGGATGGAGACGGCCTCGATGATCTCTTCGATCATGTTCGGGTCGGACATCCGGGCCACGCCGCCGTCCTTACGGATGTCGGCGGGCACCCGCTCCAGCGCCATGACGGCCACCGCGCCGGCGTCCTCGGCTATCTTCGCCTGCTCGGCGTTGACGACGTCCATGATCACGCCGCCCTTGAGCTGCTCGGCCATGCCGCGCTTCACGCGCGCGGTGCCGGTCTCGGGCGTCTGGTTGCTGCTGGCAGGGGTGCTGGACACGGAGTTGACCTCACTCGCTGAAGAGGATTTCTACAGCTCCGAGGAAACGCCCGGCCACCAGGCCACAGCAAGGGCCAATGGATGACCGGTGGCTCATTTTTCCGGGACGTGCCAGGTCAGGGCCGCCCCGGGCCCCCAGCCCGCACCCGGGCCGCTAGGCGGTCGCCCGGTCGGCCAGCGCCACCGGCGGCTCGTCGTCCATCTCGAAGGCCAGCGGGAAGGGCGCGTGCCCGGCCAGCCGGAACCAGCGGACCGTGCGGTGGCGGCGCAGCGCGCGGGCGGCACGGACCGCGTCGTTGTGGAAGCGCCGGGCCATCGGCACCCGGCGTACGGCCGCCGCGAGTTCGGTGGCCGCCTCGTCGCCGCCCGGCGCCTCCCGCACCGCCTCGACCTGCTGGACCTCGCCGAAGATCGCCCGCAGGGCCTGGCTGAGCTCGCTCTCGGCGACCTCGCGCTGCTCCTCCTCCGCCTGCCGGGCCGCGTGCGCCGCCTCGTAGAGCACGATCGAGGCGGCGGGGTCGAGGACTCCGGAGGTGGCCAGCTCCTGGGCGACCGAGGCGCGGCGCAGCAGCTGTGCGTCGAGTGCGGCGCGGGCCGCGTCGATGCGCGCGTGCAGCCGGTCGAGGCGGCCCGCCGTCCAGCTCAGGTAGAGGCCGATCGCAAAGAGGGCTACCGCGATCCAGATCAATGTGGAGGTCACGGGCGGCAAGGCTACCTCCGGGCGGCGGCGCCGCGGACCGGGCCCGCGGCCGGGCTACCCGCCCGGCGCCCCAGGGGCTCGCCACGGCCCCCACCCTGTGGCACCGCGCGCTCAACCTCGAACGCCGGACGGACTCGTCCTCGAACGCCGGACAGGCCCAATGGCCCCCGCTCAGCCCTTCTGCGCCAGGCCGAATCTCGCCCGCAGGCCCACCCGTTCGTCCTCCGCCACCGATGCCGCGCCGTCCGTGACCGTCTCGTAGACGGCGAGGATGTCCGCGCCGACCGTCGACCAGTCGAAGCGGCGCACGTGCGCCGTGCCGCGCTCGCGCAGGCCCTGACGGCGCTCGGGGTCGGCGAGCAGGCGGACCGCGGACTTCGCCAGGGACTCCGCGTCCTCGTTGGTGAAGAGGTCGCCGGCCGCGCCCTGGTCGAGGACCTGGGCGAAGGCGTCCAGGTCGCTGGCGAGCACGGGCGCGCCCGCGGACATCGCCTCGACCAGGATGATGCCGAAGCTCTCGCCGCCGGTGTTCGGCGCGACGTACAGGTCGACGCTGCGCAGCAGCCGCGCCTTGTCCTCGTCGCTGACCATGCCGAGGAACTCCACGCGGGAGCGGAGCTCGGCCGGCAGGGAGGCGACCGCCTCCTCCTCGTCGCCGCGGCCCGCGACCAGCAGCCGGGCGTCCGGGCGCTCGGCGAAGATCTGCGGGAGCGCCTTCATCAGCACCGGCAGGCCCTTGCGGGGCTCGTCGATGCGTCCGATGAAGCCGATCGTCTCCCCCTGCCATTCCGGCTTCGGCTCGGCGCGGGCGAAGAAGTCGACGTCGACGCCGTTCGGGATGACGACCGCGTCGCCGCCGAGGTGCTCGACGAGCGTGCGGCGCGCGTACTCGCTCACGGCGATGCGGGCGCTGATCTTCTCCAGGGCCGGCTGCAGGATCGGATACGCGGCGATCATCGCCCGCGAGCGCGGGTTGGACGTGTGGAACGTGGCGACGATGGGGCCCTGCGCGGCCCAGCAGCTGAGCAGCCCCAGCGAGGGCGAGGCCGGCTCGTGGATGTGGATGACGTCGAAGGTGCCCTCGTGCAGCCAGCGGCGGACCCGCGCGGCCGACAGGAAGCCGAAGTTGAGCCGGGCCACCGAGCCGTTGTACGGCACGGGGACGGCCCGGCCCGCCGAGACGACGTACGACGGGAGGGGGGTCTCGTCGTCGGCCGGGGCGAGGACGGAGACCTCGTGCCCGAGGCGGATGAGGTGCTCCGCCAGATCGCGGATGTGGAACTGGACGCCGCCCGGCACGTCCCACGAGTACGGGCAGACGATGCCGATCTTCACGAGGGTTCCCCCGGCCGGGCCGCGTCGGGGCGGGGCTCCAGGTCGTCGAGCCACAGACGCTGCAGCATGTGCCAGTCCTCCGGGTGGTCGGCGATACCGGTGGCGAAGGCGTCGGCCAGCGCCTGCGTCATGACAGACGTCTTCTCGGCCCTGGTACCTGTCTCGGGGACGTCGACGGGCGGGTGCACGCGGCCCTTCATGACGGGCGTGCCGTCGTACCAGAGGGTGACGGGCAGCAGGAGCGCCCCGGTCTGCTGGGCGAGCATCGCCGGGCCCGCGGGCATCCGGGCGGTGTCCCCGAAGAACTTCACCTCGACGCCGGAGGCCGAGAGGTCGCGGTCGGCGACGAGGCAGACCAGGCCGCCGGCGCGCAGCCGCCTGGCCAGCGTGCCGAAGGCGGAGCCGCCCGTGTGCGGCAGCACCTCCATGCCGAGGCTCTCGCGGTAGGCGACGAAGCGGTCGTACAGCGTCTCGGGCTTGAGGCGCTCGGCGACCGTCGTGAACGGCGTCTCCAGCTTGGTGGTGACCCAGGCGCCCGCGAGGTCCCAGTTGCCCAGGTGCGGCAGGGCGAGGACGACGCCCTTGCCGGCGGCGAGGCCGTCGGTGAGGTGGTGGACGTCCTTGACGTCGAAGCCCCGCGCGATGCGCTCCCTGCTCCAGGACGGCAGCCGGAAGGACTCCATCCAGTAGCGCAGGTAGGAGCGCATGCCCGCCTTGGAGAGCTCGGCGAGCCGCTGCGGGCTCGCGTCGGGCACCACGCGCGCAAGGTTGGACTCCAGACGCAGCACGCCCTTGCCGCGGCGCTTCCAGACCGTGTCGGCGATGGTCCTGCCCAGCCGTTCGGCGACCGGCTCGGGAAGTTTCCTGACGGTGCTCCAGCCGAGCCCGTACAGCGCGTCGGTGAGTCGGTCCTTCACTGTGCGGCCTCACTCTCCTGGGTTCCCGCGGCCGCCGCGGCGTCGGCCTCCTCGGACTCCTTGCGCACGGTCACGACTCGCTGGACGAGGGTGACCATGCTGCCGACCGCGACGATCCACAGGGCGATGGGCAGCAGGACCTGGATGCCGGGGACGCCGAACTTGTGCAGCCCCGCGAGGCCCGCGGCGACCAGCGAGATCACCAGCCGCTCGGCGCGCTCCACCAGGCCGTTGACGGCGACGGGCAGGCCGATGGCCTCGCCGCGCGCCTTCGTGTACGAGACGACCTGGCCGCTCGCCAGGCAGAAGATGGAGACGGCGCAGAGGATGTTGTCGTCGCCGGAACCGGCGTACCACAGGGCGAGGCCGCCGAAGATCGCGCTGTCGGCGACCCGGTCGAGCGTGGAGTCCAGGAAGGCGCCCCAGCGGCTCGAGCGGCCGAGCTGGCGGGCCATGTTGCCGTCGACCAGGTCCGAGAAGACGAACAGCGTGATGACGATCGTGCCCCAGAAGAACTCTCCCCGGGGGAAGAAGACCAGCGCTCCCGCCACCACACCGGCCGTGCCGATGAAGGTGACCGCGTCGGGGCTGACCCCGCGGCGGATGAGAAACGCGGCGAACGGCGTGAGGACACGCGTGAAGAATGCACGCGCGTACTTGTTCAGCATGGCCTTCCCGAGGGTTCGGTGCGCCGCGCGGCCCCGTTGGCCACCGGCTGGCCCATCGTAGCCACGCCCTTGACGGACCGGCTCGCCCCCTCACGATCGCGTACGACGTATGGACGCAGAGTGACCCGGGTGGAAAGCTCGAAAGCATGACGGGCGCCGCCGGAGCCGCCCCGCACTGGGCCCCGCGTGTCCGCGAGCAGCCAGCATCCCCGAGGGGGCTTCAGGCTCCTCACCGTGCACGTAACCGGGAGGCCAAGGCATGGGCGACAAGGCGAACGCACACCCCGGAGCCGCCGGCAGGGCGGCATCGGCCGACCACCCCGCGTCCATACGGAATGTGGTGCTGGTCGGCCACAGTGGTTCCGGCAAGACGACCCTGGTGGAGGCCCTCGCGCTGACCGCGGGGGCGGTGAACCGGGCGGGACGGGTGGAGGACGGCACCGCCGTCTCCGACTACGACGAGATCGAACACCGGCAGCAACGCTCGGTGCAGCTGTCCCTGGTCCCCGTGGAGTGGGACGGCTTCAAGATCAACCTACTGGACACTCCGGGATACGCCGACTTCGTCGGCGAGCTGAGGGCCGGTCTGCGCGCCGCGGACGCGGCCCTCTTCGTCGTCTCGGCCGCGGAGGGCCACGAGGGCATCACCGGCTCGACCCGCATGGTGTGGGAGGAGTGCGCGGCGGTCGGCATGCCGCGGGCCATCGTCATCACCCACCTGGAGTCGGCCCGCGCCGACTTCGCGGAGATGACCCGCACCTGCGCGCGGGCGTTCGGCGCCGACGACCCCGACGCCGTACTGCCGCTGTATCTGCCGCTCCACGGAGAGCAGGGGCCGGACGGACACGCCCCAGTGACCGGACTGATCGGGCTGCTCTCGCAGCGGGTGTTCGACTACGCGTCCGGAGAGCGCAAGGGGTCCGAGCCGGGCGGCGAGCAGCTGCCGCTGATCGAGGAGGCGCGCAACAAACTGATCGAGGGGATCATCGCCGAGAGCGAGGACGAGTCCCTCATGGACCGCTATCTCGGCGGCGAGGAGATCGATTTCGAGACACTCGTGGAGGACCTGGAGCGGGCCGTCGCGCGCGGCATCTTCCATCCGGTGCTGGCCGCGGCGCCCGCCGCCGAGGGCGCGCGCCAGGGCATCGGCACGGTCGAGCTCCTCGAACTGATCACGGGCGGCTTCCCCACCCCGCTCGAACACCCGGCCCCCGCGGTGACCACGCCGGACGGCCGCCCGCGGCCCGCCCTGACCTGCGACCCGGCGGGCCCCCTTGCGGCCGAGGTGGTGAAGACCGCCTCCGACCCGTACGTGGGCCGGATCTCGCTCGTCCGCGTCTTCTCCGGCACCCTGCGGCCCGACGCCACCGTCCATGTCTCCGGGCACGGCCTGGCCGACCGCGGCCACGAGGACCACGACGTCGACGAGCGCATCGGCGCCCTCTCCGCCCCCTTCGGCAAACAGCAGCGCCCCCTCGACAAGTGCGTCGCGGGCGATCTGGCCTGTGTGGCCAAACTGAACCGCGCAGAGACCGGCGACACCCTCTCCGCCAAGGACGACCCGCTCCTGATGGAGCCCTGGGACATGCCCGACCCGCTGCTGCCGCTCGCCATCCAGGCGCACAGCAAGGCCGACGAGGACAAGCTCTCTCAGGGGCTCTCGCGGCTCGTCGCCGAGGACCCGACGATGCGGCTCGAACAGAACCAGGACACGCATCAGGTGGTGCTGTGGTGCCTGGGCGAGGCGCATGCCGACGTCGCCCTGGAGCGGCTGCGCAGCCGGTACGGCGTGCAGGTCGACGTGGTGGCGCACAAGGTCTCCCTCCGGGAGACGTTCGCGGGCAGGTCCGTCGGGCGGGGCCGCCACGTGAAGCAGTCCGGCGGCCACGGCCAGTACGCGATCTGCGAGATCGAGGTCGAACCGCTGCCCGGCGGCAGCGGCATCGAGTTCGTCGACAAGGTGGTCGGCGGCGCGGTCCCGCGGCAGTTCATCCCGTCCGTGGAGAAGGGCGTGCGCGCCCAGGCGGCCAAGGGCGTCGCCGCCGGGTACGCGCTCATCGACGTGCGCGTCACGCTCCTCGACGGCAAGGCGCACTCGGTGGACTCCTCCGACGCCGCGTTCCAGACGGCGGGCGCGCTCGCGCTGCGCGAGGCCGCGGCGGGCGCCGGGATCCATCTGCTCGAACCGGTCGTGGAGGTGCGGGTGCTGGTCGGCGACGACCACGTCGGCGCGGTGATGAGCGACCTGTCGGGCCGCCGCGGCCGGGTGGTCGGCACCGAGCAGGCCCCCGGCGGGCGCACCCTGGTGCGGGCCGAGGTCCCCGAGATCGAGATCGGCAGGTACGCGGTAGACCTGCGCTCCCTCTCGCAGGGCACCGCGCGCTTCAGCCGTACGTACGCGCGCCACGAGCCGATGCCCGCGCACCTCTCCGAGAAGATCCGCGAACAGGCCGGGGGCACCGGGTAGTTGCGGGGCCCGCGCGTGCCGTCCGCCCGCCCCTCGCGGGTGGGCGGCACGCGGCCGCCCCCTGACGGATGTCGGTGCTCCCCGATACGCTGATGACCTGATCAACAGATGCGCCGGACGGCAACAGGTGTGCCGGACAAGGAAGTCGGGAAGAGCCGCAGCAGCGAAGGCGTCGCGGCGATGGGGGCGGCAGTGGCGGACGATGTATTCGACTTCAGGCCCGGGGCCCAGGTCCCGCTCTCGGGCACCGCTGGGCAGACGGCGGCGACGCAGGCCCTGGCCTCCGCCGCGTACCGCGACGGCGATGTCGAGGGCATCCTCGCGGCCAACACCGAGTGGCACAAGTCCGAGGTGAGGCCGGGCCTCTGGTCGCTCTTCAAGCCCAACCTCGGCGAGGCCTTCGCGCGCACGGTGCAGGTGCGGATGCTGGGCGGCGGCCGCAAGCCGCTGATCCAGTCGTTCGGGACGGAGCCGCAGGTCGTCGTCGAGCACTGCCTCGCGGCGAGCCGGATCCGCAAGGAGCGCGACAGCTGGCTGACGGCCGTGATGGTCCTGTGCGGCCTGCTGTTCCTGCCGGGCCTGCTCGTCTGGCTGCTGGTCTTCACCATCAGGCGGGCGGTCGCCAAGAGCGAGGACAAGCGCGCGGGCGCGCTCGCCACGACGGTCCTCGTCGCCGTGGGCGTGCTGGCCGCCGTAGCCCTCCTGAAGCTGCCGTTCGGCGGCTTCTGGGCCTGGTATCTGCGCGCGGCGATCGTGCTGCCCGTGGTGGGCTGGTTCTGGGCCAAGCAGATCGCCGAGCGCACCGCCAGGGACCTGCGCGAGCGCTGGGCGAGCCTGCTCGCGGGCGGCGGCATCGGCGCCAAGATCCCCGAGGCGGTGCCCGGCAGCCCCGGCGAGACGGCCGCCGAGCGGCTCCGCCAGGGCCTGGCCCGGCTCTCCGCCGAGCAGCAGAGCAACTCCGTGTTCTACGCGGGACCCAAGGGCATATTGGGCATGGGCACGCGCTGGGGCAGCTGGCAGCTGGCCGAGGAGCTGGTGCCGGCCGACCCGGACAAGGAGATCCACCCCTTCCGCAGCTGGGACGTCATACGCGCGGTGCACGACCAGCTGCGCATGCTGGAGCGTGGCCCGCTGCACACCGGCGGCTTCCCCACCCCGGACATAAAGCACTGGATCGTCTCCCCCATCGGGGAGAACGCCAAGGCGGTGGCCCGGCCCACCGGCACGGACGTCGAGGCCTTCCAGATCCGCGGCCACGAGATACAGCGCATCTGCAACGAACAGCAGTTCGGCAGCGGCAACCGCCACTACCTCGGTGTGCAGTTCACCCTCTGGGACGGCCAGTTGGTCATCACCATGCTGATCACGGTGACCGTGCTGCACGAGACGCTGCGCATCGAGGTCACGGGCCACGCCCTCGGCCCGGTGCACTCGCTCTTCACCACCAAGCCCGAGCCCAAGACGAAGACGGTCGCCAAGCCGATCAAGTTCTGGGAGACCACCGACCGAAATCTGCCGCTGATCGACGCGGACGAGGTGGTGCGCCTCGCCGTGCGCGCCCCCTTCACCTGGTATCCCCCGCTCCTCGACTACCTCGGCGGCAGGCTGGTGCTGCCCGAGCCCTTCGGCCTGCGGCACGCCTGGGCGGACAAGCCCTGGCGCCACCGCTTCATGGCCGACGACGCGCTGCGCGCCGCCACGCCGGTCCTGCGCGTGGTGCACTCGGCCGCGATCAAGGTCCTCGAGGAGAACGGCGTGAACACCGAGAAGTTCGGCGCCCGTTCCGGCTTCCTCAGCGGCGCGATCCAGGACCCGATGCCGAGGAAGGCGGACGTGTACGACGCGTGACGAGAGGGCGGCGGGCCAGGAGCGGCCCACCACCCTCGGTGTACGTCACCTCAGGCGGTCAGATGCGCTGCCACAGGGCGGGGACGTTCGGGGGCTCCCAGCCCGGGTAGGCGGTGTGGCCCTGGATGCAGCGGTAGCGGACGCCCTCGTAGCTCACCACGTCCCCCGCCGCGTAGGTGGCCCCCAGCTGCCAGGTGGTCTCGCCGCCGCCCGGCACGGTGAGGGTGTACGTGGTGGTGTGGCTGACCTGCCCGTTGCCGGTGAAGGTCAGGGTGTAGGTGCCGGCGGCCGTGCCCGCCGCGACCTCGACGGCGGCCGTCGCGGAGTCGCCCGAGAGCACCGACTCCGGACTGATGGAGACGCTCACCCCGGCCGGGGCCCCCGAGGCCGTCAGCGCCACCTTCTGCGCCGAGCCACTGGTCGTGGCGGTGGCGAGGGTCACCTTCGCGGAGGAACCGGGCTCGACCGTGCCCGAGGCCGGGTCGGCGGAGAGGGAGAAGTCGTCCGTCGGGGCCGGCTTGTCGCCGACGGCCGTCTTCCAGACCGCGTACGCGAGCCCGTCCGAGCTGCGGTCCAGCGCGGTGGAGCTGACGTTGGCGGTCGTGTCACAGGCGGAGTGGTAGCACGAGTCGTACGCACGGCCCGCGGTGCCGCCCCACTTCGCCGCCTCCGCCGCGGACTTCGTGTCCGAGGCGCCGGTGGCATACCCGGAGGTCGGGACGCCGACCCGCTGGAAGGACGCGTCGTCCGAGCGTCCCTGTCCCTCGACGTTCTCCTGGGGCGCGAGGTTGAGGGAGGTCCAGTAGTCCCGCAGCGGGACGGAGGCCGCGGAGTTCAGGTTGTTGATGAAGTACCCGGCGTTCGACGAGCCCACCATGTCGAAGTTGTAGTACGCCTTGATCTTGGCGCGTTCCGCGGCCGGGAGCGAAGCGGCGTAGTAGTCCGAGCCGTTCAGGCCCTGCTCCTCGTCGGTCCACCAGGCGAAGCGGACGCGGTTCTTCATGGTGGGGTTGTTCTGCGCCAGGGTCAGCGCGGTCTCCAGGATCGCGGCGGAGCCCGATCCGTTGTCGTTGATGCCGGGACCCGCCGCCACGCTGTCGAGGTGCGCGCCGAACATGTAGACGTTGCCGGCGTCGCCCTGCGGCCACTCGGCGATCAGGTTGTTGCCCGCGCCGGCGGAGCAGCCGGAGGCGCAGCTCTGCTCGGTCACCTTGTAACCGGCGGCCTCCAGCTTGCCCTTCACGTACGAGAGGGAGGCCCGGTAACCGGCGCCGGTGGACCGGCGGTTGCCGCCGTTCTGCGAGGCGATGGTGTTGAACTGCGTCAGGTGCGCCCGCACCTTCTCCACGTCGATGTCCGGCGGCGGCGTCGGGTTGCCGCCCCCGCCCACGGTCAGCGTGTACTGGGCGGTGTGCGTCTTGGTGCCCGCGGTGCCCGTGACGGTGATCGGATAGGTGCCGGGCGTGGTGGAGGCCGCCGTGGTGATCTTCATGGTGGCGTTGGAGCCGGAGGTGACGGTGGCGGGGGTGAACGAGACGCCGACGCCCGTCGGCGCGCCCGCCGCGGTCAGCGTGATCTGCTGGGCGCTGCCGGTGACGGTCGTGGTGCTGACCGTGGCGGTGGTCGACGCGCCCGCGTCGACCTGGCCCGAGGCCGGGCTGAGCCCGAGGGAGAAGTCGTTCTGCTGCCCCTCGCAGGTCGGGTCGCCGCTCTGGGCCGGGATGCTGATGGCGTCCCAGGCGGCCTTGGTGGCGTTGAACAGGTCGCAGCTCGCGTCGAGGTTCTTCGCCGAGGTGAGCGTGGCGGTGCGGTAGCGCTTGTACGTCATGCCGCTGGTCTTGAGCAGCATGGCGCCGTAGAAGACCTTGCCGGCGTTCTTGACGCCCACCCCGGTCACCTGGCGGTTGTTGCAGGTGGGGCTGGATGGCTTGCCGCCGCCGGGGTTGGAACCCTCGGCGAGCAGGTAGAACCAGTGGTTCAGGGGCCCGGCCGCCTTGTGCTCCTCGGTGTTCGGGATCGAGGCGGAGTAGCAGTTCGGGTCGTTGTTGACCCGGCTCGGGTCGTACATGTTCCGGATCGGGCCGCGCCCCTGGAGGTTGATCATTTCGCCGACGGTGTAGTCGGGGGTGTCGTAGGGGGCGGGTTCGTTGATGTACGCCTCGGTCAGGGCGCCCATGATGTCGCCGGTGGCCTCGCCGAGGCCGCTCTCGTGGTTCGCGCCGCCCGGCGTGTTGGAGTCAAGGCCGTGGCCGAACTCGTGGGCGACGACGTCCACTCCGGCGATCCACTCGTTGGCGCTGTTGTGGCCGATGGTGACGGAGGAGCCGTCCCAGTAGGCGTTCAGCTCGTTCAGGCCCACGCTCACCGGCCAGCTGCCGCCGTTGCCGTTGTGCCCGTTGCGGCCGAACCACTCCTTGAGCATGTTCGACTGTTTCTGGGCGGCGAACATGACGTCGACGCAGCCGGTCTCGCGGCTGGTGGGGTTGCCGGTGCCCCAGTCGTCGGTCGCCTTGGTGAACACGCCGCCCTGGTAGCTGGAGCACTGCAGCCCCGGCCGGGTGGTGTCGCGCAGCACGTAGTTGCTGCCGGACCGCGAGGTGTCGATGGTCAGCGGGTCGGGGCCGTTCCACTTGCTGTGGCCGCTGCCCGAGCGCACGTCGTCGAAGGTGTCGACGACCTTGCCGGTGCGGGCGTCGACGAAGACGTGCAACTTGCTGGGGTCGCCGGCCCGGGTCCGGCCGGTCAGCTCGGTCTCCCAGGCGAGGGTCGGCACGTCCTTGCGGATCCGGACCACCAGGCGCCTGGAGTCGACCTTCTTGACCGTGGCCAGCTTCTTGCGGCTCGTCCTGACCGCCTGGGCCGCGGTCACCTTCGCCTTGGTGCCGACCGAGATCTTCGCGTCCGTCGCGGACCGGACGGCCCGGACCCTGCCCTTGCCGTCGGCGAGGACCACGGAGTCCCCGCCGACCACGGGCAGCCCGCGGTAGGTGCGTTCGTACGCGACCGAGTACAGGCCCTTGGTCCAGGGGGTGACCTGCCGGCGGTCGTACTGTTCCTCGGGTCCTGTGGCGAGTGAGTCGAGGCCGCTGCGCACCGCCTTGTCGGCGGCTGCGACGGCCTTCGCCAGGGGATCGGGTTTCTCGGCGGAGGGCGCGGTCTGCGCCGCCGAGGCGAGGGAGGCCGGTACCGTCACCCCCGCCAGTGCCAGGGCCAGGGTTATCCCGGCCGCTGCGGATCGTCTGAGCATCACGGCTCCTTGTGAGAGGTGTTGAGGCTCGCCTTGGCCAGGGGGGAGCACGTGTGCGTCAGGCCGTGCGGGCGTGCCCGCTGCCCCACTTCCGGTCTGGCGGTGACATGACATCCTCGTGGCTGGCGGAACCCTCACACCGGCCCGGCCCCCGGTCAATGGATTCCGGCCCTCCGGCGCACCCTGTCAAGAACTGGCAAGCCCGACGCGTCCTGTCCCCCCTCACGGCGACGCCCCCCGCACCCGCTCCCGGTACTCCCTGACCTCCGGCAGATCCCCCCACCGCCCGGCGAGCCGGCCGTGCAGCCCGCGCAGCTCGACGGAGATCATCAACTCGCGCGCGCCCACCGCCTCTTCCAGGACCGGCCGCGCCAGAGTGACCGCCGCGACCGGATCACCGGCGCACGCCCAGCTGTCCGCGAGGCGCAGCGTGAGCAGCAGGCGCGTGGCGTGCATCGCGGGCGGCAGCAGCGCATACGACCGCGCGGTGGCCTCGACCGCACGGCGGGCCACCCCCCGGTCCCCCGTCACCACCGCGAGATCGCGCAGCGCCCCGCCGATCGCCGACTCCAGACGCAGCACGCCCTCCGCGCCCGAGAGCCAGGGCGCCTCCAGACGGTCCCGGTCATCGAGCCGGGCGAACCTGCGCCGCGCCAGCGAGATGTGCCGCCGGCACGCGGCGGCGTCGTTGCCCAGCGCGTACGCCCGCGCCTGGTACAGATCGGCCAGCGTCGTCATCCAGCGCCGTTTGGCGTCCACCGCCCCGATGGCCTCCGCGTACCCGAGCGCCGACGCCGCGTCCCCGTCGAGCCGGACGAGGGTGGACATGTCGCTGAGGAGGGTCGCCCGCGCCTCCGCGTCCCCCGCGGCCTCCGCCCAGCGCAGGCCGTGCCCGAACCAGGCCATGGCGACGCCGCTCTGCCCCCGCTCCATCCGCAGCCGCCCGGCGACCTGGGCGTACTGGGCGGCGAGACGCAGCTGGCCGTACGGCAGCCGGCCGCTCGCGTCGACGGCCTCGGCCCAGCGCGCCACCCCGCGCAGCAACCGTTCCACGGTGTCCCCGCAGCCATCGGTGACGTGCGCGAACGACTCACGGATCAGACAGGCCAGCACGGCGGTCAGGCCGTGCAGCAGCTCCTCCTCCGCGACCGCCGTCTCCCCGGCGCTCTCGTACGGCCCGACCGGCCCGGTCAGCAGCTCCGTCATCGCACCGCGCTCGGGCGTCGCGCAGCCCACCCAGCCGTGCAGCGGGCAGGCCAGCCCCTCGGCGGGCAGCCGCTCCGGCCACGGCCACAGGGCCGCGTCCGCGCCCGGGGCGTCGGCGCCGGGGGTGTCCGCCCCGGGAAGCGGTGAGAACAGCGTGGGCGCCGTCCTGTGCGGGCCGGGCGCGCGCGGCGGCGGAACCCGCGCGGCGAGGACGGCGGCGAGCCGCCCCCCGGCCCCCAGGGCGGCGTCGAGCCGGTCCACCAGGTCGAAGGGCGGCTCCCGCAGGCCGCCTTCGAGCCTGCTGATGAAGGTGTGGTGGTACCCCACCCGCCTGCCGAGCTGCACCTGGGTGAGACCTGCCCGCCGGCGATGAAAGCGCAACTGCCGGCCGAACTCCCCCCACCCGGGGTCGGCCGCACGCGACATGCCGACGGACATGTCCCCTCCCTGACCCGACTCTCTCTGAGGGCAGAGTGGCAGCCGAGGTGGGGACCTCCAACCCTCCTACCGCAGAGGGGGGTTGACGTTATGCAACGCCGTCACGGCCGTCGGCCCTACGGCGTGGGCCAGGCGTCCGCGAGCATCTTCCGGGTGTCGCCGAGGAGCTGCGGCAGCACCTTGGTGTGGCCGACGACCGGCATGAAGTTGGTGTCGCCGCCCCAGCGCGGGACGACGTGCTGGTGCAGGTGGGCGGCGATGCCCGCGCCCGCCACGGATCCCTGGTTCATGCCGATGTTGAAGCCGTGCGCGCCGGACGCGGCGCGCAGGGCCGTCATGGCCTGCTTGGTCAGCTCGCCCAGCTCGGCGGTCTCGGCCGCGGTGAGCTCGGTGTAGTCGGCGACGTGCCGGTAGGGCACGACCATCAGGTGGCCGCCGTTGTACGGGTAGAGGTTGAGCACCGCGTACACCTGCTCGCCGCGCGCGATCACCAGCCCGTCCTCGTCGGACTTGGCCGGGATGGAGCAGAACGGACAGCCGTCGTCGGCCCCTGGGCCCGTGGGCTTGTTCTCGCCCTGGATGTACGCCATCCGGTGGGGCGTCCACAGGCGCTGGAACGCGTCCTGCGTCCCGACTCCGATCTGCTGCTCCGGCTCACTCGTCATGGTGGTCAGCATATTCGCCCTGAGGGACATGACGAGGGGCGGCCCCCGCGGGGGCCGCCCCTCAAACCCCCGCTCGTGCGGGGACCACGGCACATTGGCCTTGTGCTGCTTCCGAATCTTCGGATCACCCCGCTCACGCGGGAACCACATCACACCTGCGCGCGACGCTCCACTACATCAACGAGCTTCGCGATCGCCTGGTCACGGGGAATCCCGTTCTCCTGGGAACCGTCCCGGTAACGGAAGGAGACCGAGCCGTTGCTCATGTCCTCGTCACCCGCGATGACCATGAAGGGCACCTTGCTGCGCTGAGCATTGCGGATCTTCTTCTGCATCCGGTCGGACGACGCGTCGACCTCGACCCGCAGCCCCTGGGCGCGCGCCTTCTCCGCGAACTCCTGGAGGTAGTCCACGTGCCCGTCGCCGATCGGGATGCCGACGGCCTGCACCGGCGCGAGCCACGCCGGGAAGGCGCCCGCGTAGTGCTCCAGGAGCACGCCGAAGAACCGCTCGATGGAGCCGAAGAGCGCGCGGTGGATCATGACGGGCTGCTGGCGCGAGCCGTCCGCGGCGGTGTACTCCAGGTTGAACCGCTTGGGCTGGTTGAAGTCGACCTGGATCGTCGACATCTGCCAGGAGCGGCCGATCGCGTCCTTGGCCTGCACGGAGATCTTCGGGCCGTAGTACGCGGCGCCGCCCGGGTCGGGCACCAGCGGCAGGTTCTGCTTCTCGGCGGCGAGCCGCAGCGCCTCGGTGGCCTCCGCCCAGTCCGCGTCCTCACCGATGAACTTGTCGGAGTCGTCGCGGGTGGACAGCTCCAGCTCGAACTCGGTCAGGCCGTAGTCGCGCAGCAGGTCGAGCACGAAGGTCAGGAGCGTGTCGAGCTCCTGCGGCATCTGCTCCTTGGTGCAGTAGATGTGCGAGTCGTCCTGGGTGAAGCCCCGCGAGCGGGTCAGGCCGTGCACGACGCCGGACTTCTCGTACCGGTACACGGTGCCGAACTCGAAGAGGCGCAGCGGCAGTTCGCGGTAGGAGCGGCCGCGCGACTTGAAGATGAGGTTGTGCATCGGGCAGTTCATCGCCTTGAGGCGGTAGTTCTGCTCGTCGAACTCGATGGGCGGGAACATGCCCTCCGCGTAGTGCGGCAGGTGGCCCGAGATCTCGAAGAGCTTCTCCTTCGAGATGTGCGGGGTGTTCACGAACTCGTAGCCGGAGACCTCGTGGCGGCGCCGCGAGTAGTCCTCCATCACCTTGCGGATCACGCCGCCCTTGGGGTGGAAGACCGCGAGGCCCGGGCCGAGCTCCTCGGGGAAGGAGAAGAGGTCGAGCTCGGAGCCGAGCTTGCGGTGGTCGCGCTTCTCGGCCTCGGCGAGGAACTCCAGGTACGCCTTCAGCTCGTCCTTCGACGGCCACGCGGTGCCGTAGATCCGCTGGAGCTGCGGGTTCTTCTCGCTGCCGCGCCAGTACGCGGCGGCGGAGCGCATCAGCTTGAAGGCGGGGATGACGCGGGTGGAGGGCAGGTGCGGGCCCCGGCAGAGGTCCTTCCAGCACAGGTCGCCGGTCTTGGCGTCGAGGTTGTCGTAGATGGTCAGCTCGCCGGCGCCCACCTCGGCGTCGGCGCCGTCGGCGGCCTGCGCGGCGTTGCCCTTGAGGCCGATGAGCTCCAGCTTGTACGGCTCGTCGGCGAGCTCGACGCGGGCGTCCTCGTCGGTGGTGACGCGGCGCGAGAACTTCTGGCCCCGCTTCTGGATCTCCTGCATCTTCTTCTCGATGCGCTTGAGGTCCTCGGGGGTGAAGGGCTCCTTGACGTCGAAGTCGTAGTAGAAGCCGTCCCGGATGGGCGGGCCGATGCCCAGCTTGGCCTCGGGGAAGAGCTCCTGCACGGCCTGCGCCATGACGTGCGCGGTCGAGTGGCGCAGGATGTTCAGGCCGTCCTCGGAGGAGATCTCGACGGGCTCGATCTCGTCGCCGTCGGCGACGGCGTACGCCAGGTCCTTCAGCTCGCCCGCGACACGGGCGGCGACGACGGTGCGCTCACCGGGGAAGAGCTCGGCGGCCGTAGTGCCCGTCGTCACCACGCGCTCTTCCCGCTCGGAATCGCGTTGGATGATCACACGGACGTCTGACACCGGTCTCTCCTACCTGAAAGGGGGTGCGCCGCTCTCTGTCACGCGTGCGCAAGGGGAATCGTACCGAGCCACGGCCCCCCGCCGCGAAACGGATCTCCCCTCCCCCGTGGCCGGGGCCGCCGGGGCTCTGCGCTCACTCCGCCCCGCAGGCCCCCTCGAAGAAGTCGAGGTTCTCCTGGAGCGACTTCATGAGCCGGTCGCGCTCGGCGTCGTCCACCTGGACGGGCACCACCCCGCTCGCCCCGGTGAGCCTGCGGAAACCGCCCCGGCTCTCCAGCCGCCCGTGCACCCTGATCGGCAGCCCGACCAGGTGTGCGTGGCCCGCGATGCGGTACGACTCCTCGTCCAGGGTCATCCGGACGTGCGGGACCTCCGCGCCCGCGATCACCCGGATCCGCACGGCTCCCTCCCCGCTGGGCGCCGACCGCCGCATCCGCACCACGGCCCCGGTGAGCCGCACCGGCACCGACGGCTCGTCGCGCAGATAGCGGGTGCCCGCCTCGCGCAGCACCGCCAGGTCGCCGGGCGAGAACTCGACCGGCTCGGCGCGGGCCGCGCACCCCTCGGGCGCCCCGGCGCCCGGCGCCCACTCCACCGCCACGCGCGCCCCCTCCGTGCCGCGCACCAGCGCGACGAGCGCCTCGGTCAGCTCGTGGCTGACACCCGCCTCGACGGCGCCGTCGAAGGCGTCCATGCCGCCGGTGGCGCGCCGGTAGTCGACGGCCTCCCGGGCGGCGTACAGCGCCTGGTGCAGCCGGACGGCGAGCGGTCTGCCGGTCAGGACGGGGACGAAGGCGGTGAGGCGCCGTCCGCCGGTGGCGGGCCCCACCAGGACGTCCTCCAGGGAGGCGGCGGCGGGGCGGCGGTGGCGGGCGCCGTAGTAGCCGGCCCGGCCGCGCGCGGCGAGCGCCCCGGCGAGCAGCATCTGCCGTGCGGCGGAGCGCAGCTGTTCCTCCGCCGGCCAGGTGGCGGTGTCGGCGGGTCCCGGCGGCACGTCGCGCCACCAGTGGATCTCGTCGCTGGGCACGGCGAGGCCGACGAGTACGTCGCGGGCGGCGGGCGAGGCGCTGCGGGAGAGGGCGACGAGGGCCTCGCCGATCAGGTCCTCGCAGTCGGGGAAGGCGCGGCTCTCGGGGACGAGCAGGCTGGTGCCCGTGGAGCCGGGGCCCGGGGGCGTCCAGCGGGCGTAGCGGCCGGGGGCTCCGCCGCGCCGCTGCCAGCCGTGGCGGGAGAGCAGCGCGCCGAGCACGGCGGGGTCGACCGTGGCGGGTTCGGGCGGCCGCGACCACTGGCCGGTGGCCGGGGCGGAGTGCGGGCGGACGGGCGGCACGGTGTCGTCGTGGTCGAAGGGGCGGTGCATCAGGGTCTCCCTCCCGTCCCGACGCGGGTCATGATCTCGCAGAGCGCGCGGTCGTCGAAGATCCGCGAGGTCGGGACGCGCACGGTGGTCCTGCGCCGGCCGGTCACGGGGTGCCCGGCGAGGTTGGTCCAGTAGCAGCAGTGCCGCAGGTCGAGCCGGTCGTGTCCGGCGCGCAGCCAGTCGTCCGGGGAGCGGGGCACCACCATCACGACCAGGATCTTGTGGACCGAGACGGGGGTGCGGGCGAGCTTCACCAGGTGTGCGTTGTCGAGCGTGAAGGAGAACGCGGGTCCGGCCGGGTTCGGCGGTATCTGGTACGTGCACTTGAGCTGGACCTTGATGGTGACCTCGTCGTCGACCGTGTGCCCGGGGGCGCTGTGGCTGACGTGCCAGTCGATGCCGTTGTCCGGGAAGGGCTGGGAGAGCGAGCAGCCCGCGGCCGCCGCGACGGCGTGCAGGTAGCCCACCTGGAGGGTCTCCATACAGGCGGTGGTGGCGAGTGTGCCGCGCGGCGGTGCGATCCGCTCGGGCAGCAGCCCACCCTGTTCGGGCTGCGCGAGCGCCATGTTCAACAAGCCTTCCGAACCCGGTGTTTCCCGCTCGGGGTGTCAATTCCAAGGCCCCGTACCTCTGTTGTCTCCGGGCCGCGTACAGCGCAAACGGCCCGGGTATCACCGGTGTGGGCAGGGGACCGAACGTCATCTGCCGTACGAGATCGAGGAGTTGCGTCACCATGACGTGCTGGTACGAGGGCCCCTTGGCCGCATTCGACACGGAGACCACGGGCGTCGACGTCGAGACCGACCGGATCGTGTCGGCCGCCGTCGTCGTCCAGCAGGGCGCGGGCACCCGGCCGCGCATCACCCGCTGGCTGGTGAACCCGGGCGTACCCGTGCCCGAGTCCGCTACGGCGATACACGGACTGACGGAGGATCATCTGCAGCGCACCGGCCGCTGGCCGTCGCCGGTGATGGAGGAGATAGCGCGCGATCTGGCCGAGCAGAGCGCGGCGGGCCGGCCGATCGTGGTGATGAACGCGCCGTTCGATCTGACCATCCTGGACCGGGAGTTGCGCAGGCACCGCGCCTCGTCGCTGAGCCGCTACATGGAGGGCTCGTCGCTCTGCGTGATCGACCCGCGGGTCCTGGACAAGCAGCTGGACCGCTACCGCAAGGGCCGCAGGACCCTTGCGGACCTGTGCGAGCAGTACGAGGTGGAGCTGTCGGACGCGCACGACGCGGCGGCGGACGCGCAGGCCGCCCTCGATGTCGTGCGTGCGGTGGGGCGGCGGTTCGCGGGGCGTCTGGAGCGCCTCTCGCCGGCCGAGCTGCACACCCTGCAGGCGGTCTGGCACGCGGCGCAGGCGCGCGGTCTGCAGGCATGGTTCGCGAAGAGCGGTTCGCCGGAGGCGGTGGACCCCGCGTGGCCGCTGCGTCCCGAACTCTCGGCGGCCGCCTGAGTGTCGGCGGCAGGGGCATGAAAAAACCGGTCCGTCTGCTGACGGACCGGCATTCTCCGGGTGGGCGATACTGGGTTCGAACCAGTGACCTCTTCGGTGTGAACGAAGCGCTCTCCCACTGAGCTAATCGCCCGGGAACGGACTGAACAATACAGGTCCGGGCGGCTTTCCTTCAAACCGCTGCCAGGCGGGCCGCGAGACCGCGCCGTCCGGCGCGCATCATCAGCGCGTGGTTGAGCAGGAAGAGCGGCCGTCCGGGGACGGCGAGGCGCCGCATCAGGCGTCTGCGGACGACGACCTCCTGGTCGTAGCGGGCCCGTGTCCCACCGGGCACGGCCGTGACGGTCCAGCGCGCCCACCCCTCCAGGTCCCCGCTCATCTCGATCTCCAGGAGCCCGGCCGCGGAGTCGCGGCACCGCTGTCGCGCGGTGACGACCAGGTCGTACGGGAGGAGGGACCGGAAGCGGGCGACGCCGCTGACGTCGTCGAGCGGGGTCACCTCGCGCACCTGCCGCCACCACAGCGGATACTCCTCGGCCCGTTCGAGGACCGCGAAGACGTCGGCGGGCGGGCCGGGCAGCTCCCAGACGCTGCGAAAGCGGTAGTGGCACCAGTCCATAGGGGCAGTCTGCCCCGGATCTGAGTACGTCCTGAGTATCCGCGCCGATGCCGTGCGGTGTGCCGCCGACCACACTCCACGGACATGACGAACCTTCCGCCACCCGCCGAGGAACTGCGCCTCCTCGACTTCGAGTTGCACCAACTGGAGGTGCGCAGGGCGCAGTTGCTGCGGCGCCGGGCCTGGCTGCTCGGCGTCCTGCGCGCGGCGGGCCAGCCCGGAGTGCCTCCTCGTCCGGCCGGGCCGCCCGCCCCCGAGACCGCGCCGGCGAGCGCCCAGAACATCCTGCTCGTGCTGGGCGGGGTGCTCCTGACCGTCGCGGCCGTCGCCTTCACTGTGGTCAGCTGGGGTCACTTGGGCATCGGCGGCCGCAGCGCGGTGCTCGGCGCGGTGACGCTGACGGCGCTCGCCGTCCCCGCCGTGCTGCTGCGCCGTGCGCTGCGTTCGACGGCGGAGGCGGTGGCGGGTCTCGGGCTCGCGCTGACCGTCCTCGACGCGTACGCGCTGCGCCATCTGGCGCTCCCCGACGTCGACGCCCTCGGGTACGCGGCGGGGACGTCCACGGTCCTCGCCGCGGTGTGGGCGGGTTACGGCGTGCTCCTCGGCGGGCTGCGCCTGCCGCTGCCGACGGCCGTGGCGACGGCCCAACTCCCCCTGGTCCTGTGGGCGGGTGCCGCGCACGCCGGTGCGCACACGATGACGGCCGCGCTGCTGGTCACGGCGGCCCTCGACACGGTGCTCGCGCTGACGGCGGCGGTCCGTTCCGTGCGGGTCGTCGCCGTGGTGGGCGCCTGTGGGCTGGGGCTGTGGGGCGCGGCGAGCGCCCAGTGGCTGTCCGTGCAGGCCGACGGGACGGCCGGGGCGGCCCGTGCGGGGGCGCTGCTGCTGTTCGCCGCGGTGATCGCGCTGGCGGCCGCGTGGCGGGCCAAGGGGCCGGAGGTCGCGACCGGTGCGGCGGGCGCGGGGGGCCTGCTCGTGGTGGCCGCGGCGGGCGGTGTGCTGCGCACGGTGCTGTCCGCCGGCTGGGCGGTGCCGGCCCATCTGGTGTGCGCCGTGGCGCTGTTGGCGGTCATCCGCTCCTCCGCGCTGTCGCGGCCGGTGCGGCGCGGGGTGCTCGCGGCGTCGGCGGTGGCGCAGGGTCTTGCGGTGGTGTGGGCGCTGCCCGTCGCCGCGCTCGCCCTGCTCGGTCCGGTGGGCTGGGCGGCCCGGGTCTGGTCGGGTGCTCCCGCGGACGCCCGGGACGCGCTGCTGCTCGAACTGCCCCTGCCGCATCCGTCGGCCGCCCCGGCGGTGCTGGCGGCCGTCGCGGTCGTCCTGCTGGTGGCGACCCGCCCGATGGACCCGCGGGTGCGGCAGGCGGCCCGGTACGCGGCGCCGGTGCTCCTGTGGGCCGCGGCCGTCGCGCTGCCGGTCGCGCTCCGGCTTCCGTACGCGGTCGGGCTCTCGGCACAGGTGGTGCTGACCGCAGTCGTGCTCGTCGTCGCGGCGCGTGCCACGTCGACGGCTCCGGCGCTGACCGCCGCGGCCCTGGGGCTCGCGTCGTCGGTGAGCGCCGCGTTCCTCTCGCTGGCCACCACGGCGGCGACGCTCACCACGCTCGGCGTGCTCACGGCGCTCTGTCTCGCGGCCGGTGTGTGGCTGGCGCGCGGCCCGGCCGCAGTGCGGGGTGCGGCGGCGCTCCCGGCCTGCGCCTGCGTGGGGTACGCCACCGCGCTGGCCTGCGCCGCGGGTGGCGCCGCCGAGCTGCGCCCGGCCCTCGTCGGGGTGCTCGTGCTCGTGGTGCCGGGGCTGGCCGTACTCGCCGTGGCACGCGTCGCCGGGCATCCCCTGTCGCTGCCCGTGGAGATCACGGCGGCGGTCTCCTGCGGGGTCGCGCTCGCCCTGGCGTCCGGGGAGGCGCCCATGTTCGCGCTCGCGCTCTCGCTCTGCGGGCTCATCGCATCGGGCTCGGCGCTGCGTGCGGACCGGCGTCCCGTCGGGTACGCGGCCGTGGTGCTGTTCGTCCTCGCCGGCTGGGTCCGCCTGGCCGCCTGGGGGGTGTCGGCGCCGGAGGCGTACACGCTGCCGGTGACGGTGGCCGCGCTCTTCCTCGGGGTGCTGCGGCGCCGGCGCGACCCGCAGGCCTCCTCCTGGACGGCGTACGGGCCGGGGCTGGCGGCGACGCTGCTGCCGAGTCTCGCGGCCGCCTGGGCCGACCCGCACTGGCCGCGCCCTCTGCTGCTCGGCACGGTGGCCCTCGCCCTGACGCTGGCGGGCGCCCGGCGGCGACTGCGCGCCCCGCTCGTGCTGGGCGGCGCGGTCCTGGCCCTGGACGCGCTGCACGAGCTGGCCCCGTACCTGGTGCAGGTCGTGGGCGCCCTGCCCCGCTGGCTGCCGCCGGCCCTGGCGGGTCTCCTGCTCCTCGCGGTGGGCGCGACGTACGAACAACGGCTGCGCGACGCACGGCGGTTCCGGAATGTACTCAACCGAATGCAGTGATTCCGGGAGCCGCCGGAACATGTGGACCCGTCAATTTCCTTGAATGGCAAGGGAATACGAGAACGGCCCGGAGGCAAAAGCCTCCGGGCCGTAATCCGGGGTGGGCGATACTGGGTTCGAACCAGTGACCTCTTCGGTGTGAACGAAGCGCTCTCCCACTGAGCTAATCGCCCCGGGCGCACGGAGAACATTACCGCATGTCAGCGGGTGCTCGGGACCGCCCCGGAGTCACCCCTCGGTCACTCCTTGATCTTCCACGGCATCACGATGCCGAACTTCCACACGTAGACGCCGACGAGCACCGCGACGATCACGAGACCGATCGTCGTCAGGATGATGTTGCGGCGGCGCACCTTGGGGTCGAGTGCACGCTGTGCGGCCTCGGTGACCTTGCGTTTCGTCCAGCGGAGCACCAGCTGGGCCCAGACGAACTCGGTCGCCCAGATCGCCATGCCGCCGAAGATCACCAGCCAGCCCGGGCCCGGCAGGGGCAGCATGATGATGCCCGCGACGACGACCGCGAGGCCGACGACGAAGACGCCGACCTGCCAGCTCAGGTGCAGCGCCCTGCGGGACTGGATGAACCCCGGCGCACGCGAGCCGAGCGGCTGATCGGGCTTGGTTCCGGCGGCCGGATCCGTGACCTCCGCCGGGTCGTTACTCCCCGTATTCATGCGGCCAAACCCTACCGGACGGAAACCCGTCACCGGAATGGGTGCATCGATGGGTGGGACAACCCGCCATACGAGGCACCTAAAGACACGCAAAACCCTCAGAGGGGTTTACAACGGCACCGTAGGTGGCATGTCGATTTCGCCGACGTGCGAATCCCCGAGCGCACACTGAGCGAAAGGCCCTGGCGCTTATGAACACCACGGTCAGCTGCGAGCTGCACCTGCGCCTCGTTGTGTCGAGCGAGTCCTCACTGCCTGTTCCCGCAGGACTGCGGTATGACACGGCCGATCCCTATGCCGTGCACGCCACCTTCCACACCGGAGCCGAGGAAACCGTCGAGTGGGTGTTCGCCCGCGACCTCCTCGCCGAGGGCCTGCACCGGCCCACCGGTACCGGCGACGTCCGAGTCTGGCCGTCCCGGAGCCACGGTCAGGGCGTTGTCTGCATCGCCCTGAGCTCGCCGGAGGGCGAGGCTCTGCTCGAGGCCCCGGCGCGGGCCCTGGAATCCTTCCTGAAGCGAACGGACGCAGCCGTGCCACCCGGTACGGAACACCGCCATTTCGACCTCGACACGGAGCTCTCACACATCCTGGCAGAGAGCTGAGCGCCACCCGGCGCGTCGAGAACACCCCACGCCGTCCGACTCGGGGCGACGGCGCAAGCAGTCACGGCACGACGACACAAGGCGAACAGATGCAGACACCGGCGCCGTCGCCGCGGGAAAGCCCGCGACGACGGCGCCGGTGCGTCTCGGGGGTAAGCGGCTAGCATCGGCCAGCATCGGCGGGCACAGGCCCGACCCCCAGGCCAGGGAGCGCATCGTGCTGATCACCCACGACACCCGGTGTTCCCTCGACGCCGTGGTCGATCTGGTGAACACCGCACCGGAGACGAACGGCGCGGACGGGCTCGCGAACGTGGCGGCACTCGGTGAATTCGTACGGAGGCACGACGTGAGCGACGTCGGGGAGCTGTCGCGGCAGGATCTCGCCGACGTCCACCGCATCCGCGGCCGCTTCGGGGAGGTCTTCGCGCACCCCGAGCCGCGGACCGCCTCCGCGATACTCAACGAGCTGATCGCCTCGGCGGGCACCACTCCCCGGCTCACCGACCACGACGGCTACGACTGGCACATCCACTACTTCGCGCCCGGGGCGTCGGTCGCCGACCACCTGGCCGCCGACTGCGGGATGGCGTTGGCCTTCTTCCTCGTCGCCGGGGAGCAGGAGCGGCTGCGGCGCTGCGAGGCCCCGGACTGCCGGCACGCCTTCGTCGACCTCTCGCGGAACCGCTCGCGCCGCTACTGCGACAGCCGCACCTGCGGCAACCGTCTGCACGTGGCGGCCTACCGCGCCCGCCGCCGGGAAGCGGCGGGTCCGGCAGCGGGCTAGAGGGCCAGGGCCTGCCCGGCGGGTCATGGCGCGGGTCGCGGGGTCTGGCACGCACATCTGCGGCGTTGTCGTCGGTTGCCAACGCTCCGCGTTGCCGCCCTCCTCCGCCTTGCAGCTGCACGCACCAAACCCCGCTCACCGGCACCGAAGGGTGCACGCCCCCCTCACACGCCCTGACCCGCCGGACAGGCCCTAGAGCAGCAGCAGGTCGTGGAGCGAGGCCAACAGGATCAGGGTGCCGATCACCGCCAGAAAGATCATCAAGGGCGGTTGAGAGAGGGCGAAGAGACAGCCCTGCCGCTCCTCGTGCCCGGGGGGCCGCCCGGCTTCGCCGTCGGGGCCGTGCCGCTCTGCGTCGGCAGGTCGTCGCTCATGGGCCGGTGCCGCTTGCCTGCCGTCGTCCGGCGGGGCGGCATCGCCCTCTGTGGTGGTGTCCAGCATCTCGCGGTGATGATGACGCAGCTCCGCGGCCACCGCCGACCAACACGCCCGGTCGGAGCGGGAGTTCGCCGGATCCCGTGAACGGGCGGAAAGCCGGCCTCCGGCGTGCCCCGCCCGCGACTCGCCGGTGGCGGCCCGGACCGCGCCCGCCTCCCCGCCCGTACCCGAACGAGGGAGCGGCTCATGTCAGGGAAGGTACGTGCCTGTTGACGACCGCCCTCCTCCACGGGGCGGGCCGCCGTCAGATGCCGTGCTTCTTCAGGATCGCCTCGATGTCGCTGAAGTCCTCCGCGGGCGCCGCTGCCTGCGGCTTGGCCGCGGGCCTGCCGGCGGCGGGCCGGGCGCTCGCGCCGAGGGAGGGCGCCGACGCCCCGGGAGCGACCGCCTCGCGCCGGGCGGCCCTGGCCGCCTCCTTGCGCTCCTTGCGGGTGCCGCCCCGGCGGCGCTCCACGGCCCGCGTGCCCAGGAACATGAGCCAGGCGACGCCGAGCACGCCGAAGCCGACCCACGCCTTGAGGCTGAACGCCGTGTCGGCCGCCCAGCCGACCACGCCCGTCATCACCAGACCCACCGGGACCAGGGAGTACGCCGCGAGGCGGGCCGCGGAGAGGAAGCGCTTGCGGTAGGCCGTGACCGCGGCGATGCCAAGACCGGCCGCGGATACGGCGGAACAGACGGTCTCGGCAATCATCCGGTCCTCCAGGCATGCGGGCAAACGTGGCTGTATGGCGCTGTCATCCCTTCCATCCTGCACCTGAAGGGCCCGGCGGAGCCACGCCCGACGGCGGACTTCGGGGACATATCCGGGTCATCTCGGGGTCAGGTCTCCTCCCCAGGTCCCGGTCGCCGCCCCCGGGTCCCGGTCGGGAAGCCCCGGGTCCCGGTTGGGAAGGGAGTGCGCGTGCTGGAAGACTGGGCCCATGAGTGACTCCACCCCCGCCCGCCCCGTCGCCGTCGACGTCTGGTGCGAGCTGCAGTGCCCCGACTGCCGTACCGCCCTCGACGACGTGCGTGCCCTGCGCGCCCGCTACGGCGACCGCGTCGAGCTGCGCCTGCGGCACTTCCCCCTCGAGAAGCACCAGCACTCCTTCGCCGCCGCCCAGGCCGCCGAGGAGGCCTTCGAGCAGGGCAAGGGGTGGCCGTACGTCGAGGCGGTGCTCGCGGGTGTCGAGGAGCTGGACCGCAAGGGTGAGCGCCACCTCCTGGACACCGCCCGCGAACTCGGCCTCGACGCCGAGGAGTTCGACACCGCCCTGATCGACGGACGGCACATCCTGATCGTCGACGCCGACCAGGCCGAGGGCAAGGCGATCGGCGTCACCGGCACGCCCACGTATGTGATCGACGGCGAGCGCCTGGACGGCGGCAAGAGCCAGGAGGGGCTGCGCGAGCGGATCGAGGAGATCGTGGACCGGCTCCTGACCGGCGACGGCGCCTAGAGCAGCTGCTTGTAGAGGTAGTACGAGGCCGGCCGGTAGCCGAGCGACTCGTACAGACGCAGGGCCGGGGTGTTGCCCGCGAAGACGTTGAGACCGATGCGTCCCCGGCCCGCCGCCCTGCCCTGCGCCTCCGCGACGAGCATCAGGGAGCGGCCGTGGCCGTGGCCGCGGTGCTCCGCGTCGACCTCCACGTTGAAGACGAACGCGTCCTCGCCCTCCAGGGCGACCCACAGGGTGCCGAGCCGCGTCCCGTGGCGGGTGAGGACGCTCAGCCAGGAGTCCGGCGTCCTGACGCCCTGCGGAAGGAGCCGGGCGTGGTCGGTCCGCGCCTTGGCGCGCGCCTGCGCCTCGGGCACACCGCGCCCGACCCAGTCGCGCACGTAGGAATCCTCCTCGTGCGCCAGCCAGGGCCCGTACTCGGCCTCGGTCATCGGCCGCCATGCGACGCCCTCGGGCAGCGCGGGGTCCTCGGCGGGCAGCGCCTTGGTCATCACGCGGTTCCGCTCGACGTACCCCAGGGTCGTCGCCAGGCGCAGGGCGGCCGCGGCGTCGGCGGGCACGGTCGCCTCCAGGCGCGTGCAGCCCCAGCCGCGGGCCACTTCCTCGGCGGCCAGCGCGGCGACGGTGCCCCGGCCCCGCCTGCGGTCGGCGTCCTCGATCCGCAGGTTCTCGACCCGGCAGACCTTCGGCCCGAAGACCTTGTGTGTGGCGAGGCCTATGGACCCCACGGGCCGGCTGTTCACACAGACGTCGAACGTGCGCGCCTTGGCGCCGTCGGCGCCCTGCTGGAGCGGCCCGGTCGGCCGCAGGGTCGTGGTCATCACTGACGTTCTACCCGCCCCGGGGCCGCTCCGTCACCGGGGTTTTCCCCGTACTCAGGGGTCCAGGTCGTCCGCGGCCCGCTCGGTGAAGACCCGCATCGCCTTGGTGGTCACCGGGCCAGGGGCGGCGGGGAGTTCGCGGCCGTCGACGCGGTGCACGGCCTGGACGTCGCGCAGGGTCGACGTCAGGAAGACCTCGTCGGCGCGGTCGAGGACGTCCAGGGGCAGGTCGCTCTCGCGGGCGCCGGTCCACTCGACGGTGAGCGCGCGCGTGATGCCCGCGAGGCACCCGGAGGCGACCGGCGGGGTGTGGATCTCGCCGTCGAGCACGACGAAGACGTTGGAGCCGGTGCCCTCGCAGAGCTGTCCGACCGTGTTGGCGAAGAGCGCCTCGGAGGCGCCCTGTTCGCGGGCGCGGGCCAGGGCGACCACGTTCTCCGCGTACGAGGTGGTCTTGAGGCCGGTCAGGGCGCCGCGTTCGTTGCGGGTCCACGGCACGGTGACCACGGCGGTGGAGTCGGGGCTCGGGGCCGCCTCGCCGAGGGCGACGACGAGGGTGGTGCCCTGGTCGCCGCGGTCCGAGCCGAGGGGCGAGAGCCCGCCGGTGTAGGTGATCCGCAGCCGCCCCAGCGGGAGCGGGTTGGCCTCCAGGACGGCCGCGCAGGCGCGGCGCACCTCGTCGAGGTCCGGCTCGGGCAGTCCGAGGCCGCGCGCCGATCCGGCGAGCCGGGCCAGGTGGCGGGTGAGGGCGAAGGGCCTGCCCTCGACCGACTTGACCGTCTCGAAGATGCCGTCGCCCACCGTCAGTCCGTGGTCGAGCACGGAGACGCGGGCGCTGTCGAGGTCCTGCAGCCGGCCATTGAGCCAGATCTTCACGTCGGGGTTCCTCCGCTCGCTTCGTACGTCCCCGACGCTACCGCCAGCAGTCGCGCGGCCTTCAGCTCGGTCTCCCGCCACTCCCCCTCCGGGTCGGAGCCCCAGGTGATGCCGGCCCCGGTGCCGAAGCGCAGCATGCCCGCGGCCCGGTCGATCCAGAAGGTGCGGATGCCGACGGCGAGCTCGCCGGTGCCGCGGTCGGCGTCGACCCAGCCGATGCCGCCGCAGTACGGGCCACGGGGCGCGGTCTCCAGTTCGTCGATGATCCGCAGCGCGCTGGATTTCGGGGCGCCGGTGACGGACCCGGGCGGGAAGGCGGCGGCGAAGAGCTCGGGCCAGCCCGCGCCGGGGGCCAGCTCCCCGCCGACGGTGGAGACGAGGTGGACGAGTCCCGGGTGCTTCTCGACCACGCAGAGGTCGGGGACGGTCACGGTGCCGGTGGTGCAGACGCGGCCGAGGTCGTTGCGGACGAGGTCCACGATCATGACGTTCTCGGCGTAGTCCTTCTCCAGGAGGTCCGCCTCGGTCCTGCCGGTGCCCTTGATCGGCCCGGACTCCACGGTCCGTCCCGCGCGGCGCAGGAAGAGCTCGGGCGAGGCGGTGGCGACCTCCACGCCGTGTCCGGGCAGCCGGATCGTCCCGGCGTACGGGGCGGGGTTCCCGCGGGCGAGCAGCGAGGTGAGGGCGTCCACGTCGGCGTCGGCGGGGACGGGCGCGGACAGCACGCGGCAGAGGTTGGCCTGGTAGACCTCGCCGGCGGCTATGTACGCGCGTATGCGCCGTACGCCTTCCTTGTACGCGGCGCGGTCGAGGGACGACGTCCACTCCCCGGCGGCCGGTCCGTGCCAGGCCCCCGGGGCGGGGGGCGGCACGGCCTCCTCGCGCACGTCGTCGAAGCGGGCGCAGACCAGGCCCCCCTCGAAGTCCGCGGTCACCGCCCAGAAGCCGGTGGAGTCCAGGGCCGCGGGGTCGCTGGTGACGTCGCGCAGACCGGTGGCCACGCGGCCGCCGAAGCGCGCCATGGGAGGGAGCGCGGAGAGGGGTGTCAGAGGGGGGTTGTGCACGGATGTGAGTCTATGACCGGTGCCGCGAGGCCGCCCTGGCCAGCGACAGCGCAGCACGCTGCGCAAACGCGTTTTTGTACTGGCCCAGGAATCCGCTAGAGTTCAACACGTCGCCGGGACGCGCAAGCGGACCGGGAAAGACAAGCGGACGTAGCTCAGTTGGTAGAGCGCAACCTTGCCAAGGTTGAGGTCGCCAGTTCGAACCTGGTCGTCCGCTCGCAGGAAAGTGGGGGATCTTCCCGACCCCCCGCACTCCTGGTGGAGTGGCCGAGAGGCGAGGCAACGGCCTGCAAAGCCGTCTACACGGGTTCAAATCCCGTCTCCACCTCCAAGGACGATTAGCTCAGCGGGAGAGCGCTTCCCTGACACGGAAGAGGTCACTGGTTCAATCCCAGTATCGTCCACTGGATCTTCGTGAAGCTCGCCTTCATGAGGACCTTCCCGCGCGATTAGCTCAGCGGGAGAGCGCTTCCCTGACACGGAAGAGGTCACTGGTTCAATCCCAGTATCGCGCACGCAGTACGCAGTACCCGCAGGTCCATCCCGCGCGATTAGCTCAGCGGGAGAGCGCTTCCCTGACACGGAAGAGGTCACTGGTTCAATCCCAGTATCGCGCACCATCGCATGGAGCCCCCGGCCGTTCCCACGGCCGGGGGCTTCGTCGTTCCCGGCTCCGGGGGACGGCGCCGTCCCCCGGAGCCGGGGCTCCGGGGGACGGGACCGGACCGGGCCGGGCCGGGCCGGCTAGGACGAGAAGAGCATGTGCCCGAAGCTCTTGTGACGCTGGTGGCCGTAGTGACCGCCGTGGCCTCCGTGTCCGCCGTGCGGGGCGCCCCAGGCCGGAGCGGGGGCGGCGGGGTAGCCCTGCGGGGCGGGCGGCGCGGGCGGCGGCGGGACCTGCTGGCCGCCCCACTGCGCCTCCAGGCGGGTCAGGGACTCCAGCTCGCCGTAGTCCAGGAATATCCCGCGGCAGCCGCTGCACTGCTCGATCTGGACGCCGTTGCGGTTGTACGTGTGCATCGGTGCGTGACACTTGGGGCACTGCATGGACGGCTCAACTCCTCGCCGGTGGTGACTGCTTCGCCGGAACACTGCCCGGCTTCGGTGCGTTGCACCCTACTTCGTGCCGTCCGGCGTCAACTCGGGCGGGCGAGAGGCCGTGTTATCCATCCGGTCGCAGGCGTCGACCAGGGCCTGCTCGACCTCGTCCAGGGGCCGGCCGGCGGCGGCCGCCTTGGCGATCGCCAGGGCGGCGGTCTGCACGGTCAGGGCGCGGGCCGGGACGTCCAGGGCAGGCCACGGGTCGGCGCCGTCCGCCGGCACCGCGGGGCCGCCCGCGGCCCGGTAGGCGCCCAGGAAACGGGTCCACTCCCCGGGGGAGAGCAGCCCGCACGCGTACCAGGCGGCGGGCCGCGCCAAGTCCCACGCGGGGTCGCCGGCCCCGAGGTCGTCGACGTCGATGAGCAGCCAGTTCCCCTCGGGGACACGGACGAGCTGGCCCAGGTGGAGATCGCCGTGGCACAGGCGGAGCGGGCCCTGCCCGGTCGGGCCCTCCGCGCGGGCCCAGGGCGGCAGGCCGGACCAGGCGCGCAGGACCGGGGGCGCGGCAGGGTGGGGGCCCGCCGCGCGGAGGCGGTCGACGGCGCGGGCCGCCTTGGCGGGGCCGCGCATGGGCGGGAGCGGGTGCGGGAGGGTGGCCGTGGGGGTGGCGTGCAGGCGGGCGAGGAGGCCGGCGGCGGCCTCCCAGGGGGCGGCGTCGGGGTCGTCGCGGTCGACGGGGGTGCCGTGGGGCCAGAAGGTGACGAGGCGGCCGTGCAGGGCGGTGGCGTCGGGTCGCAGGGGCGCGAGCAGGGTGCCGGGGAGCCGGGCGGCCACGTCGAGGCGGACCGCGAGCTCCGCGGGGTCCGTGTCGGGGGCGTGCGCCTTGGCAACGACGTCGCCGTGCCGGATCACCGTGGCGTCCGTACGGTCCGCGAGCACCGCGTCGCCGGCCGCGCAGGCGCAGGGGCGCGCGGCAGGTGGGTGGGCGGCGGAGCGGGCCTCGGCGGTCAGGGCGGGAAGGAGCGCGGGGGTCACGGCGGTTCCGGTACGTCGGGGGCGTATCGCCGAAGCGTACGACTGCCGGGCGGCCCGGGGCCGCGCCGCCCCTCCCCCGCCCGGGGCCGGTCCGGGCACGGAGGGCCGACCGAAGCGTACGACCGCCGGCTGGGCCGGGACCGCGCCCCCCCTGCCCGGGCCGGTCCGGGGTGCGGAGGGCTAACCGAAGCGTGCGACTGTCGCGCGGACCGGACTGCGCCACCCCTCCCGCGCCTGGGACCGGTCCGGGGCGCGGAGAGCCGACCGAAGCGCACGACCGGCGGGCAAGCCCGGACCGCGCCACGCCTCCCCCACCTGGGCCCGATCCGGGGCGCGGAGGGCCGACCGAAGCGTGCAACTGCCGGGCGGACCGGGACCGCGCCACACCTCACCTACCCGGGACCGGTCCGAGGCACGGAGGGCCGACCGAAGCGCACGACCGCCGGGCGGACCGGGACCGCGCCACACCTCACCTACCCGGGACCGGTCCGAGGTGCGGAGAGCCGACCGAAACGTACGACTGCCGGGCGGGGCGGGGCCGCGTCAGCCCTCCCCCCTGCCCGGTCCGGGGCGCGGCGGCCCGGGAAGTACGTACGCCCCCGGCCGCGGGGGGGGGGGCTCTCGCGCACCGGCATGGCAATGCCCGCGCAGCTCCCCAGCTGCGCGGGCATTCTGCCGTCCGTCGCACCCCCGTCCCCACGGGGTTTTCTGGCCGGATGTCCCCGCCCGGACCGCTCTTCCGGGCCCGGGGCGCCGCTCAGCGCCCCAGCATCACGCCCACGGACGACGCTTGTGTGACCACTGCATCCCAGCCGCCGAAGACGACCACGAGCAGGGCTGCCAGGGGGAGGACCATGGCCGTCGCCACCAACGGGTGGCGCGTGCCGGACGGGCGGACGCCGAACGCGGAGAATCTGCGCCCTTGCGTGCGGATCATGGTCCGCGGTGCCGTGTCCGCCATGGTCCTCTCCTGACCGCTTCGATGTGGTTTTCGCTCTGGTTCTGGCAGCGGCGAGTGTCTGACCTCGGGGGACGAGCGCTGCACCCGCCGCTTGACCTCAAATCTAGGGGCGCGGAAGGTGCCGGGCGTCATGCCTTCGTACCGATTGCCGGGCCTCCCGGAGGATGACCGGCCGCCCCCCATGTACTCCCGTGGGTGGAGACGGGGGGCCAGGACTCGGGGTCTTCCCGGAGGGTACGGGCCGTCATCCGCCGACAAAGCCCGGCGGCACGCCTCCACGGGTGACTTCGCTCACTTCCGCCACTCCCCCGCACACCGCCGTCACCACCCCGTGACCTGCCCCGCCCGCCCCCGTCCCGTACGCCCGCCTCGTGATCCAGGGGTACGCGGCCGGTCCGCAGGGGTCACCCCGCGCGGGATCAATCCCCCTTGGGAGGCGGCCGGTTGACGATCCGGGCAGAGGCAACGCCCGTTCGGGCCCCGTCCCCTGACCACTCCTCACGTTTCCCGGCCGCCACGGACAATCGATCGGCCCACGAGGGCGCGGCCTCTGCACGTGCCCGGCCGCGGAAACGTAAGCTGTGGCTCGTCAAACGGACCGGGTAGCGGGGATGGACATGGCGATGATGCGGCTCCGGCGCGAGGACCCGCGTGTCGTCGGCTCGTTCAGGCTGCACAGGCGCCTGGGCGCCGGCGGCATGGGGGTCGTCTATCTGGGCTCGGACCGGCGCGGTCAGCGGGTCGCGCTGAAGGTGATCCGGCCCGATCTGGCGGAGGATCAGGAGTTCCGTTCGCGGTTCGCGCGGGAGGTCTCGGCCGCCCGCCGCATCCGCGGCGGCTGCACGGCGCGGCTCGTCGCCGCCGACCTCGACGCGGACCGGCCGTGGTTCGCCACGCAGTACGTGCCCGGCCCCTCGCTGCACGACAAGGTCGCCGCCGAGGGACCGCTCTCCGCGGCCGATGTGGCGGTGGTCGGATCGGCGCTGGCCGAGGGGCTGGTGGCCGTACACGAGGCCGGTGTCGTGCACCGCGACCTGAAGCCGTCGAACATCCTGCTGTCGCCGAAGGGCCCGCGGATCATCGACTTCGGCATCGCGTGGGCCACCGGCGCCTCCACCCTCACGCACGTCGGGACGGCGGTCGGCTCGCCCGGCTTCCTCGCGCCCGAACAGGTGCGCGGCGCCGCGGTCACGCCCGCGACCGACGTCTTCGCGCTCGGCGCCACGCTCGCGTACGCGGGCATGGCGGACTCGCCCTTCGGACACGGCAGTTCCGAGGTCATGCTCTACCGGGTGGTGCACGAGGAGGCGCAGCTGCACGGCGTGCCCGACGCGCTCGCGCCGCTGATCCGGGCCTGCCTCGCCAAGGACCCCGAGGAGCGGCCGAGCACCCTCCAACTCTCGCTGCGGCTGAAGGAGATCGCCGCCCGCGAGGCGCAGGGGATCGGTGACGTACGGCCGCCCGCGCCCCGCCCCAGCCACGACCAGCCGACGGGCCGGCACGTCGAGGCGTACACGGACGCGCGCGGCCAGCGCCGCACCGCTCCTGGCGCCGCGCCCGCGCCCCGCAGCGGGCCGCCGCGGACCGGCTCGTCCAGGCCGGGCGGCTCCCGGTCCGGTTCCCGGCCCTCCGGCCCCCGCAACACCACGCGTTCGGGCGGCAGGCCCGCACCGCGCAGCGGCGCGGGACGCCCGGGTCCGCGCACCACGGGAACGGGCCGTCGGGGTCCCGCCAATCCGCGGCTGCTGCGGCAGCGGCTCACCGTGTTCGTGGTCGTGACCCTGCTGGTGGCGCTCGGCATCGCGGCGGCGCAGGGGTGTCAGGGCCCGGCGCGGGGCCTCGGGGACGAGCGCGGCGGCGACACGAAGCAGCACACGCGGCCCAGCCCCTCGTACACGCCGCTGGACGGGCAGCGCATGGCCGAGCACTTCGAGTCGACCTTCGAGCTCGAGGACTGACGCCTCGGACTCCCGGGCCGGGGCTCAGGAGTGCGGGCGGCCCGTCGCGACCGCGTAGAAGGCGACCGCGGCCGCCGCGCCCACGTTGAGCGAGTCCACGCCGTGGGCCATCGGGATGCGGACCCATTCGTCGGCGGCGACCAGCGCCTGCCTGGAGAGTCCGTCGCCCTCGGCGCCCAGCATCAGCGCGACGCGGTCCATACGGTGCGGTGCCGCCTCGTCCAGGGACTTGGCCTTCTCGTCCGGGGTGAGGGCGAGGAGGTTGAACCCCGCCTCGCGCACGCCCTCCAGGCCCCTGGGCCAGGACTCCAGGCGGGCATACGGCACGGAGAAGACGGCGCCCATGGAGACCTTCACCGAGCGGCGGTAGAGCGGGTCCGCGCAGTCCGGGGAGAGCAGCACCGCGTCCATGCCGAGCGCGGCGGCGGACCGGAAGATGGCGCCGATGTTGGTGTGGTCGTTCACCGCCTCCATCACCACGACGCGGCGGCTGGTCGCGAGGATCTCGTCCGCGGTGGGCAGCGGCTTGCGCTGCATGGAGGCGAGGGCGCCGCGGTGCACGTGGTAGCCGGTGACCCGCTCGGCGAGGTCGGGGCTGACCGCGTACACCGGGGCCGGGAGCTCGTCGATGACGTCGCGCATGACGTCGACCCACTTGGCCGACAGGAGCATCGACCGCATCTCGTAGCCGGCGTCCTTGGCCCGTCTGATGACCTTCTCGCCCTCCGCGATGAACAGGCCCTCGGCCGGTTCGCGCCTGCGGCGCAGCTCGACGTCGGTCAGGCCTGTGTAGTCGCGCAGGCGCGGGTCGTCGGGGTCGTCGACGGTGATGAGATCAGCCACAGGGTGATACTGCCTTGTCCTGGGTGTGGTGCCAACGGCGGGGGACGGGTTCCGTTACCGCTGGTTACTCGGGTGGTTCTCGGGGCCCGCCGGGCGGGCGGGCCCCCGGGGCGCTAGGGCAGGGCCTGGGGGCCGACCTTCACGACGTCCCCGATGACGATGACCGCCGGCGGCTTCACCTCGTGGGTGCGCACCGCCTCGGCGACCGTGGCGAGCGTGGCGTCGACGCGGCGCTGGGCGGCGGTCGTGCCCTCCTGGATCAGGGCGAGCGGGGTGTCGGCGGGCTTCCCGTGGGCGACCAGCGCCTCGGCGATCTTGCCGATCTTGTCCACGCCCATGAGGATCACGAGCGTGCCGCGGAGCCTGGCCAGGGCCTCCCAGTCGACCAGGGAGCGCTCGTCGTCCGGTGCCACATGGCCGCTGACCACCGTGAACTCGTGGGCGACGCCGCGGTGGGTGACCGGGATGCCGGCCGCCGACGGCACGGAGATCGAGCTGGAGATGCCGGGGACGACCGTGCAGGCGATGCCCGCCTCGGCGAGCGCCTGGGCCTCCTCCATGCCGCGGCCGAAGACGTACGGGTCGCCGCCCTTGAGCCGGACGACGGCCTTGCCCTGCTTGGCATGGTCGATCAGGGCGTTGTTGATGGCCTCCTGGGCCATGAAGCGGCCGTAGGGGATCTTCGCGGCGTCGATGACCTCGACGTGCGGCGGGAGTTCGTCGAGGAGGTCGCGGGGGCCGAGGCGGTCGGCGATGACGACGTCCGCGGCGGCGAGCAGGCGCCGGCCGCGGACCGTGATCAGGTCCGGGTCGCCGGGGCCGCCGCCGACCAGGGCGACACCGGGGGTGCGGGTCCGCAGGTGCGGGGCGACCAGACTGCCGTCGCGCAGGCCCTCGACGACGGCGTCGCGGATGGCGGCGGTGCGGCGCGGGTCGCGGTCCTGGACGTCGCTGGAGAGGACCGCCACGGTGACGCCCTCGGAGCGGCCGGTGGCCGGGGTCCAGGCGGTGGCCGCCTCGGCGTCGTCGGAGCGCACGCACCAGACGCGGAGCGCCTCCGCCTCCGCCGACGCCCGGTCGTTGGCCTCCGCGTCGCTGGTGGCGATCAGCGCGTACCAGGCACCGGCGAGGTCGCCGTCCTCGTAGCGGCGCCTCGTCCAGGTGATCTCGCCCGCGTCCGCCATGGCCTCGACGGAGGGCGTCGCCGAGGGCGAGACGAGGAGGACGTCGGCGCCCGCCTTGATCAACGCGGGGAGGCGGCGCTGGGCCACCTGGCCGCCGCCGAGGACGACGACGCGGCGTCCCGCGAGGCGGAGACCTACGGGGTAGGCGGGGTTTTCGGCCATGGGTCTGGGGCTCCTCGTGCGGGCGGAGTCTTCGTGGTGCGCCACCGCTGCTGCGCTGGAGCGGCTGCTGACGTGCGGGTTCAGTATGGCGGGGGCGGGGCCGGAGGTCTCCCCCAGCCCCGCCCCGGTGCCGAAAACAGGGGCTTCGCCCCGTGGCGGTTACTTCTCGGTGACGCCCGCCGAGTCGAACGTGGCCACCTCGTGCATGGCGCGGGCCGCGCTCTGGACGATGGGGAGGGCCAGGAGCGCTCCGGTGCCCTCGCCGAGACGGAGGTCCAGGTCGACCAGGGGACGCAGGCCCAGCTTGTTCAGGGCCGCCACGTGGCCGGGCTCCGCGCTGCGGTGGCCCGCGATGCACGCCGCGAGGACCTCGGGGGCGATGGCGCGGGCGACCAGGGCGGCCGCGCCGGCGCTGACGCCGTCCAGGATCACCGGCGTGCGCAGGGAGGCGCCGCCGAGGAGGAGGCCGACCATGGCCGCGTGCTCCAGGCCGCCGATCGCCGCGAGCACGCCGATCGGGTCCGCGGGGTCGGGCCGGTGGAGCTCCAGGGCGCGCCGGACCACCTCGACCTTGCGGGTGTGCATCTCGTCGTTGATGCCCGTGCCGCGGCCGGTGACCTCGGCGGGGTCGGTGTCGGTGTAGACGGAGATCAGGGCGGCGGACGCGGTGGTGTTCGCGATGCCCATCTCGCCGGTGAGCAGGGCCTTGTTGCCCGCCGCCACCAGGTCGCGGGCGGTCTCGATGCCGACCTCGATGGCCGCCTTGACCTCTTCGCGGGTGAGGGCGGGGCCGGTCGTCATGTCGGCCGTGCCGCCGCGCACCTTGCGGGGCAGCAGGCCCGGGGTGGCGGGGAGTTCCCCGGCCACGCCGACGTCGATGACGCAGACCTCGGCGCCCACCTGGTTGGCGAAGGCGTTGCAGACCGCGCCGCCGCCGAGGAAGTTGGCGACCATCTGCGCGGTCACCTCCTGGGGCCAGGCGGTGACGCCCTGGGCGTGCACGCCGTGGTCGCCCGCGAAGATCGCGACGGCCGCGGGCTCCGGGATCGGCGGCGGGCACATCCGGGACAGGCCCGAGAGCTGCGCGGAGATGATCTCCAGCATGCCGAGGGCGCCCGGCGGCTTGGTCATCCGCTTCTGGCGTTCCCACGCCTCGCCGAGCGCCTTGGCGTCCAGCGGGCGGATGTTGGCCACGGTCTCGGCGAGCAGGTCGTGCGGGTCCTCGCCGGGCAGGGCGCGGCGGCCGTACGTCTCCTCGTGGACGACCCAGGAGAGCGGGCGGCGCTTGGACCAACCGGCCTGCATCAGCTCGGGCTCGTCCGGGAACTCGTCGACGTACCCCACACAGAGGTAGGCGACGACTTCGAGGTGCTCGGGCAGGCCGAGCGTGCGGACCATCTCGCGCTCGTCGAAGAAGCTGACCCAGCCGACGCCGAGCCCTTCGGCGCGCGCGGCGAGCCAGAGGTTCTCGACGGCGAGCGCCGAGGAGTACGGGGCCATCTGCGGCTGCGTGTGCCGGCCGAGGGTGTGGCGGCCGCCGCGAGTGGGGTCGGCGGTGACGACGATGTTCACCGGGGTGTCGAGGATGGCCTCGATCTTCAGTTCCTTGAACTGCTTCGCGCGGCCCTTGGGCAGGGACTTGGCGTACGCGTCGCGCTGGCGGGCGGCCAGTTCGTGCATGGTCCGCCGGGTCTCGGCGGACTTGATGACGACGAAGTCCCAGGGCTGCGAGTGGCCGACCGACGGGGCGGTGTGCGCGGCCTCCAGGACGCGGAGCAGCACCTCGTGCGGGATGGCGTCGGAGCGGAAGCCGTTGCGGATGTCGCGGCGCTCGCGCATGACGCGCAGGACGGCCTCGCGCTCGGCGTCGGCGTAACCCGGCGCGGCGGTCCCCGGGGACACCGCCGGCTCGGGGAGCCCGGCGTCCGGCGCGGCCGGCGCCTCGGGCGCCGTCAGGAACTCGGGGGCCTCGGCGTCGTCCACCACGAGGAGCCCGGGGGCTTCCTGCGTCACACCGGCCTCGTCGGCCTCGGGCGCGGCGGCGGGCGCGAGGTTCTCGGGAACCTCGGCCGTCCCGGGCGCGGGAACGGCGGCGGGGACGGCTACGGGGGCGTCAGGCGCTTCGGCCATCTCGGGTGCTTCGGCCACTTCGGTCACTTCGTTCGCTTCGATCGGTTCGAACGAGATGACGTCGTCGGCCTCGTCCAACTCTGCGGCCGGGTCGGCCGTCTCCGGGGCGGCGGGGAACTCTGCCGGTGCCGCCGCAGGGGAGACAATACGGGGCACAGCGGAGGCGGTCGGTCCCTGGGGGGCCTCACCGGTCCCCGAGGGCTCGCCGCCCTCTCCCGCCAGGTCTTCCGCCGTCTCCTGAACCACCGCTTCCGGCACGGGAGTCGGCTCCGCGGCGGGCGCCTGCGCGGGCTCGGCACCGTCGCGCGGCGCGGGCACGGTGACAGCGGGCTGCGCCACGGCTTCGGGGGCTCCGGCAGGGGCTGCCGAGGCCTCGGCGGTCACGGCCTCGGGGGGCATGGGAGGCATGGGCGCGGAGGTCGCGGGAGGGAGGGGCGCGGCTTCGGGCGCGGTCGGGGTCGGCGCGTCCGTCATGTCCGGCACGTACTGGGCGTCCGGCACGTCCTGTGCAATCTGCGTGTCCGTGGCGCTCTGCACGTCCGGCGCGTTCGGTACGGCCGTCTCGTTCATCGGCGGTACGGGGGCGGGGGCGCTGTCGGCCTCCGCCGGAGCCGGGGGCGCGGACGGCGCTTCGGCGGCCGGGGCTGCGTCGCTCTGGGGGGCGGCGGGCTCCGGGGCGGGCTCGGCGGCCGGGTCCTCCTGCGGGACGACCACGGGGTGCGGCGGCGTCGGGGCGAGGTGCGGCGTGGTCGGGACCGAGCCGTCGACGGGCACGAACTGCCCGATGGGCTCGGCTCCCTGGACACCGCCGGGCTCCCCGTGGCGCGGGGCGTGCGTGGGCGCCCCGGCGTCCTGCGGGCCGTGCGGCTCGGGGCGGCTCGGGCCCTGCGCGGCGTGCCGGGCCTCGGCCGGGTGACCCTCGCCCTGCGCGTGCGCGTGGGCGTGCGGAGGGATCTGCGCCCCGTCCCACGGCTGGGCGCCGGCGACGGCGAAGACGGGCTGGCCGACGGCCGCGGGCACGGCCTGCGCGAACGCCGGCTGCTCCCCCGTGGCGAACTCCGCCGCGAATTCCTGGCCCTCGGCCGGGAACTGCTGCTCCTCCACCGGCGCCTGGCCGGACTCGGCGGCATCCGGGAAAGCGGTGGCCTCGGGGGTGTGCGGCACCGGGGCGTCCGCCTGCGGCGCGTGCTCCGGCGCGTGTTCGGACGCCGGCGCCTCCGCGGGCAGCTCGGCGGGAGCGGCCTCGCCGGGCTGCGGTGCGCCGGAGGTGACACCGGAGGCGTCCGGGCCCTCGGCAACGTCCGAGTCTGAGGCGGCTGAGGGGGCTGAGGCGTCCGAGGCAGCTGTGACGTCAGGGGTGTCCGTGACGTCTGTGACCGCCGGGACGACCGTTTCTGCTGGTGCGGCGTAGGCCACCTGGTCGGACTGGCCCCCGGGCGCGGGCTCCTGCTCCTGCGGCGCCCCCCACGGCATGCCTCCCTGCGGCGGGATCTCGCCGAGCTGCGGGCCCGGCAGTGCCGGCTCGTCGCGCGGGATGTCGAGGTACTCGGGCCCGCTCGTCGGCGGACCCGCGTGGCGCGCGGGCGCGGCGTGCTGGGCCGGGGGCGCGCCGGCGGGGCCCCGGTCGGCGAGCGAGCGCACGGGGCTCGCCGAGCCGTCGGGCACGGCGGGGCCCGAGGGGCCGCGGTGGAGCGGACGGCGGGCGGGTCCCGGGTGGGACGGCGCGGTCACGCCGCCGGGCATGCGCACGCCGTTCAGGTCGACCGAGCCGCTGTCGCGGCCGGAGGTCTCGTGCGGGCCCGGCTGGTGGGCTCCGTGGGCGGGCTGGGCGGGCTGGGCGGCATGGGCCGGTTCCGCGGCCCGGGCGCCACGGCCCCGGCCGGGGGCATGCCCGTGCCCCGGCGCCTGTCCGTGGCCGGGCGCGTGGCCCTGCCCCGCGGCGGCGGCCGCGGCCTGTGCCTCGCTCCACGCGCCCTGGGCGCCCGGCATCAGCAGCAGGTCGTCGTCGTCCGCGGGGTTGTCGGAGGGGTCGCTCGGGTCGACGAAGGTGTACGCACCCGGGGCGGGAACGCCCGGCTGCTGCGCCCCCATGCCCTGCACGGGCCCGGACGGCACACCGTTGCCTGCGCCCTCCGGCAGTCCCTCACCCGGGACCTGGCCGGTGTCGGTCATGCGTAACCCCTCGCCCATCGGTTAGTGCTTACTCGACCACCCCTCGGCCTTCGGCCGGGGAGGCCCCATCGCCCGGAGCGGCGCACCAACCGCCCGTCATCCTCAACGAGCGTGTGCGTCCCGCGGCACGAACCGCGCACCGGACAACAGGCATTGTCCCTGTCCGTCCGCCGCCGTGGCAGCTTGATCGGCCACGGCCCGCTGTGGACTGCGCCACGTTGCGCGTCCTCCGGTCATGCCGTACCACACGCACCCCCCGGAACGGGTGGGCTTTCCGGACATCGACCGGCGAACTGCCGGGGATCCGGGTGCAGTACAACAATCGGCCAGCCTACCTCGCACTCCGCGTCGGCAGGGTCACGGGGAGCGGTCGGGCAGCCGCCCCGAGAGCAGGAACACGACGGTCCGCTTCTCTTCCCGCCAGGCGCGGGTGTCGAGCTCCACGGATTGCAGGAGGGCGCACTCGACGGTGTAGCCGTGTTCGTTCAGGTCCCTGCCGATGAGTTCGGCGGCGTCGCGGGTCGCGGCGTGCGTGACGATGCGCTCCGGACGGCGGTCGGCGACGGCCGAGACCACCGCCGCGCCCCCGCCCCCGACCCGTACGACATCGGGCTCGGGCAGGTCTTCCAGGATGTGCGGGGCGACGCCGTGCACGGTCTGGGCCTGCACCCCGAAACGGCGCACGGCGGCCGTGGTGCGGCCCAGCGCGTCGGGGTCGCGGTCGACGGCGATCACGGCGGCGCCGAAGCGGGCGGCCTCCGCGGTGAAGGCGCCGCTGCCGCAGCCGATGTCCCAGACGAGGTCGCCGGGGCGGGGGCCGAGGCGCGCGAGCTGGGCGGCGCGCAGCCGGTCGGTCTCGCCCTCGCCGAGCCAGATGTCGCCGCCGTACTCCGCGGCGGGCAGCGCCCAGCCGCGCGGGCCGTTGGCCGGCTCCCGCCCCATGATCCAGCCGGTGTCGGCGGCGGGGGTCGTGCCGCCGATGACGATGACGACGTTCGGGTCGCGCCAGGTGTGGTCGGCGGCCTTGTCGGAGGTGACGACGGAGACCTGTTCGCGCTCGGTGCCGAGCTCCTCGCAGATCACGAAGGTGCGGTGGACGTCCTGGAGGAGCAGGCCGAGTTCGGCGGGGCCGGCGCCCGGCGAGGTGAGGACGGCGACCTTGGGGTGGGCGCGGCAGACGTTCACGGCGCGGCGCAGGGTGCGGCGGTGGGCGACGACGACCTCGGCGTCGTCCCAGGGCATGCCGGCGCGGGCGAAGGCCTGGGCGACGGAGGAGACGGCGGGCACCACTTCGACTTCCAGGCCGAATTCCGGGGCGCGCAGGGTGCGTACGACGCCGAAGAAGCCGGGGTCGCCGTCGGCGAGGACCACGGCGGTGCCGCGGTGGGCGGCGATGCGGCGGGCGGCGAGGGCGACGCTGCCGAGGCGGATCCGTTCGGCGCGGGCGGGCAGCTCGTCGAGTGCCAGGTGGTGGGCGGCGCCCGCCACCAGCGTCGCCGCGCCGAGCGCGGAGCGCGCCGCGGCGGTCAGCGGCGTACCGTCCCAGCCGATCACCGTGACCCGGTCGGCCATCTTCGTCTGTCTCCTGGGTTCTCGCGGGTCGTCACTGCGGGGCGGTGGCCGCGTGGGCGCAACCGTGCGCGCGGCCAGGGCGAGCGTACCTGCTGGGAGTCGGGAACGGCCGGGTGGCGGCGGGTGTGCGGCCCGTCGGACACGGGCGCGGGTGCCGCCGGGGCTGCGGGGTCAGTTCCAGTCGGAGAAGGCCGAGAAGCCGCTGTCGGCGAGGGTCTCGGAGACGCCTTCGAGGTCTTCGGGGAGGAGGCTCCACACGATGAGGTCGGTGCGTACGTCCAGCCAGCCGCCGAACGGGTCGCCGCCGTTTCTCGCGCGCGCTATCCAGGCGCCGCGCAGGACGCCCTCGCTGATGCAGCCGATCTTCTGCGCGACCTGCTGGGCCGCGGTGTTGTCGGCGGCGGTGCGCAGTTCGATGCGCTCGAACTTCTGGTCGTGGAAGAGCCATTGGGCGGTGGCGAGCGCGGCCTCCGTGGCGTAGCCCTCGCCGCGGGCCCAGGGGGCGACGACGTAGTTGAGCTCGGTGGAGCGCACCCGCCAGTCGGTGTCGCGGAGTTGGATGATGCCGACGAGGCGCTGGGTGAGGAACTCGGTGACGGCGAGGACGATGCCGCGGCCCGCGGAGCGTTCGGCGGGGGCGAGCCGGGCGATCCAGTCGAGCGCGTCGGCCTCGGTGTAGGGCTGGGGCACGGAGGTCCAGGCCGTGACCTGTTCGTCGTTCATCATCTCCGCGTACGCGGGGACGTCCGCCTCTTCGAGAGGGCGCAGCACCAGCCGCTCCGTGCTGATGGAGACGTCGGGGAACCCCGCTGTGCCCGCTGTGCCCGAGGAGGCTGTAGTCATGCGCCGCTCCATACCCTTCATAGACCTGAAGGACCTTCACCTTTCGGTCTTCTGAAGTGCCCAGCATGCAGCATGTGCGGGCGCAGACGCACCACGGGGTCCTCTCCCGGTGCGGGAGCGGACCCCGTGGGTGTCACGCGCGTCGGACGTCGTCCCGTCTCCGGTCAGAACGCGGCGACGACGGCCCCGTCGTACTTGTCGTCGATGAACTTCTTGACCTCGGGCGAGGTGAGGAGCTTGGCGAGCTTCTTCACGCGCGGGTCGTTCTCGTCGCCCTTCTTGACGGCGAGGAAGTTGCCGTACGGGTTGTCCTTGGCGGGCTCGGCGACGATGGCGTCCTTGGCGGGGCTGAGCGCGGGCTTGGCCTCCAGCGCGTAGTTGCCGTTGATCACCGCGGCGTCGACGTCCTCCAGGGTGCGGGGCACCGTGGGGGCCTCCAGCTCCTTGAACTTGATGTTCTTCGGGTTCTTCGCGATGTCCTTGGGGGTGGCCTCGTAGCCCACGCCCTTCTTCAGCTCGATGACGCCGTTGTCCGCGAGGAGCTTGAGCGCGCGGGCCTCGTTGGTGGTGTCGTTCGGGATGGCGATGGTGGCGCCGTCCTTCAGGTCACCGATCTTCTTGACGCTCTTGGAGTACACACCGAGCGGCTCCAGGTGCACCGTGGCCCCGGGGACGGGCACGATGTCCGTGCCGCGCTTCTTGTTGAAGTCGTCCAGGTACGGCTTGTGCTGGAAGTAGTTGGCGAAGACCTCGCCCTGCTGGACGGCGGTGTTCGGCGTGACGTAGTCGGTGAATTCCTTCACCTGGAGGTCGAGGCCCGCCTTCTTGGCGAGGTGCTTCTGGACGTAGTCAAGGATCTCGCCCTGCGGCGTCGGGGTCGCGGCGACGACGAGCGGGCCGTCCTTGTCGCCCGCGGAACCCTTGTCGGAGCCACAGGCGGAGAGCCCGAGGGTGAGGGCTCCCGCGGCGAGGACAGCGGTGGTGATCTTGGCGGTGTTACGCACGAAAAGTGCCTTTCTCCATGGGTGATGCAGGTGGTGCTGCCCCGCGTGGGTGGCGGGGAGGTCTGCGGGGGCCTGGGTCAGCCGGTCGTCTTGCCGGCCGGCTCGGCGGCGGCGGTGCGGGGCAGCGTGCCGCGCAGCGGCCGGAAGAGCAGCGGCCGTCCGGAGCCGCCGCCGCGCTTGTGCAGGCGGCGGGCCGCGTAGTCGCCGGCGAACTGGATGATCGAGATGACCACGGCGAGGATCGCCACGGTGATCCACATCAGCTCGGTCTCGAAGCGCTGGTAGCCGTAGCGCAGGGCGAGGTCGCCGAGGCCGCCGCCGCCGACGGTGCCCGCCATCGCGGAGTAGCCGATGAGCGCGACGATGGTGGTGGTGGCGCCCGAGATCAGCGAGGGCAGCGACTCGGGGACGAGGACCTTGCGCACGACGGTCCAGGTGGAGCCGCCCATCGACTGCACGGCCTCGACGAGCCCGCCGTCGACCTCGCGGATCGAGGTCTCCACCAGGCGCGCGAAGAAGGGGATGGCGCCGACGGCCAGCGGGACGAGGGCGGCCTCGCGGCCGATCGTGGTGCCGGTGATCCAGCGCGTGAAGCCCATCAGGGCGACCATGAGGATGATGAAGGGCATCGACCGGGCGATGTTCACGATCTGCCCGATCACCTTGTTGAGGAAGGCGTTCTGCAGCAGTGCGCCGCGCTCGGTGAGGACGAGCAGGATGCCGAGCGGCAGTCCGGCGACGACGGCTATCAGCGTCGACCAGCCCACCATGTAGAGGGTGTCCCAACAGGCCTGCTCCAGCAGGGGCTGCATCTCCGACCAGGTCACTTGGCACCTTCCTTGACCAGCAGCGTCTCGTTCCCGGGGGCGTCCGCGCGGTCCTCGCCCGCGATGTCGACCTGCAGCCCCTGCTCGCGCAGGAAGCCGATCGGGACGACGTTCTCCTCGAAGCGGCCGGGCAGTTCGATGCGCATGCGGCCGACCTGCTTGCCCGCGACGGTGTCCATCGCGGCACCGAGGATCGAGATGTCGATGTTGTACGTGCGCGACAGCTGGGAGATGACCGGCTGCGTGGCGGCCTCGCCGTGGAAGGTCACGTCGACGACGGTGCGGTCCTCGCCGGTGGCCTCGCCGCTGACCGGGAAGAGCGCGGCGGCGAGCTCGGAGCCGGGCGTGGCGAGCAGTTCGGTGACGGTGCCGGACTCGACGATCTGCCCGCGCTCCATGAGGGCCGCGGAGTCGCAGACGCTCTTGACGACGTCCATCTCGTGCGTGATGAGCAGGACGGTCAGACCGAGCTGCTGGTTGAGGTCGCGCAGGAGCTTGAGGATGGAGCGGGTGGTCTCGGGGTCGAGGGCGCTGGTGGCCTCGTCGGAGAGCAGCACCTTGGGGTCGCCGGCGAGGGCGCGGGCGATGCCGACGCGCTGCTTCTGACCGCCGGAGAGCTGGGCCGGGTAGGAGCGGGCCTTGTCGGCGAGGCCGACGAGGTCGAGGAGTTCGAGGGCCTTGCGGGAGCGCTGCTGCCCGCTGAGGCCGAGGATCTCCAGGGGCAGCTCGACGTTGTCCTGCACGGTGCGCGACGACAGCAGGTTGAAGTGCTGGAAGACCATGCCGATGCGGCTGCGGGCGCGGCGCAGTTCCTTCCCCGCGCGCGGGCCGCGTCCGGCCAGGGCGGTGAGGTCCTGGCCCGCCACGGTCACCGTGCCGGAGGTGGGGCGCTCCAGGAGGTTGACGCAGCGGATCAGGGAGGACTTGCCGGCGCCGGACTGGCCGATGACGCCGTACACCTCGCCCTCGCGGACGTGCAGGTCGACTCCGTCGAGAGCGGTTACTTCACGACCGCGTGAGCGGTAGACCTTGGTGAGGCCGGAAGTGGTGATCACAGGGGTTTCCGTCACTGTCGAGTGCGCGGCGCGGGTGTGCGCCGGGCACGGGGCATTCGTTCGGAACGCGGCACGGTTCTCGCGGTGGTGGTGCGGGGGAACCGGAGGACGTGTGCGCGGGGCGGGCTCGCTTCCTGCGTCGACTGCTCGGCTTCGTCGAGTACGTCGGTCAGGAGCGCGGCACAGCGGCTTCGCTTCGGGGCGCGAGGCTCAGAGGTGGTGCGGGGGCCCTCAGAAGGCGCACATTCGACACATACAACGAGCACCGGGCGTCGTCATCGCCTCGGTCGCAAGGGTGCGGCTGCTCGTCGTGGTCATGGGCCCAAGTAAAACATGTGTGCGGTGGCTGTCCGCCACCGCTGTCCGTATACCGGACAGCGGTGGGACAGCGGCGGAGGATCGGCTTCCGTGGTTCAGCCGGCGAGCGTGATCTCCACGCCGCCCGGCGTGGCCTGCGCGGACACCTCGGAGAGGTCCTTGACGAGGGCATCGGCGTCGAGCTCCGCGGCCCGGTGGGTTGTGGCCAACGCCACGGTCGTCATACCCGCGGCGCGGCCCGCCGTGAGACCCGCGGGCGCGTCCTCGAAGACCACGCAGCGCGCCGGGTCGGCGCCGAGCTTGCCGGCCGCGAGCAGGAAGGGCTCCGGGTCGGGCTTGCCGCGCGTGATGTCGTCGGCGGCGATGAGGAGACCGGGCCGGATGCCGGCCTCGGCGAGGCGGGCCTCGGCCAGGACGCGGGTCGCGGAGGTGACCACGGCCCAGCGGTCGGCGGGCAGGGAGCCGAGCAGCTCGCGGGTACCGGGCAGCAGGGCGACACCGCCCGCCACGTCGGAGACCTCCAGCTCTTCGATGCGCGCGACGGCCTCGGCGACCTTCTCCGGGGGCAGCAGGTCGGCGGCGATCTCGGCGGCGGGGCGGCCGTGCAGCTCGACCTCGGCGAACGCCTCGGCGGTGATCCCGTACTCCCGCGCCCACCGCGACCAGCAGCGGTACACCGACTCCAGGGAGGAGATGAGGGTGCCGTCGTTGTCGAACAGGAGCGCGTCAGCCTGGATCTTCATGGTGATCGAGGGTACGGGGCACCGCCCGGGGACGCGCATCGGGGCGAGCGGCGGCCCTCGCCGGGCCGGAGGTCCCGGCCGGCGGGGGACGGAAGGGGCGGAGGCGGCGGGCCGGGCGTCCCGTAATAAAGTCACGGACATGCTTGATGCCCTGACGATCGCGACCTCCGTGGCCGCGCTCGCCCTCGCCGCCTGGTGCGGGTTCGCCGCCTACCGCGACCAGCCGACCAAGGACTGGCACTTCATCGGGATGGGCGTGGTGACCCTGCTCGCCGCCCTCCAGCTGATCGTCGGGATCGTCCGGCTCGCGCGCGGCGACGAGGCGGACCAGGGCACCACGATCTTCGTGGCGTATCTGCTCGGCGCGTTCGCCTGCATCCCCGCGGCGGGGTTCATGTCCCTGGCCGAACGGAGCCGCTGGGGTTCCGTGACGGTCGCCGCGGGTGGCGTCGTCCTCGCCGTCCTCGAAGTACGGCTCTACGACATCTGGGGAGGCTGAGGTGACGGTGACCGAGCCCGGCAAGGACGAAGGGGCCACCGCGGACGGAGAGCCCGCGCGCCAGAAGCTGATCACCGGCCCGGGCATACTGCTGGTGTGGCTGTACGGCGTGATGGTCGTCGGCGCGGTGTCGCGCTCGGCCGTGCAGATCTCCACGGACTTCGGCAAGGCCCCGCTCGCCTACTCGCTCTCCGCGCTCGCGGGCCTCGTCTACGGCTTCATCACCTACTCGCTGGTGCGCGGTGGGGCCGCGGCCCGCTCGGCGGCGCTGGTGTGCTGCGCCGCCGAACTGGTCGGCGTGCTCACGGTCGGCACCTGGACCCTGGTGGAACCGTCCGCGTTCCCGGACGCCACGGTCTGGTCGGACTTCGGGATGGGTTACCTCTTCATCCCGGTGATCCTGCCGGTGACGGCGATCTTCTGGCTGAACCGGGCGCGGCGGGCGGCCTGAGCCCACGCCGGGCCGCTGGTCCGGGTCCGCCGGCCACGGAGGCCGGCACGCGACGTCAAGGGACCGCTACGCACTCGCCACGTAGGCGCTCGCCGGCGCGTCCTTGGCGAGGGTCACGACAGTGAGCCGGTCGTCGACCCGCTCGGTCTTCACCGGCGCGTACCCGTGCTTCCGGTAGAGCTGGAGGTTCTGCTCGCTGCGGTGGCCGGTGAAGAGCTGGAAGGACTTGGTGGTGGCGTCCTCGCCGAGCGTCCGCTCTATCGCGTCGAGCAGCCGGCCGCCCAGACCGTGCCGCTGCATCCGGGGGTGGACGATGAGCTTGCCGATCCGCGCCGTCCCCTCGGCGTCGACCGTGCCGCGCACGGAGGCCACCACCTCGACGCCCAGCCGGGCCACCAGCACGGTGCCCGCGGCCATTTCGGCCCGGAGGGAGTCCAGGGACTGGGTCAGGGGTTCTATCGAGTAGTCGCCGTAGATCTCGGCCTCGCTCTGGTAGCAGAGGTACTGCAGTTTGAGGATCTGCTCGGCGGCGTCCGTGTCGTCCGACGCCGCGACCGAGATGGTCACGCTCATGCCCATGTGTGCATGCCTCCCGCTCACCTGCTCCACCGGTTGTCTACCGCTCCATTCCCCTCGGAGCAGGAGCCGCAACCTCCGCCGCCAGCATTCTGCGCAGGCATCCCAGGCAACGGGAACGTTCCGGCCCCAGACTGCCCTGTGACATTCCCAACTCTCCTGCGATTTCCCGGTAGGTGAGGTCCTGCGGGGACAGCAGCGCGGCCATGAGGCGGGGGCAGCGGCCGGGCAGCCTGCGCACCGCGGCGTGCAGGGTGCGGTGCCGGTCGGCGGTCAGGGCGCGCTGTTCGGGGCCGCGCTCGGCGTCGTCGGCGGGCTCGTCCTCGTACGCCACCTCGCGCCGGTCCGTACGGCGGGTGCGGCGCACCTCGGACCGGACGGCGCCGCGCAGCCAGAGCGCGGGGTCGGCGGGCGGGCCCTGCGCCTCCACCCGCTCCAGGAGCCGCAGCCAGACGGCCTGTTCGAGGTCGCCGGGGTCGGTGCCGGAGCCGAGGGTCTCCGCGGACGCCTCGGCGGCGAGCAGCGGGCGCAGGGTGGGGATGAGCGTGGGGATGAGGTCGTACGTCATGCCCGGCGGGACGCGGCCGTTCCGGTCACAGGTTTCCGGAACGGCCGCTTCTCACCCCAACCGGGGCCGGGCGCTCGGCCGTTGACGCGCGTCGCCCGGCGCCCGGGGCGCCCGTCAGTCCCGGGCGAAGTCCGCGGCGGCGAGCAGCGCGGTGTCGCAGTTGTCGGAGAAGATGCCGTCGATGCCCGTCTCGAAGTACGTCTTGAAGGCGCCGAAGGCGTCCCCGTAGGCGTTCGGGTCGGTGCCCTTCCTGAAGTTCGCGGGCAGGAAGGTGTTCTCGTTGCGCATCGTGTACGGGTGCAGGATCAGGTCCGCCGCGTGCGCGTCGTCGACGAGCGTGGTCGGGGTGCCGAGGCTGCCGTCCGCCTTCTTCGGGATGACCAGGTCGAGGGTGGGGCCGATGCCCTGGGCGAACCCCGCCATCCAGCGCAGCCCCTCGGGGGTGATCAGGTCGGCGACGGTGCGCGGGTCGCCCGCCTCGACGAAGTCCCAGGGGCGGGAGCCCGCGGTGGACAACAGGACGACACGGGGCGCCGCGACCAGCTTCGCCAGGCGCTGGATGCTGCTGGGCTCGAAGGACTGCAGGAAGTTGGGCGAGTTCTTCTTGTGCCGGTCGTAGCGGCGCAGCAGTTTGGCGAGCGGCTCCTCCAGGCCGAGGCCCAGCTTGCGGAAGTACGTGGGGTGCTTGGTCTCGATGTGCAGCCAGATCCGCCGGCCGCGCCGGTGCCCCTCCTTCTCCGCCCAGCGCAGGACCTCTTCGAGGGTGGGGATCTCCCAGCGTCCGTCGTAGAGGGTGTTGTGCTGGCGGGTGCCCGGGATGCGCTCCTTGGCGCGCAGCGTCTTCAGCTCGGCGAGCGTGAAGTCCTCGGTGAACCAGCCGGTGAGCTTGGCGCCGTCGACGGACTTGGTGGTCTTGCGGGAGGCGAACTCGGGGTGCGCCGAGACGTCCGTGGTCGCGGTGATGTCGTTCTCGTGACGGCATACGAGATGGCCGTCCTTGGTGGGCACGACGTCCTGCTCGATGACGTGGGCGCCCATGTCGAGGGCGAGCTGGTACGAGCCGAGCGTGTGCTCGGGCCGGTAGCCGCTGGTCCCCCGGTGCGCGACGACGGTGGGCACGGGCAGGCTCCGGTAGCCGCCGTGCCCGTCGTGTCCGCCGCCGTGCCGCTCGCCCGCTCTCGCCACGCCGGGCACCCCCGCCACGGCCGTGCCCGCGCCGAGGACCGCCGCCCCCAGTACCGCCCGCCGGCCCGGGCTCGTCCCCTGCCGCTGCTGACCCGACTCCTGCGTCGCCATTGGCGCTCCTCCCGATGTACTGCCGCCTTGCACCTGACAAAGCGGGACTGATCGTAGGTGGCCGCGAGTGACGTGTGGGAGACCCCCGACGGAACGGCGGGATGACGCGGCATGGCGAGTGGGCGTGACAAGGACCACTGGTTCGGGCCACAACGGCCTCGCGGCCCTACAGTCGTCACAAAGGCGACGGCCCAGGGCAAGAGCGCGCAAAATCAGGTCAACACTGCGTATCGAGTCCATGAACCCGATGTGCAAAGGGCGGTGGCCCGCGAGTAACGTGCTCACCTGCACTTACTCGTCGTCGACCCGTTGACACCGGAGGGCCTGTTGTCCCGTCTAGCGCTCATCAAGGCAGTGCTCGGACCGTTCTTGCGCCTGATGTTCCGCCCACGGGTAGAAGGTGCCGAGAACATCCCGGGGACCGGACCCGTCATCCTGGCCGGAAACCACCTGACGTTCATCGACTCGATGATCCTGCCGCTGGTGACCAACCGCCCGGTGTTCTTCATCGGCAAGGACGAGTACGTCACCGGCAAGGGGCTCAAGGGCCGCCTCATGGCGTGGTTCTTCACCGGCGTCGGCATGATCCCGGTGGACCGCGACGGCGGACGCGGTGGCGTCGCCGCGCTGATGACCGGGCGGCGCATTCTCGACGACGGCAAGGTCTTCGGCATCTACCCCGAGGGCACGCGGTCGCCCGACGGGCGGCTGTACCGGGGCCGTACCGGCATCGCCCGGCTGACGCTGATGACCGGCGCGCCCGTCGTCCCCTTCGCGATGATCGGCACGGACAAGCTCCAGCCGGGCGGCAAGGGTCTGCCGCGTCCCGGCAAGGTGACGGTCCGCTTCGGCGAGGCGATGGAGTTCTCCCGGTACGACGGCATGGACCGTGACCGGTATGTGCTGCGGGCGGTGACGGACTCCGTGATGACGGAGGTCATGCTGCTGTCGGGGCAGGAGTACGTGGACATGTACGCGACCAAGGCCAAAGCGGCGTAGCCCTGCGGGGCTTGAGCGGAGTCTCGGTGCGCCCGCACCGGTGCGGGAGTCTCTCCCGGTGCCGGGGCGGGCGTTCTGGGTTCTGCCACCGGGCTTGGCTGTCCTCTGCGGGTCGCGTGTGGCTGGTCGCGCAGTTCCCCGCGCCCCTAAGGGGCGCACCCGGCGCCGGTGCGGGGTGCGCCCCTTAGGGGCGCCAAGGTGTGTGGTCAGTGGGTTGCCGGCGTGCCTTCCTCCAGTTTTTGGCCCTTCAGGAGGAACCACGCCGCGGCCGCCGTCGCGAGGAGGACCGCCGCGCCGACGCCCGCCGCCAGGCGCAGGCCGTCCACGAAGGCGGTCTGGGCCGAGGAGAGCAGGATGTCCGCCTGGCCGGCCGGCAGGTCCGCCGTCGACTCCACCGCGCCGCCCAGCGATTCGTGCGCCGCGGCCGCCACGTCGGCCGGCGTGCCCGGTGGGGCCGTGAAGTCGCGGTAGACGCCGGTGACGATGGAGCCGAGCAGGGCGATGCCGAGCGCCGCGCCCAGTTCGTACGCCGTCTCGGAGACCGCGGAGGCCGCGCCCGCCTGTTCCTTGGGGACGCTGGAGAGGATGACGTCGGCGGTCACGGTGAAGGAGAAGCCCGCGCCGATGCCGACGACCAGGAGCGCCGCGCCGAGCAGCGGGTACCCCGTGTGCTGGCTCAGCGCCGTGAGCGCGGCGAGGGAGACGCCGACCGCCGCGAGGCCGCCCGCCACCACGATCCGTACCGAGAACCGCCGCGCCACCACGCCCGCGATCAGCCCCGCGCCCACCGCGCCGACCGCCGCCGGGAGTTCGGCGAGGCCCGCCTCGAAGGGGCGCCTGCCCTGCACCAGTTGCAGGAACTGTGAGAGGAAGAAGACAAGCCCGGAGAGGCCGAGGACGGTCAGCAGGTCGGCGAGGACCGCGCCGGAGAAGCCGCGGTTGCGGAACAGCCGCATGTCCAGGAGCGGTGCGGCGAGCGTCAGTTGGCGGCGTACGAACCAGGTGAGCGCGGCGACGCCCACGACGGCGCCGGCCACGACGTCCCAGCGCACTCCGTGCGCGGCCGCCTCCTTGACGGCGTACACGACGGCGATCATGCCGATGAGGGAGAGCACGACGCTGAGCAGGTCCCAGGGGCCGGGTGCCGGGTTCTTGGACTCGGGCAGGAACTTGATGCCGACCAGGACGAGCACGGCCATCACCGGCAGGTTGATGAGGAAGACCGAGCCCCACCAGAAGTGTTCGAGCAGGAAGCCGCCGACGACGGGCCCGACGGCCGCGCCCGCGGAGGCCATGGCGCCCCAGATGCCGACCGCGAGGCTGCGCTCGCGCGGGTCGTGGAAGATGTTCCGGATCAGCGCCAGCGTCGACGGCATCAGGGTCGCGCCCGCGACTCCGAGCAGCGCGCGGGCCAGGATCATCAGCTCGGGGCTGGTGGCGTAGGAGTTGAGGACCGAGACCGCGCCGAAGGCGACGGCTCCGGTGAGCAGCAGTTTCTTGCGTCCGATGCGGTCGCCGAGGCTGCCCATGGAGACGAGCAGGCCGGCGATGACGAAGGAGTAGACGTCGCCGATCCAGAGCAGCTGGGTGCCGGACGGCTTGAGGTCCTCGCTGATGTACGGCGTCGCGAGGCCGAGCACGGTCGCGTCGACGGCGACGAGGAGCACGGCCAGGGCGAGCACGGCGAGGGCGAGCCAGCGGCCGGGGCTGCGCTCCACCTCGGTCCCCGCGGTCTGCCGGTGGGTGCTGGTCATGAGTCCACTCTCCGCTGTGCGCCGCCGATCAGCAGCTCGGCGATCATGTACGAGAAGTCGTTGGCGGCCACCCGGCCGTCCTGCACGGCCCACGCGCCGGAGCCGATGAGGCCGTAGAACGCCTCGGTCAGCCAGCCTGGGGTGAGGTCGATGCGGAGTTCGCCGCTCTCCTGGCCGCGCCGGAAGAGCGCGGCGAGCCGGGCGTCGATGCGGGACCAGCCCTCGTTCTGGGTGTCGCCCTCGAAGAGCTGGTTCTCGGTGTACAGGAACGCGAGGAGGCCGGCGGCCGGCTCGATCTCCCGCACCAGGCGCCGCAGCGCGTCGCTCACGGCGCCCTCGTCGAGCCCGGCCCGGTCGAGCGCGGCCTCGCACTCCTGGAGGCCGAGCTCCTCCAGGGCGCGTACGAGCGCGTCGCGGCCGGCGAAGTGGCGGTGGAGGGTCGCCCTGCTGATGCCCGCGGCGCGGGCCACCTCGTCCATGGTGGAGGTGGCCTTACGGGTGAGGAGGGCCGCGGCGCTGCGCAGGACCTGGTCGCGATCGACTGACATGAAACAACCATAAGCCGCATGAGACAGAAATGTCTCATCGAGAGTGATCGTCCGTGATGGGGCGGCCGGGTGCCGCGCGCCCGTCAGTTCCAGGGCAGCCGCGCCCGGCCCTCCCAGTACGCGGCCGGGTCCTGCGCGAGCCCCACGAGCCGCTCCAGCTGCCCGGCGTCCAGGTCGACGGCGGCGGCGTGCAGGTTGGAGACGAGCTGGACCGAGGTGGCCGCGCCGGACAGGACCACGCCCGCCCACGGCTCGCCCAGGACGGCGGCGAGCGCCACCGCGTCGCAGCCGAGCCCCGTCTCCTCGGCGACCTCGCGGAGCACCGGCGGCGCGTACGGGCCGGCGAGCCTGCCGTTGGCCAGTCCCTCCTTGACGATCACGGTGAGCCCGGCGTCGTGGGCCTCGGCGAGCGCGGGCCCCGCCGAGGTCTCCAGGAGGTTGTACGTGGCCTGGACGGTGCGGAAGAGCGGCTCGCCGTCGACGGTCACGGCGAGCGCGGAGCGGATCGCGGACGCCTGCTCGGGGCCGCTCACGGAGAGCCCGACGGTGACGCCATCGGCGGCGAGCGCGGCCAGCCGGCCGTGCAGCTCCTTGTCGGTGAGCGCCGGGCTCTCGGGCGTCACGGAGTGGATCTGGTAGAGGTCGAGCCGGTCGCCGAGGAGTTCCGCGGTCTCGGCGCGCTGGCGGTCGTACGCGGCGACGCTGTGGTCCTTCACCTCGTGCGGGCCCTCGGCGTCGGTGCGCCACTCCGCCGTGTAGGTGTAGCCCCACTTGCTGCCGATGACGACGTCCCGGACGTCGGGCCTCACGCGCAGCCAGTCGCCGAGGAACTCCTCGGAACGCCCGTACGAGCGGGCCACGTCGAAGTAGCGGACCCCCGACGCGTAGGCGGCGTCGAGGAGTTCGTGGGCGCGCTCGCGCAGGGCCTCGACGCTGCGGGTCGGCGGCAGATCGCTCTCGCGGCCCAGCGTGATGTAACCGGGCCTGCCGACGGCGGCGAGGCCGAGGCCCAGGTGCGCGGTCGGGGTCGTGGCTGCGGCCAGCCGGGCGAAGGGCATCGCGGGCTCCTCGGCTCCTCGTCGTACGGATGTCTCTCGACAACGTAACCCGCGACGCCCTTTTCTCACCTGTGGGCCATGACCCGTCAGCCGCGCGCGCCCGCCCACTCCCGCTGTACCGTCAGATCGGCCTTGACCTCGGCGAGCTGGACGGCGACGGCCGAGGGCGCGGTGCCGCCGCGGCCGTCGCGGGAGGCCAGCGCGCCCGGCACGTTCAGGACGGTGCGCACCTCGGGCGTGAGGTGCTCGGAGATCTTGGCGAACTGCTCGTCCGTGAGCTGGTCGAGCTCGATGCCGTGCGCCTCGCACTCCTTGACGCACTCGCCCGCGACCTCGTGCGCCACGCGGAACGGCACGCCCTGCTTCACCAGCCACTCGGCGATGTCGGTGGCGAGCGAGAAGCCCGCGGGGGCCAGCTCCGCCATCCGCTCGCGGTGCACGGTGAGCGTCGCCATCATGCCGATGAAGGCGGGGAGCAGGATCTCCAGCTGGTCGCAGGAGTCGAAGACGGGCTCCTTGTCCTCCTGGAGGTCGCGGTTGTACGCCAGGGGCAGCGCCTTCAACGTCGCGAGCAGGCCCGTCAGATTGCCGATGAGGCGGCCCGACTTGCCGCGCGCCAGCTCGGCGATGTCCGGGTTCTTCTTCTGCGGCATGATCGACGAGCCGGTGGAGAAGGCGTCGTGGAGGGTGACGAAGGAGAACTCCTTCGTGTTCCAGATGATGACCTCCTCGGCGATCCGGGAGAGGTTCACACCGATCATCGCGGTGATGAAGGCGAACTCGGCGACGAAGTCCCGCGAGGCCGTGCCGTCGATGGAGTTGGCGGACGAGCCGTGCTCGAAGCCGAGGTCCTTCGCGACCGCCTCCGGGTCGAGGCCGAGCGACGAACCGGCCAGCGCGCCGGAGCCGTACGGCGAGACGGCCGTCCGGGCGTCCCACTGCCGCAGGCGCTCCGCGTCCCGGGAGAGCGACTGGACGTGGGCGAGGACGTGGTGGGCGAAGAGGACCGGCTGGGCGTGCTGGAGATGCGTGCGGCCCGGCATGGCGACGTCGGGGTGGGCCTCGGCGAGGCCGACGAGCGCGCCCTGGAGGTCGGCGAGCAGCCCGCCGATGATCCGGGCGTGGTCGCGCAGGTACATCCGGAAGAGCGTCGCCACCTGGTCGTTGCGGGACCGGCCGGCCCGCAGCTTGCCGCCGAGGTCGGGGCCGAGCCGCTCAAGGAGACCGCGCTCCAGGGCGGTGTGCACGTCCTCGTCGGCGATGGTGCCGACGAAGGAGCCGTCGGCCACGTCGGCCTCCAGGCGGTCGAGCCCGCCGAGCATGGCGGTCAGCTCGTCCGCGGTGAGCAGGCCGGCCTTGTGGAGCACGCGCGCGTGGGCGCGGGAGCCCGCGATGTCGTACGGCGCGAGACGCCAGTCGAAGTGGACCGAGGCCGACAGCTTGGCGAGGGCCTCCGCGGGCCCGTCCGCGAAACGTCCGCCCCAGAGCCGGACGTCACCGCCGTTGTTGCTGCTCACTTCACGTGCTCCTCAAGGCTGTTGCTGGTACGGCGGGCCGCGCGGCTACGCGAGGTCCCGCTTGGCGGCGATCTTCGACGAGAGGCCGAAGATCTCGATGAAGCCCTGCGCCTTCGACTGGTCGAACGTGTCGCCCGAGTCGTAGGTGGCGAGGTTGAAATCGTAGAGGGAAGAGCCGGACCTGCGGCCGGTGACGACGGCGCGCCCCCCGTGCAGGGTCATCCGGATCTCCCCGGTGACGTGCCGGTTGGCCTCGTCGATGAAGCCGTCGAGGGCGCGCTTGAGCGGGGAGAACCACAGGCCGTCGTAGACCAGCTCGCCCCAGCGCTGTTCGACCTGCCGCTTGTAGCGGGCCAGTTCGCGCTCGACGGTGACGCTCTCCAGCTCCTGGTGGGCGGTGATCAGGGCGATGGCGCCCGGCGCCTCGTACACCTCGCGGGACTTGATGCCGACGAGGCGGTCCTCGACCATGTCGATCCGGCCGACGCCCTGGGCGCCCGCGCGTTCGTTGAGCCGCTGGATCGCCTGGAGGGCGGTGACGGGGACGCCGTCCAGGGCGACCGGCACGCCCTCCTCGAAGGAGATGACGACCTCGTCGGCCTCCCGGGGCCGCGCGGGGTCGGCGGTGTACTCGTAGATGTCCTCGATCGGGGCGTTCCAGATGTCCTCCAGAAAGCCCGTCTCGACGGCGCGTCCGAAGACGTTCTGGTCGATGGAGTACGGGGACTTCCTGGTGGTGGCGATCGGGAGGCCCTTCTCCTCGCAGAAGGCGATCGCCCGGTCCCGCGTCATCGCGTAGTCGCGGACGGGGGCGATGCACTTCAGGCCGGGGCCGAGGGCGGCGATGCCCGCCTCGAACCGCACCTGGTCGTTGCCCTTGCCGGTGCAGCCGTGGGCGACCGTGCCTGCGCCGTGCTTCTCGGCCGCGGCGACCAGGTGCTTGACGATGGCGGGCCGGGAGAGGGCGGAGACCAGCGGATAGCGGTCCATGTAGAGGGCGTTGGCCTTGATCGCCGGAAGGCAGTACTCCTCGGCGAACTCGTCCCTGGCGTCGGCGACCTCGGCCTCCACGGCGCCGCAGGCGAGGGCGCGCTTGCGGATGACGTCCAGGTCCTCGCCGCCCTGGCCGACGTCGACGGCGACGGCGATGACCTCGGCGCCCGTCTCCTCGGCGATCCAGCCGATGGCGACGGAGGTGTCCAGGCCGCCCGAGTAGGCGAGTACGACGCGCTCGGTCACGGGGACCTCCTCCTCGGAAGTTCATGCGCTGTGATGCATGAGTATGCACTCCACCGTATGTTTCGTCAATCAAGGCCCGGAGATGGCGACCGGGGGCCGGACAGAGGCAGCCGGGCGGGCATAACAGTTCGCCAAAGTAATTAGACAGGGAAAGAATCTTGGTCGATAATCCCGGGCATGGGGAAGACTCACGAACGCATCGACGGCAGGCTCCGCACCTTCATCGAGGGGCAGCCGATGTTCTTCACGGCGACCGCGCCCCTGGCCGACGACGGCACGATCAACCTCTCCCCCAAGGGCCTCAAGGGCTCCTTCGCGGTCATCGACGAACTCACCGTCGCCTACCTGGACTTCGCGGGGAGCAACGCCGAGACCGTCGCGCACCTGCGGGAGAACGGCCGCATCACGCTCATGTGGTGCGCCTTCCAGGGGCCGCCCAACATCGTGCGCGTACACGGCCGCGGCGAGCCCGTCTTCCGCGACGACCCGCGGTTCGCGGAACTCCTCCGCCACTTCCCCGGCATCGACCCGACGCCGCACGGCCTGCGCGCCGTCATCGTCGTGACGGCCGAGCTGATCCGCGACACCTGCGGGTACGCGGTGCCCTTCATGACGTACGACGAGGACCGTGACCTGCACGCCAAGCGCTTCGCCCGCGAGGACGACGCCTCGCTCGGCGCGTACTTCGCGAAGAAGGACCACATCGCGCAGAGCATCGACGGCCTCCCTGGGCTCCCCCTGCCGCTGCCGCCGGCCGTCACCCCGGCACGATCCCCGGACGCTTCCGTGTAACGACCACATACCGAGACGGGGTTGCACGCGCGCCCGGCCGGGGCGTTGCATCACGCCGTGCGATCCGAAGAGAAGACCAGCGGGACGACCGGCGCGAGTGGTGGGACGACCAGCGGGACGACCGGGACGGGTGGCGCCGACCGGGCCGCCCGTCGTGCCGTCACCGTCTTCCCCGTGCTCGTCCTGGCCGCCGGCGCGCTCGGCCTCGCCCTGCCGGACGCCTTCAAGGGCTGGGGCACGAACGTCCCGTACCTGCTGGGTGTCGTGATGTTCTGCATGGGGCTGACCATGACCCCGGTCGACTTCCAGGGCGTCATCAAGCGGCCCTGGGCGGTCGCGCTCGGCCTCGTCGCGCACTACGTGATCATGCCGGGGCTCGGCTGGCTGATCGCCCACGCGCTCGGCCTGTCACCGCAGCTGGCGGCCGGGGTGATCCTGGTGGGCTGCGCGCCGAGCGGCACCGCGTCCAACGTCGTGACCTATCTGGCCCGCGGCGACGTGGCGCTGTCCGTCTCGGTCGCCACCGTCTCGACCGTCCTCGCGCCGCTGGTCACGCCCCCGCTGACGCTGCTGCTCGCGGGCGAGTACCTGCCCGTCGACGCGGGCTCGATGGTCACGGACATCCTGAAGACCGTGCTCCTGCCGGTCCTCGCGGGCCTCGCCGTGCGGCTGCTCTTCGGACGGTACGTCGACCGGGTGCTCGGCGCCCTGCCGTGGCTTTCGGCGCTGACCGTCGCCGCCATCGTGGCGATCGTCGTCGCGGGCAGCGCGGCGGCCATCAAGTCGGCGGCGGCCCTGGTCTTCCTCGCGGTGTTCCTGCACAACGGCCTCGGTCTCGCGCTCGGTTACGGCGCGGGCAAGGTGGCCCGGCTCGGCCGGCCCGCGTCCCGCGCCATGGCCTTCGAGGTCGGCATGCAGAACTCGGGCCTCGCGGCCTCCCTCGCCGCGGCCCACTTCAGCCCCCTCGCGGCGCTGCCCTCGGCGGTGTTCTCCGTGTGGCACAACGTGTCGGGGGCGCTGGTGGCGGCGTGGATGTCGCATCGGGCGCGGGACGGTGAGGCCCCCGGGCGCGGTGAGGGATCCGGCTGAGTCATCCGGGGCCCCGGGACAGCGAGGGTGTGACCCGGCACGGTTCCCTGGTGCCCCCACGCCCTACGGTGCACCGCATGAGGGGACGAGGCGCCCTCAGAGCAGGTCGGCCCTGTCCAGCCCCTGCCTTCCCGGAAGCGCGGCGTCATGGTGACGGTCGGCGTGGGGGACGCCGTGGGCGGCTTCTCCTCGGGGCAGCCCGTCGCGGCGGGCGACCGCGTGCCCTCGAAGTCGGCGGAGTCCCCGAAGCACACCACGAACCGGCCCCCCTCACCTCCGGATGAGGAGGGCCCGGCAGCACCGGCGGCCGGCACGCCGACGTCACTCCCGCACGCGGCGACCGTCAGCAGCGCGGCACCGCAGGCGAGGGCGGCAAGCGGCGGGCAACGCCTGCGTCGTCCACTCATGCGGTGCACCGTAGGGCGTGGGGCGTGCCGGAGGTAAGGGTGACTCCGGCCGACCGGATCGGGCCTAGTGCTCGTTGGACGCCAGCCGCAGCAGATGGTCCGCCAGGGCCTGTCCCCCCGTCGGCTCCCTGCTGATCAGCATCAGCGTGTCGTCGCCCGCGATCGTGCCGAGGATGTCGTGGAGTTCGGCCTGGTCGATGGCGGAGGCGAGGAACTGTGCGGCGCCCGGCGGGGTCCGCAGGACGACGAGGTTGGCCGAGGCCTCCGCGGAGATCAGCAGCTCCGCGGAGAGACGCCGCATCCGCTCCTCCTTGGCCGACTCCCCCAGCGGCGCGCGCGGGGTGCGGAATCCGCCCTCGCTCGGCACCGCGTAGATGAGGTCGCCCTCGGCGTTGCGGATCTTCACCGCGTTCAGCTCGTCGAGGTCGCGGGAGAGCGTCGCCTGAGTGACGGTCAGACCGTCGTCGGCGAGCAGCTTCGCCAGCTGGCTCTGGGAGCGCACCGGCTGCCGGTTCAGGATGTCCACGATCCGGCGGTGGCGTGCGGTGCGGGTCTGCGGCACGGCGGGACCCGCGTGGTCGCCGTGCTCGTTGCCTTGCGCCTGGCTCATCGTCGTCTCATTCTCCGGATCGTCCGTCCCCGTCGGCCCGTGCGGCCTTGTCCAGTACGCCGGGCAGCGCCCGGAGGAACGCCTCCACCTCGTCGTCGCGCACGTTCAGCGGCGGCATCAGCCGTACGACATCGGGGGCGGGCGCGTTCACCAGGAAGCCGGCGTCCTGAGCCGCCTGCTGCGCCCGTGGCGCGAGCGGCTCGGTGAGCACGATACCCAGCAGGAGGCCCGAGCCCCTTACATGCCCGACGAGAGGGTGTCCCAGTGACTCGATTCCTTCGCGCAGCTTCTCGCCCGCCCGCTTGGTGTTCTCCAGGAGCCCCTCGGCCTCGATGGTGTCGATGACCGCGCGGCCCGCGGCGCACGCGACGGGGTTCCCTCCGAACGTCGTGCCGTGGTGACCGGGCTTCAGGAGGTCGGCGGCGGCGCCGAACGCGACGGTCGCGCCGAGCGGAAGCCCGCCGCCCAGACCCTTCGCGAGCGTGACGACGTCCGGCTCCACGCCGTCGTGGGCGAGGTACTCGAACCAGTGCCCGGTGCGACCGATCCCGGTCTGCACCTCGTCGAGGACGAGGAGCGTCCCGGTGGCGCGGGTGATCTCACGGGCCGCCTCGAGGTAGCCCGCAGGCGGCACGACGACGCCGTTCTCACCCTGGATCGGCTCGATGATCACGAAGGCGGTCTCGGTGGTGACGGCCGCGCGCAGGGCCTCGACGTCGCCGTACGGGACGTGCGTGACGTCGCCGGGCAGCGGCAGGAACGGCTCCTGCTTGCCGGGCTGGCCGGTGAGGGCGAGCGAGCCCATGGTCCGGCCGTGGAAGCCGCCCCGGGTGGCGACCATGTGCGGCCGGCCGGTCAGCCGGCCGAGCTTGAACGCGCATTCGTTGGCCTCTGCGCCGGAGTTGCAGAAGTACACCCGGCCCTCGCGTCCGAAGAGCTGGAGCAGCTTCTCGGCGAGCGCGACGGGCGGCTCGGCGATGAAAAGGTTCGAGACGTGGCCGAGGGCGCCGATCTGGGCGCTCACGGCCTCGACGATCGCGGGGTGGGCGTGGCCGAGCGCGTTGACGGCGATGCCGCCGACGAAGTCGAGGTACTCCTTGCCGTCGGCGTCCCACAGCTTGGTGCCCGCGCCGCGCACGAGGGGCAGCCTGGGTGTGCCGTAGTTGTCCATGAGTGCGCCCTGCCAGCGCGTGGTCAGCTCCTGGTTGCTCATGAGTCCCCCTCCGTGTCGGTGGTGTGGGTGGCGTGGTCGGGGACGACCATCGTGCCGATGCCTTCGTCGGTGAAGATCTCGAGCAGGATCGAGTGCTGGACGCGGCCGTCGATCACGCGGGCCGTCTCGACGCCGTTGCGCACGGCGTGCAGACAGCCCTCCATCTTCGGGACCATGCCGCTCGCCAGCTCGGGCAGGAGTTTCTCCAGCTCCCGCGCGGTGAGCCTGCTGATGACCTCGTCGGAGTGGGGCCAGTCCTCGTAGAGGCCCTCGACGTCGGTGAGGACCATCAGGGTCTCGGCATCAAGCGCCGCAGCGAGTGCCGCAGCCGCCGTATCAGCATTGACGTTGTAGACATGGTGGTCGTCCTGGGAACGGGCGATCGAGGAGACGACCGGGATGCGGCCGTCGGCGAGCAGCGCCTCGATGGCGCCGGTGTCGATCTCGGTGATCTCGCCGACGCGGCCGATGTCGACCAGCTCGCCCTCGATGCGGGGCTGGTGCTTGGTGGCGGTGATGGTGTGCGCGTCCTCGCCGGTCAGGCCGACGGCGAGCGGGCCGTGCCGGTTGAGCAGGCCGACGAGCTCGCGCTGCACCTGTCCGGCGAGCACCATGCGTACGACGTCCATGGCGTCCTCGGTGGTGACGCGCAGGCCCGCCTTGAACTCGCTGACGATGCCGTGCCGGTCGAGCGCCCTGCTGATCTGCGGGCCGCCGCCGTGCACGACGACGGGCTTGAGGCCCGCGTGGTGCAGGAAGACGACGTCCTGGGCGAAGGCGGCCTTCAGCTCGTCGTCGACCATGGCGTTGCCGCCGAACTTGATGACGACGGTCTTGCCGCGGTGCCGGGTCAGCCAGGGCAGCGCCTCGATGAGGATCTGTGCCTTGGGGAGCGCGGTGTGCCTGCGGGCGGTGGGGTGGCCGCTCACGTCCTTGGTCATGAGCTGTACGCGCTGTTCTCGTGGACGTAGTCGGCGGTGAGGTCGTTGGTCCAGATCGTCGCGGTCTCCTCGCCTGCGGCGAGGTCGGCGGTGATGACGACCTCGCGGTAGCGCATGTCGACCAGCTCGCGGTCCTCGCCGACCGAGCCGTTCCTGCAGACCCAGACGCCGTTGATGGCGACGTTCAGGCGGTCCGGTTCGAAGGCGGCGGAGGTCGTGCCGATGGCGGAGAGCACCCGGCCCCAGTTGGGGTCCTCGCCGTGCAGGGCGCACTTGAGGAGGTTGTTGCGGGCGATGGACCGGCCGACCTCGACGGCGTCGGCCTCGCTCGCCGCGTTGACCACCTCGACCTTGATGTCCTTGCTCGCGCCCTCGGCGTCGCCGATGAGCTGGCGGCCGAGGTCGTCGCAGAGCTCGCGGACGGCGGCGGCGAACTCGGCGTACTCCGGGGTGATGCCGGCGGCGCCGGAGGCGAGCAGCAGCACGGTGTCGTTGGTGGACATGCAGCCGTCGGAGTCGACCCGGTCGAACGTGAGCCGGGTGGCGTCACGGAGCGCCCGGTCCAGGACGTCGGCCTCGACGTCGGCGTCCGTGGTGAGTACGACGAGCATGGTGGCGAGGCCGGGGGCGAGCATGCCGGCGCCCTTGGCCATGCCGCCGACGGTCCAGCCGCCCTCGGCGGTCACGACGGACGTCTTGTGGACGCTGTCGGTGGTCTTGATGGCGATGGCGGCCTTCTCGCCGCCGTGCGCGGAGAGTTCGTTCGCGGCCTTCTCGACGCCCGGCAGGAGCTTGTCCATGGGGAGGGTGACGCCGATGAGCCCGGTCGACGCGACGGCGACCTCGCCGGCGTTCAGGGAGAGGACGTCGGCGACCTTCTCGGCGGTGGCGTGCGTGTCCTGGAACCCCTTGGGTCCCGTACAGGCGTTGGCGCCACCGGAGTTGAGGACGACGGCGGAGACGAGGCCGCCCTTGACGACCTGCTCCGACCAGAGGACGGGGGCGGCTTTGACGCGGTTGGAGGTGAACACGCCCGCGGCGGCGAGGCGGGGCCCGGTGTTGACCACGAGGGCCAGGTCCGGGTTGCCGTTCTCCTTGATTCCGGCGGCGATGCCCGCGGCCGTGAATCCCTTGGCTGCCGTCACACTCACGGCGCGACTCCGATCGTAGTCAGCCCGGTGGCCTCGTCGAGGCCCAGGGCGATGTTCATGCTCTGCAGGGCGCCGCCCGCGGTGCCCTTGGTCAGATTGTCGATGGCGCTGATCACGACGGTGCGTCCGGCCCCCTCGTCGTACGCGACCTGGACCTGCACGGCGTTCGAGCCGTACACGGCGGCGGTGGCGGGCCACTGCCCTTCGGGGAGGAGCCGCACGAACGGCTCGTCGGCGAAGGCCTTCTCGTACGCATCGCGCACGGACCCGGCGGTGACGCCCGGCTTGGTCTTCGCGCTGCAGGTGGCGAGGATGCCGCGGGGCATCGGGGCCAGGGTCGGCGTGAAGGAGACCGTGACGGGGGTGCCCGCGGCGGCGGAGAGGTTCTGGATCATCTCGGGGGTGTGCCGGTGGACTCCCCCGACGCCGTACGGGGACATGTTCCCCATGACCTCCGAGCCGAGCAGGTGCGGCTTGGCCGCCTTGCCCGCGCCGGAGGTGCCGGACGCCGCGACGATCACCGCCTCCGCCTCGACGAGGTCCGCCGCGTACGCGGGGAAGAGCGCGAGGGAGACGGCGGTGGGGTAACAACCGGGCACCGCGATGCGCTTGGACCCCGCCAGCGCGGCACGCGCGCCCGGCAGTTCGGGAAGGCCGTAGGGCCAGGTGCCGGCGTGCGGGCTCCCGTAGAACTTCTCCCAGGCCGCGGCGTCCGTCAGCCGGAAGTCCGCGCCCATGTCGACGACGAGGACGTCGGGCCCGAGCTGCTCGGCGACGGCGGCGGACTGGCCGTGGGGCAGCGCGAGGAAGACGACGTCGTGTCCGGCGAGGACCTCGCCCGTCGTCGGCTCCAGAATCCGGTCGGCGAGCGGAAACAGATGCGGCTGCAGCGCGCCCAGGCGCTGGCCCGCGTTGGAGTTGCCGGTGAGGGCGCCGATCTCGACCCCGGGGTGCCCGAGCAGCAGACGCAGCAGCTCGCCGCCCGCATACCCACTGGCCCCTGCCACCGCTGCGCGTACCCTCATGGAACCCTCCTCTTGGATGGCATGACTATACGTTCCCCTGTAGCTTTATGCAATCGAGTGCCCTGGGGTGGCCCGGCTGAGCGTGACGGTTGGCCCCGGCCGTTCGCGATGATTTTGTGGCTCCCGGCGAGTCCAATCTCATGTCACCCCAGGAAAGGACACCGCCATGTCGGAACTTCTCGTCGACTTCATCACCTCCCTCGACGGCCATGCGTCGGGAGATGGATGGCCCGGGTTCTGGGGCCTCGAGGGTCCGGAGTACCTCGCATGGCTCGGCGAGCAGCCCGCGGCCACCTACCTGATGGGAGCGAACACCTACCGCCTGATGTCGGGCTTCTCCGCGGGCGAGGTCCCGCAGGGCCAAGACGAGTTCAGGCCCGAAGAAGAGGCGTCCGTCGACGAGCTCACGAGGGCGTCCAAGGTGGTGTTCTCCTCCTCACTCGCGGAGCCGCTGACGTGGGCCAACTCCACGCTCGTCCGCGACGACGCCGTCGAGGCGGTCCGCGCCATGAAGTCCAGCGGCTCGGGGCTCCTCAGCACGATCGGCAGCATCAGCCTGTGCCGGTCCCTGCTACGAGCCGGACTCGTCGACCGCTTCCGGGTCGTGATGTTCCCGGTGATCACCGGGGCCACGGGCGAAGAACGCATCTACGACGGCTACCCGGACGTTGCCCTCGAAATGATCGAGCACCGCACCTTCGACGGCCGCATCCAGCTGGTCGAGTACAAGCCCCGCGTGCTCGAACACCCGCCGCTCCACGTCCCTGCGTGACATCGTCCCGCCGACGCCTGCCTGGACGGCCACCAGGCCGGCACCGGCGGCTGCGGAGCGAGACGTCAGCGGATACGCCGCTGGACGCTTCCCTGGGCAGAAGCGCTCAGTCACACGGGCCGGCAGGTGGGGGGCCGACCAGCGACGTCGCGGCCCATCACTAGGCTCCGCATCATGACCGGTCATCTCGGATTCACCTGCACGTGCTGCGGGGCCCGCCACCCTGAGCTGCCGATGAACCATACGGCCGAGGCCCCGGCCGTATGGGACCCGGCCTTCGCCGGCGCCGAGGACTGCTTGCTCTCGTCGGACCAATGCGTGATCCGCGCGCAGCACTACTTCGTCAAGGGCCTGATCGAGATACCGGTCATCGGCAGCGACGACGTCTTCTCCTGGGGCGTCTGGGTCTCACTCAGCCGCGAGAACTTCTCCCGGGCCGCGGATCTGTGGGACAGGCCCGGCCGCGAGGCCGAGAAGCCGTACTTCGGCTGGCTCACCACCGAGCTTCCCGTGTATCCGACCACGACCCTCGACCTGAAGACGCGTCTCCACACCCGCCCCGTCGGTGAGCGCCCCCTCATCGAGCTGGAGCCCACCGACCACCCTCTCGCCGTCGAGCAGCGCACAGGGATCGGCCCGGAGCGCGTGCGGGAGATCGCCTCGGCCGTGCTGCACGCCGGTGACGGCCGGCAGCGGTGATGACCGACCGGCCTGTTTCGCCCGTCCCGGTCGCGCCGGCCGGCCTCACCCGCAGGGCCCGGCGGTTCATCGAGACGGAGGGCGTCCGCATCCGCCGAAAGGGCGTCCGGCGACACCGCGACGCGTGGATCGAGCAGGGGATCCCCGCCGCGGAGATCGACCGGGCCGCGGCCTTCCAGGACCGCTGGGGCGGCCTCGCCCTGCCGCCCGCCCCGTTCTACGAGGGCGGCCCCCGCAGCCTGGACGCCGGTGCACCGGAGGAGATGCCCGCGGGGGGCTGGTCGTTCCCGGCAGGGGCCGGTCGGGTGTCCATGGCCTACAGCTTCAAGATCGGCTCCGACGGTGCGTTCGGCATCGACAGCTGTCGCTGGACGCCCCTGCACGCCGGCCCCGACGGGTGGGTGGAATCCCTGGCGCTCGCCTTCCACGCCCGCCGTTGGGCCACGACCGTCACGCGGGTCACGCGCAGGGCCGTCCTCGCGCTGGATCTCAGCGGATTCGAGCCGGTGCCCGAGGTACAGGGCGTGACCGACTCCTGGTGGCGCGGCAAGGACTCCCTCATCGCCGTATACCGGGGTGAGGCCGTGGGCCTTGACGCCGCGCGATGCCTCGAAGCGCACATCTACGGCGGACTCGACGAGTGGGGCCTTCACGGCGGCTGACCACCTACGGGCCCAGGCCGTCTCGAACCAGTCGGACCCGGTCGGACCCGGTCGGCCCGGAGAGCCGAGACGCACGTCAGTGGGCCGTCCAGCCGCCGTCGAGGACGAGGTTTGCCCCGGTCATGTAGGAGGACCGGTCCGACGCCAGGAACAGGGTCGCCTCGGCTGCCTCTTCCGGGGTGCCGAGCCTGCCCAGCAGGGTGCGCTTCTCGAACTGCCTGCGCCGTTCCTCGGCGTCGCCCGTCGAGTCCAGGGCCGTCTGCAGGAGGTCGGTGAGGATCACGCCGGGGCTGAGGGTGTTGACCCGGACGCCGTCGGCGGCGTGGTCCACGGCCAGGGCCCGGGTCAGCTGGAGGACGCCCGCCTTGGAGGCGGAGTAGGCGGCGACCGCCTCGGAACCGACCAGCGCAAGCTCGGAGGCCACGTTGACGATGACGCCTCCGCCCCCGTCGCGCATCGCGGGCAGGGCGTGCTTGGCGCAGAGGAAGACGCCCTTGAGGTTGACGTCCATCAGCCGGTCCCACTCCGCGACCGTGGTGTCCTCCGCCCGCTTGGCGAACTCCATTCCGGCGTTGTTCACCAGTACGTCCAGGCGTCCGAACCGGTCCACGGCCCGGCGCATCAGGGCGGCCACGTCGTCCTCGCGGGTGACGTCGCAGCGCACCGCGTACGCCTCGCCGCCGTCGTCCATGATCAGCTTCGCGGTCTCTGTCGGCGGTTCTTCCTGGTCACCGGCGGCCACGACCAGAGCGCCGTCGCGTGCCAGGCGCCGCGCCATGGCACGCCCCAGCCCGCTTCCCGCACCGGTCACCACCGCGCACCGTCCGTCCATGGACATGTTCCGTTTCCCATCGCTCGCTCGTCACGCCGCCTCCGGTTCCGGTTCCGTTGCCGGCTCCGGAGAAGGGCGGCCGTCACTCCCAGCGGTACTCGGCTCCATTCATTTGAAACCAAACACCGTCGGATTCCGTCGGGCCGCCCCGGCCCGTCAGCGATATTCAGAGCATGATGAGCAGACGCGTATTCGGCTTGAGCTTCCTGTTCACCGAGCGGCTCTGGACGTAGACCTCCAGCTTGGGGTTGTTTCCCGCCTTTACGGACACCGTTCCCTGGATTCCCGTACCGAAGAGGAGACTGCGGGCGGCCTCTCCCGTATAGGCGCGGTCCGTGTCCTTCTCGACGACGATGACTTCCTTGTTCGGCTGGACCTGGGCGCGGGCGCCCAATTGGTAGTAGCACGCGCCGCGTTCATACGTCACGCCCGGGTGTGAATCGACGAAGGGGCGGATCTCGACCTCCTTGTCGACCTTCAGGAGGCGGTACTTGTTCGCCGGAATCGGTTCGAGATTCGCCCGCACCTCGTCGATGGATATGTCCTGGCCGACCGCGAACAAGTTCTTCGTGCCGCGCACCCCCTGCTCGCGGGCGCGCAGGAAGCTGGTGGCGGCGGCGCGCACGGTGCCGATGGCCTCCTCGACGCCCTCCTGGGAGTCCGCGTCCCAGATCGCGATGTTGCCCGCGGGGAAGCCGTAGTTCTGGGCGGTGCGCTTGGCCAGGGAGTTCGGCACGAGGATCGCCGACGTCCAGTGCTCGGGGAGGCCGCCCATCTTCGCGGAGATCCGGTCGAGCCACGGGCCGAGGATGGTCATGTCGCCGTCGTGGCGACGGTCACCGCCGGACGCGTTCTCCTCGCCGTCCGTCACCACGATCTGGAGGAAGCTGTGCTCGCCGTACTCCTCCCAGATGTGTCCGAGGTCGTCCAGGGATTTCAGGGAGGCCTCGATGAGGGCCGTGGCGCCATTGTTCACCCGGTACAAACCGCGCATGGACGGAAGGTGTTTCACATCCATGTCCCAGACCAGATTCTCCACCCTGTGGTCGAAGGAGTAGAGGCCTATCCGAGTCTCGTGACCGAGGCTGTCCGACTCGGCTTTCAGCCCGGCCACGAATTCGTCGACGACGCGCACGAGTTGGTCCTGGTGCGGACGCATGGAACCCGAACAGTCCACGACCAGCGCGACGTGATTCACCTTGTGCTGGATCCTGTTGGCGGACATGTTTCTGCTCCTTCTCTCCGGTACCTGGCGAGTGATTTCACTCTATGCGGAGCCACTGACAACGCCCCTTTGACGCACCCTCACCCGCTGCCGCCAACGCGCCCGTTCGGTCTCGTGGGCGCTGCCCCGCGTCGATCTCCGTTCGTGATCGGTGCGGGCGCGGATTGCTCCTTGGCCGGCACGGGTCAGCACGCTTGGCTGATGACGTCACCCACCACGCGGCCCGCCGGGGCCCATGAGGCCGGAGGAGAACCGTGCCCAACCTGGACGTCAACGAGACCACGCTCCACTACGAGGACGAGGGAGCCGGCCCCGCGCTGCTGTTCCTGCACGGCTGGGGCACCAGCGGCCGGACCTGGGGCGCCCAACTGCCCGACTTCCTCCGGGACCACCGGGTGGTCACCGTGGACTGGCGGGGCTGCGGCCGCTCGGCCCACCCCGCCCGGGGCAACACCATCGCCGGGGTCGTCGACGACCTGGTGGCGCTGATCGGCGCGCTGGGGCTGGACCGGCCGGTGGTCGTCGGCTCGTCCGTGGGCGGCGCCTTCGCCATCGAGCTCGCCCTGCGCCACCCCGAGCTGGTCGCCGGGGTCGTCCCGGTGGGCGCGCCGGGTCACTGGCCGGCGACGAACGCCCGGGCCCAGGCGGAGCTGGTGGCCGCCCTGCGCCGCGACCGGGCCGGCACGGTCGCCGACTGGGTACCGGGATGGTTCGCCCCCGGTACCGCGCCGGCCCTCATCGACTGGACGGTCCGCCAGATCCTCGACTCCGGTGTCCACATCGACGCCCATCAGGCCTGTGCCGCCGAGTACGATCCGCGCCCCTCACTGCCCGGGCTGCGCACCCCGATCCACTACCTCCACGGCGAGACGGACGCCGCGATCCCCCTGGAGGTGGCCCGGAACTGCGCCGCCCTGACGCCCGGCGCCACGGTCGGCGTGATCGCCGAGGCCGGCCACATGCCGCACCAGGAGGCCCCCGACCGTTTCAACACCGCCCTGCGCGCCGCCCTGGCCGGCCCGCTCCGCCGGAACGGCGGCCAGAGCCACAACCGCGGCACCAGCGGCGGCAGCGGCTATCTCTCACATCCCTAGCGGCCCCCTCAACTCCCCGCCGCACCAAACCACTTGCGCAGACGCGCGAGCAGTTCCGACTGCTCATCGCCCGCCCATGCCACATGCCCGTCCGGTCGCAACAGCACCGCGGGCGCGCCGAGTTCCTCTTCCCCGTCGGCCTCGACGACATGGTCGACCCGGTCCTCCCAGCCCGCCGCCGTGAGCCCGCCCGTCCGGTCGATCAGCAAACCGCGGCCCGTACGCATCAGTTCGTAGAGCCGGGTCGTCCCCAGCTTCATGTCACGCAGGCGGCGGCCGAGCAGTTCGTGTCCTTCGCCGAAGTCGTACCGGACACCGACCGCGGTGATCATCCCGGTCACGTACCGGTTGACGTCGTCGAAGTCCATCAGCTTCGTGAACAGCTCCCGCAGCGCGGTGGGGCCCGCGCCCGACCCGAGCAGCGTGATCTGCGCGCGGGTGTTGTCCAGCACGGCGGCGCCCACCGGGTGCCGTTCCGCGTGGTAGCTGTCCAGGAGGTCTTCCGGGGCCCAGCCGTTGACCGCGGCGGCCAGTTTCCAGCCGAGGTTGAACGCGTCCTGGACACCGAGGTTGAGGCCCTGGCCGCCGGTCGGCGGGTGGATGTGCGCCGCGTCCCCGGCGAGCAGCACCCGGCCGACGCGGTAGCGCTCGGCCTGCCGGGTGGCGTCGCCGAAGCGGGAGAGCCAGCGCGGCGCGTGGGCCCCGAAGTCGGTGCCCGCGAACGCCCGCAGCCGCGTCCGGAAATCCTCGATGGTGGGCTCGGTCGCACGGTCCTCGGTCACGCCTTCGGCCGGTACGACGACGCGGTACATGCCGTCTCCGAGGGGGCTGGCGCCGAACCGCAGCTGGGTCTTGCGGACTTCCTCGACGGCCGCGGCGATCGTCTCCGGGGCGTCGGTCAGCGCCATCTCGCCGAGCAGCGTCTCGACCGTGGCGGGCTCGCCGGGGAAGCCGATGCCGAGCTGCTTGCGCACCACGCTGCGGCCGCCGTCGCAGCCCACGAGGTAACGCGAGCGCAGCCGTGTGCCGTCGGCGAGTTCGACGGTCACCCCGTCCGCGTCCTGGCTCACCCCGGTCACTTCGTGGCCGCGTCTGATCTCGGCGCCGACTTCGAGCGCGTACGCGTTGAGCAGCCGCTCGGTGACCGGCTGCGGGGTGGCGACGCCGTACGGGTGGGCCGTGTCGAGGCCGTCGGGCCACGGCTTCGCGATGCCGCCGAAGAGCCCGCCGACCTGGAACTTCTCGCTGACCGCGAGGAACCGGTCCAGGAGTCCGCGCTGGTCCATGATCTCGACGCTGCGGGCGTGCAGGCCCTGCCCGCGGGACTGTTCGGTCTGCTCGGCGAGTCTCTCCAGCACGACCACCCGTACGCCCTGCAGGCGCAGTTCACCGGCGAGCATCAAGCCGGTCGGTCCGCCGCCGACCACGATCACGTCGATCATCGCAACTCCCCCTCAAGAGTCTGGTTTTCTGGTGGCCTGCCCTGCGCCGCCTCCCCCTGCCGTCCCCGTGCCGCCGTCGCACTCCGCCGAGGGATCAGCCGCGTCATCATGTCGTACGGCAGCGAGGGGTTGGCGGCCGCCGCCTCCACCACCCGCCAGTCGTCGTCGGCCAGCAGCTCCGGAAAAGTCCCTGGTGGGAGGGATGGATGACCGGCGGCGACAGGGCGCGCACGGGCGTCCGCCAGGCAGGCCAGCAGTACCGGCGGTGTCGCGCGAGGGTGCTCGGCCAGCGCACGGAGCGCCTTCCGCGCCGGTGGGTCGTACCGGCTCAGCTCCTCGAGGAGCGCCGCGGTCGCGTCCGGGTTGGCCGCGACCCGCGCCGCCACCTGTACTCCGTGCCGGGCGGCCATGTCGCGCAACTGGGCCTCGGAGAAGCCGGGATGGGCGGCGACGGACGCGACGACCTTCGCGTCGGCGTCGCGGGCCAGCGCGTCGCGGATCGCGGGCGGCAGATCCCGGCGCTGGGCCACGAGCATCCGTACGGCCGGGTCCGGTGACGCGGCGAGCTCCTCGGTCCGTGCGGGGGAAGCCGCCGCGATCCGCGGCAGCAGGACCGGACCGATCCTGGTGGTGGCGGCCAGGCGGGTGAGCAGGTCGAAGAGGACGCGGGGGTGGTGCGCGAGCGCCCGCCGCACGTCGGGGCTGCGGTCGTCGGCCAGTACGCGCATCAGGGCCTCGTCGATCGCCGGGTTCCCCGCGAGGTCCTCGCGCGTTCCGGGAGCGGTGTCCGCGGCGAGTCGCGCGTACGTCCCCGGGGAGAGGTCACGGCGGGCGGCGAGCGCCCAGCGCAGCGGCAGGGACGGCTCGTCGGCGAAGGCATCGGCGGCCTCACCCGGAGTGGCCGGGTTCATCAGGGCGGCCTGCCGCACCGCGCGGATGGTGGACTCGTGTGAGCCGTCGCAGGAGGCGCCGGGCGGGAGCTCGCAGTCGGGGCGTGGGCACTCCGGATCGTGCGTGAAGGGCGTCGGCTCCTGGTCGCAGACCAGGCACCGCCGCGCGGGCGGCAGTCCCTCGCCGGTCAGCAGGGCGGCGAGTACGGGCGGCGGCGTCGCCTCGTTCTCCGCCACCGCGCGGCGGACCTCGGCGTGCGGATGGCGTGCGAGCCCGGCGGCGAGGTCCGGCGCGGCCCCTGCGGCGAACTCCGCGACGACCCGGACGTCCGGGTCCGCGGCGAGCCTTGCGGCCACGTCCGGGGGCAGACCGGGGCAGCCGGCCAGCTTCTCCCGGCGCTCGGTCACCGGGTCCGACGCGAACAGGCGCGCCCATTGCGGGCGGCCGGCGCCCTCCTGGAGCAGGGCAAGGGCGGCGTACGGCTGTGTCCCGGGGTCGATGTCGGCGGCGTCGAGCAGGCCCGCGCGGGCGAGCGGCCCCGCGGCCGTCTCCGCCCGCGCGAAGAGCGCGGCCGCCTGGGCACGGCTCAGATCCGGCCGACCGGCCAGCTCCGCGGCGATGTCGGCGCTCATGTCCGGGTCGGTGCCGGTGTCCGCGCCGGCGCCGGTGAGGGCGATCAGCCGGTCGACCAGCTCCGGCGGCAGCGATGTGTTGGCCGCGAGGCCGCAGAGGATGTTGTGGTGCACGCAAGCCATCCTGCCCGGTCGCCCCGGACGGAGGAGGGTGAGACGCGGGTCACATCCGACCATGTCACAGGGGGTCGGGCTGTCTCGTCTCGGGGGTGTCACCACGGAACGACACCGAACTACACCGAACGACACCGAACGACACCGAACGACAGCCAAGACACCTGAGGAGCACACCATGGACGCACGTCTTGACTACCTCGCCCAGCCGAACGCCGCCAAGGCGCTCAAGTACTTCATGTCGGGCGCCAAGACGATGCAGGCATCGGCGGTGCCGAGCACCACGCAGGCGCTGGTGGCGCTCCGCGTCAGCCAGATCAACGGCTGTGCCGCCTGCACCGACATGCACACCAAGGAGGCCGCCGCCGCGGGCGAGACCGCGCTGCGGATGAACCTGGTGGCGGTCTGGCGCGAGGCCACCGTCTTCACCGAGGCCGAGCGGGCCGCGCTCGAGCTGGCGGAGGAGGGCACCCGGGTCGCGGACGCGGCCGGCGGGGTGAGCGACGAAGCATGGGCACGGGCCGCCGAGCACTACGACGAGGAGCAGCTCGCCGCGCTGGTGGTCCACATCTCGTTCATGAACATGGCCAACCGTCTGAACATCATCACCCGGCAGCCGGCCGGCGACTACGAGCCCGGTCAGTTCCACTGAGCGGCGCCGGCCACCGGCCCGGGGTCCGCCCCGGGCCACGGGGCCAGGGCGCTACTCTGACGCCCGACGGCCGCAGTGATCATCTGGAGGTGTCCGCGCCCGTGCGGACACCGGGTGGGCGGCGCGTGGGATCGGGGGGTCTGCGTGAGCAAGGTCGAGGAGTTCGAGGAGCTGCGGCCACTGCTGTTCTCGATCGCCTATCGCATCCTGGGCAGTGTCGGCGAGGCCGAGGACGCGGTGCAGGAGACCTGGCTGCGCTTCGACGCCACGACCACCCGGCCCGTCTCCCCGAAGGCCTTCCTGTCGGCCGCGGTGACCCGCGTCTCGATCGACGTACTGCGTTCCGCGCGGGTGCGGCGGGAGCAGTACGTAGGGCCCTGGTTCCCCGAGCCGCTGCTCGACGACCCGTACCAGGATCCGGTGCGCTCGGTGGAGCTGGCCGAATCGGTGTCGGTGGCGTCGCTCCTGCTGCTGGAGCGGCTGAGCCCGCTGGAGCGTGCCGTCTTCGTCCTGCGCGAGGTGTTCGGCTTCGGGTTCGACGAGGTCGCCGCGGCGGTGGAGCGCTCCGAGGCGGCCTGCCGGCAACTCCTCGTCCGGGCACGGCGGCACATGCGGGACGGGCGTCCGCGGTTCGAACCGGCCCGCGAGGAACAGGAGGCGCTGGCGTCCCGGTTCTTCGAGGCGCTCAGCGTCGGTGACGTCGCCGGCCTGCGGGAACTGCTCGCCGCCGATGTGTCGATGGTCGGCGACAGCGGCGGCAACGGCCCGCAGCTGTCCAAGGCCGCCGTCGGCATCGACACGGTGGCGAGGCTCCTCTCGATCAGCTTCCCCGCGATGATCGGGATCGGCGCGCGGTTCGAGCCGCACGAGGTCAACAGCGGGCCGGGCGCGGTCGTCCGCGACCGGGACGGCAAGGTCATCCACACCCTGGCGCTCGACGTGGCCGACGGGCGGATCCGGGCGATCCGCCTGGTCATCAACCCCGACAAGCTCGGCCACCTGGGTCCGGTGGCGGATGTCTGGGCCGTCGACCGCGAGACCCGGCAGCTGATGCGGAGCCTGCGGCTCCAGCAGGCAGAGACGGAGAGCGGGCCGCGCGGCTGAGCCTGCGAAACGTCCCCCCTCCGGCAGTACGTCGGCTCGCGGCCGATCCCACAGCGGTCGGCCGGTCCCACGACGTTCGGAAAGGGCCGCGGCGACGGACCGTAGCGGCCCGAAAATACCCGCCGGGCGTGGATCAGTGGCCGTAGCATGCGCGGCGATGACGACTTCGAGTGACGACACCATCCGCCCCTACCGGATCGACGTACCCCAGGCCGAGTTGGACGATCTGCACGACCGGCTCGACCGCACGCGCTGGCCGGACGAACTCCCGGGCGTCGGCTGGTCGTACGGCGTTCCGCGCGGTTATCTCAAGGAGCTCGTCCACTACTGGCGCCACGAGTACGACTGGCGGGCCGCGGAGGCCGCGCTCAACGCGTGGCCGCAGTTCATGACCACGATCGACGGCGCGGACGTCCACTTCGCCCACGTCCGCTCCCCCGAGCCGGACGCCACGCCCCTCCTGATCACCCACGGCTGGCCCGGCTCGATCGTCGAGTTCACCGATGTCGTCGGCCCGCTCACCGATCCGCGGGCCCACGGCGGCGACCCGGCGGACGCCTTCCACCTGGTGATGCCCGGCATCCCCGGATTCGGGCTGTCCGGTCCGACCCGGGAGACCGGCTGGGAGCTCAGGCGGGTGGCGCTGGCCTTCGCCGAACTCATGGAACGGCTCGGCTACGAGCGGTACGGGCTCCAGGGCGGCGACTGGGGAGCGGGCATCTCCCGCGAGCACGGCCGACTGCGCCCCGACCACGTCATCGGCGTCCACCTGAACCTGCTGCCGAACTCGGCGCAGACCAGGGAGCCCGACGCGGCGGAGCTCGAGGCGCTCGACCCGCCGGAGCGTGAGCGCACGCTCGCCTCCTGGGAGCGCATGCGGGCGTGGACGCGGGACCGCCAGGGGTACGCCGACCTCCAGGCCACCCGCCCGCAGACCCTCGCGTACGGGCTCACCGATTCCCCGGTGGGCCAACTGGCCTGGATCGTCGAGAAGTTCAAGGAGTGGACGGACTCGACCGACCGCCCGGAGGACGCCGTCGACCGCGACCAGATGCTCACGAACGTGATGCTGTACTGGCTGACCGGTACGGCAGGTTCGTCGGCCCGCATCTATTACGAGCGGGCCAACGCCGCCTACACGGGCAACCCGCCCCTGCCGTCGACGACCCCGACCGCGCTGGCCGGCTTCCCCCGCGACAACTTCATCCCGCTGCGCCACATCGCCGAGCGCACCGACAACATCGTGCGCTGGACGACGTACGACCGGGGCGGCCACTTCGCGGCGATGGAGCAGCCGCAGCTGCTCGTCGACGACGTGCGGGCCTTCTTCCGGACACTCAGGGAGCAGGGCTCACACCGCTGAGACCGGCCCCGGACCGCGGGAACCCCGCGTCAGGAGCGGGCGTCTTCGCCGCGCGCGGCGCGCTTCTCCGCCTGCTCGGCCTGCTTCTCCTTGATGCGCAGGGCGTCCTTGCGGACCTCCGCCTGGGTGGCCCGCTCCTGGCGCAGCCAGCCGGGCTGCTCCTGCTTCAGGGCCTCGATCTGTTCCGTGGTGAGCGGCTCGGTCACTCCGCCGCGGGCGAGACCCGCGATGGAGACCCCGAGCTTGGCGGCGACCACGGGGCGGGGGTGCGGGCCGTTGCGGCGCAGCTCCTGGAGCCACTCGGGCGGATCGGTCTGCAGCGCGTTCAGCTCGCTGCGCGTAACGACGCCCTCCTGGAACTCGGCGGGCGTGGCCTGGAGGTACACACCCAGCTTCTTCGCCGCGGTCGCGGGCTTCATGGTCTGGGTGGTCTGGTGCGACGTCATGGGTCAAGGGTATCGAGCGTGTGCGCCACTCCTGACCACGCCGGGTAGCCTGGCGAGGTGACAGGCTCCGAAAGCTCCCCGTCGTTCCGGCTCGCCTACGTCCCCGGAGTGACGCCCGCCAAATGGGTGCGGATCTGGAACGAGCGGCTGCCCGACATCCCCCTGACCCTTCTCGCGGTCCCCGCCGCCGAGGCGCCCGACGTGCTGCGCGCGGGCGGCGCCGACGCCGGTTTCGTACGGCTGCCCATCGACCGCACGGATCTGAGCGCGATCCCGCTCTACACCGAGACGACGGTCGTCGTGGTCCCCAAGGACCACGTCGTGGCGGCGGTCGACGAGGTGTCCGTGGAGGACCTCGCCGACGAGGTCGTCTTCCATCCGCTCGACGAGACCCTCGAGTGGGAGCGGCGGCCCGGCGTGCCCGCGCACGAGCGCCCCGCCACCACCGAGGACGCCGTCGAGCTGGTCGCGGCGGGGGTGGGCGTCGTGGTCGTCCCGCAGTCGCTCGCCCGCCTGCACCACCGCAAGGACCTCACCTACCGCCCGGTGAGCGGCGCCCCCGAGTCGCGCGTCGCCCTGTCGTGGCCGGAGGCCGAGACCACCGACCTGGTCGAGGACTTCATCGGGATCGTCCGCGGCCGGACGGTCAACAGCTCGCGGGGCCGCGCGCAGACCCCGGCGAAGGAGCAGGGCAAGGGCAAGGAGCAGGGCAAGGGCGGGGACGGGGCGAAGGCCGCGGGCCGGGCGAAGCGGAGTCCGGCGCCCGGCAAGTCCGGCGCCAAGCCGGCCGGCAAGGGCCGGCGGGGCGCAGCCGCCCGCGCGAAGCCCGCGAAGCGCGGCAAACCCCGACGGCGTTCCTGACCGGCCGGGCATACGGGATCGGCCGAGCATACGGGAAGGGGCCTCCCGCCACGGTGTGGCGGGAGGCCCCTTCCTCACGTACCGGGGCGGGTGACCCCGGGCCGGGACGTCAGCCCAGGATCGACAGCGCCTGGTTGAGCGTCGCGGACGGGCGCATGACCGCGGAGGCCTTGGCCGCGTCCGGCTGGTAGTAGCCGCCGATGTCGGCCGGGGAGCCCTGGACGGCGATGAGCTCGTCCACGATGGTCTGCTCCTGCTCGGCCAGCGTCTTGGCCAGGGCCGCGAACGCCTCGGCGAGCTGCGCGTCCTCGGTCTGCTTGGCCAGCTCCTGCGCCCAGTACAGGGCGAGGTAGAAGTGGCTGCCGCGGTTGTCGATGCCACCGAGGCGGCGGCTCGGCGACTTGTCGTTCTCCAGGAACGTGGCCGTGGCGCGGTCCAGCGTGTCGGCGAGGATCTGCGCGCGGGCGTTGCCCGTGGTGGTGGCGAGGTGCTCGAAGCTCACCGCGAGGGCGAGGAACTCGCCCAGGCTGTCCCAGCGCAGGTAGTTCTCCTTGACCAGCTGCTGGACGTGCTTCGGGGCGGAGCCGCCGGCGCCCGTCTCGAAGAGGCCGCCGCCGTTCATCAGCGGGACGACCGACAGCATCTTGGCGCTGGTGCCCAGCTCCAGGATGGGGAAGAGGTCGGTGAGGTAGTCGCGCAGGACGTTGCCGGTGACGGAGATGGTGTCCTCGCCGCGGCGGATGCGCTCCAGGGAGAACGCGGTGGCCTCGACCGGGGACATGATCCGGATGTCCAGGCCCTCGGTGTCGTGGTCGGCGAGGTACTGGCGGACCTTGCCGATGAGCACCGCGTCGTGGGCGCGGGTCTCGTCGAGCCAGAACACGGCCGGGCTGCCGGTGGCGCGGGCGCGCGTGACGGCGAGCTTGACCCAGTCCTGGATCGGGGCGTCCTTGGTCTGGCACATGCGGAAGATGTCACCGGCGGCGACGGTCTGCTCCAGGACGACGCTGCCCGCGGTGTCGACGACGCGCACGGTGCCCGTGGTCTGGATCTCGAAGGTCTTGTCGTGGCTGCCGTACTCCTCGGCCTTCTGCGCCATCAGGCCGACGTTCGGGACGGAGCCCATCGTCGACGGGTCGAAGGCGCCGTTGGCGCGGCAGTCGTCGATGACGACCTGGTAGATGCCCGCGTAGCTGCTGTCCGGGAGGACGGCCAGGGTGTCGTGCTCCTCGCCGTCCGGGCCCCACATGTGGCCGGAGGTGCGGATCATCGCCGGCATGGAGGCGTCGACGATGACGTCGCTCGGGACGTGCAGGTTCGAGATGCCCTTGTCGGAGTCGACCATGGCGAGCTCGGGGCCCTCGGCCAGCTCGGCCTCGAAGGACGCCTTGATCTTCTCGCCCTCGGGGAGGGACTCGAGGCCCTTGAAGATGCCGCCCAGACCGTCGTTCGGGGTCAGGCCGGCGGCGGCGAGGGTCTCGCCGTGCGCGGCGAACGTCTTCGGGAAGAAGGCGCGGACCACGTGGCCGAAGACGATCGGGTCGGAGACCTTCATCATCGTGGCCTTGAGGTGCACGGAGAAGAGCACGCCCTGCGACTTGGCGCGGGCGACCTGCTGCTTGAGGAACTCGCGGAGCGCCGCGACACGCATGACGGAGGCGTCGACGACCTCGCCGGCGAGGACCGGTACGGACTCGCGCAGGACGGTGGTGGAGCCGTCGTCACCGACGAGCTCGATGCGCAGCGAGCCGGCCTCGGTGATCACGGCGGACTTCTCGGTGGAGCGGAAGTCGTTCTCGCCCATGGTGGCGACGTTGGTCTTCGAGTCGGCCGTCCAGGCGCCCATGCGGTGCGGGTGGGCCTTGGCGTAGTTCTTGACCGACGCGGGGGCGCGGCGGTCGGAGTTGCCCTCGCGCAGGACCGGGTTGACGGCGCTGCCCTTGACCTTGTCGTAGCGGGCGCGGATGTCGCGCTCCTCGTCGGTCTTCGGGTCGTCCGGGTAGTCGGGGAGCGCGTAGCCCTGTCCCTGCAGCTCGGCGACGGCGGCCTTCAGCTGCGGGATCGAGGCCGAGATGTTGGGCAGCTTGATGATGTTCGCCCCGGGCGTCTTGGCGAGCTCGCCGAGCTCGGCGAGGGCGTCGTTGATGCGCTGGCCCTCCTCGAGACGCTCCGGGAAGCTCGCGATGATCCGCCCCGCGAGCGAGATGTCACGGGTCTCCACGCTGACACCGGCCGTCGAGGCATAGGCCTGCACCACCGGCAGGAACGAGTGCGTGGCCAGGGCCGGGGCCTCGTCAGTGTGGGTGTAGATGATGGTCGAGTCAGTCACCGGGTGCTCCGCTCCGCGTCTGCAACATTTCTCGACATCAAGATACCTCCTCCCTCCCCCGCCACGGACAGGGCCCCAAGGTCCTCATTTCCCGTAGACAGTGTCTACTTCCTGTAGTAGACACTGTCTATGGACCAGACCGAGAACGAAGAGGACACCGGGCTGCGGGCCCGGCTCGTGGACGTGGGCGTAGAGCTGCTCGCGACACACGGCGTGCAGGCGCTGACGCTGCGGGAGATCGCCCGCAGGGCCGGGGTCTCGCACGGGGCGCCCCGGCGCCACTTCCCCACCCACGTATCGCTGCTCTCCGCCATCGCCCGGCGCGGCTTCGCCGAGCTGGCGGCCGAGGCGGAGAGGGCCGCGGGCGACGGCACGGACCGGGGCGCGCGTACGCGGCTGAAGGCGCTGGGCCGCGCGTATCTGGAGTTCGCGGCGACCCACCGCGGCATGTTCGAGCTGATGTTCCGCCACGACCTCCTGGAGAGCGGCCGGCTCGGACTGCGCGAGACGAGCCTGCCCCTCTTCGACGTCCTGGTCGGACTGGTCGCCGAGGCCCGCCCCGCCGGCTCCGGCACGGAGGCCCGGGTCGTCGCGGGCGCGCTCTGGGCCAACCTGCACGGCATCGCCCAGCTGTGGGGGTGGGGCAGCCTGCGCCTGGCGACCGGCGCCGACGACGTGGAAGCGCTGCTCGACGCCGCGCTGGAGGCACACCTGGGGCCGGTGGCCGCATGACCACTGTGATCCGGGGGACGGCGATACGGGAACCCGCGGCCCCCGGCCCGCGGAGCCGACGCCTCACCCTCGCGTGCAGTGTGGCCGGCGCCATGATCGTCGCGCTGGACGGCACGGTGCTGACCGTCGTCCAGCCCGCGCTCCGCCGCGACCTGGACGCGTCCTTCGCCCAGGCGCAGTGGACGAGCACCGGCTACTTGATCGCCGTGGCGAGCCTGCTCGTCTTCGCGGGGCGGCTCGGCGACCGGTACGGACACCGGCGGCTCTTCGCCGTCGGGACGCTGGGCTTCGCGGCCGCCTCGGCCGGCGTCGGCCTGGCGTCCGGCATCGGCTGGATGATCGCGCTGCGCGTCGCCCAGGGGATCTTCGGGGCGTTGCTGCAGCCCGCGACGCTGGGGATGCTGCGGGCGGCGTTCCCGCCGGACCGGCTCAGCATGCCGATCGCGCTGCGGACCAGCGCCATCGGTCTGGCGGCCGCGGCAGGCCCGGTCCTCGGCGGTGCCCTCGCCACGCACCTGGGCTGGCGCTCCGTGTTCTTCCTCGGTGTCGCGCCCGCGGTCCTCATCGGCGTCATCGCGCTGGTGGTGCCGGTGCCGGCACCGCGCGGCACGGAGCCGCCGCCCGGTCTCGACCTGCCGGGCGCCGCGCTGCTCGCGGTGACGCTGGCCTGTCTCGTACAGACCCTGGTCGGCGTCCCGGAGAGCGGCTGGACGGCGGCCACCGGCGCCGGGCTGCTGGGCGCGGTCGTCGCGGGTGGCGCGTTCGCCCGGCACGAACGGCGCGTGCCGAGCCCGCTGGTGCCGCCCCGCCTGCTCCGCACGCCCGCGGTCGGCCTCACGCTCGGCATCCTCCTCGCGGCGTCCGCGGCGATGTTCGGGGCGCTCTTCGTGGGGACGTACTTCCTCCAGGACGTGCTGGCGCTCGACCCCCTGCACAGCGCGCTGAGCGCCCTGCCGCTCGCCGTGATGATGGTGGCCGGCGCGCCGCTGGCGCCCGTACTGCTGCGGCGCGCGGGCCCGCGCCACACGCTGACCGGCGCCATGACCCTGCTCGCCCTCGGCGTGCTGGCCCTCTCCCGCCTGGATGCGGGCTCGGGTCCGGTGGCTACGGGCGGCGCCTTCCTGCTCATGGGGGCGGGCTTCGGCACGGTGATGGTCGCGGCCACGGCCGTCGTCGTACGCCGTGCCCCGGTGGCGGACGCCGGAGTGGCCGGCGGCCTTCAGCAGACGGCGATGAACGTGGGCCCGGCGCTGGGCATCGCCCTGGCGACGACCCTCATGACCGCGCTCGCCTCTCCCGCACCGCGCCATCGGGAGGGCGGCCCCGCCTGGTCCCACACCGCGTTCCTCACCGCCATGGCCCCGACCCTGACGGCGCTCGCGGTGGCGGCGGCACTCGGCGCCCTCGCGGCGACCCGCCTACCGGGACCGGAACCGGCCGGGAGGACGGCGCCCTGTCTCTCCTCCGAGCCCTAGGGCGTGTCCGCAAAGTCGCGCCTGGCCCGCGACGCCTGGCACGCGCGCTCGCCGCGTTGTCGGACCCGCCCGAGTACGTCCGGTACGAGGGCGACACTCCGCCTCGCGATCGCACGCACCGGGCGCCGCGGACCGCGCCCTTCGGGCGAACGACCCGACTTCGCGGACACGCCCTAGCGCAGCGCGGCGTCGACCATGCGGAGTGCCTCGCGGGCCTGCCTCTCTCCCGCACCGCGCCATCAGGAGGGCCGCCCCGCCTGGTCCGACGCCGCGTTCCTCCCCACATGGCCCCGACCCTGACGGCGCTCGCGGTGGCGGCGGCACTCGGCTCCCTCGCCGCCGACCCGAACCGGCCGGGAGGACGGCGCCCCGCCCCTCCCTCCGGCCCTAGCGCAGTGCCGCGTCAACCATGCGGAGTGCTGCGCGGGCCTGGCTCTCGTGCGCTTCTGGGCTGTCGAGGCGCAGGGTGAAGGCGGCGCTGGTCACGGAGGTGGTGCCGTCCGGTGTGACGCCGCACTCGCTGACGCAGCCGAGGCTGGTCCCGCCGTGGAACCAGATGCCGTCCGCGCGCCCGGCGACGGGGCGCCAGGCGATGCCGAGGCCGTAGCGGACCCCGTCGGCGGGCACCCAGTCCTTCACCGGCACGGTCCGCTTCATGGCCGCCAGCTGCGCCGGGCGCAGCAACCGGCCGCCGAGCAGGGCGCGCAGGAAGACGCCGTGGTCGCGCGTGGTCGAGACGAGGCAGCCGTCGGCGCCGCCGCCGAAGCCGAGGGTCGTGTCGGTGGGGCGGGTCTCCTGGGGGAAGTACGTGTACCCGGTGGCCGTCGGCCTCGGTACGTACGGCGAGGTGCCGGGCATCAGGGTGTCGCGCAGGCCGAGGGGTTCGATGACGCGCTCGTGGACCTCCTGGGCCCAGGGGTGTCCGGTGACCGCCTCGACGACCATGCCGGCGACGACGTAGTTGGTGTTGGAGTATCCCCAGCGCCGCTCCCCCGCCGGGTCGTCGGCGTCGGGCAGCCACTGCGGGGGTGCGGCGAGGGCCGCGGTCAGCTGCTCCGCCGGCGACTGCGAGCGGAAGCGGTTGCGCCGGTAGGCGTCGGGGGTGAAGTCCCCGCTCTCCGCGGTGATGTAGTCGTTGAGGCCGCTGGTCTGGCGCAGGAGGTTGCCGATGGTGATGCGGCGGCCGTCGTTGCCGTGGCCCCGGACCGCTCCGGGCAGCCACCGCTCGACGGTGTCGGTGAGTCTCAGCTTTCCCTCGCCGACGAGTTGCAGGACGACCGTGGCGGTGAACGTCTTGGTGTCGCTGCCGATGCGGTAGTACGCGTCCTGGGGGACGGGCCGGTCGCCGCTGAGGTCGGCGACGCCGGCCCGCGCGGTCGTGCGGCCATGGGCGCCGGCCACCTCGGCGATGACGCCGCTCGCGCCGGTGGCGTGGACGGCGTCGACGTCACGCTGAAGGGCGCGGCCGCGCGGGGAGGCCGGGGTGCGGGGCGCGGTGGCCGCGGCGGGGGTGGCGGCCGCCCCGGTGAGCAGGGCCGCCGCGGTGGCGGCGAGCCCGGTTCGCCTGCTGACGCCGGTCATCGGGAACTCTCCTTCGGAGTCGGCTTGGCGCAGGTGAGGTCCGCGGCGGGCAGCTTCCCGCCGCCCAGGTAGGCGTTGACGGTGCGGTCGGCGCACGGGAGGGGGGTGAGGCCGTCGTTGCCGCGCCCGTACACGCCGTGCGAGCGGATGTCCGCCGTCAGGAGCCGGGATCCGGTGAGCTTCTCGTGCAGGGCGAGGGCGCCTTCGTAGGGGACGTTGTTGTCGTGGCGGGCCTGGAGCATCAGGACGGGCACGTCGTTGCCGATCCGGGTGCCCGGCTCGCGGGGTTCGCCACGCCAGAACGCGCACGGGGCGATCATTCCGTTGACGTACGGCCCGAAGACCGGCTGGGTGGTCCGGCTGCGCTGCATGTTCCTCCAGTACGTCTCCGGGTCCTTGGGCCAGCCGCCGGCGGGCCAGCCCCCGTCGCCGCACATGAAGAGCGCGCCGCCGACCATGCTGTCCGCAAGGCCGGGCGAGGAGAGGAGCTCCAGGAGTCCGGCGAGCGCGGGCCCCGGTACGACCTCCTCGCCCGCGGCGGCCCGCTTCAGGTCGGACACGACACCGGCCAGTCCGGCGTCGTACTCCTCGTGCTGCACGAGCTGCTTGAAGATCATCCGCAGGATCGGGGCGTTGAGGCGCGACCCTCCCACGGGAATGGGGTGCCGCTCGGCACGGCGCAACAACTCCCTTATGTCACGGCCCACTTGAGGGGCGAGTGCGGCCTCCGCGGGCGCCCCCGAGCGCTGGAACAGCTCGTACTGCGTGGCGGCCGGATCGGTCGAGGAGTCCAGCACGATCCGGTCGGCCCTACGCGGGAACAGCTGGGTGTAGACGGCGCCCAGATCGGCGCCGTACGAGATGCCGTAGTACGACAGCCTGCGTTCGCCGAGCGCCGCCCGGATCGCGTCCATGTCGCGGGCGACGTTCCGCGTCGACGCGTGCGGCAGCAACGCGGCGTTGTCGCCGTGCTCCTGGCACCGGCGCGCGGTGTCGCGCGCGGCGCGCACCGACTCCTCGAAGTCGGCGCGGGGCGTGGTGGTCGCGGCCGGGGGCGCGGGCCGCGGCGCCTCGCCGCAGGTGACGGGGGTGCTCTCGCCGAGGAAGCGGGGGTCGAAGCCGATCAGGTCGTAGCGGTCCGCCACACCTTTCAGTGTGGACCGCAGGGCCAGGGTGCCGGCGAGGCCGGTGCCGCCCGGGCCGCCGGGGTTGGAGAGCAGGATGCCGCGCCGCTCGCCGTGCGCCCTGGCCCGGACGCGGGAGATCGCGATCCGGATGGTCCGGCCGCCGGGGTCGGCGTGGTCGAGGGGCACGGTCACCTTCGCGCACTCGGCGCCCGCCGCGTTCAACTCCTTCTGCTCGGCGGGGCATCGGCCCCAGTCGAGGCTCTGGCGCGGCCGGGAGGACGACCCCTGGGGTACGGGGGCGTCGGCGGCGGCCACGTGGCCCGCGAGTAATCCGACGAGACCCAGTCCCGCGGTGACCGCTGAGACGACACGCATCGTGCTCCTTGCTCCGGTGGGCGCCCGGTCCGGCACTCCGGCCGGGCTCTTCGGCCACCACGCTAGGAACGCACGCGGCCCCGGACCATCGGGCCACCGGGCCGAACCGCCCTGAGGACAACCCCCGTATGCACACCGGGGATCCCGGCGGATCGGCGCCTTGACCTGTAGTCCACTCCAACTCCTAGGGTCGATTTCGATCACAGGGAACAGCCCAGGAGGTACGACCATGACCAGCCTTCCCACCCGCCGTCTCGGCGCACTGACCGTCTCGGCGCAGGGCCTCGGATGCATGGGGATGAGCCACGGCTACGGCGCGTCCGACGACACGCAGTCCATCGCGACGATCCACCGCGCCCTCGACCTCGGCGTCACCCTGCTCGACACCTCCGACTTCTACGGCAACGGCCACAACGAGGAGCTGATCGGCCGGGCGCTCGCCGGACCGCGGCGCGAACAGGCCGTCATCGCGACGAAGTTCGGCTTCGCCAACCGGCTGGGCGAGCCGACGCGCATCCGCGGTGACGCGGCCTACGTACGGCAGGCCTGCGACGCCTCGCTGCGCCGCCTCGGCGTCGACCACATCGACCTGTACTACCAGCACCGGGTGGACACCACCGTGCCGATCGAGGAGACCGTCGGCGCGATGGCCGAGCTGGTCGAGGCCGGCAAGGTGCGCCACCTCGGGCTCTCCGAGGCCGGCGCGGGCACCATCCGGCGGGCCCACGCCGTGCACCCGATCACCGCGCTGCAGAGCGAGTGGTCGCTGTGGACCAGGGACCTGGAGGCGGAGACCGCGCCGGTCTGCCGCGAGCTCGGCATCGGCCTTGTGCCGTTCTCGCCGCTCGGCCGCGGCTTCCTCACCGGCCGCTACACCTCGCTCGACGGCCTCCCCCAGGACGACCTGCGCCGCACCCAGCCCCGCTTCGCCGACGGCAACCTGGAGCGGAACCTCTCCATAGTCGAGACGCTGGACGCGCTCGCCGCCCGGAAGGGCGTCACGGCCGGGCAGCTCGCCCTCGCCTGGGTGCAGCACCGCGGGGACGACGTCGTACCGATCCCGGGGACGCGCCGCGTGCGCTACCTGGAGGAGAACCTCGGGGCCGTGGCGGTCGAGCTCTCCGCCGACGAACTCGCCGCGATCGACGCGGCGGCGCCCGCGGACCGGGTCGCTGGCACGCGCTACGACGAGCGCAGCCTGGCGGCGGTCAACAAGTAACCTGCGGGTATGTCCCGTCCCGAGCGCAGCGCCGCCACCGCCCGGCCGCACCCCGTACCGCGGGCGCTGGCCTACTTGGCGGGCAGGTGGCGGGTCGAGCGCACGGTCCGTGACCTCGCGGACGGCTCCGAGGGACGCTTCACCGGTACGACGCTCTTCTCGCCGCTGCCCGCCCCGGACGCGGACGGTCTCCTGCACCACGAATCCGGCGCCTTCACCTGGCGCGGGACCACCCGCCCCGCCGAGCGCACGCTGCGCTTCCTGCCCGGCGACGCGGCGGGCACCGCGCGCGTGGAGTTCGCCGACGGACGCTTCTTCCACGACCTCGACCTGCGTACGGGCCGTTGGACCGCGGACCACCCTTGCGTACGCGACCTCTACCGCGGCGAGTTCGAGGTGCTCGACGCGGACCACTGGCGCGTCCGGTGGCGGGTGGGCGGCCCCGCCAAGGACCTGCTGCTCGTCACGGAGTACCGGCGGCAGGGTCGAGCCTGAGGTTCCAGTACGTCGACGGGGGCGCGTCAGCCCGTGGCTGAGCGCCGCACGCACCACGGCGGGTCCGGCGAGGGCGAGCACGCGCGAGCAGCGGCTCACCGCCGTGCGGGGCCGGGTGCGGATCGCTCGGTCACGCGTCGACCGCTGCCGGTTCGCGCGCGGTGACCTCCGCGAGAGCGCGGCCGCGGCACCGGCCCATGTCGCAGTCACACAGGGGCGGTTGGGCCGGTGGGCGAGGCCGAGGGCGTCGCCGGTGGCGCGGCTACGGCTGCGCAGGGTGGGCGAGCAGTAGCGCAGCTCGGCCTCGCCGAGGGGCAGGAGGGCGGACGGCGGCGATGCGTGTCACGCGCCCATGCATGCGGTGGTCTTCGGGGCGAGCGATACGGGACAAGGTGTGCCCGGGCCGTAGGGGCCGGCGGCTCAGCCCAGCGCCTCGTCGCAGGCCGTCCGCAGCCGCCGTACCCCTTCCCCGATCTCGCCGACGCCCGCGACCGCCGCGAAGCTCAGCCGGACGTGGCCGGCCGTGGGTTCGGCGGCGAAGTACGGGCGGCCGGGGGCCACGGCGACGCCCGCGCGCAGGGCCGCCGAGGCGAACGCCGCCTCCTGCGCGCCGTCGGGCAGCCGCAGCCACAGGTTGTAGCCGCCCGCGGGGATGTGGGGCACCGTGAAGGCGGGCAGATGGAGGCGCAGCGCGGCCGACATCGCATCCCTGCGCTCCTTCAACTCCCCTGCCACGGCCCGCAGATGACGCGGCCAGGCCGGGGAGCCGACCAGTTCGAGGGCGGCTTCCTGGAGGGGCCTCGGCACGAAGAAGTGGTCGACGACCTGAATGGCGCGCAGCCGCTCAAGGACCGGGCCGCGGGCGGCGAGGGCGCTGACCCGGAAGCTCGGCGAGGTGGCCTTGGTGAGCGAGCAGACGTGGACGACGACGCCGTCGTGGTCGTCGGAGGCGAGCGGGCGCGGCAGCGGCCCGGCGTCCTCGTGGACGAGGCGGCGCACGAAGTCGTCCTCGACGACGAAGGCGCCCGCCTCGCGGGCGATCCGCAGGACCTCGGGGCGCCGTTCGGCGGAGAGCACCGCCCCGGTCGGGTTCTGGAACAGCGGCTGGCAGACGAAGACCCGCGCGCCCGTCGCCTCGAAGGCGGCCGCGAGGAGCTGGGGGCGCACGCCGTCGGTGTCGACGGGCACCGGCACCGGGCGCAGCCCCGCCGCCCGCGCGATGGCGAGCATGCCCGGGTAGGTCGGGGACTCGACGAGGACCGGGGCGCCGGGCGGCGCGAGCGCCCGCAGCGCCGTGGTCAGCGCGCTCTGGCCGCCCGCCGTGATCAGCACCTCGGCGGCCGTGATCGCCCCGCCGATCCCCCGCGCGAACCACTCGCGCAGCTCGGGCAGCCCGTCGACCGGGGGCCGCCCCCACGCGCCGGGCCGCCGCCCCGCCCGGGCGAGGGCCGCCGCCATCGCGCGCTCGGGCTGCAGCGCGGGGTTGAGGTAGCCGCCGTTGAACTCGATGATGCCCGGCGGCGGCGCGGCCAGGGTGGCAAGGACTCCGCTGGCGTCGACGGAGCGCGGCACCAACTCGGCGGCGGCGTCCGCGCTCAGCGTCACCTCCTGCCACGAGGTGTCGCCGGCGGGCGCGGCGGGCGCCGGAGCCTCGGCGCGGAAGACGCCCGCGCCGGGCCGGGTGACGACGAGCCCCTCGGCTGCCAGCTGCGCCAGCGCCCGGGAGACCGTCACCGGACTCACCCTGAACCGCTCGACCAGCGTCCGGCTCGACGGCAGCTTTCCACCCGGAGAGTAGCGGTCAAGCTCCGCTCTCAGCCTTTTCGCCAGCTCACTCACGCTGCTACTCTCATGCATGACAGCACAGGATAGCGCTACTCGCCCGACCCGGATAGCGGTCACCACCCCGGAGACCCCCGGCACCCCCGGCACCCCCGACGGTCCGCCGCGCCCCGCGTCCCGCCGCGCCGGCACCGTCCTCGCCGCCCTCGGCGTCACGGCCTTCTCGCTCACCTTCCCCTCCACCGCCTGGGGTCTCGAAGGCATCGGCCCCTGGAGCTTCGTCACCCTGCGCGGCGTGCTCGCCGCGCTCGTCGCGGGCGGCTGTCTGCTCGCCCTGCGCGTCGCCGTCCCGCACCGCCGCCACTGGGCCGGGCTCGCGGTGGTCGGCGCCGGCGTGGTCGTCGGCTTCCCGCTGCTCACCACCCTCGCCCTGCAGACCTCCACCACGTCGCACGCGGCCGTGGTCGTGGGGCTGCTCCCGCTGACCACCGCCGTCCTCTCGGCGCTGCGCACCGGGGCGCGCCCCTCGCGGACCTTCTGGGCGGCGGCGCTCGCCGGGGCCGCCGCCGTGATCGCGTTCACCGTGCAGCAGAGCGGCGGCGCGCTGACCACCGCCGACCTCTACCTCTTCGGCGCCCTGCTGATCTGCGCGGCCGGCTACACCGAGGGCGGCCGGCTGGCCCGCGAGATGCCCGGCTGGCAGGTCATCGGCTGGGCGCTCGTGCTGTGCCTGCCGTTCAACGTGGCGGGCGCCTTCCTCGCCCTGCCCCACGAGTCCTTCGAGCTGACCGGGCACAGCACGGCGGGCCTGCTCTACTCCGCCGTCGGCTCGCAGTTCCTCGGCCTGGTCGTCTGGTACCGGGGCATGGCGGAGATCGGCGTGCCCAAGGCGAGCCAGCTCCAGCTCGCCCAGCCGCTGCTCACCCTGGTCTGGTCGGTGCTCCTGCTCGGCGAGCACCTCACCGTCGCCGCGCCGCTCAGCGCGGCCGCGGTCCTCGTCTGCATCGCGGTCACCCAACGGGCCCGCGACTGACCGGTTGCGGCCCCGACAGGCCCCAACTGCCGCCACCCGTCGTACACTTGCCGCCACAGACCGCGACCGCAGAGCGGGACGAGGGGGCACTCCAAGATGCGTGCAACCGTAGGCGACGAGCTGGTGCTGCACGGCAGGATCGTCGGGCAGCAGGACCGGATCGCGCAGGTCGTCGAGGTGCTCGGCGCGGACGGCGGGCCGCCGTACCGCGTCCGCTTCGGCGACGGCCACGAGACGCTGCTCTCGCCGGGCCCCGACACCGTCGTACGGCATCAGGACCCGGCGCCGTAGCCGGCGGGCGCGGTCAGCGCGGCGGTTTCGCCGGTTCCTGGTAGTGGTCGGCGACCACCCGCGCCATCGCGCCGATCTTGTCGACGCCGACCTCCTTCGCCGAGAAGTAGATGTGCCCGCGCACCTCGGGGTAGCTCTCGGCGTAGGTGAGGTGGCGGGAGAGCTCCGCCGGGTCCTGCCAGGCCGCGGGCTGCGCCGGGTCGCCCGCCTTGTACAGCGCCTCGCCGATGTACAGCTTCACGTCCGTGCCGCGCACGACCTCGCTCCACCACGGGATCAGCTTGGCGTAGTCCGCGGCGGCGAAGCCGATGTTCCAGTACACCTGCGGGACGATGTAGTCGAGCCAGCCCTTCTTCACCCAGCCCCGCGTGTCCGCGTACAGGTCGTCGTAGGTCTGCACGCCCGCCCGGGTGTCCGAGCCCTTCGGGTCCGTCGCGATGTTGCGCCAGACCGCGAACGGGCTGACCCCGAACCGGCAGTGCGGCCGCGCCTTCTTCACCCGCCGGGACATCTCGCGCACCAGCCGGTCGATGTTGTCCCGCCGCCACGAGGCCCGGTCCGGGAAGCCGCCGCCGTACCGCTCGAAGGCGTCGTCGTCGTCGAAGACCTGGCCCGCGACGGGATAGGGGTAGAAGTAGTCGTCCCAGTGCACCGCGTCGATCGGGTAGCGGCGCACGGCGTCGAGCATCGCGTCCTGCACGAAGCGGCGGACCGCGGGCAGCCCCGGGTTGTAGTAGAGCTTCCCGCCGTACGGCAGCACCCAGTCGGGGTGCACGCGCGCGGGGTGGGTGGCCACCAGGCGTGACGGGTCGGTGTGGTTGGCGACCCGGAAGGGGTTGAACCACGCGTGCAGCTCCAGGCCCCTGCGGTGCGCCTCGCGCACGGCGGTGCCCAGCGGGTCCCAGCCGGGGTCCTCGCCCTGCACCCCGGTGAGGTACTGCGACCACGGCTCGTACGGCGAGGGCCACAGCGCGTCGGCGGTGGGCCTGACCTGGAAGACCACCGCGTTGAGTCTGCGGCGGGCGGCCGTGTCGAGATGTGCGAGGAGCTCGGCCCGCTGCTGCTCCGCGGTGAGTCCCGGCCGCGAGGGCCAGTCGCGGTTGACGACGCTCGCGAGCCACATGGCCCGCAGCTCCCTGCGGCCCTTCTTCGGACCCCGGCCGGCGGCCGCCGCGTCCCCGGCCGTCGCAAGGCCCGCGATCGTCGCGGCGGCCGCCACCGAGAAGACCCGGCGTGACATACGCCTCATCTGCATGCCCCCTGAGCTCGCTGTCCTCCGGCACCGCTTGCCGGATGCGGACAGCATGCCCGACCCGGCCCCTCGGGGACCCTTCATTGCGGAGTAACGTTCACGGCCGAGGCAGGCACCATCCATACGGGGGACCTGCCGGCCCCGTTGATCAGCGAAAGGCACGAGGTGACCGACTCCATGACCGATATCGCACGCGTCGGAGTGGTGGGCTGTGGCCAGATGGGCGCCGGAATCGCAGAGGTCTGCGCCCGCTCCGGACTGGACGTGAAGGTCGCGGAGACCACCGGCGAGGCCCTGGAGATCGGCCGTACACGGCTGTACAACTCCCTCTCCAAGGCGGCCGAGCGCGGCAAGATCTCCGACGAGGAGCGCGACGCCACGCTCGACCGGCTCAGCTTCACCACCGACCTCGGCGAGTTCGCCGACCGTGACCTGGTCATCGAGGCCGTGGTGGAGAACGAGCAGGTCAAGACCGAGATCTTCCAGGTGCTCGACCAGGTGGTGACCCGGCAGGACGCGATCCTCGCCTCCAACACCTCCTCCATCCCGCTGGTGAAGCTGGCCGTCGCGACCTCGCGTCCGGACCAGGTCATCGGCATCCACTTCTTCAACCCGGCGCCGGTGCAGCAGCTCGTCGAGCTGATCCCCGCGCTGACCACCTCCGAGGGCACCATCAGCCGGGCCCAGGCCGTGGTCGAGAAGATCCTCGGCAAGCACGCGATCCGCGCCCAGGACCGCTCGGGCTTCGTGGTCAACGCGCTGCTCATCCCGTACCTGCTCTCCGCCATCCGGATGTTCGAGTCGGGCATCGCGAGCCGCGAGGACATCGACAACGGCATGGAGATGGGGTGCGCCCACCCGATGGGCCCGCTCAAGCTCTCCGACCTGATCGGCCTGGACACGGTCGCCTCGGTCGCCGACTCCATGTACGCCGAGTACAAGGAGCCGCTGTACGCCGCTCCCCCGCTGCTCCAGCGGATGGTGGACGCGGGCCGGCTCGGCCGGAAGACCGGCTCGGGCTTCTACACCTACGCCTGACGGGTCGACGGACCGGCCTCTTCGGGCGGTCTCACTCCCCGCGCGCGCACGCTCCGTACGGACGGGCCCGGCACTCCTGCGAGTGCCGGGCCCGCGGCGTTCACACACCGTGTGCGCAAGAGGCTCGCATATGCCCATCGCACACTCTCCCGCCCTGCCCACCACGCGAGTTGACTTCCTGTGCGGAAGGAGGGGGGACGCGCCACTACAGAGAGGAGTGGACTCGTGACCACCGACGGCGAGAGTGCCGTGGTCCCGGAAGAACTCGCGGAGTTACGCCGTAGCCTGGACGTGGGCCTGGCCCGCGTCGACGGACGGCTGGCGTTGCTCACTCAGCACGACGAACAGACCGCCAAGAACGTGGAGGCCATGGAGGCCCGGGTCGCTGCACTGGAGCACACCCGCTGGCCGCTGCCCACGATCGTCGCTCTCGCGGCGGTCGCGGCACTCGCCGTAGCGGTCTGGCAGGCACTCGGTCACGGCTAGCGCGCGTCCTGGCCGAGACGCAGATGGTGCAGGAGGAGAAGCGCCGCGGCCATGTTGGCGGCCGGGACCTCCCCGCGGGCCACCATGTCGGGGACCAGCTTGAGCGGGACCCACTCGCGGCGGTCCGACTCGAAGTCGTCCTCGGGGTGGCCGATGTACGTCCCTTCGTCGGACCAGTAGATGTGGTGCCGGGCGTCGGTGAGCCCGTTGGACGGCTCGACGCTCATGAGGTGCCGCAGCGGTCCCGGCCGCCAGCCGGTCTCCTCCTCCATCTCGCGTGCCGCCGCGTACGCGATGTCCTCGCCGTCCTCGACGACGCCCGCCGCGAGCTCCCACCCCCAGCTGTCGGTGATGAAGCGGTGCCGCCACAGCAGCAGCACTTCGTTGGCGTCGTTGACGACGGTGGCCACGGCGACGGGCCGCAGCCGTATGAGGAAGTGGTCCAGATGCCGGCCGTCGGGCAGCTCGACATCTGCGAGATTGACGGTGAACCATCGGTTTCCATACACAGTTTGTTCGCTCTGTTTCGTCCACTGCACGGTTCTGCCACCTTCCGCCGAGTAGATGGCAATATCGCAGCAGGAAGAACGTCAGAGCAGAGTGTGTGCGGCTCGGGACGGTGCGTGCGCGAGGCCGGCGCGGCGGCGCCCCGCGGGCGTCACAGCGGCACGCGCAGCGCCCCGTCGATCAGTGCGGCGGCCTCGGCCGTGCCCGCGCAGTCGCTGCGGACCAGGTGCTCGCGCACGGCACGCAGCCGGTCGCGCAGCCGCTGTGACTCCATCCCCCGGGCCTGTTCTGCCATTTCCACCGCCGTGGCGACCGCCTCGTCGGTGTTGCCCTGGCGCAGTTCGATCTGGCTGAGCATCGCGAGCCGGTGCACCCGGCCCCGGTCGTGCGCCGGCGTGTCCACGGCCGCCGCGGCGTGCTCGTGGGCGCTGGTGAGATCGCCGAGACTGAGCAGTGCCTCCGCCACCTGCACATTGACGAGGCCGGGCTGGACATAGCCCGTCTCGTCCGGCTCGCGGCCGCGCAGGATCCGCTCGGCCGCGGCCTCGGCACGCCGGATGCAGGAGAGCGCGCTCCTGCCGTCGCCCAGGTGCGCGTACGCCTTGGCCTGCATCGCGTACAGGTCGGAGGCGAGCGCCGGGGTCAGATCGCGTCCGGCGGCGCGCAGCGCGGCCTCGGCGAACGCCACGGCCTGGCGGTACTCGCGCATGAACAGCGACTGGTTGACGAGCAGCGCGATGACGTACCCGCCGAGCCCCCGGTCCCCGCTGGCCTTGGCGAGGCGCAGCGCCTGGTGGAAGTAGCGCTGGGCGAGGCCGTGCGCGTCGGAGTCGTAGGCGCAGATGCCCGCGATGGCCACCAAGCCGCCGGTGGAGCGGTGCAGTTGGCGGCCCATCTCGTCGGTGTAGCTGCCGCGCAGCAGCGGCGCGGCCTCGGCGTTGAGGAAGCCGACGATGCGGGTGCGCGTCGCGATGCCCCCGGTCTTGCGGTACATCTGCTCGTAGTGGGCGCGGGCCGCGCGCATCATCTCGATGTCGGCCGTGCTCACGGGGTGCCGGCCGCCGCGGGACACGTCGACGTCCTCGGGCGGGTTCTCCCACTCCCAGACCGGCATCACGGCGGGCGTGCCGGTCACGGCGGGGGCGCCGAGCAGGTGCGGGCGCTGCTGTTCGTCCGAGCGCCACAGGGCGGTGGCCCGCTCGACGAAGCCGGAGAGCGTGGAGGACATCGAGCCGGGCCTGGCGGCGGGGACGCCGGGCAGTCCGAGGCCGATGTCGTCGAGGGTGACGGGCCGCTGGAGCCGTGCGGCGAGCACCTCGCAGATGAGGTCGGGGACCTGGCCACGCGGTCGCTGGCCCTTCAACCAGCGGGAGACCGCGGTGTGTTCGTAGCGCAGCGCGAGTCCTCTGGCTCTGCCGGCCTGGTTCACATGTGCGGCGAGGCCCGCGTGAGAGATGCCGGCTTCGTCGAGGATCGCGTCGAGCAGGGTGTTGGGCTGCATGGATGCCCTCCGGTGGCTCGGTGCTGTTCAGATTAGTGGAGGTCCCTTCACACGGGGTGTGAACGGAGTGCCCGAATCCGGGGGGTGTGCGCTCTGCCGCATGGGGTGTGGGATCGCTTGACTGAGATGCCTCATCAGTTAAGGAGGCCGGCCGGGCCGCCGGCTCCCCCTCTACAGTGCGGCGGCCCTCATGGAGCGCCGTCCGTCCCGCCGTCTGCCCGACAACTCCATGGCGGGGCGGGCGGCGCACGCCGCTCTCCCCCGGGCCCGGCCGGCGCTCAGCTCATGGTGCGGGCGCGCCGTTCGGACTCCGCGTGCTGGGCCGGGACCCTCACCCGGTCGTTGCGCAGCACGAGCAGCGCCGCGTCGTCGGACGGCGTCCGGCCCACGTGGCGCCCGAGCCGGGCGTACACCGCGTGGATGAGGGCCTGCGGTGCGATGGGCCTGCCCCGGGCGGCCTCGGTGAGCGCAGGCCCCAGCGGGAAGAACGACCCGGCGGCGTCGCGCGCGTCCGCCACGCCGTCCGTGTGCAGCACGAGCGTCTCGCCGGGCAGCAGCGGCCCGCAGCACAGCACCGGCAGCTCGGCCGGGAGCGGGAAGGGGCCGAGCGGCGGCAGCGGTTCGCGCTCCGTCAGGGGCCGGGCGCGCCCGGCCAGCACATGCGGCCAGGGGTGGCCGCAGTTGAGTGCGGAGATCTCGTCCTCGTCGCTGATCTCCAGGAGGAGTACGGTCACGAACTCCTCGGCGGACGGGGCGTCCTCGGCGGGGCCACCGTCAACCGGGTGCTCGACACGGGCCCGCTCCCGCAGGTGCCGGTCGAGTGCTCGCTCCAACCGCCGGAGCACCAGGGGCAGTTCGGGTTCGTCGTGGGCCGCCTCGCGGAAACTGCCGAGGACGGCGGCGGCGGTGCCGATGGCGGCGAGACCGTGGCCGCGCACATCGCCCATGACGACCCGGACCCCGTGGTCGGTGGCCGCCACCTCGTACAGGTCCCCGCCGACGGAGGCGCCCCGGGAGGCGGAGAGCCGGCCTGCGGCGAGCGCGAGCCCCGCGGTGCGGGGCGGCAGCGGCCTCAGGAGCACGTTCTGCGCGGCGCCCGCGACCTCGCGGATCTGCCGCAGCTCCCGCAGCAGCGACCGGCGCACGTGCAGGACGAGCCCCGTCCCCACGGCGAAGAAGACGGCACTGCCGGCGATCCGCGCCCCCATCCCGTCCTGCTGCGCGATCGGACAGGCCAGCTTGTACGTGACCGCGACGGCGCCCCACATCGTCGGCAGCCCCAGCGCGGCCACGCGCCGCCTCCACCGGCACGGCACCGGGCGCGCCCCGCGCGGCAGCCGGCGAAGCAGGCGCGGGAGCAGCCGGGCGACTCTTCGGGAACACCTGTTTCGTACGAACGTCCGGGGCGTGCCCCGGCGTGGCCCTCCCGCTCCGATACGCATCATGCCGTCGGCCCCCCTAGGCCCTGATCAGGATCAGCGAGCAGACCGCCCCTACGGCCGGACCGATTCTTTCGACCGCATGACCCGATCGGGCCAGAGTGCCTCCGGTTACCACCCGAACGAGTGAGGGGCCCATCCGGTGGTCCGGATGAGCCCCTCGTAACGCCCCTGGTGCGCCTGGCGGCGACCCCGCGTGGTGACTACGCTCCGCGCAGCACCGCGCCCGTCGCCTCGGCCGCGCGCGCGACGGCCGCGTCACGGGCCGCGGTGGCCTCGTCGACGGTGAGCGTGCGGTCGGCGGCGCGGAAGCGCAGCGCGTACGCGAGGGACTTCTTGCCCTCGCCGATCTGCTCGCCCTCGAAGACGTCGAACAGCCGGATGGACTCCAGGAGTTCGCCCGCGCCACCGCGCAGGTAGTACTCGACGACGGCGGCGGGCACCTCGGCGTCGACCACGAGGGCGACGTCCTGGGTGGCCACCGGGAACGTCGAGATGCGCGGCGCCCGGACGGCACCTTCGCGCGCCGACTCCAGCCGGTCCAGGTCGAGCTCCATCGCGCAGGTGCGCGCGGGCACGCCGAACGCCTTTACGACGCGCGGGTGCAGCTCACCTGCGTGGCCGACGGTGACGATCTCCCCGTCCACGACGACCTTCAGCTGGGCACAGCGGCCGGGGTGCCAGGGGCCGTACTGCCCCTGGTCGACGATGAGCTCGACACCGGCCTCACGGGCGATGGTCCGCGCCGACTCCACGGCGTCGGCCCAGTCCGCCGGGCGGCCCTTGCCCCACCAGCCGGCCTGCTCGCGGGCGCCCGCGAGGACGACGGCGGCGTGCCGGGGCTGGACGGGCAGCGCGTCGGTGAGGGACGCGATCTCCTCGTCGGTGGGGCGCCGGTCGACGGGCAGGCGCACCGCGACCTTCAGCTCCTCGCGCGGGTGGAAGACGAGGCCCGTCTCGAAGAGGGCCTGGTCGTGCGAGCCCCGGCCGTCATTGCGGCGGAGCGCGGAGAGCAGCCCCGGCAGCAGCGTCGTGCGAAGCGCGGGCTCCTCGTCGGAGATCGGGTTGACCAGCTTCACCACGCGGCGCGCCGGGTCGTCCTGGTCCAGGGCGAGCTGGTCGAAGACGCCCTCGCCGATGAACGGGTAGCTCAGCGCCTCCACGTAACCGGCACCGGCCAGCGCGCGGCCGACGCGGCGGTGCAGCCGCTGCCGCTCGGTGAGGCCGCGGCCCGCGGGGGGCTTGGGCAGCGTCGAGGGCAGGTTCTCGTACCCCTCGAGGCGGATGACCTCTTCGGCGAGGTCGTTCGGCTCGGCGAGGTCGGGGCGCCAGGACGGCACGGTGACCGTCAGGGCGTCCTGGCCGTAGACGTCGCAGCCGACCTCCTGGAGGCGGCGCACGACGGTCTCCCGGCCGTACGCCACACCGGCGACCTTGTCCGGGTGGTCGGCCGGCATGGAGATCGTGCGCGGCGCGGTCGGGGCGATGACCTCGGTGACGCCGGCCTCGGCGCTGCCGCCCGCGAGCAGCACGAGCAGGTCGACGGTGCGCTGCGCGGCGGCGGCCGCGGCCTGCGGGTCGACGCCGCGCTCGAAGCGCTTGGCCGCCTCGGAGGACAGCTTGTGGCGGCGCGCGGTGCGGGCGACGGAGATCGCGTCGAAGTGCGCGGCTTCGATCACCACCTCGGTGGTGCCGCGGGCCTCGGCCGCCGATGCCCCGGTCGGGTCGAACGCGGGGGTCTCGGAGTCGGCGATCTCGGTGTTGGCGCCGCCCATGACGCCGGCGAGGCCGATGGGGCCGCGGTCGTCGGTGATGACCAGGTCCTCGGCGTCCAGGACGCGCTTGGTGCCGTCGAGCGTGGTGAGCTGCTCGCCCTGCTCTGCCCTGCGGACACCGATCGTGCCCTGGATGCGGGAGCGGTCGTACGCGTGCAGGGGCTGGCCGAGCTCCATCATCACGTAGTTGGTGATGTCGACGGCGAGCGAGATCGGACGCATGCCGACCTTCTGCAGGCGGCGCTGGAGCCAGATCGGGGAGCGGGCCTCGGGCTGCAGGCCGGTGACGGTGCGCGCGGTGAAGCGGTCGCAGCCGATCGGGTCGCTGATCTTGACCGGGTAGCCGTAGGAGTTCGGCGCGGGCACGTCGAGCAGCGCCGGGTCGCGCAGCGGCAGGCCGTACGCGATGGCGGTCTCGCGGGCGACGCCGCGCATCGAGAGCGCGTAGCCGCGGTCGGGCGTGACGGCGATGTCCAGGACCTCGTCGACCAGCTCCAGGAGCTCGATCGCGTCGGTGCCGGCCTCGTGCTCGGGCGGCAGCACGATGATGCCGCCGGAGCCGTCGTCGCCCATGCCCAGCTCGTCGCCGGAGCAGATCATGCCGTGCGAGGTCTTGCCGTATGTCTTGCGGGCGGCGATGGCGAAGTCGCCGGGCAGGACGGCGCCGGGCAGCACCACGACGACCTTGTCGCCGACCCTGAAGTTCCGGGCGCCGCAGACGATCTCCTGCGGCTCGCCGGTGCCGTTGGCGGTGCCGACGTCGACGGTGCAGAAGCGGATGGGCTTCTTGAACCCCTCCAGCTCCTCGATGGTGAGGACCTTGCCCACGACGAGCGGGCCCTTGAGCCCGGCGCCGAGCTGCTCGACGGTCTCGACCTCGAGGCCGACCTCGATCAGCTTGGCCTGCACGTCACGGCCGGTCTCGGTGGCGGGGAGGTCGACGTACTCCCGCAGCCAGGAAAGCGGGACCCGCATCAGATCTCCATCCCGAACGGCCGGGTGAACCGGATGTCACCCTCGACCATGTCTCGCATGTCTTCGACGTTGTGGCGGAACATCAGCATCCGTTCGATGCCGAACCCGAAGGCGAATCCGCTGTACTTCTGGGGGTCGACGCCGCAGGCGGTGAGCACCTTGGGGTTGACCATGCCGCAGCCGCCGAGCTCGATCCAGCCCTCGCTGCCGCAGGTGCGGCAGGGGCGGTCGGGGTTGCCGACGGACTCGCCGCGGCAGACGTAGCAGACCATGTCCATCTCGGCGGACGGCTCGGTGAACGGGAAGTAGTTCGGCCGCAGGCGGGTCTTCATGTCCGGGCCGAAGAGCGACTGGACCATGTGGTCCAGGGTGCCCTTGAGGTCGGCCATGGTCAGGCCCTCGTCGACGGCGAGCAGCTCGATCTGGTGGAAGACCGGGGTGTGCGTGGCGTCGAGCTCGTCCGTGCGGTACACGCGGCCGGGGCAGACGATGTAGACCGGCGGCTCGCGGCGCTCGAGGAGCGCGCGGGCCTGCACCGGCGAGGTGTGCGTGCGCAGCACGACCCCGGACTCGTCGCCGTCGGTCCCCTCGGGGCCCCGGACGAAGAACGTGTCCTGCATCTGCCGGGCCGGGTGGTCCGGGGTGAAGTTCAGGGCGTCGAAGTTGAACCACTCCGCCTCGACCTCGGGGCCCTCCGCGACCTCGTACCCCATCGAGACGAAGACGTCGGCGACGCGCTCCATCATCGTGGTCAGCGGGTGCCGGGCGCCGGCGGGCATGCGGTCGTACGGCAGCGTGACGTCCACCGCCTCCTCGACCAGGACGCGGGCGTCGCGCTCGGCCTCCAGCTCGCTCTGGCGGGCGGCAAGCGCCTTGCTCACGGCGCCGCGCGCCATGCCCACGCGCTTGCCCGCCTCGGCCTTGGCCTGCGGGGGCAGCGCGCCGATCTCGCGGTTGGCGAGCGCCAGCGGCGAGGTGCCGCCGGTGTGCGCGACCTTGGCCTCCTGGAGCGCCTCGAGAGAGTCCGCGGCCGCGAAGGCGGCGAGCGCCTCGTCCCGCATGCGCTCGATCTCTTCAGGTTTCAGTGCCTCGACCTCAACAGGGTCGTACGACTTGTTCGGTGCCGACATCTCTTCCCGTGCTTCCGATTGGCTGGCGGATGGGTCCCCGTCAACGACTCGGAGACAAGCTGTCCCGGATTTGGGGACACAAAGTGCCAACGACCGAGTCTAACGGGGGTGCGGTGAACGAATGAGCCCGCGGGCTGCTCAGGGCGTCCTCACAGGGTCACTGGAGATACGCCGGGGCCCCCACGGGCAACGTAAATCGGAACTGGGCGCCGCCGCCGGGCGCGCGGCCGACCGTGATCGTCCCGCCGTGCGCCTCCACGATGCCCTTCACGATGTACAACCCCAGTCCCGTCCCGCCGCGCTTGCTGCCCCGCCAGAAGCGGGTGAAGACGCGGCCCATCGACTCCTCCGGAATGCCGGGACCTTCGTCGCTCACGGTCACGGCGGTCTCGGCGCCGCCCCGCTCGCGCGGCGAGGGGGAGGCCGCCGCCTCGATGGTGACGGTTCCCTCGCCGTGGCGCACCGCATTTTCCAGCAGGTTGCTCAGCACCTGGTCGATCTTGTCGGGGTCCGCCCAGAGGTCGGGCAGCGGCTGCTCGACCCGGACGAGGAAGCGGTCGGCGTCCTGGCCCGCCGCGACGTGTGCCTGGATGTGCCGGCCGACGGCGGCGCCGATGTCGACGGGCTGACGGCGCAGCTCCAGGCGGCCGGAGTCGATGCGGGAGATGTCGAGGAGCTCGGCGATCAGCCGGGTGACGCGATTGGCGTCGGCGTCGACGGTCTCCAGCATCAGTTTCTTCTGGTCGTCGGTGAACCTCTCCCACTTGGCGAGCAGCGTCGCGGTGAAGCCCTTGACGGAGGTGAGCGGCGAGCGGAGCTCGTGGGCGACCGTGGCGATCAGCTCGGCGTGGCTGCGCTCGGTGCGCCGACGGGCCTCGGTGTCCCGGACGCAGACGACGACGCGGCGTACGGGCCCGGTGGGGCGGGTGCGGACGTAGCGGGCGGAGACGAGGACCTCGCGGCCGCCCGGCAGGAGCAGGTTGCGCTCGGGCTGGCCGACGCGGATGGCGAGGCCGCCGTAGGGGTCGGTCAGCTGCCACCAGCGGCGGCCTTCGAGGTCTTCTAAGGGGAGGGCGCGGTCCAGGGGGGCGCCGAGGGCGTCGGCGGCGGAGACCGCGGTGATCCGCGCGGCGGCGGCGTTGAAGCAGACGATCCGGGCGCTCTCGTCGGCGATGACGAGGCCGTCGGGCAGCTCGTCGGGGTCGAGTCCGAGGTCGCCGAGGTCACCGGGGCCGCCGCGGTCCGTGCGGGCACGGACGACGTCCTGCACTCCCGGTGCTCTGCTCGTGCCGACACTCATTCCCCGTACCCCACCTCTCGGACTGTCGGTGGGGGTGCCTCCCTGCTCGGGGTCCCCCTCTCCGGGCGGAGCCGGGATACGAGGGGGTGAAGCCGAGAGCCTGGGGGAGGGCCCCCCGAGCCCGTCACACTACTAGCTCGATGTGACGGAGCGGACCCCCTCAGCGAGTACTGGAGGCGCGCTGGGCACGGGCGGAGGCGTAGAGGCACACGGCCGCGGCCGTCGCGAGGTTGAGGCTCTCGGCTCTGCCGTGGATCGGAACGCGCACCACCGCGTCGGCGAGTGCGCGGGTCTCCTCCGGCAGGCCCCAGGCCTCGTTGCCGAAGATCCAGGCGGTGGGGGTGCCCATGGTGCCCCGGTCGAGTTCGGTGTCGAGGTCGTGGGCGCCGGCCCCGTCCGCGGCGAGGATGCGGACGCCCGCCTCCTTGAGCCCCTGGACGGCCTGCTCGACGGGGACACCCACGGCGACGGGCAGGTGGAAGTGCGAACCGACGGACGCCCGCACCGACTTGGGGTTGTAGAGGTCCACGGAGGCGTCCGTGAGGACGACGGCGTCGGCGCCAGCGGCGTCCGCGCAGCGCAGCACGGTCCCGGCGTTCCCGGGGTCGCGGACGTGCGCGAGGACGGCGACGAGCCGGGGGCGGCCGGCGAGGATCTCCTCGAACGGCACGTCGAGGAAGCGGCAGACGCCGACGAGGCCCTGCGGGGTGACGGTCGTGGAGATGTCGGCGATGACGTCCTCGTCGGCTAGGTGCACCCGGGCCCCGGCCGCGCGGGCCTCCCCCACGATGTCGGCGTGGCGTTCGGCGGCGTCGACGGTGGCGAACAGCTCGACGAGCGTCTTCCCGTGCCCGGCGGCCTCCCGCACGGCCTGCGGCCCCTCGGCGAGGAACAGCCGCTCCTTGCCCCGGAAGTTCCGCTTGGCCAGCCGCCGCGCGGCACTGACGCGGGGCGACTTGGGGGAGATCGATTCGGGGGCGGCAACCATTCAACTCACCTCGGGACGGCGCCCCGCTGGGGGCGCGGGGCTGTATCAATATGCGGCTCCGCCGCGTGGGCGCGACCGGCCGAGAACGGAACCCGCGGACGGCAGACGGCAGAAGGGGCAGACGAGATCCGGAACGACAGCGGACCCGCGAGCCAAACGGCTCACGGGTCCGGAATCACGCCAGGGCGGGACGCAGGCGTCAGGCCGCCTTCGGGGCGTTGACGTCCGACGGCAGCGCCTTCTGCGCGACCTCGACGAGCGCGGCGAACGCGTTCTCGTCGTGCACGGCCAGCTCCGCGAGGATCTTGCGGTCCACCTCGATGTTGGCGGCCTTCAGACCCTGGATGAAGCGGTTGTAGGTGATGCCGTTGGCGCGGGCAGCGGCGTTGATGCGCTGGATCCACAGCTGACGGAAGTCGCCCTTGCGCTTCTTGCGGTCGTTGTAGTTGTAGACCAGGGAGTGGGTGACCTGCTCCTTGGCCTTGCGGTACAGGCGCGACCGCTGGCCGCGGTAGCCGCTGGCCTGCTCGAGGATCGCCCGACGCTTCTTGTGGGCGTTGACTGCCCGCTTGACGCGTGCCACTTGTTAACTCCTTGTAGCTGGGCCACGTGCGTGACCCGAGAACGGCTTGGTCCCGATGGTCGGTCGGCTGCGCCCTGACGCTGCAGGGCGCGCCGTCACATACCGAGGAGCTTCTTGGCCTTGGCGGCGTCCGCCGAGGACAGCTCGACGGTGCCGGCGAGACGACGGGTCAGCGTCGACGGCTTGTGCTCCAGGTAGTGGCGGCGACCGGCACGCTGCCGCAGCACCTTGCCCGAGCCGGTGACCCGGAAACGCTTCTTGGCACCGCTGTGAGTCTTGTTCTTCGGCATAGCGCCGTTCTCTCCTCGTCAGTGGCACTCCGATGCCCGGTCGCGAAACCGGGCATCCGGGAGCCATATGTATCGATTGGCATCCAATGGACTCGCGTCCAAGGGATCAGGCCTCGGCAGGAGCCTCGGCCGGGGCCTCGGCGGGAGCTTCGTCGAGCTCCTCTCCCTCGGCGGAGTTCTGCGAGCGGCCCGGGTTGGCCTTCGCGTCCGCCTTGCGAGCCGCCTGGGCCTCACGGGCCTCGGCCATCGCCTCGGTCTTCTTCTTGTGCGGACCGAGAACCATGATCATGTTTCGGCCGTCCTGCTTCGGGCTCGACTCGATGAACCCGAGGTCCTCGACGTCCGAAGCGAGGCGCTGCAGCAGTCGGAAGCCCAGCTCGGGGCGGGACTGCTCGCGACCACGGAACATGATCGTGATCTTGACCTTGTCGCCCTGCTTGAGGAACCGGACGACATGACCCTTCTTGGTGTCATAGTCGTGCGGGTCGATCTTCGGCCGGAGCTTCATCTCCTTGATGACCGTGTGCGCCTGGTTCTTGCGCGCCTCACGGGCCTTCATGGCCGACTCGTACTTGAACTTCCCGTAGTCCATGAGCTTGCACACGGGCGGACGGGCGTTCGCCGCGACCTCGACCAGGTCAAGGTCGTACTCCTGCGCAAGCTCCAGGGCCTTGGCAAGCGGAACAATCCCGACCTGCTCGCCGCTGGGACCGACAAGTCGCACCTCGGGAACGCGAATCCGGTCGTTGATGCGGGGCTCGGCGCTGATGGATCCTCCTCGGTAGCACCACGCGACCGTCTGGCGGACAGCCGCGTTACGTCTGTTGACTGGACCAACCGAGCGAGGCCACAAAAAATGCCCCGACCGATCACAGAAGGGGCTCCACGTACTACCGGAGCACCTCCGCGGTGATCGCGGGGCGCACATCGGGCGACCCGAAGCCTCGGGGACTTCGGCCGCCTGACCGGTGACCCGCCGCTCGGGGAGCGGCCAGGTGGGAGATCGGAGCCTCCACTTGTGGGCCGGATCCTTGCGCTGACACGCGGACATCCGGCCGGTCGTTACACAAGGTTAGCAGCTCCCGGGGTGTGGGGCTAACCGGCGCACCGACCCGGCTCCCGCGGACCGGGCCGATGGCGGCTCGGCATATCGTGGGGGCCATGAGCGACGCGACCCCCACCCCCGATTCCCCCGACTTCGACACCCTGACCCGTGACATCGCGGACGTCCCCGCGGTCGAGGTGATCACCACGGTGGCGGTCCACCTGATGAGCGCCGCCGCGGTCAACCTCGGCCTCGCCGAGGGCGGCGAGGGACACAAGGACCTGGACGAGGCCCGCAAGCTGATCCACTCGCTGGGCGGCCTGCTCGACGCGAGCGCCACGGAGATCAGCTCGTTCCACGCGGCGCCGCTGCGCGATGGCCTGAAGTCGCTGCAGCTGGCGTTCCGCGAGGCGTCGATCGTGCCGGACGAGCCGGGTCAGGGCCCCGGCGAGAAGTACACGGGGCCGGTCTTCGGCTGAGCCCCCGGGCTCACACCGTACGTACGTAGAGGGGCTCGCCCGGTGGCGTCGCCTCGGCCGGCAGAAGTGCCAGGTCGAGACCGCGCACCAGGCGGGCCCTCAGTGTTTCGTCGGCGGCGATCCGCCGGGCCACGCGCTGGGCGGCCTCCGCGGGGTCCGCGGCCGGGTCGAGGACGAGGGCGAGAGTGCCGTCCGCCGTGCCGGGGCCCAGGTGGGCGCGGAGCACGGCCCGCTCGGCGGCGACGGCCGCGCGCACCGCTGCGGTGACGGCGGGGTCGGCGAGCGGGTCGGCGCTGGCCCGGCCCTCGGCGAGGGCGATCAGCGCGGAGCGGCCCAGCTCGTAGGGAACGGGGCCCGCGAGGTCCAGGACGATCGTGTCGGCCTGTTCGTGCGCGGCGGCCTGCAGCGCCTGGTGCAGCGGTACGGCGACGGGGCGGGCCGCCGGGTCCCACAGGGCGAGGGCCTCGGTGGAGGTGAAGGCGGGCAGCGCCTTGCGGTCGCCGGCCTTGAGGGTGGGGACCGCCATGTCGCTGGTCTTCTCGCGGCGCAGCCCGTTCTCGTCCTCCTCCACTTCGCCGAGCACGGCGACGACGGGGACGAGCAGCCGGGCGCCGGCCAGGGCCTCGAGGACCGGGCCGTGGGCCGTGCGGTCCTCGGACCAGGCGGCGAGCGCCGCGGCGAGCCGGGGGTCGGCCGTCCCGTCGTCGTCGGAGAAGCCGGGGTCGGGAATGTTCTTGTTCGCCATGTTCGCCACGGTGTCGACCCTACAGAGCGGGGTCGACGCCCCGGTCAGGTGCCCGGGGCCGCCGCGTCCGGCCGTCAGGCGCCGGGGCCGCGCCGGGCGGCGCCGGACCTGGTCCGCCAGAGGTGGACCGCCGCCGCGAGCAGGGCGACGCCGAGGCCCCCGGCGACCGGTCCCAGCCAGCCGGCGGGCCCGTCGTCGCCGGTGTCCTCGTCGGGGCCCGGTCCGAAGTATTTCGAGCCGTAGGCGGCCGGGCGCGGCTTGTCGGGGGCGAGTCTGCCGCCGCGGGCGAGTGCGGCGGCGGGGTCGATCAGGCCGAAGCCGCGGGCGTCGTCGCGTCCGCCGGGCGGGGCGTCGCGTGCGGTGTCCTCGAGGAGCTGCTTGATCTGGGCCGGCGTGAGATCGGGGTGGGCGGCGCGGATCAGGGCGACGGCGCCCGAGACGAAGGCGGAGGCGGCGCTGGTGCCCCAGCCCTCGTAGTACTTGTGGTCGGGGTCGGCGATGACGATGTCGTCGCCGGGCGCGGCGACGGTGGCGTACCAGCGGCGGGTGGAGAAGGAGGCGCGGGCGCCGTTCTCGTCGACGGCCGTCGCGGCGATCACGCCGGGGTAGGCGGCGGGGTAGGAGATGTGGTCGCCGCGCTCGCCGCCGTTGCCCGCGGAGGCGACGACGGCGACGCCCTTCTTCAGGGCGTACTGGACCGCGGTGTCCTCGGCCGGTTCGGGGTGGGCGGACCTGGAGTCGTCGCCGAGGGAGAGGTTGATGACGTCGGCGCCGTGGTCGGCGGCCCAGCGGATGCCGTCGGCCAGGGCGTTGCCGCGGGTGTTGCGGGCCTTTTTGCGGTCCGGGTCACCGTCCTCCAGGATCACCCGGACCGGCAGGATCTTCGCCTCGGGCGCGACGCCGAGCACGCCGTCGGCGCGGCCCTCGCCGTGTCCGTGGCCCGCGATGATGCCGGCCATGGCGGTGCCGTGCCGGGCCCAGGGGCGGTCGCCGCGGCGGGCCCCGAAGCCGACCATGTCCTTGCCCTCCAGGACGTTGCCCGCGAGGTCGGGGTGTTCGCCGTCTATGCCGGTGTCCAGGACGGCGACGGTGATGCCCCGCCCCTTGGTGGTCTGCCACGCCTGGCCGGTGTGCATGGCGTCGAGGCCCCACTGCTGGGCGCGGATGCCGTCGTCGGCGTGGGCGGGGGCGGCGGGGGCGAGCGCGAGTGCGGTAGCCGCGGTGGCGACGAGGGCCCGGCGGAGCCTCATGACTTCTTCTCCGCGGCCGCGATGGTCTTGCGCAGGCCCCGCTCGACGCGGTCGGCGATGCCCTTCGCCTCGTGACCGAGGCCCGCCTGGGCCGGTGCCGACGTGGTGTTGGTGCCCATGGCCTCGGTGGCGGGCTCGGGGTCCGTGACGACGCGGCCGTCGGCGAACCCCGAGACGGCGTAGGCGACGACGGGCGCGTCCGGGAGCACGGAGATGGTCCAGGAGGCCCGTTGCGTGTCCCCGAACCCTTCGGCGGGGGTGCCCTTGGCGGCGTACGGGCGGGGCATGAGGTCGGGGCGCCGGTCGAGCCCCTCCTCCGTGAAACGGTTCCGCAGCGTCTGCATGCCGTCGGCGTCCGCCTTCGTGAACAGCAGGCCGACGGTGGTGACGTGGCTGCGTGTGGCGTCCGTGTACGTGGCGCGCAGCAGCCGCAGGCAGCCGGCCGGGGCGAGCGCCTTGCGCAGGAGCGGGTCGAAGGCGTCCCGGCAGCCGCTGTCCGGCGCGACGGCCACGCGGGTCCAGGAACGGTCCGCGCCGCCGGGGCCCGCGCCCTCGCCCTTGAGCGCGGGCGGGAAGAGCCGGTCGACGGGCACGCTGTGCCAGAGCCCGCCGGTGACGGTGTACGCGCTGCGGGCGGCGCCGCCCGCGGCGGACTCCCCGGTCAGCCAACTCCCGGTCACGGCACCGCCGATGAGCCCGAGCCCGAGGACGACACAGACGGCCGCGGCGGCGGCGCGGGCGCGCAGCCGGGCGGTGCGGTCGTCGTACATCGCGGGCCGCGCAAACGACACGAAGGGCCGCCCGGCCCCGGCCCCGACCACGCGCTGGCCGGCGGCCGTACGAGACACGCCCGAGGGCCCCGATTCTGACGAAACGTCACCGGGGACGGCCCGCAAACGGCCCGCAGCCCCTTCCGATGACAACACCTCGTCGGCCCCGGTAGGGCGGGGAGCCGCGGCCTGGCGCCCCACGGGACGCGGCGGGTTCGAGGCAGGGGCCTTGGGCACCGCCGACTCATGGGCGGCGGAAGGCAGCGGGTCTTGCGCGGACCGAGGCGCCGCCTCGGAAGCGGGGGCGGGAGGTGTGACAGGGCGTGGTGGCGTCCGGGGGGCCGGTGGCGCGGTGGGGGGCGGGGGCGGCAGCGCGTCGGTCGGCGTGATCGCAGGCGGGGCGTCGGGGAGTCGGGCCGAGGCCGGCGGAGGCGGGGTGGTGGTGCCGACTGCCTCGCGTCCGGCGCAGGGTTCTCGTCCGGTGGGTGCTTCGCCCTCGGCACGAACCTCGTCCCCGGTGCGGGCATCGCGTCCGGGGGGAACCTCGCCTTCCGTGCGGGCCTCGCCCTCGACACGGTCCTCGTCTCCGGTGCGGGCCTCGCGCTCGGCGCGGACCTCGTCCCCGGCGCGGGCATCGCGTCCGACCCGGGCCCGGTCGAAAGGGGCCAGTAGGGCCTGGATGCGGGTCGCCTGGTCGGGGGGTTCTGGGGGGTCCGTGGGGGTGGGGCGTGGGGTTTCCAGGAGCCAGTCCTGGTCTACCGGGGGGCGGACGTCGGGGAAGCGGGCGGACGGCGCGGGCGGCGGCTCGTCGGCGGGGGCCGGTGGGGCCGTGGGGCGGGGAGGCGTGGCAGGACGCGGGGGGATGGGGCTGCGAGCCGCCTCCGTGCTCATGCTCCCCCGTTTCCTCGCGCTCGGCCGGCCGGAGCGCGCGGTCGGCGAGGCTCCGTGCGCACCGCTCGGCCAGGCTCCGTGCGCGTCACTCTACGGGCTGGCGCGGGAGGCGAGGGAACCCAGTCCTCGCCCCCGGGCGATCTGCCCGGATCATCCCCCTACCCTCCGGTAATCGTGTCTGGCAGGCTTCGGCCATGACAGCCCGTGCAGCAGACCGGGCCCGTTACGACCGGGCCACCGCACACCTCGACGCCCCCGTGGCGATCGTCGATCTGGAGGCGTTCGACGCGAACGCCGACGACCTCGCACGCCGGGCCGCCGGCAAGCCGATACGGGTGGCGAGCAAGTCCGTGCGCTGCCGTGCCCTGCTCGAACGGGTGCTGGCCCGGGAGGGTTTCGCCGGGATCATGTCGTTCACGCTCGCCGAGTCGCTCTGGCTGGCCGGCGCCGGCTTCGACGACGTACTGCTCGCCTACCCCTCGGCGGACCGCGCCTCCTTCGCGCGGCTGACCGCCGACCCGAAGCTCGCCGCCGCGGTGACGGTGATGGTCGACGACCCGGCCCAGCTGCGGCTGATCGACGAGGCCAGGGACGGCGGCACCGAAGAGGTGCGGGTCTGCCTGGAGTTGGACACGTCCCTCAAGGTGCTGGGCGGACGGGTGCGCGTCGGGGCGCTCCGTTCGCCGCTGCACTCCCCCGCACAGGTCTCGGCCCTGGCCCGCGCCATCGTGCGGCGTTCGGGTTTCCGGCTCGTGGGCGTCATGGCGTACGAGGGCCATGTCGCGGGGGTGGGCGACGCGGTCGAGGGGCACCCGGCACGCTCGCGGGCGATCCGGATGATGCAGGCGGCGGCCCGCAGGGAGCTGGCCGCACGCCGGGGGCAGACCATCGCCGCCGTCCGGGAGGTCGCGCCGGAGCTGGAGTTCGTGAACGGCGGCGGCACCGGCAGCGTGCAGCACACCGCGGCCGAGCGTGCGGTCACCGAGATCGCGGCGGGGTCGGGGCTCTTCGTGCCGCGGCTCTTCGACAACTACACGTCGTTCAGCGGGCGTCCGGCCGCGCTCTTCGCGCAGCCCGTGGTGCGGCGGCCCGGCGCGGGGACCGTGACCGTGCTCGGCGGCGGCTATCCGGCGTCGGGGGTCGCGGGCCCGGACCGTTCGCCGGTCCCGTATCTGCCGGAGGGGCTCTCCTACGATCCGCAGGAGGGCGCCGGCGAGGTGCAGACGCCGCTGCACGGCCCGCCCGCGGACGATCTGCGGATCGGCGACAAGGTGTGGTTCCGGCACGCCAAGGCCGGGGAGCTGTGCGAGCGGTTCGAGACGCTGCACCTGGTCGAGGGCGACGAGGTGACGGGGAGCGTTCCGACGTACCGGGGCGAGGGGCAGACCTTCCTCTGACCCCGCACCCGGCCGCGCGGGCCCACCCCGGCGCTACGGGGTGGGCCCCACGTCCTCGCCGACGCCGCCACCCGTCGCGCTGTCGTCGACGGACCGGATGCCCTCGGTGATCTCGTCCATCACAGAGACCGGCGGCGCGTCGTCGCCGGCGCCGACGGCGAAGCGGACGATGACCGGCGACTGAGAGCCGACACTGGACTTGAACGCGAGCGACTGGACGTACCCGCCGGGGCCCTTGGCGGTGTGGACGCGCCAGCGGACGTAGTAGCCGGAGCGCCCGGCGACGGCGATCTGGCCCTCCTTGAGCTTCTCGTGGCCCGTGATGCCGCCGTAGGGCTGCTTGTCCAGCTTGTCCCGGTCGTACGCCGCGTCGGCCGCGTCCTTGATGTCGGCGAGGGCGATCGCCTTGGGGTCGGTCTCGTCCGTGCCCGTCACGGTGCTCGACGTGACGGTGCCCTCGCGGCAGAGGCCGGAGTCGCCCGGACAGTCGACGATGTCCGGGGTCTGGATGGTGGCGCCGCCGCCGAAGGAGTCGTCGTCCTTCTCCCAGCCGTCGGGGACGGGCAGCGTGATGCCGTTGAGGTCGTCGACGAGGGTGTCCGGGTCGGGGTCGGAGGTCGGGGAGGCCGACTTCGACGCCGTTTCGCTCGGCGCGGGTGCGCTCTTGACGGGCACGCTCGGCCCCGGCGCGCCGCCCGTGGCCCCGCCGTCGTCCTTGGTCAGGAGGACGGCGCCGGTGACGATCGCGCCGACGAGGACGACCCCGGCGGCGGCGAGCGCCACGACCTTGCCCCGGCCGCCGCCGGAGCCGGCCGGGGCCATCACGGCCGTGACGTCGCCGGGCGGCCCGAAGCCCTGCTGCGCCTGCGTGTACTCGGGAGTCCGCCGGTGCTCGGTCCAGGCGGTCCCGTCCCACCAGCGCTCCACGCCCGGCGCCGATGGGTCGGGGTACCAGCCGGGCGGAGTCGACATGCTCATCCCGGCACTCTAGGACCTGCCGTGAAGATCAGTACACCGAGTCCGTCTGGTCGGGGACGATGGCCCCGTCCGGGCGCCGGACGGGGCCCTTGTCGCCGTTGTGTTCGTTGTACGCGCTCGTCGAGCAGGGGTAGGGGTCGGCCTTCTGCTTCAGCGGTTCGATGAACATGGGGTTCACGATCCAGCGGCCGTCCGCGTCGTCGTAGGCGCGGCACATCACCTCGTTCTTGTTGCGGTTCAGCACGAGGTGCGCGCCGGTCGCGTCGCCGACGAAGGTGACGTCCGTGTCGGCGTCGCCGCCGCCGAGCGCGATGCGGTGCGCCCGGTCCTGCCTGTCCCAGGCCTTCTTGCCCTTGATGCCGAAGATCTCCTGGTTGATCCAGCAGCGCTTGCCGTCGATGTACGGGATGGCCTCGCCCTTGTTGACGGGGACACCGCCACAGCCCTGGTTCCAGGTGGTGATGCGGCCCTTGCGGTCCAGGACCGAGCGGATGGCGACGGTGTGCCGCCGGTCGATGCCGACGCCCTTCGACCAGACCTCGGTGACCGGCTCCGAGCCGGCCGAGACGATGTAGACGTCGAAGCCGGCCTTCTTGAGGGTGCGGATCAGGTCGCGCTGCTGGTCGTAGTAGCGGACGTAGCCGGGGATCTCGTGGGTGCCGACCCGCTGGGTGGCGCCGATCGGGGCGGCCAGCGCCTCGGTGCGGGCCTTCGCCGCGTACGACTCCAGCTCGCGGACGGTGTGCCCGGCGAAGAGCTGCGGCACCCAGGCGTACTGCGGGACGGTGTGACGGTGGTCCCACTCGCCCGCGAAGGCGGCGGCGCCGCTCATCGTCCTGCCGTCCTCGCGGACCTCGAAGATCTCGTCCGCGCAGGCGGTGTCGGTGGAGGTGGGCAGCGGCCTGCCGACGGGCACGTCGGTGCCGCAGGCCTCGGTGAGGGCGCGGTCGGCCTCGTCGGTCATCCACTTGCTGGTGGACTTCCAGCTCTTGGGGCGCAGGATCTTGTCGTGCCGCAGGGACCAGGCGATGGTCGCGTCGGTGACGTCGTTCTTGGTGACGGTGTTGTCCCAGTCGAAGGCGGCCACCGGTCGCTGGTGGCCGTGTCCGGACCGCGGGTGCGAGCAGCTGCCGCGTTCGTCGATCATCCGCTGGAGGTGGGCGCGGTTGTCGCCGTACCAGGTCAGCTTCTTCGACAGCTGGGGGCAATGCCCGGTGGCCGTACGGGAGTTCGCGGGCGTGGCGGCGGCCGCGGGGAGAGCTGCCGGCACGGCCGCCAGGGTGGCGGCGGCGGCCAGGGTCAGCGCCAAAATGTTTCTGTTACGCATGCGTGTGGACCGTACATCAGTCCTTCGCCGTCGGCGATGGTGCCGACGGCCCGTACACCGTGTCCAGCTGATCGGGGATCACGGACCCGTCCGTACGGCGCACCGGGGCCCGTGTGCCGTCCCGTCGGACGTATCCGGTGGTGGCGCAGGGGTAGGGGCCGGCCTTCCTGGCCTTGGGTGCGATGAACATGGGGTTGACCAGCCAGCGGCCGTCGCCGTCGTCGTAGGCCCGGCACATCAGCTCGTTCTTGTTGCGGTTCAGGGCGAGCCGCAGGCCGGTGGCGTCACGCAGGAAGGAGACGTCGGTGTCGGAGTCGCCGGCGGCGAACACCGGGCGCCGCACGGCGGGTTGGACCCGCTCGGCGGCGGCGCCGCGCACCCCGTAGATCTCCTGGTTGATCCAGCAGCGCTTGCCGTCGATGTACGTGATCATCGAGTCGTCGCCGTCCTCGGCGGTTCCGCAGCCCTTGAGGTGGGCGGTCTGCCTGGCGTGCGCGGTGACGTTGCGGATGCCGAGGGTGTGCCGGGCGTCGACGCCGACGGCCTCGGCCCAGACCTCGGCGACGGGTTCGGGGGAGGCGGAGACGATGTGGACGTCGAAGCCGGCCTTCTTCAGGGTGTGGATCAGGTCGCGCTGCTGGTCGTAATAGCGGATCCAGCCGGTGACCCGGCCGGTGCCGACCCGCTGTTCCGTGCCGATGGGCGCGGCGAGGTTCTCCTTGCGGGCGGCGGCCGCGAACTGCTTCACCCGGTGGGTGGACCAGCCGTGGGTGAGCTGGGCGAGCCAGGCGTACTGCGGTTCCATCCGGCGGTGGTCGAAGCCGTCGAAGGCGGTCGCGCCCGAGGTGGTGGTGCCCTCGCCGTAGACGGTGCGTATCTCGTCGGCGCAGGCGGTGTCGCGGTCGGTGGGGAGGGTGGTTCCGGTGGCCGGGCAGGCCTTGGCCAGGGCCTGTGCCGCGGGGGCGGTCAGGTAGCGGCTCGTGGTGTGCCAGTCGCCGCGCTCCGGGGTGCGGATCCTGCCGTTGCGCAGCAGCCAGTACAGGGTGGCGTCGCCGATGTCGTTCTTAATGACGGTGTTGTCCCAGTCGAAGACGGCGACCGGCCGGGCGCCGCCGTCGTGCCGGTGTGGGCCGCAGCGGCCGTACGCATCGATCATCCGCTGCAGACGCTCCTTGTTCTGGCCGTACCAGCCCTTCGTGACGGTGAGGTCGGGGCAGGCGGCCGGGCGGCCGTGCGCGGCGGGCCGGGTGGCCCGGGCCGCTTCGGCGGGGGTCTGGACGGTGGCGAGGCCGGCTGCGGCGGTGGCGAGCACGGCGGCGCAGGCAAGGGCGCGGCGCTTGAAGTTCACGGACACACTCCAGTGTTTACGCAGGTCAGCCGGGCGTCGTGCGACGCCCGGCTGACGGGTGGGTGGCTGCTGGGTGAACTACGGGAGCAGCTGCGAGCGGGGCCTAGAGCGGCGTGACGTACGCGCCGGAGATGCCGCCGTCGACCAGGAAGTCGGTGGCGTTGACGAAGGAGGAGTCGTCGCTGGCGAGGAACGCCACCGCGGCGGCGAGCTCGTCGGCCTCGGCGAAGCGGCCCACGGGGATGTGGACGAGGCGGCGGGCGGCGCGCTCGGGGTCCTTGGCGAACAGCTCCTGGAGGAGCGGGGTGTTGACCGGGCCGGGGCAGAGCGCGTTGACGCGGATGCCCTCGCGGGCGAACTGCACGCCCAGCTCGCGGGACATGGCGAGGACGCCGCCCTTGGAGGCGGTGTAGGAGATCTGCGAGGTCGCCGCGCCCATCCGCGCCACGAACGAGGCGGTGTTGATGATGGAGCCCTTGCCCTGTCGCCGCATGTAGGGGATGGCGGCCTTGCAGCACAGGTAGACGGAGGTGAGGTTGACCTCCTGGACGCGCTTCCAGGCCTCCAGGCCGGTGTCCAGGATGGAGTCGTCGTCGGGCGGTGAGATGCCCGCGTTGTTGAAGGCGACGTCGACGGAGCCGTAGGTCTCGTAGGCCGTCCTGAAGAGCGCCTCGACCTGCTCGGCGTCGGTGACGTCGACCTTCACGAAGGTCCCCCCGACCTCCTCGGCGGCCTTCTTGCCCGCGCTCTCGTCGATGTCGCCGCAGACGACGTGGGCGCCCTCGGACGCGAGGCGGCGCGCGGTGGCGAGGCCGATGCCGCTGCCGGCGCCGGTGATGACGGCGGTGCGGCCGACGAGGCGGCGGCAGATGGTCTGGTCGGTCATGGTGCTTCAGGCCTCCGTGCTGTCGGTGCGTGCGGTGCTGATGAAGACGTTCTTGGTCTCGGTGAAGGCGGCGAGCGCGTCCGGGCCGAGTTCACGGCCGAGCCCGGACTGCTGGTAACCCCCGAACGGGGTCCAGTAGCGCACGCTGGAGTGCGAGTTGACGGAGAGGTTGCCGGCCCGGACAGCGCCGGAGACGCGCAGTGCCCGCCCCACGTCACGCGTCCAGATCGAGCCGGACAGGCCGTACTCGGTGGCGTTGGCGAGCCGGATGGCGTCGGCCTCGTCCTCGAAGGGGATGACCACGGCGACCGGCCCGAAGACCTCCTCGGTCGCGACGGGCGCGTCCGGGTCGACGTCGGTGAGCAGGGTCGGCGGGAACCAGAAGCCGGGGCCCTCGGGGGCCGCCCCGTGGATGCCGGTGCCGGGCGGGACGTAGGACCGTACGCGCTCCAGCTGGGCGGCGGAGATGAGCGGGCCCATCTGGGTCTTCTCGTCGGACGGGTCGCCCACGACGACCGATTCGACGGCGGGCCGCATGGTCTCCAGGAAACGGTCGTGGACCGAGCGCTGCACGAGGATGCGGGTGCGGGCGCAGCAGTCCTGGCCGGAGTTGTCGAGGTACGCCATGGGGGCGGCGAGGGCCGCGGCCTCCACGTCGGCGTCGGCGAAGACGATGTTCGGGCTCTTGCCGCCGAGTTCGAGGGTGAGGCGCTTCACGCGGTCGGCGCACTTGGTCATGATCCGCTTGCCGACGCGGGTGGAGCCGGTGAACACGATCTTGGCGACGCCGGGGTGCTCGACGAGCGCGTTGCCCGCGTCGTCGCCCGTGCCCGGCAGGACCTGGAAGAGGCCTTCGGGAAGGCCTGCCTCCAGGGCGAGTTCGGCGAGGCGCAGCGCGGTGAGCGGTGTCGTCTCTGCGGGTTTGAGGATCACCGCGTTGCCGGCCGCGAGGGCGGGGGCGGTGCCCCAGGCGGCGATCGGCATCGGGAAGTTCCAGGGGGCGATGACGCCGACGACGCCGAGGGGTTCGAGGAGGGTGACGTTGAGGCCGCCGGGGACCGGGATCTGGCGGCCGTTCAGGCGCTCCACTCCCCCGGCCGCGTACTCCAGGAGGTCGCGGACGTTGCCGGCCTCCCAGCGGGCGTTGCCGATGAGGTGGCCGGCCTCGCGCACCTCACAGTGGGCCAGTTCCTCGAGGTGGCCGTCGACGACGGACGCGAAGCGGCGCAGCAGGCGGGCGCGGTCGGCGGGGGCAGCGGCGGCCCACGCGGTCTGCGCCGTGGCGGCGCGGGCGACGGCGGCGTCGACGTCCCGCGCGGTGGCGGCGGGGACGGTGGCGACGACTTCTTCGGTCGCCGGGTTCAGTACGTGGAGTTCATGCAGGTCGGACACGGCAGGGCCTCACATGCGTTCGAAGGAGCGGCGCAGCTCCCAGTCGGTCACCGCGGAGTCGAAGGCGTCCAGCTCGACCCGCGCCATGTTGCGGTAGTGCGCGACCACCTCGTCGCCGAAGGCCGCCTTGGCGATGGGGCTGTTCTCCCAGAGCTCGGCGGCCTCGCGCAGGGTGGTGGGGACGTGCTCGTATTCGCCGCCGTAGGCGTTGCCGGTGCACTCCGCGGGCAGTTCGAGCTTCTGCTCGACGCCGTACAGGCCCGCGGCGACCAGTCCGGCGACCGCGAGGTGCGGGTTGACGTCGCCGCCCGGCAGGCGGTTCTCGAAGCGGAGCGAGGGGCCGTGGCCGACGACGCGGAGCGCGCAGGTGCGGTTGTCGTGGCCCCAGGCGGCGGCGGTCGGCGCGAAGGAGCCGGGCCGGAACCGCTTGTAGGAGTTGATGTTGGGCGCGTACAGCAGGGAGAAGTCGCGCAGTGCCGCGAGCTGGCCGGCCAGGAAGTGCCGCATGATGGGCGACATGCCGTGCGGGTCGTCCGGGGAGCCCGCCATGACGTTGGTGCCGTCGGCGTCCTGGAGCGAGAGGTGGATGTGGCAGGAGTTGCCCTCGCGCTCGTTGAACTTGGCCATGAAGGTGAGCGAGACGCCCTCCTGGGCCGCGATCTCCTTGGCGCCGGTCTTGTAGATGGCGTGCTGGTCGCAGGTGACGAGAGCCTCGTCGTAGCGGAACACGATCTCGTGCTGGCCCGGGTTGCACTCGCCCTTGGCGGACTCGACGACGAGGCCCGCTGCGGCCATGTCGTTGCGGATGCGGCGCAGCAGCGGCTCGATGCGGCCGGTGCCGAGGACCGAGTAGTCGATGTTGTACTGGTTGGCCGGGGTGAGGCCCTTGTACCCCGCGTCCCAGGCCTGTTCGTAGGTGTCCTTGAAGACGATGAACTCCAGCTCGGTGCCGACGTGCGCACTCAGGCCGAGCTCGGCGAGACGCTCCAGCTGGCGGCGGAGGATCTGGCGGGGCGCGGCGACCACGGGCGAGGAGTCGTTCCAGGCGAGGTCCGCGATGAGCATCGCGGTGCCCTCGTTCCAGGGGACCCGGCGCAGCGTGGTGAGGTCGGGGTGCATGGCGAAGTCGCCGTAGCCGCGGTCCCAGGAGGACATGGCGTATCCGTCGACGGTGTTCATCTCGGTGTCGACGGCGAGGAGGTAGTTGCAGCCCTCCGTGCCGTGTTCGAGGACCTCGTCGAGGAAGAAGCGGGCGGCGAACCGCTTGCCCTGGAGCCGCCCTTGCATGTCGGGGAAGGCCAGGACGACAGTGTCGATCTCGCCGCTCGCGACGAGGGCCGTCAGCTCCTCGACGGCGAGCGGTGGTGTGCGGTCTGCCACGGGAAAAGCCTCCTTGGGTCAGCCGGGAGCCATAAGGTATTGCGGAGAACCTTTGCTTGGGAAGGGGGTACGGGCATGTCGCACACGGAAGAGGGCGCGCCGGGGGGCACCTCGCCCGCGCCGCAGGACGACGACCGGCTGACTCCGGTGCTGCGTCCGGTGCGGGCGGGCAACGGCTTCGAGGAGGCGCTGGAGCAGATCCTCCAGGTCGTCCGCCTCGGCCTGGTCCCCGGCGGCGAACGCCTGCCGTCGGAGCGGGAGCTGGCCGACCGCCTCGGCATCAGCAGGGTCACGCTGCGCGAGGTCCTGAAGGTGCTGCAGGACCAGGGGCTCGTGGAGTCGCGGCGCGGGCGGTACGGCGGCACCTTCGTGCGCCCGCGCCCCGAGGCGCCCGGCGAGGACGAGCTGCGCCGCCGCATCAAGGACGTCGACGTGGAGGACGCGCTGCGCTTCCGCGAGGTCCTGGAGGTGGGCGCGGCCGGGCTCTGCGCGGCGCACGGGCTCACCGGCGAGCAGGCCGACCGGTTGCGGGCGGCACTCGACCGGACCCATGACGCGCCCCTTTCGGAGTACCGCAGGCTGGACACGCTGCTGCACCTCACCCTCGCCGAGCTCTGCGGGTCGCCGACGCTCACCGCGCAGTACGCGGCGGTCCGGGCCACCGTCAACGACCTCCTGGACTGCATCCCGCTCCTGGTGCGGAACCTGGAGCACTCGCAGCGCCAGCACACCGCGCTGGTCGAGGCGGTGCTCGACGGGGACGCGGACGGCGCGCGGGAGATGATGCGCGAGCACTGCGCGGGGACGGCGGCGCTGCTGCGCGGCTTCCTGACGTGAGGCGCGATTAACCGGCGTGTAACGCACGGGGCTTGATTTCTCCCACCCGGCACGGCAAAGGTATGGCTCCGTTCCATTGAGTCGCCCGCCTGAGTCGCCCCCTGGGCCGCCCGCCGCAAGCCGCAGTGCCCTCGTATAGGAGCCGTGCCATGACCGTGGAGTCCACCAAGCCGAGCCCAGCCGAACCGGCGGACGACTATCTGGAGCGCAGAACGCTCCGCCGGGGCAGCGCGGGCTGGCTCCTGCTCACCGGCCTCGGCGTCGCCTACGTCGTCTCCGGCGACTACTCGGGCTGGAACTTCGGCCTCGCCGAGGGCGGCTTCGGCGGCCTCGCCATCGCCATGGCGCTCATGGGCGTGATGTACGCGTGCATGGTCTTCTCGCTCGCCGAGCTCTCGTCCGTGCTGCCCACGGCGGGCGGCGGCTACGGCTTCGCGCGCCGGGCGCTCGGGCCCTGGGGCGGCTTCCTGACCGGCACGGCGATCCTCATCGAGTACATACTCGCCCCCGCCGCGATCTCCATCTTCATCGGCGACTACGTCGAGTCGCTCGGCCTCTTCGGGCTCACCTCGGGGTGGCCGGTGTACCTGGTCTGCTTCGTGGTCTTCATCGGCATCCACCTCTGGGGCGTCGGCGAGGCGCTGCGGTTCAGCTTCGTGGTGACGGGCGTCGCGGTGGCGGCGCTGCTGGTCTTCGCGGTCGGCGCGTTCATGGACTTCGACGCGTCGAAGCTGAACGACATCCCCGTGGACGCGGACTCCTTCGGCGCCAGTTCCTGGCTGCCGATGGGGGTCCTCGGCATCTGGGCGGCGTTCCCCTTCGGCATGTGGTTCTTCCTCGGCGTCGAGGGCGTACCGCTGGCCGCCGAGGAGACGAAGGACCCGGCGCGCACGCTGCCGCGCGCGATCCGCTGGTCGATGGCGATCCTCGTCGCGCTCGCGCTCCTCACCTTCTTCGCGTCGGCCGGCGCGCGCGGCGCCGACGCGATCCAGGGCGCCGGCAACCCGCTGGTCGAGGCGCTACAGCCGGACGGCAGGGCGACGGGCCTGAGCCGCGTCATCAACTACGCGGGCCTCGCGGGCCTGGTGGCCTCCTTCTTCTCGCTGATCTACGCGGGCTCGCGCCAGCTCTTCGCCCTCTCCCGGGCCGGCTACCTCCCCCGCTTCCTGTCGCTCACCAGCAGCCGCAAGGCCCCCTACCTGGGCCTGCTCGTCCCGGGCGCGATCGGCTTCGGCCTGGCCGCGGCGACCGGTGACGGCGCCCGCATGCTGAACGTCGCGGTCTTCGGCGCGACCATCTCGTACGCGCTGATGTCGCTCTCGCACATCGTGCTGCGCCGCCGCGAGCCCGGCCTCGAACGGCCCTACCGCACGCCCGGCGGCGTCCTGACCTCGTCCGTGGCGCTGGTCCTCGCGTGCGCGGCGCTGGTCGCCACCTTCCTGGTGGACGTGGTGGCCGCGCTCATCGCACTCGCCGTGTACGTCGTCGCCATCGCCTACTTCGGGATGTACAGCCGCCACCGTCTGGTGGCACGCGCGCCGGAGGAGGAGTTCGCGGCGCTGGCGGCCGCCGAGGCAGAGTTGGAACGCAATTGATCAGCACGGTGAGGGTGGACGGAGAACGGTGAGAAAGAACGCAGTGAGCGGCAGGCCGCTGATCGGGGTCAGCACCTATCTGGAGTCCAGGGCCGCCTGGGGCGTGTGGGAGCTGCCCGCGGCGCTCCTGCCGGCCGGGTACCCCCGGCTCGTGCAGGCGGCGGGCGGCATCGCCGCGATGCTGCCGCCGGACGATCCGGAGCACGCCCGGTCCGTCGTCGCGCGGCTGGACGGCGTGGTCGTCGCGGGCGGCCCCGACGTCGAGCCCGCCCGGTACGGCGCGGCGCCCGAGGAGCACACGGGGCCGCCCGCCCGGGAGCGGGACGCCTGGGAACTCGCCCTGATCGAGGCCGCATTGGCATCCGGGACGCCGCTGCTCGGCATCTGCCGCGGGATGCAGCTGCTGAACGTGGCGCGCGGCGGGACGCTGGTCCAGCACATGGAGGGGCACCGGGAGCGGGTCGGTGTCTTCGACACGCACACCGTGAAGCCGGTCCCCGGCACGCTGTACGAGTCGATCGTCCCGGACGCGTCCACGGACGTGCCGACCTACCACCACCAGGCGGTGGACCGCCTCGGCGACGACCTGGTGGTCTCCGCGTACGCCGAGGACGGCACCGTCGAAGCCGTCGAACTCCCCGGCCCCCGCTGGGCACTCGGAGTGCAGTGGCACCCGGAAATGGGCGAGGACACCCGGGTCATGGCAGCTCTGGTCCGCGCCGCGTCGCGAGCCGCGTCCTGAGCCACTCGACGGCGGCCGCGCCCTGGGCCGCCTGGAAGGCGCGCAGGGTGGGCAGGCCGGGCGGCGCGGGTTGCAGGGACTGCCGCACGAAGTACCCGGCGAGACCGGCCAGTACCGCGGTCACGCGCCGCGGGTCGGCGCCCCGGCCCGCCCGCCGGGCGGTGAACACGGCCTCCGGGTCGGGCCCTCCCTGCGCCCGCACGCACGGCAGCATCAGGAGCAGGTCGAACCAGGGCGCGGCGCGCAGGGCGTGCGGCCAGTCGACGAAGACGACCCGGCCCTCGCTTGACGTCAGCAGGATGTTGTCGGCGCGCAGGTCGCCGTGGGCCAGGGTGTCGCCCGCCGCGGACTCGCCCGCGGGGGCGGCGAGTTCGGCGAGGGCGGGCAGATTGCGCCGGACCCACGGATCGAGCCTGGCGTCGTCCCCCGCCCCCTGGCCGAGCAGCCGCTCCCACCCGCGGAACATGCCCGCCACCGCCTCGACGGCGGACGGAACGGCCAGCGACGTCGGCGTCATGTCCCGCGCGAGCTCGTCCACCGCGTCCAGGACCCGCCCGAACTCCCCGGTGCGCCACGGCACTTGGGGCTGCCTGCCGTCGACGTCCTCGAAGGCGAGCGCGACCCAGGTCCCGTCGTCGTAGGAGGTCAGGAGCCGGGGCGCGGGCACGGAGTCCGGCAGCGCCGCGGCGTTGCGGGCCTCGGCGCGGTGCAGGCGGGGGCTGCCGGGGTTGACCTCGGCGCTGACGGCCTTGACGAAGGCCCGCCTGCCGTCAGCGAGCCGCACCCGGGCGGCGACACCCGGCGAGAATCCCCCGCGCTGCGTCACCGCCCCGACCACGGCCGCGCCGAGCGCACCCTCCAGCTCCGCGCGAACGTGCGCGGGCAGTTGCCGCCAGGAGGTCCGGACACCGGTCGCGGGAGGCGCGGTCACGTTCATGCACCCATGGTGGGCGGGGCCCACTTCGGGACGCCAGGCCCCCCGCTCACCGCGCGCGCCGCGTCAGCGACAGCAGGTCCCTTCCCGGGCCCGCGATACGGTGCCCCGCCGGCCAGACGGCCCGCAGCTCCCTGCGCAGCCGTACGTCCGCGAGCGGGATCTCCACCAGGCGCCGCGCCGCCAGCTCCTCGCCCACCGCCAGCTCGCTCAGGACGGAGGGCCCCGCGCCGCTCACCGCCGAAGCCTTGACCGCCGTCGTCGACGACAGCTCGATCAGCGGCCTGGCGAGGCCGCCGAGCGCCGCTTCGAGGACCTGCCGGGTGCCCGACCCCTCCTCCCGCAGGATCAGCGGCGTCGCCGCCAGTTCCGCCGCGCCCAGCGGCTTCGCGCGGCGCGCCCACGGGTGGCCCGGCGCGGTCACCACGACGAGGCGGTCGTGGGCGACGACCACGTCGTCGAGCCCGCCCGGCACGGTGAGCCCCTCGACGAAGCCGAGATCCGCCTCGCCGGCCAGGAGCCGGGCCGCGACGGCGGTGGAATTGCCCGCGAGCAGCGAGACGGCGGTGTCCGGCCGCTCGGTCCGCAGCGCGATCAGCCACCCCGGCAGCAGATACTCGGCGATCGTCATGCTGGCCGCGACCCGCAGCCGCGAGTCCCGCCGGTCGCGCAGCGCCTGCGCCCCCGCGTCGAAGGCCTCGGCCGCCTCCACGATGCGGCCCGCCCAGTCGGTGACCAGGGCCCCCGCGTCCGTCAGCCGCGAGCCGCGGGGCGAGCGCTCGACGAGCGCGACGCCGAGCTGCCGCTCCATGGCCCGCACCCGGCTGCTCGCCGCGGGCTGCGTGATGCCGAGCTCGCGGGCGGCCCGGCCCAGGCTGCCGAGCCTGGCCACGGCGAGGAGCAGCTGGAGCGCGCCGAGGTCGGGTACGCGGTGGGCCAGTGAGGCCGGAGGGACATTCGGGGCGGCGGAGGGCTCGGTTGACGCGGGAGATGAAGGGGATGCGGGAGATGGAGGGGACCCAGGGGATGGAGGGGGCGCGGGGGACGTACTCATAAAGTCACTTTATGCCCCCATAGAACACCGCTCCCTGGTGGCCGACCCCCTCTTCGTAAGACCGTGGACCCATGGTCACCACCGCTCGGCCCGCCACCTCGGCGGGCACCTCCCCCACAGTCGCCGGCACCCGCCTCCTCGCCGTCCGCCACCTCGGCCCGAACTGGTACGCCTCGGTCATGGGCACCGCCATCATCGCCAACGCGGGCGCGACGCTGCCGTACACCTTCCCCGGGCTGCGCACGGGCTGCACCGTCCTGTGGGCGCTCTCCGTCGTCCTGCTCGCCGTGCTGCTGGTCGCCCGCGCCGCGCACTGGGCCCACCACCGGGACCAGGCCCGCGCCCACCTGCTCGACCCGGCGATGGCGCCGTTCTACGGCTGCCTGTCGATGGCGCTGCTCGCAGTGGGCGGCGGCACCCTGATCGTCGGCAGGGACTGGATCGGCACGGGCGCCGCCATCGCGCTCGACACCGCGCTGTACACCGCCGGCACGGCCATCGGGCTCGCGGCCGCCGTGGCCGTCCCGTATCTGATGGTGGTCCGCCACCGCATCGCCCCCGACCAGGCCTCGCCCGTGTGGCTGCTGCCGGTGGTGGCCCCCATGGTGTCGGCGGCCCTCGGCCCGCTGCTCATCCCGCACCTGTCCGCGGGCCAGGCCCAGCAGACCCTGCTCTACGGCTGCTTCGCGATGTTCGGCCTGAGCCTGCTCACCACCCTGGTGATGCTGCCGGTGATCTTCGCCAGGCTGGTGACGGCGGGGCCGCTCCCCCTGGCGCTCACCCCCACGCTCTTCCTGGTGCTCGGCCCGCTCGGCCAGTCGACCACCGCGACGAACAAGTTCGCCGACTTCGCGCCCGGCGTCGTCCAGGCCCCCATCGACCGGGGCTTCCTGGTTTTCGCCGTCCTCTACGGGGTGCCCGTGATGGGCTTCGCGATGATGTGGCTGGTGCTCGCGGGGGCGATGGTGGTGCGGGCCCGGCGCCGCGGCATGGGCTTCGCGATGACGTGGTGGGCGTTCACCTTCCCGGTGGGCACCTGTGTGACGGGCGCCGAGGGCCTCGGCAAGCACACCGGGCTCGCGGTCTTCGGCTGGCTCGCGGTCGGTCTCTTCGTCCTCCTCGTGGCGGTGTGGGCCGTGGCGCTCGCGCACACCCTGCGCGGGGTCGTCGACGGAAGGCTCCTCGCGGCACCGGCCCCCGCCCCGGTGTCGGTCACCCCGTAGGGCGCGGCCGGGCCTCCCGCAGCGCGGCGCCGAGCACGGCCGGGGCCTCGGCGAGCGACGGGCCGTACCAGGTGAGGTGCCGGCCGCTGACCAGGGCGGCCGGCAGGTGCGCGGGGAACGCCTCGGGGCCGTCGTCGCGCGTGAAGCGGTACGGCTCGTCCGGCAGCACCACCAGGTCGAGCTCCGCGGCGCACAGTTCCTCGACCGGCACCCGCGGATACCGCTCGGCGTGACCGGCGTACGCGTTGTCGACGCCGAGCCGGGCGAGGAGGTCACCCGCGAACGTGTCGCGGCCGAGGACCATCCACGGCCGCCGCCAGATGGGCACCGCCGCCCGCAGCCGGCCCGCTGGCGCGGGCAGCCGCCGCCACGCCTCCTCGGCCTCCGTCAGCCACCCGGGCCGCTCCGCCCCGCACGCCGCGACCACCCGCGCCAGCTCCCGGAAGGCCTGCTCCAGGGAGCGGACCTCGGTCACCAGGACCTCGACGCCGGCCGCGCGCAGCGCCGCGAGGTCGGGGGCGCGGTTCTCCTCCTCGTTGGCGACGACCAGGTCCGGGGCGAGGGAGACGATGCGGGGCACGTCGGGGTTCTTGGTGCCGCCGACCCGGACCACGTCGAGCCCGGCCGGATGGCTGCACCACTCGGTGGCCCCCACCAGCGTGCCCGGCACGGTGACGGCGAGGGCCTCGGTGAGCGAGGGCACCAGGGAGACGACCCGCAGCGGGCCGCGCGCGAGCGGCACGTCAGCGCCCCCTGTCGTCCACCGCTTCGATGTGGTCCCCCACGGCGATCACCAGGACCCGGGTGTCGGGCACGGTGGCCCGCCAGCGGTGGCGCACTCCGCCGGTGAGGAACAGGGTGTCGCCGCGGCCCAGGCGGTAGGCCCGCCCCTCGGCCTCCATCTCCACGGCGCCCTCGACGATGTACAGCAACTCGTCGTTGCGGTGCTGGAATTCGCGTCCCTCGTCGTGGTCCCCGATGAATTCCAGGGCGTGCAGCTGGTGGTGCCCGCGCGCCAGCTCGCGGACGCGGGCCTCGGGCGTGGAGCCGTCCAGGTCCGTGTCGTCGGCGGCGCGCACCACCTCGACGGTGCGGGCCGGGTCGGCGGCGGCGAGGAGCTCCACGTCGGTGGTGCACAGGGCGTCGGCGACACGTTGCAGGGAGCGCATGCTGGGGCGGGCGCGCTCGTTCTCGATCTGGCTCAGGAACGGCACGGAGAGGCCGCTGCGCTCGGCGACGACGGCGAGGGTGAGCTCGAGCTGCCGGCGGCGGCGCCGCACGGCCGAGCCCACCCGGAGGGTCTCCTTGTGCTCGTCCATCGCCTCGGCTCCCTTCCGCGCATCGGCCCGCTCGCAACCCTGAGGGGTTTTCTGCACCCTACGCATGTTCGCCAAACGGTTTTGCCCCGTTGCCGGGACCGCCCGCCCGTCTCCCACCCACACCCTTCCAAGGAAGTGGGCCGCGCGCCTCTTTTTCGCGTCCTACAGCTGGTGCCAGTAGAGCAGTTGTCCGGCCTCCCCGGGCGCGGATCCCTCAGCCGGTACGAACAGGCTGACGAGCAGGGCAGGTTGGCCCCGGGGGTCGGTGAGCAGGGTCGCGGAGGGGTTGGCGAAGGCGTGGCTGCCGCCGTGCGTCTGGATGTCGAGGCGGTCGGCGCGGCCACTGGAGGGGTCGTACGCGTACGTGCCCCAGCTGCCGAAGTCGCCGGGCCGCCCCTGGCCCTCGATGAGCACCACGCGCTCCCCGCCGAGCTCGACGGGCGCCCGGTCGCCGATGTTGCCGCCGTTGCCCCGGCTGCGGACGGCGCGGTCGAGCCGCCGGTCCGGCTCGGCGTGCCAGTGGCGGAAGCCGGTGAGGGTGGCGCGCAGCTGGCGGTCGGTGTTGCAGCCCGCCCGGTAGTGCCCGGTGAGGTGGATCGTGGCGCCGCGCACGGCGGTGATGGCCGGGGTTCCCTCGGCGCAGCGGGAGAGGGTCAGCGGGGCGTCGAAGGAGCGCCGGGCGTGCCCGTGCAGCAGCGCGGTGAGGTTTCCGTAGGCGCGGACCGCGATGTGGTTGCGCGGGTCCCTCTCGTAGGCGAGGACGTATCCGCCCCGGCCGTCGTGGGCGAGCGTGGCCTGGTGGGTGCCGGGGCCGAAGTCATGGCGGCGCCGCCAGTGGCGCAGGTCGGTGGAGGTGGCGACGGCGGCGTGGAAGCGGCCGTCGCGCAGGAGCGTGTGGTAGACGGCGAGGTACGTGCCGTCCTGGGCCTGCTCGATCTGCGCGGCGTCCATGGTGCGACCGGTGTGGTCCCGGGCGTCGTAGCGGTGGCCGTCGGCGGCAGGCACGCTGCGGGCGAGCGCGGCCAGGCGTGCGGTGGCCGGGGAGGCGGGGGCGGTGTCGGCGCGGGCGAGCCGGGCGACGAGCAGGGCGGCGGCCAGGGCCAGTACGAGGGTGACGGCGAAGAGCACGGTCCTCGGCTGCCTTGCGGTCACGGGCTGGGTCTCACGTTCGGCTGTCCGGGAAGGGCGGGCCCGGTCGGGTGTTCGACAGGGTCCGGGTCCCGTCGAGGTTAGGGACCGGGCGGGCCCGCCGGAACACCCCGAGGGGTGGGCTTCGCCACAGGCGAGGCCCACCCCTCGGGAGGACGGAAGGAGGTTCCGGCGCTACTTCACGGCCGTCATCTTCTCCTCGAAGCCCGGGTTCTTCTTCAGCCAGGCGTCGACGGCCTTGGGCTCGTTGCCCTTGCCGGCCTTGTTGATCTCGTTCTCCAGGCTCGCCAGCTGCTCCTCGCTCATGTGGAAGTTCTTGAGCCACTTGGTGAGCTGCGGGTACTGCTCGGGGAACTTCTTGCTGGAGATCGTGCGGATCGTGTCACCCTTGCCGAAGCCGCCCTTGGGGTCCTTCAGCTTGGTGAGGTCGTACTCGTTGTACGCCCAGTGCGGCGACCAGAGGAGCACCGCGATGGGCTCCTTCTTGGCGTACGCGGCCTTCAGCTCGGTGAGCATCGCAGGGGTCGAGCCCGCGGCGATCTCGTACTCCTTGTCGAGGCCGTAGTCGGGCAGGACCTTGTCCTTGAGCGCCTGCATCACGCCGGTGCCCGGCTCGATCCCGACGATCTTGCCCTTGAACCTGTCGCCCTTGCCCTTGAGGTCCGCGAGGGACTTCACGTCCTTGACGTAGGACGGGACGGCGACCTCCAAGGAGGTCGGGCTGTACCAGGACCCGATGTCGTTCAGGTCGGCCTTGTTCTTCTCCCAGTACGTCTTCTGGGCGGTGGGCAGCCACGCGTCGAGGTCGAGGTCGATGTCGCCCTGGGCGAGACCGGTGTAGACCGGGCCCACGTCGGCCGGCGTCAGCTCCATCTTGTAGCCGCGCTTCTCCAGGACGCGCTTCCACAGGTTGGTGACGGCGATGTTCTCGTCCCACGCGAAGTAGGCGGCCTTCAGCGGGCGCTTCTTCTCCTCGCCGCCGGAGTTCTTCGGCAGCGGCGCCAGCTTGTCGACGACGCCCGGGTTCTTCTTCAGCCAGGCGCGCACGGCGTCCTGCTGCTTGCCCTTGCCGGCCTTGTTGACCTCGGCCTCGAGCCCGGTGAGCTGCTTCTCGCTCATGTCGAAGTTCTTGAGCCACTTGCCGACCTGCGGGTTCTCCTTGGAGAAGCCCTTGCGCGCCAGCGTGTGCACGCCGTCGCCCTTGCCCCAGGCGCCCTTCGGGTCCTTGAGCTTCTTCAGGTCGAAGTCGTTGTACGCCCAGTGCGGCGACCAGAGCGGAACGACGATCGGCTCCTTCTTGGCGTACGCGGCCTTCAGCTCCGACAGCATCGCCGTGGTGGAGCCGTCGACGACCTTGTACTCCTTGTCGAGGCCGTACTCCTTCAGCACCTTGCTCTTGAGCAGCTGCATCTCGCCGGCGCTCGGCTCGATGCCGACGATCTTGCCGCCGAACGTGCCGCCCTTGCCCTTGAGGTCCGCGAGCGAGTCGACGCCCTTCATGTACGAAGGGACGGTCAGCTCCAGCGACGTCCGGTCGTACCAGGCGCCGAGGTCCTCCAGCTTGTCGCCGTACTTCTTCCAGTACGTGGCGTGCGTCGTCGGCAGCCACGCGTCGGTCTGGAAGTCGACGTCGCCCTGGGCGACCGAGGTGTAGAGCGGGCCGGCGTCGAGCAGGCTGGCGTTCACCTTGAAGCCGCGCTGCTCCAGGATCTCCTTCCAGAGGAAGGTGGAGGCGATGCCCTCGTCCCAGTTGATGTAGCCGATGTTGATCTGCTTGCCCTGGCCGACGTTCTTGCCGTCGGCCACCGGCTCGGACGTGGTGCCGCCGAAGATGCCCATGCCGCCCGCGACGAGCGCGAGGACGACGACGCCGACCATCGCGACGACGGGACGGGGGCGGTAGTTCCACAGGTTCAGGCCCTGCGCGGCGCGCAGCTTGGCGAACGCGCGGCGGCCGAGCGGGGAGACCTGGCTGCCCAGGCCGCTGGTGACGCGGTCCAGGTAGATGGCGAGGATGACGATGGAGACGCCCGCCTCCGCGCCGAGACCCACGTCGAGCTGGCCGATGGCCGCGTTGACGTCGGCGCCGAGGCCCGGCGTGCCGACCATGCCGGTCAGCGCCGCCATGGAGAGGCCGAGCATGATGACCTGGTTGACACCGGCCATGATCGTCGGCAGCGCGAGCGGCAGCTGGACGCGGAAGAGGGTGTTGCGGGGCGTGGTGCCGAACGCGTCGGCGGCCTCGACCAGCTCCTCGTCGACCTGGCGGATGCCGAGCTCGGTCATGCGCACGCCGGGGGCGAGCGCGAAGACGATCGTGGCGACGATGCCCGCGGGGGCGCCCATCCGGAAGAACAGCAGCGCCGGGATGAGGTAGATCATCGCGGGCAGCGTCTGCATGAAGTCCAGGACGGGCCGGACTATGCCGCTGACCGTCTTGGAGCGCGCCGCCCAGATGCCGACCGGCACGGCGATCACCAGCGCCACGAAGGTCGAGACGAGCACCAGGGACAGCGTCATCATCGCGTTGTCCCACAGCTCCAGGGAGACGATGAACGCGAAGCCCGCGAAGGCCAGCACACCGCCGAGCAGCCCGCGCAGCCAGAAGGCGATGACGGCGAGGATGCCCGCCATCAGCAGCGGCTCGGGGGCGGAGAGGACGTCGTAGACGCCGTCCCACATGTTCTGGAAGAGGGTCTTGATGAAATCGAACAGCCAGTCCATGTGGGTTCTGAGCCATTCGACCGAATCATTGACCCAGTCGCCGAAGGGGATCCTAGGCACCGCTGCTCACCTTGCCCACGTTCTTGCCGCCCTTTTCCCGGGCGTCGCCGGCCGCCGCGGCGTCTTCCGGTTCCTCCATCGGCTCGCCGAGCACGGCGAGCAGCCTGGCCCGCGGCACGACGCCGACCAGCTTGCCGTCGGCGCCGGTCACCGCGACCGGCACCTCGCTGGTGGAGCAGGGGGTGAACAGCTCGATGATCGGGGTGTCCTCGGTGACCGTCGCCGGTGCGTCGGCCCGCACGAAGTCCTTGTCGGCGTCGGCCATGATCGCACCCGCCGTCAGCACGCGGGACCGGTCGACGTCCTGCGTGAACGCGGCGACGTAGTCGTTGGCCGGGGTGACGAGGATGTCCTGCGAGGTGCCGATCTGGACGATGCGGCCGTCGCGCATGACGGCGATCTGGTCGCCCAGGCGCATGGCCTCGTTCAGGTCGTGGGTGATGAAGACGATGGTCTTCTTCAGCCGCTTCTGCAGGACGAGGAGCTGGTCCTGCATGTCGCGCCGGATCAGCGGGTCGAGCGCGCTGAACGACTCGTCCATGAGGAGCAGGTCGGCGTCGGTGGCGAGCGCGCGGGCCAGGCCCACGCGCTGCTGCATGCCGCCGGACAGCTCGTCGGGCCAGGACTTCTCCCAGCCCTTGAGCCCGGCGAGCTCCAGCGCCTCGGTGGCGCGCCTCTCGCGCTCGGCGCGGGGCACGCCCTGCACCTCCAGGCCGTAACCGGCGTTCTCCAGGACGCTGCGGTGCGGGAAGAGCGCGAAGTGCTGGAAGACCATGCTGATCTTCTTGGAGCGCACCTCCCGCATCTCCTTGGCGCTCAGCTCGGTCAGGTCCTGACCGTCGAAGCGCACGTGACCGGCGGTCGGCTCCGACAGTCCGTTGAGCATGCGCAGCAACGTGGACTTGCCGGACCCGGAGAGACCCATGACGACGAAGATCTGGCCCGGTTCGACCTCGAAGGAGGCGTCGATGACGGCGGCGGTGGTGCCGTCGGCGCGCAGTTCCTCTCGGTCGGCTCCGTGGCGGAGTTTCTCCACCGCGTCATCGGGTCGTCTGCCGAACACCTTGTACAAGTGCTCGGCCTGCAGCCTGGACACATACACCTCTCGGGTCGAACCAATACGGCCCGCCTCCCCCGCCGGCGGGCCGTGGAGCGGCCGGGTTCTGCCCGTTTACCGAATCGAAATGTTGAATCCTCGACAGGGTTCGCTCCGGTCGGCCCCTGCCCCCGCTCGTCCGGACCAAACCAAGGAGTGGCCCAGCTCACACCCGTTGCGTGATCGGCACGGTCCGTCGCGATGCGCAACGCGCACCGGTCGCGGACCCGGGATCAGCGGCGCCGTGCGCAGCACGTTCGCACTGTCGGTGCCGTGCGGCATGATGCCGATGTGACTCAGCGAACACGACGGCTCATGCTTCTCGACACGGCCTCCCTCTACTTCCGCGCGTACTTCGGGGTCCCGGAATCCATGAAGGCCCCGGACGGCACCCCGGTCAACGCGGTGCGCGGACTGCTCGACTTCATCACCCGCCTCGTGCTGGACCACCGCCCGGACGACCTGGTCGCGTGCATGGACGCGGACTGGCGCCCGCAGTGGCGCGTCGACCTCATCCCCTCGTACAAGGCGCACCGCGTCGCCGAGGAGACCGTGACGGGCCCGGACGCCGAGGAGATCCCGGACACGCTCTCACCGCAGGTGCCGATCATCGAGGCCGTCCTCGACGCCCTCGGCATCGCGCGCGTGGGTGTCGAGGCGTACGAGGCGGACGACGTGATCGGCACCTTCGCCGCCCGCGCCACCGGCCCGGTGGACATCGTCACCGGCGACCGCGACCTCTACCAGCTGGTGGACGACCGGCGCTCCATCCGCGTCCTCTATCCCCTGAAGGGTGTCGGCACGCTCCAGACGACGGACGAGGCGTGGCTGCGCGAGAAGTACGGCGTGGACGGCCCCGGTTATGTGGATCTGGCACTGCTGCGCGGCGACCCGAGCGACGGACTGCCGGGCGTGCCCGGCATCGGCGAGAAGACGGCCGCCAAGCTCCTGGACGCCTTCGGGGACCTGGCCGGGATCATGGCCGCCGTCGACGACCCGAAGTCGAGGCTCACCCCCTCGCAGCGCAAGCGGCTCGACGAGTCCCGGGCGTATGTGGCGGTGGCCCCGAAGGTCGTGCGGGTGGCGGGCGACGTGCCGCTGCCGGACGTCGACACGGCCCTGCCGCGCGAGCCGCGCGACCCCGCGGCCCTCGACGAGCTGGCGGCACGGTGGGGCCTGGGCGGATCGCTGAAGCGGCTCCTCTCGGTCCTGCACCCGTAAGTGTTAACTTAGGCAAGCCTAAGCAATCGTGGATCAGGGGAGGCCGTCGCCATGGCAGAACGTCCGGCACGCAGAGCACCGAAGGCCCATGTCGCACAGGTCGTGCGCACGGAGCGGCTGACCCCGCACATGCAGCGGGTGGTCCTCGGCGGGGAGGGGCTCGCCGAGTTCACCACCACCGGGTGCACCGATCACTACGTGAAGCTGCTCTTCGACGCCGAGGGCGTCACGTATCCCGAGCCCTTCGACATCGGGCGGATCCGCGAGGAGTTCCCGCGCGAGCAGTGGCCCGTGACGCGGACCTACACGGTGCGCCGGTGGGACGCCGAGGCCCGCGAGCTCGCCCTCGACTTCGTGATCCACGGCGACGAGGGCCTCGCGGGCCCGTGGGCGCGGGACGTCGAGCCCGGCGCCACGGTCCGCTTCCAGGGCCCGGGTGGTGCGTACGCCCCGTCGGCCGACGCCGACTGGCACCTCCTGGCCGGCGACGAGAGCGCCCTGCCGGCCATCGCGGCGGCGGCCGAGGCCCTCCCCGAGGGAGCCGTCGCGCACATCTTCGTCGAGGTCGAGGGTGCCGAGGAGGAGCAGAAGATCGCGACGGACGCGGAGGTCGTCTGGCTCCACCGCGGCGACCGCCCGGTCGGCGAGCTCCTCGTCGAGGCCGTCCGCGCCCTGGAGTTCCCCGAGGGCACCCCGCACGCCTTCGTGCACGGCGAGGCGGGCTTCGTGAAGGAGCTGCGCCGCTATCTGCGCGTGGAGCGCGAGATCCCCCGCGAGCACCTCTCCATCTCCGGCTACTGGCGCCTCGGCCACAACGAGGACGGCTGGCAGGCGTCGAAGCGCGAGTGGAACGCCCAGGTGGAGGCCGAGCAGGAGAAGGCGGCGTAAGACCGCCGCGGCACACGCGGCAGCGGGCGGCGCGGACCCGGGCGTCACACCGGCGACACGGGCCCGTCCCCCTTGATCCGCGCGTGCAGATGCATGTCGTGCCAGCCGTCCTCGTGCAGCAGCGCGCTGCGCTTGGTGCCCTCCACCGCGTAGCCGGTTTTGACGGCGACGCGGCAGGACGGCTCGTTGGACGTCGAGTGGGTCAGCTCCAGGCGGTGCAGGCCCACCGCGTCGAAGGCCCACGCGGTGAGGGCGACGACCGCGCGCGGGGCGACGCCCCGGCCGCGGGCCGACGGCATCGTCCAGTACGCGATCTCCGCCTGGCCGTCGGCGAGCACGATGCACCGCAGGGCGGCCCGGCCGACCACCGCGTCGGTCCCGGCGTCGGCGATCGCCCAGTAGGCGTCGCGCTCCTCGGTCCACGCCTTGCGCCACCCCTCTATCCAGCCGCGCACCTCTCTCTCGGTGTCGGCCACGCGCGCGTGCCAGCGCTGTATCACGGGATCCTGGAACGCCTCGAAGACGGCGGGCGCGTCGGCGTCCGCCCAGGGGCGCAGCACCAGACCGCCGGGGACGGGCAGCGTCGGCTGCTCCCGGCGGGCGAGGGTCCCTGCGGCGACGATGTCGGAGATCTTGAAAGGCATGGGCGCATGGTCGCAGTACGGGCGCGGCCGGCGGCAGTGCTTTTCCGGGGCGCACATGAGCCCGCCCCTCCGGCGCCCGAGCGCCCCGCACACGCGCCCGCCACTACTGGCCAGCCGGCACCCCCACCGCGCCCCGCCGCCCCGCTTCCCCACCCCCGTGACCGGCGAAGCCCCGTACGCTGACCCCCTGATGAGACGCAAGCCCCGCATCCCGCCGAGCCCCCTCCCCCAGCGCCACGGCATCGACCCCGTCCGGGTCAGGCTGCCGTTCGACGGGGCGTGGCCGACCGTGCGCGACCACCTGGTGGAGCGGCTCGCGGCCGGGCCGGGCGTGATCGACGCGATGCTGCGGGAGGGCCGGATCGTCGGCGCGGACGGCGCGCCGGTGCCGCTCGACGCGCCCTACGCCCCGGGCGCCTTCGTCTGGTTCCACCGGGAGCTGCCCCCGGAGGTCCCGGTGCCGTTCGCCCTGGACGTCGTCCACCGCGACGAGCACATCGTCGTCGTGGACAAGCCGCACTTCCTCGCGACCATGCCGCGCGGCGGGCACGTGACGCAGACCGTCCTCGCCCGGCTGCGCACCGGGCTCGGCATCCCGACGCTGGGCGTCGCACACCGCCTGGACCGGCTGACCGCCGGACTGCTCCTGTGCACGGTGCGGCCCGAGGAACGCGGCGCGTACCAGACGCTGTTCCGCGACCGCCTCGTGCACAAGGAGTACGAGGCGGTCGCGGAGTACGACCCGGGCGTGCCGCTGCCCCGGACCGTGCGCAGCCACATCGAGAAGGACCGCGGGGTCATCGCGGCGTACGAGGTGCCCGGCGCCGAGCCCAACAGCGAGAGCCGGATCGAACTCGTCGAGCACCGCGCCGGGCTCGGCCGCTACCGGCTCGTCCCGCACACCGGACGCACCCACCAACTCCGCGTCCACATGAACGCGTTGGGGCTGCCCATCCTCGGCGACCCCGTCTACCCGGTGGTGACCGGTCCCGCGGCGCCGGACGACTTCCGGCGGCCCCTGCAACTCCTCGCGCGTGTCCTCGAGTTCACCGATCCGGTCACCGGGACCACCCACCGCTTCGTCAGCAGGCGGACCCTGGACGCCTGGGCCGCGTACGACACCTGGGCCGGATAGCCCCGCCCGTCCCTGCCGTCAGTACCCCCGCCACCAGACGAGGAAGCGCTGCCACACTCCCTTGGGCCGGACCTCGGGACCCGGTGCCGCGGACCCCGCGGACACGGGCGGGGCGGTCGCCGGCTGCGGGGCGGCGGCGGGCTCCGGCCTGCGCGGGGGCGGCGACGACACCTCCCAGTCCCTGCGCGGCGTCGGCAGCTGCGCCGAGGGCCGCGCCATGACGTCCTGCGGGGGCCGCGGCGCGAACTTCACCGGCAGCTCCACCAGATGGCGCGAGAGGATCGAGGACGTCCACCGCAACTCGCTCTCGTCGACGGCGAGTTCGACGTCCGGCAGACGCATCAGGAGCGCGTCGACCCCGGTGTCGGCGATGGCGCGGCCGATGTCCTGGCCGGGGCACTCGTGGGGCCCGCCGCTGAACGCCAGGTGCGAGCGGTTGCCCTGCATGTTGGCGCTGAGGTCGGGGCGGACGACCGGGTCGACGTTGCCGGGTGCGATGCCGAGGATCAGACCGTCGCCCGCCCGGATCCGCTGCCCGCCGAGCTGGGTGTCCTGCTTGGCGAAGTAGCCGACCATGGCGCTGAACGGCGGTTCGTCCCACAGGGACTGCTCGACCGCCTCCGGCACCGTCATCTGGCCGCCGCTGAGCTGGGCGCGGAAGCGCGGGTCGGTGAGGACCATCCGCAGCACGTTGGCGATGAGGTTGGCGGTGGCCTCGTACGCGGCGATGAGGACGAGACGCAGGTGCGCGCCGACCTCGTCGTCGGTGAGCCGCGCGGGGTGCGCGAGCAGGCTGCTGGTGAAGTCCTCCTCGGGGTTGGCGCGGCGCCGCGCCACAAGACCCATCAGGACCTCCATCACGTACGCGTTGCTGGCGATGGCGGTCTCGGTGCCCTTGATCATGTCGCGGGCCGACTGGACCATGCGCTCGTTGTACTCCTCCGGCATGCCGAGCACATGGCACATCACCATCATCGGCAGGTGCTCGGCGAACTGGCTGACGAGGTCGGCGCGGCCGTCCTGGCAGAAGTCGTTGAGGAGGTGGTTGGTGTAGCGGTTGATGTAGCGGCGGATGCCGCGGTGGTCGATGCCGGCCATGGCGCCGGTGACCGCGCCGCGCAGCCGCTGGTGCTCGTCGCCCTCGACGAAGCTGCACATCGGCTGCCAGGTGAAGACCGGCGCGAGCGGGTGGTCGGGCCCCGCGCTGCCGTCCTGCACGGCGCGCCACCGCCGCGAGTCGCGGGTGTACTGCGAGGGGGTGCGGACCATGTGGAGGTTCTCGCTGTGGCCGAGCACCGCCCAGATCGGCACGTCGTTGTGGATCAGTACGGGTGCGACCGGGCCGTGCTCGGCGCGCAGCTTCTCGTACAGGCCCGCCAGGTCGGCGTCCGCCTCGGGGCCGTAGAGGCGGCGCAGGCCACCGGGGCCGAGGCCGTGGGCGGGACAGCCGGGCGGCGCGGCGGCGGGGCCGTCGGTGCCGGGCCAGGAGGGGGAGGCAGGGGTGGTCACGGTCGTCGCTCCGGGATTCGCTGAAGGGTTCCGGGTTGCTGGATACGAGGGGGCCGGCGGTACGGGGTGCGGGGAGCCGGCGGTACGGGGGCGCCGCGCCGGTCAGACGCGGGCCACCGTCAGGGAGTGCAGATAGCGCATCAGGGTCATCAGGACGTCCCGGCTGGACTCCCTGCGGCGGGCGTCGCACGCCATGATCGGCACCCCGGGTTCCAGGTCGAGGGCCCTGCGCAGGGTCTCGACCGGGTGGTGGGGCGCGTCGGGGAAGTCGTTGACGGCGACGACGAACGGCACACCGCGCTCCTCCAGGCGGCCGATCACGTCGAAGCTGACCTCCAGGCGGCGGGTGTCGAGGAGCACCACCGCGCCGAGCGCCCCCTCGAAGAGGCCGTTCCACAGGAACCAGAAACGCTCCTGGCCGGGGGTGCCGAAGAGGTAGAGGACGAGCTCCTCGGAGATGCTGATCCGCCCGAAGTCCATCGCCACGGTGGTGGCCGTCTTGGACTCGGAGCCGTAGTTGTCGTCGACCCCGATGCCCGCCTGGGTCATGGTCTCCTCGGTGGTCAGCGGGCGGATCTCGCTGACCGAACCGACCATCGTCGTCTTGCCGACCCCGAACCCGCCCACGATCACGACCTTCACGGCGGCCGCGGCCGTGTGCGGCAGGACGTCCTCCCTGCGGGGGCCGGTGATCGTGTCAGAGCTTTTGAAGTCCATGCATCACCGCTTCGAGGAGGGATCGGTCGGGGAGCGCGGAGCGGACGATGGGGGCACGCGCCTGGATGAGCCCGGCCCCGAGCAACTCCGTCAGGACGACGGTCACGACGCTGAACGGCAGCGCCATGTAGGCCGAGAGTTCGGCGACGGAGAGCGGCGTCGTGCACAGCCGCAGCACGGCGGAGTGCTCCGGCTGGGCCGTGGGCGACGCCTCGCCCTGCGCGACGATCAGGGTGACGAGGTCGAGCGCCGCCCGCTCGGAGCCCTCGCCGGTGAGGATGTACAGCCGCTCCGGGTTCTCGGGGCTGCGGCGCTCTCGTTGGGGCGGCGCGCCGGCCTGCGCCGGGACCTCGCCCGGTCGCGAACCGCGGGGGGAGTCCTGCGGAGGAGTCATACGGCCTGCCCGTCACGCCGGGGCGGGCTCGTCAGGTGCGCCCCGATGCGTACGACGAGGTCGCGCATGCGGGTGCCGATGAGGCCGGCGTCGACGGTCTCGTCCGCGAGCACGGCGAGGTAGGCCCCCGCCCCCGCGGCCATCAGGTAGAAGTAGCCGCCGTTGATCTCGATGATGACCATCTTCATGTTGCCGTCGCTGTGCGGGATCTCGGTGGCGACGGCGGCGGCCAGGCTCTGCAGGCCCGCGCAGGCCGCCGCGATGCGGTCGGCCGCGTCCGGGTCGCCGCCGTAGCGCGCGATGCGCAGACCGTCCGCGGAGAGCACCACGATCTGCCGGGTCTGTGGCACCCCGTCGGCGAGCTCCTTCAGCATCCAGTCGAAGTTGGCGCGTTGCTGGATCACTGCCAGTCCCTCTCGTCGGCGCTGCCGTGGTGGTTGCGGTCGGTTCCCCGCGGGGGGAAGGATCCCTCGGTGGCCGGCCCTTCCGCGGCGGTTCCGGGCGGCGGCACCGGATCGGGGTCATCGGGGCCCTCGCCCTTGACGCCCTTCATGAACGCCTCGATCCACAGCCCCGGCTCGGGCTCGTCCCGCTTCGGCGCCGGCACCGGGGGCGGGGCGGTCGCGGCGGCGTGGGCCTCGGCGATCCGCTGTGCCTCGGCCTCCTGGGCGTACCGCTCGCTGAGCGGGATCTTGACGCGGCTGCGGCGCTGCGGCAGGCCGTTGGGCGTCCACTCGGTGACCTCGGGGACGTCGTCCTCCATCGTCGCGGTGAGCGGGGAGCGCAGCGGCGGGCCGGCGGTGACGACGCGCGGCTTCTTGCGGCGGATGTTGCGGGCGGGTTCCTCGATGGTCCGTCCGGCGTTGTCCACCCGGGGCACGGCGGAGGCGCCGATGCCGTGCGCGAGGCCGGGCGCGGGCCCGGTGGTGATCATCTCGCGCGGCACGATGAGGACCGCGCGGACGCCGCCGTAGGCGGACTGGCGCAGGGAGACCTGGAGGTTGTACATCTGCGAGAGCCGGCCGACGACGGCCATGCCGAGGCGAGGCGTCTCGCCGAGGTCGTTGAGGTCGATGCCGGCCTGCGCCTGCTCCAGCATGCGCTCGGCGCGGGCCCGCGCCTCCTCGCTGAGGCTGACCCCGCCGTCCTCGATCTCGACGGCGATGCCGGTCTGCACCTCGACGGCGGTGACGTGCACCTTGGTCTGCGGGGGCGAGTACCGGGTGGCGTTGTCGAGGAGCTCGGCGCAGGCGTGGATGAGCGGCTCGACGGAGGTGCCGTGGATCGCGACGTTGGCGATGGAGTGCAGCTCGACGCGCGGGTAGTCGAGGATCCGGGACATGGCGCCGCGCAACACGCTGAACAGCGGTACGGGCTTGGGCCACTGGCGGCCAGGGCGGGCGCCGCCGAGCACCGCGATGGAGTCGGCGAGGCGGCCGATCAGCGCGGTGCCGTGGTCGATGCGCAGCAGGTCGTCGAAGACCTCGGGGTTGCGTCCGTGGAACTCCTCCATGTCGCGCAGTTCCGCGGCCTGTTGGTGGACGATCGACTGGACGCGCCGCGCGATGTTGACGAAGGCGCGCTGCGCGGATTCGCGCATCGCCTCCTCGCGGTCCAGGGTGTCGAGCACGGAGCGCAGCAACTGGCGCTGCGATTCGGGGAGTTCGCGGTAGGCCTCGTCCTTGTCCACGACGTTGCGGACGACTTCGACGGGTGCCTCGCCCTGGCGCAGCCGCCAGAGCGCCGCGGGCAGGATCTCCCGGCCCAGGCGGACGGTCTCCTCGTCGTGGGAGGCGATGCGGCGCTCGAGGAAGGCGAGCCGCTGCGCGTACTGCGTGCGCTGGCCCCGGATGGTCCGGCCGCGCCGCACCGCTTCCGCGCCGACGGCGATGACCAGGAGGGTCGCGACGGCGCCGCACCAGGCGACGGCGGGCCGGGCCGGTTCCGCCACCGAGGCGACGGCGGCTCCGGTCGCCGCCGCCATCAGCATGGCGGGCAGCAACAGCACGCGCGCGTAAGGGACTTCTCGGCCACCGGGAGGCGATTGAACACTCACCATGTATGCCCTCTGAACACTCGTCTTGGGGGGAATGACGTCTTTGGGGGATGACGGAACATATGCGGAGACGACAAAGCGAACGATCGAAAGATTGGGGAACAAGCGCGCGAATCTGTCGCAACTCGTTCAACTCGCCGCGCTCCGGGCGAGCTTAGTGCGCCGGAATCATCGCCGTGTCATATTCGGCAACCCCCTGCAGAGGCCTCGCCGGGAGGCATACACTCTGCCCTTTTGCACACGTGGCGATCGCTCGAACACATGGAGTGACGTGTCGAACGCCCGGAAAAACACCGAACGGGCGCGCCCCGCGGCCGAATCGGCCGAAGGACGCGCCCGAGCGCGCGGCGAAGGTCTCGCTAACCCACCGAGCTGTACGCCACCACCCCGCGGAGCAACTGGTCCACGGCCTTGCGGGCGTTCTTCGCGACCGTGCTGTTCTCCCGGGGGGCCGCCGCGGAGATCTGGCCGAGCACGTCGATGACCTGCTTGCACCAGCGCACGAAGTCGCCGGCCGGCATCTCCGCCTCGCGCAGCACCTCGTCGAGCCCCTTGTCGGAGGCCCACATGTACGCCGCCCAGGCGAAGCCGAGGTCGGGCTCGCGCTGGCCCACGCCCTCGGTCTGGCTGATCTTGAACTCTTCCTCCAGGCCGTCGAGCCGGCCCCAGATCCGCACCATCTCGCCGAGCGCCGCCTTCACCGCCCCGGACGGCAGCTTGGGCGCGAGCGCGTCGTCGCCGACCCGTGCCTCGTAGACCAACGCCGAGACGCAGGCGGCCAGTTCGGCCGGGCTGAGCCCCTCCCACACCCCGTCGCGCAGGCACTCGCTGGCCAGCAGGTCCAGCTCGCCGTAGAGCCGGGCGAGCCGCTTGCCGTGCTCGGTGACCTCGTCGCCGCGCAGATAGTCGAGCTCGGTGAGGAGGGCGACGATGCGGTCGAAGGTGCGCGCGATGGTGTTCGTACGCCCCTCGATGCGGCGCTCCAGCTGCGAGGTGTCCCGCTTGAGACGGTGATACCGCTCGGCCCAGCGCGCATGGTCCTCGCGCTCGTCGCAGCCGTGGCACGGGTGCGCCCGCAGCTCCGCGCGCAGCCGTGCGATCTCCTGGTCGTCGGCGGCCGCCGCGCGTCCCTTGCGGTGCCGGTCGGGCACGATGTGCCCGGCCTTGGTGCGCAGCGCGGACGCGAGATCGCGCCGGGACTGGGGCGAGCGGGCGTTGAACGACTTCGGGATGCGCATCCGCTCAAGGGCCTCGACCGGCACCGGGAAGTCCATCGACGCGAGCCGCTTGACCTGCCGCTCGGCGGTGAGGACGAGCGGCCGGGGACCGTCAACGTGGTCGAAGCCGCGGTGGCCGTTGACCCGCCCGGCGGGCAGCCCCGGGTCGAGGACGAGCGCCAGGCCCGCGTACTTCCCGGTCGGGACGTGGATGACGTCGCCCGGCTTCAGCTTCTCCAGGGCCGCCGCCGCGGCGGCCCTGCGCTGGGCCGCGCCCTGCTTGGCCAGCTCGGTCTCGCGGTCCTTGAGCTCGCGGCGGAGCCGCGCGTACTCCTCGAAGTCGCCGAGGTGGCAGGTCATCGAGGCCTTGTAGCCCTCCAGGCCCTCCTCGTTCTTCTGCACCTGCCGGGAGATCCCGACCACCGACTTGTCGGCCTGGAACTGCGCGAAGGACGTCTCGAGGAGCTCGCGCGAGCGGTGCCTGCCGAACTGCTCGACCAGGTTCACCGCCATGTTGTACGAGGGCTTGAAGCTGGAACGCAGCGGGTACGTGCGCGTGCCGGCGAGGCCGGCCAGGTGCTCGGGGCTCATGGCGCGCTGCCAGAGCACCACCGCGTGGCCCTCCACGTCGATGCCGCGACGCCCGGCACGGCCGGTCAACTGCGTGTACTCGCCGGGGGTGATGTCGGCGTGCTGCTCGCCGTTCCACTTGACGAGCTTCTCCAGCACCACGCTGCGCGCGGGCATGTTGATGCCGAGGGCCAGGGTCTCGGTGGCGAAGACGGCCTTGACCAGGCCGCGGACGAACAGCTCCTCGACCACTTCCTTGAAGGTGGGCAGCATGCCCGCGTGGTGCGCCGCGATGCCGCGCTCCAGCCCCTCGAGCCACTCGTAGTACCCGAGGACATGGAGATCCTCATTCGGGATCGACGCGGTGCGCTCCTCGACGATCTCGCGGACCGTCATGCGCGCCTCGTCGTCGTTCAGCCGGAGCCCCGCGTACAGACACTGCTGCACGGCGGACTCGCAGCCCGCGCGGCTGAAGATGAACGTGATGGCGGGCAGCAGCCCCTCGGCGTCGAGCCGCTCGATGACCTCGGGGCGGCCCGGCGTCCAGATCCGTGAGCGCTGGCGGCGCTCCCGCTCGCGGTCGGCCTCGCGGACCATCTTGCCCTTGCGGCGGTCCCGCGGATTGTACGAGCGGCTCGCCTCCATCCGCGCCATGCGGGTCAGATCGGGGTTGACCGCCTTCTTGTGGCCCTCGCCCTCCTCGAAGAGGTCGTACATCCGCCGCCCGGCGAGCACGTGCTGGAAGAGCGGCACGGGCCGGTGCTCGGAGACGATCACCTCGGTGTCACCGCGGACGGTGTCGAGCCAGTCGCCGAACTCCTCGGCGTTCGACACCGTGGCCGAGAGGGAGACCAGCGTGACCGACTCCTGGAGGTGGATGATCACTTCCTCCCAGACGGCGCCGCGGAAGCGGTCCGAGAGGTAGTGCACCTCGTCCATGACCACATAGCCGAGGTTGACCAGCGACTGGGAGCCGGAATACAGCATGTTCCGCAGGACCTCGGTGGTCATGACGACCACCGGGGCATCGCTGTTGACGCTGTTGTCGCCGGTGAGCAGGCCCACCTTGTCCGCGCCGTACCGCTTGGCGAGGTCGGCGTACTTCTGGTTGGAGAGCGCCTTGATGGGCGTGGTGTAGAAGCATTTCTTGCCCTGGCCCAGGGCGAGGTGCACGGCGAATTCGCCGACGATCGTCTTGCCCGAGCCGGTGGGGGCGGCCACGAGCACGCCCTTGCCCGCCTCCAGCGCCCGGCACGCCTCGATCTGGAAGGGGTCGAGGCCGAATTCGTACATCTCGCGGAAGGACGCGAGTGCGGTGGCCTGCTCGACAGCGCGCTTGCGCGCCGCCGCGTACCGCTCGGCCGGTGAGAGGTCCTCTGTCATCGTGCTTTCGAGACTACCGGGCACCACTGACAACGGACGATCATTATTGGCGGGGCCGCCGAAGCCGGCGGCTCAGGGGCGTGCGCGGCGCCCGCTCACGGCGCGGGGGGCGCGAGCACCCGTACCGCCCCCGGCACGCACCGCGCGGTCAGCGGCAGCGCGCCCAGCGGCTCCCCGTCGGCGTATCCGGTGACGCCGGGCGCGGCCAGCTCGACCTCCGCGGCCCGGTACACGGTCACCTTGGGGTGGTCGAGGTGGGTCCCCTTGTAGACCCGCGGGAAGACCTTGAGCAGGGTCGTACGGCTGCACTCCCCCACCACGGTGACGTCGAAGAGCCCGTCGGCCAAGTCGGCTCCGGCGCAGATCCGCATGCCCCCGCCGTACGAGGTGCCGTTGCCGACCGCGACGAGCGTGGCGTCGACCTCGTGGACGGTGCCGCCGTCCAGCGTGATGCGGTACGGGATCGGCCGGAACGCCGCAAGCTCCGCGACCATCGCCAGGTCGTACTTGAACCGGCCGGTGGGCCACCGCATCCGGTTGCCCCGGTCGTTGACCCGCGAGTCGAAACCAGAGGCGAGCACGGTCCCGAACCAGGTCCCGCCGACCCTGCCCAGGTCGACGTCGCGGGTACGCGCGCCCTTGAGCGCCTCGGCGACGATCTCCCCCGCGGCCGCCGGATCGCGCACCGGAAGGCCCAGGGCGCGCGCGAAGTCGTTGCCGGTCCCCACCGCGATCACCCCGAGCGGGGTGGCCGTCCCGGCGACGGCCTGCAGCGCGAGGCTCGCCATGCCGTCGCCGCCGACGGCTATCAGCGCCGCGGTGCCCCCTTCGACGGCCGCCCGGGCCCGCCGCAGCGCATCGGCGGCGTCCTCTCCGATGACCGTCCGCACGGAGAAACCGCGGGCCCGCAACGCGGAAGCGGCCGGCTGCGCCGCGTGGGCGCCCCGGCCGCGGCCCGCGGTGGGATTGACGAAGAGGGTGATCTCGCTGGTCACTGGGCGTCCCCCCGAACGGAGTTTGAGGGAGGACCCTACAAGATCAGGTCACGTCGTCGAAACCGTTCACCCGGTGATCGGTCCGGGCGGTGCCCGCCTGCTCGGGCAGGACCCTCGGCGGCCGCACCGATTCGAGGTCGCCGACCGGCTCCGGGGTCAGGTCGATGTCGGACGCCTCGTCGTCGTCGAGCTCGGCGTCGGGGTCGTTGCGGCGGCGGCGCGCGTCGTTCAGGAAGGAGATGCCGACCGCCATGAAGTACAGGACGACGATCGGACCGGCCAGCGCGATCATGCCGACCGGGTCGGTGGTCGGGGTCGCCACGGCACCGAAGATGAAGACGCCCATGACCACGCCACGCCACCAGGTCATCATGCGGCGGCCGGTCACCATGCCGGTCATGTTGAGCATCACCAGGAGCAGCGGCAGCTCGAACGAGGCACCGAAGACGAGGACCATCCTGACGGTGAAGTCGAGGATCGTGTCCATCGGCAGCAGGTTCTGCGCCCCGTCGGGGGTGATGCCGAGCAGCACGCGCATGCTGACGGGCAGGATCGTGTACGACAGCCAGGCGCCGCCCAGGAAGAGCGGCACGGCGGCACCCACGAACCAGTAGGTGTACTTGCGCTCGTGCTTGTGCAGGCCGGGCGCGACGAACGCCCACAGCTGGTACAGCCAGACCGGGCTGGACACGATGATGCCGACCATGAGGCTGACCTTCACGGTGGTCGTGAAGGGCGACAGCAGGTCGTTGAAGGTGACCGTCGCGCAGTGGCCGCCGGTCTGCTTCATGCCGGGCTCACAGCGCGGCACGGGATCAGCGAGGAACTCCATCAGCTCCTGGCTGTAGAAAGCCGCCACGATCGACACGACCGTGATGGCGAGGAGACCTTTGGCGAGCCGGTTGCGGAGCTCGCGAAGGTGCTCCGCGAGGGGCATCCGCCCCTCGGGGTCCTTCTCCTTCTTGCGGGCAGACTTGAGCAACCCACGTCCTCATCTCGTGCGGCAGGCCGGCCGTCGCCGGCCTTGGATCAGCGCTGCGTCGTACGGTCGGTCGGCTCGGTGACCGGGCGGGAGCTGGTCACGTCGCCGGGGGCAGCCTTGATCGTGCGCGGCTGGACGGCCGGGTCGCTCGGCGGGTCGGCCGGGGCGGCGGCGTCGTCCTTGCCGTCGGACTTCATCGCCTTGGCCTCGCTCTTGAGGATGCGGGCCGACTTGCCGAGGGAGCGCGCCATGTCGGGCAGCTTCTTGGCTCCGAAGAGCAGGACGATCACGACGAGGATGAGAATGATCTCGGTGGGGCCGAGCCTACCCATAGCTGTATACCTTCTTCACCGAGGCGTCAGGAGTCTGGTTGCTCGGCAGACCGGACATTCATCCGATCTCCCGCGCTGACAGCGATCGTAACCCCCCGGGGTAAACGCTCGGCAATCCCCGCGCGTACTCCGAGTACGGCCCCCGCCTCGATCCCGGGCCGCATTTCGCAGCGTACCCGCCCACCTCGGGGAGTTGACAGGTCGCGGACGCTAAAGAGCCCCTTGCCCCGCACGGGCCACAGCGGCCGCCGCCCTCTCCAGATCCTCCGCCGCACGGTTGATCTGCCGTGTGGTCTCACTCACTTGACGCGCGAGCCGCTGCGTCTCCACAAAGACCTTGATCGCCATTACGCCGAGGACGGCGAGGCCCAAGAAGCCCGCCGCGATCGCGAGCATCGCCCAGAACATGCGCCGAGCCTAGACGGTCGAGTGCAGGCGCAGCGTCCGCACCCCGCCACCGGTGAGGAGTTCGACGATGCGCTCGCCCGCGGGCTTGCGGACCGCGGCGCCGCACTCGGGGCAGGTGAAGGAGTAGAAGGTGGTGCGGGGGCTGGCGCCGATGGCGAGCCGCAGCGCCCCCGCAGAGAGCTCGAAGCGGCCACGGCAGTCCGGGCAGGCGGCGGTGAACAGGACGGGGGTACGCCGCGACTGCGCGGGCACCCCCGGCAGTCCGGACGTGGTCGGTGTGCTCAACGCCCTTGCTCCTGACGGTCGAAGTCCCTCTCGTACGCCTCCAGGGCCTCGCACGCCGCCTGCCGCGCGCTGTCGGCGAGCGCGACCGGGGAGACGATCCGGCCGTCCCTGCCCAGCCGCAGCGCGAGGCGGCGCAGCGAGGCGGGGTCGGGGGTGCGCAGGGTGATCCGCAGGCCGCCCTCGGCGAGCTCCTCGGCGCTGTCGTGGGGGTAGTACTCGGCGACCCAGCGGCCGCCGGGGCCGACCTCCACGACGACCTCGGGGTCCTCGGCGGCGGGCTGCACCAGTCCTTCGGAGAGGTCGCGCAGCTCGACCTCGGGGGGCGCGGACGGCTCGTCGAGGATCTTGATCTCCGCGACCCGGTCGAGGCGGAAGGTGCGCCGGGCCTCGGAGCGGCGGCACCAGGCCTCCACATAGGTGTGGCCGACGCTCACCAGCCGGATCGGGTCGATCTCCCGCTCGGTGACCTCGTCGCGGGCGGGCGAGTAGTAGCGGATCCAGAGTCTTCGCCGCTCGGAGATGGCCCGGTCGACGTCGGCGAAGACGCCGCCCTCCGATTCGAAGGTGACCGAGAGGCGGGAGCTGGCCCCGGCCGCCTCGCCGGCGGCGGTCTCCAGCTTGGCGGTGGCGCGCAGGAGCGCGAGGCGGTCGCTCTCGCGCAGGCCGGGCAGGGTGGCCACGGCGCGGGCGGCGACCAGCAGCGCGGTCGCCTCGTCGGCGGCCAGGCGCAGCGGGGCGGCCACGTCGTCGGGGTTGTGCCACCAGATGCGGTCGCCGTCGGTGTCGATGTCCAGCAGGTCGCCGCCGCGGAAGCTGGTCCCGCACATCGGCAGCACGTCGAGGTCGGAGATCAGCTCGTCGGGGGTGATGCCGAAGGCGCGGGCGACGTCCTCCACGTGGGCGCCGGGGCGCTCGCGCAGATAGGTCACCAGCGACAGCATCCGTCGCGTCTGGTCGATGGCGTTCGAGGCCATAGCTCTGTCCGCTCCCCCTCAGCCCTTGGCCACGGCGCGCAGCCGGTCCACGACGTCGGCCCGCAACTCGGCGGGCTCGAGGACCACCACGTCGGGCCCGAACTCCACCAGCCAGGCATCGAGGCCGTGACCGTACGGAATCTCCAACTCGTCCCACCCGTCGCCCAGTTCCCGCATCGCGACGGCCTTGGCCCGCAGCGGGTAACCGGCCCCGGTGCGCAGCCGGATCAGGGCGGTGCGGTCCGCGATCTCCCCCGCCCAGCCCGCGACGGTCTCACGGACGGTGACGACGTCCGGGACGTCGGCGGTGTACTTGCCCGCGCGGGTGCGCACCTTGCCGGTGATCCGGGAGAGCCTGAAGACGCGCTCGGCACCGCGGTCCCTGTCCCACCCGGCGAGGTACCAGTGGCCGCGCCAGCACTCCAGGGCCCAGGGCTCGACGTGGCGCTGCTCGGGGCGGGCCGCGGTGGCCTTGCGGTAGTCGAAGACGACGGGGCGGCGGTCGCGGCAGGCGAGCATCAGCGGCTCGAAGGAGGCCTCGTGCGCGGGGATGCGCGGCTCCAGGGCGCTGTGCGCCCCGTACGGGTCGGCGTCCTCCGGCAGCCCGGCGGCGCGCAGCTTCTGCAGGGCACCACTGGCGGCCCCGGCGAGGCGGGCCTGCTGCCAGACCTTGGCGGCCAGACCGAGGGCGGCGGCCTCCTCGGCGTCGATCGTGATGGGCGGCAGACGGTTGCTGTCGCGACGGGCGAGGTAGCCGACCTCGCCGTCGAGGTTCTCCACGGTCTCGATGACCAGGCCGAGCTCGCGCAGATCGTCCTTGTCGCGCTCGAACATCCGGTTGAAGGAGTCGTCGGAGCCCGCGGCCCGGCCCCCCGGCCCGTGCGACGCCCTGCCCCCGGGCCCGAAGGCCTCGACGTAAGCCTCGATCGAGTCGCGCAGCTCACGCTTGCTGAGCGGCCGCCGGGTCCCGAGCAGACACAGCGCAAGGTTCATCAGCCGCTCGGCCTTGGCAATGGCCATCGACGCCCTTTCTCGGCCTTACAACACACAATGCTTCCGACCGATGACCGTACCGCCCCGGGGTGTCGTGGCAAAGCCGAGGGCCCATGCCGGACAAGCATGGGCCCTCGGTGGACAGATCAGGTCACAGGCGTCCTCAGACGGCGACCAGGTCGCAGACGAAGATCAGCGTCTCGCCCGGCGCGATGCGGCCGCCACCGGCGCCGCGGTCGCCGTACGCGAGGTGGGCGGGGATGGTCAGCTCGCGCCGGCCACCGACCTTCATGCCCTGCACCCCCTGGTCCCAGCCGGAGATGACCTGGCCGGCGCCGAGCTGGAACTCCAGCGGGTTGCCGCGGTTCCAGCTCGCGTCGAACTCCTCGCCGGTGCTGAAGGCGACGCCCACGTAGTGGACCTTGACGAAGTCGCCCGCCTTGGCGACCGCCCCGTCGCCCTCCCAGATGTCCTTGATCTGCAGATCGGCCGGCGGCTCGCCGACGGGGAAGTCGACCTCGGGCTTGTCGATGCTCACGAAAAATGCTCCTGCTTTGATACGAAAGGTCAGCGCGGACAGTCTTACATCCCCGAAGGGGTCACATCTTCGCGAGGATGTCCACGGTGAAGACGAGCGTCGAGTCCTTCTTGATCGGGCTGCCCTGCGGGGGCTGGTCGCCGTACCCCAGCTCCGGCGGGATGACGATGAGGACGCGGCTGCCGACCTTCTTGCCGGTCAGACCCTGACCCCAGCCCTTGACGACCTGCGCCAGCTGGAACGAGGCGAGCTGCTTGCGCTTGTACGAGGAGTCGAACTCCTTGCCGTCCTCCCAGAGCACGCCCTTGTACTGGCAGAGGAGGCTGTCGGTCTTCTTCACCTCGTCGCCGTCACCCTCGAGGATGTACGACGCGACGAGCTTCTCCGGCGCCTTCGTCTTCGGGACGTCGATGGAGGGGGCCTTGCCGTCGGTGTCCGTGCCGACCTTGGGCAGGTCCTTGTTGGACTGGGCCACCTCCTTGCCCTTCGCCGAGCTCTCGGCGGAAAAGGTGCCGACGAGGTCGACGACGAAGACGAGGGTGTCCGAGCCCTTGATGCCGGCCTGCTTGTTCCCCTGCTCGCCATAGCCCATCTTCGGGGGGATGGCGAGCTCCACGCGGCTGTCGAGCTTCTTGCCGACCAGGGCCTGGTCCCAGCCGGGGATGACCTGGCCGACGCCGATCGGGAAGACCGTGGGGTTGCCCCGGTCGTAGGAGTTGTCGAAGACCTTGCCCGTCGCCCAGATCTGGCCGAGGTAATTGGCCTGCAGGTAGTCACCCTTGGCGACCTCCTTGCCCTTGCCCTCGATCAGGGTCTTGACCGCGAGGTCGGAGGACGCCTTGCCGGGGCCCTTGGCCACGGTGGGCTTCTGGCCGAACTTCGTGCCCTTGGTGATCTCGGGCAGCGGGCCGTCCACGATCTTCGCCGTCGGCGGGGCCGACGCGGAGTTGGTCGGGCTGTCACTGGGCTTGGACTTGGCCTTGTCGGCCTTGTCGTCACCACAGCCTGCCAGCGTGAGCAGGCCGGCCGGGACGGCAAGGAGGAGGGAGCGTCGGCGCACGGTGGGGGCCTCGTATCGGTCGATCTTGTCGGTTGGCGTGCGCGCAACTCTACGGCGTGAGAAGGGCGCCGCACGAGGAACGTACGGCGCCCGCGTTGCGTTCCCGCAACGTCATTCGAATCACTCGGGTCACATGCCGGCGATGAGCTTCTCCACCCGGTCGTCGACGGACCGGAACGGGTCCTTGCACAACACGGTGCGCTGTGCCTGGTCGTTGAGCTTGAGGTGGACCCAGTCGACCGTGAAGTCGCGGCGCTGCTCCTGGGCCCGCCGGATGAAGTCCCCGCGCAGCCGCGCACGGGTGGTCTGCGGGGGCACCGACTTGCCCTCGAAGATCTTCAAGTCGTTGCAGATGCGGGCGGCTTGCCCCTTCTTCTCCAGGAGGTAGTAGAGCCCGCGGCGGCGGTGGATGTCGTGGTACGCGAGGTCTATCTGCGCGACCCGCGGATGCGACATGGTCATGTTGTTCTTGGCGCGGTACCGCTCGATGAGCTTGTACTTCATCACCCAGTCGATCTCGGTGCCGATGCGGTCGAGCTCCTCGGTCTCGATCGCGTCCAGAGTGCGGCCCCACAGTTCGAGGACCTGCTCGACGGTGCCGGTGCGGATGCCGCGGCGGTCGACGAAGTCCACCGCCTTCTCGTAGTACTCGCGCTGCACTTCGAGGGCCGAGGCCTCACGGCCGCTGGCCAGACGCACCTTGCGGCGGCCCGTGATGTCGTGGCTGACCTCGCGGATGGCCCGGATCGGGTTCTCCAGGGTGAGGTCCCGCATCACGGTGCCCGCCTCGATCATGCGCAGCACGAGGTCGGTCGCGCCGACCTTGAGGAGCATGGTCGTCTCGGACATGTTCGAGTCGCCGACGATGACGTGGAGCCTGCGGTAGCGCTCGGCGTCCGCGTGCGGCTCGTCGCGGGTGTTGATGATCGGCCGGGAACGGGTGGTCGCGGAGGACACGCCCTCCCAGATGTGCTCGGCACGCTGGCTGACGCAGTACACGGCGCCGCGCGGAGTCTGCAGCACCTTGCCCGCCCCGCAGAGCAGCTGGCGGGTGACGAGGAACGGAATGAGAATGTCCGCGAGTCGGGAGAACTCTCCGTGCCGGGCCACCAGATAGTTCTCGTGGCAACCGTAGGAGTTTCCCGCCGAATCGGTGTTGTTCTTGAAGAGATAGACGTCGCCCGCGATTCCCTCCTCGTGCAGGCGGCGTTCGGCGTCTACGAGCAGGCCTTCCAGAATGCGCTCGCCCGCTTTGTCGTGGGTGACCAGCTCGGTCACGTTGTCACATTCGGGCGTTGCGTATTCCGGATGTGATCCCACGTCAAGATAGAGGCGGGCGCCGTTCCGCAGGAAGACGTTGCTGCTGCGGCCCCATGACACGACACGGCGGAAGAGGTAGCGCGCCACCTCGTCAGGCGACAGGCGGCGCTGTCCCCTGAACGTGCACGTGACGCCGTACTCGTTCTCCAGCCCGAAAATGCGGCGGTCCATGACTGAACATTACGCCTGATGCCCGGCACTGAAACCGGGTTCGACGGCACCGTTTCGATCATTTTCCGATGAACCCGCAACGACCTCGGAATCAGGGACCGCCACCAGTACCCGCACGGTGGCCAGCAAAACCAGCAACGCGCCCAGACCCGCGAGCCCCGGCACCGCGAAGCCCCCCACCGTGCCGCCCCATTCGACCACCGGACCCGCGGCGGCCGTACCCAGCGAGGCGCCCACCGTGAAGGTCGTCACCAGCCACGAGAACGCCTCCGTGACCGTGCCGCGCGGCGCGTGCCGGTCGACGATGATGAAGGCACAGGCCAGCGCCGGAGCGAGGAAGACACCGGCGACCGCGGTCAGTCCGGTCATCGCGACCGCGCCGGGCGTCAGCATCAGCGGCGTGTAGCAGACGGCGAGCAGGGCCACGAGCACGGTCAGCCGCCGCTCCGGCACGCCGCTCCACTGCCGCGCCCCGTACACCGAGCCGCCGACGAGGGCACCGAGACCGAGGGCCGCCATCATCCACCCGTAGACCGCGTCGCCGCCGTTGTCGTCCGCGTAGGACACCCCGGCGACGGTGATGGAGCCCAGCGCCATGCCGATGAAGAGGAAGGCACCGAGGAGCGCGAGGAGTCCGGGCGAGCGCAGGGCGCCGAGCCAGTGCGCCTCCCTGGGCGCCGAGCGCCAGGCGCGCGAGGGCCGCGACACCACCACGGAGAGCGCCCCCAGCACGCCCACCGCGTTGACGACCAGCAGCGCCGCCTGCTCCGACCAGAGGGCGACGCAGCCGGTGACGAGCAACGGCCCCACGGTGAACATGACTTCCTGCGCGATGGCGTCCATGGCGTACGCCGTGTGCACCTGCTCGTCCTTGCCGAGGACGCTCGGCCACAGGGCGCGCAGACCGCCCTCCAGCGGCGGCGTGAAGAGGCCGGCGGCGCCCACCGTCACGTGGGCGAGCGCGAGCCGGTCCGGCCCGGTGAAGGCGAAGGCGGCCATCGCGGCGGCGGACAGGAGCGCGGCGGGCAGCTGCACCCGCGGCTGGCCGTACAGGTCGACGAGGCGGCCGAGGAGCGGCTGACCGACGGCGTTCGCGACGCCGTACACCGCGGCGAGGGCGCCGGCCAGGCTGTAGGTGCCGCCCTCGGCGCGGATGAACAGCACGATCGCGATGGCGGCCGTGGCGTTGGGGAGCCTGCCCACCAGCGTCCCCGCGAGCAGCCGCATCGCGTATCTCGTCCGCAGGATCTGCGCGTATCCGGCCGCCATGGGCCCGTCCCTTCGCCGGGCGACACCGCCCAAGGTTTTACGTATAACGTCGAGCGTCATACGTACCATGAGCGCAGTCCGCCGGTCCACCGCATCACCGCCGCGGACACGATCCGGGAGGTGACCGTGGCCGGGCCACAACAGGAAGCCATGGGGCCCCGCCCCACCAGCCGCGACGTCGCACGCGCCGCCGGGGTCTCCCAGGCCACCGTCTCCCTGGTCCTCGGCGACAAATGGCGCGGCCGGGTCGCCGAACCCACCGCCGAACGCGTACGCAACGCCGCACGCGACATCGGCTACCGACCCAACCTCGCCGCCCGCAACCTCCGCCTGGGCCGGACAAAGACAGCCCTGCTGGTCGTCCCCGAACTCACCAACGAATTCTTCGCCCACGTCTACACCGGAGCCGCCCGCATCGCCGCCCGGCACGGCTTCGGCGTCGTCCTCTACCCCTCCCCCGACGGCATCGGCCCCGCCCGCGACCCCTTCGCCTCCGCACGCGCCTCACTCGACGGCGTACTCGCCTCCTCCATGGCATCCGACGCCCTCGCCACCATCCGCGGCGACGACCTGCCCCTCGTGATGCTCGACAGCGACCCCGCCGGCAGCCTCGGCGCCGCCACCGTCAACCTCGACCTCGCCGACGGCATGCGCCAGGTGACGGAGCATCTCCTCACCCTCGGCCACCGCGACTTCCTGCACCTCGCCGCCGACGTCGACTCCTGGACCTTCGACGTACGCGCCGAAGCCCTCGCCCGCACCCTCCGCGGCACCGACACCGCCGTACGCCGCGTGGCCGCACCCCTCAACGTCGAAGGCGCCCGCGCCGTCGCCGAAGCCGCCCTCTCCACCCCCGGCCCCCGCCCCACCGCGATCATCTGCGACGACGACTTCCTCGCCGCAGGCGCCTGCAAAGCGGCCCGCCGACTCGGCCTGCACATCCCCGAGGACGTCTCCGTCACCGGCTTCGACGACCTCACCCTGGCGACCGCCGTCGAACCGGAACTCACCACGGTCCGACTGCCCGCCGAACGCTTCGGAGAACGCGGCATGGAATCCCTCGTCGCCGTCCTGGAAGGACGCGCCCCGGACGCCACGCCACTGCCCGTGCGGCTGACCGTCCGCGGCTCCACGGGCCCCGCCCGCTGAGCCCCCCCCCGGGCGCACGAAAGCGCCCCGCGCCCCGGCCGTCGGGCCGGGACACGGGGCGCTCACGTCACCTACTGAGGGGTGTTACTCGACGTCGCCACCGGAGGTCGGGGTGGCCCCGCCCGGCTCCGCCTCCGGCTCCGTGTCCGTGGCCGCGTCCGTCGCGCCGCCCTCGTCCAGCAGACGCGAGAGCTGACGCCCCACGATCCGCTTGAACTTCCGCTGCTGCGGACGCGTCCGGTCGAGGACCGCCACCTCCAGCCGCTCCGCGGGGATCTCCCGCTCGCTGCCGTTGGTGTCGCGGGACAGCGCCTGGACCGCGAGCTTGAGCGCCTCGGCCAGCGTCATCCCGTCCTGGTGGCGCTGATCGAGATAGTTGCTGATCTGCTCGGCATTGCCGCCCACGGCGACCGAACCGTGCTCATCCACGATCGATCCGTCATGCGGCAGACGGTAGATCTGATCGCCGTCCGGGGTGGCACCCACCTCGGCGACGACCAGCTCGACCTCGTACGGCTTCTCCGCATTGCTGGAGAAGATCGTGCCGAGCGTCTGCGCGTAGACGTTGGCGAGCCCGCGGGCCGTCACGTCGTCACGGTCGTACGTGTACCCGCGAAGGTCGGCGTAGCGCACGCCACCGATCCGCAGATTCTCGTACTCGTTGTACTTGCCCGCGGCCGCGAAGCCGATCCGGTCGTAGATCTCGCTGAACTTGTGCAGCGCACGGGACGGGTTCTCGCCGACGAACACGATGCCGTCGGCATACTGCATCACGACAAGGCTGCGGCCGCGGGCGATACCCTTCCGGGCGTATTCCGCCCGGTCGGCCATGGCCTGCTGGGGTGAGACATAGAACGGCGTCGACACCGGATCCGTCCCTTTCTGTCAAAAAACTTCAGTCAGTGGCGAATTCGGAGCGATCAGAGCAGAGCGGCGCGCGGGCCGTCCGGCTGCTCGAGCCGCTTCTCCAGGATGGCGCGCGCGATCGCGGAGGACTCGTCCTCCGTCAGCCTGCGGAAGCCCTCGTCCGAGATGACCGTGACGATCGGATAGATCCGGCGGGCCACATCCGGACCACCGGTCGCCGAATCGTCATCGGCCGCGTCATAGAGCGCCTGCACGACCAGCGTCGTCGCCTGCTCCTCCGTCAGACCGTCGTGGTAGAGCTTCTTCATCGCACCGCGCGCGAAGACCGACCCGGAACCGGTCGCCGCGAAACCGTGCTCCTCGGAACGCCCACCCGTCACGTCGTACGAGAAGATGCGCCCCTTCTCGCGGTCCACGTCATACCCCGCGAAGAGCGGCACCACGGCGAGGCCCTGCATGGCCATGCCCAGATTGCTGCGGATCATGGTGGACAGGCGGTTCGCCTTGCCCTCCAGGGAGAGCGTCGCGCCCTCCACCTTCTCGAAGTGCTCCAGCTCCAGCTGGAAGAGCTTGACCATCTCGACGGCCAGACCGGCGGTGCCGGCGATGCCCACCGCCGAGTACTCGTCGGCCGGGAAGACCTTCTCGATGTCGCGCTGGGCGATCACATTGCCCATCGTCGCCCGCCGGTCACCGGCGAGGACCACACCACCGGGGAACGTCACGGCCACGATGGTCGTGCCGTGCGGCGCCTCGATGACGCCCTGGGTGGGCGGCAGTTGACGGTTGCCGGGCAGGATCTCGGGCTGGTGCTCGGACAGGAAATCCATGAACGACGACGAACCAGGCGTCAGGAAGGCAGCTGGTAGACGCCCTGTGCCACGAGTGTTGGCTTCCACGAGGTTCCCTCCAGGTAGGCGGCAGCCCGACGAACAGTGTCGGGATCGTCTCCCAACTTGCCGATGGCCGAATTGCAGTTGAAGCACAGTACGCCACGGACTTTACCCGTCTCGTGGCAGTGATCCACATGGGCGGCGGGGGCACTGAGACAGATCACGCAGAGCCCCATCTGGGAGGCGATCATCTCGTCGCGCTCGGCTTCGGTCATGCCGTACTGGCGCTTCAGATGCCCCTCCCGCCCCTGGATGGCCCGGCACGCCTTGCAGCGCGTCGACAGGCCATCCGAGGCGGCCGCATTCCGGTGCCACTCGCTGTGCGGTTTGACCTCGCCGCAAGTGCGGCACAGCTTGTGCCCTGCGGGTACCTCGACTTTCTCGCGCACCGTCTTACCCAGCGCCGCCCTGCGGCGGCGATAGTGCGCGGCGCTGTACTCCGCCACGCACTCTCGGCAACGCGTCTGAAGTCCATCACGCCGGTTCCTGTCGGCCGCGAAGAACGCTGTCGCCAGCGTCCGCCCGCAACCCGCACAGCGCTTCCCGACCTCAGAGTCGGACACATGGGTCACTGTCCGCCTTTTTGCACGAAACTCCGCACGAAGTCCTCGGCATTTTCCTCGAGTACATCGTCAATTTCGTCAAGAACCGAGTCGACGTCGTCGCTCAGCTTCTCCTGGCGTTCCTTGAGGTCCTCGGAGGCCTGCGCGTCCTGCGTCTGCTCCTCGGTCTCCTCGGTGGGACGCGTCGCCTTCTGCTGTCCGCCGCCGGTGTCCTTGGTCGCCATCTACCTCACCCCGCTCGCTCGGTTAGACGTTCTTGATCAGACCCTACGCTCCGGGTCCGACATCGGCCCCGCACTTGGCTCAACGTGCGGGACCCACCTCTGTGATTCCCCCGGCGATGACCTTTCAGCCGCCGGAGAGCACCCGAACCAGATCCTCTGCCGTGCGGCAGCGGTCCAGCAGCTCCTTGACGTGGTTCCGCGTGCCGCGCAGGGGCTCCAGCGTGGGCACCCGTTGCAGGGAGTCACGGCCCGGGAGGTCGAAGATGACCGAGTCCCAGGACGCCGCGGCCACGTCGTCCGCGTACTGCTCCAGGCAGCGGCCGCGGAAGTACGCGCGTGTGTCCTCCGGCGGCTTGGTGATGGCGCGCTCGACGTCCGTCTCGTCGAGGAGCCGCTTTATCTTGCCCCGGGCCACCAGACGGTTGTAGAGGCCCTTCTCGGCCCGTACGTCCGCGTACTGGAGGTCGACCAGGTGGAGCCGTGCGGCGTCCCAGTCGAGGCTGTCGCGGCGGCGGTAGCCCTCCATGAGCTCGCGCTTGGCGACCCAGTCGAGCTCTCCGGAGAGGCTCATCGGGTCGCTCTCCAGGCGGGTGAGGACGTCTTCCCAGCGGGCCAGGACGTCCTTCGTCTGGGCGTCGGCGTCCGAGCCGTACCGCTCCTCGACGTATTTGCGTGCCAGCTCGAAGTACTCCATCTGGAGCTGTACGGCGGTGAGTGAGCGGCCGCTGCGGAGCGTGACGAGGTGGCTGAGTGTGGGGTCGTGCGAGACCTGGTGGAGTGTGCGCACCGGCTGGTCCACGGCGAGGTCGACGGCGATGAAGCCGTCCTCGATCATGGCAAGGACGAGCGAGGTGGTGCCGAGTTTCAGGTAGGTCGAGATCTCGGAGAGGTTCGCGTCGCCGATGATGACGTGCAGTCTGCGGTACTTCTCGGCGTCGGAGTGGGGCTCGTCCCTGGTGTTGATGATGGGCCGTTTCAGCGTCGTCTCCAGGCCCACCTCGACCTCGAAGTAGTCGGCGCGCTGGCTGAGCTGGAAGCCGTGTTCGTGGCCGTCCTGGCCGATGCCGACGCGGCCGGCGCCGGTGACGACCTGGCGGGAGACGAAGAAGGGCGTCAGGTGGCGCACGATGTCGGAGAAGGGGGTCTCCCGCTTCATCAGGTAGTTCTCGTGCGTGCCGTAGGAGGCGCCTTTGTTGTCGGTGTTGTTCTTGTAGAGGTGGATCGGCTGGGCGCCGGGGAGCTGGGCGGCGCGGTCGGCGGCCTCGGCCATGATGCGTTCGCCGGCTTTGTCCCACAGGACGGCGTCCAGGGGGTTGGTGATCTCCGGTGAGCTGTACTCGGGGTGTGCGTGGTCGACGTACAGGCGTGCGCCGTTGGTGAGGATCACATTGGCCAGGCCGATGTCTTCGTCGGTCAGCTGGCTGGAGTCGGCGGCCTCGCGGGCGAGGTCGAAACCCCGCGCGTCCCGCAGCGGGTTCTCCTCCTCGAAGTCCCAGCGGGCGCGTCGCGCCCGGTGCATCGCCGCGGCATAGGCGTTGACGATCTGGGACGAGGTGAGCATGGCATTGGCGTTGGGGTGGCCGGGGACGGAGATGCCGTACTCCGTCTCGATGCCCATTACTCGCCGTACGGTCATGCGGCCCTCCTTGCCCGGCGGCGCTCCCCTTCGGGAACGGCGCTCAAGTACCGCTGGTTCTCCGGTGCGTGTGCGGTGCCCGTCCCCGCACTGCGCGACTCGGCGGTACCGAAGAGCCTAGAACGCCTTTGCGCTGGTGGGGAGATCATTGCCTTCATTGAAAAACAGACGGCTGCGGGTACCCGTGAAGGACACCCGCAGCCGCCCTGTGTTCTACAGGTATTGACCGGTGTTGGCCACCGTGTCGATGGAGCGTCCGGTGTCAGCGCCCTGTTTTCCGGTGACGAGGGTGCGGATGTAGACGATCCGTTCACCCTTCTTTCCGGAGATCCTGGCCCAGTCGTCCGGGTTGGTGGTGTTGGGCAGGTCCTCGTTCTCCTTGAACTCGTCGATGCAAGCCTGGAGGAGATGGGCGACCCTGAGGCCCTTCTGGTTCGCCTCGAGGAAGGCCTTGATGGCCATCTTCTTGGCGCGGCCCACGATGTTTTCGATCATGGCGCCGGAATTGAAGTCCTTGAAGTACAGGACTTCCTTGTCGCCGTTGGCGTACGTCACCTCGAGGAAGCGGTTCTCCTCGGACTCGGCGTACATCTGCTCGACGACCGACTGGATCATGCCGTGCACGGTGGCGCGCCGGTCGGCGCTGTGCTCGGCGAGGTCGTCCGCGTGCAGTGGGAGCCGTTCGGTGAGGTACTTGGCGAAGATGTCCTTCGCCGCCTCGGCGTCCGGGCGCTCGATCTTGATCTTCACGTCGAGCCGGCCGGGCCGCAGGATGGCGGGGTCGATCATGTCCTCGCGGTTGGAGGCGCCGATGACGATGACGTTCTCCAGGCCTTCCACGCCGTCGATCTCGGCGAGCAGCTGCGGGACGATGGTGTTCTCCACGTCCGAGCTGACTCCGGATCCGCGGGTGCGGAAGAGGGACTCCATCTCGTCGAAGAAGACGATGACGGGGGTGCCCTCGCTCGCCTTCTCCCGGGCACGCTGGAAGACCAGGCGGATGTGGCGCTCGGTCTCGCCGACGTACTTGTTGAGGAGTTCGGGTCCCTTGATGTTGAGGAAGTAGCTCTTTCCCGCTGCCTGTCCGGTCACTTCGGCGACCTTCTTGGCAAGGGAGTTGGCGACGGCTTTGGCGATCAGTGTCTTGCCGCAGCCGGGGGGCCCGTACAGCAGGACGCCCTTGGGCGGCCGCAGTTCGTGCTCCTTGAAGAGGTCGGGGTAGAGGTAGGGCAGTTCGACCGCGTCGCGGATCAGTTCGATCTGGTTGCCCAGGCCGCCGATCTGTTCGTAGCCGATGTCCGGGACCTCTTCGAGGACGAGTTCTTCGACCTCGCTCTTGGGGACGACCTCGTAGACGTAGCCGGAGCGGGGTTCGAGCAGCAGGGCGTCGCCGGGGCGGATGGTGACGTCCAGCAGCGGCTCGGCGAGCCGCACCACCCGTTCCTCGTCGGTGTGCCCGAGCACCAGGGCGCGCTCGCCGTCCTCGAGGATCTCCTTGAGGGTGACGATGTCCCCGACGCGCTCGTACTCCATGGCCTCGACCACGTTGAGCGCTTCGTTGAGCATTACTTCCTGGCCGCGCCTGAGCTCTTCGAGCTCCACGCTGGGGCTGACGTTCACCCGGAGCTTGCGGCCCCCGGTGAAGATGTCCGCCGTGCCGTCCTCGTTCGCCACGAGGAAGACTCCGAAGCCGGCCGGTGGCTGCGCGAGCCGGTCGACTTCTTCCTTGAGGGCCACGATCTGGTCGCGGGCCTCACGGAGCGTGTTGGCGAGCCGCTCGTTCTGTGCGGACACGCCGGCCAGGTTGGTCTGCAGCTCGACGATCCGCTCTTCGAGAATCCTCGTATGACGCGGAGAGTCGGCGAGCTTGCGTCGCAGGACGGCGATTTCCTGCTCGAGATAGGCAACCTGACCGGCAGGGTCTTCAGACCCTCGCCCGGGCCGGATGCCGCGGTTGATGTCGTCGTCGTGGGCTGCCACGGTCCTCACCTCCTCCAAGGGGAGCTGGACGCTTCCAGACCCTACCTGGGTGGGTGTCGATTGAAACCCCTAGATCACAAAGACGATGGGGGTGTGTCCGATCTTCACCCTTGCGCTCTCCCTCACGCCAGGTGAATACCCACCCAACAACATCGGAAAGCGGGCGGTTGTATCGTCGAAGCGTTCAACACCCGTCAGGGCTGGCCCGACTTGCTGCAATGTCGGGCCGTCCGGCGCAGCGATCGGCAGGAGAGATGACCGTGGGGCACGAGGCCGAGACCGGCAGTGAGGGCCAGGCTCTGGAGGTCTGGATCGACCAGGACCTCTGTACCGGGGACGGCATCTGTGCGCAGTACGCGCCCGAGGTCTTCGAGCTGGACATCGACGGGCTGGCGTATGTGAAGAGTGCCGATGACGAGCTGTTGCAGGCGCAGGGGGCGACAACGCCGGTGCCGCTGCCGCTGCTCCGGGATGTCGTGGACTCGGCGAAGGAGTGTCCCGGGGACTGTATTCATGTGCGCCGGGTTTCGGACGGGGTCGAGGTGTACGGTCCCGACGCGGCGTGATGCCGCGTCGGGCCGTGTCTCACACGCTGCGCGCGCCCGCGGGGGCGGACCGCTCGAATGTGCCGTTCCGCCATCGCCACTTGGCTTTGTCCCGTCGGTCGGGGCAGCAGCGCGGCACGTCGGGTGAGGAGTAGCCGAGGAGGGTGGCGGTCACGGCGCCGTCACGCACGGCGAGGTCGCTCGCGTTCTGCCGGCCCTTGGGGTCGAGGAGGGTGGCGACGACGCGGGGCTTGCCCTTGCCGGTGCGGGTGATCACGTAGATGCCGTCGGGCGGGGTGCCGGAGCCGGCCTCGCAGTGCACGGCGGCCACGGTCTCGGGTCGGCCGTCGCCGTCCAGGTCGCCGGTGGCCTTCTTCTTCACCACGGATTTCACGGGGCCGCAGTCGAGGGGGAAGTCGACGGCGGCGGGGTCGGGTGCGGGGGCCGGGGCGGGTGCGGCCGCGGCGGCTCTGGAGTGTGGTCCTGCGCCTGTCTGGGCGGCGGTGGCCGCGTCGGGCTGGAGGACGGCGGAGGCTGCGACGACGGCGGCGAGCGCGGCCGCGGTGGCGAGCCAGTGGATGGGGCGGGCGGTGGTGTGTGCCAGTTCCGGGACGGCGGGGTGCTGCACGAGGAAGTGTCTCCTGTGAGGGCTGTGCCGGCGGGGGGGGTGGCCAGCATCGTGCCATACGTCACAGTGAGGTGGAACACCGGGGTCGCGGTGGTGGTCCGGTGGTTCTCGCGGTTCTTGCGGTACGGGGCTGGTGACCTGTCAACGAAACGGCGCCGCCGCCGAGTTCCCTGGTCGGTCAGGGAACTCGGCGGCGGCGCCTGCTCATTGGCGGGGGCCCGCCGCGCGGGTCAGCGCGGGGTGCCGCCGTCGGCATTGGGGCCGGAGTAGTCCTCGCCGTAGGCGCCCTTGGCGGGGCGGCGGCGGCGCATGGGCGGCTCGACGCCGTCCGCCAAGCGGCGGGCGGTGAGGAGGAAGCCGGTGTGGCCGATCATGCGGTGGTCCGGGCGGACGGCGAGGCCCTCGATGTGCCAGTTGCGGATCATCGATTCCCAGGCGGTGGGCTCGTTGAAGCCGCCGATCTCGCGGATGGACTCGACGGTCCTGGCGAGCTGGGTGGTGGTGGCCACGTAGCAGCAGAGGATGCCGCCGGGGACGAGCGCCTTGGAGACGGCCTCCAGGCACTCCCAGGGGGCGAGCATGTCCAGGATGACGCGGTCGACCTCGGTGTCGCTGAGGTTGTCCTGGAGGTCGCCGACGGTGAGCTGCCAGGCGGGGTGCGGGCCGCCGAAGTAGCGCTCCACGTTCTGCTGGGCGATCTCGGCGAAGTCCTCGCGGCGCTCGTAGGAGTGCAGCATCCCCTGGTCGCCGATGGCGCGCAGCAGGAAGCTGCTGAGCGAGCCGGATCCCACGCCCGCCTCCACGACGCGGGCGCCGGGGAAGATGTCGGCGAAGGCCAGGATCTGCCCCGCGTCCTTGGGGTAGACCACGGCGGCGCCGCGGGGCATGGACAGGACGTAGTCGGGGAGCAGGGGTCGCAGCGCCAGGTAGGCGACGTTTCCCGTGGTTCGGACAACACTGCCCTCGGGAGCGCCGATCAGCTCGTCGTGGGGGAAGGAACCCTTGTGGGTGTGGAAATTCTTCCCGGCCTCGAGCGTGAACGTGTAGTGGCGTCCCTTGGGGTCGGTGAGCTGGACCTGGTCCCCGACCTTGAAGGGCCCGCGACGGCGGGCGGCACCGGTCGGTTCGGACATGTGACCAGCCTACCGGCCGTGGCGCGGCCCGCGGACCACGGCCGCCCGGGGGCGGTGGTCAGCTGGGCCGTGCCATGGCCTTGACGAAGGCGCGCTCGACGTCGGCGGCGGACAGTACTCCGTAGATCTCGCCGGACTCCTCGACGACGAGGTATTCGGTGGCGGGGGTGGCGCGGAGTGTGTCGAGGAGTTCTTCGCCGGTGAGCTCGGCGGAGATCCGCATGCCTTCGGTGATGTCCTGGGCGAGGCCGCCGACGCTGACCCAGGGCCGCCGGTGCTGGGGGACGGAGACGATGGCGGCTTCGCGGACGACGGCCATGGGGTCGCCGTCGGCGTCGACGACGACGAGGGCGCGGGCGCCGGCGTCGTTGGCCCTGCGCAGGGCTTCGGAGAGCGGGGTGGCGCTTTCTACGGGTACGGCGCGGCGGGTGAGGGTGCGGGCGCGGAGTTCGGGGAGGTGTTCGCGCAGGCGGGCCATGCGCAAACTGTTTCCTGCGCCGGTCCAGATGATCGCGGCGAGGATGGCGGCGAGCAGGGCGTCGGTGACGGTGTTCATGCCGCCGATGTCCTGGGCGTCGCCGCCGAGGGCGCCCGACTGGTTGAGCAGGGGCAGTCCGATGAGGACGGAGATGGCGAGGGCGCGGCCGACCCAGGCGGCGGCGACGGTGCCGCTCATGGGTTTGCCGGTGATCTTCCAGACGACGGCGCGCAGCATGCGGCCGCCGTCCAGGGGGAGGCCGGGCAGGAGGTTGAACGCGGCGACGATGAGGTTGGAGATCATCAGTCCGGCGAGCAGGACGCCGGGGACCGTGCCGGGTTCGACGGCCCGCATGCCGGCGTAGAAGACGCCGGCGAGGACGAGGGAGAGGAGGGGGCCGACGAAGGCGAGGACGAATTCGCGGCCGGGGGTCTCCGATTCCTTTTCGATCTCGGATACGCCGCCGAAGAACTGGAGCTGGATGCGGCGGACGGGGAGCTTGAAGCGGAGGGCGGCGACGGTGTGGGCCAGTTCGTGGACGAGGACGGAGGCGTAGAAGGCGACGGCGAAGAAGAGGGCGACGAGGTAGCGGGTGGCGCCGAGTTCGGGCAGGACGCGGTCGAGCTGGTCGCCGAAGACCCAGGTGATGAGGGCGGCGACGAGGAACCAGCTGGGTGCGACGTAGACCGGTACGCCGAAGGGTCTGCCCATGAGGAGGCCGCCGCCGGGTCCTTTGCGGGTCCTGGGCGGCACGGGTCCTTTGCCGGTGGGGCCTCCGTGCGCGGGGCGCGGCTGGGTGGGCCGGTCGTCGTCGGGGGTTTTGGTGAGGGAGGGGTGCGGCCTGGGGGCCGGTTCCTCGTGGGGGTGGGCCGGGGTGGGCGTGTCCTGTTCCGGGCGTGGCCCGGTGGGGTGCGTGCCGGTGTCGTCGGGCCGGGGCCGGTGCGGTTCGTCGGTCCGGTCTGCCGGGCGGTCCGGCTCGTCGGGTGTGTCCGCCGGGCGTTCTGGCTCGCGGGCCGTGTCGACCGGGCGCCGCGCCGGCTGTTCGGCCGTGTCGACCGGGCGCGTCGGCTCCGGGGAGCCGTCCGCGTCGCTCGGCCGCAGGCCTTCGGCGCCGTCGGACTGCGGCTTGCCGCTCCCGCCGCTTTCGTCCACGATGTCCCCTCGTTCGAAGCGTCCCTCGCCCCGGTGTGGCGCGGTCACCCGCACGATCATGCAGGGCGAGAGGGTCTGTCGTCGATGGTATGCGGCTGTTGTCAGTGGCGGGTCGTAGGGTCTGTCCTCATGGAAACCAGCACCGACGATGCCGTGGCGGCCGTGCGCCCGGCGTCTCTGTCGCCCTCGCGTGCGGGCGATTTCATGCAGTGCCCGCTGCTCTACCGCTTCCGGGTGATCGACAAGCTGCCGGAGAAGCCGAGTGAGGCGGCGACGCGGGGGACGCTGGTCCACGCGGTCCTCGAGCGGCTCTTCGACGCGCCGGCGAGTGAGCGTACGGCGCCGCGCGCCAAGGCGCTGATCCCGGGTCAGTGGGACCGGCTGCGGGAGGCGAAGCCGGAGCTGACGGAGTTGTTCGCGGACGATCCGGAGGGTGAGCGGATGGCGCGCTGGCTGTCCGACGCGGAGCGTCTTGTGGAGCGCTGGTTCACGCTGGAGGATCCGACCCGTCTGGAGCCGGCCGAGCGGGAGCTGTTCGTCCAGGCGGAGCTGGAGTCGGGGCTGCGGTTGCGCGGCATCATCGACCGGGTGGACGTGGCGCCTTCGGGTGAGGTCCGCATCGTCGACTACAAGACGGGCAAGGCCCCGCGTCCGGAGTACGCGGAGGGCGCGCTGTTCCAGATGAAGTTCTACGCGCTGGTGGTGTGGCGGCTGAAGGGTGTCGTGCCGCGCCGTCTGCAGCTGGTCTATCTGGGCAGCGGCGATGTGATCACGTATGACCCGGTCGTGGCCGATCTGGAGCGGGTGGAGCGGAAGCTGCTCGCGCTGTGGGAGGCGATCGAGCTGGCGACGGCGACGGGGAACTGGCGGCCGCGGCCGACCAAATTGTGCGGTTGGTGCGATCACCAGGCGGTATGCCCTGAATTCGGGGGGACTCCCCCGCCGTATCCGCTTCCTGTGAGGGCGCCCGAGTCGGCCGGGGGCGAGCAGGGCAGAATGGGCCCGGGCTAGCTAAGGAGAGACTCGTGGCCATCCGCGTCCTACTGGTCGATGACCAGCCGCTGTTGCGCACCGGCTTCCGGATGATCCTGGAGGCCGAGCAGGACATCGCGGTCGTCGGCGAGGCCGGAGACGGCCTGCAGGCCCTCGACCAGGTGCGGGCGCTGCAGCCCGATGTGGTGTTGATGGACATCCGCATGCCGCGGATGGACGGCGTCGAGGCGACCCGCCAGATCACCGGCCCGGGCCGGGACGGTCCGGCGAAGGTGCTGGTGCTGACCACCTTCGACCTCGACGAGTACGTGGTGGAGGCGCTGCGCGCCGGGGCCAGCGGCTTCCTCCTGAAGGACGCCCCGGCCAACGAGCTGGTGCAGGCGATCCGGGTGGTCGCCGCGGGTGAGGCGATGCTCGCGCCGAGCATCACCCGCCGCCTTCTCGACAAGTACTCCGCGCATCTGCCCTCCGGCGACGAGCCGGTGCCGGACACCCTGCACACGCTCACCGACCGCGAGGTCGAGGTCCTGAAGCTGGTCGCCCGCGGCCTGTCGAACGCGGAGATCGCCGCGGACCTCTTCGTGAGCGAGACGACCGTGAAGACCCATGTGGGTCATGTGCTGACGAAGCTGGGGCTGCGCGACCGGGTGCAGGCCGCCGTGTACGCGTACGAGAGCGGGCTGGTCCGGCCGGGCGCCCAGTAGGAGACGTCGCCGCTGCCCGCGGCGCGCACGACGAAGGTGGCCGTCCCCTCGCGGGGGCGGCCACCTTCGTCGTCGGGCTCGCGGGTCGGGCGTCAGCCCTTGCTGATCTCCCAGAAGCGGAAGACCGTCGACGCGTCGAGGCAGGACTCCAGGCCGTAGACGCTGTCGTTGGCGACCGCGTACTGCTTGGCCTGCCAGACCGGCAGGACGGGCAGCTGCTCGGCCACGATGTCCTGCAGCTGGCCGTACTGCTTGTCGGTCTTGGTGCGGTCGCTCTCCGTCGCCGTCCCCGGGATGATCTTGCCGGTGATGGTGTTGTTCACGAAGTGGTTGTCGAGGACGTTGCCCTTGCCGAAGAACGGCTGCGTGAAGTTGTCGGGGTCCGGGTAGTCCGGCACCCAGCCCTTGACGTAGACGCCGTACTTGCCGGCCTCGATGTCCTTCTCGTACTGCTTGAACTCGACGGACTTCACCTCGGCGTCGAACAGGCCGGAGGCGTTGAGCTGCTTGGCGATGGCCTCCAGCTCCTGGTCGGTGGCCGGGCCATAGCGCGAGGGGGTCGACCAGAGGGTGAGCTTGACCTTGCCGTCGATGCCGTCGCCACGCAGGGCGGCGGCGGCCTTGGCGCGCTGCGGACGGGCGCCGTAGGTGTCGAAGAACGCGGTGTTGTGGCCGCCGATGCCCGCGGGGACGATCGAGTAGAGCGGCGTGGCCGTGTCCTGGTAGACCTCCTTGACCAGGGCGTCCCGGTCGAGCAGGTAGGCGATGGCCTTGCGCACGCCGAGCTTGCCCGCCACCGGGTCCTTCATGTTGAAGACCAGGTGCTGCACCTCGGCGCTGGTGCCCTCCACGATGTCGACGTCCTGGCCGTCCTTGGAGGTGTCGCGCTCGATGTCCGCGATGTCCGCGGCGGCGAGGCCTCGGTAGGCCAGGTCGATCTCGTGGGCCAGGAGCGCCTTCTTCAGGCCCTTCTGGTCGCCGTGGAAGAACTTGAGGGCCATGCCGTCGTTCTTGACCTTGGCCGTGCCCTTGTAGTCGGAGTTGACGGAGAAGACCGCCTGCTCCTTGTCGAAGGAGTCCAGCTTGTACGGGCCGGAGCCGACGGCCTTGCCGTCCTGGCGGAGCCCGTTCATGTCGTACTCGCGGTGGTCCACGATCGAGCCGGCGCCCGAGGCGATCTTGCTGGGGAAGGTCGCGTCGGAGTACTTCAGCTTGAAGACGACCGTCTTGGCGTTCGGGGTCTCCACGCGGTCCAGCATCGGGAACATGATCGCCGGACCGGCGTCGTCCTTGATCTTCCGCATGCGGTCGAAGGAGAACTTGACGTCCTTCGAGGTCAGCGCGTTGCCATTGCTGAACTTCAGCCCGTCGCGCAGCTCACACTTGAAGACCTTCGCCTCCATGTCGGTGAAGCCGCACTCCCGCGCCGCCTCCGGCTCGGGCTCGGTGGCGCCCTTGGGGAAGCTCAGGAGCGACTGGAAGACGTTGTTGAACAGGAGCCAGGACCCGGGGTCGTAGCCGGATGCCGGGTCGGTGGCGAGGACGTCGTCGGACATCCCCATCACGACCGCGTCGCCCGTGTCCCCCGCGCCGCCCGATTCCGTGCCGCAGCCGGTCAGCAGGGCGGCGGCGAGCCCTCCCGTGAGGGGAAGGGCCAGCCACTGGTTACGACATTTCACGTACGTGCCTTTGGTGTTGTGGTCGTTCGCTGAACTTGTGGGTGCCCCGGGAGAGCCCCGGCGCGGGTCAGCCGCTCACGCCGCGGCCGAGCTCCCACAGCTGGAGGTTGGACGAGGAGTTCAGGGCCCACTCGACGCCCGTGATGTCGTCGCGTGCCGCGATGTACTGCTTGCCCTGCCACAGCGGGAGCACCGGCACGTCCTCGGCGACGATGTCCTGGATCCGGCGGATGCTCTTGGAGGCGGCGAGCCGGTCGGCCTCGCGACGGGAGGCCGGGATCAGCTGGTCGTTGATCGTGTTGTTCACGTACGGCGAGCCGAGGAAGTTGTCCTTGTCGAGGAAGGGCGCGAGGAAGTTGTCGGCGTCGGGGAAGTCGGGGAACCAACCCATGCCGTAGGCCGCGTACTTGCCGTCGTGCGCGGCCGCGCGGAAGGTGTTCCACGGCACGCCCTTGATGGACACGTCGAAGAGACCGGACTTGTTCAGCTGCTTCTGCAGCAGCTCGAACTCCTTCTTGGTGCCCGGCCCGTAGTGGTTCGTGGTGTAGTGCAGCGTCATCTTCACCGGGGTGGAGATGTTCGCCTTCTCGAGGAGGTTGCGGGCCTTGGCCGTGCTCGGGTTGCCGTACTTGTTGAAGAACGAGTTGGCGTGGCCGGTGATGGTGGAGGGCACCAGCGAGAACAGCGGGTCGGCCGTCGAGCCGTACACCGAGGAGGCCAGCGCGCCGCGGTCGACGAGCTGGGCCATGGCCTGGCGGACCGCCTTGTTCTTGGCGACCGGCGCGTCGGTGTTGAAGGCGAGGTAGCGGATCTCCAGGCCCTGCATGTCGACCAGGTCGATCTTCCCGCTCGAACCGGCGTCGAGCTCCCGGACCTGCTGGGGCGACATGGTGCGCGTCATCAGGTCGATGTCGCCGTCCTCCAGCGCCTTGCCCATGGCGTCGGTGTCGGGGAAGTTGCGCAGCTCCACCTTGTCGCTCTGCACCTTGAACCCGCCCTTGTACTTGGGGTTCTTGGTGAAGACGGTCTTGACCAGGCGGCCGTTCTCGACGTCCTGCTCGGCGGTGTACGGGCCGGAGCCGGACACCTCGAAGCCGTCGCGCAGCTTGGTCTTGCTGTAGTGCTCCTTGCTGACGATGCCCGCGGTGGGGGTGGCCAGCTTGAACGGGAACGTGGCGTCCGGCTTCTTGAGGTGGAAGACGATGTCGCGGGCGCCCTGGACCTCGATCTCGTCGACGTTGGAGACCAGGCCGTCCGAACCGCTGGGGTGCTCGATCTTGATGTCGCGGACCCGCTCGATGGAGAACTTCACGTCGGCGGCGGTCAGCGGCTTGCCGTCGGAGAACGTCAGCCCCTTGCGCAGGGTGCAGGCGTAGCGCTCGTTGCCCGTGTCGGTGAAGCCGCACTTCTCGGCGGCCTCGGGCTGCGGGTCACCGCCGCCGCGCGGCATGGCCATGAGCGTCTGCACGGTCTGGCGCAGGAGGTTCCAGGAGCCGGCGTCGTAGGCGTACGCCGGGTCGAAGGGCGCCGGGACCTCCTTCGAGATGGCGAACGGGTCCGTGGTGCCGACGGCGATCGGCTTGTCGCCGTCCGAACCGTCCGAGCCACCGCACGCGGCGAGCGCGGGGGCGAGCAGACCTATGACAGCCGGCAGCACCAAAGTCTTGCGGTTCATGCTCGACGTTCTCCAGAGCTCTTGGATCCCGTGAATCCCGCAACGCGGGGTGTGGGTTGGTGGGGCACGGGGGTGGGGCGATGTTCTCGCGACGAGATTAGTCCGCACCAGATGAGCGTCGGAGGGCGCGTGAACCATGGATCAATCACGCTGCGAAACCGGGCGTGGACACACCGATAACCCGACACCGGAAGGTTTCGTGCACGCTCCCATCAATCGGGACACATCGTCACGCCTCCGGGACCCGGAAAGGGGGCCGCTGCATATGCGGGCACCCCTGTCGACCCTCATCGGAGTGGGAAACGTCACACCTCCGGGGGGGCCTGGGACGGAACTGTCAGAGGGTCATCAGGCCTTGCAGGAAAGGCACGTTGACGTGTTCCAGGGAGGGGACGACGGTGCGGCCCGCGATGGCCGGGATGGGCGCGACGGACGGCACGGCCACCACGCGGCATCCCGCGGCCTCCGCCGCCGCGACACCGGTCGCGGTGTCCTCGATGACCGCGCACCGGGTGGGGTCCGCGCCGAGGCCCCGGGCCGCCAGGAGGTAGGGGTCGGGGTGGGGCTTGGTGCGGGCCACCTCGTCGCCGGCGACGGTGAGTTCGAAGTGGTGGGCGCCGATCGAGTCCAGGACGCGGTCGATGATGCGCCGGTGCGACGCCGAGACCAGGGCCATCGGCACGCCGTGCGCGCCGAGTTCGGCGAGCAGGCGCGCGGCGCCCGGCATCAGCGGCAGGGTGCGGCTGATGCGCTTCTCGAAGCTGTCGTTGAGCAGCACGGTGAGCTCGGGCACCGTGATGTCCGCGCCGGTGGCCTCGATGAGGAAGCCCGCGCTGCGCGTCATGGGTCCGCCCACGACGACGTCGCGCCAGGCCTCGTCGAGCGCGTGCCCGAGGGAGGCGAAGGCCTCGACCTCCGCGTCCCACCAGAAGCCCTCGGTGTCCACGAGGGTTCCGTCCATGTCGAGCAGCACACCCTGCAGGGCGGAACCTTCGGCCATTGGGGTGCCGAGCGCGGGAACCGTACTGGTCATGCGACCACACCTTCCATGAGGGACGAGAAGGCCGGCTGCCTCCTTCTGACGGGAAGGCAACCGGCCTGCACTGGACCGACCAGTGTACGACCGCGCCGGATCAGCGCGCGTTGAAATATTTCGCCTCGGGGTGGTGGATGACGATGGCGTCGGTGGACTGCTCGGGGTGGAGCTGGAACTCCTCCGAGAGCTGCACGCCGATCCGCTCCGGCCGGAGCAGCTCGGCGATCTTCGCGCGGTCCTCCAGGTCGGGGCAGGCGCCGTAGCCGAGGGAGAAGCGCGCGCCGCGGTACTTGAGCGCGAACATGTCCTCGACGTCGGCCGGGTCCTCGCCGGCGAAGCCCAGCTCGGAGCGGACGCGGGCGTGCCAGTACTCGGCCAGGGCCTCGGCCAACTGGACGGACAGGCCGTGCAGTTCGAGGTAGTCGCGGTAGGAGTCGGCGGCGAACAGCTCGGCGGTGGCCTCACCGATCTTCGATCCGACGGTGACGACCTGCAGGCCGACGACGTCGGTCTCGCCGGACTCCTCGGGCCGGAAGAAGTCGGCCAGGCACAGCCGCCGTCCGCGCCGCTGGCGCGGGAAGGTGAAGCGGGTGCGCTCCGAGCCGTCCTCGCCCAGGATGATCAGGTCGTCGCCCTTGGAGACGCAGGGGAAGTAGCCGTGGACGACGGCGGCCTCCAGGAGGTTGTCGGTCTGCAGCCGGTCCAGCCAGCCGCGCAGGCGGGGCCGTCCCTCGCTCTCGACGAGCTCCTCGTACGAGGGGCCGTCGCCGGTGCGGGCCTGCTTCAGGCCCCACTGGCCCTTGAACAGCGCGCCCTCGTCCAGCCAGGACGCGTACTCCTTGAGCTGGATGCCCTTGACGACGCGGGTGCCCCAGAACGGCGGGGTGGGGACCGGGTTGTCGGTGGCCACGTCGGAGCGGGCCGGCTGTTCCGCCTCGTCGGCCTCGAGGAGGGCCGTGGTGGCCTTGGAGGGCACGCGGCGCTGCTTGAGCTCGGGGAGGGTGGCGCCGGGCACTCCGCGCTTGACCGCGATGAGGGCGTCCATCAGGCGCAGGCCCTCGAACGCGTCCCGGGCGTAGCGCACCTCGCCCTCGTAGATCTCGTGCAGGTCCTGCTCGACGTAGGCGCGGGTGAGGGCGGCGCCGCCCAGGATGACGGGGAAGTCGGCCGCCATCTTGCGCTGGTTCAGCTCCTCCAGGTTCTCCTTCATGATCACGGTGGACTTGACCAGGAGGCCGGACATGCCGATGACGTCGGCGCGGTGTTCCTCGGCCGCGTCCAGGATCGCCGCGACGGGCTGCTTGATGCCGAGGTTGACGACGTTGTAGCCGTTGTTGGACAGGATGATGTCGACGAGGTTCTTGCCGATGTCGTGCACGTCGCCGCGGACCGTGGCGAGCACGATGGTGCCCTTGCCCTCGTCGTCGGTCTTCTCCATGTGCGGTTCGAGGTAGGCGACGGCGGTCTTCATCACCTCGGCCGACTGGAGCACGAAGGGCAGCTGCATCTGGCCGGAGCCGAAGAGTTCGCCGACGACCTTCATGCCCTCCAGGAGGGTGTTGTTGACGATGTCGAGGGCGGGGGTGTCCTGGAGCGCCTCGTCGAGGTCGGCCTCCAGGCCGTTCTTCTCGCCGTCGATGATCCTGCGCTGCAGCCGCTCGTCCAGGGGCAGGGCGAGGAGTTCCTCGGCCTTGCCCGCCTTCATCGACTTGGTGGAGACGCCCTCGAAGAGCTCCATGAGCTTCTGCAGCGGGTCGTAGCCCTCGGCGCGCCGGTCGTAGATGAGGTCGAGGGCGGTGGTGACCTGTTCCTCGTCGAAGCGCGCGATCGGCAGGATCTTCGAGGCGTGCACGATGGCGGAGTCGAGGCCGGCCTTGACGCACTCGTCCAGGAAGACGGAGTTGAGCAGGACGCGGGCGGCCGGGTTGAGGCCGAAGGAGATGTTCGACAGGCCGAGCGTGGTCTGTACGCCCGGCCGGCGGCGCTTGAGTTCGCGGATCGCCTCGATGGTGGCGATGCCGTCCTTGCGGGACTCCTCCTGGCCGGTGCAGATGGTGAAGGTCAGGGTGTCGATGAGGATGTCCGACTCGTGGATGCCCCAGTTGCCGGTGAGGTCGTCGATGAGGCGCTCGGCGATGGCGACCTTGTGCTCGGCGGTGCGGGCCTGGCCCTCCTCGTCGATGGTCAGCGCGATCAGGGCGGCGCCGTGTTCCTTGGCGAGGGCGGTGACCTTGGTGAAGCGGGACTCGGGGCCGTCGCCGTCCTCGTAGTTGACGGAGTTGATGACGGCGCGGCCGCCCAGCTTCTCCAACCCGGCCTGCAGGACGGGCAGTTCGGTGGAGTCCAGGACGATCGGCAGCGTGGAGGCGGTGGCGAACCGGCCGGCCAGTTCGGCCATGTCGGCGACGCCGTCGCGCCCCACGTAGTCGACGCACAGGTCGAGCATGTGCGCGCCCTCGCGGATCTGGTCGCGCGCCATCTCGACGCAGTCGTCCCAGCGGCCCTCCAGCATGGCCTCGCGGAACTTCTTCGACCCGTTGGCGTTGGTCCGCTCGCCGATCGCCATGTACGCGGTGTCCTGCCGGAACGGCACCGTCTGGTACAGCGAGGCGGCGCCGGGCTCCGGGCGGGGCTCGCGGGGGGTGGTCTCCTTGCCGCGTACCCGCTCGACGACCTGGCGCAGGTGTTCGGGGGTGGTGCCGCAGCAGCCGCCGACCAGGGAGAGGCCGTACTCGCGTACGAAGTTCTCCTGGGCGTCGGCGAGCTCGGGGGCGGTCAGCGGGTAGTGGGCGCCGTCCTTGCCGAGGACGGGCAGGCCCGCGTTGGGCATGCAGGAGATCGGGACGCGCGAGTGGCGGGCGAGGTAGCGCAGGTGCTCGCTCATCTCGGCCGGGCCGGTGGCGCAGTTCAGGCCGATCATGTCGATGCCGAGCGGCTCCAGCGCGGTGAGCGCGGCGCCGATCTCGGAGCCGAGGAGCATGGTGCCGGTGGTCTCGACGGTGACGGAGCAGATCACCGGGAGGTTGGCGCCGGTGGCGTCCAGAGCGCGCCGGGCGCCGAGGATGGCGGCCTTGGTCTGCAGGAGGTCCTGGGTGGTCTCCACCAGGAGGGCGTCGGCGCCGCCGGCGATCATGCCCTCGGCGTTGATCTGGTAGGCGTCGCGCAGGGTGGCGTACGGGGCGTGGCCGAGGGTCGGCAGCTTGGTGCCGGGGCCCATGGAGCCGAGGACCCAGCGCTGCTGCCCGGTGTCGCGGGTGAACTCGTCGGCGACCTCGCGGGCGATGCGGGCGCCGGCCTCGGAGAGCTCGAAGTTGCGCTCCGGGATGTCGTACTCGCTCAGGGCGGCGAAGTTCGCGCCGAAGGTGTTGGTCTCCACGCAGTCCACGCCGACCGCGAAGTACTCCTCGTGGACGGAGCGCACGATGTCGGGGCGGGTGACGTTCAGGACTTCGTTGCAGCCTTCGAGCTGCTGGAAGTCCTCCATCGTGGGGTCCTGGGCCTGGAGCATGGTGCCCATCGCGCCGTCGGCCACCACCACGCGGGTGGCGAGGGCCTCGCGGAGGGCGTCGGCTCGGGCTCCGCTCTCGAGCGGAACGGGCGTGGACTGCGACGACGGGGTAGGCGACGAGGCCATGAAAGAGCTCCCTGGAGTGCGACGGCTGTCGGCTTTGCGCCTTCTGGTTGGAGGGCGCACCCGGCCAGGGTAGCCGGGACCAAGGTCCCTGCGTCGAGGAGTCCACGAGGCGGACTCGCGGCTCGCTCGTGGCCGGTTCCCGCGCCCGGGACGGGGAAGGCGGCAACACGGGCCGTCCGCGCATTAGCGAGAGGTCGACAACGACCGATAGTGTTCAGCATTGCCGAACGTCGCCATGGGCGCGTCGGCATGGGACACGACGGCAGGGCGCGAGGGGACGGAGGTCGGGGCTGCGATGGCACGCAACATCCAGTCGCTCGAAAGGGCCGCGGCGATGCTGCGGCTGCTCGCGGGCGGCGAGCGACGGCTCGGACTCTCGGAGATCGCCTCCACCCTCGACCTCGCCAAGGGTACGGCGCACGGCATTCTGCGCACCCTTCAGGCGGAGGGCTTCGTCGAGCAGGACCCCGCCTCGGGCCGCTACCAGCTGGGCGCCGAACTGCTGCGCCTGGGCAACAGCTATCTGGACGTGCACGAGCTGCGCGCCCGCGCGCTGGTGTGGACCGACGACCTGGCCCGTTCCAGCGGCGAGAGCGTCCACCTCGGGGTCCTGCACCAGCAGGGCGTCCTCATCGTCCACCACGTCTTCAGGCCCGACGACAGCCGCCAGGTCCTGGAGGTCGGGGCCATGCAGCCGCTGCACTCCACGGCGCTGGGCAAGGTCCTCTCCGCGTACGACCCGGTCGCGCACCACGAGGCCGTCGAGGCCGAGCGCAACACCTTCACCGCGCGTACCGTGACCGACCCCGAGGGGTTCGAGGGCATCCTCGACGTGACCCGCGCGCGCGGGTACGCGGCGGACGTGGAGGAGACCTGGGAGGGCATCGCCTCCGTGGCGGCCCCCATCCACGACCGGCGGCGCATGCCGGTCGGCGCGGTCGGCATCACCGGCGCCGTGGAGCGGGTCTGCCGCGACGGGGAGCTGCGGCCCGAGCTGATCGCCGCCGTGCGGGACTGCGCGCGCGCCGTCTCCCGCGATCTGGGCGCCGGGCGCTTCTGACCGCCCTTCCCCCTTCCCCGTCGCCTCGCGGCTCCAACACGCAGGTGGCACGCGTTCGCGCGAGGATCGGGGCACGCGTACGGCCCCCGTGAGGGCGGGTCGGAACCGATAACGCGGAACGATCAATAACGATCGTGTTTTCAATAACAGAACTCTTGACGTGCCAGTAACCCCGGGGTGAGACTCGCGTCCATCGGTCGGCATTGTCGAACACCTACCGGCATTACGCGTTAGAGTGTGACAAGGCCAAGGGCCGGCAACCGACCTCACCTGAGGTCGCGGACCACCGGAGGGACCCGGGGTTCGCCTTCCCCTGGACGAAGGACAAAGGAGTCGCGGGTGTCCAGCTCCGACATCTTCATCGGCGAGACCATCGGTACCGCCGTGCTCATCCTGCTCGGCGGTGGCGTGTGCGCCGCCGTCACGCTCAAGCGCTCAAAGGCCAAGGACGCCGGCTGGCTCGCCATCACCTTCGGGTGGGGCTTCGCCGTACTGACCGGCGCCTACCTCGCGGGTGGTGTCTCCGGTGCCCACCTCAACCCGGCGGTCACGCTCGGCCTCGCCATCGAGGGCGGCACCAAGTGGAGCGACGTTCCGCTCTACCTGGGCTCCCAGCTGCTGGGCGCGATGATCGGCGCCGTGCTGGTGTGGGTCACCTACCTGGGCCAGTTCACTGCCCACCTGACCGACCCCGAGATCCTCGCGGCGCAGCCCGCCGAGGAAGGCATGGTCGACCAGAAGGCCGCGCCCGCGGCAGGACCGGTGCTCGGCATCTTCTCGACCGGCCCCGAGATCCGGAACTACGTCCAGAACGTGCTCACGGAGATCATCGCCACGGTCGTCCTGGTCCTCGCCATCCTGACGCAGGGCCTGAACGACGGCGGCAACGGCCTCGGCGTCCTCGGCGCCCTGATCACCGCCCTCGTCGTGGTCGGCATCGGCCTCTCGCTCGGTGGCCCCACGGGCTACGCGATCAACCCCGTCCGCGACCTCGGTCCGCGCATCGTCCACTCCGTGCTCCCGCTGCCGAACAAGGGCAGCTCGGACTGGTCGTACGCCTGGGTGCCGATCGTCGGCCCGCTGATCGGTGGCGCCATCGCCGGCGGTCTGTACAACGTCGCGTTCAAGTAGACCCACGACAGCGACCGATGACCGCCACAGAGGCTTGAGAGCCGTCAGCAAAGAACTTCTGGAGCACACCGTGACCGACGCACACACCGCAGGCCCCTTCATCGCGGCCATCGACCAGGGCACCACCTCTAGCCGCTGCATCGTCTTCGACAAGGACGGCCGGATCGTCTCCGTCGACCAGAAGGAGCACGAGCAGATCTTCCCGAAGCCGGGCTGGGTCGAGCACGACGCCGCCGAGATCTGGACCAACGTCCAGGAGGTCGTCGCCGGGGCCGTCTCCAAGGCCGGCATCACCCGCGACGACATCAAGGCCATCGGCATCACCAACCAGCGTGAGACCACGCTGCTGTGGGACAAGAACACCGGCGAGCCGGTGCACAACGCCATCGTCTGGCAGGACACCCGCACCGACGCGCTCTGCAAGGAGCTCGGACGCAACGTCGGCCAGGACCGCTTCCGCCGCGAGACCGGCCTGCCCCTCGCGTCCTACTTCGCGGGCCCCAAGGCCCGCTGGCTGCTCGACAACGTCGAGGGCCTGCGCGAGCGCGCCGAGGCCGGCGACATCCTCTTCGGCACCATGGACTCCTGGGTCATCTGGAACCTGACCGGCGGGACCGACGGCGGCAAGCACGTCACCGACGTCACCAACGCCTCCCGCACCATGCTGATGAACCTCCACAAGATGGAGTGGGACGAGCGCATCTGCGAGTCCATCGGCGTCCCCGCGCAGATGCTCCCCGAGATCCGCTCCTCCGCCGAGGTCTACGGCGAGGTCACCGGCGGACAGCTCGGCGACCTCCTCGGCGGCATCCCGGTCGCCTCCGCGCTCGGCGACCAGCAGGCGGCCCTCTTCGGCCAGACCTGCTTCGACGAGGGCGAGGCCAAGTCCACCTACGGCACCGGCACCTTCATGCTGATGAACACCGGTGACAAGGCCATCAACTCCTACTCGGGCCTGCTGACCACGGTCGGCTACCAGATCGGCGACCAGAAGCCGGTCTACGCCCTGGAGGGCTCCATCGCCGTCACCGGTTCGCTGGTGCAGTGGATGCGCGACCAGATGGGCCTGATCAACTCCGCCGCCGAGATCGAGACGCTCGCGTCGTCGGTCGAGGACAACGGCGGCGCCTACTTCGTACCGGCCTTCTCCGGCCTGTTCGCCCCGTACTGGCGCTCCGACGCCCGCGGTGTGATCGCCGGTCTGACCCGGTACGTCACCAAGGCGCACATCGCGCGCGCCGTCCTGGAGGCCACGGCCTGGCAGACCCGTGAGATCACCGACGCCATGACGAAGGACTCCGGCGTCGAGCTCGCGGCCCTCAAGGTCGACGGCGGCATGACCTCCAACAACCTGCTGATGCAGACCCTCTCGGACTTCCTCGACGCGCCCGTGGTGCGCCCGATGGTCGCCGAGACGACCTGCCTCGGCGCCGCCTACGCCGCCGGTCTCGCCGTCGGCTTCTGGTCCTCGACCGACGAGCTGCGCGCCAACTGGCGCCGGGCCGCCGAATGGACCCCCCACATGGACGCGGGCACCCGCGACCGTGAGTACAAGAGCTGGCTCAAGGCCGTGGAACGGTCCATGGGCTGGCTCGACGAGAGTGGCGAGGAGTAAGACACATGACCACCCTGCAGAGCGTCCCTGCCCTCGGGACGCATCCGGCCGCCGGTTCGCACCAGAGCCGCGCCGAGACCCGGGAGCAGCTTTCCAAGGCGACGTACGACCTCCTGGTGATCGGCGGCGGGATCCTGGGCATCTCCACCGCCTGGCATGCCGCGCAGTCGGGACTGCGGGTGGCCCTGGTGGACGCCGGCGACTTCGCCGGCGCCACCTCCTCCGCCTCCTCCAAGCTGCTCCACGGCGGTCTGCGCTACCTGCAGACCGGCGCGGTGAAGCTGGTCGCGGAGAACCACTTCGAGCGTCGCGCGGTGTCGCGTCAGGTCGCCCCCCACCTGGCGAACCCGCTCACCTTCTACCTGCCGGTCTACAAGGGCGGCCCGCACGGCGCCGCCAAGCTCGGCGCGGGCGTCTTCGCCTACAGCGCGCTCTCCGCCTTCGGTGACGGCGTCGGCCACCTCCTGTCGCCGTCGAAGGCCGCGCAGGACGTGCCGGAGCTGCGCACGGACAACCTGAAGGCCGTCGCGGTCTACGGCGACGACCAGATGAACGACGCCCGCATGGCGCTGATGACGGTCCGCGCGGCCGTCGAGGCCGGCGCGGTCGTCCTCAACCACGCCGAGGTCACCGGCCTGCGCTTCACCAAGGGCCGGGTCACGGGCGCGGAGCTCAAGGACCGCACGAGCGGCGACGAGTTCGGCGTCAACGCCCGACTGGTGCTCAACGCGACCGGCCCGTGGGTGGACCACCTGCGCAAGATGGAGAACCCGGCCGCCGCGCCCTCCATCCGCCTCTCCAAGGGCGCGCACCTGGTCCTCAAGCGCACCGCGCCGTGGAAGGCCGCGCTGGCCACCCCGATCGACAAGTACCGCATCACCTTCGCCCTCCCCTGGGAGGACATGCTGCTGCTCGGCACCACGGACGAGGAGTTCGAGGGCGACCCGGCAGACGTGCGGGTCACCGAGGCCGACACCGCCCAGATCCTGGACGAGGCCGCCTTCTCCATCCGCGACCAGCAGCTGTCGCGCGACCTGATCACGTACTCCTTCGCGGGTCTTCGGGTGCTGCCCGGCGGCCCCGGCGACACCTCGAAGGCCAAGCGCGAGACGGTCGTCACCGAGGGCGCCGGCGGCATGCTGTCGGTCGCCGGCGGCAAGTGGACGACCTTCCGCCACATCGGCCGTACGGTGATGAAGAAGCTGGAGTCCCTCCCGGGGCACCCGCTCGGCGACGACTACGAGCCCATCTCCGAGCTGCCGAAGAAGCTGCCGCTGCCCGGCATCGCCAACCCGCGCGCCGTCGCGCACCGCCTGCTCGTGGACGGCCCCGCGCCGGGCCCGCGCATGGCCGCCGACACCGCCAAGCACCTGGCGACGCACTACGGTTCGCTCTCCTTCGACATCGCCCGCCTGGCGAACGAGAACCCGGAGCTCGCCGAGCGCGTCCACCCGGACGCCCCGGAGATCTGGGCCCAGGTCGTCTACGCCCGCGACCACGAGTGGGCCGAGACCGCGGACGACGTGCTGCGCCGCCGCACGACGCTGACGATCCGCGGCCTCGCCACGGACGGGGTCCGCGCCAAGGTCGAGGACCTGCTGGGCAAGAAGGCCTGAGACACACCGCTCGTACGAGCGCGCGGGCAAGGGGCGGTTCCCCCCGGGGGGCCGCCCCTTCGCCGTGCCCGGCGCTGCGTACGATCACCCGCGTGAGTTCTCCCCAGACGCCGCCATCCGACGCGCTGCCCATCACCCGCGTCCCCCGCACCGGCCTGCCCGCACGGGCGGTGGTCGTCGGCGACCCGGGCCGCGCGGCCGCCGTCGCCGGCCTCCTGTCCGACGCCAAGGAGGTGTCGTACCACCGCGAGTACCGCACCTTCACGGGCAGCTGGCAGGGGACGGACGTCGTCGTCGCCTCGCACGGCGTCGGCGCCCCCGGGGCGCTGCTCCTCTTCCAGGAGCTGGCCGAGGCGGGCGTGCGCACCATGATCCGGCTCGGTACCGCGGGCGCGATCCGGGCCGGCATCCGCGACGGGGACCTGGTCATCGCGGACGCGGCGGTGCGCGACGACGGGGTGACGCAGCAGCTGATCCCCGCCGAGTACCCGGCGTTCTCCGCGCCGGAGGCGGTCATCGCGCTGCAGCGGGCCGCGCGGGCGGCCGGCGCGCCGTACCACCGGGGTGTGGTGTGGACGCGGGCCGCGTTCCAGCCGGGCTTCCTGCCGCTGCCCGGCGAGGCGTACGCGCGGGCCGGGATCGCCGCGATCGAGATGGAGCTGGCGGCGCTCTACGTCTTCGCCGCCACGCACGGCCTGACCGCGGGCGGCGCGCTGGTCGTGGACGGCGCGAACGCCGACGAACTCGTCGACGAGGCCGCCACCGGCGGGTACGACCCGCACCGCGACGTGGTGGCCGACGGGGTCGCCCGGGGCGCCCGGATAGCCTTGGACGCGCTGCGTCTGCTGGCCTCGGCCACGGACCGGGCCGAGCACTGAACGACGAACGACCGCGAACGACCAGGGAGAGCGCGACCCCGATGCATCCGACCGACCTGCCGGCCCAGGACCGCGGCGGCTCCATCGACCTGCTGGTGCACGGCGGCGACGTACTGACCGTCGACGCCGCGGGCACCGTCGTGGCGGACGGGGCGGTCGCCGTCCGCCGGGGCCGCGTCGTCGAGGTGGGGCCCGCGGAGCGGCTGCGCGCCGCGTACGAGGCGGCCGAGGAGATCGACGCGCGGGGCTGCCTCGTCCTGCCGGGCCTCATCAACACCCACACCCACCTCGCGATGACGCTGCTGCGCGGCATCGCCGACGACCTCACGCTGCAGGGCTTCCTGGCCAGGGTGATCCCGCGCGAGGCCGCACTGCTCACGCCGGAGACGGTGACGGCGGGGATCCGGGGCGCCATCGCCGAGTCCGTGCGCGGCGGGGTGACGACCGCGCTCGACATGTACTGGTTCCACGAGGCCGCCGAGGCCGCGGCCCGTGAGGCCGGCTGGCGGCTGCTCACCGGCCCGACGTTCATGGACGTGCCGGGCCCGCCGGACGGCCGCCCCTACGCCGAGCGGCTCGGCTGGGCGGCCGCCGACCTGGCGGCCCGTACGCCGGCGCCGGGCACCCGCCCGGTCGTCTTCGCGCACTCCGCGTACACCCTGAGTCCCGAACAGCTGACGGCGATCGCCGCGCTGGCGCGTGAGCACGGCGCGCTGCTGCACCTGCACGCCGCCGAGAACGCGGGTGAGGTGGCGACCGTCACCGAGCAGCACGGCATGCGCCCGGTGGAGCTGCTCGACTCCCTCGGCGTCCTCGGCCCCGACACGCTGCTCGCCCACGCCGTCGACCTCACCGACGCGGAGATCGCCACGCTGGCCCGGACCGGGACCGCCGTCGCGCACTGCCCGGTGTCGAACCTGAAGCTGGGCTGCGGCATCGCGCGCGTGCCGGAGCTGCTCGACGCGGGCGTCACGGTGGGCCTCGGCACAGACGGCGCGGTGAGCTCCAACACGCTGGACCTGCTCGGCGCGGTCACGGTCGCCGCGCTCGTCCACAAGGCGGGCGGCGACCCCACGGCGGTCGGCGCCGAACAGGCCGTGCGCATGGCCACCGTCGAGTCGGCGCGGGCCCTCGGGCTAGGCGACGAGCTGGGGTCCCTGGAGGCGGGCAAGCGCGCCGACCTGATCGTCCTCGACCTGGCGCGCCCGCACCTGGCGCCCCGGCACGACCCCTGGTCGACGCTGGCGTACGCGGCGGCGGCCGCCGACGTCCGGGACACCGTGGTGGACGGCCGCGTCCTCATGCGCGACCGCGCCCTGCTCACCCTCGACGAGCCGGCCGTCCTGCGGGAGCTGACCGCAGCAGCCGCCGCGCACCCGGAGACGAGCGCCGTATGACCACGGGTGCCGGATTCGAACCGACGCGCGGCTTCACCGGCCGTGCCCGCGCCGCCGACCGCGACCCGCGGCTGCCGCCCGGCCAGTACGACGCGCGCGACACCTGGCCCGTCCTCTCCGCCGAGGTGACGCCGAGGCTGGCCGCCGCCGACTGGACGTTCCGCGTCGACGGCCTCGTCGCCGCCCCCCGGACGTGGAGCTGGGACGAGGCGCACGAGCTGCCCGCCGCCGAGTACCGGGGCGACATCCACTGCGTGACGAGCTGGTCCAAGTTCGGGGTGCGGTTCGGCGGGGTGAGCCTGGACTCGTTCCTGGCGAAGGCCCGCCCGCTCGCCGCGGCCACGCACGTCATCGCGTACGCCCACACCGGCTACACCTCGAACCTGCCGCTCGCCGACGTGATGGGCGGCAAGGCGTGGATCGTGTGGGAGTACGGCGACGCGCCGCTGCCGCCCGAGCACGGCGGCCCGGCCCGCCTGATCGTCCCCCACCGCTACTTCTGGAAGAGCGCCAAGTGGATCGCGGGGCTACGCCTCACCGACCGCGACGAACCGGGCTTCTGGGAGCAGAACGGCTACCACCACCGGGGCGACCCGTGGGCCGAGGAGCGCTACTCCGGTGACTGAACCCTTCGACTCCCCCGCGGCGGCGCCCTTCGTGCCGCCGACGGCGTTCGCCGTGCCCGGCCGCATCGACGTGAGCAGCCGGTCGGCGGCGGTGTGGCAGCGCGCCTCCCTCGTGGAGATCCGCCGCGAGACCCCGCTCGTCTCGACGTTCCGCCTGAAGGTGCCCGAGTGGGAGGGGCACGTGCCGGGTCAGCACCTGATGCTGCGGCTCACCGCCGAGGACGGTTACGTCGCCCAGCGGCACTACTCGATCGCCTCCGCGCCCGACGGCAGCGGGGAGATCGAGCTGACCCTCGACCACGTGCGAGACGGCGAGGTGTCGGGGCACCTGCACACCGTGGCGCGGGTCGGTGACACGGTCGAGGTGCGCGGGCCGCTCGCCGGGTTCTTCGCCTGGCCCGGCGACCGTCCCGCGCTGCTGCTCGGGGCCGGTTCGGGCGTGGTGCCGCTGATGTCGATGGTCCGGCACCGCCGTCTCGCGGGGCTCGACGTGCCGCTGCGGCTGATCGTCTCGGCGCGCACGCGGGAGGACCTGATCTACGCGGACGAGTACGCCGAGGAGACCACCGTCGTCCTGACCCGCTCCGAAGGGCGCCTGAACGCGGCCCACTTGGCGCCGTTCCTCAGCGGTGCGGGGCGGCCAGAGGGCGGCTGGGAGGCGTACATCTGCGGCTCCAACGGCTTCGCGGAGCACGCCTCGCGCCTTCTGGTGGACGGCGGCCAGCCGGTGGACCGGATCAGGATCGAACGCTTCGGCTGACGGCCGCACCCGGGAGCCCGCGGGCCCCGGGCCAATCCCGCCACATCTCTGCGGCCGGGCGTGTGGCGGGACCATAATCGCCTGATACATCGGATGTCTTTCGGACACTTTGACTGGTGAGGCGAGGCCCCCATGGCTGTCACCGACGAGGCCATCGAGAAGATCAAGGGAATGATCGTCTCGGGCGCCCTGCGCCCCGGCGACCGGCTGCCCAAGGAGAGCGAACTCGCCGCCGGACTGGGCCTTTCGCGCAACTCCCTGCGCGAGGCGGTGCGCGCCCTCGCCCTGATCCGCATCCTCGACGTCCGCCAGGGCGACGGCACGTACGTCACCAGCCTGGACCCCCAACTCCTTTTGGAGGCGCTGAGTTTCGTCGTCGACTTCCACCGCGACGACACGGTCCTGGAGTTCCTCGCGGTGCGCCGCATCCTGGAGCCGGCCGCCACGGCGATGGCCTGCGCCCACCTCACCGACCGCGAACTCGACTCGCTCACCGAGCAGTTGGACGCGCTCGGGGCCGCGCCGTCCGTGGAGGAGCTGGTCGCCTGCGACCTGGAGTTCCACCGCCGCATCGTCCGGTCGTCCGGCAACTCCGTCCTGTGCTCCCTGCTCGACGGCCTCTCCGGGCCCACCACCCGGGCGCGCGTGTGGCGCGGCCTGACCCAGGAGGACGCCGTCAGCCGCACGCTGCACGAGCACCGGGCGATCCTCGCCGCGCTGCGGGACCGCGACGCCGAGGCGGCCAGGTCGTGGGCGACGGTGCACATCGCCAGCGTCGAGCAGTGGCTGCGCTCCACGCTCTGACACCGTCCCGCTGCCCTGCGTGAAGGCCCGGCGGGGGCGCCGGGAAGGCACCGCCCCACACCGCCCGAAACGACCGTTTCCCCGGCCCTGACGTGGGCAGTGATCACGCACTCCCCCACGCAAGGGGGCTGCGGAGGGACCCCGCCGACGCCGTAAGGTTGGGGGGTACGCAAGGGAACGTCGGAAGGAGGCCTGGGTGATCGAGCTCGAGGGGGTTCCCGAGCTGGTCGACCCGGTCATGGTGGCCGCGTTCGAGGGCTGGAACGACGCCGGCGACGCCGCCTCCGCCGCGGTCGCGCACCTCGACAAGGAGTGGAAGGGCGAGGTGTTCGCGGCGCTGGACGCCGAGGACTACTACGACTTCCAGGTCAACCGGCCGACGGTCTGGCTGGACGGCGGAGTGCGCAAGATCACGTGGCCGACGACCCGGCTCTCGGTGGTCCGTGTCGGCGGCGACAAGCCGCGCGACCTGGTCCTGGTGCGGGGCATCGAGCCGTCCATGCGCTGGCGCTCGTTCTGCAACGAGCTCCTGGGCTTCGCGCACGAGCTGGGCGTCGAGCTGGTGGTGATCATGGGGGCGCTGCTCGGCGACACCCCGCACACCCGCCCCGTCCCGGTCAGCGGCGTCACGTCCGACCCGGACCTGGCGCGCACCATGGACCTGGAGGAGACGAAGTACGAGGGTCCGACGGGCATCGTCGGCATCCTCCAGGAGGCGTGCACGCACGCGGGCGTGCCCGCCGTCAGCCTCTGGGCGGCCGTCCCGCACTACGTGTCGCAGCCGCCCAACCCGAAGGCCACGCTGGCGCTCCTCAACCGCCTTGAGGACCTGATCGACCTGCGCATCCCGCTGGGCGAGCTGGCGGAGGACGCGCGCGCCTGGCAGGTGGGCGTGGACCAGCTGGCGGCCGAGGACAGCGAGGTCGCGGAGTACGTCCAGTCGCTGGAGGAGGCGCGGGACACCGCGGAGCTGCCGGAGGCCTCCGGCGAGGCCATCGCCCGCGAGTTCGAGCGGTATCTGCGGCGCAGGGACGGCGGCGACGGCGGGGCCTATCTGCGGGACGCACCCAGCGACCGCACCCGGCCCCCGAAGCCGAAGCCCACCCAGCGCCCCGGGCAGGGCACGGAGAATGAGAGCGACGGGGACGACTCCGGCGCCGCGGATTCCTCGGACGACTGAGGGTTTCCGCCACTCCAGCACGGCCGAAAGGGGCGGCGTCGGACGGATCACGATCCGCCCGGCGCCGCCACGACTCCGTTACGCGCAGGCGAACTTGGCCGCGGCCCAGTCCGCGTGGTCCCCGCTCTTGGAGCCGTTGGTATCGGTCACCTTCAGCTGGACGTGCCGGGCGCCGCGCACGTCGACGTCGACCGGCACGGTCGCCGAGGCACCCGTCACCTTCGGCGAGGTCCACAGCACCTTGCCGTCGGCCTCGACGGAGAAGGCCACCTCCCCGTAGCCGTTGATCTCGTCGTCGATGCCGACGTCCGCGGTCAGCTTCGTGCAGCGGCCGCCCGGATAGACCTCGATGACGGAGTCGGCGTGCGTGCCGATCCCCTTCTCGTACGTCTTGCCCGCGAGGGTCAGTGTCCGGCCGTCGCCGGCGCCCGATTCGCCGTTGCTGCGGTCGCGTTCGGCGGGGCCGTAGCCGTTGGTCGACTTCAGCCACGCCATGTCACTGGCCCAGGTGTCCTTGCCGGGTGCCTCGGGCATCACGCCGAGCGCGAACCGGCCGGTGGCGGTGCGGTCCTGGCCCGCGGAGCGGTACCGGGCGGTCGCGGTGAGCGGCAGGTCGCCCGGTTGCGCGTCCTTGGCCGGGGTCACGGCGAGTTCGACACGGCGCGTGGCGCCGGCCGGGATGCGGTCGGCCCGTGCGGCGGTGACGGTCCACCCCCGCGGGGCGTCCAGGGTGACGTCGACGCCGGTGGCGTCCTTGGTGCCGGCCGTGACGTCGACGGCGACCTTGCCGGGGGTGCCCGCGCCGAGCTCCTGGCCAGCGGGGACGCTCACCGCGGCGTTCGCGCCGGGCACGGCGCCGCCGACGGCGCTGGCGTCGTCGAGCGTCAGCTGGAAGGGGCGGTCGGTGCGCAGGGACGCGGTCTTGACCCGCACGACGCCGCCGCGGTCGTCCCGGTCGTAGTACCAGCCCTGCCGGGCATCGTCGTATGCGCTCTTCGACGTGAGCCGCGGCAGCCGGTGTCCGTCGAGGCGGACCTGGCTCGGCGCGTCGCCGGTGTGGAGCGTGAACGCGTAGGGCCTGCTGCGCTGCTTCCCCTCGAACTCGCCCTCGCTCGCGCCGATCCGCACGCTCACGTCACCCGCGCCCGAGCGCGGTGCCCGCACGTCCGCGCGCTGCGTCGCGTACTTGCCGTCGCGGTGCTGCCGGGTGACGCCGTCGTCCTCGTACAGCTCGAAGGAGGACCGGCCCTGCGGGTAGATGTCCCAGGCGAGCGGCGAGTCGGCGGTGCGGTCCTGGTAGGAGCGTATGCCGCCGGGCCACATCGGCACGCTCGCGCCGCCCTTGACGAAGAGCGGCAGCGTGTCCAGGGGCGCGCCGTAGCCGTCGACCGTGGTCGGCCCCTGGTAGGTGCGCCCGGTCCAGTAGTCGGTCCAGGTGCCCTTGGGCAGATAGATGCCGTCGCGGGTGGTGGTGTCCTTGTACACGGGCGCGACGAGGAAGTCCTCGCCGGTCAGGAACTCGTACTTGGCGGCGTCGGTCGCGGCCTTGGGGTCATGGGGGTACTCCAGGGCCAGCGGCCGGACGGCGCCCACACCGGTCTTGGTCGCCTCGTGGGCGTACGAGTAGAGGTAGGGCAGCAGCGACTCGTGCAGCTTGAGGTACTTGCGGTTGATGGAGGTGTAGGGCTCGCCCTGCCGGAAGGGCTGCTTGTCGCTGGCGGCCCAGCCGTCCATGGTCATCGTGACGGGCAGGAACATCTTCCACTGCAGATCGCGTACGTACGTCTTGGGGCTGCCGCCGAAGATGCCGTCGACGTCACCGGTGGTGTACGCCATGCCGGACATGGTGGACCCGGCGTACGTCGGGATCTGCCAGCGGATGTACTCCCAGCTGCCGCTCTGGTCGCCCGACCACTGCACGCCGCAGCGCTGCGCCCCGGACCAGCTCTCGGGGGCCCAAGTGAAGCCGCGGGCGTCGCTGTTCTCCTCGATGCCCTGGTAGGCGTCCTTGCAGCCGTCCAGGGCCTTCTTGTAGCCGTCGCCGACCCAGGCGACGTCCAGCTTGGCGACGCGCTGGCCCGCCCTGACCTGTTCGGCGATCTTGTCGAGGCCGTCCTCGGTCCACAGGCCCATCCTCATCTTCCGCTCGGCCAGGCCCTTGGAGGTCTCGGCGAGGTTCTCGTAGCCGCAGCCGTAGCCGTCGTTGACGAGCATCCAGCCGTTGGGCATGTCGTGCTCGACGTAGCCGTCGGCGACCTTCAGGGCGTCCAGGGTGTGGCGCTCGCCGCGGTTGGCGTTGTGGAGGTAGCAGTCGGCGTCGCCGATCTCCATGCCGTAGACGGGCGGCATGAAGGGCTTGCCGGTGAGCTTCGTGTACTGCCCGATGACGTCCTTGGCGGCGTCGTCGCCGCGCCCGGCGAAGTAGTAGGCGTCGAAGCGCTGTTCCTTCGCGGTGGCGGTCACCGGCTCGGCGAAGTCATAGGTGTTGGGGGCGTAGGTGTTGCGGAAGACGCCGTACCCGGCCGAAGAGAGGTAGAACGGCACGGAGTTGGGGTGGCCGCCGTCGTCCCACTCGTAGTCGACGCTCACCTCGACCTTCTTGCCGCGGTGCGAGGTGTTGCCGCGGCCGTTCTGCATCCCGGCGCCGTAGAACTGCTCGTCGGCGCCGCGCGCCAGGCTCTGCGTGGTGGCGTCCTTGGTCCAGGACAGGCCCTTGGTCTCGGCCCACACCCGGCTGCCGTCGGCCCGGTACAGGGCGAAGCGCAGCGGCGACTTGTAGGCGCGCAGCGTCACCTCGGAGGTGCTCAGCTCGTAACGGTCGCTCTTCTCCCGCCACTTGGTGCGGGGCGCCTTGCCCTGCGGCAGGACGATGTCCTTGCCCGTGGGGTCGGTGAACTTCCCGTCCGGGGCGAGTTCGAGCCGGAAGGTCTCCCGGGAGACGAAGGAGACGCGGGCCTCGGCCTCGCCCGCTCTCAGGTGGTAGACGGGCCCGTCGGCGTCGAAGCCGGTGACGTCGCCGACCGTGGTCGCGGGCTCGTCGGCGGCCCGCGCGGAGCCGCCGCCGGGCCCGGCGAACGCCACGAGGAGGCCCAGCAGGGCGGCCGCGACCGCCGGTCTGAAGCGCGTGGAAGATCTCATGGCGGAGGTCTAGCGCCTCAAGAGCCCCCGTGGCCATGGACTTTGCTGGCCCGCTCCTGGATTTCCGGAGCGGCCCGTTCTCGGTCGGGCGGCGGTGGTGCGGCCCGCCCCGCGCACGGGGGCGGGCCCGCGTCCACGGGCAGCCGTTACAGGGCCACGCCGAGCAGCGCGTCGACGGCGCGCGACACGACGCCGGGCGCCGACTCGTCCGTACCGCCGTCGGCGGCCTGGCGGGCGGCCCAGCGGTCGACGGCCGCGAGGGCCGACGGCGCGTCCAGGTCGTTCGCGAGGGCGTCCCGCATCTCCTCGACGAGCGCCTCGGCGGACGGCCCGTCGGGGCGGGAGACGGCCGCGCGCCAGCGGCCGAGCCGCTCGACGGCCTCGTCGAGGACGGCGTCCGTCCACTCCCAGTCCGCGCGGTAGTGGTGCGCGAGGAGGGCGAGGCGGATGGCGGCCGGGTCGACCCCGTCGCGCCGCAGCTTGGAGACGAAGACGAGGTTGCCCTTGGACTTGGACATCTTCGCGCCGTCCAGGGCGACCATGCCGGCGTGGACGTAGGCCTTGGCGAAGGGGTACTCGCCGGTGAGGGCCTGGGCGTGGGAGGCGCCCATCTCGTGGTGCGGGAAGGCGAGGTCGGAGCCGCCGCCCTGCACGTCGAAGCCCATGCCCAGGTGGTCCAGGGCGATGGCCACGCACTCGATGTGCCAGCCGGGCCGGCCGCGGCCCAGGGTGCCGCCGTCCCAGCTCGGCTCGCCCTCGCGGGCCGCCATCCAGAGCATCGGGTCGAGCGGGTTCTTCTTGCCGGGGCGGTCCGGGTCGCCGCCGCGCTCGGCGGAGAGCAGCTTCATGGCGGCCGCGTCGAGCCCGGACACCTCCCCGAAGTGGGCGTCGGACTCGACGGAGAAGTAGGTGTCGCCCTCCAGGTCATAGGCGGCGCCCAGGTCCCGGAGGCGTTCGACGAGCGGCACGATGCCGGGTATCGCCTCGACGGCTCCGATGTAGTGCTGCGGGGGCAGGAGCCGCAGCGCGGTCATGTCCTCGCGGAACAGGGCGGTCTCGCCCTCGGCGAGCTCGACCCAGTCCTTTCCGTCGCGGTTGGCGCGTTCCAGGAGCGGGTCGTCCACGTCGGTCACGTTCTGGACGTAGTGAACCTGCCGCTTGGTGTCGAGCCACACGCGCTGCACGAGGTCGAACGCGTTGTAGGTCGCCGCGTGACCCATGTGGGTCGCGTCGTACGGGGTGATGCCGCAGACGTAGATACGGGCGACGGGACCGGGGTCAAGGGTGACGAGTCCACCGGTCGCGGTGTCGTGGATCCGGAGGTCGCGGCCCTTGCCGGGAAGGGCGGGGACCTCAGAAGCGGGCCAGGCATGCATGCCCTGAGCCTAACCGGACGGGGCGTCCGTATACGAGTGGGGATACGAGTGGGGATCAACGGATCGGTGGCCGCGGGCGCACTCTCGCGGCTCCCGGAGGGGTGTTCCGGGCGCCCCGGACGGCGGAACCGGCCATTCCTGGGCGCCGGCTACACCGGGGGCCAGGGAATCGGCGGCCAGTCGCCGCTCGGCTCCGGGTGGCGCCGGGAGTGCAGCAGCGCCGCCACCCGCGCGCGCACCGCGTCGACCTCCACGGGCGTGATCAGCCCGGCGAGCCGCTCGGCCAGCGCGCCGCCCTCCTTGAGCCCGTCCCGCAGGCCCGTCAGGACCTCGACGGCCTCACCGGTCAGCGGCTCCCCCGCCCAGCCCCACAGCAGCGTCCGCAGCTTGTTCTCGGCGTGGAAGGTCACGCCGTGGTCGATGCCGTAGAGCCGGTCCCCCGCGGTCAGCAGATGGCCGCCCTTGCGGTCGCTGTTGTTGATCACCGCGTCGAGGACGGCGAGGCGGCGCAGCCGCTCGTCGTCCGCGTGCACGAGGAGCGCCGTGCGGTCCTCGTCGACGCGCGCGAAACCGACGGCTTTCCAGCCCTGTCCGGGCTCCTCGCCGTCGACCAGGGCGAGCAGCCCGGCGCCGTCCGAGCCCTCGATCCACAGCTGGCACATGCCCTCGCCGTGCGGCCCTTCGCGCAGCACGGTGGGCGGCACCAGGTCCCAGCCGGTGGCCAGCGACACCTCGTAGGCGGCGACCTCGCGCTGGGCGAGCGTGCCGTCGGGGAAGTCCCACAGGGGGCGCTCCCCGGCGACGGGCTTGTAGACGCAGGCGGCCTCCTGGCCCTCGTACGCGACCGTGCAGTAGAGCACCGCGTTCGAGGCCTCGCGGATCCGCCCGCGCACGGTCAGCTCCCCGTGGGTGAGGAGCGCCACGGCGTCGTTCACGCTCCCCGCCGGTATCCGTTCTGGCGCGGGCATACGTGTCCTTCCGGGTCGAGCGGGAGGCTGCACAGGGGGCACGGCGGGCGGCCCGCGTTCACCACGTCCAGGGCCCGCTTGGCGAAGGCGCGGGCCTGCGCCCCGGTGAGGCGGACGCGGAGCATCGGCGGGCCGTTCTCCTCGTCCTGCAGGAGCCTTTCCTCCGCCGCCGCCAGGTCGTCCTCGGTGTCGGCGTCCAGCTCGACGAGCGCCTGGGCCTCGACGATCATGCGCTCCTCCTCGCCGTCCCAGGCGAGCGCCATCGTGCCGACGCGGAACTCCTCCTCGACGGGCGAGTCGAGCGGCGCGCTGTCGGTGACCTCGGAAGGGGCGACGGCGGGCACCGCGGCGCTGCCCCCGCTGCGGCGCACGACCTCGTCGAGGAGTTCCTCCATGCGCTCGGCGAGGGCGGCCACCTGGGTCTTCTCCAGGGCGACGCTGGTCACCCGGACCCCCGCGGAGGCCTGGAGGAAGAAGGTACGCCGTCCGGGCAGCCCGACCGTTCCCGCGACGAAGCGCTCCGGCGGGTCGTAGAGGAACACCTGACGGGACACGTCCTGTCTCCATTGATCGACTGCAAGGTATGGGTGTCGTGACGGCTCCGCCACGACGGCCGGACGGCTGCGAACGGGCTGCGGGGGCCGTCTCGGCCCGCCTCACCCTACTGCGCGTGACGATCACGGTGCGCCCGCAGTGCCCCCCACGGTGGCGTCGGCGCCCGGCGGCTCCTCGCGCGGCGCGAGCGAGGCGAAGTCACCGGTGTCCCCGAGCCGGACGAGGAAGGGCCGCAGCCGGGTGTAGCGGATGACGGTCACGGAGCAGGGCTCCACGGAGATCCGCTGGAAGAGGTCGAGGTGGAGGCCGAGGGCCTCGGCGACCAGGGACTTGATGATGTCGCCGTGCGAGCACATGAGGTACATGGCGTCCTCGCCGTGCTCGCGCTCCACGCGCGCGTTCCACTCGCGGACCGCCTCGGCCGCCCGCGTCTGCATGGCCCGCATCGACTCGCCGCCGGGGAACGCGGCGGCGGACGGATGCCGCTGGACGACCTCCATCAGCGGTTCGTCGGCGAGTTCGGCGAGCTTGCGGCCCGACCAGTCGCCGTAGTCGCACTCCCCGATGCGGTCCTCCGTCTGCGCCTGGAGGCCGGGCCGGGCGGCGAGCAGCGGCGCCACGGTCTCCCGGCAGCGCTGCAAGGGGCTCGTGACGACCTCGGCCAGCGGCAGCCCGGCGAGCCGTGCGGGCAGCGCGGCGGCCTGTGCGGCGCCCCGCTCGTCGAGGGCCACGCCGGGGGTCCACCCGGCGAGCAGGCCGGCGGTGTTGGCGGTGGAGCGTCCGTGCCGGACGAGGATCAGCGTGGGCATGCGGATCAGCCTAAGCGGCCGCGGGGGTGCGGTACCCGGGTGGGCTGGGAAGAATGCGCGGTGTGATCGTCGACTGTGCCATTTACCGAGAGGGCCGCCGCACCGAGGGCCCCGAGGACTTCTCCGATGCCCTCGGCGAGGCCAGAGGGTCGGGTGACGCGTTCGTGTGGATCGGGCTGCACGAACCGACGGAGAAGGAGTTCGACAAGGTCAGCCAGGAGTTCGGGCTGCACCCGCTGGCGGTGGAGGACGCCCTCAAGGCCCACCAGCGGCCCAAGCTGGAGATCTACGACGACTCGCTGTTCATGGTGCTCAAGCCGGTCGTGTACGAGGCGGACAGCGACACCGTCTCCTCCGGCGAGGTCATGATCTTCATGGGCGACTCGTTCGTGGTGACCGTCCGCCACGGCGAGGGCGCACCCCTCGGCGTTGTGCGCCACCGCCTGGAGGCCGACCCCGATCTCCTGCGGCACGGCCCGACGGCGGTCATGTACTCGATCGCCGACGCCTCCGTGGACCACTATCTGGAGGTCGCCGACGAGTTGCAGGCCGACCTGGAGGTCCTGGAGGCGGAGGTCTTCTCTCCGGAGGGCGGCAGCGGCTCCCGGAACACGGCGTCGCGGATCTACACCTTCAAGCGGCAGATCCTGGAGTTCCGCCGGGCGACCGGACCGCTGGCGCTGCCCGTGGCACGCCTCTCCGGAGCGGGCCCCTACGGGTCCTCGGTGCCCTTCGTGGACGAGACGGCGCAGCCTTTCTTCCGGGACGTCAACGACCATCTGACGCGCGTCAACGAATCCGTGGAGGGCCTGGACCGGCTGGTGTCGGACATCCTCTCCGCGCACCTGGCGCAGATGAGCGTCCGGCAGAACGACGACATGCGGAAGATCTCGGCGTGGGCGGCCATGGCCGCGGTCCCCACCATGATCGCGGGCATCTACGGCATGAACTTCGACCACATGCCGGAGCTGCACTGGGCGTGGACCTACCCGGCGGTGATCCTTCTGATGGTCGTCCTCGAGGTCGTTTTGTACCGGATGTTCAAGCGGCGCGGCTGGCTGTAGCGCGTCCCGTCGGACCCGGGTCCGGCGGGGTCCGGGATCAGACGAACTCGGGGGCCGGTGCCGCGGGCCCGCCCAGGGCGTCCCGGCGGCCGGGCATCTTCAGGGAGACCATGCGCCGCCAGCCGCCGGCGCGTTCGTAGCCGTACAGGGCGTGGATGCCGGCGGCGAGCAGCTGCCGCTTGGCGTGCGGCCAGCCGAGGATGCGCCCCATGTGGTCCATGACGGCGAGGCTCACGTCGCGGTAGATGCGGATCTCGGCGAGCGCGCACTGGCGCAGGGTGGCCTGGATGGCGCGGCCGTGCCCGGCGTGGGCGAAGCGCAGCAGCTCCTCGTGGCAGTAGGCCAGGTGGTTGTCCTCGTCGTGGGAGATCATCCGTACCGCGCGGCCGATGTCCGGGTGGTCGGCGAAGTGCTTGAGCAGCAGCCGCATCTGCTCCGACGCGCGCTGTTCGGTGACCCTGCTGTGCGAGAGGTACGTGACGATGTCCCGCACGGTGAGCGGCTCGTCGCCCTTCAGCCGGGTGTGGGCGAGGCCGATGCCGTGCTTCTCCAGGAGCATCGTGTAGTCGGTCTCGTGCGGGACGTCGACCGGCCGCAGGCCGCGCTTCTTCATCAGCGCATTAAAGATCCTGCCGTGCTTGTCCTCGTCGGCGCCGTGCCGGGCGATCTTCGGGGCGAGCGCGCGCTCGCTCTCCGGGACGAGCTCGGCGATGCGGCCGTTCTCCCAGCCGCCCTGCGATTCGCCACTGGCGGCGATGGAGCAGAAGAGCCGGAACGACTCGTCGTGGTCGAGGATCTCCTGGAAGACACTCCTGGCCGACAGCATCACTGGCACCTCCATGCCCTGTGCGCGAACCTCCGCAAAGAATCACTCAAGTGCGAGGCACGCCATCGGGCAACAGCTGTCCCGGTCGGCTCCGCCGAACGAAGGACAGGACACCGCCACGAGGCCGTAACCGCGGGCCCCGTGACGCGTTGTTCCCCGTGACGGCCGTGGCGGGGAAGACCCCCCGAGCCCCCACCACGGCCGCGGACTTCTCTCCCCCCTGTGTCTCCTCCTCCTGCTCGCCTAGGCGAGCCCGGCGCGCTCCAGGGCTTCCGTGCCGGCCCGCAGGGCCGTGAGCCGCTCCTCCAGCGTGAAGCCGGCGGGGGCCAGCGTCAGCGTGGTGACCCCGGCAGCGGCGTAGGCCTGCATCCGGTCGGCGATCCGGTCCACGGAACCGAGCAGCGTGGTGGAGTCGATCAGCTGCCGCGGCACCGCGGCGGCCGCCCCGTCCTTGTCGCCGCCCAGGTACTTGTCCTGGATCTCGGCGGCCTCCTTCTCGTACCCCATGCGCTGGGCGAGCTGGTTGTAGAAGTTCTGCTTGCGGCTGCCCATGCCGCCCACGTACAGCGCGGTGTACGGCCGGAACATGTCGGCGAGCGCGTCGACCTGGCTGTCCTCGCCGACGGCGAGCGGCAGCGTCGGGACGACGTCGAAGCCCTCCATCGTCTTGCCGGCCTTCTCGCGCCCGGCGCGCAGGTGCCGGATCGCGGTCTCCTCCAGGTGCTCGGCGGCAGGGAAGATCAGCAGGGCGCCGTCGGCGATCTCGCCGGTCTGCTCCAGGTTCTTGGGGCCGATCGCCGCGACGTAGAGCGGGATGTGCTCGCGCTGCGGGTGGACGGTCAGCTTGATGGGCTTGCCGGGGCCGCCGGGCAGCGGCAGCGTCCAGTGCTCGCCCTCGTAGGAAAGGCGCTCGCGCGTCATGGCCTTGCGGACGATCTCGACGTACTCGCGTGTGCGGGCCAGCGGCTTGTCGAACTTCACGCCGTACCAGCCCTCGGAGACCTGCGGGCCCGAGACGCCGAGGCCCAGCCGGAAACGGCCGCCGGAGAGCGAGTCGAGGGTGGCGGCGGTCATCGCCGTCATGGCGGGCTGCCGGGCCGGGATCTGGAAGATCGCGGACCCGATGTCGATGCGTTCGGTCTGCGCCGCCACCCAGGAAAGCACCGTCGCGGCATCCGATCCGTACGCCTCGGCGGCCCAGCAGACCGCGTAGCCCAGCTTGTCGGCCTCCTTGGCGACGGCGAGATTGTCCGCGTCCATCCCGGCGCCCCAGTAGCCGAGGTTGATCCCGAGCTGCATGACCGATCCCCTTACCGCTGTACTCATGAGTAACGTCCTGTGCCGGGGACTGTAGCGTGCGGTGCGGAATCCGTCAGTGGGGCCGGGAGTGTGGCCGGGGCCATGCAGGCGGCCCTGCGAAGCGGAACTCCCGAAACGGGTGGCGCGGTTCTCCACCATCGCTGCTTTGTCCACAGGCTCGCCCGTGGCAGGGGCCCGGCCAGTAATCTCAGCGCCCATGGAGCAGAGGCATCTCGGCCGGACCGGCCTGCGCGTGTCCCGCATCGGACTCGGCACCCTCACCTGGGGACACACCGAGGAGAACGACGCCGCCGACCTGTTGAAGCTGTTCTGGGAGGCGGGCGGCACCCTCGTCGACACCGCCGACGTGTACGGCGACGGCGAGTCCGAGTATCTCCTCGGCCGCCTGATGGAGCGGCTCGTGCCGCGGCGCGACCTCGTCATCGCCACCAAGGCGGGCAGCGTGCCGGACCCCGAGCGGCGCTTCGACGGGTCGCGGGGCCATCTGCTCGCCGCGCTCGACGCCTCACTGACCCGCCTCGGCACGGATCACGTGGACCTGTGGCAGGTGCACGCCTTCGATCCGGAGACACCCCTGGAGGAGACGCTGCAGGCCCTCGACATAGCGGTCAGCAGCGGGCGGGCCCGCTATGCGGGCGTGTCGAACTTCTGCGGCTGGCAGCTCGCCAAGGCCGCGACCTGGCAGCTCGCCGTGCCGGGCACCCGCACCCGGCTGGCGAGTACGCAGATGGAGTACTCACTCCTCCAGCGCGGCGTCGAGCGCGAGGTGCTGCCCGCCGCCGTCGACCTCGGGGTGGGCCTGCTGCCCTCCTCGCCGCTGGGCCGGGGCGTGCTGACGGGGAAGTACCGGCACGCCACCCCGGCCGACTCGCGCGGCGGCTCCGACCAGATGGCGCCCTTCGTCGCGCCGTACCTCGACGAGACGGCGCGCCGCATCGTCGACGCGGTCGTGACGGCCGCCGACGGGCTCTCGGCGACCCCGCTCCAAGTCGCCCTCGCCTGGGTGCGGGACCGCCCGGGAGTGACCGCCCCGATCGTCGGCGCGCGCAACGCGCAGCAGCTCACGGCCGCGTTGTCAGTGGAGACCCTTAGTCTTCCTGACGAGATCTGCCAGGCGCTCGACGATGTGTCGGCGCCCGTGCACCGCTATCCCGATCAGGACTGGAGCACGCTGTGAGTACGGAACCCGCCGCCGCGGAGGACGCCACGCCGGGGACGCCGGAGGGCGGGGCCGCGCAGGACACCGAGGCCACACCGGAGGCCGGGACCACGCCTCCCGGCACCGAGGCGGCGCCGGACGCCGAGACCACTGCCGACGGCGAGACCGTTGCCGACGGCGAGGCCGCCGTGGGGGAGGACGGAGCCGAGGCCGGGAGCGAGACCGAGGTCGGGAGCCAGGGCGAGGCCGGGAGTGAGGCTGAGGCCGACACGGCGCCGGACCCCGAGACCGTTGCCGACGGCGAGGCCGCCGCGGTGGAGGACGGGGCCGAGACCGAGGCTGAGGCCGGGAGCGAGACCGACGCCGACACGGGCGCGGCTGACAGCGACGGCGACGGCGACGGCGACACCGAGGGCGACGGCGACGGTGACGGCAAGAGTGCCGCGCTGTCGGAGACCGAGGCCGAGATCGCCGCGCAGCGTGAGCTGCGGGAGCGCATCGAGCAGCGCAAGGCGTCGAAGCAGGGTCCCATCGAGGCCGGCACCAAGCTCAGCGGGACCGCCGCCGACCTGCTCGCCGCCGTGCGCGCCGTGGAGAGCGGCGAGAAGCCCGTCGCGAGCGCCTTCCGGGACCCGGAGCCCGCGCCCCGCAGGCCCGCGCCGTCCAGCGCCCCCGCGCCCGTGCGCGCGCCGCAGCCCGCGGCGGCTCAGGCGCCCGCGGCGCAGACCGTCGAGGCGGTCCGCGCGGTGCTCACGGAGGCAGGCGGGCCGCCCGCGCTCGCCGAGCCGACGGCCGCCGCGCTCGGCGAGGGCGCCGAGGACCAGCTGCGCGCGGACCCCTGGCAGCTGCTCCGGGTCGGTGGCGTGCGGCCCGAGCAGGCCGACGGGTTCGCGCGGGCACTCCTCGGCTCCGAGTGCGGGCCCGACGACGAGCGCAGGGGCCGCGCGGTCACGGTCTGGCTCCTGGAGCAGGCCGCCGTGGCGGGGCACACGGCACTGGACTCCGCCGCGCTCACCGCCGCTCTCGGCCGGTATGGCGTGCCGGATCCGGACGCGGCCGTGCAGAGCGCCCTCGCCGAGGGGGACGCCCTGGTCTTCCAGGACGCTCTCGAAGGCGCCGAGGTCCCCGTCCAGCGCTCGGACGAGCAGGCGGGGGACGAGGACGAAGCCGGGGCGGAGGAGCCGGAGCGCCCGGTCCGCGTCCTGATCGGCCTGGAGCGGTACGCACTCGCGGAGGAGAGCCTCGCCGACGGCCTGGCCCGCGTGATCAACTCCCTGCCGAAGGAAGACGGTCCCGGCCCCGCGGCCGCCGACTGGGAGGCCGCGGCCGCCGGGGCTTCCGGGTCCGCCGCCGAGCTGATCCGTGCCGTCGCCGGGCACGGCCTCGTGCTGCACTCCGGCGGCGAGGAGGCCCGTGCCGAGCCCACCGCGCTGGTGTCCGCGGCGACGGCACTGGGCCTGCGGGTGTGTGCCGCCGCCCACGGCGTCGACGGACGCCGTCGTCTCGCGCGGGCGCTCGGCGGCGGCGAGAGCGCGGTGACCGTGGCGGGGCTGCTCTCCGGGGCACAGGGTCCCGGGCGCGACGCGGACGGCGCCCTCGCCCTCGACCTCCTGGTCGTCCTCGACGCGCCGCAGCTGGACGTGGAGAGCGCGGCGATGCTGGTGGAGTCCCTGCCGGACGGCGCCCGCCTGGTGCTCAGCGGCGACCCCGGCGTGCTGTGGTCGGCGGGCCCGGGACGGGTCTTCGCCGACCTCGTCGCGGCGCGCTGCTGCCCGCAGATCGTCTCGCGCACCCCGGACCCGGGCCCCATCGGCGAGCTGACCTCCGGCATCGCCGTCGGCGAGCTGAACCAGGTCGACGCGCCCGGCAAGGAGGTCGTCCTCGTCCCGGTGCGCGATGCCGCGGAGGCGATCCACCGCACCGTGCAGCTCGTCGCCGACTCGGTGCCCCGGGCGATCGGGGTGCCCGCCGAACAGACGCAGGTCATCACGCCGGGCCACGGCGGTGCCGCGGGCACCCGCGTGCTCAACGCGGCGTTGAAGGAGCGGCTCAACCCGGGCCCGGGCCGGTTCGGCGGCTTCGACCCCGGCGACCGGGTCGCGCACTCCCCGGCGCCCGGCCGCACGACGCTCGGCCGGGTGGTCCGGGCCGACGCCGAGGGGCTGCACCTGGAGTGTGACGGTGCCCCCGTCGTCGTACCCAAGGAGCGGGTGGAGCGGGAGGTGCGGCACGCCTGGGCGCTCACCGCGCACCAGGCGGCGGGGCTGCGGCTGCCCGCGGTGGTCGTGGTCCTGCCGGGCGACGCGGCGCAGGCGCTGACCCGGCCGTGGGTCTACACGGCGTTCAGCCGCGCGGAGCGGCACCTGTCGGTCGTGCAGGGCGTGGAGCAGGCACTGCCGCGCGCGGTGGCGGAGCGGCTGTGGAAGGACCGTACGACGCGGCTCCAGACCCTGCTGCGCCCGCAGGTGCCCGCGGCGACGGCCTGAGCGCGCCCACTGGCGGCCGCACACGCGCTCGCCCCTTCCTCCGGGAAGTCCGGGAAGGGGCGAGCGCGGACGGCGGGCGTCAGCGGCCGGCCCGGCGGGCCCCCCGCCCCTCGCCGTCCGCCCTGCCCATGACGTCGGGCTCGGCATCGGGGTCCAGGTCGGAGTCGGGGTCGAGGTCAGGGTCGGCCTCGTCGTCGATGGTGTCGATGGCGTCGAGCGGCACCGGCACGTCCGGGTCGATGTCGACATCGGGATCGAGGTCGACCTCCGTCTCCAGACCGTCGAGCCCCTCGTCCTCCAGCTCGTCGTCGAAGACCACACTGACGTCGAAGCGGCACACCACCCGGTGCGGGTCGGCCTGGTCGAAGGGGGCGTCGAGCCACTCCCCCGGCTCGGCGGGGGTGTCCACCGCGGTGACCCAGAGCGTCGAATCCCCTTCCTCCAGGCCGAACTCCTTGTGCCGGGAGGAGATTTCGTCCGGTTCGAACTCCCCGAAGAGGACGCCGAGCGCGCTGTGCACGGTGTCGGCCGAGCCGCCGCCCCTGCCGCCCGAGTCCAGGTCGGCGACGCGCTGGGCCTGGGCGAGCAGCCGCTGCGGCTCCGCCACGGTGTAGTCGCGGCGGAGGAACACGCTCAGCGCGTTCGCCTCCTCCGGGCCCTGGTACGGCGGCAGCGAGTCCTCCGTGCCGGGGATCTCGAAGGGCGTGACCTCGTCGTAGCGGTCGTAGAGGAGTTCGTCGTACTCCTCGGCCGCGGCGGCGAGTTCGTTGAACGCTTCGTAGACGGCCGGATCGTCCTCGCCCGACCTGCGTTCGACCGCGGCCAGGTGGCGGTCGAGCGCGGTCTTGACCGCCTCGGCGGCGGCGCGTACCTCGGCAGCGGTGGGCTGCGCAGCATCAGACATAGTGCAGACGCTATCCGTACCGGGCCCATGCCCGCACAATAGATGCGATGCCGGAATACGAATTTGTCGACGTGTATGTACCGCGCGGGGTCACCCGCAAGGAAGCCACGCGTCTCCTGACGGACCACGCAGAGTACGGACACTGGGAGTTGGACCGCCTGAGTCTGCATCCCGACGGCAGCCGCAGAGTGCGGCTGAAACGGCGGATCATCCGCCAGGTGAGAGCCACCTGGTGAGAGCGGTGTGCCGAGAGCGGTGTGACGAGGTCGGCGTGACCAGGGCCGCGTGACGACAGCCGTGCCCTCGGGCCGTGCGTCGGGCCGGACGGGAAACGGAGCGGGCCCCGCCGTCGCGGGACCCGCTCCGTTCGCCTGCTCGGCGCGGTGGCTCAGGCGCTTGCCCGGGCCCTGCGGTAGAGCACGGTGCCCGCGAGCAGCGCGCCCGCGCCCACCGGCAGCACGATGCCGAGCGGCAGCTCGCTGCCGGTCGAGGCGAGCTGTTCCACGGCCCCCGCCCGCTCCGGCGGCACCAGTCGCGAGGTTCCCTCGGGCGGCGTGAGGCTCTGCGTGCCCGGGTTGTTCGGAATGGCGCGATCCTGCGCACCGCCCGGGTGCATCGGACCGTGCGGGCCCCCGGGCTGACCCGGCTCGCCCGGCTTACCGGGGTGGTGCGGCTTGCCCGGGTGGTGCGGTCCTCCGGGGTGGTGCGGCTCGCCCGGGTGCCCGGGTCCCGTCGGCGGCTTCTCGCCGCCCGGCGGGGTGACCGTGGTGCCGGAGTCGTTCGCGCACTCGTTGCCCAGCGCCGTGTTGCCGAGGCCGCCGATGGTGACGCTGTTGCCGCAGACGTTCACCGGGGCGTCGATGGGCAACTGCACGTTGTTGCCGGAGCCGACGCCGGGCGAGTCGCTGGTGTGCCCGCCGGCCTTGGCGCCGCCGCCGGAGGGCTTGTGCGAACCGCCGCCCCGGTGGGAGGTGTTGGCGCAGTGGTTGCCCATCGCCGGATTGAGGACGCCGACCACGTTGACGGTGTTGCCGCAGACATTGACCGGAGCGTCGATGGGGAGCTGGACGGAGTTGCCCGACAGCACACCGGGCGAATCCGAACTGCTGCCGCTCGCGCCCGAGTCCGCCTGGGCGTAACCCCCGGTAGCGGCGAGCACACCGGTGGCGGCCGCCACGGTGATCAGGCCTTTGCGCGTGACCTGTCGCATAGCTGTTCCCTGCCTTTTACCTGCCGGAATACGTCCGGGCACGCTTGCCGGGACGCGGAAATGCCTGTCGGCCCCGGAGCGCGTGGCACGCACTCCGGGGCCGACCGGCTCAGACCCTCGAGGGGTGAGGCACTACAACGTCACTTGTTGACGCAGACGTTGCCGAAGGCGGGGTTCAGCAGCCCGATCACGGAGATCGTGTTGCCGCAGGCGTTCACCGGCACGTGGACGGGAACCTGGATAACGTTGCCCGAGACAACACCGGGAGAGTTCACGGCGGCACCCTGGGCGCCGGCGTCGGCGGCGGCAATGCCCGCGCCCGCGAGCACGAGACCACCAGTGGCAGCCACAGCGGCGACGATCTTCTTGATCATTATTCCTCCTTGTTGGCAATGCAGTCCCAGCCGCGGACTGCATCACCTGTAACGAGGAGGGGATGGGCGGGCTACGAGCCCATGGTTCCTTTCACTCTTTTCAGTCAAGTACGTACGCGCTGACGATTATTGGAGAGTCGTTTCAGCACGCAAAGCGACCGTTTGCCGGTCGCCTTCCGGACGCACTCCTGTCAGGAAGCGTCGATGAACCGGTCGAGCACCCGGACGCCGAACTTCAGGCCGTCGACCGGCACCCGCTCGTCGACGCCGTGGAACATGCCCGCGAAGTCCAGCTCCGGCGGCAGCTTCAGCGGCGCGAACCCGAAGCCGCGGATGCCGAGGTCGTCGAAGGACTTGGCGTCCGTGCCGGCCGAGAGCATGTACGGCACGGCGCGGGCGATCGGGTCCTCGGCGCGCAGGGCGCTCTGCATGGCGTCGACGAGCGCGCCGTCGAAGGTGGTCTCCAGAGCCTTGTCGGCATGAACGTCCTCGCGCTTGACGTTCGGCCCGAGGATCCGGTCCAGGTCGGCGAGGAACTCCTCCTCGTACCCCGGCAGGTAGCGGCCGTCGACGTGGGCGGTGGCCTGGCCGGGGATGACGTTCACCTTGTACCCGGCGCCGAGCTGCGTCGGGTTGGCGGTGTTCTGCAGGGAGGCGCCGATGAGCTTGGCGATGCCGCCGAGCTTGGCGAGCGTCTCATCCATGTTCTCCGGGTCGAGCTCGGTGCCCAGGGCGTCGCCGAGCTCGTCGAGGAAGTGCCGCAGCGTCTTGGTGACCCGCACCGGGAACTTGTGCCGCCCGAGCCGGCCGACCGCCTCGGACAGCTCGGTGATCGCGTTGTCCTTGTGGATCATCGAGCCGTGGCCGGCGGTGCCGTCCACGGTCAGCTTCATCCAGTGCATGCCCTTCTGGGCCGTCTCGACGAGGTAGAGGCGCAGGTTCTCGTTGACGGTGAAGGAGAAGCCGCCGACCTCGCTGATCGCCTCCGTGCACCCCTCGAAGAGCCCGGGGTGGTTGTCGACGAGGTACCGGGCGCCGTACGTGCCGCCCGCCTCCTCGTCCGCGAGGAAGGCGAGGACGATGTCGCGCGGAGGCTTGCGACCGGTGCGCATCCGCTCCCGTACGACCGCGAGGGTCATCGCGTCCATGTCCTTCATGTCGACGGCGCCCCGGCCCCACACGCAGCCGTCCGCGATCTCCCCGGAGAAGGGGTGGTGCGTCCAGTCCACCGCGTTGGCGGGCACGACGTCCGTGTGGCCGTGGATGAGGAGCGCGGGCCGCGACGGGTCCTCGCCCTCGATCCTCGCGACCGTGGAGGCCCTGCCGGGGTGGGACTCGAAGATCTTCGGCTCGAGCCCCACCTCGGCGAGCTTCTCGGCCACGTACTCGGCGGCCTTGCGCTCCCCCGGGCCCGAGTGGTCGCCGTAGTTGCTCGTATCGATCTGGATCAGTTCGCGACAGAGGTCGACGACCTCGTCCTCACCGGTGACGGCCTTGTCCGTGCTGGACCCGCTCACGCTGGCTCCTCCCGCATTCGCTGCTGGTGGTCCCCCTCATCCTCTCTCTCCCGGGCTCCGCGCCCAAGGGCGGGCGGGGGGCGTCATCCGCAGTTCACACGGGACCGAGGGGGTGATCGAACACCCCCGGGAGCCTGGTAATGTTCTCTGTGTCGCCGCGGGAAACACCCCGCGAAGACAGACACCTTGTCCGGGTGGCGGAATGGCAGACGCGCTAGCTTGAGGTGCTAGTGCCCTTTATCGGGCGTGGGGGTTCAAGTCCCCCCTCGGACACCAGCAATGGCCCCAGTCGCGAGACTGGGGCCTTTCGCGTGCCCCCTCAGTGCTTGCCGGTCAGTTCCGCGAGGGCGATGTTGAGCTCGAGGACGTTGACCCTCGGTTCGCCCAGGAAGCCGAGGGTGCGGCCCTCGGTGTGGGTCGTCACCAGGTCGCGGACCTGGCGGACGGGCAGGTGGTTCCTGGCCGCGACGCGGTGGACCTGGAGGGCCGCGTACTCCGGTGTGATGTGCGGGTCAAGGCCCGAGCCCGATGAGGTGACCGCGTCGGCGGGCACCTCGGACGGCAGGACCTTGTGGTCGGGGGTCGAGTTGTCCTTGATCACGGCCGCCTTGGCCGTCTCCACCTGCTTGATCAGCTCCTTGCTGTCGCCGGCGAGGTTGGTGGCGCCGGAGACGAGCAGCCGGTACCGGGTGTTGACGCTGTTCTCGCCGAGGCCGTTGGAGGGGCGCGGCTGGAACCAGGTGAGGTCGGGGGCGGGGGTCCGCCGGCCCTTCTTCGGCGGCAGGTCGTAGCGCTGGCCGATGAGTGCGGAGCCGACGACCCTGCCGTCGGCCTTCACCTCGGAGCCGTTGGCCCGTCCTGGCAGGAGGGCCTGGGCGACGCCGGTCACCGCGAGCGGGTAGAGGACGCCGCAGAGCACGGTCAGGACGAGCAGGGCGCGCAGGCCCGCGCCGAGCAGGCGGGCGGAGTTCGCCGCGGAGTTGTTCATGATCACGTCAGCCAATGCCGGGGATGAGGGAGAGGAGTACGTCGATGACCTTGATGCCGACGAACGGGGCGACGAGTCCGCCCAGGCCGTAGACGCCGAGGTTGCGCCGGAGCATGCGGTCGGCGGTCATCGGCCGGTAGCGCACGCCCTTCAGGGCCAGCGGCACGAGCGCGACGATGATCAGCGCGTTGAAGACGACCGCGGAGAGGATCGCGGACTCGGGGGACGACAGGCCCATGATGTTGAGCTTGTCGAGGCCCGGGTAGGCCACGGCGAACATCGCCGGGATGATCGCGAAGTACTTCGCGACGTCGTTGGCGATCGAGAAGGTCGTCAGCGCCCCGCGGGTGATGAGGAGCTGTTTGCCGATCTCCACGATCTCGATGAGCTTGGTCGGGTCCGAGTCGAGGTCGACCATGTTGCCGGCCTCCTTCGCGGCCGACGTGCCCGTGTTCATGGCCACGCCCACGTCCGCCTGGGCGAGGGCGGGGGCGTCGTTGGTGCCGTCGCCGGTCATCGCGACCAGCTTGCCGCCGGCCTGCTCCCGCTTGATCAGCGCCATCTTGTCCTCGGGGGTGGCCTCGGCGAGGAAGTCGTCCACGCCCGCCTCGTCCGCGATGGCCTTGGCGGTCAGCGGGTTGTCGCCGGTGATCATGACGGTCCTGATGCCCATGCGGCGCAGTTCGTCGAACCGCTCGCGCATGCCCTCCTTGACGACGTCCTTGAGGTGGATGACGCCGAGGACCCGGGCGCCGTTCTCGTCCTCCAGGGCGACGAGCAGCGGGGTGCCGCCGGACTGTGAGATCCGGTCGTTGAGTTCCTGTGCGTCCTGTGCGACCTCGCCGCCGCGCTCCTGGACCCAGGCGATGACCGAACCGGTCGCGCCCTTGCGGACCTTGCGGCCCTCGACGTCCACGCCGGACATGCGGGTCTGGGCCGTGAAGGGCACCCAGGTGGCGCCGGTCAGCTCGCCCCGGTGGCGTTCGCGCAGGCCGTACCGCTCCTTCGCCAGTACGACGACGGAGCGGCCCTCGGGGGTCTCGTCGGCCAGCGAGGAGAGCTGGGCGGCGTCGGCGAGTTCGGCCGCCGTGGTGCCGCGCACCGGGACGAACTCGGCGGCGCGGCGGTTGCCGAGGGTGATGGTGCCGGTCTTGTCGAGCAGCAGGGTCGACACGTCGCCCGCCGCCTCCACGGCCCGGCCCGACATGGCGAGGACGTTGCGCTGGACGAGGCGGTCCATGCCGGCGATGCCGATCGCGGAGAGCAGGGCGCCGATCGTCGTGGGGATGAGGCAGACGAGGAGTGCCGTCAGGACGATCAGCGAGGTCTGGTCGTCGGCCCCGGCGTAGACGGCGAAGGGCTTCAGTGTGACGACGGCGAGCAGGAAGACGATCGTGAGGGAGGCGAGGAGGATGTTCAGCGCGATCTCGTTGGGGGTCTTCTGCCGGGCCGCGCCCTCCACCAGGTTGATCATGCGGTCGATGAACGTCTCGCCGGGTTTCGTCGTGATCCTGATGACGACGCGGTCGGAGAGGACCCTCGTACCGCCCGTGACCGCGGACCGGTCGCCGCCGGACTCCCGGATGACGGGGGCCGATTCGCCGGTGATGGCGGACTCGTCGACGGAGGCCACGCCCTCGACGACGTCACCGTCGCCGGGGATGATGTCGCCCGCCTCGCAGACGACGAGGTCGCCGACGCGCAGGTCGGTGCCGGGTATGTGTTCCTCGGTGGCGCCGGTGAGGCGGCGTGCGACGGTGTCGGTCTTGGCGCGGCGCAGCGTGTCGGCCTGTGCCTTGCCGCGGCCCTCGGCGACGGCCTCCGCGAGGTTGGCGAAGAGGGTGGTCAGCCAGAGCCAGCCGGTGATCGCCCAGCCGAACCAGTCCCCCGGGTCCCTGACGGCGAGCACGGTGGTGACCACCGAGCCGGCCAGGACGACGAACATGACCGGGGACTTCACCATCACGCGCGGATGCAGTTTGCGGACGGCCTCCGGCAGCGAGGTCAGCAGCTGGGCCGGGTCGAACAGGCCCGCGCCCACCCGGGTGCCCTGGGTGGTCGGGTCGGTGGCGGGGCGCTCCTGGCGGGGTGCCCGGTCCGCGGTGGCGAGCGATCCCCCGTCCCGGTCGCCCCGTTCGTGCTTCGGTACGTGAGTGCTCATGACGCAAGCCCCTCGGCGAGCGGTCCCAGCGCGAGCGCGGGGAAATAGGTGAGACCGGTGATGATCATGATGGCGCCGACCAGCAACCCGGTGAAGAGCGGCTTCTCGGTGCGCAGGGTGCCCGTGGTCACCGGGACCGGCCGCTGTTGCGCGAGCGATCCGGCGAGGGCGAGGACGAACACCATCGGCAGGAAACGGCCGAGCAGCATGGCGATCCCGATCGTGCTGTTGAACCACTGGGTGTCGGCGCTCAGGCCCGCGAAGGCGGAGCCGTTGTTGTTGGCGCCGGACGTGTAGGCGTAGAGGATCTCGGAGAAGCCGTGCGCACCGGAGTTGGCCATCGAGTGGGCCGGCGTGGGCAGCGCCATCGCGGCGGCCGTGAAGCCGAGGACGAGGGCCGGGGTGACGAGGATGTAGCAGGCCGCGAGCTTGATCTCGCGGGTGCCGATCTTCTTGCCGAGGTACTCGGGGGTGCGTCCGACCATCAGTCCGGCGATGAACACCGCGATGACCGCCATGACGAGCATGCCGTAGAGGCCCGAGCCGGTGCCGCCGGGGGCGATCTCGCCGAGTTGCATGCCGAGCATCTCCAGGCCGCCGCCGAAGCCGGTGTAGGAGGAGTGGAAGGAGTTCACGGCGCCGGTGGAGGTCAGCGTGGTGGCCACCGCGAAGATCGCGGAACCGGCGACGCCGAACCGGGTCTCCTTGCCCTCCATCGCACCGCCGGCCAGTTCGTGGGCCGGGCCGCCGTGGTGGAACTCCGTCCACATCATCAGCGCGGTGAAGGCGAGCCAGATCGTCGCCATCGTGGCGAGGATGGCGCGGCCCTGCCGGAGCGAGCCGGTCATCCTGCCGAAGGTCCGCGTCAGGGCGAAGGGGATCAGCAGGATCAGGAAGATCTCGAAGAGGTTCGAGAACGGGCCGGGGTTCTCGAAGGGGTGGGCGGAGTTGGCGTTGAAGGAGCCGCCGCCGTTGGTGCCCAGCTCCTTGATGACCTCCTGGGAGGCGACGGCGCCGCCGTTCCACTGCTGGGTGCCGCCGGTGAACTGGCCGACCTCGTGGATGCCGGAGAAGTTCTGGAGGGCTCCGCAGGCGACCAGGATGAGGGCGCCGACCACCGAGATCGGCAGGAGGATGCGGACGGTGCCGCGCACCAGGTCGGCCCAGAAGTTGCCGAGTTCACCGGTGCGCGAGCGGGCGAAGCCGCGTACGAGGGCGACCGCGACCGCGATGCCCACGGCGGCCGAGACGAAGTTCTGCACGGCCAGGCCGCCGGTCTGTACGACGTGGCCCATGGCCTGTTCGCCGGCGTAGGACTGCCAGTTGGTGTTGGCCACGAAGGAGGCCGCGGTGTTGAAGGCCTGGTCGGGGTCGATGGAGCGGAAGCCGAGCGAGCCGGGCAGCGAGCCCTGGAGCCGCTGCAGCAGGTAGAGGAAGAGGACGCCGGCCGCGGAGAAGGCGAGGACGCCGCGCAGGTAGGCGGGCCAGCGCATCTGGGTGTCGGGGTCGGCGCCGATGGCCTTGTAGATCCATTTCTCGACGCGAAGGTGGCGCTCCGAGCCGTAGACGCGGGCCATGTGGTCGCCGAGCGGGCGGTATGCGAGAGCGAGCGCCGCGATCAGCGCGAGCAGTTGGAGCACACCGGCGAGGACGGGGCTCATATCCGTACCTAGAACCTCTCCGGGAAGACGAGGGCGAGGACGAGATAGCCCAGCAGGGCGACGGCCACGACGAGGCCGACGATGTTCTCGGCGGTCACAGCCTGGTCACCCCCTTGGCGACGAGTGCCACCAGCGCGAAGACCGCGATCGTGGTGACGACGAAGGCCACGTCGGCCATCGTGAGCTCCTGACAGAAGAGAAACGGACTGCTTGAACGGACGATTAGAGGTAAGCGTCCGTTCGGCCCGATCCGTCCCCCGTTGACGCCCTCCATACGGCGTCGGCGGGGCTCTTGACGGCTCTCTTACGGATCATCGCCGGGCGGGGGGCGGGAGCGGTTTCCGGCCGCCTGGTCCGGACCGGACGCGCTCCCGGCGGAGCGTGCGGGGCTCCTCGCCGTGACGGCGGAGCGGCCGCGGCCGGGGCGGGCTCGCGCACGGGTGCCGCGCCGGGGTGCTCGGGCCTTCGGCGCCGTGAGCAGGCGCCATGTCGTCGCCGCCCAGGGGCCAGTGGGCGGTGGCAGGTGATGGAGGGGCCGATTCCGCGGGTGCGGTACGTCTCTCTCGTACCGGTGGACGCTCGGTACGGGTACGACCCGGCTCTCCGCGACCGGGCCCGCACCGGGTCCGCCCGGCGCCACCGCTTCCGTCCCCGGACCGGCTCCACCCCACCGGTCGGTCCACCTGAGCGGCGGGCAGGGGCGCGGCCCTGGCCTGCCGACTCACCGGGCCGGGCGCGGCACGGTCCGGCCGTCGTGGCGCGCTCCGGCAGGCGGGCGACCGCCACCGTCCCGCGGGCCCGGCCGCCGCGCGTGACGGGGCCCGTCGGGCGCGGGGCGAGAGTCCGGCCCGGCGGGGGGCTGGCCGGATCCCGGCTGCCGCCACGCCCCGGACCCCGTGAAGACTGGGCCCGACAGCGCGGCGAGCGTGCGTGCCGGGCGTCGCCGGACAGCCGTGGCCCACGACAGGGGCCCGGGTGCCTCCCACCGACCGGGCGCCGCCGCCCCTCGCGCGCCCACGCCACCGAGCAGAGGCGGACCGCCATGCCGAACGGAGCGCAGATCCTGATCGACGGCCTCGTGGGCGGGGGTGTCCGCGCCTGCTTCGCCAATCCGGGCACCTCCGAGATGCACTTCGTGGCCGCGCTCGACGAGACACCCGACCTGCGGCCCGTGCTCTGCCTCTTCGAGGGCGTGGCCACGGGTGCCGCCGACGGGTACGGGCGGATGACGGGACGCCCCGCGTGCACCCTGCTGCACCTCGGCCCCGGACTCGCCGGCGGCCTGCCGAACCTGCACAACGCGCGGCGCGCCGCGACCCCCGTCGTCAACGTCGTCGGCGACCACGCCCTGCACCACAAGCGGCTCGACGCGCCCCTGGAGTCCGACATCGGGGCGCTCGCCCGCACCGTGTCGGCCTGGACGCGCCGCACGTACTACGCCACGGAACTCGCCGGCGACGTCGCGGCCGCCCTCGCCGCCGCGGCCGGCCCGCCCGGAGCCGTCGCGACACTCGTCGTGCCCGCCGACGTGTCCTGGTCGCCGGCGGACGAACCGCCCTCCCCCGCGCCTCCGGCGCCACGGCGGCGCGGCCTCGTCTCGGTGGACGCCGTGACGGGCGCCGCGGCGGCGCTGCGCTCCGGCGAGGAGGTCGCGCTGCTCCTCGGCGGGGAGGCCGTGCGCGGCGCCGGGCTCGCGGCCGCCGGGCGGATCGCCGCGGCGACCGGGGCGCGGCTGCTCGGCGAGACCTTCCCCGCCCGCCTGGAGCGGGGCGCCGGTCGCCCCGCCGTGGAACGGCTCGCCTACCTCGCCGCGGGCGCGCGGCGTCAACTGGCAGGCGTACGGCACCTGGTGCTGGCCGGCGCGGCGTCGCCGGTCTCCTTCTTCGCCTATCCGGGGCAGACCGGTGCGCTGGTGCCCGAGGGGTGCGCGGTGCACACGCTCGCGGCCGGCGCGGAGGATGTGACGGCCGCGCTCGAAGGGCTCGCCGAGGTGACCGGGCCCGGCGCGAAGTCCGTGTGCCAGGAGGCGGGCCGGCCGGAGCTGCCCACCGGAGAGCTGACCGCCGAGTCGGCGGCCGCCGTGATCGGGGCGCTGCTGCCGGAAGGCGCGGTGGTCGTGGACGAGTCCAACACCTCGGGGCTGTGGCTGCCCGGCGCGACCGCGGGGGCGCCGCGGCACGACTGGCTGACGTTGACCGGCGGGGCGATGGGACAGGGGCTGCCGCTGGCGGTGGGTGCGGGGGTGGCTTGTCCCGGCAGGCCGGTGCTGGCGCTGGTCGGGGACGGGGCGTCGATGTACACGCTGCAGGCGCTGTGGACGCAGGCCAGGGAGGGGCTCGACGTCACGACCGTCGTCTTCGACAACCGGTCGTACGCGATCCTCAATCTGGAGCTCGGTTCGGTGGGGGCGGCGACGGCCGGGACGCGGGCGCGGCGGCTCCTCGATCTGTCGGGGCCGCCCCTCGACTTCGTCTCGCTGGCGCGCGGGATGGGTGTCCCGGCCGAACGGGCCGCCACCGCCGAGGAGTTCGCGGTGCTCCTGAAGCGGGGGCTCGCGGAGCCTGGGCCGTTCCTCATCGACTGCGTGGTGCCTGCGCTGGCCTAGAGCGCGCCGGTCAGGTCGCCGTCAGCCGCCCGCGTGTCCGCCCCTGTCGCTCGGCGGCTGCACCTGACGCCAGGGCGCGAACGCGCTTGCCCCGCGCGGCAGCAGGCCCGCGAGCTCGGGGCAGTGCCGCATCAGCACGGTCTTCATGCCGCCCTTCTGCACCCAGTCGATGCCGAGCGGGGTGTAGATCTCGGGACGGAAGTCGACGGTCAGGAAGCGGTCGCTCTGCAGCCGCCGGGTGGCCATCAGGATGAAGACGCGGAAGGCGGTGTCGCTGAAGCCGAAGCCGTGCGGCGGGTTCTCGGCGAAGAGGCCGACGACAGTGTCGATCTCGTCGACCGAGCGGTAGACGTCCTTGAGCCGGGCGACGGTGCCGGGGTCCTGGGAAAGGTCCTCGAACCGTCGGACACGCGGTTTGTGCAGGCCCTCGCGGAAGTCGTTGTAGCGGGGCACGCCGCGCCTGCGGGTGCGGACCAGGTCGACGACGGAGAGGTCGATGATCTCGCCGTCGCGCTCGAACTGCTGGAGGGCGCGCGGGAAGTTGTGCAGGGTGATCGCGCCCGGGTGGGCGATGCCGAACGAGTAGAGCGTGTCGGCCAGTCCTGTCTTGCGGATGGCGGCCTCGGCGGCGGCGCCCTGGATGTCGCGGAAGCCGAGGGTCTCCAGGCGCTGCCCGAAGTGGTGTTCGCGCATCTCGAAGTCGTCGGGGATCAGCGGGTGCATGCGGTAGACGGTGACGAAGTCCTCCGTGAGGGAGTACGGCGTCCCGTGGTGGTCGGGCAGGGTGGCGGGGATGCCCGTCAGCGAGTGGGATTCGAGCAGCCACAGGCCGAGTTTCTGCAGCCACTTTCCCGGCGGGCCGTCCCAGTTGGTGTGCAGCCCCAGGTCGATGGCCTCGGTGGCGAGGATCGCGGGGGTCCACTCCACCGTGTGGATCTTGGCGATGAGGGCCGAGACGACCAGGCGCGCCGTGTGGTAGACGCTCTCCTCGCTCATCGAGGGGTAGGCGTGGCGCAGCGCGTCGCAGACCGCGTTGTGTTCGCGGGCGAAGAGGGTGTGCATGGCGCTGAGCCCCATCCACCAGCTCTCGGCGAAGCCGGTGAGCGGTACGCCGTTCGGGCCGAGCGGCAAGTGGCCCTCGTCCAGGCGGAGTTTGGCGCCGCCGTCGGGCTCGCGCAGGTATTTGGCGGTCTGTTCGTCCTCGCCGTACACCTCGGAGCCGTCCCACCAGTGGGAGGCGGTGTTGGCGAAGAGGATGGGCGGGCGGTCGCCGGGGAGTTCGACGCCCTCGTTCTCGGCGAAGCGCATCACCTTCTCGGCGGGTCCGCCGGGTGTGTTGTGCCAGGTGGTGCCGGGCGGCAGCGGCACCTCCACGCACTTTCCGCCGGGCTTGTGGCGGCGGTGGTTGACCCAGTCGTGGACCTGGAACTGGATCCAGGCGGCGGCCAGCACGTTCAGCGAGGTGGCGGGCAGGAACGTGTCCCGGTGCAGGAGTTGGCGGCTGACCGTGACGGGGTTGGGGACGTCGAAGAGGTCGGGGCGGTAGACCGGTTCGATGTTGCGCCCGAAGACGGCGCCGACGGAGCCCATGGCGGGCCGGGAGAGGTCGTTGTACGTGCCGTCGTAGGAGCGGACGGTGCGCAGCCGCTCGTCGAACGTGGGCGGTGCGGGCACCGGCTTCGGCGGCGCCTCGTGCAGGTCGGTGTCGATGAGGTTGGCGCGGCGCAGCGCCTTGCGCAGGAAGACGAGGTTGAGCAGGCTCGCGTCCAACGGCAGCCTGTGCCACGGCACATAGCGGTTGAGAAGGCGGAACGCGGCGCCGACGGGCACGCCGAACGCCTTGTTGCGCAGCGGTTCGCCGGTGACGAAGCGCAGCCCGTGGCGGTGGGCCGCGCTGGCCTCGTAGGCGGACTTGCGGGCGCGGTTGAGGTTCCCGAGGGGGCGGAAGTCGTCGGTGGTGAACCAGGGGTTGAAGCCGATGATCTCGACACGGCCGCCGGCGGCCCGGGCCTCGGCGGTGTCGAGGTCCTGGCTGGGCACGGTGAGCGTGGCGACGGGCACGGCGGGCGCGAGGGACTCCGGCCACTCGACGGAGCCGTCCTCGACGGGGGTGCGCCGCTCGTCGACGTACCGCTGGAGGCACAGGTCGAAGACGATGTCGTGGCGGGCGAGGCGGGTCTCCAACTCGCGGCGCAGGTACTGCGGGTCGCGGCCCTCGGCGCGCGACCCGGTGGTGTGGACGTGGCCCGCCGGGCGCAGCAGGTAGCGGACGGGTCCGGCCGGGCCCCAGAGGATGGCGCTGCGGCTCCAGTACGTCTCCCCCGCCAGGCTCTTGACGGTGTGCCGGGTGGCGGCCCGGACGTTGCGCCGCATCCGGCCGGCCGTGGTGGGGCCCACCGCGAGGGGCAGTTTGACGTAGAGTCCGAGGCCTTTCCCGAGCCGGGTGGTCGCGCCGGCCATGGCCGTGGCGAAGGCGACGAACTCGCGGGCGTCGCGGGCGTGGGAGACCGGGTGGTTGGTGGCCAGCAGGTCGTGGCTCTCGTCGGCGGATACGGTCACGCGTACGGCGATGCCGCGCAGGTCGGGGGCGCCGTCGGCCTGCCGGATGCCGCTCGCGTTGGAGAGCCTGACGGTCGCCGGGTAGGCGGCGCCCGGCCGGGCGTAGCCGCGGCACAGTTCGTCGGGCAGGTCGTCGTGGAAGCGCAGGCGGGCGTTCTCCACGCCGAGCGCGGCCTTGGCGTGCAGGGTGCGCTCGATGCCGGCGGCCCCGGCCGCGCGCCGGTTCTTCTCCTGAACCTTCATCAGTTCCTGCGCCAGACGCCGGAAGAGCCGGCGCTCCGCTTCCGGACTGCCGCCCATGTAGCGCTCGTGACTCTGCTGGTGCTGTCCGGTGTCGGCCATGGGGCCACTTCCTTCGCACGGCTGCTCGCGGGACTGCGTACGGGACAGGGGGGCAGGCAGACGCTACTGGCGGCACCGGCGGCCCGCAGCGGCGGTTCCCGCCTATGTGCGCGACCCTCTCCGGACTTCGAACACGCGGGCGGGCCAGGGCGTTTGGGCCCGTGGGCGGCGGTCAACCGTGTGCGGCGCGCGGGGTGAGGACACTCGTTCACACCCCGTGTGAGTTCATGCTCCCCAGCAGCCCCACCCGCCGGGTCCGCGCGGTGGCCGGGTCCCGACGGGTGGTGGGGGGCGAGGGCGGGGCGCCTAGTCGATGAAGGTGCCGTCGACGTACACCCATGCGCCGTCGAACCGTTCGAAGCGGCTCTTCTCGTGCAGGGAGTCGGGGCGGCCGCCGTCGGTGTAGCGGGCCAGGAAGGTGACCGTGCCGGTGGTGTGGAAGGCGGTGCCCTCGGAGGTGGCCTCGATGGTCAGGCCCGACCAGCGCAGCGCCGGGTCGAACTCCACGCGGGGCGGCCGGGTCCGCGGGTGCCAGGTGCGCAGCAGGTAGCTCTCGTCCCGCATGGCGAAGGCGCTGTAGCGGGAGCGCATCAGCTCCTCGGGGGTGCCTGCGGCGGCCTCCCCCCGGTGCAGCCTGCCGCAGCACTTCTCGTACGGCTGGGTGTGGCCGCAGGGGCAGGGCGTGGCGGCGGGGCGGGTGGCGCGTCGGGGCATGCGTCCATTGTCGCCGACCGCCGGACGCCGGGTGCGGGCCGGGGGGCCGGCTTCGGGGGCGCCGGGCCGGCCTCAGGGCGCGAGGATGTCCAGTTCCTCCAGGGCGCCGAGGGCGATCTGCCGGGTCAGCGCCTCCGCCCGGGCCGCGTCGCCCTCCCTGACCGCCTCCGCGACCTGGACGTGCAGGGTGACGGCGGGCGGGTCCGGATCCTCGAACATCACCTGGTGGGCGGTACGGCCGGTCAGGACCTCCGCGACGACATCGCCGAGCCGGGCGAACATCTCGTTGCCGGAGGCGTTGAGGATCACCCGGTGGAAGGCGACGTCGTGCCTGAGGTAGCCCTCCAGCTGGTGGCCGCGCGAGTGGGCGACCATGCCGAGCGCGCACTCGGTGAGCTCCGCGCACTGGGCGGCCGTGGCGTGCCGGGCGGCGAGCCCCGCGGCGACCGGCTCGACGGCGGAGCGCAGGACGGTCAGGGAGCGCAGCTGCCGGGCCCGGTCGGCGCCGGCCAGACGCCACCGGATGACCTGCGGGTCGTAGACGTTCCACTCCTCGGCGGGCCGTACGGTCACGCCGACGCGGCGGCGGGAGGCGACCAGGTGCATGGATTCCAGGACCCGGACGGCCTCGCGCATCACGGAGCGGGAGACCTCGAAGCGCTGGGCCAGCTCGTCCGTGCGCAACACGCTGCCCGGCGGGTACTCGCCCGCCGTGATGGCGGGCCCGAGGCTTTCGAGTACGCGGGAGTGCAGCCCTCGGGCCTGTGCGGTCATGCCGGAAGCCTACGAGGAGCAGCGGAGGAACAATAAGTCAGACTTTTATGTCACAGGCTCTTGAATTCGTCAGACCTAATGGGTTTCAGTGACGTGAACAACCGACCGATGTCGATGAGGACAGCGAGGCAGGCAGCGATGAGCACCCCCCACGTCGTCGTAGTCATGGGCGTGGCAGGGACCGGCAAGACCACGATCGGCCCCCTGCTCGCGGACCGGCTCGGCGTGCCCTACGCCGAGGGCGACGACTTCCACCCGCCGGAGAACATCCGCAAGATGTCCTCCGGCACCCCGCTCACCGATGACGACAGGTGGCCGTGGCTCGACGCCATCGGCACCTGGGCGCACGGGCGGGCCGGTCTCGGCGGGGTGGTCAGCAGCTCGGCGCTGAAGCGCAGCTACCGCGACCGGCTGCGCGCGGCCGCCCCGGACCTGGTCTTCGTGCACCTCACCGGCGACCGGAAGCTCATCGAGGACCGCATGGCGCACCGCAAGGGCCACTTCATGCCCACGGCGCTGCTCGACTCCCAGTTCGCCACGTTGCAGCCCCTCGGGGCGGACGAGGCGGGGGTCGACGTCGATGTCTCGGGTGAGCCCGATGAGATCGCCGACCGAGCCGCAGAGGCCTTGCGGCACCTCGGCTAGCACCGCATTTCCGTACCCACGTCCAAGGAACCCACCGTGACCAGTCTCAGCGTCGAGATGCTGGCAGCGGACCCCGTCGAGCCGATCACCTCGGCGGGCCATGCCCAGCTGGGGATCGCAGTCCTCGCGGGCATCGCCGTCATCGTCCTGCTCATCACCAAGTTCAAGCTGCACGCGTTTCTCGCGCTGACCGTCGGGTCGCTCGCGCTCGGCGCCTTCGCCGGGGCCCCGCTCGACAAGGCCATCACCAGCTTCACCGGCGGGCTCGGCTCGACCGTGGCGGGCGTCGGCGTGCTCATCGCGCTCGGCGCCATCCTCGGCAAGCTGCTCGCGGACTCCGGGGGCGCCGACCAGATCGTCGACACCATCCTCGCCAAGGCGGGCGGGCGCGCGATGCCCTGGGCGATGGTCCTGATCGCCTCGGTGATCGGTCTGCCGCTCTTCTTCGAGGTCGGCATCGTGCTGCTGATCCCGGTCGTCCTGATGGTCGCCAAGCGCGGCAACTACTCGCTGATGCGGATCGGCATCCCCGCGCTGGCCGGTCTCTCCGTGATGCACGGGCTCATCCCGCCGCACCCCGGCCCGCTCGTCGCGATCGACGCGGTCAAGGCCAACCTCGGCGTCACGCTCGCGCTCGGTGTCCTCGTCGCCATCCCGACGGTGATCATCGCCGGGCCGCTGTTCTCGAAGGTCGCGGCCCGCTGGGTGGACGTTCCGGCGCCCGAGAAGATGATCCCGCAGCGCGCCTCGGAGGACCTGGAGAAGCGTCCCGGCTTCGGTGTCACGGTGGCGACCGTGCTGCTGCCCGTCGTCCTGATGCTGGCCAAGGCGCTGGTGGACATCGTGGTCGACGACCCCGAGGCCACGGTGCAGCGGGTCTTCGACGTCATCGGGTCGCCGCTGATCGCCCTGCTCGCCGCGGTGATCGTCGGGATGTTCACGCTGGGCCGCGCGGCCGGGTTCAGCAAGGACCGCCTGTCCACCACCGTCGAGAAGTCGCTCGCGCCGATCGCCGGCGTGCTGATGATCGTGGGCGCGGGCGGCGGCTTCAAGCAGACGCTCATCGACGTCGGCGTGGGCCAGATGATCCTGGACTTCTCCGAGGACTGGTCGATCCCCGCGCTGCTCCTCGCCTGGCTGATCGCGGTGGCCATCCGGCTCGCGACGGGCTCGGCGACGGTCGCGACGATCTCGGCGGCCGGTCTGGCCGCCCCGCTGGCCGCCGACATGTCGACGGCGCACACGGCGCTCCTCGTGCTGGCGATCGGCGCCGGTTCGCTCTTCTTCTCGCACGTCAACGACGCGGGCTTCTGGCTGGTCAAGGAGTACTTCGGGCTCGACGTCGGCCAGACGGTCAAGACGTGGTCGGTCATGGAGACGATCATCTCGGTGGTGGCGGGGGGCCTGGTCCTGCTCCTCTCGCTGATCCTTTAGCGCCCGGGCGGGCGATCCACCCTCCGCCCCGCGTGCGCTGACCCCTCACCGTGGCCGCACTGGTACTCCAGTGCGGCCACGCCCCGTGCCGGCCGCCGCCTCAGGCCCCCGGCGACGAAGACGCCTTCTCCAGCTGGAACGCCTCGTTCCCGAGCCCGATGCGGGCGTGCGCCCCGGGGTCACGGGAGCGCAGGATCATCCCGTACACCACGCCGATCACCGCCGCCGCGAAGATGACGCCGGGCAGCACCCAGCTGAGCGCCGAGCCCTCGCCCGCGCCGACGAGCACGTCGAAGTCCTTGACGGTGTAGCCGGCGATGACGAGCAGCCCGACGGTGGCCAGCGCCGACGCGGTGATCCGCCAGACCTGGGCGCGCGCGGCGCCCCGGCGGGCGAAGAAGACGATCACCGCGACGGACGCGGTGGCCATCAGGAGGATCACGCCGAGCGCGCCGACGTTGCCGCCCCAGGTGAACAGGTGCAGGACGGGCGCGGTCGGGTCGCCCGCCGCGCCGTCGTCGGTGACGGCGAACGTCACGACGATCACCACAGAGACGACGGTCTGGAGCAGCGATCCTGTGCCGGGGGCGCCGGTCGCGGTGTTGGTGCGGCCGAACGCGGCGGGCAGCAGCCTCTCGCGCCCCATCGCGAACGCGTACCGCGCGACGACGTTGTGGAAGCTGAGGATGGCCGCGAACATGCCGGTCACGAACAGGACGTGGAGTACGTCGGTGAAGGTGCCGCCGAGCCGGGACTCGGTGAGTCCGAAGAGCAGCCCCGCGCTCTGTTCCCGCGCCGCGGGGACGATGCCGGAGGGGCCGGCCGCGACGGTGAGCGCCCAGGAGCTGAACGCGAAGAAGAGGGCGACGAAGCCCACCGCGAAGAACATCACGCGGGCGACGACGACCTGCGGGCGGCTGGTCTCCTCCGCGTAGACGGGGGCCTGTTCGAAGCCGGTGAAGGCCGCGATGCAGAAGCACAGGGAGGTGGCGACGCCCGCGCCGCCGAGGGTGTCCGGGTTGAGCGCGTGCAGCGACAGCCCCTCCTTGCCCGGGTCGGCGACGGCCGCGATGTCGAAGATGACGACGAGCGCCACCTCGATGAGGAGCAGGACGCCGAGCACGCGCGCGTTGAGGTCGATCTTCAGCCAGGCGAGGACCCCGACGACGGCGACGGTGACGAGCGCCGGGATCCACCAGGCCACCTCGACGTCGGCGTAGGTGTGCAGGAGCCCGGAGACCTCGAAGCCGAGGATGCCGTACAGGCCCGCCTGCAGGGCGCTGTAGGCGACCAGCGCGACCACCGAGGCGCCCGCGCCCGCGGTGCCGCCGAGGCCGCGGGATATGTACGCGTAGAAGGCGCCGGCGTTGTGCACGTGCCGGCTCATCTCGGCGTACCCGAAGCTGAACAGCGCGAGGACGACGCCGAGGACGAGGAAGAGCAGCGGCTGTCCGACGACGCCCATCACGCCGAAGGTGGTGGGCATGACGCCGGCGACGACCATCAGGGGGCCGGTCGCGGCGAGCACGGAGAGCAGCAGCCCCGCCGTGCCGAGCCGGCCGGCCCGCAGCGCCTGCTCCTGTCCCTTGTACGTGCTGATCCCGGTGTCACCCGTCGCTCTGCCGGGTGATCTGGTGCCGCTCGGGGTCGAACTTCCCGTCGCCATGGCGCGGTTGTCCTTTCGCAAGGTGCTGATCGGGGACGGATGGTCAGGCCGTGCCGAAGGCGGTGGCCCGCGCGGCGGCGAACGCCTCGTACGGGTCCCGGTCCGGGTACGACCAGGGGGCCGGGGTCGCGTGCCGTCCGATGCGGTGGAAGAGCGCGGCGGCTTCGGCGGCCCTGCCCTCGCAGGACTTCGCGTGGGCAAGGAAGTTGAGGTCGACGTGGCAGCGGGGGTGGCCGGGGCCGGCCGGCGTCTCCCACTCCAGCCACCAGTCGAAGGCGGCCTTCATGACGCCGCGGGCGCGCCGCCCGGTCCAGTGCCCGGAGGCCGCGGGGTCGGTCGACTCCAGGCCCGCGGTGGCGAGGACGCGGTACCGCTCGGCGTGCGCGACGACGGGCAGGACGGCGAGGGGCGAGCCGGCGGGCGCCTGCTCGGCGGCCCAGGCCGCGAAGTCGTACACCTCGTGCAGCGGGTCCTGGCCCGCGCCGGGGCGCCGTTCGGCGAGCCGGGCCACCATCAGGTGGTGGGCGTGGTGGTGCTCGGGGTGGCGGTGCCTGATCTCGTCGAAGAGGCGTACGACGTCCTCCTCGCGGCCCAGCGAGCGCTCAAGGAGGAGCAGGGCCAGCCAGGGCGTCGGGTCGGCGGGGACCCGGGCCGCCGCCTCGCGGCACCGCTCGCGCACCTTGTCCGAACGCTCCTTGCCGCGCAGCGCCTTGTGCACGGCGGCGAAGACGAGCAGCACCTCGGCGTCGTGGCTCTCGGGCTCGGCGAGCCGCCAGTCGCGCGCCCAGGCGCCGGTGGTCGGTTCCTGGCCGAGGACGTGGAAGCGGTGTCCCCTGCGGTCCCAGTCGTCGCCGGTCGCGGCGAGCAGCGCGCGGACCTCGGTCCAGCGGCCCTGCGCCAATGCCGTGCGCGCGGTGGCGAGTTCCGCGTCGTCGAGGGCGGCGTCAAAGGCGTGTCCCGCGGCTTTTCTGCGGGAGCGGCCGAGTGGGGGCGGGGGTGGTGACACCGCGGAACGTCCTCCCCGGCGCGGCTTGCGTACGGATGATCACGCACAGCAAAGCGGTAGGCACTGCTCCTCGTCAAGGCCCGGCGGCGCCCCCGTTCTTCACCAACTCGTCCCACGATCGCCGGACTTCGCCCTCCACCTGGTTCAACCGTGTTCACACCCGCCCCCGGAGAGACGCTCGATCAGCGTCCGGCCCCGCGGGCCGGTCAGTTCACCGCCCGGGCCGCGGCGCGGCCCGCGGTGCGTCCCGAGAAGAGGCAGCCGCCGAGGAAGGTGCCCTCGAGCGACCGGTAGCCGTGCACGCCGCCGCCGCCGAAGCCGGCGGCCTCACCCGCCGCGTACACGCCCGGCAGGGGCTGTCCGCCCTCGGTCAGGACGCGCGAGGAGAGGTCCGTCTCCAGGCCGCCGAGGGTCTTGCGGGTGAGGATGTTGAGGCGCACGGCGATGAGCGGGCCGGCCGCCGGGTCGAGGACGCGGTGCGGCGGTACGGCCCGGATGAGCCGGTCACCGAGGAACTTGCGGGCGCCGCGGATGGCCGTCACCTGGAGGTCCTTGGTGAAGGGGTTGGCGATCTCGCGGTCGCGCGCGGCGAGCGTGCGGCGCAGCGCGGCCTCGTCGATGAGCGGCTCCTTGGTGAGCGCGTTCATGCCGCGCACCAGGGCGCCGAGCTCCTTCTCGACGACGAAGTCGACGCCGTGGTCCATGAACGCCTTGACCGGGCCCGGCACGTCTGCGCGCGCCCGGTCGATGACGCCGCGCACGGACTTGCCGGTCAGGTCGGGGTTCTGCTCGGAGCCGCTGAGGGTGAACTCCTTGCCGATGATGCGGCGGTTGAGCACGAACCACGTGTGGTCGTACCCGGTGCCCATGATGTGCTCCAGGGTGCCGAGCGTGTCGAAGCCGGGGAAGAGCGGCACCGGCAGGCGGTCGCCGCGCGCGTCCAGCCACAGGGACGAGGGGCCCGGCAGGATGCGGATGCCGTGCCGCTCCCAGATGGGGTTCCAGTTCTCGATGCCCTCGGTGTAGTGCCACATGCGGTCGCGGTTGATGAGGTGCGCCCCGGCCTCCTCGGCGATGCCGAGCATCTTGCCGTCCACGTGCGCGGGGACCCCGGAGATCATCTTCTCGGGCGGGGTGCCGAGCCGCTCGGGCCAGTGGGCGCGTACGAGGTCGTGGTTGCCGCCGATGCCGCCGGAGGTGACGATGACCGCCTGGGCCCGGAACTCGAAATCGCCGGTCACCTCCCGGCTGCTTGCCCTGCCCCGCTCGACGGACGAGGGCGCGAGGACCTCGCCGGTGACCGTGTCGACGCCGCCCGCGCTGCGCGCGAGGCCCGTGACGCGGTGCCGGAACCTGAACTGGACGAGGCCGCGCGCCGCCCCGTCCCGCACCCGCCGCACGAACGGCGCGAGCAGCCCGGGCCCGGTCCCCCAAGTGATGTGGAAGCGCGGCACGGAGTTCCCGTGGCCCTGCGCGTCGTAGCCGCCGCGCTCGGCCCAGCCCACGACCGGGAAGAACCGCACCCCCTGCGCGTGCAGCCAGGAACGCTTCTCGCCGGCGGCGAAGTCGACGTACGCCTCGGCCCACTTGCGCGGCCAGTGGTCCTCCGGACGGTCGAAGGCGGCCGTCCCCATCCAGTCCTGGAGGGCGAGCGCGTGGGAGTCCTTGATCCGCAGCCGCCGCTGCTCCGGCGAGTCGACGAAGAAGAGACCGCCGAACGACCAGTGCGCCTGCCCGCCGAGCGACTGCTCGGGCTCCTGGTCGACGAGGATGACCCGGCGCCCCGCGTCGACCAGTTCGGCGGTGGCCGCGAGGCCCGCGAGCCCCGCCCCGATCACGATCACATCTGCGTCGTACGCCATAGGGGTCGTCCTCCTCGACAGGTCCCGCAAGGTTACCGGTGGGTCAGATCCTGGGTAGCCCGGTGGCGGACGTCAACCGAAACAGGCACGGGGAAGGGCGCGAGCTCCCGGGCGCGGGGCGGCGGATGAGCCACTATGGTCGGCTGCGTCCCCTTTTCGCGCCCCGGCCCGAGGGGCGGCGGCCCTCCGCTCCCGCGCCGGACGCGCGGGTACGGCCGCGCCCCCGATCTTCCGAGGTATGTGACGTGTCGGTGCTGATCCTCGTCCTCTCGCTCGGCGCCGCCTGCTGCCTCGGCCTGGGCTTCGTGCTCCAGCAGAACGTGGCGCAGAACGCGCCGCTGAGCGACTTCCTCTCGCCGCGGCTGCTGCTCGACCTGGTCAAGGAGGCGCGCTGGCTGGCCGGGATCGGCCTGATGGTCTGCGGCATGGTGCTCGGCGCGCTGGCGCTCGGCCGCGGCGAGATCTCCTTCGTCGAACCGCTGCTCACCACCCAGTTGCTCTTCGCCCTCGCGCTCTCCCGGCACCAGACGGGGCAGCCGCTCGGCCGCCAGGGGTGGGCGGGGCTGCTGCTGCTCGCGGGCGGGGTCACCGCGTTCATCGTGGCGGGCGAGCCGCGCGGCGGCGACGCGGTGACGAGTCCGCTGCGGCACTGGCTGATCTTCGGCGTGATGGTGGGCGCGGCGCTGCTCCTGACCGCGTTCGCCAAGCGGACCGAGTTCGGCGTGGGTCCGGTGCTGCTCGCGCTGGCCGCGGGCCTCCTCTTCGGTGTGCAGGACGCGTTGACGCGGGTGACCGGGGAGCGGTTCTCCGAGGGCGGGGTCTCCGAGGTGCTGACCGGGTGGCAGCCGTACGGGGTGCTTGTCCTCGGCGTGACGGGGCTGATCCTCGTGCAGAGCGCCTTCGAGACCGCGCCGCTGCGGATGTCGCTGCCCGCGCTGACCGCCTCGCAGCCGCTGGCCGGGATCGCGTGCGGCGTCGGCTTCCTCGGGGACCGGCTGCGCACCGACACGGGGGCGCTGGCCTGGCAGTCGGCGGGGCTGGCGGCGATCGTGACGGGGGTGGTGCTGCTGGGGCTGCACCCCGCGATGCCGGGGGCCGGCCGGGGGCCCGTGGGGCGGCATCTGCACCGGCGCTGAGCACCGCGCCGTCCGAGAGTCCGGCCATCCGGGCACGCACCCCTCGCTTTTTAATAATGGCCAGCATTAGAGTTCCTCCATGGCCCGAACCTCAGGTCCCGAGACCCGCGAGAAGCTCATCCGCGCCGGTGAGGAGGTCTTCGCGGAGCAGGGCGTCGACGGCGCCCAGCTGCGGGACATCGTCCGGCTCGCCGGGCAGAGCAACCCCTCCGCGGTGCAGTACCACTTCGGCTCGCGCGGCGGCCTCCTCGACGCGGTAATGGCGGCCCGTCAGCGCCGTACGGAAGAGGTGCTCGCGGCCGAGCTTGAGCACGCCGGACAGAGCAGGACCGATCTGCGCGGGCTGCTCACCGCCCTGGTGAGCGCCGGGGCCGGCGAGTTGCGCACCGAGCGCGGGCGCCGCTGCCTGCGCATCTCCGCCCAGCTCAGCCACGAGAGCGGCGTCCGCACCCGCACCCCGCACCCCACCCTGGACGGCACCGTCTACTGGACGCTGATCGAGCGCGTCGAGGAGTGCGTGGCCCGCCTGGCGCCCGCCCTGCCGGAGCCGCTCCGCCTGGAGCGGCTCGACCTCGCGCTCACCCTGATCGGCGCCGCCCTGGGCGACCGCGCCCGCCAGTACCTGGCCGGCGCCACCCCCCTGACCGGCGAGGACGTCTTCCTCGCCGATCTCGTCGAGACCACCGCGGCGCTGCTGCTCGCCCCGCGCCCCACCCCTGGAGAGACCCCATGACCCAGCACGACCTCACCGGCCGGACCGTCACCGGCGCCGCGCGCGGGCTCGGCGCCGAGACGGCGCGCCTGGCCGTCGCCGCGGGCGCCCACGTCGTCCTCACCGACGTCCTCGACGACGAGGGCCGGGCGACCGCCGCCGAGCTGGGCGAGCGCGCCCGCTTCGTCCGCCACGACGTGACGTCCGAGGAGGAGTGGCGGCGCGTCACCGACTTCGCGGTCGCCGAGTTCGGCGCCGTCCACGGCCTGGTGAACAACGCCGGGATATCCACCGGCCAGTTCCTGGAGTCGGAGTCCGTGGAGCACTTCCGCAGGGTCCTGGACACCAACCTCACCGGCGTGTTCATCGGCATGAAGACCGTGGTGCCCGCCATGAAGGAGGCCGGAGGCGGTTCGATCGTCAACATCTCCTCCGCCGCAGGGCTCATGGGCCTCGCCCTCACGGCCGGGTACGGCGCCTCCAAGTGGGGCGTGCGCGGCCTCACCAAGATCGGCGCGGTGGAGCTCGGCACGGCCCGCGTCCGCGTCAACTCCGTCCACCCCGGCATGACGTACACCCCGATGACCGCCCAGGTCGGCATCGAGAAGGGCGAGGGCAAATACCCCAACACCCCGATGGGCCGGGTCGGCGAGCCGCAGGAGATCGCCGGTGCCGTGGTCTTCCTGCTCTCCGACGCCGCCTCGTATGTGACGGGCGCGGAGCTCGCCGTCGACGGCGGCTGGACCGCGGGACCCACCGTGAAGTACGTCATGGGCCGGTGAGGTTGGATGGTCGCCATGACGGCTGAGAACGGGCCCGCGCCCGACCCCGCAGAGGAGATCCTGGCCATCGTCGACGAGAACGACGAGGTGGTCGGCGAGGTCGCGCGCGGCGAGGCGTACGCGCGCGGCCTGCGCCACCGCTGCGTGTTCATCGAGGTGCGGGACGCGCGAGGCCGCCTCTTCGTGCACCGCCGCACCCCGACCAAGCTGGTCTTCCCCTCCCTCTACGACCTGTTCGTGGGCGGCGTGGTCGGGGCCGGCGAATCCTGCGACGACGCCGCCCTGCGCGAGGCGCAGGAGGAGCTGGGGGTGCGGGGACTGCCGCGCCCCACCCCGCTGTTCAAGTTCCTCTACGACGACGGGACGGGCAAGAGCTGGTGGTCGTACCTCTACGAGGTGCGCTGCGAGCTGCCGGTCGACCCCCAGGCCGAGGAGGTCGCCTGGCACGCCTTCCTCACCGAGGACGAGGTGGCGCGGCGGCTCGGCACCTGGGAGTGGGTGCCGGACGGGCTCGACGCCTACCACCGGCTGAGAGCCTTCCGCGCGGGGAGCTGAGGGCCTGCCCGGCGGGCGGACCGGCACGGCTTATGGTGCGGCCGTGAGCAATTTCGTACAGAGCCTGCGGCTGTGGTTCGCCCCCGAGCGCATTCGCGAGGAGGGCGACACCCCCGACTACCGCTTCTCGCTCGCCAACGAACGCACCTTCCTGGCCTGGCTGCGCACCGCCCTCGCGCTGATCGGCGGCGGCTTCGCCGTCGACCAGTTCCTGCCGGACCTGCGCTGGGGCTGGCGGATCGGTCTCGCCCTGGCGCTGCTCGGCGCGGGCGTGCTCTGCTCACTGCGGGCCGTCAACCACTGGGTGCGCTGCGAACGCGCCATGCGGCGCGGCGAGGACCTGCCGACCGGGCGCTTCCCGACCGTGCTGAGCCTCGCCGTCGCGGTCGTCGCGCTCGCCATGGTGATCGTCGTGCTCTTCGGATGGGAGGGGTGACGCCGGGCCGCGGGGAGGCCCGGGACCCGGGGCTCCAGCCGGAGCGCACCCGCCTCGCGTGGCGGCGTACGACGCTGTCGGCCACGGTCGCCGCGGTGCTCGCCGCCCGCGCCGTGCTGCACGCCGGGCCCACCGCGCCGGGCGTGCTGGCCTGCGCGCTCTGTCTGCTGCTGTGGCTCGGCTTCCTGGTCGTCGCGCACCGCAGGATGGTCGCGCTGACCGTGCGCGAGCCCCGGACGATGACGCTCGGGGCCGCACGGACGGCGGCGCTGTGCACCCTCGCGCTGGCGGTGTGCGCCGCGGCGATGGTGGTCTGAGCCTCCGTGAGCGGCCGGTCAGTCCTCCCACTCCACCGTCACGACGATCTTGCCCCGGGTGCGGCCCTCCTCGCTCAGCCGGTGCGCGTCGGCCGCCCGCTCCAGCGGGAACACCTCGTCGACGTGGACGGTCACCACGTCCTCCTCGGCCAGCCGGGACAGGTGTTGCAGGTCGGCGGCGTCGGGCCGGACGAAGCAGTAGTGGCCGCCGAGGCCGACGACCCCGCCGTCCGCGATGGACGCGAGACGGCCGCCCGGCGCGAGGAGTTCGGCGGAGGCCTTGAGCGTGGCGCCGCCGACCGTGTCGAAGGCGGCGTCGACGCCCTCGGGGGCGAGCGCGCGGACCCGGTCGACGAGCCCGTCCCCGTAGGTGACCGGTTCGGCGCCGAGTTCCCTGAGGTAGTCGTGGTTGCGTTCGCTCGCGGTGCCGATGACGCGGGCGCCCGCGTACCGGGCCAGCTGCACCGCGATCGACCCGACGCCGCCCGCCGCCGCGTGCACGAGGACCACGTCCCCCTCGGTCACCGCCAGCGGGCCGGTGACGACCTGGTGGGCGGTGAGGCCGGCGAGCGGCAGACCCGCGGCCTCCTCGAAGGAGAGGTTGCGCGGTTTGCGGGCGAGGGTGCGTACGGGGGCGGCGACGTACTCGGCGAAGGTGCCGCGCGAGAGGAAGTCCTCCCGCACATAGCCGATGACCTCGTCGCCGACGGCGAACTCCGGTACGGAGGCGCCCGGTTGGACCACCACGCCGGAGACGTCCCAGCCGGGGATCACCGGGAAGACGGCATCGAGCGCCCCGTCGAGGTGGCCCTGGCGGCACTTCCAGTCGACGGGGTTCACCGCCGCGGCGCGCACCTTCACCAGGACGGAGTCGGGCCCGACCTTGGGGTCGCGCAGCTCCCCGTACTCGAGGACTTCGGGTCCGCCGTAGCTGCGGTAGCTGATCGCCTTCATGGGGTCGCCTTCAGGGAGTCGCCGTCGCGGAGGTCATGCAAACACCAACCAGGGTCGCATAACGGAATTAATGGGGCATCAGGGGCTAGCCTGAGAGGGTCACTCTCCCCGGCAGTCACAGAAGGTGCGCGTCATGACCACGCTCCACCACGAACACCCGGTGCACGACCACCTCCACGGCCCGGCCTGCGGCCACCCCGAGGTGCCGCACGGCGACCACGTCGACTACGCGCACGACGGGCACATGCACCGTCTGCACTCCGACCACTACGACGAGTGCGAGCCCACCGGCCACACCGCCCACCAGGGCCACGACCACCAGCACGGGGACGGCTGCGGCCACGACTCCGTCACCCACGGGGACCACGTCGACTACCTGCACGACGGCCACCGGCACGCCTCGCACGACGGGCACTGGGACGACCACTGAGCGCGGCCCGCCCTTCCCCCGCACCGGCGCCCCCTGGCAGTCTGGTGCGGGGGATCACTCTTTCCCCCGGTCTTCGCGCCCGGTAGCCTCTGGACGACATACCGACTGGTCGGCATCATGTGGGAGTCAGACCGCCTCCCGTCCGATCAGGAGCAGAAGATGAGCTCAGACCACCCGCCGGGCCTCGACCTCGACCAGTTGCGCGGCCACCTCGACCGCGAGCGGCCGGGCCTCGCCGGCGGGCCGCTCACCGCCCGGCTCATCGAGGGCGGCCGGTCGAACCTGACGTACGCGGTGACGGACGGCGCATCCCGCTGGGTGGTCCGGCGCCCTCCGCTCGGCCACGTCCTGGCCACCGCGCACGACATGAAGCGCGAGCACCGGGTGATCGAGGCCCTGCACCCGACCGACGTGCCGGTGCCCGCGCCGGTGCTGCTCTGCGAGGACGACACCGTCATCGGGGCGCCCTTCTACGTGATGGAGTTCGTGGACGGGACGCCGTACCGCACCGCGGAGGAGCTGGCGCCGCTCGGCCCCGAGCGCACCCGCGCCGCGGTCCTCGGCCTCGTCGACACCCTCGTCGACCTGCACGCCGTGGACCCCGCGGCGGTCGGGCTCGGCGACTTCGGACGCCCCGAGGGGTTCCTCGACCGCCAGCTGCGCCGCTGGGGCAAGCAGCTGGACGCCTCCCGCAACCGCGAGCTCGCCGGGATCGACGAGCTGCACGCGGCGCTCGGCCGCTCGCTCCCCGACTCCCCCGCCCCCGCCGTCGTGCACGGCGACTACCGCCTGGACAACGTCCTGATCGGCGACGACGACCGGATCAAGGCCATCCTCGACTGGGAGATGTCCACCCTCGGCGACCCGCTCACCGACCTGGGCCTGCTGGTGATGTACAGCGCCGAGCTGGACCTGCCCGACTCGCCCGTCAGCACCACCGCGGGCGCGCCGGGCCACCCGGACCCGGCCGAGCTGATCGAGCGGTACGCCGCGCGCTCGGGGCGCGACGTGTCGGCGGTCTCCTGGTACACGGCGTTCGCGTGGTTCAAGCTCGCCGTGATCCTCGAGGGCATCCACTACCGCTACACGCTCGGCCAGACGGTCGGCGCGGGCTTCGACCGGATCGGCGAGCTGGTGCCCGTCTTCATCGAGCACGGCCGCGCCACGCTCCAGGGACGACAGGAAGGCTGAGACAGAGCCATGGACTTCGCATTCGACGCCCGCACCGAAGAGCTGCGCGCGAAGCTGCTCGCCTTCATGGACGAGCATGTGTACCCGGCCGAGGCGGTCGCCGACGAGCAGCGCGCCGCGCTGGCCTCGCCGTGGGACACCCCGGCCGTGGTCAAGAAGTTGAAGGCCGAGGCGCGCAGGCAGGGCCTGTGGAACCTCTTCCTTCCCGACGCCGAGCACGGGGCCGGGCTGACCAACCTCCAGTACGCGCCGCTCGCCGAGATCACCGGCCGTTCCCCGCAGTTGGCGCCCACGGCGCTGAACTGCGCGGCGCCCGACACCGGCAACATGGAGGTGCTGGCGCAGTTCGGCACCGAAGAGCAGCAGAAGCGTTGGCTGGAGCCGCTGCTCGCCGGTGAGATCCGCTCCGCGTTCGCGATGACCGAGCCCGAGGTGGCCTCCTCCGACGCCACGAACATCACCACGCACATCGAGCGCGACGGCGACCACTACGTCATCACCGGCCGCAAGTGGTACATCTCCGGTGCGATGAACCCGGACTGCGCCGTCTTCATCGTGATGGGCAAGACCGATCCGGACGGCCCCGACATCCGACGCCAGCAGTCCATGGTCCTCGTCCCGCGCGACACTCCCGGCCTCGAAGTCCGGCGCGCCATGCGGGTGTTCGGGTACGAGGACCACTACCACGGCGGTCACGCCGAGGTCGTCTTCGACCGGGTGCGCGTGCCCGTGTCGAACCTCGTCGGGGAGGAGGGCGGCGGCTTCGCCATCGCCCAGGCACGGCTCGGCCCGGGCCGCATCCACCACTGCATGCGGCTGATCGGCATGGCGGAGCGGGCCATCCAGCTGATGTGCGAGCGGGCGGTGGCCCGTACCGCGTTCGGCAAGCCGCTCGCCGGGCAGGGCGTCGTACAGGAGTGGATCGCCGACGCGCGGGTGGCCGTGGAGCAGCTGCGGCTGCTCGTCCTCAAGACGGCCTGGCTGATGGACACCGTCGGCAACAAGGGCGCGCACACGGAGATCCAGTCCATCAAGATCGCGACTCCGCGTGCGGTGGTCGACATCCTGGACCGGGCCGTGCAGCTGCACGGTGCGGGCGGCGTCAGCCAGGACTTCCCGCTGGCAGAACTCTGGGCGGCGGCACGGACGTTGCGCCTGGCCGACGGTCCGGACGAGGTGCACCAGCGGTCGCTGGCGCGGCGGGAGCTGAAGAAGTACAGGTGACCGCGTCCCGCCCGGCGGGAGCGCTCCTTGTCTCACCTCACGGCCGCAGCGCCCTCAGCAGCAGGTCGGCCAGGTGGTCGGCGACCTGCCGCGGGGTGAGCGGGCCGTCGGGGCGGTACCAGGTGGACAGGTGGTGGACCGAACCGAAGTGGTAGTCCACCACCAGGTCCGCGGGGGTGGCGGTGGAGAAGACGCCGGACTCCTGGCCCTCCTCGATCAGGGCCCGGAAGCGCTCGTGGTAGCGGCGCCGCTCGGCACGGACCTGCTTGTTCTTCTCCGGGCTGAGGTGGTGCATGGAGCGGAAGAAGATCGACGCGTCGTCGAGGTTGTCGATGGTGGTGACCACGACGTCCGCGGCGGCGTCGCGCACCCGCCGCTCCACCGGGGCGTCCGTGGCGGCGATGGCGTCGAGCCGCTCCTGCTGGACGCGGAGCATGCGGGCGTACACCTCGTGCAGGAGGTCGTCCTTGGAGCCGAAGTAGTGGTAGAGCGCGCCCTTGGTGACGCCCGCCGCCTCCACGATCTCCTGTACCGACGTACGGTCGTACCCGTGGTCGGCGAAGAGCCTGGTGGCGGCGGCCAGCAGGCGCTGCGGGACGGGCGTGCCGTCACCGTCCGTCGTTCGGGCCACTGCCGCCACCTGCCTTTCGCTTCACTTGCCGTTCTTCGCGCGGGAACGCAGTTCCCGCCGGAGGATCTTCCCACTTGTGGTCTTCGGCAGCTCCGCCAGGATCTCCACGTCGCGCGGGTATTTGTACGCGGCGAGCCGTTCCTTGCAGTGCGCGGCCAGCTCCTCGGGGCCGGCGTCGCTGTCCGGGCGCAGGCTGACGTACGCCTTGACGGTCTCCCCGCGGTAGCTGTCGGGGACGCCGACGACGGCCGCCTCGCGCACGGCGGGGTGGGTGTAGAGGACGTCCTCGACCTCGCGCGGCCAGACCTTGAAGCCGGAGGCGTTGATCATGTCCTTCTTGCGGTCCACGACGTAGAGCCAGCCCGCCGTGTCCATGAACCCGATGTCGCCGGTGCGCAGTTCGCCGCCGGGGAAGGCCTCGGCGGTGGCGTCGGGGCGCCGCCAGTAGCCGGGCACCACCTGCGGGCCGCGCACGGTGATCTCGCCCTGTTCGCCGAACGGCACCTCGCGGCCGGCGTCGTCCAGGATGCGGACGACCGTCTCGGGGCCGGGGACGCCGACGGCGAGGGTGCCCGAGACCGGGTCGACCGGGGCCTCCTGGCCGGGCGGCACGGAGGCGCAGGGCGCGGTGCACTCGGTGAGGCCGTAGCCGTTGTGGAGGTAGGGGCCGAAGGCGGCGCGGAACTTCTCCACCAGGGCCGGGGGCAGCGGCGCGCCGCCCGAGGAGATCATCACGAAGGAGTCGAAGTGCGCGCGGGTCGCCGCGGGGTGGGCGGCCAGCGCCATGAAGGCCGTGGACGGGCCCACCGTGTACGCGGGCCGGTGTTCGGCGAAGGCGTCGAGGACCACGCCGGCCTCGAAGCGGTAGGCGAGCGCGAGGGTGCCCGCGTTGGCGATGCAGGCCGCGACCTGGGCGACCATGCCGGTGATGTGGAAGAGGGGCGCCATCGCGAAGTAGCAGGAGCCCGCCGGGATCCCGGAGCCGGTGCGCTGGCGTTCGGCGTTGTAGGTGATGTTGCCGTGGGTGTTCATGGCGCCCTTGGGGGTGCCGCTGGTGCCCGAGGTGTAGCTGATCAGCGCCACGTCGTTCGGGCCGAGCTCGCGGTCGGCGGGGGCCGGCAGTCCCCGGCGCGCGACGGCCACCAGGTCGTCGGCGTCGGTGGGCACCGGCAGGCGCTCGAAGTCGAGGACGCGGGTGTCGTCACGGGTCTGGAGGTCGAGCTGGCAGGCGGTGAGGACGACGCGCACCGGCGAACCGGCCGCCGTGTCGCGCAGATACGTCTCCCAGGCGCGGTCCGAGCAGATCAGCGCGGTCACCCCGGCGTCCGCGAGGACGTGCGCGACCTCCGCCGACTTGTACATGGGGTTGACGGGGACGACGGTCGCGCCCGCCTTCCAGGCGCCGAGGAGCGCGAGAACGAAGTGCGGGGTGTTCTGCAGGAGGATGGCGACGCGGTCGCCGCGGGTGACGCCGCGCGCGGCGAGGTGGCCGGCGACGGAGTCGGTGAGGGCGTCGGTCTCGCGGTAGCTCAGGCGGCCGTCGAAGTAGGCGAGCGCGGTGTGTCCGGGGGCGCCGGCGACGGCGTCGCGGAAGGCGTGGGGCACGGAGGCGGCGGGGTGGACGGGGCCGCGCTGGGCGGCGTTGAGCCGGCCGAGCCAGGGCTTGGCCGCGTACCGGGAACCGGCGGGGGGAAGGTCGCTCACCGCTGCGTCGCCTCCCACTTCTGCTGGAGGTGGTTCATGCCGGTCAGCCACTTGTCGGGGGTGGCGGCGCGGGCCTGGTAGTAGGCGGCGACCTCGGGGTGGGGCAGGATCAGGAAGCGGTCCTGCGCCATGCCGGCGAAGAGCGCGTCGGCGACGTCCGCGGGTTCGATCGCGGTGGGGGTGAGCACGAGGTCGCCCGCGGTGCCGGTGGCGGCGAGCATGTCGGTGCGGACGCCCTGCGGACAGATCGCGTGGACCTTGATCCCCCGGTGGCGGTAGGTGAGCGAGAGCCACTCGGCGAAGGCGTACGCGCCGTGCTTGGTGACGCTGTACGGCGCGGCCCCGATCATGGTGAGCAGGCCGGCCGCGGAGACGGTGGAGACGAACCGGCCGCCGCCGCGCTCCAGCCACTCGGGCAGCAGTGCGTGGGCCGCCCGTACATGGGCCATCACGTTGACGTCCCAGGCCGCGGCCCAGACCTCCTCGGGCGCGGCCTCGTCGCCGCCGGAGCCGAGCCCGGCGTTGGCGCAGTACACGTCGACCGTGCCGCCGAGGGCCTCACGGGCCTCGGGCACGATCACGGAGGCGTCGCCCGGCACGGCGATGCCGCCCACCTCGGCGGCGACGGCCTTCGCCTTGGCCGCGTCCAGGTCGTTGACGACGACGCGGGCCCCCTCGGCGGCGAAGCGGCGGGCCAGCGCGGCGCCGATGCCGCCTCCTCCGCCGGTGACGACGACTCCCTTGTCCTGCAGGGTCTCCACGATGGTTCTCCTTCGCCCGCGGCTCGGCTTCCCCGGCAGACTAACCAGTCGGTATGTCGTGGCGGAAGGCCCCGCCCGGTGCCGCTGCCGTCCCGGTCTCAATGACCGAGACGGCCCGTCCCGGGTATTGACTGCCCCGTACATCCACCGTGAGAGTGCCGCTCGTGCACAGCGAAGCGACAGCAGCAGAGAACCAGCAGGTCCAGGACGCGGGCGCGGGTCCGGCCCCGGGTGCGGGCGCCGAGAGTCTGCGGAGAGTGGCCGTGGCCTCCTTCATCGGGACGGCCATCGAGTTCTACGACTTCTACATCTACGGCACGGCGGCCGCCCTCGTCCTGAACGAGGCGTTCTTCCCGACCCTCGAACCGGTCAACGCCACCCTCGCCTCCTTCTCCACGTACGCGGTGGCGTTCGCGGCCCGCCCCATCGGCTCGGTGATCTTCGGGCACTTCGGTGACCGGGTGGGACGCAAGTCCGTCCTGGTGGCCTCGCTGCTCCTGATGGGCCTCTCGACCGCGCTCGTCGGCCTCCTGCCCGGCTACGGCACCTGGGGGATCTGGGCGCCGCTGCTCCTCGTCCTGCTCCGCTTCCTGCAGGGCATCGGGCTCGGCGGCGAGTGGGGCGGGGCGGCGCTGCTCGCGGTGGAGCACGCGCCGCGCAAGAAGCGCGGCCTGTACGCGGCCTTCCCGCAACTCGGCCCGTCCGTCGGCTTCTTCGCGGCGACCGGCGTGTTCTGGCTGCTGTCGGCCGCGCTCTCCGACGAGGCGTTCCGCTCGTGGGGCTGGCGCGTGCCGTTCCTGCTCTCGTTCCTGCTGGTCGGCGTCGGCCTGTTCGTGCGGCTGCGGATCAGCGAGACCCCGGTCTTCGCGAAGGTCATGACGGCACAGGAGGCGAGCAAGGTGCCCGCGCTCGACGTGGTGCGCCGCCATCCGCGCGAACTGCTGCTCGGCGCGGGCGGAATGGTCGTCGCGTACGGCCTCTTCTACACCGCCACGACCTACTGCCTCTCCTACGCCACCGGCACCCTGCACATCTCCCGCAACACCATGCTCGGCCTCTCGCTGGTCGCCTGTCTCTTCCTCGCGGCCGGCACCTGGCTCGCCGCGACGCGCTCCGACGGCGCGGGGCGGCGCAGGCTGGTCCTCGCGGGCACCGCGCTGGCCGCCGTGTGGGGGCTCGTGCTCTTCCCGCTCCTGGACACCGAGCGGCCGGTGCTCGTCGCCGTCGCGATCGGCGGCGCGCTCTTCTGCATGGGTGTGGTCTACGGCCCGATGGGCGCCTATCTGCCCGAGCTGTTCGCCACGAACGTGCGCTACTCCGGCGCCTCGCTCGCGTACAACCTGGGCGGGGTGCTCGGCGGCGCGGTCTCGCCGCTGGTCGCGACCCGGCTCCAGTCCGCGTTCGGCTCCTCCTCGGTGGGCTGGTACGTGAGCGCGATGGCCGTCGTGTCGCTGCTCTGCGTCCTCGCGCTCCCGGAGACGCGGGAGCGCGACCTCGCCTGAACCGCTCCCCCCCGCCCGGCCAGGTGGTGCACGGCATCTGGCCAGGTGGCCCGGGGCGCAGGACACTCCGGGCGTGGAGCCCTACTGGGAATTGACCTTCGACGCCGACGGCGACGTCGACACCGCGCAGCGCGCGCAGCTGCTCTCCGGCGCGGAACGTGAACGCGTCACCGATCTGCTGGTCTTCGCGCACGGCTGGAACAACCAGCAGAAGGACGCCAGGAAGCTGTACCGGCGCTTCTTCACCCCCGCCCAGGATCTCTGCGGGGCGGGGGTCCGGCTGGGTTACGTCGGCGTGCTCTGGCCCGCGATCCGCTTCCCCGACGAGCCGATCCCCGACTTCGACCCCTCGGCCACGGTCCCGGGCGCTCCGCCGGGCGAGCCCGTGCTCGACCCGGCCACCCGGCAGGCGCTGGACCGCGCCTTCCCCGACCACGGCGCCACCCTGGACCGGATCGCCGAACTGCTCGCCGAGCGTTCGCGGGTGCCGTCCCGCATCTACGAGTTCGGCCGGCACGTGCGCGAGCTGGTCTCCCTGCGCGAGACGCATCCGGCCCGGCACTTCGGCCAGGACACCGGCGCGGGCGAGCCCGCCATGCTCACCGACGACGCCGTCCAGGTCTGCGAGATGTTCGCCGCCGCGCGGTCGGACACCGGGGAGCCCGCCCTCCTCGGCGAGCTGCGCGAACGGCTGTGGGACGGCGCCCACGAACTGCTGCGGCAGGGCACGTACTACGCGATGAAGCGGCGGGCGGGCGCGGTGGGCCAGCTGGGGCTCGGACCCGCGATCGGACTGCTCGCCGCCGATGTGCCGGGCATCAGGGTGCACCTCATCGGACACAGCTTCGGCGCCCGGCTCGTGGCGTACGCGCTGCGCGGGATGCCCGCGGACGTACGGGCGGTGAAGTCGGTGACGCTGCTCCAGGGCGCCTTCTCGCACTACACGTTCGCCGAGCGGCTCCCGCACGACAGGTTCCGCGGCGGCGCCCTGCACGGCATGCAGGACCGCATCGACGGCCCGCTCGTCTCCTGCTACTCGCACTTCGACGACGCGCTGGGCAAGCTCTACCCGCTCGCCTCGAAGCTGGCCGGTGACTCGTCGAGCTTCCTCGATTTGTGGGAGCGCTGGGGAGCCATCGGCTACAACGGCATCCGGGCCGTGGACGGCACCCGCCGCATCGAACTGGGCGAGAGGATACCGGCCAAGGGGTGCGTGAGCATCGACACGGCATCGGTGGTGCGGCGCGGCGGTCCGCCCTCCGGCGCGCACAGCGACATCTGCCACGAGGAGCTGGCGCGTGTCGTGTTCGCCGCAGGGCGGATCGCTCTGTACTGAGCCCCGTCCGGGCCGGAACTACGGGCGGTGCCGGGGGAATTCGACGACCTGCTGGTAGGTGGGGCGGTTCTGCCACTGGATCGGCTTGTGCGTGATGCCGCCCAGCGCCCGGTGGATGACGGAGTCCGCGCACCACTGGTCGCCCGCCTTGCACGCGTCGTCACCGGGGTAGACCTCGGTGGCGGGCTTCGCGACGGCGCGGGCCAGCGTGGTGAGCAGGGTGTCGCGGCAGGCGTCGAGCTTGCCCGCGCCGCAGTAGGTGTCGGCGAGCTCGCCCTTCACGGGCCGCCCGAGGACCTTGCGCAGGTCCTTGTCGGCATAGCCCCACCAGCCGTACTGGAAGGCCGAGCCGGCGTGCCCGCCGGTGGGGCCGTGGCCCGCGGACGGCGCCTCGTCGGTGGCCAGCTGGGCGGTGAGGGCCCCGTACAGGTCCTTGCCGAGGCCCGGTTCGAACGCGGCTTCGACGAGCAGCGGCCACCAGGCGTCCATGATGCGTACGGCGTCGGGGTGGGCGTATGTCCGGGAGCCCGCCGCCGTCTGGTTGCGCTGCGCGCCCGCCGCCCGCCAGGCCGCCAACTGCTCGATGGCCTTGGCCAGTTGCGGGTCGGTGACCGGCTTGCTGCGGAGCACGTCGAGGAGTTCGGGCAGCACCTGCTCGCCGCGCAGGTCGGTGACGGCCGCCTCCGACATGGCCCGGGTGAGTGAGGCCCGGGTGACGCCGCCCTGTTCGGTGAGCTTCTTGACGCGTCCGTCGAGCAGGTCGCCGCGGTGCACGGCGCTCATGCCGAAGCCCGCGGTACTGAACTCCTCGGCCTGCTTGTTGTTCCAGGAGATGTAGTAGTCCTGGTCGACGGAGTGCGGGTGCTCGGCGGGCGGGGTCTGCGCCGAGGTGTTGTCGGTGGGGTCGAAGTCCCGCCATTCGTGGGCCTGTTCCGCCTTGACCGGCAGGGCGGGGTCGATCCCGTCGGCGCGCACGGGGTTGGCGCCGCTGTTGTAGTACGCGATGTCGCGCGAGTCGGCGTAGAACCAGTTGAAGGCGTAGCTGATGTGCTGGGCGGCCTTCATGAACGTGTCGGCGTCCTTCACGTACGAGGGGTCGTTCAGCATCTGGAAGCCGATGATGGAGTCGGCCTCGTGGCGGTAGGTGGAGCGCAGCGAGACGTACGCGACGGGTCTGCCGTCGACGTTCGCGCGGTGCGTGACGATGCCGTACTTCGTGCGGAAGACCTGCATGCGGTAGGAGCCCGCGGCCGTGGAGTCGGCGAGCGTCGGCTTCCAGGCGTTCCTGCGCTCCAGTTTCTCCATGGGGGTGCAGGTGCCACGGTAGAGGTAACCGGCCGACTGCTTGGTGGGGGTGCCCCCGCCGGGCTCGCACAGCTCGACCGCGTAGGTGTCGGTGATGTCCTGGCCCGCGGAGGTGGCCGACCATGCGTAGTCCTGGCCGCGGCCGAGCTGGACGTACATGCCGACGCCCGCGAAGGAGACGCCGCGCGCGCTGATGCCGGGGCCCTGGAGTTCCTGCTGCATGAGCAGCTGGGGCGCGAAGTAGCCGGTCTGCGGGCCGAAGACGGCCACGGGGTGGCCGCTCGCGGTGTGCTCGCCGGAGACGAGCAGCGCGTTGGACATGCCCTTCTTGTGGCCGTCGGCCCGGAACAGGTCGGACGGCAGGACCCCCTTGTCGTACATGCCCTGCAGCGGCTTCAGCTTCTCCGGCGCCCGGACGGGGTCCTTGGCGCCGCTCTTCGCGCCGCCCTCGCGGTCGTACACGAGTGGCTCGCGCTCGACGGAGCCCGGGTCGGGCATGGCGGTGCCGCGGGCCTTCGCCGGCTTGCCCGCGTACGGGAAGCTCGTGCCGTCGTGGATGGTCAGCACGGCCTCGGGGTCGTTGCGGGCGCGGAAGGACTCCCACACCTTCGTGCCCTTCTCCACCCCGTACTTCTCCTGGGCCTTCAGCAGGGAGAGCGCCGATTCGACCTCTCCGCCGCCGCCGTTGCCGAAGAGTCCGCCGACCACCGAGGCGAGCGCGATCATGTCGGTGATTTTGAAGGGTTCGATCTCACCGGCGTTGGTGATCGCGTCGATCTTCCCGGTGAGGACGTACTCGCCGGGGAAGTAGCGGCCGTTCTTCGACTTCACGCGGTAGGCGTTGAGCCCGTCGACGTAGGCCTGCGCGTCCTCCATGGCCTGCCTGCCGCGCTCGCCCTGGGTCGATCTGATGTACTCGACCTGCTTCTCCAGGTCCTGCTCGGTGTACGGGGCCTGCGGCCAGAACTGCTGCTCCAGGCCCTGGTTGGCGAGTGCGCCGCCGGCGAACGAGGTCAGCTGCCCCCGGCCTATGTGCCGGAAGAGGTCGATGAGCCAGAGCCGGTCCTGGCCCGCGGCGAAGCCCGCGCCGAACTCGGTGCCGTACCGGGTGGTGCCCTTGATGTGCGGGATGCCGTACTTCTTGTCCCGGGTGATCGTCACGTCGTCGCGCGGCCGGGTCACCGAGGCGGTCTGCCCGTCGGGCACCCCGAACGAGGCGTCATTGAAGAACTCGGTGAGACGGTCGTCGGTGAGCGAGCCGTAGCCGGAGGAGAGCGCGTCGTAGGGGCCCAACTGGTCGTCCGCGTGGGCCGGTCGGGTGCCGAGCAGCCGGTGGGCGAGGATCTCGGCGAGCGTCGCGTTGCCGTTCGCGCCCGGCGGCAGGATGTCCGCGCACCGGCCCTCGCAATAGTCGTCCGCCGCGGCGGACCGCCCTTGCGGCGCCGGGCCGTCGGGCGCGGCCGCGGCCCCCGGCAGCGGCGCCAGGAGGGCGGCGCCGAGGGCGAGGGCCGCCCCCGCCGTGAGTGTTCTGAGTCTGACGTTGCGTCGTCGCATGGCTGCTCCTCCGGGTTCCGCGGAAGGCCGATGCGGCGGAGGCTACTGGCGGGTCGGCCAACCCGAAAGATGAACATGCGTCGCCTTTTCCGAATCACCACAACGCGCCCCCGTTGTGCGGGCATCACCCCAGCTCGCCCGGGCAGGCGAAAGAGGGTCGCGCGATGAGGGAGCCGAATCGCGTGTCGATACGTCTACTCGGCGACGTCGTTTCGGCTCCCGACATCGACGCCGGCGAAAACGGAACACGGGGACCCGTACGGAAGTGCGTGTGACGGAGGTGCAGGGCGATGGCCGGATTCCGGAGTCTCGCGAGACAGGTGCGTGATCCGCAGAGCGATCTGGCGCTGCGGCGCTACTCGCTGCGCAAGTGCCTGGAGAGGTTCGCCCCCTATGGCCACCGGGCCACCTGGGACCACCTGTGCTCCCGGGCCGGTTTCGGGCCGGAGGACAGGTCGCCCGACCCGGCGCGGCTGGTGGCGGCGTTGAACGAGCTGGAGGCGGCGCGGGCGGTCTGGCTCGCCTATGAGGCGGGGTTCGCCGAGCGCCGCCGCAAGGAGAAGCACGACGGGCTCAGGCGCCCCGGCAGCTTCGACGACTGGCACCGCTGCACCTGGGGAGGGTTCGGCATCGCCTGGTGCGACGACCCGGACATCCACCCGCACGCCCCTCTCGGCGACGTGCTGCGCCGGCTGATCGCGGCGCTGGAGAGGGAGCCGGGCGCGGCCTGCCCCGTCTGTGCGGACACCGACCTCGTCTGGCGGCACGGGCTCGCGCACGAGCCGTCGTCGGGGGCGGTCTGCACGGGCTGCGGCATCGTCGTGCCCGCACCCGTCCTCACCCCGGACGCGGTGGCGCGGGCACAGGCGCGGGCCAGGCGGCCGCGCCCCCTCGTCACCGTATGAGGTACGGGTGAGGTGTGGGTGAGGCGGGTGAAGTGCGGTCCGCTCAGGGCGCCTTGACGTCCGTGTGTATGGCCAGCTTGAACTGGGCGTGTATCAGCGGCGTGGGGCGCTTCACGTCCCCCGCGCCGCGTGCCGAGATCTTCAGGCCGAGCGGCGTGCCCGGGTGGACGAACATCTGCCAGAGGTAGGTCCTGTACTGCCCTCCTCCGGTCGGCGTGGAGTCGGTGGTCGCCGTCGAGTCGTATCCGCTCGTCAGGTTCAGCGGGTCCCTGACGTACCGCGCGCGGAACTCCGTCGCCCTGGCGTCCGGCTGCCAGAAGACCATGGCCGAGAGCAGCCCCCAGCCCTCGTGGCTCGGCCAGATCAGTCCCGACCGGGCGTCGGGGAACTTCGAGGGGTGCGTGCCGCCCTTGGCGGGGTCGTGCATGTGCCACGCGTCGTACGACTCCTCGTCCGCGCCGTACGGGAAACGCACCAGGTGGTAGCCGTCACTGTCGTACTTGACGGTCTGCCGTCCGTGCCGTGCGGCGTCCCACAGCAGTGAGCAGATGACGACGGACATCGGCCTCTCCCCCGATCGGCTTCGACGTGCTCCGTGTACGTACTCGGCTACCGAACACGTTGATGCGTCGACCGCGGCCGCCGCTAGACGCGGGGCGGGGAATTTCCGGCCCTACCTCCGGCCCGGACGGCGCTCCACCATCAGCCGGGAGCCGCTGTGCCGCTCGCCGAAGACGTCGTCGGGGTTGGAGAGCACGCAGGTGTCCAGGGAGAGACAGCCGCAGCCGATGCAGTCCGTCAGATGGTCGCGCAGCCGGCCGAGCTGCTTGATGCGCTCGTCCAGTTCCGCGCGCCACCCCTCCGAGAGGCGCGCCCAGTCCTCGCGGGTGGGCGTGCGCTCCTCGGGCAGCGAGTCGAGGGCCTCCCGGATCGTGGCGAGCGGGATGCCGACGCGCTGCGAGGCGCGGATGAAGGCGACGCGGCGCAGCGTGTCCCGGTGGTAGCGGCGCTGGTTGCCCGAGGTGCGGCGGCTGTCGATGAGGCCCTTGGACTCGTAGAAGTGCAGGGCGGACACGGCGACACCGCTGCGGTCGGCGAGCTGGCCGACCGTGAGTTCATGGACCTTTTCCGGGATCTGGGGCACCCGGCAAACCCTACTGGCTGGTCCGTTGACACGCGTCGGCCCACCCCGCATGCTGAGCAAGCGCTTAGTCTGCGTACGTTTCCGATACGTCTAGGAGGCCAGGGACCATGGCGGAGCCGAGGATCTTCACGTCGCCCGAGGAGCTGCGCGCCGGAGTCGGCGAGCAGCTCGGGTACAGCGACTGGCTGGAGATCGACCAGAAGCGGATCGACCTCTTCGCCGAGGCCACGGGCGATCACCAGTGGATCCACGTGGACGCGGAGAAGGCGGCGCAGGGCCCCTTCGGGACGACCATCGCCCACGGCTACCTGACGCTGTCGCTCCTGCCGAGCCTGGTCCCGCAGGTCATGGGCGTCCGGAACATGAAGATGGGCATCAACTACGGGACCGACAAGGTCCGTTTCCCCTCCCCCGTGCCGGTCGGCTCGCGGCTGCGCGCCACCGCCCTGCTCACCGACGTCACGCCGACGAAGGACGGCGGCGTCCAGGTGACGGCCAAGGTCACCGTGGAGCGCGAGGGCGCCGAGAAGCCCGCGTGCGTGGCGGAGTCGGTCTCGCGCTACTACTTCTGAGGCTCCGCGGGCCGCGCGCCCACCATCCGCAGCACGAGGTCGGCGTAGAGCGCGCCGACCTCGTCGGGCGTGCGGCGCCCCGCCGCGTTGAACCAGCGGGCCACGTCGATGCAGAGCGAGAGCACGGCGAGCGTGGTGCCCGGCACGTCGGGAACGTCGAACTCCCCTGCCCTGACCCCGTCGTTGATGATGTCCCGCACGGCCGCGTCCGTCTTGCGGCGCAGCGCGACGATCTCCGTGCGGTGCTCCTCGCCGAGCGCGTCCAGCTCGTACTGGACGACGCGCGCAGTCGTGTGGTGCGCCGCGTGCCACCCGACGAAGGAGCGCACGGCCGCCGTGAGCCGGTCGGCCGCGCCGCCCGGGCCTTCCGCGGCGGTGCGCAGGATGGCCAGCGCCTTGTCGTGGCCGATCCTGCTGATGCGGTGGAGCAGCTCTTCCTTGGTCTTGTAGTGGATGTAGAGCGCGGCGGGGCTCATGCCGGCGCGGCCCGCGATGTCGCGGGTCGTCGTCGCGTGGTAGCCGCGTTCGGCGAAGGCCTCGACGGCGGCGACAAGCAGCCGCCTGGCCGCGTCGGGGCTCACCTCGCCCCACGGCTGCTCCTCGCCGCCGGTCTCCTCCGCCGCACTCATCGCCCACTCCTTCAGCCTTTCGGGAGGGACACCATACCTCTGACGGTGAGCAAGCGCTTAGGGCGTCGGTCAGGACGGGCGGAACGGGTCGTGTTCGACGAGCAGCTTGTCGACGCGGGCCTGGTCGACCCGGCTGACGATCTGCACCACCTCCTGCCGGTCCCTGATCACCTTGGCCAGCGTGAACGCGGAGGTCGTCAGGTAGAGCACGGCGATGGCGAGGAACCCGCGCACCCAGGCGGAGGCGTCCAGGTAGCCGATGCCGATGGCGACGGCCCCGATGGAGACGGCGAAGGAGGCCACGGCCTGGCCGTAGAAGGCGTTGGTGGTCTGCTGCTTGATGGGCGGCTCAGTCATGTACGCAGCATCCGCGAAGACCGGCGGGCGCCACATCCGTCGGGGTACTCAGGTGCGTACTCAGCGGGCCGTACTCAGCGGCGGGTGGCGGGCGGCGGGTGCGCTCAGAAGGCCGAGACGCCGGTGAGGGCGCGGCCTATGACGAGCTTCTGGATCTGGCTCGTGCCCTCGTAGAGGGTCATCACGCGGGCGTCGCGCAGCAGCTTGCCCGCCGGGTACTCGTCGATGTAGCCGTAGCCGCCGAAGACCTGGAGGGCGTTGTTGGCGGCGCGCACGGCGGCCTCCGAGGCGAACAGCTTGGCCTTGGAGGACTCCGTGGCGAAGGGCTGCCCCCGGTCGATGAGGTCGGCGACCCGCCAGGTCAGCAGGCGCGCGGCGTCGACGTCGACCGCGATGTCGCTGAGCAGCTCCTGCACCAGCTGGTGGTGGGCGATGCTCTTCCCGAACTGCTCGCGCTCGCCCGCGTACCGCACGGCGGCGTCGAGCGCCGCCTGCGCGATGCCCACGCATCCGGCCGCCACCGACATGCGCCCCTTGGCGAGAGCCGACATGGCGACGGAGAAGCCCTTGCCCTCGGGCGCCAGCATGGCCGAAGCGGGGACGCGGACGTCCTGAAGGACGAGTTCGGCGGTGGCCTGGCCGCGCAGGCCGAGCTTGCCGTGCAGGGTGCGGCGGGTCAGGCCGGGGGTGTCGGCGGGGACCAGGAAGGCCGAGACGCCCTTGTGGCCCGGCGCGTCACCGGTGCGGGCGAAGAGCAGCACGACATCGGCCCAGGTGCCGTTCGTGATGAACATCTTGGTGCCGTTGATCACGTACGAGTCGCCGTCGCGCACGGCCCGTGTCGTGAGGCTGCCCGCGTCGGATCCGGTGCCCGGCTCGGTGAGCCCGAAGCACCCCACGTACTCGCCGGAGGTGAGCCCGGGCAGCCACCGCCTCTTCTGCTCCTCGTCGCCCCAGTGCGCGATGGTCTTGGCGACCAGGCCGAGCGAGACCGAGACGATGCCGCGCACCGAGGAGTCCCCGCGGCCGAGCTCCTCGGTCACCAGGCAGTACGCGAGGTGGTCGCCGCCCGAGCCGCCGTACTCCTCGTCGATGGTGAGCCCGAGGAAACCGACGTCGCCGAGCTTCTTCACGATGCCCCGGTCGACGCTCTCGGCGCGGTCCCACTCCACGACATGCGGAGTGATCTCGCGCGCCACGAACTCCTCGGCCAGCCGACGGACCGCGGCCTGCTCGTCGCTGAGCTCCAGGTTCATGGGGGCACCTCTCCACCTCGGGTCCCGCGTGGCGCGGCGGGTTACTTCAAGTTAGGTCGCATTTAAATTAGCACTGCTAGTTTGTTGCGGCAGCCCTACTATGTGCCGCATGGCCCGACCGCGCAAGCCCCTCCTCAGCCGAGAACGCATCGTCGACGCGGCCCGCGCCCTCGTGGACTCCGAGGGACTCGCGGCCGTCTCCACGCGCCGCCTCGCCGCCGAGCTCGGGGTCAGCGGGCCCTCCCTGTACAACCACTTCCGCACCAAGGACCAGATCCTGGAGGCGGTCGCGGACTCGGTGAGCGCCCAGGTCGACCTGTCGATGTTCGACGCCGACGACGGGCGCGACTGGCGCACGGCGCTGCACGACTGGGCGGTCTCCTACCGGGCCGCCCTCACCCTGCACCCGAACATCGTCCCGGTGCTCGCGCGCGGCCCGGGGCGCCGCCCCGCCGGACTCCGGCTCGCCGACGCGGTGTTCGGGGCGATGGTCGACGCCGGCTGGCCCGCCGCGCAGGCGACCTCGATCGGCGCGCTGATGCGGTACTTCATCATGGGCTCCGCGCTCGGCTCGTTCGCCGGGGGCTTCGTGGACGACGAGACCGCGTACGACCCGGCCGACTACCCGCACCTGGGCCAGGCCCACCTGCTCGCCGAGCGGCAGCAGGTCATCGACGAACGGGCCTTCGAGGCGGGCCTGCGGGCACTCCTTGACGGGCTGGCGCTGGAGTACGAGGGGCTTGCGGCACGCGCCTGACGGCAGCCTCGCCGCCTTCGGTGCCGGTCGCGTGCACACTTCGGGGTCGGCCACGCGCACACTTCAGGGTCCGTCACCCGCACACTTCAGGGTCCGTCACGCGCACGCTTCGGTGCCGACCGAAGGGTCCCTGCCCCATCCTGAGGGCATGACGCCGGGCCACCGAAAGAACACCAACGCCCCCGCCCTCGCCTCCCTCGCCGCGCTGTTCGCGGACGAGACGAGGGCTGCCTGCCTGCTCGCGCTGCTCGACGGGCGGGCCTGGACCGCCGGAGAGCTGGCCAGGCACGCCGGTGTCGCGGCGTCGACGGCCAGTGAACACCTGGGGCGGCTGGTCGCGGGCGGCCTGCTCGCCGAGCACCGGCAGGGCAGGCACCGCTACGTGCGGCTCGCCGACGAGCGCGTCGCCCAGCTCGTCGAGGACCTCGCCGCCCACGCGACCCCCGGCGAACGGGTGCCGCCCCGCACGCTGCGCGAGGCGGGCGCCGCCGGCGCGATGGCCCGCGGCCGCACCTGCTACGACCACCTGGCCGGACGGCTCGGGATCGCCGTCACCGGGGCGATGACGGAGCGGGGGCTGCTGCGGCAGGACACCGGGTTCGCCCTCACCGACCAAGGCGTGGAGTGGTTCGGGGAGTTGGGCATCGAGCTGGTGCGGACCGGCCGGCGGCCGCTGGCCCGCTCCTGCCTGGACTGGACGGAGCGCAAGCCCCACCTCGCCGGGGTCGCCGGGGCGGCGCTCTGCGACCACGCACTGACCGCGGGCTGGTGCGAGCGGATCGGTTCGGAGCGCGCCGTGCGGGTGACACCGGCCGGCGCGCGGGCCTTCACCGCCCACCTCGGCATCGACGGCCTCTAGCCGGGCCGGCGGACACGGGACGGCGGGTCAGCCGGTCAGCCGGTCAGCCGGTCAGCCCGCGACGATGCGCTCCACCGCCGCCGCGACGAGTTCGTCGCGCTCGGCCTCGGAGAGGACATCCGGCAGCGTGAGCTGTTCGACGATGAGCCAATTGAACGCCAGATAGAGGAGCTTGACCGCCATCGCGTCACCCGGCAGCCCGGACGCCGCGTGGTACGAGAGGTTGGCGTCGAGGTCGGACCGGACGCGCTCGGTGAGGACGGCCCGCAGCTCCGGCCGCCGGGTCGCCTCCAGGCGGAGTTCGAGCAGGGCCAGATAACCCGTGCGGAAGCCGCTGACGCGGCCGACGACCTCGCGCATCAGCTCCGCGTAGGTCTCCTTGTCGGGCGCCGCAGTCCGCTGCCGCTCGATGACCTCCGCGTCGGGGGTGAGCCGTTCGTAGACGCGGGCGCCCGCCTGGGTCAGCAGGTCGTCGCGGTTGCTGTAGTAGTTGGAGGCGGTGCCGGTGGGGACCGCCGCCTCGGTGTCCACGGCCCGGAAGGTGAGCCCCCGGGCGCCCTCCCTGGCCAGCACCTCGATGGCGGCGTCGACCAAGGCCGCCCGCCGGCCGTCGTTCCTGCGCACCATGGCCACCACTCCATTCGAAGTACTACGTATCGACCACTACAGTGAGAGTACTACAGGCAGCCGGAACCAGATGGTCGAGCCCGATAATTCGCTGAACGCCGAAGCGTCCACGCCATAACCTCGGCCCATGCCTGCCTCCCGCCCCGCGCACGCGCCACTTCCGGCCACTTCCCCGCGCCCCGCACCAGCCACCCCCGCCCCGCCCGCCTCCCGACTGACCGCCCGCCGCCCCGAGCTGCTCGCAGCGGCCGCCGCCGCGTTCACGGTCGTCCTGTGGGCCTCCGCCTTCGTCTCCATACGCAGCGCCGGAGCCGCCTACTCCCCCGGCGCGCTCGCGCTCGGGCGGCTCCTGGCCGGGGCGGTGACGCTCGGCGCCGTCTGGGCGGTGCGCAGGGAGGGGCTGCCGCCGCGCGCCGCCTGGCCGGGCATCGCCGTGTCCGGGCTGCTGTGGTTCGGGGTGTACATGGTCGTCCTCAACTGGGGCGAGCAGCAGGTCGACGCGGGCACCGCGGCCCTGCTGGTGAACATCGGACCGATCCTCGTGGCCCTGCTCGGCTCGCGGCTGCTCGGCGACCCGCTGCCGCCCCGGCTCCTCGCGGGCATGGCGGTCTCGTTCGCGGGCGCCGTCGCCGTCGGCTTCTCGATGTCCGGCGAGGGGAAGGCGTCCCTGCTCGGCGTGGCGCTCTGCCTGATCGCGGCCGTCGGGTACGCGGCCGGGGTCGTCGCCCAGAAGCCGGCGCTCGGCAGCGCGAGCGCGCTGCAGGTCACCACCTTCGGCTGCCTGGTGGGCGCCGTCCTGTGCCTGCCGTTCACGGGGCAGCTGGTGACCGACCTGCGGCAGGCGCCGGCCTCGGCGACCCTCAACATGGTCTACCTGGGCATCTTCCCGACCGCTCTCGCCTTCACCACCTGGGCGTACGCGCTGGCCCGCACGACGGCGAGCCGCATGGGCGCGACGACGTACGCCGTGCCCGCGCTCGTCGTCCTGATGTCGTGGCTGGCCCTGGACGAGGTGCCGGGGGTGGTCACCCTCGGCGGTGGCGCGCTCTGCCTCGCGGGGGTCGCGGTGGCGCGATCCCGCCCCCGCACCCGGGCCACGGACGCACCGGAAGCCACCCCTCCGGCAACTTAGATGTACTCTGCACCCGTTCTGCCGGACGGAACAGGGACCTGACCCGGGAGTGGCCGTGGGGCATGCGACGGATGCGGTGGACGCCGGTGGCCCGGCCGGCGACGGAGGCCGGGCGGTCGCGCCGCCCCGCGCCCGCGCCTTCGCCGCGCAAGTGCTGCGCGGCCACGGGCAGGTCACCTTCCTGCCGAACGCGGCCACCGGCGCCCTCTTCTGCCTGGCGCTCTTCGCCGCGGGGTGGCGGTACGGGCTCTACGGGCTTGCGGGCACCGCGGTCGGCACGGCCACGGCCCGCCTCCTCGGCGCCGACCGCGACCGCGTCTCGACCGGCCTCGAAGGCTTCAACGCCTGCCTGACGGCGCTCGGTTGCGCCGTCTTCCTCGGGCCGGGGCACGCCTCCACGGTGCTGGTCGCGGTGGCCTGCTCCGCGGTCGTCACCGTCGTCACCGCGGCCGTGGTCCGGTTCCTCGGCACCTGGGGCCTGCCCTCGCTCACCCTGCCGTTCTGCCTGGTCGCCTCCGCGGCCACGATCGGGGCGCCGGGATTCCGGCGGATCTGGCACCACGGCGACGCCCCGGCCACGCCGAGCCACCCCGCGACCGGCGCCACGGCGCTCCGCCCCGCCGATCTGGTCCACGGGTTCTTCGCGGGCTTCGGCCAGATCTTCTTCATGCCGCAGTGGTACGTCGGGGCCCTGATCCTCGCCGGTCTGCTGGTCGCGGGCGTGCGCACGGCGGCGGTGGCGTCCCTCGGCAGCGTCGTCGGCGGCGCCACGGCGTGGGCGCTGGGGGCGCCCGCCGCGCAGATCGCGGACGGCACCTCGGGGTACAACGCCGCCCTCGTCGCCCTCGCCCTGTGCGGCGTCTTCCTGCCCGCGCGGGCGGCGACCCTCGCGTACGCGCTGATGGGCGCCGCCGTGGCGACGGCGCTCGGTCCTGCGGTGGCGGCGTTCTCCGCACCGGCCGGCGGCCACGCCTTCACGTGGCCCTTCGTGCTGACCACGCTCGTGTTCCTGGCGGGCGCCAACTCCTTTGCCCTGCTTGCCGGTTCGGGCGAGCGGCGGCCGGAGCGGGGCGATGCCGTGGCGCCATGAGCATCGCCTTCGGCGCCCTGGCCGCCGCCGTGCTCGGCGGAGCCGGGGGGGGCAGTTGGGGACCCATGCCGCCACCGCTCTCTGGGAACGGCTCCGCGAGCGGTTCTCGCGGGACCCCGCCGTGGTGGCGGTGCTCGACGGTCGGGACGCGGCCGACCCCGATGCGGTGCGCCGGCTGGGCGGGGCGCTGCGTGAGCTGGCCGCCGCCGACGCCGGGTTCCGCCGCGAACTGGAGTCCCTCGCGCTCCGGTTGGGTCCGTCGGCGCCGGTGTTCAACGCGACGCGCGAGCCGAGCCCCGGACGCGCGGCACGGAACAGCTCCTCCTGCGGGAGTTCCACCACTGGGCTCAGAACACCACGAGCGCCCGGCCCCCCTTGCCCGCGATCATGTTGTCGAAGGCTGCCGGGATGTCGTCGAGGCCGATCCGGTCGGTCACCAGGGCGCCCAGGTCGAGCCGGCCGGCGCGGACGTGTCCGGCCAGGACGGGGAGGTCCACCGCGGGGTCGCAGTTGCCGTACACGCAGCCGGAGAGCGTCCTGCCCCAGTGGAAGAGCTCCAGGGCGTTGAAGGTCACCTGCTGGTCCTTGCCGCCGATGCCGACCACCGTGGTGCGCCCGCCCCGCCGCGTCGACTCCCACGCCGTGCGGATCGTCACCGCGCGGCCCACGCACTCCACTGCCACGTCGACGCCCCGGCCGCCGGTGAGACCGCGGATGGCCTTGGCCGTCTTCTCCGAGGCCACCACGTAGTCGGTGGCTCCGGCCGAGCGGGCCAGCTCCTCCTTCTCGGGGGAGACGTCGACCGCGACGATCCGCCCGGCGCCCGCGATCCGCGCCGCCTGCAGTGTCGCGAGACCCACCCCGCCGGCGCCGAAGACCGCGACGCTCTCGCCCTCGCGGACCCGGGCCGAGTGGTGCACGGCGCCGTACCCGGTCAGGACGGCGCAGCCGAGCAGGGCCGCGTCGGTGAGCGGGACGCCGTCGGGTACGGGCAGGACGCAGTTGGCGGCGACCACCGTCTCCTCGGCGAACGCGGCGACGTTCAGGCCGGGGTGGAGGTCGCTGCCGTCCGCGCGCCTCGCGTAGACGTCCGCGGCGCCCACGAGCGCACTGTCGCAGAGCCAGACCTCGCCGATCGAGCAGGCGTGGCAACTGCCGCAGGAGGGCGCCCAGTTCAGGACGACGGCGTCACCGGCGGCGACGTGCGTGACGCCCTCGCCGACGGAGAGGACCGTGCCGGCGCCCTCGTGGCCGAGGACGGCGGGCACCGGCACCCGCATCGTGCCGTTGGACAGCGACAGGTCGGAGTGACAGACCCCGGCGGCGGCGAGGCGCACCCGGACCTGGCCGGGGCCAGGCTCCGGCAGGTCGATCTCGGCTATCTCCAGCGGGGAGCCGACGGCGGGGAGGATGGCGGCGCGGACCACGTTCACGTACTCCTTGGGAAGGTTGGCGGGTTCGGGGCGGCCGGGCGGGTCAGAACTGCAGCGACTTGGTCTGGAGGTACTCGCTCAGACCGTGTACGCCCAGCTCGCGGCCGACGCCCGACTGCTTGTAACCGCCGAAGGGAGCGAGGGGGTTGAAGCTGCCGCCGTTGATGTCGACCTGTCCGGTCTCCATGCGGCGGGCGAAGGCCACCGCCTCGGCCTCGTCGGCCGCCCACACCGCGCCGGCGAGCCCGTACACGGTGCCGTTGGCGATGCGCAGGGCGTCGTCCTCGTCCTCGTAGCGGATGACCGAGACCACCGGGCCGAAGATCTCCTCCTGGGCGATGGTCATGTCGGGGGTGACGTCGGCGAAGACGGTCGGCCGGACGAAGTAGCCCTTGTCCTCGGGGGCTTCGGGGCCGCCCGCCACGATCCGGGCGCCCTCCTCGACGCCCTTCTCGATGTAGCCGCGCACGCGCGCCTGCTGCTTGGCGTTGACGACGGGGCCGATGCGCGGGCCGTACTTGGCGGCGGCGGCCGCGGCGAGCTCCACGGCCTCGTCGTAGCGGTCGGTGTGGACCAGCATGCGGGTCCAGGCGCTGCACGTCTGGCCGGAGTTGGACATGACGTTGGCGACGCCGACGTTGACGGCCTTGGCGAGGTCGGCGGAGGGCAGGATGACGTTGGCGGACTTGCCGCCGAGTTCCAGGGCGACGCGTTTGACGGCCGCGCCCGCGGTGGCGCCGATCTGCCTGCCGACGGCGGTGGAGCCGGTGAACGAGACGAGGTCGACGCCCTCGTGCCCGGCGAGGGCCTGGCCCGCGACCGGGCCGAGGCCGGTGACCAGGTTGAACACACCGGCGGGGACGCCCGCCTCGTGCACCGCCTCGGCGAAGAGCTGGGCGGTGATCGGGGTGTCCTCGGCGGGCTTGAGGACGACCGTGCACCCCGCGGCGAGGGCGGGCGCGACCTTGTTGACGATCTGGTGGAGGGGGTAGTTCCAGGGCGTGATCGCGCCGACGACGCCGACCGGCTCCAGGTAGACGGTGGAGTTGCCGACCCGCTCCTCGAAGGGGTGGGTCGCGGCGAGTTCGGCGTACGAGCCGGCGACCAGGATCGGCACCCCGGCGTGCACGGCCTGCGAGAACGGCAGCGGGGCGCCCAGTTCGGCGGTGACGGTCCCGGCGATCTCGTCCTTGCGGGCGACGAGGCGGTCGCGGAGGGCGCCGATCAGGGCGGCGCGCTCGGCGGGCGGGGTCGCGGCCCAGCCGGGCAGGGCGGCGCGGGCGGCGCGGACCGCGGCGTCGATGTCCTCGGCGGTGCCCGCGGGGACCTCGCCGACGGGCTCTTCGTCGGCCGGGTTCAGGACCGTGATGGTGTCGGTGCCCGCGGCCGGTCGCCAGGCACCGTCGATGTACATCCCGTCGTGGGCCTTCATCGCACTCCTCCAGATTGTCGTCCGCGCTACAAACTAGCGCTGATAGTTTTCTGGCACCAGGGGCATCCGGCTGCCGCCCGCGCCGCCCCGTCCCATAACCTCGTGCATGCGGACGTCGGACGCCGGGGTGGAGCGCGATCGAGGAGGCGAGGGTGCTCGGTAGGGGCACACGATGGCTCACGGGCGCCATGACCCTGCTCTGTCTGGTGCTCCTCGGCCCGAGCGCGCCGGACGGTGTCGTCCTCGCCCGGTACCTGCCCCGGGAGGCCGCCGAGGACGTCGTGCCCGACCGGGTGATGACCTGGAACATCTGCAACCCCTGCGGCGGGAACAACATCGGCCGCGCGGCGGAGATCGCCACATACGCGCCCCAGGTCATCGGCCTGCAGGAAGCGTGCGTACGGGACGTCGAGCAGATCCGGGAGTACCTGGACCGCCTCTACGGGCTGACCTACCACGTCGAGTACGGCACGGTCCTGCGCAAGCGGAGCCGGTGCGGGGGCTGGCCCTGGCGGCCGGGCGGCTTCGGTCAGGCGATCCTCTCGGCGGCGCCGATGACGGACCGCGTGAACGTCGAGTACCCCGACGGCGGTTCCGAGGACCGCGGCTACCTGGCGGTCACCACCACCGTGGGCGGCCGGCGCGTACGGGTCTTCGACACCCACCTCGCCCAGCGCCGTCAGGAGGCGGTCCGGGCGGACCAGACCCGCGTGCTCGCCCGGGCCGTCGCCCGGCACGACCGCGCGATCGTCCTCGGCGACTTCAACGCCGTGCCGGACACCCCCGAACTCGCCCGGATGTGGGCCCTGGCGGCGGACGCCGCACAGGCCTGCCGGCCCGCGGGGACCCGTACGGGCACGGCCACGGGCGCCGGCACGGGCACCTGTGAGCCGACCACCGACTGGCAGAGCAAGTTCGACTACGTCTTCCTGCGCGGACTCGTCCCGCGCCGCCACGGCGTGCACCCCACCCCGTACTCCGACCACCACCTGCTGCACGCCGACGTGGACCCCGGCTGAAACACCGCGCGGGGAGCCTCCCGGGCACTCCCCCGCCCTCTGGTGCGCCCCGCCCGCCTGTGCTGGGGTGCACAGAGGCAGGAACACCCGCGACGCGCCCTCGGAGAGTGACCTTGCGCAGCCTGACCTTCGTCATCGGCACCGGCCGCAGCGGCTCCACCGCGCTGTCCCGCATCCTCAACACCCACCCCGACATCCTCAGTCTCAACGAGTACATGGCGTCCGTCGGCGACGCGGCCTTCCCCGAAGGACCGGTCCCGGGCGACCGGTTCTGGGAGGCCCTCCACCGGCCCACCCCGTACTTCGCGAGCATGATCCGCAGCGGCGTGCTGATGCCGGAGTTCCTCTACACCCGCCGCCCCGGGCGCCACACCGCGGAGACCGGCATCCCCGCCCTCTCCCTCATGGTCCTCCCCCACCTCACCGACGACCCCGACGGCCTGCTCGACGAGATCGGCGCGGTTGTCTCCGGCCGGCCCGAGACCACCGCCGCCGCACACCACGAAGCGCTCTTCGAGTGGCTCTGCGCACGGTTCGGCCGCACCGCCGTGGTGGAGCGCTCGGGGTACTCGACGGGCTGGGCGCCACGCCTGCGCGCCGCCTTCCCGTACGCGAGGTTCGTGCACCTCTTCCGCGACGGGCCGGACTGCGCCCTGTCCATGAGCCGGCATCCCGGGTACCGCGTGATCACCCTGATGCGTGAGATCAGGGAACGGACGGGGGTCGAGGACGTCGCCGACCTGACGTCCGAACAGGTCCGCGCCCTGCCGGCGGAGCTCGCGCCCCTGCTCGACGAGCGGTTCGACGCGGGCCTCGTGCTGGACCGGGACTTCCCCCTGCGGCGCTTCGCGGACCTCTGGTCCGAACTGGTCGTCCAGGGCACCCGCTTCCTCGACGGCCTGTCCGCCGGACAGGGCACCTCGCTCGCCTACGAGGACCTCATCGAGGCTCCCCGGCTGGAACTCTCCCGCCTCGCCGCGTTCATCGGGGTCGAGCCCGCACCGGAGTGGCTGGAGGGCGCGTGCAGCCAACTGGACGGCGGCCGCCGGGGCTCGGCGGAGAAAGAGCTGATGTCCGCCCAACTGGACGAACTGAGGGACGGCTGCACGGCGGGTGCCAGGGCGCTGCGGGCGGCGTCGCGGTGAGGTGACCGGATTCGTACGCGCGCCGAGGGGGGTGGGGAGCGGGCGGGGCAGTGCCACGGATGCCGCCGGGATGAGTACGCCGTGCACGTACGCGCCCACAGCGTCCTCGACGCCTTCAGCGCGCGGGTCCGCGTCCGGGCCCCGCGTCCAGGCTCCGTGACCGCCCCGCGGGGCGCCCGCCGTTCCGGGCGCGGGTCCGCGTCCGGGCCCCGCGCCCGGTCCTCGTGACCGTCCCCGCAGGGCGGCCGCGTTCAGGACCGCTCGGTGCCGCGTCCGGACCCCGTAACCGCCCCCGCAGGGCGGCCGCCCTTCAGGACCGCTCGGTGCCGCGCCCGGTCCTCGTGACCGCCCCCGCAGGGCCGCCGCCCTTCAGGACCGCTCGGTGCCGCGCCCGGGCCCCCGTCCGACCCCCGTGACCGTCCCCGCAGGAAGGCCGCCCTTCAGGACCTCTCGGTGACTCGTCCGTCCCGGTCGGTGGGCCGGGCGGTCCGGCCCCTTCCCGGGCCCGGGTCGTGCCCCGTGGGTCCGGGCAGCGGGCGCATGCCGAGGCCCGCCGCCGCCAGCAGCAGGCCGCCCAGCATCACGAACGGCGCGGCCGCCCCCGCCACCCCCGCGACGAGCCCCGCGGAGGCGGGGGCCGCGACCTGGCCGAGGCGGTTGCCGGTGAGCCGCAGTGCCAGTGCCGTCGAGCGGGCGCCGTCCGGCGCCGCCTGGACGACGGTCGTCATGGAGAGCGGCTGTCCCACCCCGAGGCAGAAGCCCAGCGCGGCGAGCATCAGGGCAAGTCCCCACACCGGGACGGGGAGCGCCATGCCCGCGCAGAGCACTCCGCCGAGCAGGCAGGTGCCGGTGAGCAGGACGGTCCTGCCGAGCCACCGGATCATCGGCGTCATCACCAGACGGCAGGCGATCGTGGCCGCGGCGCGCAGCGAGAGCAGCAGGCCGACCGTGGCCGGGGTGATGTCCCGGTGCTCGCCGACCACCGGCAGGTAGGCGGTGAGGATGTCCGTCGCGGAGAGCACGGCGAGGCTGATGAAGATGCCGGCGGGCACGCCCCGGGTGCGCAGGATGCCGAGGACCGGCACGCGTTCGGCCCGGCCCGGCGCGGGCGTGGGCCGCACCTGCTCGATGCGCCACAGCGAGGTGAGCGAGACGGCCGCGACGGCCGCGGCGACGAGGAGGGCGACCGTGCTGGTGCGGCCGGTGTCCGCGCCGATCAGGGCACCCGCCGCGATCGGTCCGATCAGCTGCCCCAGGGAGGCGCCGATGGTGAAGTGCCCGAAGTTGCGGTCCTGTTCGGCGGGGGCGGACTGCCGGGCGACGATCGACTGGGCGCCGATCACGAAGCAGAGGTGGCCGAGCCCCATCACCCCGCTCCAGGCGGCCATCGCGCCGAGCGAGCCCGCCGTGCCGCTCAGGGCGCAGCCGCCGGCGATCAGGACGACGCCGAGGGGCAGCAGGGGCGCGCACCGGCCGTGGTCCGTCCGGCGTCCGAGGGGTACGGCGGCGAAGAGGGGCAGCAGGGCGTAGACGCCGGCGATGACGCCGATGGCGCGTTCGTCGGCGCCCAGCGCGAGGGCCCGGTAGGAGACGGCGGGCCGCGCCATCGACACCTCCCCCTGCGCGAAGCCGAAGGCGATGACGAGGCGCAGCAGCCAGCCCCTGGTACCGGGCCCGGGTGACGCGGTCGGCATCAGATGATGCCGAAGAGGATTCCGGCGCCGAGCACCACGAGGGAGGTGAGCACGGCCCATTTGACGGTGAACCTGGTGTGGTCGCCGAACTCGACCTTGGCCATGCCGACGAGGACGTATACGGCGGGCACCAGCGGGCTCGACATGTGCAGGGCCTGTCCGGCGATGGAGGCGCGGGCGATCTCCAGGGTGGAGACGCCGTGCGCCTGGCCCGCCTCGGCGAGGACCGGCAGGACGCCGAAGTAGAAGCCGTCGTTGGACATGAAGTAGGTGAGCGGGATGGAGAGAAGTCCCGTCACCAGCCCCATGTGCGGGCCCATGCCGTCGGGGATGGCGTCGACGAGCCAGTCGGCCATGTGGTCGACCATGCCGGTGCCGGTGAGGACGCCGGTGAAGACGGCGGCGGCGAAGACCATGCCGGTGACGTTGAGGACGTTCTCCGCGTGGGCGGCGATGCGGGCCTTCTGGTCGGGCATCTGCGGGAAGTTGACGGTGAGGGCGAGCGCGGCGCCGAGCAGGAAGAGGACCGGGATCGGCAGCCACTCCATGATCATGGCGGTGAGCAGCAGGACGGTGAGGGCCGCGTTGAACCAGTAGAGCTTGGGGCGCAGCGTCGGGCGGTGCGGGTCGAGCGCCTGGAAGCCGTCGTCGTCGGCGTCTGCGGCATCTTCGGCGTCGGCGCCAGCCGCGTCGGCTCCCGGTCCGCCGGCGGTCCGCTTGCCGAGCGGGGTGCGGCCGTCGCCGCCGCCGGTGCCCACGAGGACGCTCTCGCCCGCCGTCTCCTTCTCCAGGACCTCGTCGAGGGAGAGCACGCCGAGCCGCTTGCGCTCGCGCAGACCGAGGGCGTACGAGAGGAGGAAGACGGCGACCAGGCCCACGGCGAGCGCCGGGATCATGGGGACGAAGATGTCGGCCGCGTCGACCTTCAGGGCGGTCGCGGCGCGGGCGGTCGGGCCGCCCCAGGGCAGCGTGTTCATGACGCCGTTGGCGGTGGCGGCGACGCCGGTCATCACGACGAGGCTCATCTTGAGGCGCTTGTACAGCGGGTACATCGCCGAGACCGTGATCATGAAGGTGGTCGAGCCGTCGCCGTCGAGCGAGACGATCGCGGCGAGGACCGCGGTGCCGACCACGATGCGCACCGGGTCCGCCTTGCAGAAGCGCAGGATGCCGCGGACGATCGGGTCGAAGAGGCCGACGTCGATCATGACGCCGAAGTACACGATGGCGAACATGAGCATGGCCGCCGTGGGCGCGAGATTGCCGACGCCGTCGAGGACGTACTCCCCGAGATGGGCTCCCTTTCCTACGAACACGCAGAAGAGCGCGGGGATCAGCACCAGCGCCGCGATCGGCGACATCTTCTTCATCATGATCAGCACCAGGAAGGTGGCGATCATGACGAATCCGAGGATTGTCAGCATGGGGGCTACCTAACGTTCACCATCGAACTCCCACCAGGTCTGGCGGTCCGGATGACGTTAGGACCCGCTCTCCGGCGTTAACAAGATGTTGACGCGCGAGCAATAAGCGCAAAACTCCTGGTCAACGGGGGCCTTCCGCAGGGGCGCCCGCCTCAGCCCGGCCGGTCGAGCCGCCGCGCCAGATAGGCGTGGAGCAGCACCCGGGCCTCCTCCACCAGCTCCGCGTCGCCGGACGGGCCGGCGCGGAACGCCAGCTGGAGGACCGCGTCGACCGCTTCGACGCCGACCAGCATCGTGCGGCGCAGCGTGGCGTCGAGGGGGTGGTCCAGGTGGCCCGCGAGCAGGGCGGCGACCCGTTCGGCGACCTGGAGGTTGGCGTCGGGCATCGCCTCGGGCGCGGAGGGGACGCCGAAGTCGACGAGGCCGAAGCCGGGCACCGTGCGCATCATCGTCAGGTACTCGTCGAAGGCGGCGTCGACGGCGCCGCGCCAGTCGCCGTGTTCGACGCCGGTGACGCGCTCGGCGACGCGCTGGGCGTACGCGTCGAGGTTGCGGTGGGCGAGGGCGTCGACGAGGGCCCGTTTGTTGCCGAAGAAGCGGTAGACCGAGCCGATCGGGACGCCCGCGCGCTGGGCCACCGCCCGGGTCGTGAGGCCTTCGTAGCCGACCTCGTCCAGGACGGCGGCGCAGGCGTCGAGGATCCGGGTCAGCCGCTCGGCGCTGCGCTCCTGCACGGGGAGACGGCGCATGGAGGCCGGTGGGCGCGGTTCTTCGGGCGGGTTCGGGTGGCGCATTCCGGGAGAGTAGAGCACCGCTCACATTCCTGGCTCCCCCTTGCGGAAGGAAAACCTGAATCCTACGGTGTCCCATAGGAATCATTGACGAGGGAGCGGTGATGATCGGGGACCACGCAGACCAGGCGGAGCCCACGGGCGCGGACCGTACGGGGGCGCACGACGCACGGAAGACGGCCGAGGGCCTGACCTACCTCTCCGGCTTCGGCAACGAACACAGCTCCGAGGCGGTGCCCGGCGCCCTGCCGCACGGCCGCAATTCCCCCCAGCGCGCGCCCCTGGGGCTCTACGCCGAGCAGCTGAGCGGCGCGGCCTTCACCGAGCCCCGCGCGCACAACCGGCGCTCGTGGCTGTACCGCATCCGCCCCTCGGCCGCGCACCCGCGGTTCACGCGCGTGGACAACGGCGCGCTCCGCACCGCCCCCTTCACCGAGTCGGTGCCCGACCCGAACCGGCTGCGCTGGAACCCTCTCCCGGAGCCCGCGCCCGGCACGGACTTCCTGGCGGGCCTGTGGACGCTCGGCGGCAACGGCGACGCGACGCAGCGCACCGGCATGGGCATTCACCTCTACCACGCCAACTCCTCCATGACGGAAAGGGTGTTCAGCGACGCCGACGGCGAGCTGCTGATCGTGCCCGAGCACGGCGGGCTGCTCCTGCGCACCGAGTTCGGGCTGCTGCGCGCCGAGCCCGGTGAGGTCGCGCTGATCCCGCGCGGCGTCCGCTTCCGCGTCGAGCTGCTCGACGCGAGTGCCCGGGGGTACGTCTGCGAGAACTACGGCGCGCCGTTCCGGCTCCCCGACCTCGGACCCATCGGCGCCAACGGCCTCGCCAACGCCCGGGACTTCAGGGCGCCGGTCGCCGCGTACGAGGACGTCGAGGGCCCGGTGGAGGTGGTGAACAAGTTCTGCGGCAACCTCTGGCGCGCGACGTACGACCACTCGCCGCTCGACGTGGTCGCCTGGCACGGCAACCACGTCCCGTACGTCTACGACCTGCACCGCTTCAACGTGATCGGCTCGATCAGCTACGACCACCCGGACCCGTCGATCTTCACCGTGCTCACCTCGCCGTCCGACACCCCGGGCCTCGCGGGTGTGGACTTCGTCGTCTTCGCGCCGCGCTGGCTGGTGGGCGAGGACACGTTCAGGCCGCCGTACTTCCACCGGAACGTGATGAGCGAGTACATGGGTCTGATCGAGGGCGCCTACGACGCGAAGGCGGAGGGCTTCGTGCCGGGCGGCGGCTCGCTGCACAACATGATGTCCGCGCACGGACCCGACCGCGAGACCTTCGAGAAGGCGTCGGCCGCCGAGCTGAAGCCGCAGAAGATCGACGACGGCCTCGCCTTCATGTTCGAGACGCGCTGGCCGGTGACGGCGACGGAGCAGGCGGCGACCGCGTCCCACCTGCAGCGCGGCTACGACGACGTATGGCAGGGTCTGGAGCGCCACTTCCGCGACTGACGCGACACCACGCTGATTCGGAGAGACCGTGACCGCTTTCGCCCCGGACTCGATCGTCCTGAATCGGAAACTGCCGCTCTGGTACCAGGTGTCGCAGTCGTTGCGCGCCTCGATACTGGGGCGCGCCCCCGAGGCCCCGCTCCGGCTGCCCACCGAGGAGCAGCTGGCGGGGCACTACGGTGTGAGCGTGCTGACCATGCGGCAGGCGCTCAAGGAGCTGGAGGACGAGGGGCTCATCACCCGCCACCGGCGGCGCGGCACCTTCATCGAGCCGAGCGCGCAGCGCGGCTCCCCCGTCCGGCTGCTGGGCTCGGTCGACGCGATCGTGGCCCAGCAGTCGGGCATGACCACCCGGCTCCTCGACCACGGCACGGCCCCGCCGCCCGCCGAACTCGCGGAGTACTTCCCCGACTCGGCCGAGGTGGCGACGTACCACCGGCTGCGCTGCGACGAGAAGACGGGCGAGCCGACCAACCACGCCCGCAACTACGTCCGCCCCGAACTGGCCGCCCGCATCGACCGGGAGGACCTGGCGCGCTGGCCGATGACGAAGGTCCTGCGCGACGTGGTGGGGGTCCGCATCAGCCGCATCACCGACACCGTCGAGGCCACGCTCGCCGACCCGGAGACCTCCCGGCTCCTCGAAGTGCCGCTGCTCAGCCCGATCCTGCACTACACCGGCGTCACCTACGACGAGGACGGCCGGACCCTGGACGTGGCCCGCATCCACTACCGCGGCGACCGCTTCTCCTTCTCGGTCACGCTCGACGCGACGTGACGGGCGCGGGCGGGCACGTCGTACGATGCCGGGCGTGACGCACGACGAAGCGCCGCTGCTCGCGGACCTCATGCCGTGGTCCGTCGCACCGCTCCGGCCGGGCCGCGGGTGGCCGATGGGCCCGGACGCCGCATCCCTGAAGGCCCGTTGGGACGCCCTGGTCCGCGCCGGGGGCCCCGAGCGGGAGGCCCTGTTCCGTCCCACGCGCGCCCGCACGCTACACACCGCGGTCGCCCAACTGCCCGGTCACCACGGCGGCACGGGCCGGCTCGCGCGGGAGACCGGTCGCTGTCCCGAGCCGGTGCGGGTGCTGCACGGCCCCTTCGACGAGCAGTGGCTCATCCCCGACCACCGCCTCCTGGACGTCGCCCGTCCCGAGCTGTGGCGGGTGGCGGGCGAGGGCCAGCTCTTCGCCGTCGAGCAGGGGCATGTGCCTGGTGCCCCGGGGCCGGCCGTCCTCGCCTGCCGGGTGCTGCCGGACGGCCGCTCGCCGGCGGGGCGGCCGGGCCGGATCAGGCCGCTGTTCCGCAGGCCCGGCGGCCTGGAGCCCAATGTGGCGCCGGGGCTGCTCGCCCATCTGTCGGGCGCGCTCGGCACGGAGGTCACGGCGCCCGATCTGCTCGCCTGGGTGCTCGCGGCGGGGGTCGGGTCGGCCGCTGGGTGCCGCGTGCCGCTCACCGCCGACGGTGACGTCTGGGCGCGCGGCGTGGAGCTCGGGCGGCGGCTGCTCTGGCTTCAGCTGCGCGGCGACGGCGAGCGGCCGAAGCTGCCCGGCGGGCGCAGGCCGTACGTCCGCGCGCCGCTGCCCGCGCACCCCCGCGTCCTGGCGTACGACGCCGACGAGGAGGTCCTGCGGGTCGGTGACGAGGGGGTCATCTCGCCGGTGCCGAGGGAGGCCTGGGAGTACGAGGTGAGCGGCGTGCGCGTGGTCGAGCGGTGGTTCGCGCTGCGGACCGGGGCGGCCGAGGCGGGGACGCTGGAGGCGATCGGGCCGGCGGTGTGGCCGCAGCCGTGGACGTCCGAGCTCCTCGAACTGATCACGGGGCTCGCCCTGCTGGCGGAACTGGCCCCTCGGCAGGAGGAGTTGGTGTCGGGGCTCGACCCGCGGGGTGCCGGGTCCTGGCGGGTCAGCGAGGAGGGGCTGCGCGGGTCGGGCGTCCTGCCCGTCCCCGACTCCGCGCGACGGCCGGCGTCCGTCCTCGACCACCGCGAAGAGGGTCCTGACGGGCAGTTCGCCCTGATCTGAGCGGGGGGCGTCACACCGGGCGGAACGCCGGGCCGGACGTGGACCTCCCGGGGGAGTGTGGGCGTGGCGCCCAGCGGTCGGTCACGTGCCGGCCGGGTCCGGCGGCGCGGTGTCAAAAGGCTTGTGGGGCAGGAGTGTTACCGGGGTGTCGTGACGGTGTCGGCATCGGTTTCGATGACCTGCGACGGGGTGAGCGGGGTGGGTGGGAAAGATCCGCCGCCTGAGCGGCGGTTCCGTCCCGGGGACCACCCGCGGTCAGCGTCCGCCGAACAGCGAGCGCCGCAGCCTGCGCAGTGGCGCGAAGAGCGAGACTCGCCTCACTCGGGCACCCCTGCTGCTGCGGGCGTGCGCGGCGTCACGTGAGGTCAGCTCACGCATCAGCAGCGTCGCCTCGTGCGACTCGCGCTGCGGGACGGCGGGGCCGCCCAGCACCGAGAGATGACGATCGAGACGCGAGCTGCTCGCGCTGCTGCCACAAGTGATCGCAGGGACACGCGCCCTGCTGCGCACCGTTATCTGTTCCATGTCACTCCCCACCCGTACGAGGGCACCCGGCCCAGGGCAGGTTAACCCTATCGCCCCGGCATGACACACGTGTATCCCGGTCACAGGATTCACCTACCCCGCAAGGAGGTTGACGATTACTCTCCGAATCCAAGCGATTCCAGGGCGAGTTGGACAAAGGGCCCGACAGCGGGACGGGACGTGTCACCGCCGGGCCCCGCCCACACCCTGTGACGTGGGCTATCTCACGTGGCGTTCCGGCATGGGTGGGGCCGGTGAGGCAGTTCGGGACGCTCACGCGTAGTGACGGTAGACCGCGTGCGCGACACACGCAGGTTTGTCGCCGCCTTCCACCTCGACCGTGAACACCAGGTGCATCTGTACGCCGTTGCCCTTGACCTCCGTGACGGAGTCGACCGCACCGTGCAGGCGGATCTTCGCGCCCACCGGCACGGGGCTGGGGAAGCGGACCTTGTCCAGGCCGTAGTTGACGCTCATGGAGATGCCGGTGAGGTCGAGCAGCTGTCCGAAGAGGGGGATGACGAGGGAGAGGGTGAGGTAGCCGTGGGCGATGGGCGCGCCGAAGGGGCCGTCCTTGGCCCGCCGCGGGTCGGTGTGGATCCACTGGTGGTCGCCGGTGGCGTCGGCGAAGGTGTCGATCCGGTCCTGCGTGATCTCCAGCCAGTCGGTGCGGCCGAGATCGGTGCCGGCGAGGGAGGTGATGCCGTCGAGGCCGTGGGCGGCGGTGGGCATGGGCGTGCCTTTCGAGGGAGGGTCAGGATCCGCTTCTTGCTCGGGTGTGCTGCTCGTTCAGCGTGTACTTCTGGTTCTGGTGTCCTGCTCGTTCAGGTGTGCTTCCGGTTCAGGTGTGCTTCGCGTACCGCCGGTTTGAGGACCTTTCCGGAGGCCGTGCGCGGCAGGCTCGCCACGAAGGCGACGGACTTGGGGATCTTGTACTTGGCGAGCCGGCCCCGGAGGTGGGCGAGGAGCTCCCCGGCGTCCACCCGGCCCGCGGGCCCGGGCGCGGTGACCACGACGGCGTGGCCGACCTCCCCCCAGATCCCATCGGGCACGCCGACGACGGCACACTCGCGGACGGCGGGGTGGGTGAGCAGGGCGTTCTCGACCTCGGCCGGGTAGACGTTCTCCCCGCCCGAGACGAACATGTCCTTCACCCGGTCGACGATGTACGCGTAGCCGTCCTCGTCGGTCCGTGCGACGTCACCGGTGCGCAGCCAGCCGTCCGCCGTGAACGCGGCCGCCGTGTCGGCGGGCCGGTTCCAGTAACCCGTCATGACGTGGGGTCCGCTGACGAGGATCTCGCCGCTCTGTCCGGGCGCGGCGGCGGTACCGTCCGGCAGGACCACGCGCGTGTCGGTGAAGAAGTGCGGCACGCCGACCGAGCCGGCCTTCGCCGCGCTCTGTTCCCGGTCCAGGAGGAGGATGCCGGGGGCCGCCTCGGTCATGCCGTAGCCCTGGCCGAACGTCAGGCCGCGCGCGAGGTAGGTGTCGATGGTGCGGTCGGGCACCGGTGCCCCGCCGCAGTTGAGGGTGCGCAGGCTCGACAGGTCCGCGGTCGCCCAGCGGGGCCGGGCGGCCAGCGCGTCGTACATCGTGGGGACGCCGAAGAGGTACGTGACTCGGTGCGTCTCGATGGCGTCCAGGACGCGGTCGGCGTCGAAGGAGCCGAGCAGCACCACGCGGCCGCCCTTGAGGAGGGTGGGCAGGCAGGTCATGTTGAGGCCCGCGGTGTGGAAGAGCGGGGCGACGACCAGGGTGACCTCGTCGGCGGTCAGCTCGGTGTCGACGAGGACGTTGACGCTGTTCCAGATGATGTTGGCGTGGGAGAGGACGGCTCCCTTGGGGCGGCCGGTCGTCCCGGAGGTGTACATGATCATGCAGGGGTCGTCCGGGGCGACTGACGCGTCGAGCGGTTCGGCGGCGTCCGGCAGTTCGGCGTCGCCTGGTTCCGGCGGGCCGTGGTGGCGGGTCAGCTCGTCGTAGGCGAGGGCCGTCCCCTCGGCCGCGCCCAGCGTGACGCGGTGCCGCACGCCCGTCTCCGCGGCGACCGCGGCGGCCGTCGCCGCGTGCTCGGCCGCGTGCACGAGGACGGTGCTGCCGGAGTCGGAGACGTCGTACGCCAGCTCCGGGGCGGCGAGACGGGTGTTGAGCGGCACGAAGACCGCGCCGAGCACTCCGGCCGCGAACAGGGTCTCCAGGAAGGCCGGGTGGTTGGGGCCCAGATAGGCGACGCGGTCACCGCGGCCGACCCCGAGGCGGCGCAGCGCGTGGGCGAGCCCCCGGACCCGGCGGTGCAGCTCGGCGTAGGTGGTGTGCGTGCCCTCGTGGACCAGGGCCGTCCGGTGCGGGGTCCTGCGGGCCCGGCGGGCGGGCCAGGAGCCGATGCCTTGGTTCAACACGGCGCCCTCACTTCCCGTGCAGGCCGAGCAGGCGGGCGGCGTTCTCCTTGAGGATCTTCGGCCGGACCTCCGGTTTGATCTCCAGCTCCGCGAAGTCCGCAAGCCAGCGGTCGGGGGTGATGACCGGGTAGTCGGAGCCGAAGAGCACCTTGTCCTTCAGGAGGGTGTTGGCGTAGCGCACCAATTGCGGCGGGAAGTACTTGGGAGACCAGCCGGAGAGGTCGATGTACACGTGCGGCTTGTGCGTGGCGACGGCGAGCGCCTCGTCCTGCCAGGGGAACGACGGGTGGGCGAGGATGATCCGCAGGTCGGGGAAGTCCACCGCCACGCCGTCGACGAGCATCGGGTCGGAGTACGCGAGCCGGATGCCGCCGCCCCCGCGCACCCCGGCGCCGATCCCCGTCTGCCCGGTGTGGAAGAGGGTGGGGACTCCGAGCTCCTCGATGGCCTCGTAGAGCGGGTACGCCATCCGGTCGTCCGGCGAGAACGCCTGGAGGCTCGGGTGGAACTTGAAGCCGCGTACGCCGTGCTCCGTCACCAGGCGGCGGGCCTCGCGGACGCCCGCCCGCCCCTTATGGGGGTCGACGCTCGCGAAGGGCAGGAGCACGTCGGCGTGGGCGGCGCAGCTCTCGGCTATCTCCTCGTTGGGGATGCGGGGGTGGCCGGTGGCGTGTTCGGCGTCGACGGTGAAGACCACGGCGGCCATGCGGCGTTCCCGGTAGTGGGCCGCCATCTCGTCGACGGTCGGCTGCCGGTGGCCGTGGGCCTTGAAGTACTTCTCGGAGGCGCCGAAGAGTTCGGGGCTGAGCGCTCCGTGGCCGGTCCTGCAGATCTCGGCGTGCGTGTGGACGTCGATCGCGGTGAGCGCGGCGACGTCGATGGCCGGGGCACCCATGTCACGCCTCCGGTGTCCGCGGGGCGGGGATCCCGTAGGTCTCGGGTTCGGCCCCCGGGCCGCGGTGCCACTGCGCGCCGATCGCGTCGGCGCTCCAGCCGCCGTCGGCGAAGGCGACCGCCTTCTCCTTGGGGTGGGCCCACAGCGCCAGCCGGTCGCCGCCGATGCCGATGGCCTGGCCGGTGACGCCCTTCGAGGCGTCCGAGGCCAGGAAGGTGATCAGCCCCGCCACGTCCTCCACGGTGCCGAGGCCCTCGTCCTCGCGCAGCCACTTCGGCAGGGGTGCGCCGGTGCGCCCGGACTCCTCGATGGCCGCCGCGAAGGCGGGGATGGTCCTGGTCATCTCGGTGGCCGCGACCGGGACGACGGCGTTGACGGTGATGCCCGCGCGCGCCAGTTCCATGGCCCAGGTCCGGGCCATGGCGACGATGCCGGCCTTGGCGGCGGCGTAGTTGGTCTGCCCGAAGTTGCCCCGCTGTCCTGCGGGCGAGGAGATCAGGATCAGCCGTCCGCCGGTGCCCTGTTCGCGCATCCTGACCGCCGCCGCCCTGGCGCAGGTGAAGGTGCCGCGCAGATGGACGTCGACGACGGAGTCGAAGTCGTCGTCGGTCATCTTCCACAGCACCCGGTCGCGGAGGATCCCGGCGTTGGTGACCAGGACGTCCAGGCCGCCGAACTCCCGTACGGCCGTGTCGACCAGCCGTTCGGCGGTCTCGGTGCCGCCCACCGCGGCGGTGACTCCCACGGCCCGGCCGCCGCGGGAGGTGATGGCGTCCACCGCGGCGCCGACCGCGTCGGCGTCGATGTCGTTGACGACCACGGCGGCGCCGGCTTCGGCGAGGGCCCGGGCGTAGGCGAGACCGAGACCGCGGCCGCTGCCGGTGACGACGGCGGCCATTCCGTGCAGATCCATGACTGAGCCCCACTCACATCGCAATTGACAGGAATCCTGTTGATGGCTTGCGTGCGCCCATGCTCCTCATCAACAGGATTCCTGTCAATGACTTACGCTTGGCCCCAGGACATCGGGCTCGGCGGCTGACGGAGGCGCGGGATGACGGAACGGGCGGAGCCCGCGACCACGGACGGGGCCGGGGCGGACCCGGCGGGCCCCTCCCTCCTCTACCTGGTCAAGCGCGCCGAACTCGTGGTGCGCGCCCGCCTGGAGGAGCTGCTCAGACCCGCGGGCATCACCGCGCTGCAGTACACCGCCCTGACCGTGCTGGAGCGGCACGACGGAATCTCCGCCGCGCAGCTGGCGCGGGATTCCTTCGTCACCGCGCAGACCATGGCCGACATGGTGCGGGCCCTGGAGGGGCGCGGCCTCATCCGCCGCGAGCCCAACCCGCGCAACCGCCGCGAGAAGGTCATCCTGCTCACCGACGCGGGCCGCTGCCACCTGGCCGACCACGCGGAGGCGGCGCGGCTGCTGGAGGAGCGCATGGTGCGGGAGCTGCGGCCCGAGGAGGTCGCGCGGTTCCGGGAGGCCCTGAAGAGCGCCCACCGCTCGCTGTCCTGAGGGCGCGGGCAAAAGGCCGCGCCCGCACGGGTGGATTGGTGTTGAAGGGGGCTGCAACAGCGCTCCGCTGAGCTACTTTTGTGGAGCATCGCACTGCTGCGGATGGGGGCGCCCGTGAGTCGGCCAGAGCGCGTGATCGCGGGGCGCTACCGCCTCCTCTCCCCCTTGGGCGAGGGCGGCATGGGCACCGTGTGGCGGGCGCGCGACGAGGTGCTCGGGCGCGAGGTGGCCGTCAAGGAGGTGCGCGCCCCCGCCGGGCTCCCGGCCGTCGAGGTCGACCGGCTCTATGCCCGCCTGGAGCGCGAGGCCTGGGCCGCCGCCCGTATCCCCCACCGCAATGTCGTCACCGTCTACGACGTCGCCGTGGAGGGCGGCCGTCCGTGGATCGTCATGGAGCTGGTGCGCGGCCTCTCCCTCTCCGACGTGCTGGACGCCGAGGGCGCGCTCTCCCCGCAGCGGGCCGCCGGGATCGGCGCGGAGATCCTCGCCGCCCTGCGCGCCGCCCACGACGCGGGGATCCTCCACCGCGACGTCAAGCCCGGCAACGTACTGATCTCGAACGACGGGCGCGTGGTCCTCTCCGACTTCGGCATCGCGCTGGTCGAGGGCAGCTCGGCGCTGACGATGACCGGTGAGGTCGTCGGCTCGCCCGAGTTTCTCGCCCCGGAGCGGGCGTTGGGGCAGCGGCCCGGCCCCGCCTCAGACCTGTGGTCGCTCGGCGTACTGCTGTACGCGGCGGTGGAGGGCAGCTCGCCGTTCCGCCAGGACACCCCGCTGAGCACCCTGCGGGCGGTGGTCGACGAACCGCTGCCGCCCGCCCGCGCCGCCGGACCGCTGGCCCCGGTCATCGAGGGGCTGCTGCGCAAGGATCCGGGCGAGCGGATGTCCGCCGCCGACGCCGAGCGCGATCTGCGGACCGTCGCGTCGGGCGGCACCCCGCGCGTCGGCACCGCGCTCCCCTACCTGCCGACCGCCACCACCGAGCGGCAGGAGTACGGGCCCACGCCCCCGGCGCCCTTCCCCGTCGCCCCGCCGCCGACCACGACCACCACCGACACGTCCCGGCCCGCCCGCTCCCGGCGCGGCGTGGTCGCCCTGGTGGTGGGGCTCATCGTGCTCGCCCTCGCCCTCGGCGGGCTCACGTACGCACTGATCGACCACAGCGGCGGCGACGACAGCGGCGGTTCGGGCGGCCACTACAGCGACAACGGGGCCGACGGCCAGGCCGGGGCCGGCACCGCGTCGAAGAACCCGGACGGTGGCGGCGGCCAGTCGACCGCCTCCTCGGACAGCGAGGGCGACGGCGGCAAGGACAGCGGCAAGGACGACAACGGCAAGGAGAACGGAAACGGGGGGAACGGCGGGAACAACCACACCCCCGCGCCCGCCCAGAGCGTGCGGGTGTATGTCTCCGGCAGCCACACGCGGTACGAGGGCGCGTGCCCGCCGGCGGCCGGTCAGGGCCCGTCGTTCACCGCGACGTTCACGGTGGGGCGCCTGCCCGCCACGGTCGAGTACCGCTGGGTGACGAGGTCCGGCGAGCCGGGCGAGCCCGGCTGGAAGTCGCTCGCCTTCGCCTCGGGCGGCGCGAAGACGCGGCAGGTCGGTCACGCCGAGACCGCGTACGAGCCGGGCGGCGGGCCGTACGGGAACGCGATCAGCGTCGAGGTGCGCGCACCGGTGGCGGTGACCTCGAACTCCGTGGCGTACTCGGTCACCTGCGAGCAGGAGACCCCGTCGGGCGGGGCCTCCTACACGCCGTGACGTGTGCTTTTCGGTGGCCCCGGATCAGGCGGCCGCGGTGAACACGGGGAGGTAGCCACCGGACTGTCCGGCGGCGGTGGGGTGGTAGGACTCGCCGATGTTCAGCCAGTTGACGCTGTGCAGCCAGGCGTTGCCGGAGCAGATCTCGTGCCCGGCGAAGGCGGACGCGACGTCGCCGAAGGTGAAGCCGTGGTCGGCGGCGCGCTTCTCGGTGGCGGCGTTGAGGTAGTCCGCCGCGTCGTTGATCGCGGCCCGCTCACGCTCGGAGAGACCCGCGAGGCAGCCGCCGCTCAGCTTGTAGAAGCGGGGGTAGCCGAGGACGACCACGTGGGCGGCCGGGGCCTTCGCGCTGATCGCGTCGTAGACCCTGTCGAGGTTGCCGGGGAGGGTGGTGTCGACGTACTGGCGCGCCGTGTTGATGCGCGCCAGACAGTTGCTCTCGGACTGCAGCACACAGGTCGTCATGACGTCGGCGAATCCCGCGTCGTTGCCGCCGACGGTGATCGAGACGAGTCCGGTGCCGGAGCCCAGCGGGCCCAGCTGGCCGGAGAGAACATCACCCGTACGAGCGCCCGAGCACGCGACGAAGTTGAAGCTGGAGGGTGAATGGGCGGCGGCCCACAGGGCGGGGTAGGCGCGGGTGCTGCGCTTGCAGTCGCCGCTTGCGCCGTCGTAGTTGCCGGCGCCGACGCCCGAGGAGTAGGAGTCGCCGAGGGCCACATAGCCGGTCGCGGCGGCCCGCTGGTCGGCCGACGGGTCCGCGTGGGCCGCCGCCGCTCCGGTGAGAGCGAAGGCGGCCGCAAGGAGGAGCGAGGACATGTATGCCGTGATCCGGGACAATTTCATGGAACCTCCCTTAGCAGGGTTTCTGCCTCGACCGTGGTAGCACGCACCCCCGGCCGCCGATAGTGTTCATGTCAATAACTTCCCCGACAATTCCCTTTCCCGTCCGCGGAGTTCACCGACCGCCGCTGTGACCGGTGGGGAACATCTGCACGCATCCTCCGCATCTCGAACGGCGTGGCGCCGACGCCCGGAAGAGGGACGGAAGAAACGCACTGCGGAAACCTGGTGCACGACGGGGGTACGTGCCGGATCATGTCGGCATGTCTGCGAACCCACAGGACGCACTGCCGATGCGGCTCAACGTCGACGACAGCGACTCCCCGTCCGATGTCGTGGACGCGCTCTTCCTCGGCCGCTTCGCCACGGGCGAGCAGCCCTTCTCGCACAGCGCCAACATCGACCGCGTCAAATCCGGTTCCACGCTGCTGCCGTACGGGGCGAGGGTGCTGCGCGCGGCCCGCGACGACGACCGCAGTGCGACCCTCGCCGAGGGCGACGGCTGGACGCTGCTCGTCTCCCGGTGGAACCGCGGCGCGGACGTCACGGTGACGGCGACCACCGCCGAACTCGCCGAGAGCGTCCTCAAGCAGGCCACGGACGGCGCGCAGGACGAGCCGGAGCCCCAGCCGGAGAACGTCACCATGGGCTTCTGGTACGTCTCCCCGCGGCGCGGCCCGCACCGCACCACCCGGCAGATCTCGGCCGGCACCTGGGAAGAGGTGCGGCCCAACTACACGGCGCCGGTCGCCGACGCCATGGACACCCTGATGAAGACCACGCCCGAGGACATCTCGGGGCGGCTGCTCCTGCTCCACGGCCCGCCGGGCACGGGCAAGACGTCGGCGCTGCGGACGCTGGCGCGCTCCTGGCGTGACTGGTGCCAGGTCGACTGCGTCCTCGACCCGGAGCGGCTCTTCGGCGACGTCGGCTACCTCATGGACATCGCGATCGGTGAGGACGACGGGACGGCGAAGGGCCGCTGGCGGCTGCTGCTCCTGGAGGACTGCGACGAGCTGATCCGCGGCGAGGCCAAGCACACGGCGGGCCAGGCGCTCTCACGGCTGCTCAACCTCACCGACGGCCTGCTCGGCCAGGGCAGGAACGTCCTGGTGGGCGTCACCACCAACGAGGACCTCGAGCGCCTGCACCCCGCGGTGGTCCGCCCCGGCCGCTGCCTGGCCCGCATCGAGGTCGGCCCGCTGACCCGCCCCGAGGCGGTGGAATGGCTCGGCACGGAGGAGGGCGTGGGCCGCGAGGGCGCCACCCTCGCGGAACTGTTCGCGCTGCGCCGGGGCACCGCGCCCACCTCGGTCCCCGACCAACGGGAGGGCGCGGACGCCGGGTTGTACCTGTAGCGGATCCGGCTCACGGCATACGGGTGCGGCCGGGGCCGGTGGCCTAGCCGGCGTCCCCGTACGCCGCCCGCAGCGCGTCCCGCACGGCGGCCGCCGCGTCGCGCTCCGAGAGCCCGAGCCGCCGCACCCGCTCCGCGTAGGCCTGCGCCTCGGCCGAGGCGGCCCGCGCCGCGGCGTCCCCCGCGGCGGCGACGAACGTCCCGTTCCGCCCCCGCGTCTCGATCACGCCGTCGCCTTCGAGAGCCCGGTACGCCTTGGCGACCGTGTTGGCCGCGAGCCCGAGGGACTCGGCGAGCCCCCGCACCGTGGGCAGCTTGTAGCCGACCGGCAGCAGCCCCGACCTCGCCTGCTCGGCGATCTGGGCCCGCACCTGCTCGTACGGCGCGTCGCCCGCGCCACCATCGATGTCGATCTTCAACGTCACCCGGTGATTGTCCCGCACTTCCGCCCCGCAGGCCGGTCCGCGCGCCCCGCGTCCTTGGGCGTGTGCACCGAAAATGGGAGGCGTCCCGGCGCGGGGCGCGCGTACCGTGCGGCTCCATGACTGTGATCGTCCGAGCGATCAGCTCCGATGCCCCGACGGCCGCCGCGGATGACGCGGGCTTCGCCGCCGTGCGCCGCGCCTGCGTGCCCGCCATGCTCATCTCCCCCGCGGCGGTCGCCTTCGACCGTGCGCACGCCCATCCGGACTCCGCGTACCGGCAGTTGATCGCCGAGGTCGACGGCGAGGTCATCGGTACGGCGCAGGTGGGCATCGCCCACGACAGCCCCGAGCCGGGCCAGGGCTACGCCAACGTGTACGTCCATCCGGAGCGGCGCGGCGAGGGGGCCGGCACGCTCCTGTTGCGCACCGCGGAGGCGCATCTGGCCGACGCGGGCGCGCAGGCCGTGTACTCCTGGGTGCTCGACGAGCCCGCCGCCCGCGCTTTCGCCGCCCGCCACGGCTACCTGGAGCGCCGCGGCGCGCACTTCCTCCGCCTGGACCTGGCACACGGCACGCTGCCGCCCCGCCGGGAGCCCCCGACGGGGGTCGAGCTGGTCAGCGGATCGGTGTACGCGGACGACGCGCGGCCTCTGTTCGCGCTGGACGCGGAGACGGTGGCCGACGAACCGGGCGACGTGGCCGCGGAGTTCAAGGATTACGAGCACTGGCTCGCCGAGACGTGGCACCACCCCCTGGTCAGCCGGGAGCTGACCACCGTCGCGCTGGTGGACGGCCGTCCCGCGGCGTTCACCCTGGCCCGCACCGACGGTGCGGGGCGCTACGCGTCCGGCATGACGGGCACCGCGCGCGCCCACCGCGGCCGCGGCCTGGCCAAGCTCGCCAAGAACGACTCCCTGCACCGGGCCCGCGCGGCGGGCTGCACGGAGGCGTTCACGGGCAACGACGCCGGGAACGAGCCGATGCTGGCGATCAACAAGTGGTTCGGTTACGAGATCTGCGGGACGGAGGTGCGTCATGTCCGGACCCTCGGCTGACGCGACGGTCGAGGTCGCCCTCGTCAAGGCGGGCCGCACCAAGATCCGCTACCCGGCGCGGCTCCTCGACGACGACGGCGTCCGCGTCACCGTCCGCGCCCCGTGGGCGGCCCCCGGCGTCCGCGACTTCGGCTTCGTGCGCTTCGAACCGGGGGACGTCTTCACCGAGCACTACTGGCGCGACCGCTGGTACGCGATCAAGGAGGTGTACGCCGCGGACGGCACGCTGAAGGGCTGGTACTGCGACGTGACCCGCCCCGCCGTCCGCGAGGGCGCGGTGCTCACCGTGGAGGACCTGGACCTGGACCTGTGGTGCTCGGCGGACGGCGGCACCGTACTGCGCCTGGACGAGGACGAGTTCGCCGCGAGCGGCCTGTCCACCACGGACCCGGCGGCGGCCGCCGAGGCGACCCGCGCCCTGGACACCCTGGAGACCCTGGCCCGCAACGACGGCCTCCCCCTCCCCTAGGGTCTGTCCGCGAAGCCCCGTCTGGCCCGCGACGCCTGGCACGCACGCTCGCCGCGTTGTCGGACCCGCCCGAGTACGCCCGGTACGAGGGCGACCCTCCGCCTTGCGATCGCACGCACCAGACGCCGCGGGCCACACCCTTCGGGCGAACGACGCGACTTCGCGGACATGCCCTAGGGCCGACCCGTCCGCGCAGGTGCCAGCGGCTCCAGGGCCGCGGTGCGGGCCTCGTCGTACGCCACGGGCTCGTCGTCCGACTGCCAGTGCACGGCGAAGTGCCGGCCCTCGTGCCAGGCGGTCAGGGCGGCGCGGCAGTACGCCACCATGTCGTGCGGCAACCGGGACAGGGGATGCCAGTGGAGCCCCGAGCACTTCCCCGGCTCACCATTGACGGGCTCCCCGCCTGCGCCGTGCCTCGAACTCGACGCGACTCACGTCACCCCGACCGACCTGAGCACAGTGGTCAGACGTCCTGCCCCGGGAACTGGTCAGGCATCGCTCAAGGGCGGAACGTCGACGTTCTCTGTGTGCCGGACGGGGGTGCCCCGCACGGTGCCCACGACCGCGTATCTCTCGTCGGCGACCGGGCCGCCCCACAACCGCGCGTCCCCCGACAGGCGTTCGGTGTGGAGGTGGGTGACGAGTGGGGTCAGGGCCGGGATCAGGCGGGACATGGGGAGGCCGACGGGGCTCACGGTGCCCCAGACGCCCTCGACGAGGACGAGCCGGCCGCCGGGGCGCAGCAGCGTGCACCAGTGGCGGAGGGTGGCCTCCGGGTCCGGCAGGAGCCACAGGGCGTGGCGGGCCAGGACGACGTCGAACTTCCGTCCGGCGACCGGGGGCCGGCCCGCGTCGCCGGTCAGGACCTCCGCGTCGTGGTCCGCCAGCTTCACGCGGGCCCGCTCCACCATGGCGGGCGAGCGGTCGACCGCGGTGACGCGGTGGCCGCGCCCGGCCGCGAGGAGGGCGAGGCTGCCGGTGCCGCAGCCGAGGTCCAGCACGTCACCGGGGGTGTCCGGCAGCCACTCCCCCATGCGCTCCGCCCAGGCCGCGCGCACCCGCTCGTCGCGCAGGCCGTGGTCCGGTTCGTCGTCGAAGGTGTCCGCGGCCGCGTCCCAGTCGACCGGATCGGCCCAGGTGAGCGGCGTGCCGCACTCGTTGATCGTCATGTCCCGATCGTCGCAGCCACCACTGACAATCGGCCCCTCGATCAGAAAGCGGGCCTCAAGAGGTCTACCGAGTGCCTTGAATGGACATCGGTAAGGCAGGAGTCGGGAAGCCGGGAGGCCGCGATGCGCCGAGTGACCACGCACAAGCCCGCGGGCAAGTCCGTCAGCCGCAGGGCGCGCGAGCGGCAGGAGGCGGAGGTCCGGCCGCAGGAGAGGCCCGAGGTGCGCAAGGACGTCCAGCGGACCTGGTGGCCGGACGGATGAGACGCGGGAGGGCGGCCGTCAGCCGTCCGTGAGCCGCTTGCGGTAGTGGATGCGGTCGTACGGCCCGTCCACCCGCCGCTCGATGACCTCGTATCCGTACCGGGGGTAGATCTTCTGGTTCTCCCACATCATCGCGTTGGTGTAGAGCTGGATCTCACGGAGCCCCAGCTCCCGCGCGTGCGCGTCGGCGAAGGCGAGCAGGCGGCGGCCCACCCCCTGCCCCGCGGCGTCGGGGTGGACCGCGATCGACTCCAGGAGGAGCCGTCCTTCGTACGGGCGCGGGACGAGGACCAGGAGGCCCACGACGGGGTCCCCGGTGACGTACACGAATCCGGCCGCCACATCGGCCGCGTGGTCGGCCTCCATCGGGCGGGGGACGACCCCGATCCGTTCGATGTAGCGGTGGTACGCCGCGTCGGTGACCGCCCGCACGGCGGGCACGTCGGCGGCGGTGGCGCGCCGGATGTCCGCGGCGGCGTCGGGGGTCTCGTGGGCCTCGGGTGGGGTCATGCCTCTACGTCTACGGCACGTCGGCGTGCCCGCACCACCGCCTTCCTCAACAAGGGCCACGCCACGATCAGGACGATGAGGCCGTAGACAGTCACGGAGAAGGGCGTGTCGACGAGGCCGGAGACACTGCCGTCGCTGATCTGCAGGGCGCGGCGCAGCTGTTGCTCGGCGTTCGGGCCGAGGATGACGCCGATGACGGCGGGCAGGACCGGCAGTCCGTACCGTCGCATGCCGAAGCCGATCAGGCCGATGACGAGCAGGATGACGAGGTCGAGCGGTTCGCCGCCGACCGCGTAGGCGCCGACGGCCGCGAAGAAGAGGATGCCCGCGTAGAGGTGCGGGCGCGGGATGCGCAGGAGCTTCGCCCAGAGCGGGGCGAGCGGGAGGTTGAGGGCCAGGAGCAGGACCATGCCGACGAAGAGTGAGGCGATGAGGCCCCAGACCAGGTCCGCCTCGCGTTCGAAGAGGAGCGGTCCCGGCTGGATGCCGTACTGCTGGAAGGCGGCGAGCATCACGGCGGCGACGGCGGTGGTGGGCAGGCCGAGCGTGAGCATCGAGACGAGGGTGCCGGCGGCCGACGCGGAGGACGCCGACTCGGGTCCCGCGACCCCTTCGATGGCGCCCTTGCCCCACTCGTCCTTGTGCTTGGACAGCCGTTTCTCCGTCACGTACGACAGGAACGTGGGGATCTCCGCGCCGCCCGCCGGGATCGCGCCGAACGGGAAGCCGATGAGCGGGCCGCGCAGCCAGGACTTCCAGGTGCGCCGCACGTCCTCCTTGGCCAGCCAGGGGCGGCCGACCGGGATCGCCCGGCCGCTGGTGCGGCGCAGATGGGCGGCGACCCACAGGGCCTCGCCGATGGCGAAGAGTCCCACGGCGACGATCACCACGTCGATGCCGTCGGCGAGTTGGAGCGAGCCGAAGGTGAGCCGCTGCTGGCCCGTCATCTGGTCGAGGCCGACGAGGCCGATGGTCAGGCCGATCAGGAGCGAGGCGAGGCCGCGGATGCGGGAGGAGCCGAGCACGGAGGTGACCGCGATGAAGGCGAGCACCATGATGGCGAAGTAGTCGGGCGCGCCGATGCCGACGGCGAGGTCGGCGACGGTCGGCGCGAGGACCACCAGGAGCGTCGTGCCGATCATGCCGCCCGCGAAGTGTCCGACGGCGGCGGCCGCTAGGGCCTGCGCGCCGCGTCCGGACCTGGCCATCGGATGGCCTTCCATGGCGGCGACGACGGCCGCGCTCTCGCCGGGTGTGTTGAGCAGGATCGAGGTGGTCGAGCCGCCGAACATCGCGCCGTAGTAGATGCCCGCGAACATGATGAAGGCACCGGTCGGTTCGAGTCCGTACGTCACCGGGAGCAGCAGGGCGACCGCCATCGCGGGGCCGATGCCGGGCAGCACGCCGATCGCCGTGCCGAGCAGGACGCCGACGGCGGCCCACAGGAGGTTGACGGGGGTGAGGGCCGTACCGAAGCCGTCCATCAGGGAGGCGAAGGAGTTCATGTCACACCACTCCCATCAGGGGGCCGCCCGGCAGGGGCACGCCGAGCAGGTTGTCGAAGACCTCGTAGGTGACGACGGAGAGCGCGGCGGCGATGAGCGGGTCGCGGTCGAGCCGGCGGCTGCCGAGTGCGTAGGCGGCGCCCCAGAAGAGCAGCGCTCCGGCGGCCGGGAAGCCGGCCGGTTCGATGAGGACGGCGGTCATGAGGAAGACGCCCGCGAGGAGCAGCACGGTGCGCCAGTCGGCCGGTTCGGAGAGGTCGACGTCCTCGCCGCCCTCCGCTTCGCCGCGGCCGCCGCGCAGCACGTCGACGGCGAGCAGCACGGCGACGACGAGCAGGGCGATGCCGACGGCGAGGGGTACGGTCTTGGGGCCGATCGGTCCGCGCTGGGTGAGGTCCACGTCCATGGTGAGCGCGTCGGTGAGGACGAGCGCGCCGAGGGCCGAGAGCAGGACGCAGACGCCGAGTTCGGAGTGGTCGCGCAGCCAGGCGCGGCGGTTCGGCGCCTGAGGGGGAGGGTCGGTGGCGGTCACAGGCCGAGCTCCTTCAGTACGGAGACGACGCGCCGGTCCTGGGCGTCCAGGAAGGCGCCGAACTTCTTTCCGGTGAGGAAGGCGTCGTCCCAGCCGTTGGTCTTCAGGGACTTCTTCCACTCGGGTGAGGCGTGCAGCTTCTCGACGAGCACGGTGAGCTTCTCGCGCTCGGCGTCGCTGAGGCCGGGCGGTGCGACGATGCCGCGCCAGTTGGTGAAGTCCACGTCGTAGCCGGACTCCCGGAGGGTCGGCCCGTCGAGGCCCTTCACCCGCTTCGGCCCGGTGACGGCGAGCAGCCGCAGCTCCCCGGACCTGATCTGGTCCAGGTATTCGCCGACCCCGGAGACGCCGAAGGCGACCTTGCTGCCGAGGATCGAGGCGAGGAGTTCGCCGCCGCCGTCGAACGGGATGTAGTTGACCTTCTTCGGCTCGATGCCGGCGGCGCGCGCCATCAGCATCGGGGCGAGGTGGTCGGGCCCGCCGGGCGAGGAGCCGCCGCCCACGGTGACCTTGCCGGGGTTCTTCTTCCAGGCGTCGACGAGCTGCCCGATCGTCTTGTACGGGGAGTCGTCGGCGACCACGACGACGTCCTGCTCCTCGGTGAGCCGGGCGATGGGCGTGGTGTCGGAGAGGGTCTTCGGGGCGTGGTTGGAGCGGGCCGCGCCCACCACGCCGAGGCCCATGGACATGGCGAGCTTGCCGTTGCCGTGCTCGCCGACGAGCCGGGTCAGGCCGACGGTGCCGCCCGCACCGGGCAGGTTGAACACCTCGATGTTGTGGGTGAGTCCGGCGTCCTCGGCGTTCTTCGCCGCGGTGCGGGCGGTGATGTCGTAGCCGCCGCCGGGCGTGTTGGGGACCATCAGGCGCAGCCCGGGGATCTGGGTGCCGGTCCCGGCGCCGCTGCCCGTGGTGAGCAGCGGCGGCGCAAGGAGTACGAGGAGGGCGGCCCCGAGCAGGGCGAGGGGGGTGCGCAGGCGCACGTGTGCCACCACCTGTCGGTACGTGGTCGGGTGTGAGGTGGCCCACATGCTGCCCGTGCGCCGGCGAGCTGTCTCGCTTCCGGAATCAACGGTCGTTGTGGTCGTTGTGGTCGCGCCCATAGCCTGCGGCGATGACAAGGGTGCTGGTCGTGGACGACGACTTCATGGTCGCCAAGCTGCACAGTCGGTATGTCGCGGCGGTGGAGGGTTTCACCGTCGTCGGGGTCGCCCACAGCGGCGCCGAGGCGGTCGACGCGGCGCGGCGGCTCCACCCCGATCTCGTCCTCCTCGACGTGTACCTGCCCGACATGGACGGCATCGCGGTCCTGCGCGAGCTGCGGGCCGCCGAGGAGCGCGAGCCGGGCCGCCGGCCGGTGGACGCCCTGTTCATCACGGCGGCGCGGGACGCCGCGGTCGTCCGGGCGGCGCTGCGGGCCGGCGCCCTGCACTATCTGATCAAGCCGTTCAACCGGGCGGCGCTGCACGAGCAGTTAAGGCACGTGGCGGCGTTGCGGGCCCGGCTCGACGGCCTGCGGGAGGCGCGCCAGGAAGACGTCGACCAGCTCTTCGGCACACGGCCGCCGGGCTCGCGCGAACTGCCGAAGGGACTGGCCGCGCACACGGCGGAACTGGTGGAGCAGACCCTGCGCGGACACCCCGAGGGCCTGTCGGCGTCGGAGTGCGCGCGGGCAGGCTCACTGTCCCGGGTGAGCGCACGCCGCTACCTGGAATTCTTCGTCGCCACCCGGCGCGCGGAGGTGACGCTCCGGTACGGCGGGACGGGCCGGCCGGAGCGGCGGTACCGGTGGCTGGGCGAGAGCAATCCGGGCACGACCTGAGCGGAGTTTGAAGGCTTCCTTAAAGGCACCATAGGAGTCGCGTCCAACTCCATCGCAGGTCAAGGCGCGTATAAGTACTTCGCGATGGAGCCAAGGAGCCAAACCGGGAGCCAAAGCCCACCACTACGCCCCTGTAAGTCCCTCGTCGGCCCCGTCACTCGCACCTTCCCCGAAGATGTCGTCCATGGCTTCAGCGCCTTCTGTGAGCACGGGACGAAGCTGCTTGCGGTAGACCCTCTCCGTGGTGCCACTGTCGCTATGGCCTACGAGACGTGCGATGGACTCGATCGGCACGCCGTGATCAGAAAGTAGGGACACAAAACTGGTGCGCAGCTCTCGCGAAGTCCACTCCGCCGGCTGCTCGAAACCAGCGTCCTTCAGGAGGAGCCGAAAGTTGCGCCGCACGTTGAGGGCGGTCCGTTGCTCCCCAGTCTCAGAGGGAAAAACAAGGCCGTCCGGATCCCATACCGTCCCCGACTCTTTGCACTTGCTGCGCTGCGACGCCCTGTGCGCTTCCAGGACTGGTACGACTTGGCGCGGCATGGCCAGCGAGCGCCTGCTCTTACGGGTCTTGGTGTCGCCACCTCGGCGTACAGACCTCCACACGTCCACGTGGGGTTTCACTCCGCCGACTACCTGTGTGTGCACGTGCGTCCAACGGAGTGGCCGGGCCTCCTCGGTGCGCACTCCAACCAGGAGAGACAGCACCACATAGACATGAATCCAGGTGCCCACCTTGGCCTGCAGTACGGCTTCCCCCTGCTCGAAGGTGAGCGACTTGCTGGGGCGGCCGGGCCGCCCGTCCGGAACCTCGACCCACTCCGCCACATTGCGCAGGGCCTTGCCTCTGCGCTGTGCATGGCCGATGGAGCGTCGCAGTACTGAATGAAGCATCTTCAAGGACTGCGTGGACAGCACCTCCGCCTTCTCCTCAAGCCATTCATCCAGATCGTCCGCCTCAAGTTCGCGCAGCTTGGCATACCCCAAGTCCGGATGGATGTGGGTCCTGGAAAGGCTCCGATAGGTCTCGATGCTGCTGGCCTCGCGCCCTTTGAGCCCCTGACGGAACCAGTCATTCACAGCTTGGGAGACCGTGTAGTTGGCGGGCGTCTTTCGACCTGCCTCAAGCTCTTTCTTCAGGTCACGCAACTTGCGCCGTACTTCGGTCTTCGTCTTGCCAGACACCGCGGGACGGATGCGCTTCCCTGCTGGCGTGTGCCCAAGGGAAACAGCTCCTACGTAGCGGCCCTTGGACTTGTCCCAGTAGATCGAATCTTCACCATGGCCCGCCCTGCGGCGCCCCTCGGAATCCTCGGTCATCCGTTACTGCCTTCCTATATGGCCAGGCAGGGCCCGCTGAGGCGGATCCTGCCTGGCGTGTTGTCCGACTGCTATGCGGCTGCTTGCGCTTCTCGTTTGAGTAGCTCGACGTACTCCGCGATGTACTCGGGCGGAACGAGTCGACGTCGACCGATCCGGACCGTCTGGAGGCGCCCAAGGCGGATCTCCTCGTAGATCAGTGAACGGCCGATGGCGAGAGCCTCGGCTGCCTCCTCCGGGGTGTAGAGGAGCCTGGCGACAGGTGCAGCGGTGGCACTCATTAAGGAGCCTCCTCGGCGGTGCATCTCTTGCCTTCGGGAGTCAGGTCGTGGGCCCGGGTGTGTCCTAGGTGCGGATTTCTGCGTCATCGCGTCACCTGCGTCAATAAGACCCCTGACCTGCGGGTTTGAGTGACGCAGCAGGATGGGGCCTGCGTCACCTGTGACACGGGCTCCCGTCATGGGGTGACGCGGATGACGCGGGAGTGACGCAGGATCCGCCGTCTGCGTCACCGTTGTCTGTGCTGGTCAGCGGCCGTCTGTCGGACCCTGGTGACGCAATGACGCAGACCTCCCCTACTTAGGAAAACGAGGGGGTGGTTTCTGTGGTGGTGCGTCGCCGCTCAGGACATGAAGAACGGGCCGCTTCGCGGCGCGACTTGTGCAGGGCGGCTGGCGCCGCCGAACAGCAAGAGGAGCACCCCGGGCGGGGCGTGCTCCTCTTGCTTGTCCGCCCGTGCGGGCAGTTAGAACGCGGTCTGCTGTTGGTGCAGCGGGGTCGGGGCCTGGCGGCTGAGCTCGATGTAGCGGGCGGCGCTGGTGCGGCCCCACTCGACCAGGACGCCCCGGGCGGCCAGGGTGGGCTGGATGCGCCGCAGCCGATCAGAGAGCACTTTGCCGGTGGTGGGCCAGCCCTTGGGCAGCGGGCGGTAGTCCTCGCCGCTGTAGAGGGTGGTGAGGCAGTGCAGCCACTCGGCCGACGTCATGCGTACCTCCTCGCCGGGGGCGAGGCCGGCAGCGTGCTGCAGGACGGTCTGCGCCAGCAGGTCACCTTCGATGACGTCGTCGTTCAGGTCGTCCAGGCTGGCCCGGTAGGCGGCCAGGGTCCCGAAGCCCGTGGCTGCGTCGAGTTGGGCGCACAGGTGGGCGAAGTCGGCCATGCGCAGGTCGGTGGGGGTTTCCGCTTCGGCCGCGCGGACTTTGACGGTGAGATCCAGGAGCGAGCCGAGTACGACGGGGAGGATCTCGGCGTACTCCGCCCACAACTCCGCCTCGGTGCGCCGCACCCGGGGGCGCTCCAGGCGCAGGGTGAGGAGACGTTCGGCGAGGTCGGGGCGGATGATGCCGACGTCGATGCCGGTGAGCAGGACCGGGCGGCGGTAGCGGGAGCGCACGACGTCGCCGTCGGTGAACAGCGCGCGCTTGATGCTCTCGGCTCCGGTGATGACGCAGCACATGAGGTCGGACAGGTCCGGGGCCAGGTGCGAGAGGTTGTCCAAAGCGGTGATCCACCCGGCGGCCACGGCCGTGATCATGTTCTCTTCGTCCTTCGGGGGACGGCGCAGGTCGCTGCTCATCCCCTCGATGATGCGGATAAGCATCCGCCCGGCGGTGGACTTGCCCGCGCCCTGCGGGCCGGTCAGGAAGGGCGCCGGAACCGGGACGGAGGGTTCAAGGCAGCCGATGAGCCAGGCGAGGGCCAGGCATTCGGTCTGGGCGTCGGCGAAGTTGCACAGCCGCAGCAGCAGATCCAGACCTTTGCCGTCGGTGTCCTGGGCTGGGAGGGGGAGTTCGCCGGTGAGCTGGGTACGCCGCCAGCAGACCTCTGCGGGGTCAGGGACGCGGATGTCCCAACCGGTGGGATGGATGCGTACCGACTGTCCGTCGTCGCGGCCCAGATCGAGCCAGGTGGCACCGTCCAAGCCGGGGGCGACGCGGATGTGGGTGGGCTGTACCTGCTCGGTCAGGGCGAGTGCTTCGATCAAGTCCAACGCCTCCTTGAGGGCAGTTCCGTTGAAGACACCGACCCCGTCGCGGAAGAGGTCGACCATGAGTTCTTGGCGGTGGCTCCCGGTGGTTCCCTGGGAGCGGATGGGGCGAGCCACGGGGTGGCCGGTGCGCTGGGCGTACACGGTGCCGTCGACCGTGCGGAAGTACCGGAAGTGGGTCTGCGCGTAGTCGGTGATGACCTTGCGCGCCGGGTCCTTCTCCTCGTCGGACACGTCACAGTCCCAACTTCGAACGGGCGTTGTTCCATGCGTCGGTGCAGTGCCGCAGGGTCTCGCCCTTGGCCTGCGCAGCAGTGAACAGACGGGTGATGTGGGCGTCGGTGAGGCAGCCGCACCGGCCGTGTGTGGAGAGCACGGCCAGGAAGGTGCGGTACACGGTGGCGTGCACGCCGCTGGTCGCCTCGGTGATGCGCTGGGCCGCCATGGCGATGCCACGCTCCAGGTAGGCGGGCGTGCGGTGGCGGCACTCCCCGCCCCCGGCCGGCGCGGACGCGGTGACGGTGCGCGGCGTGGGCCGGATCGTCGGCGGCTTGTTCACGGCCAACTGGCGCACGGCATCCGGCAACGCCGTCATGGCGCCCGTGCCGAACCCGAGCCAGCGGGCGTAGGCCATCGTGGACTTGATGTCCACACCGGGCCGAACCGCGTTCGCGGACTGCATCCGACCCAGGTAGAGCCAGTGCTCACCGCGGGTGGTGGGCACGATCGGCGTGGCGGGCAGGGTCTCGCGGGCCCACGCGATGGCGTCGGCGTTGTCCAGGTCCACGACCGTCAGCCCCGCCCCGCCCGGGTGGTAGGCGACCGCGCTCGCGCGCAGCCACGCACGGCGCCAGAGGCCGGAGGTGATGACGTCCGGGTCGGTCGTCGCGGCGGCCCATGCGTGGCACGGAGCCGGGCAGGTGCAAGGGCCGGGGGTCTTCATGTTGGGCCGTCCGCCGCAGGCGTTGTCGGTGCAGCGGCGGCAGTTGGCAAACGGCACCTTCCCTGCCCGCAGGGGCATGACCGGGATGCGTGAGGCCGCGAGGTCGAGCGCGGTGCGCAGGTGCTCGCTCATGCCGCCACCCCCGCCGTGCGGGAGGTGAGGAAGGCGCGGCCGATGTGCTCGCTGTAGGCGGGCGGGATGGCCTCGGTCAGTTCCTCGCGTACGTCGGTCCAGTCGATACCGAGTGCGGCCTGAAGTTCGGGGATGGACGGCTTGCCGCCGCCGTTGCCGTACGCGGCCACGTACGGGCCGTCGAAGTACCGGCCGTGACGGTAGCCGCGCACGCGGCCCCGGTGCGGGCGGTGCGCCGGCTGCTCGATGTTCCAGCCGCCGAGTTCGAAGTTGCGGTGGCGGATGACGCCGAGGCCGAACATCTCGCCGCACAGGGTGAGGTCTTTGCGGATGGCGGCGCGGCCGTTGGGCTGCTCGATGACGTAGGGCAGGCCGGTCTTGTCAAGCAGTTCGCGGGTGGGCGCCACGAGGTCGATGTGCGTTCCGCCCCATCCCTGGGACTGGTTGGTGCCCACGGTCAGCGCGCATCCTGCCTGGCACGGGCAGGACGCGTGGACGAACGCGTACTGCTGGATCGCGCCCGTGGTGATGAGGCGGGCGAGATGTTCCAGGGCGTCGCCCCGGTGCTGGGAGAAGGGGTAGTTGGGCCGGTCGACGATGTCGCAGCCGTGCACGGCGAAACCGGCACGGGCGTAGCCCATGGCGGCGCCGCCGGCGCAGGAGAACAGATCCAGCAGCAACGGCCGGTGGCCGTCTCGCCGGATGGGGGTGGATTGCGTCATGCTGGAGACCTCCATCAGGTCTGTAGTGGGCGGATGGACAAGGGCGGCCCCAGTTCTTTGGCGAGATGCGGGGGCCGCCCTTGGCTTAGCTAGAGGTCGGTGCCGGTGTAGTGCGCGATGTAGCCGGGGCACGGGGACTCGTGGCAGTCGCAGCCGTCGCACTCGTTGCAGATGTCGCCCGCGCACTCGTCGCACAGTTCGTGGCCGGCGCAGCCGTAGTCGGCGCACTCGTCGCAGTACTCGTCTTCGTCCATGAGGGCTCCTTCAGCGCTGGTTCGCGGTGGTGGGGTCGGTGCGGATGACGGTGAAGGTGTCGGTGGTGGCGTCGTAGTGGACGTGGACCGGTCCGGGGGCGTCGGCGCGGGCCTCGGTGGCGCGGTGTGCGGCCACGAGGGAGGCGCGGGGGTTGCCGGCCGGGTAGGCGTCCAGACGGATCGGGTGGTGTCCGGTGCAGTCGCGGCAGGCCATGGCCCTAGGGCGTGTCCGATAGATCAGTGGGCAGGGCGTGAACCGGGTTCCCCCACATGGCCGCTGCGGAAAGGTTTCGGCGTTCACGAACGGGTGACAGCACACTGCCCCCCGTCTTGAGCCGGTGGTGGCATGGACAGCCTGGGGAGGAATCCACCCCTCCGTCTAAGGATGCCCTCATGCGTTTCCGTACTTCCCTCGCCGCCGCCCTGGGCGCGCTCGCGCTCGTCGTCACCCTGCCCACCTCCGCCAACGCCGCGACCGGCCAGTTCGTCTTCACCTACAACAAGGACGGCAAGACCATCGAGGCCAGGCTCAGTGACCCCAAGGGCCGCGAGTGCATCGACCTGGCCGAGGTCGCCGACCCGAGCACGACTCCCGCGCACTCCCCGCGCAACCGCACCAACAGCATCGTCACCGTCTATACCGACCTCGAATGCGAGGGCGAGTCCTTCTCCCTGAGGGCGTACAGCGGCTTCGGCGGCGAGGGCTTGAAGTTCCGCTCCGTCATCTTCAACCAGTAGCCCCACCGCCGACGGCCCTTCCGGCCCCTCCAGTCTCCGTGCGTGAGCGACTGCTGGAGGGGCCCGGTGCTGCACCCAGCAGACTCATCTCAGAGATCGGCCCGCCCGGTCAGGGACGAATCCAGAGGCGTACGGAAGCGGCGGTCACGCTGCCATGGAACACGTACGCTCTCTTGTCGAAGCGGGTGGCCACGGCCCGATAATTCTTCAACCGGCTGATCAGCCGCTCCACCTCGTTGCGACGCTTGTAGACCGTCGTGTCGAAGCCGGTGGGCCTGCCGCCCGCGCTGCCCCGCCGCTTCCGGTTGGCCCGTTGGTCCTTGCGCTCGGGAATGGTGTGCTTGATCTGCCTGCGCCGCAGATACCGGCGATTCCGAAGCGACGAGTAAGCTTTGTCGCCGCCCAGATGGCCGGGACGGGTACGAGGACGGCCACCGGCCGGGCGATGCACCCTCACTCGCTCCAGGACCGGAACCATCTGCGGCGCGTCACCCCACTGCCCAGGAGTGACCAGCGTGGCCAGCGGCCGCAATCCGCCCTCACCGACCACGTGGATCTTCGTCGTCAGCCCGCCCCGGGAACGGCCCAGGCCCTCGTCGGGACGGTGCTGCACCGGACGGGTGCGCTTCCCGGAATTGCGTGGCGCCTCCCTGCGAGCGCCCGCGGCATGCTGGTGAGCCCGGCACACCGTGGAGTCCACGCTCACCATCGACCAGTCAATACCGCCGGCCGCGTCGGCATCAGCCTGGACAGCCCGCAGAACCCTCTCCCACGTGCCATCCGCCGACCAGCGACGATGCCGGTCGTGCACCGTCTTCCACTTCCCGAACCGCGCTGGCAGATCCCGCCACGGAATACCCGTCCTCAGCCGGAACAGAATCCCGTTGATCACCCGACGATGATCCTTCCAACGCCCGCCCCGCCCGACGTTCCACGGCAAGTGCGGCCTCAGCCGCGCCCATTCAGCATCCGTCAGATCGCCTCGCCCCACGCTGAGATGAACGACCAAGACACAAGCCAGTCACACGACCCACCGGACAGGCCCTAGTCCTGGCCGTGCGGGCGGTCGTCGGCGCTCTGGATGTGCGTGGGCTGGTGCGGGCTGGCGTTGCCCTGGTCGGGCTGGTCGATGATGGCGGCGACGGCGAGCAGCAGCAGGGCGATCAGAGCCCAGAGCCAGAGGGGCCGCCGGGCGGGTGTGACCGGGGTGATGGTGATCTCGTAGCGGGCGGGAGTGCGGTTGCCTATCAGCACGGTGAAGCCTCCGAGTTGAGAGCGTCGCGGTGGGGTGGAGTACGGGCCGGTCGGCCTGCCCGGTCTTCGCCAGCCCGAAGGGGCGAGCGAAGGCCAGGCAGAGCGGCCGGGGACAGCGCCGTGCCCCGCCGATCCGGGGACGGAAGGCGGGGCGCGGTGGGCTGGCGCGGAGTTGAGTGTCAGGCGGCGTGGTCGATGACGTTGGGCGGCATCTCCCACGCCCACGCGCCACGGGCAACAGGCACGGGCGGCTTGCCTTGGGCGGCGTCGCGGCGCCGGGAGGTGAAGCACAGCCGCTTCTCGTAGTCGGTGACCAGGGTCTGAACGAGGTTGACGTGCCGCCCGGTCTGCCAGATGGCCTGTCCCCGGCCCAGCAGCGGGATCTGCCGCACGGCCCAGTCGGGCAGGGAGAACAGCCCGCGGCACTGCTCGGCTTCACCCTCGTCCATCTGGTGCAGGACCCGGGTGGAAGCCAGGCGGAGCAGGTCTTTGGCCTCTTCGGAGGTGGCGTCCTTGGCGCTGTGCGCGACGGAGGTGACCGAGAGACCTTCACGGCGGGAGTACTTCATCATCCGCTGCAACAGCGCGGCCGTGGCCGGGTGCTTGAGGATCTGCCACGCCTCTTCGACGATCAGCGTCGAGTGGATACCGTGATCGGCGCCGCCCTGGGCGAGCCACACCGACTCCAGGAACACCCCGACGACCGACATCAGCGCGGGCAGCGCGATAGAAGTGCGGTCGATGCGGGAGAAGTCGAACACGGTCAGCTTCGCATCGAGCGAGACCGACGTTTCCCCATCGAGCATGCCGCGCGTGGCGGAGCGGATGAACGGGGACAGGGCTTGCACGACTTCCTGCCCGAAGGCGAGCAGCTGCCTGGCATCGAAGCGTCCCGGGATCGCGTCCGCTTCCAGGGAGGTGACCGCTCCCATCAGACCGGACAGGGTGCGGGCCGCGGGGGATTCCATGGCCGCATCCAGTGCCATGCGCGCTCCGGGTGACAGCGGCCGGTGCCCGCCGAGTTCGGCAAGCACCGCGACCAGCTGCACGCGGTGCAGCGGGGGGATCCTCGGGTCGAGCGGGTTCATGCACACCCCGTCGCCGAAGCGGACCGGCGTGACGCCCATGGCCGCGGCGACCGCGTCCCACTCGCCGACGCCGTCTTCGCCTTTGGCGTCCAGTACGGCGTAGCGGCGCCCGGGGCGGGCCATGTCCCGCAGGGCCATGACCTTGGTGTTGGTGGACTTGCCGTTGCCCAGCGTGCCCAGCAGCGCCATCCCCGTGGACGGGAGCACTTCCTGATCGCAGTCCACGGGAGTGAGGCGGAAGGGGGAACCGTCCAGCAGGGAAGCGCCGATCAGGGCGCCGTCGGTGACGGGCCTGCAGGCGTAGCCCGGGAACAGGCCCGCTGCCTGGCGGGTGGTGGTGGTCAGCATGTGATCTCCCCTCCCGGAAGAGGCAGGGCCGCGTGCCAGCCCTTTTCGTGTTCGCGGTCCATCCACATCAGGTGGGCGCCGGCCGATACCGCGCTCTGCTCTACATCCCGCCGGAACTCTTTGAGTTCCTTCTCGTCGCGGGCCTGGACCATGATCTGGGCGGCGACCTTCACATAGGCGGCGCCGTCGGAGATGTCCTCCTCGTGGAGGTCGGCGGCCCGCTTGCCGGTACGGGTGGAGGTCTTCTCCCGCCGGACGTCCTGTTCGTCGCGGGCGGTCGCAGTGCGCAGCATCTCGCCGGTCTCCAGCCGCTTTTCCGCCTTGCGACGATCCAGCGGCAGATACTCGATGACGGTGGTGCGGGTGACGCGGGGCAGCGTGGTGATCATCGGGCGCCAGAAGTCCGCTGCCCGCTCACCGCGCCGGAAGTCGGTGACGTTGGCGGTCGCGGTGACGAAGTCCCCGGAGCGAAAGAGGTTCTCGTGGATCTCGTAGGGGTCGCTGCCCTTGATCGGGGCGAGCGCGATGTCCCAGGTGGCGCGGTCCCACATGCGGCCGGTGTCGATTCCGCACACCCGCGCCTGCTCGTAAGCGGCCTGAGCCCACGCGGTCTCTTCTTCGACGTCGGGGCCGTGGGCGGGCACGGACAGCAGGATGACGGTGGAGTGCACATCGCACGCCCCGTTCACCAGGTCCATGAGCTGGCGGTAGGAGTCGGCCAGGTCGCCGTCTCCTTCGGCGCGCACATCGTGCTCGCCGGTGTAGGGGCTGACCGCGTGCACGATGCGCACGCACGAGCCGTGGCCGGTGACCGCGACCCACTCCAGGAACGCGGCGAGTGCGTCGTGCGCGCGGTCGCGGTGCGCACTGTCCTTGAGGGCGGCGCCGTCGGTGACCCACTCGAACGCCGCCAGCAGCCTGCCTGCTCCTTGCGGGAACGCGCATCCGTCCCGCTCGTGCCACACCACCTCGGTGATGTGGGTGAAGGTCGTGTGGTGGGGCAGGGCCCCCTTCGCATCATCCGCGAAGGAGGCCTGCACACTCTCGTACCGCTTCATGGCCCGCTGCAGGGCGCGTTTCCGCAGCGCGTGGCCGCCGCGACGGCCCACGCGTTCGACGACGGTCGACCCGCCCGTCTTGACCAGGGACAGCGTCCCGGTCACAGCCGCCGGGATGATGCAGGTCAGTGTCCCCAGGAGGCCGGGGACGGCCATCCCGTGCACGGCGCTCAGGGCAACCCCGGCGCCCATGACGGTCAGGTCAGTGCGTGACGGGGGGAGCTTGAGTGTCTCGGTCTCGTAGAGGGGGTCGAGCAGATACGTCCGTGACCCGGACATGGCGGATCCTCTCCTGTCGTGCAGGCGTGGAACGGGACGGTGCGGGCTGAGCGGGGTTCGCCGACCGGCCCGGTGCCTTCAGCGCGGCACGGACGCCTTTGCCGCCGCCGGGGTAGGGGCGGCGGCCCGGCTCGTGCACGGACGCCGCCGGCCGGGGCGCCTTGCGCCTACCGGCCTGGGCGGCGGCCAGCCGCTTGGCGTGGATCTGGCGTTCGGCGTCGGCGGGCATCTTGGTGACCGCGGTGCGGCCCTCGCTCTGCGTCCTGAGCTTCGGGGCGCGGGTGACGGCCGCAGCGACGCTCTTGGCCATCGCCGGGAGGCTCAGCAGGATGTACAGGCACACCACCGCCGTGGCGGCGGTCAGCAGCAGATCGTTCAGCGCGCTCTTGGGCATCACCTTGCGGAACATCAGCACGATGGCGACCGGCACGCGGGCCAGGAATACCGCCGCGAGCAGATGCAGCAGCATTTTGCCGCTGCGCGAGCGCATCCACCCCTTGCCCACCCCCAGCGCGGCGGACAGCGGCAGGAACACCACCGCCGCCAGCACAGCGAGCGGCGAGATGACGCACACCAGCCACAGCGGGCCGACCGCCAGGACCACCACTGCGGCCTGCGCCAGGCGCCCGTAGGGGTTGCCGGTGGAGCCCAGCAGGGACTTTTCCATGCCCTTGAAGGGGTGGTCGGCCAGGTCGGCGTAGATGAGTGCGGAGAACTGGCCCAGTGCGAACGCGATCAGCGCCACCGCCGTGGGGATGACCGTGACGAGGAACAGCAGACCGAAGAACCGGCCGCCGGCCGATCCCGCCTTCTTGAAGGCGGGCCCCGAAGGGCGGGCGATCCAGAAGATCAGCCCGCCCACCAGAACAATCGCACCGATCAGCAGGGCCAGGCCCGCGACCGGGTTGTACACCTTGGCCAGCGTGCCGCCCTTGAGGCCCCCGAGAGGGTCGGCGGCGGCCATCATCGACTTGTCCATCAGCCGGTACAGCGCCGAGGCCTGGTCGGAGAGCCAGTTGACGGCGGCGCCCAGTGGATCGAGCGCATCGGGCTTGTGCGGCGTCAGGTCGTCGGGTGTGACTCCCTTGCCGCCGTTTTGGCCGCGCTCGCAGTACTTATGGGCAGCGCCCTTGACGTACTTGCACGGATCGTCGGCCATGCTCAGCCGCCCAGCGCGGTGGCGATGGACGGGCCGATGGCCAGCACGCCCAGCAGCAGCACGATCAGACCGCCGACCGTGACCGCGGTCTTCTTCAGCGCCGAGCCGTCCTTCTTGAACCCGGCCTGGATCCCGCCGCGCCCCGCCGAGATGACCGCCCCGGCGGCAATGGCCAGGATGACCGCGCCGACCAGAACCCCCATGATCACGCCGTACAGCGGCAGGAACCCCGCTACCGGCGCCAGGTCCGGGCCGGTGTCGTTGACCGTCTTGACGACCTGCTTGGCGCCCTTGGAGCAGTCCTTCGAGCCGTCCGACTTGGTGATGCACCCATCACCCGGACCGGCGACGACGATGGTTCCGGTGTACTTGCCCATGCTCAGTACTCCTTCTCAGACGTGCGGGTGAGGGGGGCGGGCTGCTGCGCCGTGCGGCGCTTGAGGCTGGATCCGAGCCGGAATGCGACGACCACGGCCCCGGCACACGTGAGGGCCAGGAAGACGGCCAGGACCGTCAGGACGGTCACCGTCGTTTCCAGGCTCTGAGCGGATGAGGCCACGGAATACATGGCCTGCGTGGTCGCAATGCACTGTCCGTTTCCCATCACACCTCCTTGGTGTTCGTGGATTTCGGGTAGACCCGGCCGGCACCCATGTAGGTGTCCCACCCGACCTTCTCGATACGGACCTTCGCCCCAGGACGCGGGGCGTTCAGGAAATGCCCCTTGCCGAGATAGATCCCGACGTGGTCGATGTCAGCGGGAGTCGCCTTGCCGGTCCGCTTCTTCTGGCTGAAGAAAATGAGATCCCCGATGCCGAGATCGTCTTTTTCGACGAGGGCCCCGTCGTTTTCCAGGTAGGTGTACTGGGCGCTGGCGACGCGGGGCAGGGTCACCCCGGCCTGAGAGAACGCGGCTTTGATGAGACCTGAGCAGTCGAACCCGCCATCGGCGGCACCGTCGCCACCCCAGACGTAGTTCTTGCCGATCTGCGCGGACGCATAGTTGACCGCTTCCACAGCCACGTTGCCCTGCCCGCCGACCGCCTGCCCCATCTTCGCGGCCGATGCCATGATGGTGGCGACGTAGTTTTCCGTCTCCTTGTAGGGCGGTATGCCCCGGTACTTTTGCACTGCTCCGGGACCGGCGTTGTATCCGGCCAGGGCAAGCCGCGTCTTGTCGCCGGGCACACCCTTAAGGTCTCGGGAGACCGAGCACATGTATTTGGCGGCGGACGGGATCGCGTCTTCCGGATCCCACACGTCCTTCTTGCCGTCGCCGTTGCCGTCGTATCCCGAGTTCTGCCAGGTTCCCGGCATGAACTGAGCAATCCCCATCGCCCCAACAGGCGATTTGGCGCGCGGGTTGAAACCGGATTCCTGTTTGAGCTGTGCGGCCAGAATGCTGGGGGTGATGGCGTCGCACTCGTTGCCCCAGGCGTTGAAGAGCCGCTCGAAGCGTGCGGGCACCGATCCCGGTACCGTGCGGTTGGCCACCGACGTGGCCTTGCCGCGGACCGCCGGGTTGCCGGTCAAACTGGTGGCGGTGACCGCCAGCAGCCCTGATCCGACCACCACAAGGCCGATCACGGATCCTTTCATCTCCTGCCCTCCGCAGGTATATTGATGCAGGTCACGGACCGTGCGGGACACTGTGCAGACACCGTGCGGCCACCGTGCACGGCACGGTGGGCCAGCGGTTCTGCACAGTGCCCGCACGGACGTTGCACGGTGTTGGCACGGTGGCTACCGGCCGAGAATGGCGGTCAGGAAGCGGCCCCGGACACGGCCCTCCTGGGCGGTGGGAACGCTGCAGCCGAACGACGTGGACAGCCACGCCGCGACCGCCTTGCCCGTCGCCGTGTCATCGCCTTCACCGGCGAGATCCACCCCCAGACCGCGGAGCCGCGCAGCGAATTCGACAGTGGAGAGAAACGCGTCGTCGCCGTACGCCTCACGGACCAGGCGCACGTATTCAGGCTCCGATTCCAGGAACTCATCCGCGCGGGCATCGATGGCCGCTTGCAGCTCCTCATCGGTGACGAGGAAACCGCGCAATTCCCGGAGCTGGTTCTTGATCTGGAGAATCGCTGCTCCGTCAATTGCCGGGAGCTTGGAGGCGTCGTGTCCCGTTGCCGCCGTGCCGCTTCCCAAAATCACGTCCGACTGCTTGGTCTCGGCGCACCCGAAGGCCAGCCGCACACGGTGATTCGCACGAATCGACGTGTTGATGACTTCAGCTTTCGGGCTCTGCGTCGCCAGCACGACGAGGATCTTCGACGAACGGAACTTCCGGGAAGCCTTCTTCAGCTTCTTCTCGAACTCTGCCGCCTGCTTATTCGAGTCGGCCTCATCGGTGTAGGTGCTGACCTCGTCGATGACGAAGAGCAGCGGCCGGTGCTCCACCTTGCCGTTTCCGGCCTTGACCGATGCGCTGTTCTCCGCAGCACGCTGCGCGTGCCGCTCTTCCACAAAGGAGATGATGTCCATCATCCGGTCGTGGTCGGGAACCTCCTCATAGATGAGGCACGCCTTTTCCGCATAGGCGAGGTCACCGTCCCCCTTGGCATCGACCAGGACGATGTCCCAGCCGTTGACGAGAGCGAAGTAGACGAGCCATTTGATCTCTTCGGTCTTTCCCGCACCGGCCGATCCGGCGACCAGAATGTGTGTATCGCCGACCGGAGAGCGGATCTCGACGATGGCGCCGTGCATGTCGTACCCGAGGGGGATCACGCCCCGGCGGGTGGCTTCCACCGGGTCGGGCAGAGCCGGGGTGCGGCTGTAGACGGGATGGTCCAAGACCGTGATGACCACGTGCCGGGACGTGGGCCCCGGTCGCATAGTCACCTTGGTGGCGTCCACGCCGAGCCAGGAGATCACCCGCTTCGACTTGGCCGCCACATCGCCATACACGCCGCCGGGGGGCAGCTCGATGACCCACTCTTCCCCCAGCTCGACCCGCCCGCGGCGGAGCGTGCGGGCCTTGCCCGCCGCGTAGTCCAGCTTCAGCGCGGCGGCCAGCTTGGGCGCCTCATCACTCTGGAAGGAAGCAGGCACCACCGGCGGCTGTGCATCCGGCACGAGAGGGACCGGGGAAGCGGGCCCCTCGTGTGGCTGCGCATCGGGTGTGAATGGGTCCCCGCTGCTCGGGGGACTTTGCGGGGCGGGGCTTTGGAGGCCTTCGGAGGCGAACGTGGCCACGGCGCGCGCCTGTTTGCGCGGACGCGCCCTGCGGGTACGCCGACATGCACGGGTCATGGCCAGCACGCACGATCCGACCAGCAGGACGGCGATGCCGAGCAGCCAGTAGCGGTTGTCGTAGACCCAGGCCTCCACCTCGTCGCGGTAGACCAGCCCGGAGGCGGGCACCGTGACGGCGAGCCCGCCGATCAGCCAGCGGGACTCCTCCGACATCGGTTTCCGTGCTGCTGACCTGGCCGTCTTGGTTGTGGGCGATGCTGCTTTCGTCTCTTCGACCGCTTCGGCGGTCATGCATCCTCATCTCTCAGGTGGGGTGGGAAGGACGAATCCCCAGGGCCGGTACTCGGATCTGCGCGGCGGACCTGCGGGACCTGCGGACCGTGTCCGCCAGCCCGCCAGCCGCCGGCCAACCGATGGCTCGGGGCGGTGGTGCACTCGACTGTCTTCCGGCAGTCGTGACGAAGGCCGTCCCCCACTCGACTGGGGGACGGCCTTCATCAGTGGTGCCGGAAGGGTGGCTCGGGGTCAGAGCTGATTGGGTTCCAGGGCGAAGAACATGACGTTGGCGTGCGCCAACTCCGGGTTCCTTCGCGCGAGTTCGTTCTTGATGGCCACGAAAGCGTCCATGCGAGTCCAGCTCTGCGGCGGCGTGAAGGTGTTGGACTGTGTGGAGATCAGCCTCCCGGGGATCTCCAGCGTCATCACCCAGTGGTGGCTGCCCTGCGGCTGCGCGGTTTGGGCGGTCTGCTCGATCGCGGTCTGTACGGGCATAACCTCTCCTTAAGCCTGGTCGCGAGGGGGCGCCTGGGGGGCTCGCACCTTGCTGGGGAATTCTGCTTGCAGCTGCTCGTAGGTCTTGGCCATCCGCTCGTAACTGGCCTTGGCCTCCTGGGCGTTCATGGCCTTGATGAAGCCGTTCAGCGACTTCGGCGGCGCCAGCTCGGTGAAGATCCGACGACCGGTGAGGTACAGCGCCCTGTCACTGATGCTGGGTTTGCGCCCAGGCCCCTCGGAAAGATCCGAGGGGGCCTCGGAATCGTCCGGGACGTATTCCGAGGGCACACGTTCGGCAAGGTGTTCGTGCAGGTCAGGGCTTTCCGAGGATTCCGAGGACTCCGCCTTGCCCAGGCCGGGCGCCGCAGGCTTCGGGCGCGTGGTGGCGGGGGGCTGTGGGGGCGCCTCGATAGCGGAGGCGGCCCGGTCCGGGGGCGCAGGCGGGGTGAGAGCATGCAGCTCTCGGGCCATGAAGGACCGGGCCTCCGCACCGTGCTTGTCCTCGGACGACTGCAGCTTCTCTTCGGCCCTGGCACGCGCCTTGTTGATCTTCTTTTGCATGCCGGTCAGTGCCTTCGCCTGCACCGCCTGCCGGTGCGCCTGGGCGAGCGTTTCGGCTGTCTCGATGACGACCTCGTTCTCGGCACCGGCCTTGAGCTGGCGGGCGTCGGCGTAGGTCAGGGCCAGGGTGTTGCGGGCGGCGGCGGACTGATCGGCGATGACACGAGAGGTCGCGTCATCCGCAAGCATGTGGTCGGCGAAGATCCGCAGCCCCATGAACACGGCGGCGGCCACCGGAACCAGGGCGAAGACGCGGGCGTGTCCCATCAGCAGCAGGATCGCGACCGACCCGGCCATCGAGAGGGCGGCCACGGACAGCATCACGGTCATCCCCAGGACGCTGCGTTGCCGGATGGCTTGCTCGCTCATCTTCAGCGCGCCGATCCACAACGCGTCGAAGACCAGGGCGATGAACCAGGCGGCGGCGGTGCCGAAGTGCCCGTGCAGACCGAGGATCGGCGCGAGCTGGCTGCCGACGGTGACCGCCACGACGGTCAGGGCCGCCAGCGTCAGCAGCTTCTCGACCACGGCGAACGGGTTGATGCCCCGGACCCTGTCCAGGGCGCGCGAGGTACGTGTCGGCTCGTCGGGCGATGTCTTATGCCGCATGGCAGCCTCCCACCATGGTCAGGGTGCGACGCAGTACGTCGCCGTAGGCGTACAAGGTCACGCGGGCACCGGCGTAGTCGGTGTCGGCGCACAGCACCCACGTCCGCCCGTCGCTTTGCGTGTGGAAGTCGATGTCCGCGCGGGCGATGCCGAGCGCGGCCCGCCACGGCTCGAACGCCCCCAAGTCGCCGTGCAGGGACAGATCCAGCACCGTCGGGTAGACCGGCGAGACACGCACGGTCGGCGCGGGCAGCTTGGCGAAGTCCACGGCCAGCAGCCGCAGCGCGGTCAGGGCAGGCGAGAGGTTCTGCACCGTGTCGGCGTAGCTCATGCGGTCACCTCCGGTGCGCCGTGGGTACCAGGGCGCCCCGCGCGGCGGCCGTTCACCGTGCCAAGCCCCGGACCGTGCTCATGCGCGGGGGCGATGCTGAAACCGCCGCCTTGCTGCTTGATCCGGTACATGTGCTCATCGGCCAACCGCAGCAGAGCGGACAGATCGGCCCGCCCGTAGCGGGCCACCCCGATCGACACGTGCACGTCGATCACGCGCCCCCCGAAGACAACGGGCTGCTCGAGTCGGCCGATGAGGTTCAGCAGCTTGGCGTTGAGGTTGCCAGTGACGGTGTCGCTCGCGTCGGTGATGGCGGCGAACTCGTCCCCGCCCAGTCGGCCGGCCACGCCGTGATGCGCGGCCGTCCACGCGCCCAGGCGCTGGCCGGTCGCGCGGAGCACCGCATCCCCGGCCGCGTGGCCGTATGTGTCGTTGATCTGCTTGAACCAGTTGAGATCCAGCACGAGCACGGCCCGCTGCTGCCCCTGGGCCAGGCTCTTGCAGGCGCGCTTTTCGAACTCTGCGCGCGTCCACAGGCCCGTCAGCGGGTCGTGGCGCACGGCCTTGATCCGCCGACGCAGCCACACGCTGTTCACGGACCACCCGGCCGTGAGCGGCAGGGCGACGGACAGGGCCGTCAAGGTCTGGCTCATGCCGCCACCGCCCGGCCCTGCATGGTGCACACCGGCGCCCGCCGCCCCCGGCGAACCCGACGCGTGCGGGGCGCCGGCGTCGGCAGGTCGCTCTCCCTCAGCAGAGCGTGGGCGTAGGCCGCGGCCACCGGGTCGACCTGCCGCAGGTCCGCAAGCACGTCACGCGCCACGGTCAGCCGTGCCGCCCGGTCCTCCTCGGACTCGTCGGCCGTACCGGTGAACAGCTCCGGATCGAACCCCGCCGCATACTCGGCAAAGCCCAACGCCAGCTCCGCGAACTCCTTCGCGGTAACGGCAGTATGACCAGCAACGATGCACCTCATGGGTCGTACTCCTCTGAGATCAGACGGAACGGGAACGGCCCAACAGCGGCCCCGGGTCTAGCCACCCGGGGCCGCGCGCCGTTGTGGAACCACGAGATTCCGGCTCCCCTCAACCCCGCCCGTACGGACGCGCCCCGAAGAGCGCCCCGGACGGGCGGAGGAGGCAACCGGCGCGGCGCTAGCCGCCGCGATTCGGCAGAAGGTGACCGGTCGCCCATGAGCGTCCTGCTGTGCTCGCGGACCAAAGAGGAAACGGCGCCGCTGTGCCGGTCAACCTGGGCGGCGCCTTGGGATGTCGTCGGTTCATACCGACCCCCTCACAGACGAAGGGACACGGCTTTCACCAGCACGCCGTTGCGACGTGAGGGCCCCGAGCCGGGAAAGTCGGGTGCGTCATCATCACTGCTCTGACGCCAACAGGACGGCGCGCACCAGGTGGCGCCCAAGAGGCTGTCCTTCAGGGGTGAAGGCATGCTCCCCAGGGGCGTTTCTCCAGAGCTGGCACGCAGGACAGGACAGGTTCGCCTGCCACGAAGTGGCCGTCGGCGGCCATCACCCGGGCCGTTGCGGGGGGCGGGGCTCAAGCCCCGCATTCACAACCTCTGTTGAGTTCTCAAGACACCATCGCTTCCTTCGAGGCGATCCGCCTAGTACGGACCTCTCCGGGCGTTTGTGCAGGTCAAGCAGGACTTACGTGTGCTCTCCCTGTGCGGGCCAGCAACTAACTCTGTTCTAGCACGACTGATACAACCAGTACAAGGTTCCGTGTTATTCGTGCTGGCTGTGCTAGATCAGTGGGCGCTAACATCGCTGCATGACACCGACTGCTGACGACGCACGACGGGTGAACGAGCAGATCGCTGAGGCCCTGCGCGAGGAGATCAACACCGGCAAGGTGAAGGTCGGGGACAAGCTGCCCTCGGTTCGAGCGATTGCTGAGCGCTTTGAGGTGGCTCCTGGGACGGCAACGAAGGCTGTCCAGCTACTCACGAAGTGGGGGCTAGTTACGCCCGATTCGACTCGCGGCTACTTCGTGAGCGCTCGCAGTCCTGAAACTCAGGAAGAGTCGGCCTCGAGTGCCGAGTTCACCGCGATCATGCGGGAGATCGAATCGATGCGTGAACATCTGGGCCGCTTGGACGGACGCCTCCGACAGTTGGAGGAGCGGGACGCGGCAGGGTGACAGCCGATCCCAGCCGTTTAGCCCTCTCCGCGAGGACACCCACTTCCATGGAGAGCTCCGCAAGGGCCACCATCACCTGGTGCCGTTCCCTAGCCGTCAGAGACATAGCCGCGCCTCCTTGCAGTCGTCGTTGGCGTCACGATCTCGACACCCATGACGCTATGGCGCGCCACTGATTCGACCCCGGAAAATCCTTCCGGGGTCCTCATTCCAACTGAGGTGACGCTGAAGTCATGCGAGGAATGACGCAGCAACTGACGATCGGCGAGCGGGTTGCGTGGTACCGCCATCGCCGCGGCATGTCCCAAGAGGTGTTGGCCGGGCTGGTTGGTCGCACCGCGGATTGGCTCGGCAAAGCGGAGAACAACCGCATCGAGCTGGACCGACTCTCTGTAATCCGGGCGCTGGCCCACGCATTGGACGTGTCCATCGGAGATCTCATCGGTGAGCCGACCCTGTTGGAGTGGTCGGCGGACAGCGGCCGCCGCACGGTGCCGGCCCTGCGTGAAGCGCTCATGGACTACCGGCAGTTGACTCCGCTACTCGGAGCGCCGACCGATGGTGAGCCGCCGTCATTGGACGCGTTGCGGTCCGATGTCGGCGAAGCGTGGGATGCCTACCAGGGATCTCAGTATGGCTTCGCGACACGACAGTTGCCCTTGATCCTCTCCGACGCCCTACTCGCAGTGCGCACGTATGCCGGGCAAGAGCGGGAGGAGGCGAACGCATTGCTCGCCTTGACCTACCAAGGGGCAGCGATGGTGCTCGGCAAGCTGGGCGAGAACGAGCTTGCGTGGATGGCGGCTGACCGGGGTCTTGCCGCCGCTCAGCAGAGCGGGAACAACGTCATCATTGGATCACTCTTCCGGTCGGTGACACACTGCCTGCTTTCCACTGGCCGCTTCGAGACCGCAGTGCAGCTTGTGAGCGACGCAGCCGGATTCCTTGAGCCTGGGCTAAGGGAAGCGACCCCCGCGTATCTGTCGGTCTACGGAACCCTCTTCCTGACGGGTTCGATGGCTGCGGCTCGCGCCGAGGACCGTGCGACAGCTCAAGCCTTCCTGCACGAGGCGGAAGGGATGGCAAGGCGGCTCGGGACAGACAGCAACCACATGTGGACTGCCTTTGGACCCACCAACGTCGCGATCCACAAAGTGGCCACCGCTGGTGAGCTGGGCGATTACCAGGTCGCGGCAGAGCTGGGGGCACAGGTTGATACGAGTGGGCTCCCAATCGAGCGAAGGGTGAGGCACAGCCTCGAAGTGGCGCGAGCCCTCACGGCCTGGAATCGCACTGACGACGCGCTCAGCGTCGTTCTTGACGCAGAAGAAATGGCACCGGAGCAGGTGCGGCACCACTACATGAGCCGTGAGATCGTGCTCGGCTGGGTCCGGGGGACCCGAGGCCGGCCGACGCGTCCTGTAGCCGACCTGGCCGAGAGGCTTCGAGTGCTCTGATCTGGTTAGGCTCGGTCACGTGAGCGAGACCGAGAACGAACACGAAGCGAAGATGGCGCGCCCGCGGATGGCCGCGGGCGCGCTCTTCTTCGATGCCCAGGGCCGGATCATGCTGCTGGAGACGACATACAAGGAGTACCGCGACATCCCAGGCGGGTATGTCGACGCGGGCGAGTCCCCGCTACAGGCGTGTGCGCGAGAGGTAAGAGAGGAACTCGGTATCACGCCCAAGATCGGCCGCTTGCTCGCCGTCGACTGGGCGCCGAGCCCCTCTGAGGGTGACAAGGTGCTGTGCCTGTTCGATGGTGGCACCCTCCCTGACCAGGTCCGGGCGCAGATCAGGTTGCAGGCATCAGAGATCAAGGCGTACGAGTTTTACGCCGTCGACGCGGTAGATGAGCTGACCATTCCCCGCCTCGCACGCCGTATCCGAGCAGCTGCTGCCGCTCGCAATGAGGGCGCCGTAGCGTACTTGGAGCATGGCGTACATCCTGAGCCCTAGGGACTGTCCGATGGGGCAAGCCGGATGCCAGTCTCCACCCCAACATCACCACACGCCAGGATCGTCGGCCTCCTCCGGGGCCTTCTGCTACCGGCTTCCGCTGCAAGGCACACTGCCGGTGGCACGATGGCATGATCGCCACCCACGGAATCCTCCAGGAGCGTGAAATGCAGCCCGAGTCACCGGAGTTCGACCACCTTCTGCACTGCGTCCCCGATGTCGAGTCGGCCACCCAGGCGTACACGG
>NZ_JBVJRV010000007.1:0-633227 GCF_055607265.1 Streptomyces sp. NPDC037013 | reverse complement strand
GTACTGCAGGGGGGACCCTGTGGGAGAGTAGGACGCCGCCGAACTCCTTTTGGAGAAAACCCCCGCACCTTTCGGTGCGGGGGTTTTCTGCGTTCTAGAGGTAATTCCCTCACGACGGGCGTACCAGCTTCGTGTCGTACGCCAGGATCACCGCCTGCACCCTGTCCCTCGCCCCGGTCTTCGCGAGGATCCGGCCCACATGTGTCTTCACCGTCGATTCGGCAAGGTGCAGCCGGTCGGCGATTTCCGCGTTGGTCCAGCCCTGGCCGATGACCGTCAGGATCTCCCGCTCGCGCTGTGTCAGAGCTGCCAGACGCGGGTGTTCCGCCGGATCCGCCGGATCGGTGGCCGCGGAGCCGGCATCCGGCAGCTGGTCGGCGTACGCGTCGAGGAGGCGGCGGGTCAGGCTGGGGGCCACGACCGCGTCGCCCGAGGCGACCGCGCGGATTCCGGAGAGGAGTTCCTCGGGCAGGGCGTCCTTGATGAGGAAACCGGAGGCGCCCGCGCGCAGGCCCGCGTACGCGTATTCGTCGAGGTCGAATGTCGTGAGGATCAGGACGCGTGTGCGGGCGCCCGACGCGACGATGCGGCGGGTGGCCTCGATGCCGTCGAGGCCGGGCATGCGGATGTCCATCAGGACGACGTCCGGGTGGAGTTCGGCGGTCAGGCGGACCGCCTCGCTGCCGTTGCCGGCCTCACCCGTCACCGTCATGTCGTCCTGGCTCTCCAGGAGCATGCGGAAACCGAAGCGCTGCATGGGCTGGTCGTCGACGATGAGTACGGTCGTCACGGTGTTTCGCTGTCCTTGGGGAGATGGAGACGGACCCGCCAGCCGCCCGGCGGTTGGGAGAGCGGGCCTGCCTCGAGTGTGCCGCCGTACAACGAGGTTCGCTCGCGCATTCCGGTGAGGCCACGGCCGGTGCCCGGGTCCGAGGTGCCCGGGGCGGGAGTGTCTGGATCGGGAGTGCCGCCCGTGCCCGTGTCGGTGACATCCACCGTGACGCCGGCGTCGGTGTACGAGACGTCGACGGTGGCCGTGGCCCCGGCGCCCGCGTGTTTGAGGGTGTTGGTCAGGGCTTCCTGGATGACGCGGTAGACGGTGAGTTGCCGGCCCGCGGGGACCGAGTCGGGGCGTCCGGTGACCGTGCTGCGTACGGGGAGGCCCGCGGCCCGTACGCCGTCGATGAGGTGGTCCAGGTCGGTGAGGGCGGGCTGCGGGGCGAGTTCGGCCGGGGCGGGCGCGTCGTCGCGCAGGACGTCCAGGAGACGGCGGAGTTCGGTGAGGGCCTGGCGGCTCGTGGTGCCGATGGCGGTCAGGGCCTGGGCGGCGCGCTCGGGGGACTTGGCGGCGGCGTACGAACCCCCGTCCGCGAGGCCGGTGATGACGGAGAGGTTGTGGCCGATGATGTCGTGCATCTCGCGGGCTATGCGGGTGCGTTCGGCGGCCGCGGCGAGCCGGGCCTGCTGGTCGCGTTCCACCTCGAGCCGGCGGGCGCGTTCGACGAGGGCCTGGGTGTGGTCCTGGCGGGAGCGGACGGCGATGCCGGCGAGCGCGACGACCGCGAAGGACCAGATCTGGGGGACGATCAGCTCGTCCCAGCTGTTCCGCGGGTAGGCGAAGACGCAGACGGTCATCGGAAGGGCGGTCATCGCGGCCGCCGCTCCCAGCGTCTTCAGGGGCAGCCGCAGGGCGATGTTGAACACGACGATGAACTGGATCAGGGCGGCCTGCAACCAGGCACCCGTCCAGTTGCTGGCCGCGGTCGTCGCCGTCATCACGGCGAGGGCGGCCAGCGGGTGGCGGCGGCGCCACAGCAGCGGCACGGAGAGACCGAGGCTCATCAGGGTGATCAGGTGCGGCGCCACCTCGGGGTCGGCGGCGGTGCTGCGCCAGCCGCCTGCGCCGTCGGTGAGCGCGGCGATCACGAAGAAGGCCGTCACCGCCAGGTCCCAGACGAGCGGGTGGCGCCCGTCGAAGGCGCGCACCCGCTGGGTCGAGCGCTGGAGGTGCCGGGTGAGGGGATGGGGCTCGGTCACCGCCCCATCCTCGCGCAACGGGCCGGGCGTGGACGGTGGTTGGTCATACGTCCCGCCGCTTGAGCAGCACCGATGCCCCGCCGATGAGTGCGCAGGCCCAGAGGGCGAGGACGACGAGGGCGGTGCCGGGCGCGATGGTGTTCTCCACCCGGGCGACCGAGCCGAGGGAGCTCGCGGCCTGGGCGGGGAAGTACCGCACGGCGGTGTCCACGAAGCCGAACGGCATCATCGACAGGACCTCGGGGAGGATCAGGACCGCGCCGACGAACGCGCCGATGGCGCCGGGCACCGAGCGGAACAGGGCGCCGAGCCCGAGCGCGATCAGGCTGAGCAGGGTGAGGCCCGCGGCGCTGCTCGCGAGGGCGCCGAGCACGCCGGGGTCGGTGAGGGACAGCTCCTTGTCGCTGCCCGAGAGCCAGATCTGGGCGAGGAGGAACGCACCGACGTTCGTCACGAAGCTCGTCGTGAAGGCGACCGCCGTGAAGACGCCGGCCTTCGACCACAGCACGGGCAGGCGGGCGGGGACGGCCGTGAGGGAGGCCCGGATCATGCCCGTCGAGTACTCGCCCGCGGTGACGAGGATGCCGAGGACGGCGAGGCAGATCTGGGAGAGCTGGGTGCCGAAGAGGGTGAGGACGACCGTGTCGATCTCCGAATCGTCCCCGTCGTAGGTGACGCCCATCGTGATGCCGACGGCGATGACGAGGGCGCTCGCGGTGAGCAGGGTGATCCAGGTGGAGCGGAGCGTCCACAGCTTGTGCCATTCGGAGCGGACGACGCCCTTGACGCTCAGCCGGTACGCGGCGGTGGGGCGGGCGGGCCCGGGCGTGGTGCCCGGGGTGGTGCGGGAGGTGGTGGTGAGGGTGTTCATGCCGCGGCTCCTTCCGACGGGTGGGCGGCGGTGGCGCGCGTCGGGGTGACGTACTCGACCGAGTCCCGGGTGAGGTCCATGAACGCCTGCTCCAACGACGCGGTCTGCGGGGTGAGTTCGAAGAGGGGGACGCCGTGGGCGGCGGCGGTGCGGCCGATGTGTTCGGCGTCCGTGCCGCGCACGTCGAGGACGCCGGGGGTGTCGGCCGTGATCCGTACGCCGGGGCCCGCGAGGAGTTCCGTCAGCCGGCCGGCCTCGGGGGAGACGACCTTGACGGAGCCGGTGCCGGAGTCGCGTACGAACCGTTCGACGGTGGTGTCGGCGAGGAGCCTGCCGCGGCCGATGATGATCAGGTGCTCGGCGGTGAGCGCCATCTCGCTCATGAGGTGGGAGGAGACGAGGACCGTACGGCCTTCGGCGGCTAGGGACTTGAGGAGGTTGCGGATCCACAGGACGCCCTCGGGGTCGAGGCCGTTGACCGGTTCGTCGAGGATGACGGTGGCCGGGTCGCCGAGCAGGGCTGCGGCGATGCCGAGGCGCTGGCCCATGCCGAGGGAGAAGCCCTTGACGCGGCGGCGGGCGACGTCGTGGATGCCGGCCAGTTCCAGGACCGCGTCCACGCGGCTCCAGGGGATGGAGTGCGTGTGGGCGAGCGCCATCAGGTGGTGGTACGCGGAGCGGCCCGGGTGGACGGAGCGGGCTTCGAGGAGGGCGCCGACCTCGTGCAGGGGCGCGGGGTGGGTCGCGTAGGCGCGGTCGCCGATGGTGGCACGCCCGCGGGTGGGGGCGTCGAGGCCGAGGAGCATCCGCATGGTGGTGGACTTGCCCGCGCCGTTGGGGCCGAGGAAGCCGGTGACGGTGCCCGGCAGGACCTCGAAGCCGAGGTCGTCGACGACGGTCTTGCCGCCGTAGCGTTTGGTGAGTCCGTATGCCCTGATCATGTCCTCGATGCTGGCGTGCGCGAGGACGCGGTTCGTCGGACCACGGGCGGGAAGCGGCGGCCGCCAGTGGTACCGCGGTACGACGCCGACCCTGAGGGGTGGCCGGTCGGGCGGGGGCCGTCAGACCGTCAGCCTGGGCGCCCGGGGGGGGCGTGCGAAGGGGCGTCCGAGGGGGGGAGGGGCACGGCGGAGCCGCCCGCCCGGTTTCCCGGGACGGACGGCTCGCGCTGTGTGTTCTTCGGTCTCAGCCGGGTCAGTCGAGGACCATGTCGCCGAACGCGGCGACGCTGTTCCACGACCGGGCGTAGTTGTCCGAGACGTTCGTGGGCGCGAAGCCCAGCTCGCTGGACTGGGCGAAGTCGCCGTCGTGCATCTCGTCGTCGGCGGAGGCGGCGCCCGCGCCACCGAGGATGGCGGCGGCGGCAAGGGCGGTGGCGGCGAAGGCGGTGCGGATGCGCATCTGTTGTCTTTCTGGTCGGCGCGGTTGGGACATCACGGGCTTGCCCTCTCGCGGCGATCCGCAGTCGCTCTTGCGCCGTTTTCACCCGATTGACCCCGATATTTGGATCGTCCGATGTACGGGGCCGGCCGCGGCACGACGAAGCCGCCCGCCAGGTTCCCCCGTGGCGGACGGCCCGTGTTCCGGTGTTCAGAGATCAGAGTCGGCGGCGGCGACGTAAGCGTCCTCGGCCGCTGGACGACACCGGCCGGAAGCCGGCGGCGGGATTCGAACCCGCGTTGCTCTCTTGGAAGGAGAAGTAGCCGCAACCTGCGCACCTGAACGAGTTCCACCCTAGCCACGGGGTTGCCGGACGGCACCCGAATTACGGCGGCGCCGCCGGGCGGCCGATCTTTCGGGGCGGATCTCCCGGGACGGGGCTACCGTGACGAAGGTGATGAAGGTGACGACGATGATGAAGGCGACGAGGTGACGGGAAACGACGCCGACCGCCGGTGGTCCGAGTCGATGCCGGCGGCCTACGAGCGGTATCTCGTGCCGGTGGTCTTCCGGCCCTTCGCCGAGGACCTGGCCGCCCGGGCGGCGTCGCTCGGCCCCCGCAGGATCCTCGAACTGGCCGCGGGGACCGGCGCGGTGACGGCGGAGCTGCTCGCGGCGGTGCCGTCGGCCGAGGTGACGGCCACCGACCTGAACGGCGCCATGGTCGCCGTCGGGTCGGCGAGGGCGCCCGGCGCGGTGTGGCGGCAGGCGGACGCGCAGCGGCTGCCGTTCCCCGACGGGGGCTTCGACCTGGTGGTCTGCCAGTTCGGCGTGATGTTCTTCCCCGACCGGGTCGCGGCCTACGCCGAGGTCCGCCGGGTGCTGGCGCCGGGCGGCCGGTTCCTCTTCAACACCTGGGGGCCGATCGGCACGCACGGGTTCGGCGCCGCGTTCCAGGCCGGTCTGGAGCGGACCTGCCCGGACGACGCGCCGCGCTTCCTGCCCACGGTCCCGCACGGCTACGCCGACCCGGCGGCGGTCGCCGCGGACCTGACCGCCGCCGGGTTCGCCGTCGAGGAGCAGCGGGAGCTGACGCTGGAGGGCCGGGCCGGGTCGGCCGCCGACGTCGCCACCGGGTTCCTCACGGGGACGCCGGTGCACACGGCCCTGGAGGGGCGCGCCGACGAGGCGGCCGTACGGGCGGCCGTGGTCGAGGAGGTGACGGCCCGTCTGGGGCCCGGACCGGTCGCCGCTCCGATGACGGCGTACGTCTTCCGCGCCGCGGCCTGAAGACAGCAGGCCCACGGCATCCCGGCTTGAGACGAACACGACATTGCGCGGGTCCGGGCCTTCGCCGAGGATCTGGCCATGGATCATGAGTACGTCGTACGAGCCGTGCGCGCAGAGGAGTGGCCGCGGGTGCGGGAGCTGAGGCTCGCCGCGCTGCGCGACCCGGCGGCGCCGGTCGCCTTCCTGGAGACGTACGAGGAGGCCGCGGCCAGGCCGGACTCCCACTGGCGGGAGCGGGCGGCGGGGACGGCGCGCGCCTCGCTGACCCGGCAGTTCGTGGTGGAGGGGCCGCACGGGGTGTGGGCGGGCTCGGTGACGGTGCTGGTCGAGGAGGCGGGGACGGAGGACGTCTTCGGCGGGCTGATCGAGCGGCGGCAGGCGCATCTCGTGGGGGTTTACGTGCGGCCCGAGCACCGCGGGAGCGGCGCGGTGGACGCGCTCTTCGGGGCGGCCGTCGGGTGGGCCTGGTCCCTGGCGGGCCTGGAGCGGGTGCGGCTGTACGTCCACGAGTCCAATCCGCGGGCGCAGGCCTTCTACCGGCGGTTCGGTTTCGTACGCAGCGGAGGGGCCGTCCCGGTGCCGGGCGACCCCTCTTCGCGTGAGTACGAACTGGTGCTGGAGCGTCCCTGAGGGCTGCCGGCCCAGGGCTCCGGGCCCCGGCCTAGTAGGGGTTCTCGGTACGGGCCGTGCGCAGGGCCTGTCCCCACCACGCCAGCTGGTCCAGCATGACCTTGGCGGCGCCCGCCGCGCCGTCCTCGGCGTGGGCCTTGCCGTCCTCGCCGAAGTGGTCCCAGGCGTTGTGGAAGCTGACGCCGTCGCGGATGGTGACGCAGTGCAGCTCGGCGAAGACGAGCCGGAGCTGCTCGACGGCGCGCAGGCCGCCGGCGTGGCCGCCGTAGGAGACGAAGGCGACCGGCTTGGCACGCCACTCGTTGCGGTGCAGGTCGATGAAGTGCTTCAGCGCGCCGGGGAAGCTGTGGTTGTACTCGGGGGTGATGACCACGTACGCGTCGGCGGCGCCGACCCGCTCGGCGAGCGCGGCGAGCGCGGGGGTGGGCTCGGTGCCCCAGTCCGGGTGGGTGGCGGGCAGTTCAAGACCGGCGACATCTATGACGTCCAGGGTGTAACCGGTGTGCTGCCCGGCGACCGCGGTGAACCAGTCGGCGACGGTCGGACCGAAGCGGCCTTCGCGGGTGGAGCCGACGATGACGGCGAGACGGAGCGGGGCGGTGGCGTCGGGGGCGGTGCCGGGGGCGGCGTCCGGGGTGGTGGACATGACGTACTCCTTGGTGACAACTGGTCGGAACGTGGTGGACATGTGGTCAGAAACACCGCGTGGTGCGGTGGTTGGCGCTCGGCCCCCGGCTCAGTGCGTCCGTGCCGCGGTCGCGGTCGGCGGCCTGGTGGGGGCGACGGACGAGGATACGTCGGGAACAATTGCCTCCGCTTTCCCCGCCGTCGGACGGCGGCCGGGGCGCGGCCGCAGCAGCCCGTGGACGAGGAGCGCGAGCCCGGTGATGGCGCCCGCGACGGCCCAGAGGGTGATCCGCCAGGCCTCGGTGAACTGGTCGGCGTGGCCGCCCGCGCCGGCCGTGACGCGCCCCGCGATCTCCGCCGAGCCGACCCGGGACTCCACCAGGGCCAGCAGCAGCGCGCCGATCAGGGTGAGCATGACGGCGCCGGTGCCGCCGCGCACGGTGTTGAGGAAGCCGGAGGCCATGCCGACCTTCGCGGGCTCGACCATGCCGAGCGCCTGGGCGTCGATGATGCCGAGGGACAGGCCCTGGCCGACGCCGATGGTCAGGAGCGGGCCGGCGAGCGCGGTGGTGGCGATGCCCGGGTGCAGGGTGGTCAGCCAGGCATTGCCCGCGGCGATCAGAAGCAGAGAGAGGACGAGGAGGCGGCGGGCGGGGACGCCGCGGTTGACCAGGCGGGCGCCGAGCGGGGGCAGCGCGAGGACGGGGACGGTCATCAGGAGCAGGATCAGCCCCGCGGTGCGGGCCGAGGTGCCGCTGGTGCCCTGGAGGTAGGTGGGCAGGAAGACCAGGACGCCGGTGGTGCCCGCGCCGAGCCCGAAGGTGCCGAGCGACCAGCCGAGGAAGGCCGGGTCGCGGGCCAGGGAGAGGTCGAGGATGGGCTGGCGGCCGCGGGCGGCGAGGCGCTTCTCGACGCGTACGAAGGCGGTCAGGAGTGCCGCGCCGAGGACGAGCGGCAGCAGCGTGTCGACCGTTGCCCAGCCGGACTTGGAGCCCTGGGTGACGGCGAACAGGGTGAGGGAGAGCCCACCGATGAAGGTGGCGGCGCCGGCCTTGTCGACCTGCGGCGGGGCATCGGCGCGGGATTCGGCGAGGAAGCGCGCGCCGGTGAGGATGAGGGCGCCGGCGGCGGCGAAGACGAGGAACGTGGTGCGCCAGCCGAGGCCGTCCACCATCCAGCCCGCGAAGGTGGGGCCGACGGCGAGGCCGACGCCCGCCGTGGTGCCGAGGGCGGCGAACACCCTGGTCCGCGCGGGCCCGGTGAAGGTGGCGGCGAGCAGAGAGCCGCCGCTCGCCATGACTCCGGCGGCGCCGATGCCCGACAGGAGCCGGGCGGCGTCCAGGAGCAGGATGTGGTGGGCGAGGGCGGAGCCGAGGGTGCCGGCGGAGTAGAGGGCGGCGCCCGCGGTGAGGATGCGGCGGCGGCCGAAGATGTCGCCGAGCGAGCCTGCGACGAGCATGAACGAGGAGGCGGCGAGGAAGTAGCCGACGACCACCCATTGGAGGGCGGCGCCCGACGCGTCGAGGTCGGAGCCGATGCGGGGGAGGGCGACGGTGGTGCCGGACATCGCCATCGGCAGGGTGAACATGCCGAGGAGGACGACGAGGAGGGTGAGGATGGGACGGCCCCTGCGGAGGGGCGGGTCCTGCGGAGCGGTCTCGGTGGGCATGCGAGTAAAGTACAACGAGCGTTGTAGTAATTACAACGTCCATTGTAATTTTTCTGAGAGGTGACGATGTCGGACAAGGCAGCGGCGGACACGGGGAGTTCCGGCGGCGGTGCGGGACAGAAGCCGCCGCGCAAGGGGATGGCGGAGAAGCGCCGGGCCATCACCGCCGGCGCCCGCACCGTCTTCGGACGCGAGGGCTACACGCGCGCGAGCATCGACGCCATCGCCGCCGAGGCCGGCGTCTCCACGCGTACCATTTACAACCACTTCGGCGACAAGGAGGGGCTCTTCCGCGCCGTCCTCCTGGAGAGCGCCGCCTCGGTCACCGAGGCCGCCGAAGCACTCTTCGAACGGCATCTGCGCAAGGTCCGCGACATCGAGGAGGACCTCCTCGACCTGGCCCGCGAATGGGTGGGGCAGGGCGCGGCACACGCCGGGCACTTCTCGGTCGTGCGCCAGATCATCCCCGAGGGCGGCCGGCTGCCCTCGGACGTCCTGGAGGAGTGGCAGCGGATCGGGCCGCGCGCCTCCCAGGCGGCCCTGGGGCGCCGGCTGCTGGAGGTCGGCCGGCAGGGCCTGCTCGCCGTCGATGAGACGAACGCCCGCAAGGCGGCCCGGCACTTCGCCTTCCTCGTGGGCGGCAGCGTGACGACCGAGTCGTACTTCGGGGCGCTGCCCCTGGGTGAGGAGGAGGTCGAGGAGCTCGTGCGGGACGGGGTGGGGATCTTCCTGCGGCTGTACGGGGTGCGGGGGCCGGACGGGGAGGGCGACGAGGTCGCGCCGGGGCCGGCGGCGGACGGCTAGGGGCCGGGCTCGTCCGGGCGATCAGGTGGCCGAGCTGGGCCCGCGAGCGGTAACCCAACTCCCGGGAGGCCGCGGCGATATGGCCCGCGACCGTGCGCCCCGACACCTCAAGGCGCCGGGCGATCGCGTCGTTCGTGTCGCCCGCGACCAGCTGCCGCACGACGGCGCGGCGCATCTCGTCGCCGCCGAGCGGCTCGCGGGTGCGACCCGCGGCGGGCTCGGCCACCGGCCGGGCCCGGCGGGGAGGTGGACGAGGACGGCGGGGTGGTGCCGGGGCCGCGAGTGGGGGACTCTCGTCAGCTGGTGGGGAGGCCGGTGTCCGGCCAGCGGGCTCTGCCCTGTTCCCGGGAGCGGAGCAGGGCCAGGGTGCGCAGGCCCCGGTCGGCACCGGTGGCGAGCAGCTCCGGAAGCTGGGGCAGGGGAGCCACCGCGGCGACGTCGTCCAGGACGAGCGTCATTGGTGGGTCGAGCCGACCGGAGGATGACCGTTCGGCCATGCGCCGGCCGTGCTCGACCACGCTGGAGGCGAGTGCCGTCAACAGGGGCATGGCACCCGGGCCCTGGTGGGACTTGGGATCCTCGATCGCCTCACCCACCACAAAAAGCGTGCCCCCTTCATCCACAAAAGAATCCAGGGTGAGCGCATCAGTTCGGTTCGGCGTGCAGGACTCGCGGACGTGGACCGTGAACAGCGCGGAGAGCGCACGTGCCGTCAACTCCTGCGCGATGTCCCGGCGTTCGGGGTAGGCGGTGAGGGCCGCCTCCAGCTCGCCCGCCGTGCCGGACGATGCCTTCGGGTGCGTACGGAGAATGCGCACCGCCTCCTGGACCTGCGTGCCCTGGGACCAGCGGTGTACGGCCTTCATCGGCTTGTCGCCCACCGCCGCGGCGTGCAGGAAGCTGCGCATCAGGATCCGCGCCGTGTCGGCGACGGCGGCGTCAAGCTTCGCGACCGGCCTTATCGGCGCGAGCAGCGCGACGGCACGCTGATCGGCCGTCTCCTTGTCCTGGCAGCCGGCGGTGGGGGACCAGTGCAGGCGGGCCGGGGTGTCGCACAGGTGGGCGGGGTCGTAGAGCAGGACGGGGCCGAGCTTGGCCCGCGCGTCCTTCGTCTCGGCCCACAGGGTGGGGTCGGAGGTCAGGACGAGGGCGGCGCCCTCGGCGTCGCGGATCGCCTCGACGGCGAAGGGGCGGCGGTCCGTGGGGCTGCCGAGGACCAGGGGGCTACGAGGGGTGGGCACCGCCACCGCCTCCCCACCCGGCACCGGCACGCCGTTCACCACGCCTGCGGCGCGGGGGGCCTCGGGATGAGGGGTTTCGGTACGAGGGCCTTCGGCACTAGGGGGTTCGGCAGGAAGGCCTTCGGCAGGAAGGCTTTCGGCAGGAAGGCTTTCGGTCTGCGGGGCCGGCACCGGGGCGCCGCCCCGACCGCTCCCGCCACCTCTACCGCTCCCACCGCCCCCAACGCTCTCCACGCCCCCAATGCTCTCCACGCCTCCGGCGCGGCGCTCACCCCCGGACCTCTCCGCGGCCGCCTCCCGGCTGCGCCTCCGTACCGCGCGCCACCGCGCCACCGTCCCCATCACGAAGACGGCCAGCACGATCAGGAGCAGCAGCTGGCCGATGAACAACCCCCAGAACAGGCCGTACCCCGACAGCTGCCCCGGCGGCGTCTCGGGCCAGGCACCCGCCACGTCGTGCGGCTGACCGATCAAGTGCCGTACGGCCGGCGGCGTATGGCCGAAAGAGACCTTCTCCGGCCAGGCGCCGCGCGCGAACCGGGCCGCGAGGTTCGTGGCCGACCAGACGAGCACCGTGGCTCCGAGCAACAGGGCCAGGAACGCCACCAACAGCCCGTCCGGCACGCCCCGTTGGGGCTGCCGCGCCCGCGGGTCCCGGCCCCGCTCCCACTCATCCCGCATGCTGCTCCATGTACGCCGCCCGCTGCTCCGCCTCCAGCTCGGCCGCCCGCATCGCGTCGTCGGCCGGAGCGTCGTGGGCCAGGTCGGCCGACGACTCGGTCATGGCCCGGTCGGTGAAGACCAGCGGCCGTTCCGTCTCCGTGATCAGGTGCTTGACCACCTGGACGTTGCCGTTGACGTCCCACACCGCGATGCCGGGGGTGAGGGTCGGGATGATCTCCACCGCCCACCTCGGCAGGCCGAGCACCCGGCCCGTCGCGCGCGCCTCGTCCGCCTTCTGGGCGTAGATGGTGCGCGTGGACGCCATCTTCAGGATCGCCGCCGCCTCCTTGGCCGCCGCGCCGTCCACGACGTCGCTCAGGTGGTGGACCACCGCCACGAACGACAGGCCGAGGCGCCGGCCGAACTTCAGCAGCCGCTGGAACAGCTGCGCCACGAAGGGGGAGTTGATGATGTGCCACGCCTCCTCCACCAGGAAGATGCGCTTGACGCGGTCGGGCCGGATCCACGTGTGTTCCAGCCACACGCCCACGATCGCCATCAGGATCGGCATCGCGATCGAGTTGCGGTCGATGTGCGAGAGGTCGAAGACGATCAGGGGGGCGTCCAGATCGATGCCGACCGTCGTCGGACCGTCGAACATGCCCCGCAGGTCACCGTCGACCAGCCGGTCGAGGACCAGTGCCACGTCCAGGCCCCAGGCCCGTACGTCGTCTATGGCCACGTTCATCGCCTCGGCCGACTCCGGCTCGGGGTGGCGCAGCTGCTCGACGATGTCGGTGAGCACCGGCTGGCGCTCCACGATGGTCTCGTTCACGTACGCGTGCGCGACCTTGAGCGCGAAGCCCGACCGCTCGTCGAGCCCGTGCCCCATGGCGACCTCGATGATGGTCCTGAGCAGCGCCAGCTGGCCCGTCGTCGTGATCGCCGGGTCCAGCGGGTTGAGGCGGATGCCCATGTCCAGGGCGGCCGTCGGATCGAGCCGGATGGGCGTTATCCCCAGCTCCTGGGCGATGAGGTTCCACTCGCCGACGCCGTCCTCGCCCTGCGCGTCCAGGACGACGACCTGGCGGTCCTTGAAGCGCAGCTGCCGCAGGACGTACGTCTTCTCCAGGGCCGACTTGCCGTTGCCGGACTCGCCGAGCACCAGCCAGTGCGGCGCGGGCAGCTGCTGCCCGTACAGCTGGAACGGGTCGTAGATGTACCCCTTGCCGGAGTACACCTCACGTCCGATGATCACGCCCGAGTCGCCGAGACCCGGTGCCGCCGTCGGCAGGTAGACCGCCTGGGCCTGCCCCGTCGACGTACGGACGGGAAGCCTGGTCGTTTCCACCTTGCCGAAGAGGAAGGAGGTGAAGGCGTCGGTGAGGATGGTCAGGGGATCCCGCATGGTGGCAGCCCTCGCCTCTAGCGTCGGATGCCGGTCGCGAACGGCAGCGTGTTGACGAAGGCCCTGTGGTGCTCGCGGTCGCACCACTCCAGCTTCAGATACGACTTGCCGGCGGAGGCACGGATGGTGCGCTTGTCGCGCGCGAGCGCCTCCGGGGAACGGGACGAGACCGTGATGTACCCGACGAGGTTGACGCCGGCCGCGCCGCTCGCCAGGTCCTCGCCGCGCTGGTCGAGACGGGTGTGCGAGGCGATGTCGCGGGGGTCGACCGTGCGGTTCATCTTGGCCTGGCGGCTCGCCTCCGCCTCGTCGTTGGTCTTCTCGGTCAGCATCCGCTCGATGGCGACCTCGGTGGGTTCGAGGTCCATCGTCACGGCGACCGTGCGGATCACGTCCGGGGTGTGGACGAGCAGCGGCGCGAGGAAGTTGACGCCGACCGGCGTCATCGGCCACTCCTTCACCCAGGCCGTGGCGTGGCACCAGGGGGCACGGGTGGAGGACTCGCGGGTCTTGGCCTGGAGGTAGGTGGGCTCCATGGCGTCGAGCTCGGCGGGCCAGGCGTTGCGCTTGGTCATCGCCTGGATGTGGTCGATGGGGTGGTCCGGGTCGTACATCGAGTGCACCAGCGAGGAGAGCCGCCCCTGCCCGAGCGGCTGCCTGACCCGGATGTCGGCCTCCTGGAGCCGCGAGCAGATGTCGGTCAGCTCGCGCGCCATCACCACGGCGAGACCGGCGTCCTTGTCGAGCTTCCGGCCACCCTGCGGGCGGGCCGCGCGGGCCATCGCCTGCGCCTCGGCGGCCAGGTCCCGGGAGTAGTGCATGCAGGCGACGAGGTAGGCGCGGTGCTGCTCGCTGCTGGTCGACACCATCGACTGGAGCTGGTCGTACGACTGCTGGAGCCAGGGCAGCGCCCGGTCGTCGCCCCGCACGCTGACGTCCTTGGCGTGCGCGTCCGGGTCGGCGGGCAGCGTACGGGCGAGCATCTGCAGGCGGGTGACGAAGCCGTCGCCGTTCGCGACGTGCTTGAGCAGCGTCCCGAACCGGTCGACCAGCGCCTCCTGGTCCTCGGAGTCGCGCAGGCCGACACCGGGACCCTCGATCTCGATCGCGGCGGTGACGGTACGGCGGTCCGCGTGCAGCAGCACGGCGATCTCGTCCGGGCCGAACGGCGCGGCCAGCCAGTTGATCCGGCCGATGCCGGGCGGCGGCCCGACCTCCACCTCGCGCCCGTCGAGCCGCACACCGGCCTCGGGCGCCGCGGAACGGTAGGCGGTACCGCGCTTCAGGGACCGCTTGTAGCTGCGGTTGATCTCGAACCACTTGTAGAAGGTGCGGTTCTTGTACGGGACGTACACGGCCGCGATGGCGAGCATCGGCAGGCCCGTCAGCAGGACGATGCGCAGCGAGAGGACGGGGACGAGGAGCCCGCACATCATGCCGAGGAACGCCCCCACGATGATCAGGGCGATCTCCCCGGTCTCGCGGTTCTTGCCGACGATCGCGTTCGGCCGGGCGCGGCCGATCAGATATGTGCGGCGGGGCGCGACCGGCTGGGACACGTGGGACTGGGTCGTCAACGCCCTTCACCTCCCGTGCGGTTGGTACTGCGTGGGGTGCTGCTGGTGCGGGAACCGCCGCGGTTGCCCGCGTGCGGGGTGTCCGTCGCACTGCTGCGCGGCGGGGGTGCGGCGGAGGGGACAGATCCGCCGCCGTTCGACGAGCCGCCGCCCCCGGAGCCGCCGGTGGGCCGGCTGCTGTGGGCTGCCACGCCGCTGCCTGCGGTATGGGCGGGGCGCGGCTGGCTGCCGCCGCCCTGGTTCCCGCCCCCGCCGCTTCCGTTGCCGCGGGCACTGTGGGTCTTGATGCCCTGCGAGACGAGGGAGGCGGGGGAGCTGATCACGGCGGCGGCCTTGTTCTCGGCGCCGCGCATGATGCGGTTGTTGCGGGAACCCGCGATCTCGTCGCCGAAGCCCGGGACGAAGCGGTAGATCATGGCGCTCGCGAAGATGGCGAGCAGGATGATCGAGAGCCCGGAGACGACCGCGGAGAACGAGTCGGGACCGTCGTCGGCGGAGAGCGCGCCGGCGAGCCCGAGGACGATGACGATGATGGGCTTCACCAGGATCACCGCGATCATGATCCCCGCCCAGCGGCGGACGTGCGTCCACAGGTTCTTGTCGACGAGGCCGGCGTAGACGACCGTGCCGAGGAGCGCCCCCACGTAGAGGAGCGCCGCCCTGATCACCAGCTCCAGCCAGAGCACGCCCGCGGCGAGGATCGACACCAGCGAGACGACGATCAGCATGATCGGACCGCCGCCGATGTCGTCCCCCTTCTTGAGCGCGCCCGAGAACGTCCCGAAGAACGTGTCCGTCTGACCGCCCGTCGCCTTCGCGATGACGTCCGTGACGCCGTCGGTCGCCGACACGACGGTGTACAGGATCAGCGGCGTGAAGGCGGACGCGAGCACCGTCAGCCACAGGAACCCGATGGCCTCGGAGATCGCGGTGGTCAGCGGCACGCCGCGGACCGCCCGCTTGGCGACGGCGAGCAGCCACAGGAGCAGCGTCAGGACGGTCGACGCGGCGAAGACGACGGCGTACTGCTGGAGGAACTGGGGGTTCGTGAAGTCGACGTTCGCGGTGTCCTTCACGGCCTCGGAGAGCTTGTCGACGGTCCAGGACGCGGCGTCGGCACAGCCCTTGGCGAGGGAGCTGAGGGGGTCGAGGGAGTCGGGGAGGGGGCCGTCGGTGGGGTATTTGTTGTCTCCGCCTCCGCCGGATTGGCCTTTTTCGCAGTACTTTTTGGCGGGGCCCCGGATGAGCCCACAGGGGTCCTCCGACGGTTTCGGGTCCGGAGCTGCGAAGGCGTGGGTGGCCAGCAGCACGGCCGCCGTCTGGACTGTCGTCACAGCGGCGGCGAGGGTCAGGGTGCGGTGACGGGTGCTACCGGGCATAGGTGAACCCTCCGAACTGCTCCACTGCTTTCGCCATGTCGTCGGCAGTGGAGGCCCGCTGGTCGCGCCCTACCGGGACGGGGCCGTCCTTCTGCCGGAAGTCGGCGACCTTCCAGTCGCCGCCGACCCACCGCAGTTCGTAGGTGTTGGTGAACCAGCTCTCCGACACCGGGTTCTTGGCGGCCTCTCCCGCCAGGCCGAACAGGGACGAGTACCAGATCTCGACGCTCGCGGTGTCACCGCTGAACTTCGTGGCCTTGGTGCCCACCGGAATCATCCGCGAGACGAACCTGGTGTTCTTGGGGGCTGAGCCATCCGGGTTCAGGCCGATGCGGGTCAGGAACTTCTCGTCCGAGTACACCTTGTCCAGCTCGGGCTGACGCTTCGCCGCCTCGTCGGGGGTGTACACGGTGTTCACGATGCCGTGCCGCAGATCCTTGTTGAACATGTCGGCGGAGCCGAGAGCGACCGCATAGTTCGCCGCCGCGCTCTGCGCCCCCTGCTCCGTCTTGGCGAACCCCGCCGGGATCGTCCCGTTCTTGCCGCCGACCGGCTTCTCGCCGGAGGGCGCCGTCGGGGCCGCCTCCGGCTTCTTGCCGTCGCCGCCCCCCGAAGAGGAATCGTCCCCGCGGTTGGCGAACGCGATCGCCGCGATCAGCAGGACCACCACGCCGACGACCGTGACCAGGCTGCGGGAGGACGACCGTCCGGGGCGGCCGGATCTGCGCGTGCCGCCGTAGACGTCGTCGCCTCCGCCCTCCCCGTGGGGAAGCCGCGTCCGGGTCTCCCCCGAGCCGCCGAAGAAGAGGCCGTCGTTCCGGTCGTCGTCGGGAGTCATGCCGCGTACGCCCCCTCAACCTCTCGCTGGACCGTCACGTAGGACACGTATGACGGTAGCCGTGCTGGTTCCCGCGCGGGCGCGGTGTGGTGACTCGACATCAGGGAGTTGCAACCTCAGCCGGTGGGCACGACGGACGGATGGTGAGTGGGGACAGGGAGAAGTGGGGACAGGGGAGAAGGGGACAGGGGGAGTGGGGACGTGGGGAGGGGGACGTGGGGGAGGGGCGGGGCGGGTGGGGGACCGGCCCGCCCCGTGCCGTACTAGACCGCCATGCCGTAGACGATCGTGAAGAGCGTGCCGAGCGAGCCGATGATGAAGACTCCGGTCAGGCCCGCGATGATCAGACCCTTGCCCTGCTCCGCGCTGAACGTGTCGCGCAGCGCCGTCGCGCCGATGCGCTGCTTCGCCGCGCCCCAGATCGCGATGCCGAGACAGAGGAGGATGGCGATCGCCATCACGACCTCGATCATCACGCGCGCCTCGTTGCCCAGGCTCCCGAAGGGACCCCAGTCGGGGGCGATCCCGCCGATGATGGTGGTGATGTCGCCCTTTTCGGCTGCCATAAGCATGTGTAACTCACCGCCCCTAGTGGGTTGTTCTGCCACCTCTGCCTACCTCGGTACAGAGGACAGCTCATTCTCGCCGACAATCGGGCCCGCGCATGTCGCCTTGGCGCCATTCGTTGGCTGACTTCGTGCGTTTCCTCGCACGTGACGTCCGGTGACTCTGTGTATCACGCGGTACGACGCCGGGCAATGACGGCCCGGCGTGCCCCTGACCAGGTGTTAAGTAAGCCCGAGCCCGGCGGCCCCGCGGGTCACGAAGGAGCAGTCGGTGTAGCGGTAGGCGGTGCTGAGCCGCGCACCGTCGGCTCGATCGCGTACGGTGGCCCGCTTGTAGAGGAAGTGGTACTCGCCCGCCGGCAGCCTGAGCGTGGTCCTGGGGTACTTCCCGACGCCCGCCCGGCACGCGGCGTCGCCCTCGGTCTTGGTGGCGTAGATGCGGCACGACGGGCAGTCCTTGAGGTGGAGGGTGCCGGTGGTGGGGCCGGTGTAGAGGACCTCCAGGGCGCCGGGGCCGAGGTTGGCCACGACGAAGTCGACGGTTGCGCCGCCGCGGGTGGGGTGGGCCGGAGGCAGCCCGCGGCCGGCGGCGGGGCGTTCCTCGGCGATCTCCGCGGCGATGGCGATGTCCCTGGCCCGGTCGTGGTGCGCGTTGTCCGGGTACTTCCCGGCGAAGCCGTTCAGGGTCGCGGCCGCCTTCGCGAAGTCGGCGTCCTCGAACTGGTCCACGCCACAGGCGTACACGCCGCGTTCCACGGCGCGGTCGGCCGCGGCGCGCAGGCTCCGCGCGTCCACCCCGCCGCCCGGCAGGGCGTCCGCGGTACCGCCGAGGGCGCGCAGCGCGTCGACGTGGGGGCACGGGTCGGAGCCCGCGAGCGCGGCCGAGCGGGTGTCGACGGCGGCGCGCAGGGCGGGACCCACCCGCGCGGCCTGGTCCGACTCGGGGAAGGTGCGGAGGAGTTCGCTCAGCGGGGCGTTCGCGTCGGCGCTGCCGAGCGCGTCGGTCCCGCACCTGTACAGCGAGGCGGCGAGGCGGTCGTCCGGCCAGGTGGCGAGCTTGCCGAGGTGGCTTCTGCCAAGGATGCGCGGGACGGTCCGCAGGTGTTCGAGCGGGGCGACGGCCTCGCAGTACCGCTTGTCGGCGTAGGGCGCGGCGACGGACTCGTAGTACGCCTCGAGGCTGTCGGGCAAACGGGCCGCGGCCTTCGAGCCGCCGTGGTCCTCGGCGAGGCCGCGGTAGATGGCGAGGGCCTTCTCGTACCGGCGTTCGGCCGCGCCGCCGAAGGGCCGGCCGTCGAGCTCCGCGACGATGCGGTCGGCCTTGTCGAGGCGTGCGAGGAGCATGCGCTCGACCGCCTCGTCGTGCGCCGCCTCGTACGCGAACGCGCCCCCCACGGGTACGGCCAGCAGGACGACCCCGAGCCCGACCGCGACGGGCGCCCGCAGCGGGCGCGGCCACCGGTCCCGGTCCCGGCGGGCCCGGTGGGCGCCGTGCGCGGCGGCGAGGAGCAGCACGGCCGCGTAGGCGACGAGGACACCGACGGGGACGCGGTCGACATCGGCGGGCAGCGCGACGACGAGCAGGGCGGCGGTGGCCGCGCAACAGAGCGCGGCGAACGGGACCCGCCGCAGGACCAGGTAGCCGAGGCCGAGTCCGGTGAGGTTGAGGAGGGCTATGGCTGTGGGGTGGAGGGGGGTGGGGGCTGGGGGTGGGGATGGGGCGTACGGGGGTGGGGGAGGTGCTGTGGTCGGTCGTGAGGCTGGGGGTGGGGGCGCGGCTGATGGGGGTGTGGTGGGTGGCGGGGGTACGGGTGGGGGTGGGCCGAACTCGCCGGGCCGTTCGTCGGCCGGCTCCGCGGCGTGCTGATCCCTGGGCCCCATCTCCGGCTCCCCCCGGCCAATGACGTCGTCGCCGTCCCGTGACGCTCGGTCCACCCACCATCGAGGGTGGCCGAGGGTGCGTCAATTGGGCGTCGAGGAACCGCTCGAACCCCTGTGACCAGTACCTTTCTCCGGTCACAGGGGTCCCTGGGCCACCTCAGCCCGCGGGGGAGTCGCTGACCGCGGCGACCGGACCGATGGACAGCTTCGTGCCGCCGCCGTCCTCGCTCACCGGGAGGGTGCCGGCGGGCCAGGCGATGGTGACCGTCTTCGTCTCGTTGGGCGGGGTCACGAGGATTTTGGCGATGCGGACGCCGGAGCCGCCGGTGTTGTTGACGGGGAACGTGATGTTGAAGGCGGCGGAGTCGCCGTCCTTGAGGATCTCGGAGTGGGAGGGCTCGCCGTTGCGGTCCACGGAGATGGTGTCGCCGGTGGCCGCCTTCAGGTCGACGCCCGCGTAGCCGTTGATGGAGCAGTCACGGCCGCCGCCGTTCTTGAAGACGACGGTGACGACGCCTTCCGTCTTGTCGGTGGAGTTGTCGACGGCGGTCACCTCCAGCTCGTCGCTGCGGCACATGCCGACCTTGCCGCCCTTGTTCGAGCCGGTGCCGGCGGAGGTGCCCTGGCCGTTGCCGGCGTCGTCGCTGCTGCTGTTGCCGCTGCTGCCGCCGCTGGCGCCGCTGGCGCCCTGGTCGGACGAGCCGGTGGATCCGCCGGAACCGGTGGAGCCGCCGTCGGAACTGCCGCTCCCGCCGGTCGAGCCACTGGAGGAACCCGCGGAGGCCGCGTCAGCGCCGCTGCCGTCGTCCCCGTTGCAGGCGGTCAGGCCGAGGGTGCTGATCAGGGCGAGGCCGGCGAGAAGGGTCTTGGTGGCGTGGGCGTGCTTCATGAGGTCCCCGTGACTGAGTGGAGTGAAGTGAGGTGAGGTGGTTGCTGAAGGTGGTTGTGCCGGGCCGGGCTGTCCGGCCTGGTGAACAGCGAAGCGGGCGGTACTCGGAGGGGGCAAGGAGCACCGGACGATCAGGGACGCTGGAATGCGCGAAGGGGCTCTGACCTGCGGAAATGCCACCCGCCTGGAATGCCGCCATGGGACGCGACGATCACGCACAGGGCCGCCACGATCATGAACATGCCCTGCTGGGCCTGCCGGAGACGTCTCGACGGCGCCCGCCCTGTGGATGGCTGCATTCCGACGGGCGAGTTCGTGGGGTAGGGCCCCGGGGGGCAGGGGTTACGCGGACGGGGGCGAGGGTGGTGGTGAGCCGATGCCCTCCACGAAATGGTCGAACTCGCCGGCCTGCACGCCGAGCACGAAGGCGTCCCACTTCTCGCGGGTGGTCGTGACGACGTTGTCCGGGTCACTGGTCTCCCGGAGGTGGACGGCGTCTCCCTCCCCGAAGGCGATCTCGATCCAAGGGCCGGGGCCCTGCTCGCCCTCAGGGGCGGCCCGGATCCAGTCGAGGCCGGCGGGGACGGCAGCGGGTCGCGGGCTGCAGGACTCGTTCACGGCAGGGTCAGCGCCCTTTCTGCGTCGTGGGTCGGAGCTTGGCGCTCCGGATGAGCGCCGCGAAGGCTTCGGGGGCGGTGTGGAGTATCGCTTCGGTGGGGTCACTGCTCTCGGTGAGCCGGATCTGCCCTCCGGGGGCCGCGGACGCGTATACGCAGGAGTTGCCCTCCGAGCAGTAGGAGGACTTCTGCCAGTCGGTGTTCATCGAGGCTCCTTCACAGATCCTGCATGGCGGCGTGGATGAGGTCTCGGCTCTTGGCCGGGTCGAGGGCAACCGCGCCCAGGCGGTCGAAGAGGATGCGGTACTTGTGCAGTTGGGCTTCGGCGTCGAGGAACACCAAGCCGTGCGACTGGTCCAGGTGCACGGTGTCCAGCTGGGGTACGGGGCCGCGCGCGAAGTAGATCGACTGGCCCGACCCCGGATAGGCGCCGGCGTCGAAGGTGATGGCCCGCACGGAGACGTGGTCGCGTTCGCTCATGTCGAGCAGGTGCTGAAGCTGTCGCCGTGCGACGGCGGAACCGCCGACCTTCATGCGCAGGGCGGCCTCGTGAATGATCGCCTCGTACGGCATGGGGTCGTCGCGGTAGAGGACCGCTTGGCGCTTGATGCGGAACGAGACGCGGTGTTCGATGTCGGGCGGCGAAAGCTCGGTGACCGCTTGGCGGAAAATCTCTCTCGCGTACTCAGGGGTCTGGAGCAGGCCGGGGACGCGGGCGGTCGTGCTGTCGCGCAGCGACAGGGCGTGGTGCTCCAGCTCGGCCAGGTCGAGCAGGAGCCCGGGCAGCAGCTCTCGGTACTCCTCCCACCAGCCACGCCTGCGGTCGCCCGTCATACGGGCCAGGGCGTCGACGAGGGCCTTGTCCGGACAGTCGTAGTGGCAGGCCAGCATCCGTACGCGTTCGGGGCTCACCCCCATGCGCCCCGACTCCATGTTGCTGACCTGGTTCTGCTTCACGCCCAGCAGTTGACCCGCCTCGGTGGAGGTGAGTCCCGCCCGTTCGCGGAGTTTGCGCAGCTCTGCGCCCAAACGGAACTGACGGCCCGTTGGGTTGGATCTCACGGTTCGCTCGCCTCTCGCCCGCGATCGGTCACCCACATGAGTGGCAGACCAGCCCTTTTACGCGATATCGATAACGCTTTATCCGAGCCCCGCTACGTTATGGCTCAGGGCCCTCGCCCGGAAGAACCCCGCTCGACGGAGCGGCATCGTCACCGGGCATCATCCGGCAACTCCCCGCTCACCACGGAGACTTCCATGCGCCCAACCGTAGCCCCGCCCTGGACCTACACCCTCCACCTCCCGCATGATCCCCGGGCTCCCCGCATCGCCCGCGCCACCCTCCGCGCGGTCCTGGAGACCTACGGGCTCAGCGAACTCACGCCTACGGCTGAGCTGTTGGCGGGAGAATTGCTCAACAACGCGCACTGCCACACCGACGGCCCGTACGCACTGCGTCTCCGCGCCTCCTCCCCGGAGGGGGTCCGCGTCGCCGTGTGGGACTCCGACCCGCAGATCCCGCCCGGATTCACCGAAGACCGCGCCCCCGGCCACCACCCGTCGGAAACGGCGGAGAGCGGTCGGGGGCTGCACCTCGTGCGGGCCTGTGCCGACCGGTGGGGAGCCGCTCCCGAGCAGGCCGCGGGGAAACTGTTGTGGGCCGAGGTCACGCCCGCTTCCCCGTGGCGGTCGCGTACGTGCCGGTGATCCACCGCGGGCCGGGGGCCGGCGACTCGGGCGGCCCGGAGATTCGCCTCAGTCGGGGGTCGTTCCGGGGGCTCGGCGAGGGGTTCGGGCTCTACACTTGGCGCCGGTGGGCTACCGGTGGGTGAGGGGTGGTTGACGGTGCGTAAGGCGTGGCTGGTCGCGTCCGTCGGGATCGGCGGTGCCCTCAGTTTCATCGCGCTGCTCGTCGTCGGGACCTACATGGCCGCGGGGAACCTCGCCAACGGAGTGGGCGGTGGCTCCGTCGGGCTGGCCAAGGGGGCCGTGCCCGCGACCTATCAGCCCCTCGTGCAGAAGTGGGGCAATCTCTGCAAGGCGATCAACCCCGCGCTGCTCGCCGCCCAGCTCTATCAGGAGAGCGGCTTCAATCCGCGTGCCAAGAGCCCCGCGCAGGCGCTGGGGATAGCGCAGTTCATCCCGGGCACCTGGGCCACGCACGGCGTCGACGGGGACGGCGACGGGGACCGGGACATCTGGGACCCGCAGGACGCCATCCCCTCCGCCGCCTCGTACGACTGCAAGCTCGCCAAGTATGTGAAGGACGCTCCCGGCAGCCCTACGGAGAACATGCTCGCCGCGTACAACGCGGGCGCCTACGCCGTCATCAAGTACGGCGGCGTCCCGCCCTACCGCGAGACCCAGAACTACGTGAAGACCATCACGAACCTCTCCAAGAGCTTCGCGCGCCCCGTCGGCCGGGTCGCGCCCTCGCAACAGGCGGCCGGTGCCATCTACTACGCGCAGAAGAAGCTCGGCACCGAGTACCTGTGGGGCGGCAACGGCACCGCCGAGCAGAACGGGCGGTTCGACTGCTCCGGACTCACCCTCGCCGCCTACCGCACCGTCGGCATCACGCTGCCGCGCGTCGCCAACGACCAGTACAACGCGGGACCGCACCCCAAGAGGGACGAGCTGCTCCCCGGTGACCTGGTCTTCTTCTCGGACGATTTGACCAACTCCCGCGCCATCCGGCACGTCGGGATCTACGTCGGAGGCGGCTACATGATCGACGCCCCGCGGCCCGGCGCCGTGATCCGGTTCGACCCGATCGACACCCCGGATTATTTTGGCGCGACTCGTGTCACCGAGGACGGGGCCAAGGCCTTGCCGGAGAAGCCGTCAGAGGTCTGACGGTGCGGCGTGCGGAAGCAGGCGCGCGGCGTGATGTGGCTTGAACTCTCCGTTAAAAAACTCCCCTGAGCTGCGGCGACGAGTCTCTCTTCGGTAACGTCTCAGTGATCTTTCGGTGGAGAGTGGAACGTAGTGCGGGGGACTGGGCGTTCCCTTGACTGGACCGACCACGGGGGTTGATGGACAGGGCGCACAGAAAGGTGCGCCCGAGGGCTAGGAGACAAGGGGCCGCAGCGCCATGGCTGGACTCGATGAATCCGGGTCGAACCCCGACGTCAGCCTGCTCTACGACATCAACGGCCTGGCGAAGGACTCCCCGTCGTGGTTCGACGGCGCCATGGCGTTCGTCGGGGAGTACGGCCTGCTGCTCGCCCTGGTGCTGCTCGTCGTCTGGTGCTGGTGGGGCCAGCGCAAGCGCGCCACCCTCGACGACGCCGCCTCCTCGGTCGCCGCCGTCGTCTGGGCACCGCTCGCCGCCGGGATCGCGGTCCTGGTCAACATCCCCATCCGCGGCTTCGTGGAACGGCCGCGTCCGTTCCGCGTCCACCACGGCCTCGAACTCCTGGTGGACGGCAAGAACGACTACTCCTTCGTCAGCGATCACGCGACGCTCGCCATGGCCGTCGGCGCCGGGCTCTTCGTGGCCAACCGGAAGTTCGGGCTCATCGGTCTCGGCCTCGCCGCCCTGGAGGGCTTCTGCCGGGTCTTCATGGGCGTGCACTACCCCACGGACGTCGTCGGCGGCTTCGCGCTCGGCACCGCCGTCGCCCTGCTCCTCTCGCCGCTCGCCATGGCGCTGCTCACGCCGCTCACCAAGGTGATCGGGCGGACCCGGCGCGCGGGATGGCTGGTCTGGGACCGGAAAGTCGCCCCCGTCACGGCTCCCCTGAACGGGACCTCGTCGTCGGCCTCCCCGTCGGGCGCCACGGCCGACCCGGACGAGCGCGACCTCGCCGCCTAGCGGTTCTCGCCGCCCGGCGGAGCGGTTCCTGTGGCCCGCGCGGGTACGTGAGTACGTGCGCGCCTAGCGGTAGCGCTAGCGGTCCGTCCGGTCGGCGTCGGGCTCGCGGGACGGGCGGCGGCGCAGCAGCCAGACGCCGGCGCCCGCCGCGGCCCCGGTGACGGCCGCGGAGACGAGCGCAAGAGGGCCCGCCTCGGGATGCCGCGCCGCAGCCTCCGATGGGGCGGCGGCGCGTGGGGTGGCGTGGGCCGTCTCCAAGGCCGCCGCGGGGCCCGTGACGGCCAGTGTGAGGGCCGCCGCCGTCGCGGTGACGGCGGCTATTCGGGGGCGCTGCCCGCCGCGAGGGCGTGGGGTGTTGCGGGGTGTGGTCATGCCCTCAGCGCACGCCTGTCCAGCCGGGTGGGCCAGCCGAGGGCGTGTCGGGCGGGGCCGTTCGGGTCGCGGCGCCCGCCGGACGGGTGACGGGGCGTGGCCCCACGGCCCGGCGAGGACTACAGCGCCTGCGGGAAGTCGAAGAAGCGCTCCGGGTCGTACTGCTTCTTCAGCTTCTTCAGACGCGGCGCCGCGTCCCCGTAGTACGCCTCGCGCCAGTTCGTCAGGGTGGCGTCGGTGTAGTTCTGGTACGCCGCTCCCGACGCGTACCGCCCCATCGCCCCATGCGCCTTTTTCAGCCACGCCTGTGCGGGCTTGCCGGAGGTGCCCGCGCGCCACGACGCGATGTACTGCGCCAGCATCCGCGAGCGCCGGTGCACGAAGGCCGTCGCCGTCGGGTCGACGCGGTTGATGGCGCCGCCGAGCGCGGTGAGCGCGATGCTGCCCGCGCTCGCGCCCGTCACGTTCTCGATCTGGGAGAGCAGCGCGCGGATGCCCGCCGCCGACAGCGAGCGGTCGAAGAAGTCCGAACTCGCCGCGTACGTCTCGCGGTTGAGCGCGCCCGTAGAGGTACGGCCGGGCGTCGTGCCGGGCAGGTGGCACTGGGCGTCCGAGACGAAGGACGAGCAGCCCGCGTACACCTCCATCGCCTCCTTGTACGTACGCCGCTTCAACGAGACGCTGCGGGCGGGCGAGCCGATCTTGTCGGCGAGGCGGTCGACGGCGTTCTGGAGCTCGCCGTACGTGCCGAGGGAGAAGCACGCCACGGAGACGGTGGGCGTGCCGCCGGGGGAGTTCGCCAGGTGCGCCGAGGACCAGATCTCGTCCGGCTGCCCGGGGCCCCACTCCTGCCACGCCTTGATGACCGCGGCCGCCTTCGACCAGGGCCAGGTCATGTACGCGGAGACGCCCTGGGGCGCGGCGTGCGTACGGTACGTCAGCTCGGTGACGACGCCGAAGTTGCCGTTGCCCGCGCCGCGCAGCGCCCAGAAGAGGTCCTTGTGCTCGGACTTGGAGGCGGTCAGCTGCTTGCCGTCGGCCGTGATGAGCGTGGCGGAGGTGAGGCTGTCGCAGGTCAGCCCGTACGCGCGGGAGACCACGCCGTGGCCGCCGCCCAGGGTCAGTCCGGAGATGCCGACGGTCGGGCAGGAGCCGGCGGGGATGGTCACGCCCTTCGCGGCGAGCCCGCGGTAGACGTCGATGAGCTTGGCGCCGCCGCCGATCGTGGCGGTGCCCCCGCTCGTCCGTATCTTGCTCAGCTTCGACACGTCGATGATCAGCCGCCCGTTGCCGGACGACCAACCGGCGTACGAATGGCCGCCGTTGCGGATCGCGACCGGGGTGTGGTGGCTGCGGGCGTACGAGAGGGCCGTGCGGATGTCGTCGGGGTGCGCGACGTACGCGACGGCGGTGGGCCGCAGGTCGTCGTAGCGCGTGTTGTACAGCTGCCTGGCCGCCGCCCACTTGCCCTCGCCGGGCCGGACGAGGGTGCCGTCCAGATCGCGGGCGAGGGCCTTGAGGGTGGCGGGGGAGGAGGCGGCGGCGCTGGCCGTCCGCAGGGCGGTGGTGCCGCCACCGGTGCGTGACGCGGTACCGCCCGTGCCGGCGGCGGCGCCCTCGCCGCCCGCTCCCTCGCCCGTGCAGCCCGCGACCGTGGCCGCGGCCAGCGCGGCCGCCGTCGTGCCGATGAACGTACGTCGTTCCATGACGCCTCCCGTTGCTTCCCGAGGACGAGACGGTGTGCGGGGCTCCGGGGTTCCGTACGGGGGGCGGGGGTTGGCGGGTGGGCGGTGGTTCGTGGGACGGGGGGTGGTGGTTCGTGGGACGGGTGGGCTGTGAGGGGCGGGGGTGGGGGCCGGGGTCAGGGGGAGTCGGCGCGCACTTCGTGTTCGGTCGCGTCCGTGCGGGCCTTGCTGCGCGCCCTGCGGGCGGGTCCGCGCCAGCCGCAGACGCAGTGGGCCGCGACGAAACGGCCGTTCTCGACCGTCGTCGCGCGGTGGGGCGCGGGGGCTTCGGGGGCTGTGGGGCTGACGGGGCTTACAGGGCTTACGGGGTTTACGGGGTCTTCCTGGGCGGCCACCCGGCCACCGTACCGAGCCCGGGTGAACGGCCGGCGACGGTCGACGACGGCCGCCGCCACCGGCCGGTGCGCGTGACGGCTCCACGTACCGGTCGTTATGTGAAAGACGGGGGAACGGGCACGACAGGCGCGGGACGCTTGGGGGTAGGAAGGCGATGGTGCAGCGGCACAGGCGGCGCGCGGGCGGGCCGGACGCGGTGGTCGTCGCCGTGGTCGCGGCGGCGGGACTCGTGGCCGTCACGACCGGATGCGCGAACACCGGCGCCGCCGCCGACGGCAGCGGCGGCATCGACCCCGGCCACGCGGTGCGGCGGGCCGCCGACTCCCTGGTCCGGGCGGGCAGTTCGAAGGCGAACACCGCCATGGAGATGGCCAGCGGCGGCACGCGCGTCACCATCCGGGGCACCGGCTCCTACGACTTCCGGCACCAGCTCGGACGGTTCGAGGTGGTCCTGCCGCAGGATCCCGCGGGCAAGGCCGAGCACCGGCCCATCACCGAACTCCTGGCCGCCGGCGCGCTCTACATGAAGAACCGCGGGGCCGGGGTGCCGGCCGACAAGTGGGTGCGGATCGAGACACGTTCGCTCTCCGACGGGAACCTCGTCACCGGCGGCGCCACGGACCCCCTCGCGGCGGCGGAACTGCTGCGCGGGGCGCGCGAGGTGGGGTACGTGGGGGAGGAGCGCGTCGGTGGGGCGGATGTACGGCACTACCGCGGGGTCATCGACCTGCGCGCCGCCGCCCGGGCCGCCTCCGCAGGTCAGCGCGGTGCGCTGGGGGTCGCGGCGGCGAAAGGGTTCAGCAGGGGAAAGGTGCCGTTCGACGTCTACCTCGACGACCGGGGACGGGTGCGGAAGCTGCGCCAGCGGTTCACCGTGGCCGACGCGAACGTGGCGTCGACCATGCTGCTCTACGGTTTCGGGGCGCCCGTGAAGGTACGACTTCCGGCCGAGAAGGACATCTTCGCCGGGAAGATTGCCGAGCAGTAGTCGCGTACGGCTGGTGGAAATGGTCCGTCTGTGCCATGCGCGGTGCGCGACCCGCTCCCTACCCTAGGAAGTCGGTACCGGCGGGGAACGGGTACGCGGGTCGATGCGGCTGCTGCTCGGCACGGCGGGTCGATACGCGAGTCAGGAAGAGGTGATGAACGTGGCTCCGATGCGTGGCGGTTTGGCGGTTCAGGACCACGTCGCCCTCGCCGAGATCGAACTGTGCGGGGAGCTCATCATTGCGGCGAGCGCGGCGGCGGAGCGGTTGAGCGTCGACCGTATCGACGAGGTTCTGCGGGTCGCGGATGCGCGGGAGGCGGATGCGTACGTGGAGGACGTCCGCTAGGCGGGGGCCCGGCTCGGCCGTGACGCGGCTCACGGGCTGCGCCCGGGGGGTCCCCTGTCCGCCGCTTCGCGGCGATCTTTCCCACCCACCCACCCGTTTACCCCGCACCGGGGCGAAAAGCGCGGGCTGAGGGCCCGGTGCGGGTGACGGGAGCGCCGTCGGTGCGCAACAGCACAGGCCGGTGTTACCGACGGGCGGGCGGGCGGGGAAAAGCCCGCGAAGCGGGCACGCGGACACTTGCCGTGCCGGGGCGGGTGGGTGCTTGCGGTCAGGATGATCGAGCGGCCGGGCTGAAAGGGCGGGCGGGCGGGGAAAAGCCCGCGGAGCGGGCACGCGGGACCTTGCCGTGCCGGGGCAGGTGGGTTGCCGGTCCGCGGAGCGTAGGGGCGCGTCGTCCCGGCCCGCCCCGGCACGGGGCAACTCACCCCCCCACCCCGCGCGGCAGCGCTCACGTGCGGAGCATCCGCCCGATCGCCTTCGTCGCCTCCTCGACCTTCGCGTCGATCTCCGTACCGCCCTTGACCGCCGCGTCGGCCACGCAGTGCCTCAGGTGCTCCTCAAGGAGCTGCAGCGCGAAGGACTGCAGGGCCTTCGTGCCGGCGGAGACCTGCGTGAGTATGTCGATGCAGTACACGTCCTCCTCGACCATGCGCTGCAGGCCGCGGATCTGGCCCTCGATGCGGCGCAGTCGCTTGAGGTGTTCGTCCTTCTGCTTGTGGTAGCCGTGCACCCCGTGGTCGTGGTCGGAGGGCGCTGCGGGCTCTCCCGGGGTCGGCACGGCCGCGTCGGCCGCCTCGGTGGTCGTCATCGCGTCCTCCTCCTGGACTTGGTTGACCTGCTGACTGAACTCGCTGACCGGACCTGCTGAGCCTGGTGGGCCCGCCGGCCTTCGTGCGGGGCACCCCCGTCACGCGTACTCGTCACACGTACCCGCATTTCTGCGGTTTCGCATACCCCTACAGGGTATACGATAGCCGATTTCCCGGGGGGTGTGCTGATCACTGTGCCTGATGGGCGACACTGGGGGGCGGCCGGTTAGCCGTGGCCGGATGATGCGCCTAGCATCAGCCTGACCGCATCCAGAGCACCCCGAGGACCCCACGTGCGCTTTCGTCTGACCCCCAGGGAGACGAGCTTCTACGACATGTTCGCCGCATCCGCGGACAACATCGTCACGGGCTCGAAGCTCCTGATGGAACTGCTCGGAGCGGACTCTTCCGCGCGGGCCGAGATCGCAGAGCGAATGCGGGCCGCGGAACACGCGGGAGACGACGCGACGCATGCGATCTTCCACCAGCTGAACTCCTCGTTCATCACGCCGTTCGACCGCGAGGACATCTACAACCTCGCGTCGTCCCTGGACGACATCATGGACTTCATGGAGGAGGCCGTCGACCTGGTCGTCCTGTACCAGGTCGAAGAGCTTCCCAAGGGCGTCGAGCAGCAGATCGAGGTCCTCTCCCGGGCCGCCGAGCTGACCGCCGAGGCCATGCCGAACCTGCGGACCATGGAGAACCTCACCGAGTACTGGATCGAGGTCAACCGTCTGGAGAACCAGGCCGACCAGATCCACCGCAAGCTCCTGGCCCAGCTCTTCAACGGCAAGTACGACGCCATCGAGGTGCTGAAGCTCAAGCAGATCGTGGATGTGCTGGAAGAGGCCGCCGACGCCTTCGAGCATGTGGCGAACACTGTGGAGACCATCGCGGTCAAGGAGTCCTGAGGCACCGCCATGGACACCTTTGCCTTGATCGTGACCATTGGCGTCGCGCTCGGATTCACGTACACGAACGGTTTCCACGACTCCGCGAACGCCATCGCCACTTCCGTCTCCACCCGTGCGCTGACGCCCCGCGCGGCGCTCGCCATGGCCGCGGTGATGAACCTCGCCGGTGCCTTCCTGGGCAGCGGCGTGGCCAAGACCGTCAGTGAGGGGATCATCGAGACCCCGCACGGCGACAAGGGGATGTGGATCCTCTTCGCGGCGCTCATCGGCGCCATCGTGTGGAACCTCGTCACCTGGTACTTCGGCCTGCCCTCGTCCTCGTCGCACGCGCTGTTCGGCGGCATGGTGGGGGCGGCGCTCGCGGGCGGGATCGGCGTCATCTGGTCCGGCGTCGTCGACAAGATCGTCATCCCGATGTTCCTCTCCCCGGTGGTCGGCCTCGTCGTCGGTTACCTGGTGATGTGCGCGATCATGTGGATGTTCCGCAAGTCCAACCCGCACAAGGCCAAGCGCGGCTTCCGCATCGCGCAGACGGTCTCCGCGGCGGGCATGGCCCTCGGCCACGGTCTGCAGGACGCGCAGAAGACGATGGGCATCGTGGTGATGGCGCTGGTCATCTCCGACGTGCAGAGCGCGGACGCGCCCATCCCGATCTGGGTCAAGATCTCCTGTGCGCTGATGCTGTCGCTCGGTACGTACGCGGGCGGCTGGCGCATCATGCGCACCCTCGGCCGCAAGATCATCGAGCTGGACCCGCCGCAGGGCTTCGCCGCCGAGACGACCGGCGCGGGCATCATGTTCACCACGGCGTTCATGTTCCACGCGCCGATCTCGACGACCCACGTCATCACCTCCGCGATCATGGGTGTGGGCGCCACGAAGCGCGTCAACGCCGTGCGGTGGGGCGTCGCCAAGAACATCATCCTGGGCTGGTTCATCACGATGCCGGCGGCCGCGATCGTCGCCGCGCTGAGCTTCTGGATCGTGAACTTCGCCTTCCTGTAGGCGACGGACCGCCTCGCGTCCACGGAAAGGCCCGCCCCCCGGGAGCCAGGGGGCGGGCCTTTCTTGTTGGCCCCGCGGTGGCACCGCCATGCAGCACCGCGGGGAGTCGGGCAGGCCCTAGCCGAAGCGGCCCGAGATGTAGTCCTCGGTCGCCTGCACCGACGGGTTGGAGAAGATCCGCTCCGTCTCGTCGATCTCGACGAGCTTGCCGGGCTGGCCGACGGCGGCGAGGTTGAAGAAGGCCGTGCGGTCCGAGACGCGGGCCGCCTGCTGCATGTTGTGCGTCACGATGACGATCGTGAAGCGCTCCTTCAACTCGCCGATCAGGTCCTCGATGGCGAGCGTGGAGATCGGGTCGAGGGCCGAGCAGGGCTCGTCCATGAGGAGCACGTCCGGTTCGACCGCGATCGCCCGCGCGATGCACAGGCGCTGCTGCTGGCCGCCGGAGAGGCCCGAGCCGGGCTTGTTGAGGCGGTCCTTGACCTCGTTCCAGAGGTTCGCGCCCTTGAGGGACTTCTCGACGACGTCGTTCAGCTCGCTCTTCTTGTACGAGCCGTTGAGCCGCAGCCCCGCCGCGACGTTGTCGAAGATCGACATCGTGGGGAACGGGTTGGGGCGCTGGAAAACCATGCCGACCGTGCGGCGCACGGCCACCGGGTCGACGCCTGCGCCGTAGAGGTCCTCGTCGTCCAGGAGCACCTTGCCCTCGACCCGGCCGCCGGTGGTCACCTCGTGCATGCGGTTCAGGGTGCGCAGGAAGGTGGACTTGCCGCAGCCGGACGGGCCGATGAAGGCGGTCACCGAGCGGGGCTCCACGGTCATCGAGATGTCGTCGATCGCCTTGTGGGAGCCGTAGTAGGCGGTCAGGCCCGATACGTCGATTCGCTTGGCCATGGGGATCACTGCTTCTTTCGAGGGGGAGTGCGAGAGGGTCGCTGATCGGCCGCTCAGCGGCCCGTCTTGGGGGCCTTCCAGCGCGCTACGCCGCGGGCCGCCAGGTTGAGGATCATGATGAAGCCGATGAGGGCGAGCGCCGCGGCCCAGGCCCGGTCGTACGCCGCCTGGTTGCCCGCCGCGTACTGCTGGTAGATGTACAGCGGCAGCGACGCCTGCGAGCCCTCGAAGGGGTCCGTGTTGATCAGGGGGTTCACCCAGACCAGGAGCAGGACGGGGGCGGTCTCGCCGGCGATGCGGGCCACCGCGAGCATGACGCCCGTGGTGATGCCGCCGATCGCGGTGGGCAGCACGACCTTGAGGATGGTCCGCCACTTCGGCACGCCGAGGGCGAGGGAGGCCTCGCGCAGTTCGTTCGGGACGAGCTTGAGCATCTCCTCGGTGGAGCGCACGACCACCGGCATCATCAGGATGGCGAGCGCCATGGCGCCGGCCCAGCCGGAGAAGTCGAAGCCGAGGATGAGGATCCAGAAGCTGAGGACGAACAGGCCCGCGACGATCGACGGGATGCCGGTCATGACGTCCACGAAGAACGTGACGACCTTGGAGAGCTTCCCGCGCCCGTACTCGACGAGGTAGACCGCGGTGAGCAGGCCGATCGGCACGGCGATCAGGGAGGCGAGGAGCACCTGCTCCAGGGTGCCGATCAGCGCGTGGTAGATGCCGCCGCCGACCTCGTCGTCGGCGACGACGCCCATCGAGTGGGTCAGGAAGTAGACGTCGAAGACCTTGCTGCCGCGCTGCACGGTCTCGTAGATCAGCGAGGCCAGCGGGACGACGGCCAGCAGGAACATGACCCAGACCAGCGAGGTGGCGAGGCGGTCCTTGGCCTGCCGGGTGCCTTCGACGACGACGGCGAGGACGTACGAGCCGATGACGTAGAGCAGGGCGGCGATCAGGCCCCACTGGATGCGGCTCTCCAGGCCGGCCCCGGCTCCGACGGCGACCGCGACGGCGGCCGAGCCGAGTGCGACGGCGGCGGGGAACCAGCGCGGCAGGCCGGCCGCCTTGAGCGTCGAGGGCCGCGCGTCGAGGGTCCGGGGCGGGCCGGACGGGGTGGGTGTCGTGGTGCTCATGCGTTGGCCCCCGAGTACTCCTTGCGGCGCGCGATGATCAGGCGGGCCGCGCCGTTGACCAGCAGGGTGATCAGGAAGAGGATCAGGCCGGAGGCGATGAGCGCGTCCTGGCCGTACGAGCTGGCCTCGTTGAACTTGCTGGCGATGTTCTGCGCGAAGGTGCCGCCGCCGTAGTCGAGCACGGAGGCCTGGATCACGAAGGTCGGGGAGAGCACGGTGGCGACGGCGATCGTCTCGCCGAGCGCGCGGCCGAGGCCCAGCATCGAGGCGGAGATGATGCCGGAGCGGCCGAAGGGCAGCACCGACATGCGGATGACCTCCCAGCGCGTGGCGCCGAGGGCGAGCGCGGCCTCCTCGTGCATCTTCGGGACCTGGAGGAAGACCTCGCGGCTCACGTTGGTGATGATCGGCAGGATCATGATGGCCAGGAGGATGCCGACGGTCATCAGGGAGCGCGGGGCGCCGCCCTGGTACTCGAAGACGCCGGTCCAGCCGAGGTAGTCGTCGAGCCAGCCGTAGAGGCCGGTGAGGTTGGGGGCGACGACGAGGGCGCCCCACAGGCCGTAGACGATCGACGGCACGGCGGCCAGCAGGTCGATCACGAAGGCGATGGGGCCGGCCAACCTGCGCGGCGCGTAGTGCGAGATGAACAGCGCGATGCCGATGGCGACGGGGACCGCGATCACGAGGGCGATCAGCGAGCTCACCACGGTGCCGAAGACGAGGACGGCGATGCCGAAGTACGGCTTGCCGCCGGTGCTCGCACCGGCCGGGTCCCACTCGAAGGTGGTGAGGAAGTTGCCCGTGTTGTCGGCGAGGGCGAGGGCCGTGCGGTACGTCAGGAACGCGGCGATGGCGGCCATGATCACGAGGAGCGCGATCCCGGAACCGCGGGAGAGGCCGAGGAAGATCCGGTCGCCGGGGCGGGTGGCGCCGCGGGCGGCCGCCTTGCTCACGGGGGCCACCGGCCTGACGTCGTCGACCGGTGGCGGCGTGGTCGTGTTGCTGGGTATGTCCATGGGGTTCTCCGGTCTGCGGAGCTGCCGTGCGTGAGGCAGGCGCTCCGTGGCGGCGGTGCACCGGACGGTGCGGCCGGCCCGGTCCGGGAGGTGTCTCCCCGCGGGGCCGGCCGCACTCGGTTCAGCTAGCTCAGGCTCGCGACGGTGGAGCGGACCTTGGTGATGATCTCGGCCGGGATCGGCGCGTAGTCGTTGTCCTTGAGGACGTTCTGGCCGTCCTCGCTGGCGATGTAGGTCAGGAACGACTTGGTGGCGGCGAGCGTCTCGGGCTTGTTGCCCTTCTCGCAGACGACCTCGTACGTGACCAGGGTGATCGGGTAGGCGCCCTCGGCGGTCGGCTTGTAGTTCAGCTGCAGCGCGAGGTCCTTGCCCTTGCCGACGACCTTGGCCTCGGAGATCGCCTTGGAGGCGTTGTCGACGGTGGCCTTCACCGGCTCCTTGGCGCCCGTCTTCAGGTCGACGGTCTTGACGCCCTCACCGGCGTAGGAGAGCTCGAAGTACGAGATGGCGCCCGCGGTCTGCTTGACCTGGCCCGCGACACCGGCGGAACCGTTGGCGGACTGGCCGCCCTTGGGCTCCCACGACTTGCCCGGCTCGTACGGCCAGGCGTCGGGGGCGGCGCCCTTCAGGTACTTGGTGAAGTTGTCCGTGGTGCCGGACTCGTCGGAGCGGTGGAAGGCCTGGATCTTGGTGCTGGGGAGCTTGGCGTCGGGGTTGAGCTTCTTGATCGCCTTGTCGTCCCAGCTCTTGATCTTGTTGTTGAAGATGTCGGCCAGGGTCTTGGCGTCCAGGGTCAGTTCGTCGACGCCGGGGACGTTGTAGCCGATGGCGATCGGGCCGCCCACCATGGGCAGGTCGATGGCCTGGCTGCTCTTGCAGACCTTCTTCGACTTCTCGATCTCCTCGGGCTTCAGCGCCGAGTCCGAACCGGCGAACGCGGTCTGGCCCTGCGTGAACGCGGTGATGCCGGCGCCCGAACCCGTCGGGTTGTAGTTCAGCTGCACGTCCTTGCAGTTGGTCGTGTAGACCTTCCGCCAGGCGTCGATCGCGTTCTTCTGCGCGGACGAACCGGAGGCGGCGAGCTGCCCCTTGGCGTCGTCGCACTTGATGTTGGCGTTGGCGTTGGTCTCCTTGCCGCCACCGCCCGAGCTGGTGTCGTCGGAGCCGCACGCCGTGAGGGCCAGGGCGCCGGAGACGGCGAGGGCGCCGAGGGAGAGGGCGCGGAGCCGGTTCTTGCGCTGAAGCTTCACTTCGGGTCTTCCTTCCGGGAGCCGCCGACCCTTGCTGGCGGCGTGCGATGTCTTACGTCGTGTTGTAAGGCCGAAATTAGGCAGGGCAGGTGAAGCGGCCGATGGGCACGAGTGAACGGGGGGTGAACCTCGGCGGTCGGCCTGGTTAGCCCTTGCCTCACGAAAAGTAACGCTATAGCTACTGAGGGTGAGGCGGGCGTCGACGGGGTGGCGCCAGGCTGTGCCGGGTGGGTTCGGGCCGGGTGGCTGGATAGGCTCCGGGCATGATCGTCCCGTTTCTCGTCGGCGTCACCGTGCTCACCGCCGTCGCCGCCGTGGCCGCCTGGGTCTGCCTGGAGTTCCGCAGGGCGTGCCGGGAGCGGCGGCGCACGTACTCAGGCGCCGCCGCCGGACGTTAGCCGGGCGGGCGCCCGGCTCACCGCGGTTGGTCGGCGCTCACCGCCGGTCGCCCTCCGCCGCGCCGAGCGCCGTGAGCAGTTCGGTGACGAGTTCCGCGTCGCGCTCGCGGGTCAGCAGGCGGCGGGCCGCCTCCGGGGCCAGCCAACGCAGCTGTGACACCTCGGAGTTGGGGGCGAAAGTGCCGCCGACCGCCTCGGCCGCCCAGTAGCGCACCTCCTTGGGGTTCCCCTGCGCGTCCCGGTAGCGGGCGGTGGACAGCTCCGCGCCCAGCTCGCACCGCATGCCGGTCTCCTCGAGCACTTCCCGTACGGCCGCGTCGGCGGCCGGTTCCGCGCGCTTGAGCTTGCCCTTCGGGTGGGACCAGTCCCCCCACTTGGGCCGGTGGACGAGGGCGAGCTCGATGCCGCCGTCGGCGGCGGGCGCCGGGCGCCACAGGACGCAGCCCGCCGCCAGGACGGTGGTCTCCCGCCCCTCTTCCCGGCGGGCGTCTTCCTCGTACGTCACCGCGTCCTCGCCTTCTCGTGGTTCTCCTCGCGCAGCCACGCCCGCTGGAAGGCGAAACGTGCCGCCTCGACATCGTGCCGCTGGTCGGCGTGGAGCACACCCAGGGCGTACGCCGTGGCCGGCGCGATGCGCGGGGTCCGGGCCGCGTGGGCCGCCGCGGCGGCCGCGGACGCCGCCTCGCGGTGGACGTCCAGGGCGTGGCCCGCTTCGGCCAGGCGGGGGTCCAGCGGCGCGGGGCCGAGGAGGACCTCCTGGGCGTACCGGTGCAGGCGCAGCAGCGAGCGGACCGTCAGCCAGGGGGCGTCCTGCGCGTCGGGGGCGGCGTCCGCCGCGAGCCCGTGGACGAGGGCGCCGGCGTTGTAGGGGTGGCCCGCCTGGCCGAGGGGGAGCGCGGCGACGGCTTCGGCGAGGGCCGATTCGGCGGTGGCGGCGAGGCGGTCGAGGCCGTCCGTGGCGCCGCCGCCGTACGGAACCTCGCTGGCCAGGACGGCCACGTGGTCCGCCAGGGCGTGGAAGCGGGAGGAGCCGAGGGCCTGGAGGGCGGCGGAGTGGGCCCGGGTCCGGGCGAGCGTGAGCTGACGCTCCAGGAGGGCGGCGGCCTTGGCGGCGCCGACCGCGAGGCCGCGCGGGGTGCCGCCGGTGTCCCGGGCGCCCGCGTCCCGGGTGCCCGGCACCGAGGGTTCCGCCTGTGTCTGGGCCTGAGCCCGTCCCTGCACCTGGGCCTGCCCCTGCGCCTGTTGCCGTGTCCGTGCCGGGTCCCACCCGTTGCTCCCCCGGTGCCGCGCGGGCCCGGTGGAGCCCCCGGCGGCCCGTCCGCCCACCGTGGCCGCGACGGCGGCTTCGGCGGCTTCGGCGGGCGGGCCGCCCACCGGGACCGGGGTCTGCGGCGGGCCCGAGAGTCGGTGCAGGGCGTCCAGGAGCCGCTCCAGGCGCGCCGTGTACGCGTGTTCCTGCGCCAACGTGCCCGATATCCAGGCCAGTTCGGTGCGGAGCGAGGCGGACCACTCCGGGTCGAGGAGCGGGCGGAAGGTGTGCAGCGTGCCGCCGATGCGGCGGGCGGCGCGGCGCAGGGAACGCGCCGCCTCCAGGGCCTCCTCGGCGCCCCGCGCGTCCGTGGAGGACTCGCGGTGCAGCCGCAGCGAGCGCAGGAACTCCGTCGCCCGGCCCTGGAGATAGGCGGTCAGCGCCTCGTCCGAAGGGCCGGGGCCGGGCTCTTGCCCCGTACCCGTCGTCTCATGGTGTCGCTGTGCCACGCCGGCGCCTCCGGGCGTCTATGAGCATCTCCTGTACGTTCCGCAGGGGCCGGCCGTCCTGGTCCGCCGAGTGGCGGGTCCAGTTGCCGTCCGCGCCCAGGTGCCAGGAGGCGGTGGTGTCCGACATGCCGGTCTCCAGGAGCCGGCTGAGGGCCGCCCGGTGCGCCGGGTCCTGGACCCTGACCAGCGCCTCGATGCGGCGGTCGAGATTGCGGTGCATCATGTCGGCGCTGCCGATCCACACCTCCGGTTCGCCGCCGTTGCCGAAGGCGAAGACGCGGGAGTGCTCCAGGAAGCGGCCGAGGACGGAGCGCACCCGGATGTTCTCCGAGAGGCCCTCGACACCGGGGCGCACCGCGCAGATCCCGCGCACCCACACGTCCACCTCGACGCCCGCCTGCGACGCGCGGTAGAGCGCGTCGACGACGGCCTCGTCGACCATCGAGTTGACCTTGATGCGGACATAGGCGGGGCGGCCCGCCTTGTGGTGCTGCGTCTCCTTCTCGATGCGGGAGACGAGGCCGTCGCGCAGGGACCTGGGGGCCACGAGCAGCCTGCGGTAGGTCTCGCGGCGGGAGTAGCCGGAGAGCCGGTTGAAGAGGTCGGAGAGGTCCGCGCCGACCTCCGCGTTGGAGGTGAGCAGGCCCAGGTCCTCGTAGAGGCGGGCGGTCTTGGGGTGGTAGTTGCCGGTGCCGACGTGCGAGTAGCGGACGAGGGTGTCGCCCTCCTGGCGCACGACGAGGGAGAGCTTGCAGTGGGTCTTCAGGCCGACGATGCCGTAGACGACGTGGCAGCCGGCCTCCTCCAGTTTCCGCGCCCACTTGATGTTGGCCTGCTCGTCGAAGCGGGCCTTGATCTCGACGAGGACGAGGACCTGCTTGCCGGATTCGGCGGCGTCGATGAGCGCGTCGACTATCGGGGAGTCGCCCGAGGTGCGGTACAGCGTCTGCTTGATGGCGAGGACGTCCGGGTCGGACGCGGCCTGTTCGAGGAAGGCCTGCACGGAGGTGGAGAACGAGTCGTACGGGTGGTGCAGCAGTACGTCGCGTTCGCGCAGGGCGGCGAAGATGTCGGGCGCGGACGCCGACTCGACCTCGGCGAGGTCGCGGTGGGTGCCGGCCACGAACTTGGGGTACTTCAGCTCGGGCCGGTCCAGCTTGGCGATGCTGAAGAGGCCGGTGAGGTCGAGCGGGCCGGGCAGCGGGTACACCTCGGCCTCGCTGATCTTCAGTTCGCGCACCAGCAGGCTGAGCACGTTCGGCGCGATGGACTCCTCGACCTCAAGGCGCACGGGCGGCCCGAAGCGGCGCCGCATCAGCTCCTTCTCCAGGGCCTGGAGGAGGTTCTCCGTGTCGTCCTCCTCGACCTCCAGGTCCTCGTTCCTGGTGAGCCGGAACATGTGGTGCTCCTGGATCTCCATGCCCGGGAAGAGCTCCTGGAGGTGGGCGGGCGCGGCGATGACGTCCTCTATCGGGACGTAGCGCTGCGGGGAGGCCTCCAGGAAGCGGGAGAGCAGCGGGGGGACCTTCACGCGGGCGAAGTGCTGGTGTCCGGAGACCGGGTTGCGGACGACCACGGCGAGGTTGAGGGAGAGCCCGGAGATGTACGGGAAGGGGTGTGCGGGGTCCACGGCCAGCGGGGTCAGGACGGGGAAGATCTGCTGCCGGAAGAGCGTGAAGAGCCGGGACTGCTCCTTCTCGGTCAGCTCGGGCCAGCGCACCAGGTGGATGCCCTCGTCGGCGAGGCCGGGCGCGACGTCGTCCTGGTAGCAGGCGGCGTGCCGGGCCATGAGCTCGCGGGAGCGGTTCCAGATGAGTTCGAGGACCTCGCGGGGCTGCAGGCCGGAGGCCGAACGGGTGGCGACGCCGGTCGCGATGCGGCGCTTGAGGCCGGCGACGCGGACCATGAAGAACTCGTCGAGGTTCGAGGCGAAGATCGCCAGGAAGTTCGCCCGCTCCAGGAGGGGCGTCTGGGGGTCCTCGGCGAGTTCGAGGACGCGTTCGTTGAAGGCGAGCCAGCTGCGCTCCCGGTCCAGGAAGCGGCCCTGGGGCAGCTCGGCGCCGTCGTGCCCGATCTGGGCGTCCTCGTCGTACGCGTCGAGATCGGCGTCGATGTCGGGGTCGAGGTCGGAGACGGTGGCGGCGATGGTGGCCGGGCGGTGCGCGGCGATGGAACCCACGGAAGGCTGGGCGTGCTGGACAAGTCCCTGCGTGTTCTGCTGGCTCATACGACCATTCTTCCGCCCGGGCGCGACGATGGGCGCGTCGGAGAGCGCGGGAGCGATGCGGAGCTTCCCGTTCTCCGGGGCGGGGTCGGGCACGGCGGGCTGCATTGAGCGAGCTTCGCAAGCTTGTCTGAATCAGCGGTTACGGCGACATGACGTGCGGGACATCGGCCGAAGACCCCCGGGCGTCCGCGCGCCGGGGGTCTTCGGTGGCCGTACGGTTCAGGCCGCGCGGCGGCGCAGCACCCGGAAGGCGGTGTACGTGACGGCCGCGGCGAGGGCGAGGAGCATGCCGGTCTCCACCAGCTGGAGGGGCCAGAAGTGCGACGCCGGGTGGAAGTCGGCGTACCAGCCGGTGACTTGGTGCTCGGCGTAGCACGGTTCGGGGTCCTGCCCCGAGCCCCAGCACAGCGTCTCCGGCAGCCTGTTCCCGTCGGAGGTGAGCATGCCCCGTTCCCCCGGGAAGCCGCCGTCGGGCGTGGCCGGCGGGTAGGTCTGCGACCAGGTGACCGTCTTGCTGCCCCACAGGTGGGGGCGGGCCAGCGGCAGCAGCGTGACCGTGATGATCATGACGGCGAGGGTGGCCGACATCGCGCGCAGGGTGTTGCGCAGCAGGAGGGCGGCGAGTGCGCCGACGGCGACGCCGAGCAGGGCGTATCCGACGGCGACCGGGCCCACCGAGCCGTAGATCGCCCGCTCGTACCAGGGCGCCTTGCCGTATTCGAGCCCCGGTCCCGTGGTCCACGCCCAGCGCTGTACGGCGGCGAGCAGGCCCACCCCGGCGACCACGACCGCGGCGCTCAGGACGAGCCGGGTGGCGAGCCAGCGGGCCGGGGTCAGCGACTGGGTCCAGGCCAGCTTGTACGTGCCCGTCTCCAGCTCCCACGCGAGGAGCGGGCCCGCGACGAAGGCGCCGATCAGACAGGGCAGCGCGAGGACCGCCATGCCCATCAGGTCGAGGTTCCTGCCGAACTGCGCCTCGGCGTCGAGGTAGCCGCGGACCGGGCCGCCGCACTCCTTCGTGGTGTGCGCGATCGAGCAGTCGGACGCCGCGAACACGTCGGCCGCGTGCGCGACCCAGACACGGTCGGCGATCAGCGCGGCGGCGCCGAGCGCGAAGAGGGCGAGCGTGATCCACAGGGCGGTCCGGTGCTGGCGCACCACCGCGCGGTACGCGCCCGGCAGGGTGAAGGCGGCGCGGCGGGCCCGGGGACCGGCGGGCGCGGTCGTCAGCGCGGTCACGCGGTCACCGCCGAGGGGGCGGATGCCGTGCCCGGCGTGAGCAGGGCCGGGGCGTCCGGGGCGCGCAGGTGGGCGAGCAACAGCTCCTCCAGGGAGGGTTCTTCGGTGTCCCAGTCGTCGCCGACCGGGCCCTCGGGGCGGATCAGGGCGGTGAGGCCGCGGCCGGTGGCGCGGGACTCGACGACGGTGTGCGGGTGGAGCCGGGCGGCCGGGCCGCGTCCGGTGACCAGGCGGTGTGCGGCGGTCAGTTCGTCGATGGCGCCGCCGAGGCGGATCCGGCCCCCGGCGACGAGCAGCAAGTGGTCGCAGGAGTCGGCGAGTTCGGCGACGATGTGCGAGGACATCACGACGGTGGTGCCGTGTTCGGCCGCCTCGGCCATGAGCGTGCCCATCAGCTGGTGGCGGGCGAGCGGGTCGAGGTCGGCCATCGGCTCGTCCAGGAGCAGCAGTTCGGCCCGTTTGCCGAGGGCGAGGGCGAGCGCGACGCGGGTGCGTTCGCCGCCGGAGAGGGCGCGGACGCGCTCGGCCGGGTCGAGGTCGCCGCCGACGACGCGCTCGGCCGCGGCCATGTCCCAGCGCCCGGGGTTGAGTTCGGCGCCGAGCCGCAGGGTCTCCGCGATGGTCAGCCGCGGGTAGAGGGGCTTGTCCTGGGCGACGTACGCGATACGGGCGCGGGCCTTCGCGGGTGTGGTGCCGAGGACGGTGAGAGTGCCCGAGCTGGGGCGGTCCAGGCCCGCGGCGAGGGCGAGCAGGGTCGATTTGCCGGCGCCGTTCGGGCCGACGAGCGCACAGACGCGGCCGGCGGGCAGCCGGAACGAGCAGCCGTCCAGGGCGGGCCGGTGCCGCCCGTGGCGTCTGGTGAGTGCGACTGCCTCGATGGCGGTGTCGGTCATGCGAGCTCCCCCTCGGTGTCCTGTGCCCGGCTCCGGTCGCCGAACTGTTCGTCCAGTACGGCGTGGAACACTGCCGCCACGTCGTCCTTCTCCAGGCCGGCCCGGCGGGCCCGCGCCGCCCACTCGGCGAGCTCCCCCCGCAGGGGCGAGTCGGCCGGTGCGCTGCCGAGCGTCCGGCGGACGAAGGTGCCGAGGCCGCGGCGGGCCTCGACCAGGCCCTCCCGTTCCAGCTCCCGGTAGGCCTTCAGCACGGTGTTCGGGTTGATGGCGGTGGCCTCGACCACCTCGCGGGCCGTGGGCAGCTTGTCGCCGGGCTCCAGCAGGCCGAGGCGCAGGGCCTGGTGGGTCTGCTGGACGATCTGGAGATAGGTGGCGACGCCGCTGCGCCGGTCGATGCGGTACTCGACCACTGCCTTCCACCACCCTTTCACTAATTGAGTAGTGAAAGGGTGGTGGAAAGAAGGGGCGGCGTCAAGTGACGCCGCCCCTCGTCTTGTGGCCCTCGCGGGAAAACCGCCGGTCAGGACAGGTTCCGGGAGGCCGGAATCAGGACTCCGTGCGGTACATCAGGTCCGTCTCGTGGGTGACGAAGCCGAGCCGTTCGTAGACGCTCACGGCCGCCTTGTTGTCCGCGTCCACGTACAGCATCGCGGTCGGCAGACCGGCCCCCGCCAGGTGCCGAAGGCCGGTCGTGGTCAGCGCCTTGCCGAGGCCGCCGCCCTGCGCGCCGGGCCGCACACCGACCACGTACACCTCGCCGAGGCGCTCCTCGTCGTGCACCTTCGTCCAGTGGAAGCCGACCAGTTCGCCGTCCTTCTCCGCGAGGAAGAAGCCCGCCGGGTCGAACCACGGCTCCGCCTTGCGGTCGTCCAGGTCGCGCTGGGTGAGCGAGCCCTGCTCGGGGTGGTGGGCGAACGCCTCCGCGTTCACCGCGAGCCAGGCCGCGTCGTCCTGCCCCGGCACGAACGTACGGACCGACACGCCCGGCGGGAGCACCGGCTCGGGCAGGTCCAGGTCGGCCAACGGGCGGCGCATCTGGCGCAGTTCGCGGAAGAGCGCGAGACCGAGCACCTGCGCGAGGTGCCGGGCGGCGGAGTGCCCGCCGTGCGCCCAGACGCGCAGCCGCCGCCCCGACTCGGCGAGCAGCGCCGAGCCGAGCGCCCTGCCGTGCCCGTGCCCGCGCCGCCCGGGGTGGACGACGAGCTCGGCGGCGGGCGCCTCCACGGGGTCGGTGTCCTCCAGCTGCGCGTACCCGACGAGCTCGTCGCCGACGCTGAGCAGCAGGTGCCGCACGCCCTCGCGGGCGCCTCCCCGTAGCTGCAGCCTGCCCTGCTCGGAGACCGCCTGCTGGCCGTCCGTGCGGGCCGCCTCGGCGAGCAGCCCGAGCACGGCGTCGGCCTGCGTGGGGGAGAGGGCGGCGAGGGTGTCGATCTTCCGAAGGGGCGCGGGTGCCTCGGCGGGCCGGTCGTCAGTCATGGGTCGAGCGTACGGGGTGCGGCGGGGCGGCCCTGGGCACCTTCAAAGGACGCGCAACCAGGATGTGACCAGCAACCCTCTGTTGCGCTACGCGCGTTGACCCTAGGCTGCCGGACGGTCCCATTCGTCTCACACCATCCCGGGGGAACGCGTGTCCGCCATACCGAAGCACCGAAGGCCCAGGCGCCGCACCACCCGCGTCCTCGCCGTGGCGGCGGGACTCGCCACCGTCGGCGCGATGGCCGCCGCGCTTCCCGCCGGGGCCGGCCAGCACCACGGCGGCGCCCCGGGCGGCAAGCACCGCACGGTCGACGTGCAGCTGCTCTCCTTCAACGACTTCCACGGCAACCTGCAGCCGCCCGCCGGCTCCTCCGGCCAGGTCACCGAGAAGCAGGCCGACGGGACCGAGAAGAAGATCGACGCGGGTGGCGCCGAGTACCTCGCCACCTCGCTGCGCACCGCGCGCAAGGGCCACCCGTACACCGTCACCGCCGCCGCCGGCGATCTGATCGGGGCCAGCCCGCTGCTCTCCGGGCTCTTCCACGACGAGCCCACCGTCGAGGCGATGAACAAGCTCGACCTGGACGTCACCAGCGTCGGCAACCACGAGTTCGACGAGGGGGCCAAGGAGCTGGCCCGCATGCAGAACGGCGGCTGCCACCCCAAGGACGGCTGTTTCGAGAAGGACGGGCACGGCAAGGACAAGAAGTTCCGGGGCGCCGACTACCCGTACCTCGCCGCCAACGTCACGGACGAGAAGACCGGCAAGCCCATCCTGAAGCCCTACTGGGTGTGGAAGCACAAGGGCGTGAAGATCGGCTTCATCGGCGTCACCCTGGAGGGCACCCCGGACATCGTCTCCGCGGACGGCGTCAAGGGGCTGAAGTTCCACGACGAGATCGAGACCGTCAACAAGTACGCGAAGGTCCTCGACAAGCAGGGCGTGAAGTCCATCGTCACCCTCATCCACGAGGGCGGCGTCCCGGCCACCCAGTCGTACAACTACGACTGCGACTCCCCGGGCGCGGGCGACGGCATCTCGGGGCCGATCACCACCATCGCCAAGGGCATCAGCCCCAAGGTCGACGCCCTGGTCACCGGCCACACGCACAACGCGTACGTCTGCACGATCCCGGACCCCGCGGGCAAGCCGCGCATGGTGACCTCGGCTTCCTCCTTCGGCAAGCTCTACACCGACACCACGCTCACCTACGACCGCAGGACCAAGGACATCGTCCGCACCAGCGTGCGCTCCCCCCGGGCCGCCAACCACGTCGTCAGCCGTGAGCAGGCCAAGGCGCCCGACATGACCTCGCTGATCCAGCGCTGGGACAAGCTCGCCGCGCCCGTCGCCAACAGGCCCGTCGGGTTCATCTCGGCGGACATCCCGGGCCGCGGCGCGGGCGTCCCCGAGTCCCCGCTCGGCGACCTCATCGCCGACGCGCAGCTCGCGCACGCCAAGTCGCTCGACCCGAAGGCCGTGCTCGCCCTGATGAACCCGGGCGGCATCCGCTCCGACATCGTCTACAAGGCGAGCGGCGGCGAGGGCGACGGCGTCGTCACATACGGCGAGGCGTTCACCGTGCAGCCCTTCAGCAACACCGTCAACCTCGTCGACCTGACCGGCGCGCAGCTCGTCACCGGGCTGAAGCAGCAGGTCAGCGGCGCCAACGAGGCCTCTCCGAAGATCCTCCAGGTCTCCGCCGGGCTGACGTACACGCTGGACATGACCAAGACCGGCGCGGACCGTGTCGTCACCGGCTCGATCAGGCTGAACGGCGAGCCGATCGACCCGGCGGCCACCTACCGCGTCGCGATGAACTCCTTCCTCGCGGGCGGCGGCGACGGCTTCGCCGAACTCGGCAAGGGCACGAAGCCGCTGGTCGGCAGCGACGACCTGAAGGCGTTCAACGACTACATGAGCGCCAACTCCTCGGCCCAGAAGCCGATCGCGCCGCCGAAGGCGGACCGGATCACCATCGTGAAGTAACGCACGTCACGCGGGTTTCCGGCCGGTGGCCCGGACGTGACGTGAGCTTGAAAACAGTGCGTTAAAACAACCGGCCGAAACCGGGTGTTACCGGATGTAAGGCTTGGGGTGGGGTGTGAACGTATGGTGAGATCACTTGATGCGTTCCCCCCACCGCATGGCCACGCGACCTTCGGAAACCCCCCTCGACGACCGCACCGACCAGACCGCAAGGAACGACAGCCGCGACCGTCCCCAGCGGCACGCGGGCCCGCACGACACCGCTGAACTGCCCGCCGCCACGTACGTCAACCCGTACGACGAGCTGGCCGCGCTCGCGCCCAACCCCCTGGAGGAGTTCCTCCACGAGGAGAAGAAGGACAAGCCCGCCGAGGCCCCCTGGACGCCGCCGAACCACCGCCGCGGCAGCCGTCGCAGCCGCGGCCGCGGCCGCCGCCGCACCCGCTTCGCGGGCCTGCCGCTCGCCGCGAAGGCGCTGGTCGCCGTCCTCGTCGCCACCGCGTTCCTCGCGCTCGGCGACCGCTGGGCCCTGCTCTACGCCGAACACGAGGCCGCGGAGAAGCTCAAGGACCAGATGCACCTGAGCGCGGCGCCCGAGGTCGACATCGAGGGCTTCCCCTTCCTCACCCAGGTCCTCGACAAGCGCGTCGACAAGGTGAAGGTCACCGTCCCCGACGTCGCGGCCGACCGCGTCTCCCTCGCCAAGGTCTCCGCGACCGCCACGGACGTCACGATCAACGGCGACGGGCCCACCTCGATCACGGGGGCCGACATCGGCGAGATGAAGGGCGAGGTACTGCTCTCCTTCGACGACCTCAACCGCGAACTCGGCGCCTCCCAGGTCACGTTCACCGGCCGCGGCCACGACGAGGTGCTCGCCCGCGGCACACTGCCCGTCGCCGGCCACGACCTGAAGGTCCGCGCCGACGCCCGCATCCAGCGCAACGGCGAGCGCGGCATCTCCACCGACATCGGCGGCATGCGCCTGCAACTCGGCGACCTGGCGACCTACCGCCCCGGCACGCGCGAGAAGGAAGGCCTGCACCTGTCGAAGAGCTCGGCCGACAAGGTCGCCGAGGAGACGGGCAAGGCGAAGGCGCTGCTCTCCGTCCCGGCCATCGTCGAGCGGCTCGGGGTGCCGCGGAGCGTCGTCCGGGGCGCCCTGAAGAGCGACGCCAAGCTCAACGAACTCACCGGCTCGCCCCGGTTCGTGAACGACGTCATGGGCCTGAACCTCATCGACGTCGCGATGGGCCACCCCGAGCTCCTCAAGAAGCTCGGCCTGGACCCCGCCCTCCTCAAGGGCCTCGCCGGCCTCACCCGCCCCGTCCTTGCCGACCGCCTCACCCTCGCCTTCCAGCTGCCGAAGCTGCCGGGCACGGGGACCATGGCGCTCCAGGACGTGAAGGTCGAGAAGGACGGCATCCGCGTCCGCATCGCGGGCGCCGGCATCGGCCTGGGCCGCTAGGCGGTCTTCACTCCCGCCCCCGTCCCGGGGGGCTCCTTTGCTACAGCCCGGGAGGCGGCGTGGGCGCCCCCGGCAGGCGGACCGAGGCCTCCGTGCCGCCGCCGGGGGCCTCCCGCAGGGTGACCTCGCCGCCGCACTGCTGCACCGTGCGCGCCACGATCGACAGGCCGAGGCCCGAGCCGGGCAGGGAGCGCGCGGAGGGGGAGCGCCAGAACCGGTCGAAGACGTGCGGGAGTTCGTCGGCGGCGATGCCGGGGCCGTGGTCCCGCACCTTCAGGTGGCCCCGGTCGAGGGTGACCTCGACCGTGCCGCGCGGCGGGCTGAACTTCACGGCGTTGTCCAGGATGTTGACGACGGCCCGCTCCAGCGCCGGCGGCTCCGCCCGCACGTACCAGGGCGCGAGCTCCGCGGTGATCCGCAGTTCGGGGCCGCGCAGCCTGGCCCGCTCGATGGCCGCCCTGGTGAGCTCGTGCAACGCGACCACCTGCACCTTGCCGCCGCCCCCGTCGCCCGCGTCGGGACGCGAGAGCTCCTGGAGGTCACCGATGAGCGCGGCCAGTTCGGTCATCTGCGCGGTGACGGAGGCCAGCAGCGCCTTGCGGTCGTCGGGCGGGATCGCCCGGCCCGTCTCCTCGCTGCGGGCGAGCAGTTCGATGTTGGTGCGCAGGGAGGTGAGGGGTGTGCGCAGCTCGTGGCCCGCGTCGGCGATCAGCTGCTGCTGGAGGTCGCGCGAGGAGGCGAGCGAGGCGGTCATGGAGTTGAAGGACTCCGAGAGGCGGGCGATCTCGTCGTCGCCCTCCACGGGGATGCGCAGGCCCAGGTCCTCGGTGCGGGCGACGTGTTCGACGGCGGCGGTCAGCCGGTCCACCGGTCGCAGCCCGGTGCGGGCCACCCACAGGCCTGCGCCCCCGGCGCCGAGCACGCCGACGCCCGCGACGAGGAGCAGGATCAGGGCGAGGTTGTCGAGGGTGTCGTCCACCTCGCTGAGCGGGCGGGCCACCGAGACGGCGAGGGGCAGCCCGGGGTAGTCCTCCAGCGGGTAGGTGTAGACGCGGTACTTCTCGCCGTCGGCCGCGGTGGTGTTGTGGTAGGTCGCGGGCCGGTCGCGGCCGGCCACGGCGGTGTCCGCGCCGTTCACGTCGATGGACTGGCGGCCCAGGATGACGCAGTTCGTGCCGTTCTTGGCGACGACCTGGATGGTCTGCCGGTACAGGTCGGGCTCGTCGCGGCCGGGGATCTCGCGCAGACAGCGGGCGTCGCCGGCGGCCGCGTCGATGTCGAGCCGCTCGATCACGACGCCCGGCTTGGGGCGGTTGGCGCTCAGCGCGTCGTCCAGCGAGTCCAGCAGCGTGTTGCGCACCACGAACCAGCAGGTCACCGCAGCCGCGGCGACCGCCACCGCGACCGCCGTCGCCACGAGCAGCGCCAGCCGCGAGCGCAGCGGAAGGCCGCGGAACCGCCGGACGAGCCCGTTCACTCGCCGCCCCGGAGCACGTACCCGACGCCCCGCACCGTGTGGACGAGGCGCGGCTCGCCGCCCGCCTCCGTCTTGCGGCGCAGGTACATGACGTACACGTCGAGGGAGTTGGACGACGGCTCGAAGTCGAAGCCCCACACCGCCTTGAGGATCTGTTCGCGGGTCAGGACCTGGCGCGGGTGCGCGAGGAACATCTCCAGGAGCGTGAACTCCGTGCGGGTCAGCTCGACGGTCCGCGCGCCCCGCGTCACCTCGCGGGTCGCCAGGTTCATCCGCAGATCGGCGAAGGAGAGCAGGTCGCCGTCGGCGGCCTGCCCGGCCGGCGCGTACGAACTGCGGCGCAGCAGCGCCCGGATGCGGGCGAAGAGCTCGTCCAGCTCGAAGGGTTTGACGAGGTAGTCGTCGGCGCCCGCGTCGAGCCCCGTGACGCGGTCGCCGACGGTGTCGCGGGCGGTCAGCATCAGGATGGGGGTGGTCGATCCGGTGGCGCGGAGCCTGCGCGCGGCGGTGAGGCCGTCCATGCGGGGCATCTGGATGTCGAGGACCACCAGGTCGGGGCGGTACGCGGCGGCCTTCTCCAGCGCGTCGGCGCCGTCGACGGCGACCTGGGTGCCGTATCCCTCGAAGGCGAGGCTGCGCCGCAGCGCCTCCCGCACGGCGGGTTCGTCGTCCACGATCAGGATGCGCTGCTGTTCGCGGTCACCGGCGCGGTCGCCTTCGGCGGGGCTCATGGGCTTCGGACTTCCTCGGGTACGGGGTGGACGGGGCCGCTATCAGCCTCGCACGCGCGCGCGGGGCGCGCGGCGCGCCGTGGGGCGTACGTCGGCGGGGGCCGCCACCTCGGGGGCGCGGGCCGCCCGCGCGCCGTGCAGCTCCCGCGCCACGGCGAGCGGCAGTCCGAGCCCGGCGGGGCCGGTGCCGGGCCCGCCCCAGCCGATGGTGACGGCGAGGGCGTGCCGGACGCGGTTGACGGTGACGGAGGGGAAGGTGGTGGCGGACATGGCGGCCTCCTGGTGGGTCGAACGGGCGGTCAGGTCCTGGCGCCGGACCGCAGCGTGCCGAGGTCGTCCTTGACCGTGTCGATCGGGATGGCGAAGCCGAGGCCGACGCTGCCCGACGCGGACTCGCCGGAGCCCTGGCCCCCGGACGAACTGGGCGAGTACATCGCGGAGTTGATGCCGATGATGTTGCCGTTCATGTCGATGAGGGCGCCGCCGGAGTTGCCGGGGTTGAGGGAGGCGTCGGTCTGCAGCGCCTTGTACGTGGTCTTCGACGAGCCGGTGTCGCCGTTGAACTCCTGGCCGCCGAACTCGAAGGGCCAGCCGCCCTCGGGGCTCTGCGGCCGCTGCTGGCCCTCGCCGGTGGAGACCGTGACGTCCCGGTCGAGGGCGGAGACGATGCCGCTGGTGACGGTGCCGGTCAGGCCCTCGGGGGAGCCGATGGCGACGACCTCGTCACCCACCTTGACGTTGTCGGAGTTGCCGAAGGTCGCGGGCTTGAGCCCGGAGGCGCCCTTCAGCCGGATGAGCGCGAGGTCCTTCTTGCTGTCGGTGCCGACCACCTCGGCCCGGTAGGTCTTTCCGTCGTTCGTCCGCACCTTGATGGAGGTGGCGCCCGCGATGACGTGGTTGTTGGTGACGATCTCGCCGTCGCTCCTGGTGATCACGCCGGAGCCCGTCGACTTCCCCTGGTCGGTGGCGGCGCTGATCTCGACGATGCTCGGGCTGACCGCCTCGGCGACCCCGGAGACGGTGCCCTTCTTGCTCGTCGGCACGACGTTCGTGCTGGTGGCGGAGGAGCCGGTGTCCCGGTCGGTGAGCGTCTGGACGGCGTAGGCGGTGCCGCCGCCCACCGCGGCCGCCGCGAGGGCGACGGCCGTGAGCAGCGCCGCGGGACCCCTGACCCGGCGCCGCCGCGCCCCGGGCGCCTGCGGGGGCTCCGGCGCGTGCGCGGGCGGGGGCGGATACGCGCCGTGCCCGGGAGCACCGTGCGCGTGCGCGCCCTGCGTACCGCCGTGGTGCACAGGCGCTGCCGACTGCTGCTGGGGGTACTCGCCGCTGGGGCGGAAGGTCTCGGTCATGCCCATGAGATTGCCGGGCGCAGATGAGAGCTGCCTGAGTACGTCCTGAGAAGCCCGGCAGAAGTGCGTATGCCCGATATAAAGGCCGCCGGGGCGCGTCCGGTGAAGCGGGGGGTTACGCGCAGCCGCAGGAGTGCCGCACGACCAGCCGGGACGGGAACAGCTTCAGGCGCTCGCGGCGCGAACCCGCGACCCGCAGGCCGTCGTCCAGGACCAGATCGACCGCGGCACGCGCCATCGCGGGCCGGTCCGAGGCCACCGTCGTCAGCGGCGGGTCGGTGAGCCCCGCCTCCTTGACGTCGTCGAAGCCCGCGACGGCCAGCTCGCCCGGCACGTCGATGCGCAGCTCCCGCGCCGCCCGCAGCACGCCGATCGCCTGGTCGTCCGTGGAGCAGAAGATCGCGGTGGGCCGGTCCGGGCGGGCCAGCAGCTCCAGGCCGACCTGGTAGGCGTCGTAGCGGTTGTACGGGGCCTCGAAGAGGCGGCCCTCGATGGAGCGGCCGGCCTCCCGCATCGCGCGCCGCCACCCCTCGACGTGGTCGGAGACCGGGTCACCGACGGTCGGGGTGTCGGCCGTGCCGCCCACGCAGGCGACGTACTCGTGGCCGTGCTCCAGGAGGTGGCGGGTGGCGAGCTGTGCGCCGCCGACGTCGTCCGTGACGACCGCGACGTCGTCGATGGCCTCGGGCCGCTCGTGCAGCAGCACCACGCGCGCGTCCCACGCGTCGATCTCCGCGGCCGCCTGGTCGGTCAGGCCGTGGCTGACGAGGATGAGGCCGGAGACCCGCATGCCGAGGAAGGCGCGGAGGTAGTGCGTCTCGCGCTCCTCCACGTAGTCGGTGTTGCCGACGAGGACCATCTTCCCGCGCTCGGACGCCGCCTGTTCGACGGCGTGCGTCATCTCCGCGAAGAACGGCTGACGCGCGTCCGGCACGATCATGCCTATGAGGTCCGTGCGCCGCGAGGCCATGGCCTGGGCGACCCGGTCGGGCCGGTAGCCCAGTTCCTTGATCGCTGCGAGTACCCGCTCGCGCGTGGCCGGGGCGACCGGCCTGGGTCCGTTGTTGATGACGTAACTGACGACCGCGGTCGACGTACCCGCAAGTCTTGCCACATCATCCCGAGTCACCTTGGCCACGCGCGGAGTCTACGCGGATGGAACTACCGCTGGGCAGGGCGTACGGCAGCTTCCTTCGGAGCGGACCGCGCGGTGCTCGCCCCGGCCTTCTCCTCCCCGGCCGCCCGTTCACCCTTCTCCGGCTTCTCCGGTTTCTCCGGCTTCTCCGGCACGACGAAGCGGTAGCCGACGTTCCGCACGGTGCCGATCAGCGACTCGTGCTCGACGCCGAGCTTCGCGCGCAGGCGCCGCACGTGCACGTCGACCGTGCGCGTACCGCCGAAGTAGTCGTAGCCCCAGACCTCCTGGAGCAGCTGCGCGCGGGTGAAGACCCGGCCCGGGTGCTGCGCCAGGTACTTGAGCAGCTCGAACTCCTTGAAGGTCAGATCGAGGACCCGGCCCTTCAGCTTCGCGCTGTACGTCGCCTCGTCCACGGAGAGATCACCGTTGCGGATCTCCATGGGGGAGTCGTCGGAGGTGATCTGCTGGCGGCCCATCGCGAGCCGCAGGCGCGCCTCGACCTCGGCGGGCCCCGCCGTGTCCAGGAGCACGTCGTCGATGCCCCACTCCGCGGTGACGGCCGCGAGGCCGCCCTCCGTCACGACGAGGACCAGCGGACAGCCGGGTCCCGTGGAGCGCAGGAGCTGGCAGAGGCTGCGCACCTGCGGCAGGTCGCGGCGGCCGTCGACGAGGATCACGTCCGCGCCGGGGGTGTCGACGAGGGCCGGCCCCTCCGCCGGGGCGACGCGCACATTGTGCAGGAGCAGGCCGAGAGCGGGGAGCACCTCCGTCGACGGCTGGAGGGCATTGGTCAGGAGCAGCAGCGAGCTCACCGCCGACCACCTGCCCGGGTCGTCCTGTGTTCGTGCACGTTTCGCTCGCCCATGACGTCGGTTCCTCCTCGGTCCCTGCGAGGACGTATGCGGCACTGCTTCGTACTGAGCTTCGTACAGTTTTCGGGAGCCCGCGCCCGGAGCCCCCGGAAAGCACGAAAGGACCCGGGGGCTGCGTTGCCCGGATCCTCTGTCCAGCACAATAGCCCACATGCGTTCCGGTCCGGGAGGTCAACAGGCGCGATCTTCTGTGCCTCCGCTCACTCACGGTCAATGCGGCGTTCGCCGCCACGCCACGCTCCGTACCCGCGACGGGGTGGCCATCGAGGCCGCGTACGACCCGGGACCCGACCCCGCCGGAGAGGTCGCGATCGTCCTCGCGCACGGCTTCACAGGCGGCCTCGCCCGGCCCCATGTGCGCCGCATCGCGGGCGTATTCGCCCAGCGTGCGGCCGTGATCACCTTCTCCTTCCGGGGCCACGGCGGCTCCGGCGGGCACTCCACGGTCGGCGACCGCGAGGTGCTCGACCTGGCGGCTGCCGTCGCGTGGGCGCGTTCCCTCGGGCACGCGCGCGTGGTGACCGTCGGCTTCTCGATGGGCGGCTCGGTCGTGCTGCGGCACGCCGCACTGCACAGGGGGCGCACGGAAGCGCGGACCGACGCGGTCGTCGCGGTGAGTGCCCCCGCCCGGTGGTACTACCGGGGGACGGCCCCGATGCGGCGGCTGCACTGGGTCGTCACCCGGCCCGCCGGGCGGGCGGTCGGCCGCTTCGGACTGCGGACGCGAATCCACCCGCACGAGTGGGACCCCGTCCCCCTCTCGCCGGTCGACTCGGTCCCCCTCATCGCCCCGACGCCGCTGCTCATCGTCCACGGCGACCGCGACCCGTACTTCCCGGTCGACCACCCGCGGATGCTCGCCGCCGCGGCCGCGGGCGGGGCCGAGCTGTGGCTCGAGGAGGGCATGGGCCACGCCGAGCACGCGGCCACGGACGAGCTCGTCGCACGGATCGCCGTGTGGGCCACGGCATCATGGACGTCGGCAACCGCCGACTGAAAGGGGAGTCGCATGGTGAACGGCACCATTCGTTACTGGGCCGCTGCCAAGGCGGCCGCGGGCACCGCCGAGGAGCCGTACGCGGCGGCGACGCTCGCCGAAGCGCTGGACGCCGCCCGTGAGCGGCACCCCGGCGAACTGGTCAGGGTCCTCATGCGCTGCTCCTTTCTGGTCGACGGCGACCCCGTCGGGACCCGCGGGCATGAGACCGTACGGCTGGCCGAGGGCGGCACGGTCGAGGTGCTCCCGCCGTTCGCAGGAGGATGAGCACCATGTCCGATCAGCCCTATGAGGGGTACGAGGGGTACGAGCCGTACGCCCGGCAGCACCCCGGGCAGCAGCCCGGGCAGCAGCCCTATCCGGAACAGCAGCAACAGCCGTATCCGGAACAGCAGCCGTATCCGGGAGCGCAGCCGTACCCGGAACAGCAGCAGTACCCGCAGCAGCAGGCCTACCCCGAGCAGCAGCAGTACGGGGAGCCCCAGCAGTACCAGGGGCAGCAGCATCCCGGGCAGCAGCAGCCGTATCCGCAGCAGCCGTACTACGCCGAGCCGCCGCAGCAGTACGCCCAGGAGCAGTACACCCAGCAGTGGGAGGGGCAGACCTGGGAGACGCAGGTGCAGCCCCCGGCCGCCGCGGTGGACGTGACGGAGACCGCGTACCTGCCCCCGCAGGCGTACGGGCAGCCCGCGTCCCCGCAGGCGCCTCAGGCCTCGCATGTCCCGCAGCCCCCGCGGGCAGCGGAGGCGGCCCCCGACGGCCCGTCCGACGGCCCGTCCGGCAGCCCCTCCTACGGCCCCGCCACCACCACCGGCAACCCCCGCGTCACCGACGCCCAGCGGGCCCGCGCCGAAGGGCGGTCGCCGATCATAGAGCCGGGGATGCAGCCCGCCGCGCTGACCGCCCTGCTCGGGCTGCTGCTCGCCGCGGGCGCCGCCGTCGGGCAGTACGCGCTGCTCGTACCGCTGGTGCTGCTCCAGGCTGTGACCGCCGCCGGGTGGTTCCGGCTCAACGGCATGTGGCCGGCCCGCCAGGGCATCGCGCTCGCCTTCCTCGGCGGGGCCGTCGCGGACGGCGCGCTGCTGGCCGTCGGCAAGGAGAACGCGCCGGGCGCCATCCTCGGCACCCTCGGCGTCTGGGTGCTGTTCGTGCTGGTGCTGCAGCTGCGCAGTCGCGCCGGTGCCGACGAGCGGATGTACGGGCTGATGGCGACCGTGGCGTCGTCCGCGCTCGCGATCGTCGCCGCCGGGCACCTCGCGGCCGCCTCCGACGCCGTCACCGTGGGCGGCATCGCGGTCGCCGCCGCGATCCTCGCCCGCGCGCTGCCGCTGCCCACGCCGGCCTCCGTGGTCGTCGCGCTGCTCGCGGCCGCCGGTGCCGGGGTCGCCGTCGGCGGCATGACGGAGTACGGCGGCAAGGGCGCGCTGCTCGGTCTCGGCGCCGGGGTCTGCGCGCTGATCGGACACCGCGTCGCGAGCTACGACTACCCGTCCCGCTTCGTGCACATGACGGCGGGCGTCGCGCTGCCGCTCGCGGCCGCCGCCCCGGCCGTCTACGTCCTCGGCCGCGCCATCGGCTGACCCCCCGATCCCCGGCTGCCGACGGATCGTCACAGCTGATCGACAGGTCCCCCGCCGGGCTCTTCGGCCGGGGACCTGTCCTTTAGGCTCGCCCAACGACAGTCGACACGGGGGACAAGGTGGGGGAAGACCGGACATGAGCAAGCGCGCCGTACGAATACTGCTGATCGTCGTCATCGTCCTCGGAGGGCTCTTCGTGGCGGCCGACCGGCTCGCCGTGAACTTCGCCGAGAGCGAGGCCGCGGAGAAGATGCGGACCAGCGAAGGGCTGAGCGAGTCCCCCGACGTCTCCATCAAGGGCTTCCCCTTCCTCACCCAGGTCATGGGCGGCGAGCTCGACGACGTGGAGGTCGGCATCAAGGACTACGACGCGAAGTCCGGCTCCGACTCCATCCGCATCGCCGACCTCACGGCCCACATGAAGGGCGTGGAGTTCTCCGGCGACTACAGCTCCGCGACGGCCGCGACGGCCACGGGCACGGCCCGCGTCTCGTATGACGAGCTCCTGAAGGCCAGCAAGTCCGAGCCGGTCGAGCTGCCGCTCGGCGCCACCGGCAAGGTCGTCGGCCTCTCCGACGGCGGCAACGGCAAGATCAAGGTCGAGGTCGAGGTCAGCAAGGGCGGCGCGAAGCTGCCCAAGCCCGTCCACGTGCTCAGCTCGGTCCGCGTCGAGGGCGACGACATCCGGGTCCACGCCGACGAGATCCCGAAGAACCTGGAGGTCCTCGGCGTCTCCATCCCGCTCCCCGAGGGCATGGTCCGCGACGTCACCGACTTCGACCAGAAGATCGACGACCTGCCGGCCGGGGTCAAGCTGCAGAAGGTCGAGGCGGCCCCGGACGGTGTGGACATGACCGTGACCGGCTCGAACGTGCGGCTCGCGGGCTGACGGCGGCGCCTTGAGGGTGCGTCGTCCCGCAGTACGAGACGTCGGCGTCCGGCGGGCGGATGTGACGGGGGCGACACCGGGCCCGGGGCCCCGCCGGGGCGGCCCCGGGGTTCAACGAATCCCACATCGTGGATGATCCCGTCTCAGTATGCGGAGCACCGGTGACACGGCCGCCCTTCCGTCCCTACGATCGACGCATGCAACGACAGGCGGATCTCACGAAGCGGCGGGCAGTGGACCTGTGCCGCGTCGCCGCCATGCTCTGTCGCACCTTCTAGCGAGGGCCCGCCCCTCGTTTCCCCCGGTCCTGTTCGACGCCCATCCGACAGGCCAACCCGCGCCGTACGCCGAGCCACCCGTGCCTCCCCGCACCACGGCCCGTACCGGCCGCCCCCTCGTGCACCGCAGCACAGCCGCACCGCACCGCCGCAACTGCCCCGGAGGAGAAAAGCATGAGCCGCAGCGACGTCCTGGTAGACGCCGACTGGGTCGAGGCCCACATCGAGGACCCCAAGGTCGTCATCGTCGAGGTCGACGAGGACACCTCCGCGTACGACAAGAACCACATCAAGAACGCGATCCGCATCGACTGGACCAAGGACCTCCAGGACCCGGTCCGGCGTGACTTCGTCGACCAGGAGGGCTTCGAGAAGCTCCTCTCGGCCAAGGGCATCGCGAACGACTCCACCGTCGTCCTCTACGGCGGCAACAACAACTGGTTCGCGTCGTACGCCTTCTGGTACTTCAAGCTCTACGGCCACCAGGACGTGCGGCTCCTCGACGGCGGCCGCAAGAAGTGGGAGCTGGACTCCCGCGACCTGGTCGACGGCTCCGAGGTCCCGAACCGCCCGGCCACCGACTACAAGGCCAAGCCCCAGGACACCTCGATCCGCGCCTTCCGCGACGACGTCGTGGCCGCCATCGGCGCGAAGAACCTGGTCGACGTGCGCTCGCCCGACGAGTTCAGCGGCAAGCTGCTCGCCCCGGCCCACCTCCCGCAGGAGCAGTCGCAGCGTCCGGGTCACGTCCCGTCCGCGCGCAACATCCCGTGGTCGAAGAACGCCAACGACGACGGCACCTTCAAGTCCGACGAGGAGCTCAAGGCCCTCTACGAGGACGAGCAGGTAGACCTCGCCAAGGACACGATCGCCTACTGCCGCATCGGTGAGCGTTCGGCCCTGACCTGGTTCGTCCTGCACGAGCTGCTCGGCCAGACCAACGTCAAGAACTACGACGGCTCCTGGACCGAGTACGGCTCGCTCGTCGGCGTGCCGATCGAGCTCGGCGCCAACAAGTAGACCTCCCTCTTCTCCCTTCCCCTCAGGCCCCTCAGGAGTACCCATGTGTGGAGCAAAGGCCGGCGGCCCCGACGCTTCGACGATCAAGCCCGGTGAGACCACGATCCAGGGCCAGGTGACCCGCGACGGCGAGCCCGTCAGCGGATACGTGCGCCTGCTCGACTCGACCGGCGAGTTCACCGCGGAGGTCCCCACCTCGGCGACCGGACAGTTCCGCTTCTACGCCGCCGAGGGCACGTGGACCGTCCGCGCGCTGATCCCCGGCGGGACGGCGGACCGCACGGTCGTCGCCCGGACGGGCGGTCTCGCGGAGGTCGCGATCGCCGTCTGAGCGCCCCGCACCGCATACGGCTGAAGGGCCGCACCCCAGGGGGTTGGACGCCACTGGAACGGGGTGCGGCCCTTCGGTCCGTTCCGCCCCGGCCCGGGCGCCGCCCTTCGGTCCGTTCAGGCCTACGCTGGAACCATGTACACACGCCGACGCCACGTGGCCGCCTTTTGATGCGCCGCTCGCGCCGTTCGGCCCTGGCGGGCCTCGCAGGCTTCGTGGCGCTGCGCCGGACTCCGTCCGTCGGGTGGGTGTGGGGGTGGCGGTCTCCGTCGGTCTCCGGCGCGTGATTCCGCCGTACGCTGGAACCATGTACACCCGCCGACGCCACGTGTACTTCGCCATGATGGGCAGCTGTATCGGGCTGTTCGTGCTGGCGTGGGGAGTCGTGCGGCTCTGGTCGGTGCCCGTCGCCGTCGGGATGTGTGTCGTGGCGATGGTGATACCGCCCGTCGCCGCCATGGTCGCCAACCGGCGCGGGCCCGAGGACCGGTGGTGGGACGACCCCAGCGGTGACCCGAAGTCCGACGAGTGGTGGGACGAGCTGGACGGCAGGCGCCGCCGCCCGTAGGCGGCCGGCACCCGTGCCCGAGCGGCCGACCTCACAGAGAGGGACCGGCGCCGCCCGACTACAGTGGGACCGGCTCTGATACCCGCCCCATCCGCTCATCGAGGAGCACCCGTGCTTGAGGCCACCTTCTCCGCCCTGCTGGTTCTCGTCTGCGTCGGCGTTCTCGCCTTCGTCGGCCTGACCGTGAAGAAGCTGTACCAGGGCCAGCGCTGACCGCGACCCGCCGCCCACCCTCACCTCCACAGATCGCCTGAGCTTCCCATGATCGAGATTCCGTCCGACCTGAACCCCGACCTCGTCCCCCTCGCCTTCCTCCTCGGCAACTGGGCCGGCGCGGGCGTCACCGACTTCCCCGGCGCCGAGAAGGCGAATTTCGGCCAGGAGGTCTCCTTCACGCACGACGGGCGGGACTTCATCGAGTACCGCTCGTACACCTGGGTGCTCGACTCCGAGGGCAACAAGGTCAAGCCGCTGGAGACCGAGTCCGGCTTCTGGCGGATCGACAAGGACCGCAAGGTCGAGGTCGTGATGGTCCGCGACGACGGTGTCGTCGAGGTCTGGTACGGCGAGCTGGCCGACAAGAAGCCGCAGATCGACCTGGCCACGGACGCCGTCGCGCGCACCGCCGCCTCCGGCCCCTACACCGGCGGCAAGCGCCTCTACGGCTATGTGAAGGGCGACCTGATGTGGGTCGGCGAGAAGCAGACCCCCGAGGTGCCGCTGCGCCCCTACATGTCGGCGCAGCTGAAGAAGGTCGTCACCCCCGAGGAGGTCGCCGCCATGGCGCGCAACCTCGGTGATCTGCCCGACGACGGCATCGCTTTCTTCAAGTAGACCCCGGACGGAAGGCCCTAGACTTGGCGGCGTGGCGAGCACCGACTCCGACTGGAAGAGCGACCTGCGTCAGCGCGGCTACCGGCTGACGCCGCAGCGCCAGCTTGTCCTGGAGGCGGTCGACGTCCTGGAGCACGCGACCCCCGACGACATCCTCTGCCAGGTGCGGAAGACGGCGTCGGGGGTGAACATCTCCACGGTCTACCGGACCCTGGAGCTCCTGGAGGAGCTGGGCCTGGTCAGCCACGCCCACCTCGGCCACGGCGCGCCCACCTACCACCTGGCCGACCGCCACCACCACCTCCACCTCGTCTGCCGGGACTGCACGGACGTCATCGAGGCCGACACCCAGATCGCGGCGGAGTTCACCGCCAAGCTGCGCGACACGTTCGGCTTCGACACCGACCTGAAGCACTTCGCGATCTTCGGGCAGTGCGAGAAGTGCCGGAACCTCGCGGGGGAGCGGGCGGGCCAGGAATAAGCGCCGACGCGGCCAGGTCGTACTCTTTGTGAACATGAAGAGCCCCCTGTTGTCCCTGCCCGGCGCCGTCCCCGCCGAGGGCGTGGACGAAGGCGTCGCCGCCCACTACGGCGAACTGTTCCGAGAGCAGCGCGCCCTCGCCGACGGCACCGGTTTCGTCGACCTCTCGCACCGCGGTGTCATCACCGTCACCGGCTCCGACCGGCTGAGCTGGCTGCACCTGCTGCTCACCCAGCACGTCAGCGAGCTGCCGACCGGCCAGGCCACGGAGGCGCTGATCCTCTCCGCCAACGGCCACATCGAGCACGCCCTGTACCTGGTCGACGACGGCGAGACCGTCTGGGCGCACGTGGAGCCCGGCACGCAGGACGCGCTCATCGCGTACCTGGAGAGCATGAAGTTCTTCTACCGCGTGGAGGTCGCCGACCGCACGGACGAGTTCGCCGTCGTCCACCTGCCGGCCGGTTCGATCGCCGCCGTCCCGGACGGTGTCGTCGTACGCGAGACCGCCCACGGCCGCGATCTGTTCCTGCCGCGGATGGACCTCGCGTCGTACGCCGCCGAGAACGGCCCCGCCGCCGGACTCCTCGCCTACGAGGCGCTGCGCGTGGAGGCCCACCGGCCGCGCCTGGGCTTCGAGACCGACCACCGCACCATCCCGCACGAGCTGGGCTGGATCGGCACCGCCGTCCACCTGCAGAAGGGCTGCTACCGCGGCCAGGAGACGGTCGCCCGAGTCCACAACCTGGGGAAGCCGCCGCGCCGCCTGGTCTTCCTGCACCTGGACGGCAGCGAGGTGCACCTGCCCGCGGCCGGTACGCCGCTGCACCTCGCGAGCGAGGGCGCCGAGGGGCGCAAGCTGGGCTTCGTCACGACGGCCGTGCGCCACCACGAGCTCGGGCCGATCGCCCTCGGCCTCGTCAAGCGCAACGTGCCGCTGGACGCGGAACTCGTCGCCGGCGACACGGCCGCCGCGCAGGAGGTCGTGGTCGAGCCGTAGCCCCGTCCCGGGGCGGGGCGGTCACATCTCCAGGAGCACCGTGAACGGGCCGTCGTTCGTCAGGCCCACCCGCATCTGCGCCCCGAACCGGCCCGTCGCCACCGTCGCCCCCAGCGCGCGCAGCCGCGAGACGACCTCGTCGACCAGGGGCCCGGCGACGTCGCCGGGGGCCGCCGCGTTCCACGTGGGGCGGCGGCCCTTGCGGGCGTCGCCGTAGAGCGTGAACTGGCTGATGACCAGGAGCGGCGCGTCGATGTCGCTGCACGACCTCTCGTCCGAGAGCATGCGCAACGTCCAGAGCTTGCGGGCCAGTTGGGCCGCCTTCTCCTTGGTGTCGTCGTGGGTGACGCCCACCAGGACGCACAGCCCCTCGCCGTCGATCTCGCCGACCGTCTCGCCGTCGACGACGACGCTCGCGCCGTCGACCCGCTGTACCACTGCTCGCATACGGCCATCATGCCGTGGCGCGTGGGGCGCCCGGGAACGCGCCCCGATCCCCCCATCCGGGGCCCATTCCGGGCACTCGCTCACATAGCGGCCACTCGGGGTGGCACCATGCACACACGCGGTGCACCGCGTCGGCCGGTCGAGGGGACGGGTAGAGGCAGATGAGCACACCAAGTACGGGGCAGTCGCCCGGCCGCGTCTCGCTGCGGCGTACGCAGGTCCCGAGGCCGCCCACGCAGCGCACGGGCAGCGGCAGGGCGCTGCCGGACGCGCCGGACCACGACCTGACAGCGCTGCGCCTGCCGGAGCTGCGGGTGCTGCGCAGGGCGGCCCAGCAGGACGAGGCCGATCTCAGCTATGTGCGGCGGCTGCTGCAGGGCCGTATCGACATCCTGCGGGCGGAGATCGCGCGCCGGGGCGAGCGATCGCGCCCGGCGGCCGGCCCCGAGCGCGCGGGGGTCTCGGGGCCGGGGGGTGCCGGGGGGGCTGGGGGGCCTGAGGCGTCCGGGGGTGTCCGCGGTTCCGAGGGCAGGTCGGGGGGCGTGGGCGGTCGCGATAGTACGGGCGGTTCCGGCACTACAGGCGGCCCCGCGGGGACGGTCGTGAGCAGGCTTCCGGAGATCCTCACGGACGCGCCCGCCCGCCACCGCTCCTCCGCCCGGCACGTCACGCTGGGCACCCCGCACGGCGAGGAGTACCGCCTGCTGGCCACGGAGATGCTCGCCGAGGTCGAGCTCTCCGACCTGGCGGCCCGCACGGACGACGAACTGCACACGGCCATGGGCCGTCTCGTCCGCTATGAACAGCAGGTGTCGCGCCGGCGGCAGTCCCTGCAGCGGACGACGGACGACTGCAGCGCGGAGATCGCGCGCCGGTACCGCGTGGGCGAGGCACAGGTCGACGACCTGCTCTCGTGAGCGTGACGAGCTTGGTGGGCGCGGCCCGCGCGGGCCCCGGGCGGGAAAGAATCGGAGTGCGCCGCCGGGGGTGTGCTGCCTAGCGTGGGCGCATGACTGATGTTGACGTGAGAGCGGTTGCCGACGCCGAGTTCCCGGTCTGGGCGCGGGCCGTGCACGCCGGGTTCCTGAAGCCCCTGGCCTCCATATCGGACGAGACGGTCGACCTCATCCGCTCCCGCGTGGCTCCCACCCGCACGCGGGGCGCCTTCGACGGCGACCGCTGCGTGGGCACCTTCCGCTCCTTCCGGCAGGAGGTGACCGCGGTGGGCGGCGCCCTCGTCGTGGCCAACGCCGTGACGGGGGTGACCGTGGCGCCCACGCACCGGCGCCGGGGCATCCTCAGCCGGATGATGGAGGCCGACCTCGCCGAGGCCAGGGAGCGCGGCGACGTCGTGGCCACCCTCAACTCCGCGGAGTACCCGATCTACGGCCGGTTCGGCTTCGGCCCCGCGACCTGGGCCACCGAGTGGACCATCGATGTGCCCCGCTCCGGACTCGACCCGCGCTGGTCGGGTCCCGCGGATGCGGGTGCCCGCATCGACCTCGTGGACGGCGACGACGTGCGCAAGTACGGCCCTGAGCTGCACGAGCGGTTCCGGGCCGCCCGGCACGGCGCGCTCAACCGCGACGAGGACTGGTGGCTGCGCAACACCGGCATGCAGGCCACGCCCGAAAACCCGTGGCAGGAGCCGTTCCACGCCCTCTACCGCGATCCGTCGGGACGCGTCGACGGGCTCGTCTCGTACCGTACGACGAACGACGAGTGGGGCGGCTCCAGGCTGCCGGAGAACAGGCTGACGGTGCTCGGCATGACCGCCGTCACGCCCGCCGCCGAACGCGCCCTGTGGCACTTCGTCTGCGCCATCGACAAGGTCGTCGCGGTCGACACGGGCCTGCTCGCCCCCGACGACCTGCTGCCGCACCTGCTGCCCGATCCGCGCGCGGCCAGGATCGTCCGGCACGCGGACTGGCTCTGGCTGCGGATCCTGGACGTCGTGGGGGCCCTTCAGGCGCGTACGTACGAGGCTTCGGGCTCGCTCGTCCTGGAGGTCGTCGACGCGGGCGGCCTCTCCGGCGGGCGCTACCGCCTGGAGGTGGCGCCGGGGAGCGGGACGGACCACGCGGCCGTCTGCGCCCCGACCACCCAGAGCCCCGACCTCACGCTGGGCATCGGGGAGTTGAGCCAGCTCTGGCTCGGGGACGCGTCCGTCGTGCGGCTCGTGGCCCTGGGGCAGGTGACGGAGGAGCGGGCGGGTGCGGGTGCCGCCGCCGACGTGCTGTTCCGCACGGCCAGACGGCCGTGGTGCCCGGACCTCTTCTGACAGCTTCTGAGAGCCTCTGACAGCTTCTGACGGCGGCGGGCCCCGGCCCCCCGTAGCGGGGGCCGGGGCCCGGTTTGCAACGACTGACCGGACTCCCGGCTCCCCTCCGGATGGGAGCCCGGTCAGCCGGGACCGTGGGACGTGGGTGCGGCGGTTCAGCCCGACTGGGCGAGGAGCAGGACGAGGAGCCCGGCCCCGACGCCGCTGAGCTTGACGTTCTGGGCCTTGATGCCGATGGTCAGCAGGACGAAGGCGACGATGCCGAGCGGTCCGTACTTCCACTGGATGAGCTGCTCGAAACCGATGGCGAGGGCGGCGACGGCGATGGCGATGAGCGGCATGACGTTCCCTCCTTCGGGATCGGGGCGGCGGACCCCGTTGAGCCGATGACCAACTGGCTGCCACTGAGCGGTGGTTCGGTGCGGCTGCCGACGGCTGGTGGCCAACCCAGGGAGGGTCTGACCATGTCGCCGAAGTTGGCTACCAACTTCAACTGACTTATCTCCGCTGGGAGTCGACTCATAACCACCTTTCCTGCAACTCCCGTAAGATGGCGCGAAGTTGTACTGTTTGGTTGTGAGCACCGAACACGCCGCGGTCAACGGGCGCAAACGGACGCAACGCTCCCACCACGAGGTGGCCGACGCGCTGCGCGACCGGATCAGGTCCGGGTCACTGCGGCCGGGGCAGCGCATGCCGACCCAGGCCGAGCTGGCCGTCGAGTTCGGTGTGGAGCGCGGGGCGGTGCGTGAGGCCCTGCGCATCCTGCAGCGGGAGCATCTGCTGTCCAATGTGTCCAAGGGCAGCCCCGCCACGGTCGCCCGGGCGTCGGAGCGCGCGCCCGCAGGCCCGGACGGGGTGCGCCCGCAGCCCACGATGGTCGGCCTCGCCCCACGCATCACCGCCGCCTTCGAGGCCCCGCACGTGGAGATAGACGCCCTCTGTCTGACCTCCATCTCCCTCACCATGGCCATCGGCGAACCACTGCGGCAGATCCACGCCGGAGAGCGGAAACCGGCCAAGGTCGACGTCCGGGTGCTCCTGCCGAGCCGTGACATCGACCTCGCCTTCCCGGCGCCGGTCGGCGGCGGCCAGGACGAGGGCAGTCAGGTGCACAGGCGCTGGCTCTCCCAGCGCAACGCGCAGGGCCAGGTGCTGCGCCACAACCTGCTGGCGCTGCGCTCCTCGCACGGCATCGACGTGACGGTGCAGTTCCGCGCACTGCCGTTCACGCCGCCGGTGAAGCTGTACCTGATCAATGGCGCGGAGGCGCTCTTCGCCTACTACACGCTCACCAAACGGGACGAGGAGATCGGGAAGGAGTCGCTGGAGATGTACGACGCGCAGGGCACCCAGTCGATGCTCTTCCCGTTCCATCAGGGGGACGGGCTGCGGGACACGACGTTCGTGGAACAGTCCCACCTGTGGTTCAACGCGCTCTGGAACACGATCAGTCAGGACCTGGAGCTGGCGGCGGGCTGAGGCGACCGCCGCCGGTCCGGTCCGGTCAGCCGGCGGGGCCCGTCACCATCAGGGCGAGGACGACGGCGCCGATGGAGCTGCAGGTGGGGTTCTTCGCCCGGACACCCACGGTCAGCAGGAGGAGGCCCACGATGCCCATCGGGCCGTACTTCCACTGCACGAGCTGTTCGAGGGTGACGGCGACCACGGCTGCGAGGAGGGCGAGAGCGGGCATGGTGGTTCCTCCTTCTGCCATCTTGAGTCAGTTGGCAACCAACTCTGCTGTGGTTGTCCCCACTTGGTCGGAGTAGATAAACAACTTCCCATCAACTGCCCGGAGATGGCGGTCAGTTGTATCGTCTGGTCGTGACCCAGGAGAACGTGGCAGTGAACGGCAGAAGAAAACTCTCACCCCAGGACATCGCCGACACCCTCCGCGACCGCATCCGGGCGGGCGAGCTCAAGGCCGGCGAACGCCTGCCGACCCAGGCCGAACTGGCCGAGGAGTTCGGCGTCGAACGCGGAGCCGTCCGGCAGGCGATGAAGAAGCTCCAGAGCGAGGGCCTCCTCTCCAACGTCAGCAAGGGCAGCCCGCCACGGGTCGCCGAGGCCGGCCCCCCGGCCGCCGTGAGCGAGGGCCCCCAGCCGTCCATGGTGGCGCTCGCCCCCCGCCTCGCCGAGGCGTTCGCCCACCCCCACGTCACGATCGACGTGGTCTCGTACACCGCGGAGACCCTGATGATCGCGCTCGGCGAGCCGGTCCGCCTGATCCACGAGGGCCGGCTCCGCCCGGAGTCCATCAAGGTCCGCATCCTCCTGCCCAGCAGCGACATCAAACTGGCGTTTCCGGTGCCGCGGGAGGGGGACGGGGAGACGACCAGGGAGCGGCTCCATCAGCGCTGGCTCTCCCAGCGCAACGCGCAGGGCCAGGTCCTGCGGCACAACCTGCGCGCGCTGCGCTCCTCGCACGGGATCGACGTCGACGTCAGGTTCCGCGCGCTGCCGTTCACCACCCCGGTCAAGCTCTACCTGCTGAACGGGCAGGAGGCGCTGCTGGCCTACTACACCCTCACCGCCAACTCGGTGGAGGTCGGGGAGAACGGCAGCAACCCCGAGATGATGGACATCTGGGACGCCGGCGGCATCAAGGCGCCCGTCTTCTCCTTCGAGCGGAGCGCGGCCGCCGCCCGCGACACCCTCTTCGTCGAGGAGTCGCAGAACTGGTTCGACGCCCTCTGGGAAACCATCACCACGGACCTGACACTCTCTTAAATGACTCCTGACCCGACGCAGACTGACGCGACACGCACCGACCAAGCGTCAGACGAGAACGAATCCGTGCGCAAAATGATCGAGCAGGCCCGGTTCGTGCTGCTCGACTTCGACGGCCCCATCTGCCGGCTCTTCGCGGGGCTCTCGGCCACGAAGATCGCGGACGAGCAGATCCGCTGGCTGGCGGCCCAGGGGCTGCACGGCCTGCTCACCGACGACATGCGCGGGGAGACCGACCCGTTCGCCGTGCTGCGCGCCGTCGCGGCCCGCCACCCCCGCAGCGACCTGGTCACGGAGCTGGAGGAGCGGCTCACGCAGCACGAGCTGAGTGCGGTGCCCAGCGCCTGGCCCACCCCGTACGCCGACGCGGTCATCCGCACCTGGACGGCGGTCGGCGTGCGGCTCGCCATCACCACCAACAACTCCGCGCGCACCGCCTCCCGTTACCTCGCGACCCGCGGCCTGACGGCCTGCTTCGCCCCGCACATCTACGGCCGCACCCAGGACCTCCACCAGCTGAAACCGCACCCGCACTGCCTGACCAGGGCGCTGAGCGCGATGGGCGCGGCCCCCTCCGACGCGCTCATGGTCGGCGACGCGCCCTCGGACTTCGCCGCGGCACGGGCGGCCGGGGTCGGCTTCCTCGGCTTCGCCCGCAACGAACGCAAGGCCGCGCTGCTCCGCGAGGCCGGGGCCAGGGACGAGGACCTCGTACCGTCGTGGGAGCAGGTGCTGCGGTTGCTGCGGAGCAATGGACGGCCCGCGAAGGGGTGATTTCGTCCACATCGGTGGTTGTGGCGGGACGCGGCCCGGCCCGGGGCTAACCTCTGCGCTCATGTCGTCACCTCTGAGGCGCCGGGCCCGTGCGGCGCTGGCGCGCCGACTGGGCGATTCGCTCCGCGGCAATGCCGGCGGTCACCTCCTCGCCGGCCACCACCACACCAACCGCGTCGTGCCGATCAGCTGGCCGCTCGCCCTGCTGCTCGGCACGCCCCCGTTCGGGGCGCACGCGAAGTTCCGCACCCCGATACCGGCGCCGGAGGTCTGCCCGCGGGCCTGGCCGAGGGAGTCCGACGTACTGGCCGTCGTCGCCCGCCACCTGCCCGAAGTCCCTCGCTGCCTGGCCGACTTCGGCACCGGTTCGGTGCACGAGTACCGGCTCGGGGAGTGCCTGGCCGAGCTGGCGCCTTACGGCCGTCCGGTCGGCCAGCGCGTCATGGGGGAGCTCGCCGAGTTCTTCGCCAGGACGGCGTCCGTGCCGGTCCGTGAGCTGCCGCCGCTGCCCGGCGACTGGCCGGAGGACGGCGACAGCACGGCCTTCCTCCATCGCCTCGCCGACTGGACCGAGCAGCGGGTGCGGCGGGCCAACGAGCGGCGGTTCGGCGTGCTCTTCGACGGTCTGGGCATCCCGCGCGATGCCCTCGCGGAGTTCAAGCGACGCCGGGACCGGCTCACCGCACGCCCGTTCCGCCTGCTCCACACCGACGTGCACCGGGCCAACGTGCTCGTCGAGGGCGCGCGCGTGACCGTCATCGACTGGGAGCTGGCCCTGTACGGCGACCCGGTGCACGACCTCGCCACCCATCTCGTACGCATGGAGTACGACGCGGAGGAGCGGGAGCTGATGGTGAAGCTCTGGGCGGAGGCGATGGCCGGCGCGGGGCACGGCGAGCTGACGGCGGGGCTCGACGACGACCTGCCCGCGTACCTGGAGTTCGAGTACGCGCAGTCGGTCTTCCCCGACCTCATGCGGGCCGCCCTGACCCTGCCCCGGGCCCCCGGGGACGCCGACCTCGCCGCCACGGCGGCGCGCATGTGCCGGTCCGTGCGACGGGCCGCGCAGCCCCTGCGCCTGGAGGCCGTGCCCGACGAGGAGCGGGCGATGGCGGTCCTGGCCCGGTGGCACGGCTCAGCGGGCGCGGCCCCCCGGTGAGGGCGGCCGCCAGACGGGGCGGGGGATCACGGGGGCCGCGGGTTTGACCTCGGCCAGGATGTCCCAGAGGTTCTGGAACCAGGCCATGTGGTAATTGGCCACCTGCCGCGTCGACTTGGTGCGCGAGCGCACGCTCCAGCCCACGTAGCGGGCGTCCCCGTGCTTGATGCCGAAGCCCGCCGCGTCGAGGATCTCGTGCTCCTGCCCGCCCCGCGTGAAGGTCTCCCGCTTGATGCCGTACGTCCCGTAGATCGCCCGCTCCTCATTGAGGATGTACAGCTTGGACTGGGGGCCGTGCGGGGACTCGCGCACCTCGCACTCGATGGCGATGCCGCGGTGCCTGCGGTGTATCTCGTCCAGCAGGGCGCACAGCCCGTCCCAGTTCTTGAGCGTGAAGTCCTCGCGCATCCGCTCCCGGTTCTCGGGCGAGTCGCCGAAGGTGCGCACGCCGTCCGCCGTGGCGGGCGCGAGAGCCCCGGGCAGGTTCATCGGCGAGTTGAGGTGGACCGCGATGATGCGCAGGGTGAGGCTCTTGGGCCGCAGCGAGCCGTCGGCGACCTCGATGAGCCGGTCCCTGACGACGTCGAGCGGGGTCTGCATGGTGAAGCCGGAGAAATAGATCTGCACGTCCTTGGCCTCGAACGCCTCACGGACCGGTTCGCCGAGGTCGCTCAGGGTGCCGAACACGTCGACGCCGGAGACCTCCCGGTCGGAGGAGTCGGTGATCGCGTCGAAGAGGATGAGGGCGACGACCGCGGCGAACGAGCCGCCGAGGAACGGGCGGCCCCGCAACGCGTCCCCCACCGGTTCGACGAGCTCGGCGGCGACACCGAGGACGGCGACACCCGCCAGGAGCCCCTTGACGGCCCCGGACTTCATCGCCGCGAGACGTCTCCTCAGCCGGTCCAGTGCCGACTGTCCGTCGCTTCTCCCCGGTCCGCGTGTGGGCAACCCCGGCCTCCCCCAGGTAGTGGCGCCCCATCATCGCTCTCGCAACTCCCGCGCACCAGAGGCCCGTTCACTCACCCGAGCCTGCCCGCGGCCCGTCTCAGGGGAGCCAGGGAGACGCCTGTCCACACGGCACCCTCCTGCCGCATCCGCTCCGCGACGGCGGTGTTTCGCGCGTACCCGGCGAAGGGCACGCCGACGGCGTCCGCCGCCGCGAGATCCGTGAGCTGGTCGCCGACGAGGAGGCACTCCCCGGGGGCCGCCGCCAGATGCCGCAGGGCGCGCCGCACACAGTCGGGGTCGGGCTTCATGTGGCGCAGTTCGAGCGGGTCGCGCCCGAAGACCCCGTCGAACCGCCCGCCCAGACCGACTTGTTCGAGGAACGCCCGCACCGGGCCCGGCGCGTTGTTGCTGACGATCACGAGCCGCTTGCCCAGCCGCGCCAACGCCTCCACCAGCCCTTCGACGTCTCCGTCGAGCCGGGCGCGGGGAACCGCGCGGTACTCGTGGTCCGTCACGATGCCCTCGGCGAGTTCGAGCGTCTTCTGCTCCTCGTCGTTCGGCGTCCCGGCACGGAACACCTCACTCCTGAGGAGCTGCAGGATGCCGTGCGGGTCCCGGGAGTCTCGTACGGCGGGCGGCAGCCGCACGTCGTGCTCACGGAGCAGGGCCTTGATCTCGTCGGCGATCGACTCCGTGCGGTAGCCGTCGAAGAAGCGGGTCACCGGCCCGTCGAAGTCGAGGAGGAGGGCGCGGGCGCCCGTGAGGAGGCCGGGCAGGGTGGCGTCCGGGTCGGGGGCGCCGCCTGCGGTCCTCTGGGAAGTCACCTCAGCAAGTGTGGACCACCGGGTGCCGCGCGGCCACCGCGCACGGCCGCCGCCTCAGGGGGGCCGAGCTCGTACTGGCGAGCGTCGGGTCGCCCATGGGGGGCTTCTGGACGGGCACTTGAGTGACTACCGGGCCGGGGCTCGAGGACGCACCAGTATCCTGCTCCACTCCTTGCTCATCTCCTTGTTCACCTCTTTGCTCATCGGATCAGTCCCAGGCTGAAAGACGGACCATGACATCCGAATCGACTTCCTCGGCCCGGGAACGCGCCGCTCTGGTGGGCGGCGGCGAGCGCGCCCTCGTCGGTCCCCTCAAGGGGTACCACCACGAGACCTACGTCTTTCCGCTGCCAGAGGGGCCCGGCGCCACCGCGCCGTCCCGCTGGAAGTGCCGCGAGCCCCGCAGGAACCTCCTCTGGTTCGACCGGCGCTGCTTCACCTCCGAGGAGGAGCTGGTCCGGGCCCTCGCCGGGCACATCACGCGGATCCCGGAGGTCATCGAGGTCGGCGAGATCGGCCTGCAGAAGTTCATCGAGGGCCGCACGCTCGGCTCGCGCCACCGGTTCGGCGACGTCGTGCCGGAGCCCCTGCTCCGGCAGATCGTCGAGCTGTTCGAGGAGCTGGCCGCGGTCGACCCGGAGAAGCTGTCCGTGGAGCGCCGGTGCGTGGCCGAGGACCGGCCGGCCGACGGTGACACCAGGGGGTTCCTGGAGCGGCTGATCTGCTTCACCGAGGAGCAGGTCTACCGCCGCAACGCCGACCGGTTCGCGGAGCTCTTCGACGCGCTCGGGGTCGACGGCAGCTGCTTCGGGCGACTGAGAAGAAACGTCTCACGCATGACGCCGCGGCCCTTCGGGCTCCTCCACGGCGACCTGCACAGGGAGAACTTCATCGTCGACCCCGACGGCCGCCTCTGGGCCATCGACTGGGAGCTGGCGATGGTCGGCGACCCGCTGTACGACCTGGCCACCCACCTGTATCTGATGCGGTACCGCCCGGAGCAGGAGGAGGACATGACGCGGCGCTGGTGCGAGGCGGTCGAACAGGTCAGGCCGGGCAGCTCGGCCGGTTGGCGGGACGACCTCCCGCGCATCCTGGAGTACAAGCGGATGCAGTCGGTGTTCACCGACGTCATCCGCGCGGCCCTCACCCTCGACACGCGGCCGGGGCTCTCCTGGTGGCCGCTGATCAACGCGGGCCGCAAGGTCCACGGCGTCCTCACCCGCGCCCGCGCCTCCCTGGATCTGGACGAGGTGCCGGGGCAGTGGCAGATCATGGAGGCCCTCAGGGGGTGGACCCGCAGGGACGCGGACCGGGAGAGACACCGTGGCGCCAAGTGGGTAGACCGCCCGTAGAGCGGTTCGTTTCGCCGGGGGTGAGCCATGACCGTGCGGCACTTCGCGTGCGAGCGGGCCGCCGGGTGCGGGGGCAGGCCGGAGAGCGCCGTTGTCCGCGCGCTGCTGCTCGGAGCCTGCGCGCTCGGCGTCGCCGCCCACTTCGTGCGCCCGGTGCGGGACGCCCTGGAGGGCAAGGTCTACCTGGGCGGGGCCGCCGTCGCCCTCGCGGGCTACGTCTTCTACGCCGAGGTGCGCCGGCTGGACGCCCCGGCTGCCGAGGGGCCGGGCGCGGACGGGCCGGGCGGGGATGGGGTGGGCACCGAGGGGCAAGAGTCCGGTCTGGAGTCGTACTTCGACCGTGCCCTGGAGGCGGCGGCCGACCGGCCCACGCGGGTCGACGCCATCGGCCTCACCGCCGAGACGGTGCTGCGCCCCCTCGGCCGCAGCCTGGAGTCCCTCGGCGACGGGACGCGGCACAGGGTGTGCGTGCGGATCCTGGTGCCGGACGTCGCGGCGCCGACGGGCGGCCCGGGGCGGGGGGATGAGCCGGCTGGATCCGCCGACGATCCCGGGCTCCGCGCGCATCTGCTGCGGGGCGTCCGGTCGTACGAGTGTGAGGTGACCGCGCTCGCCCGGCGGCTCCGGCAGGGGGACCGGGCCGAGCTCGACGCGCGGTTCAGGGCGCTGCACATCACGCCCCTGCTGACGTTCTGCCTGATCGACGGCGAGGTGCTGTTCGAGGGTGGCCGGGACCAGGCGGTCCTCACCCTCTGGCGGGCCGAGGCGGGGGCCGTGGGTCGGGCCAAGGTCGCCCAGCGGCAGGATCTTTTCGACACGTTGTGGCGGGTGGCGTCGCCGTTGAGCGGCGGGTTTCCTCTGTGAGGTGGCGGGTCGCTGCCGGGCCCGTCCGCCCGGAGCCGGGGGCGCCGTACCGAGGTCACGCGTAGCGCGTCAGTCCCGTGTGGAGCCGGGTGAAAGCGTCGTTCGCCGCCGTGGTCGCGGCCGGGGCCACCTCGTCCGCGCTCTCGCCCGCCGCGATGCGGCGCCAGTTCTCCTCGGCGAGGATCCGCTGGACGGCCACGATCTGGCCGGCGGCGAGGCGTGCCTCCAGCGCGTCGCCGCCGTGGGCCTCCGACAGGGCGGCGGCCAGGGCCTGTTCGGAGCGGTCCTGGTAGCCGTAGAGGCGGGCGACCAGGGACGGCGTGCCGTACAGGAGGCGGTGGAAGGCGAGGACGGCCGGGGCGTCGTTGAGGCCCGTGACCGGGTCGCGGCGGTCGAGGCCGGCGAGGAAGTGCGCGTGCAGCGCGTCGAGCGCGGTGGCCCCGGCCGGGCGTGCGGCGACCACCCGGGCCGCCTCGTCCTGGTGATCGGCGAAGCGGTGGAGGACCAGGTCTTCCTTCGACGCGAAGTAGCGGAACAGCGTCGGCTTGGAGATCTCGGCCGCCTCCGCGATCTGCGCGACGGACACCTTGTCGAAGCCCTGCTCCAGGAAGAGGGCGATGGCGGTCTCGGAGATCGCCTCGTACCTGCGCTGCTTCTTGCGCGCGCGCAGACCGCCCGCGTCGGCGGCATCGGCGTGCGGGTGGCTGCTGGTACTCGCGCTGCTCATGGCGGGAGTCTAGCGGAACGTCGTTACCGGGTTATCAATGTGACTCGATCATGAATCTGCCTCGGTCATGAATCTGGCTCGGTCACTAACGTAACCCGTATACGAATGTAACTCAGTTGCATTATTCTGGAGCGCATGACCACGCCTCCCGCCCCGGACCCCGGTGACCTCGCCTCCGACGCCCTCGCCCGGGAACGCCGCTTCCACGACCTCTGCCGCGCCGCCCTCGACGGCATGGTCGAAGGCGCCGAGGAGATGGTCGTCGGAGGAGAGGACGTCTCCGCATCGGGAGCCGACGCGGAGGTGCTCGGCCGCCGCTTCCGCAGCCACGCCAGAGCCATGCGCGAACTCCCCGCGGCCCCGCTCTTCTTCGGCCGCCTCGACTTCGCCGAAAACGGCGCCGAGGGCGACCGCGCCGGTGAACACCGCGGCCAGAGCTACCACATCGGGCGCCTGCGCATCACCGAACACCCCTCGGCTCCGCCCCTCGTCGTCGACTGGCGCGCCCCCGTCTCCCGCGCGTTCTACCAGGCAGGCGCACGCGACCCGCAAGGCGTCGCCGTCCGCCGCCGGTTCGGCTGGGCGCCCGGCAGCAAGGGCGACTCCGCCGACCTCACCGGCATGGAGGACGAACTCCTGGGCGGAGCCGGGGAGGCGGGGCCGGGTGCCCTGAATGCACCGACCGGCCGGATCCTCGCCGGGGAGATCGAGCGGCCCCGCGTCGGCCCCATGCGCGACATCGCCGCCACCATCCAGCCCGAACAGGACGACCTCGTCCGCGCCGAACTCGCCGAATCCGTCTGCGTGCAGGGCGCCCCCGGCACCGGCAAGACGGCCGTGGGACTGCACCGCGCCGCCTACCTGCTCTACACCCACCCCCGGCGCGTCCAGCGTTCGGGCCTCCTCATCCTCGGACCCAACCGCACCTTCCTGCGCTACATCGCCGAAGTGCTGCCCTCCCTCGGCGAGACCGGCGTACGGCAGTCCACCGTCCAGGACGAGATCGCGCACCACCCGGTGCGCGCCACCGACAGCGAGGCCGCCGCCGTCGTCAAACACGACGTACGGATGGCCACCGTGCTGCGCCGCGCCCTGTACGCGCACATCGCGCCGCCGACCGGGGACCTCGCGGTGCCGGACGGCTCGTACCGCTGGCGGGTCCCGCTCGGCGAGTTGGAGCGCATCGTCGCGGACGTACGGGACGAGGAACCGCCGTACAGCGTCGGGCGCGAACGGGTGCGCAGCCGGGCCGTCCGGGCCGTCCAGGAGCGCGCCGAACGCAGGGCGGGCCCGCGGAACAACACCTGGCTGCAGAAGATCGCCCGCTCCCGGGCCGTCACCGCCTTCACCGACGCCACGTGGCCGAGGGTCCGGGCCGACGAGGTGCTCGCCGCCCTGCTGGGCGACGCCGACACGCTCGCCGCCGCGGCCGACGGCGTCCTCGGCGACGCCGAACAGCGGGCCATCCGCTGGCCCCGGCCACCCCGCTCGTACAAGTCCGCGAAGTGGTCCGCCGCCGACCTCGTCCTCCTCGACGAGGTGGCAGGGCTCCTGGAACGCCCCCCGGGCTACGGGCACATCGTCGTCGACGAGGCGCAGGACCTCTCACCCATGGAGTGCCGGGCCATCGCCCGCCGCGCCGGCTTCGGCTCCCTCACCGTCCTCGGCGACCTCGCCCAGGCCACCACCCCCTGGGCCGCCCGCAGTTGGCCCGGCCTCCTCGCCCACCTGGGCAGGCCCGACGCCACCGTCACCTCGCTCACCACCGGCTTCCGGGTGCCGCGGGCCGTCGTCGCCCTCGCCAACGAGCTCCTCGCCCGCCTCGACGTGGACGTGCCTCCCGCCCGGTCGCTGCGCGCCGACGGGGAGTTGAGGGTCCGCAGGACGGACGACGTGGCCGCCGCCGCGGTCGACGCCGTGCGCGACGGGCTCGGGCGGGAGGGCTCGATCGGGGTCATCGCGGCCGACGGCGAGGTCGAGCGGCTTGGCCGGGTCCTCGCCGCCGCCGGCATCGACGTGGCGGCCCCCGACGAACCGGGCGCCCGGGTGACGCTGCTGCCCGCGTCGGTCGCCAAGGGCCTGGAGTACGACCACGTCGTCGCCGTCGAACCCGCCGCCATCGCGGCGGCGGAACGGCGCGGCCTGCACCGGCTGTACGTCGTGCTGACCCGGGCCGTCTCCCGCCTCGACGTGGTGCACCGCGGTCCGCTGCCGTGGGAGGAGTAGGGCGGCGCGCCCCCAGCTTCCGGACGGCGTGCTCGGCGCTCCAGGGCCGCGTGCTCAGCGTTCCAGGACCGCCTCCATCACCGCTTTCGCTATCGGCGCCCCCAGCTTGCCGCCCGCGATCTCCGAGCGCGCGATGTTCATGTTGGACGGGTCGACGAAGACGGCGACCGCGACCGGTGACTCGCCCTTGTCGTTCTTGGCGTACGAGACGAACCACGCGTACGGGCGCTCGTCGTTGACGTTCGCGCCGTGCTGGGCCGTGCCGGTCTTGCCGCCGACCGTGACACCGTCGATCCGCGCCTTGTTCGCCGTACCGTTCTCGACGGTGTTCTCCATCATTTCCTGCACCGTCTTCGCCGTCTTCTCGGAGACGGCCCGGTCGAGCTCGTGCGGCTCGCCCTTCTCGATCGCCGAGAGGTCGGGGCCGCGCAACTCCTCGACCAGATAGGGCTTCATGACCACACCGTCGTTGGCGAGACCCGCGGTGACCATCGCCATCTGCAGCGGGGTACTGGTCAGACTGCCCTGCCCCATGCCGGTCAGCGCGGTCTGCGGCTTGTCGAGCTTCTCCGGATAACTGCTGGCCACCGCCCGCACCGGGATGAACTGCTCCTCGTTGAAGCCGAACTTCTCCGCCGTCTCGCGCATCCTGTCCTTGCCGACCTTGAGCGCGATGTCGAGGAAGACGTTGTTGCAGGACCACTGCATGCCCTTCTTCATCGACACCTTGTCGCAGTTGGCGTCGGGCACGTCGTTGCCGATGCGGGTGGAGCTGAGCGGCAGCTTGTACGGGGTCTCGGCGCCCGTCGGCTCGTCGATGTCCGTCACCACGCCGTGCTCCAGGGCTGCGGCGGCCGTCAGGATCTTGAAGGTGGAGCCCGGCGGATAGATCTCGCGCAGCGCGCGGTTGCTCAGCGGCTTGTCCTTGCGCCGGTCGAGCTCCTTGAACCTCCGGCCCTCCTCCTGCGAGATGCCCGAGAAGACCGACGGATCGTACGAAGGGGTGCTGGCCAGGGCGAGCACCTTGCCCGTACGGGGATCGAGCGCCACCACGGCACCCTTGGCATCGAGGTCCACCAGGCCCTGGTAGGCGGCCTTCTGCGCCTCTGGGTCGATGGTCGTGACGACGTCGCCGCCCTGCTGCTTCTTGCCGGTCAGCATGTCCAGGGTGCGCTTGATGAAGAGCCGGTCGTCGTTGCCGCTGAGGATGCCGTTCTCGACGCCCTCCAGGAAGGTGCCGCCCTGCGCCTGCGAGAAGTACCCCGTGACCGGCGCGTACATCGGGCCTTCCTTGAAGACCCGCTTGTACTTGAAGTCGGAGCCGGGCGTCTCCTTCGACCCGGTGATCGACTTGCCGCCGACGATGATGTCGCCGCGGGGGTGGGAGAAGGCCTCGATCTGGACGCGCCGGTTGTGCTTGTCGTTGGCCAGCTCGTCGTTCCGCGCGAACTGCACCCACGTCGCCCGCAGCAGCAGGGCGAGTGTCAGCAGCCCGCAGAAGACGGCTATCTGCCGCAGCGGACGGTTCATGGGTGGCTCCCCCCGGTGCCGACGGACGAACTGTACGAGCTGTGCGAACCATCCTGTCCGCTTTCGCCCCGGCGTGGGGGGAGAACCGGGGATCCGGTGCCGGGGGCGGGGACGGGCCGGGGGAGAGACGGATACGGCTACCGGTGGTCGTGGCCGTCGCGGAGCACCTCGATCACGCTCGCGTAGCTGTCCGGCCCGTGGCCCCTGGCGGCGGCGCGCTCCATCGTCGTACGCAGCAGCTCGGGAAGGCCGGTGTCGACGCCCCGGGCGTGCGCGGCGTGGATGAGGTGCCCGATCGCGACGATCTGCACGTCCACGGTGGCGTCGTCGCCGGGGTAGCGGCCGGCGTCCACCTGCGGCGCGTACGTCGACACGAAGCCGGACACCGCGCCGTTCAGCCAGCGCAGTGCGATCCGGGTGAAGTCCGCGGCCGACGTCCCCCCGGAGGTCACCAGTGCGGTGCCGTGCAGCCAGCCCGTGAACGTCGCCCACATCAGGCCGAGCAGCGCGGCGTCGTAGAGCGAGGCGAGACCCGGGTCCGCGCCCAGGTACAGCGGGTCGCCGAGCGCGTCGAGGGCGGGCCGCCACATCTCGAAGACGGTCTTCGAGCCGCTGTAGAGGAACATCATCTCGGGGCTGCCGACACCCCGCGGGGTGGTCATGATGCCGCCGTCGAGGTACTCGGCGCCGTGCTCCCCGGCCCACGCCGCCATCCCGGCGGCCTGCTCCGGCGCTCCGGAGGTGAGGTTGACCAGGGCCTTCCCGGCGAGCCCGCCCGCCTTCGCGAGGGGGTCCAGGACGGTGCGCAGGGCGTCGTAATCGAGTACGCAGGCGAGGACGAGGCCGCTCGGCGCGACGGCCTCCGCCGGGGTCGCCGCCACGTGCGCGCCGCGGTCGGCCACCGGCTTCGCCTTCTCCGGCGTGCGGTTCCAGACGGTGGTGGGGTGGCCGCGGTCCAGGAGGGCGGCGGCGAGGGCGGAGCCCATGAGGCCGAGACCGATGACGGTGACCGGAGCGGGGGAGTCTGTGGCGGAGGAGTTCGTGGCGGTGGCGGGGGAGTTCGGGTGGGTGCTGTGCTGTGCGTTCATGGGGACCACGCTCGCAGGGCGCGGACGGGCCCGACAGTGACACCGGTGACGGTGATCACCAAATTCCTGCCTGCCCCCGCGGGCCGCCCCACGCCCCGTACGCTCGCGGGATGAGCGCTGGTTCCGTCGCGGTGGTCGTCGCCGACGAGATAGGCATCCCGTCCTGGGATCTGTACGAACTGAGCATCCCCTTCACGGTGTTCGGCAAGCCGCAGCCCGACCTGTCCGACCACTGGTACGACCTGCGGCTCTGCTCGTCCGGCGAACGGGACACCGCCGCCGGGGACTTCGGCGTCACCCTGCGTACGCCCTACGGCCTCGAAGGGCTCGACGGCGCCGGCACCGTCATCGTGACGTCGGTGCCGGACGCCTGCGTCGAGGAGGAGGCGCCGCTCCCGCCGGGCCTCGCCGATGCGCTGCGCAAGGCGCACGCGGCGGGCGCCCGCATGGTCTCCCTGTGCACCGGCGCCTTCGCGCTCGCCGAGGCGGGGCTGCTCGACGGCCGCACGGCCACCGCCCACTGGATGCACACGGCCCAGCTCGCCGCGCGCTACCCGAAGGTCACCGTCGACGACTCCGTCCTCTACGTGGACGACGGCGACGTCCTGACCAGCGCCGGTCTCACCGCAGGCCTCGACCTCTGCCTGCACCTGGTCCGCCGCGACCTCGGCGCGCACGTCGCCAACCAGTTGGCCCGCCGGATGGTGGTGCCCGCCCACCGGCCGGGCGGCCAGGCGCAGTTCATCGACCTGTCCGTGCCGGCGACGGACGACGCGGGCCTCGGACCCGTACTGGAATGGGCCCGCGCGCACCTGGACCGGCCGCTGACCGTCCACGACCTGGCGCGCCGCGCGGCGATGAGCCCGCGCACGTTCTACCGCCGGCTGCGGGCGGCCACCGGTACGACGCCGCTCCAGTGGCTGCTCAACCAGCGGCTCGCCAGGGCCCAGAGCCTCCTGGAGACCACGGACCTGCCCGTGGAGAAGGTGGGCGAACTCAGCGGCCTCGGCACCGCCAACAACCTGCGGCACCACTTCCTCAAGCAGGTCGGGGTGTCGCCCGGCGACTACCGGCGCTCCTTCTTCGGCCGCCCGGCCGCCTGACGAGCAAGCGGTTGGTGCCGGAGGTGGGCGGTCGGCGATCGGTGGTCGGCGGGTCTTCGTCAGCGGATCGTCAGGGGGCCCGAAGCGGCCGGGAGCAGAGTCGTCCCTGTCACCGAGACGGCGCCGCGCCCACGGCGCCGTACCGCTCCGCGAACAGGGGAGAACGCCATGACCACCGCGACTGCCGCCGCGACCGCCACTGAAACTGCCGCCGCAACTGCCTCCGCCACCGCCATCGACCACCCCGGCGGCCCCGGCACCGGCCCCGGCTCCCGCTCCCCCCTCCTGCGGCCCGCGCGGCTCGGTGGGCTCGCTCTCCCCAACCGGCTGGTGCTGGCCCCGATGACCCGCAACCGGGCCTCCGCCGACGGCGTGCCGGAGCCCGTCATGGCCACGTACTACGCCCAGCGCGCCACCGCGGGGCTGATCGTCGCCGAGGCGTCCACGCCCAACGCGGTCGGGCAGACGTACGCCAACATCACCGCCATCCACACCGACGCCCACGTGGCGGGCTGGCGGCGGGTCACCGACGCCGTGCGCGCCGCGGGCGGCCGGATGTTCCTGCAGTTGCAGCACGGCGGCCGGGTCGGGCACCCCGACAACAGCGGTCTGACGCCGGTCGCGCCCTCGCCCGTACCGCTCCCCGACACCATCCACACGCCCACCGGCCACCAACCGGCCGTCGTGCCACGGGAGATGACCGTCGCCGAGATCGACGAGACGGTCGCCGACTTCGCGGCCGCCGCCCGGCGCGCGATCGACGCGGGCTTCGCCGGGGTCGAGGTGCACGCCGCCAACGGCTACCTGCTCCAGCAGTTCCTGGCCCGCAACACCAACCACCGCACCGACGCGTACGGCGGCCCGGTCGCGCACCGCATCCGGTTCGTCGTGGAGGTCGTGCGCGCCGTCGCCGACGCGATCGGCGCCGAACGGGTCGGCGTACGCATCGCCCCCGGCATCACCGTCAACGGCATCGAGGAGGGCGACACCGAGGACATCTACCCGGCCCTGGTCGAAGCGCTCAAGGGCGTCGGCGGCCTCGCCTACCTCCACGTCGTCTTCGCCGACCCCGAGAGCGCCCTCTTCCGGCGGATCCGCGCCGACTGGCCGGGCACGCTCATCGCCAACCCGGTCCTCGGCTGGGGCGGCCCGCTGCCCGACGACGGCGGCCGGCAGGCGGGCGAGCGGCTCCTCGCGGCCGGCGCGGACCTGATCTCGCTGGGCCGCGCGTTCCTCGCCAACCCCGACCTGGTCGAGCGCATGCGCCTCGGCGCACCGCTCAACCCCCTCAAGGACAAGGGCCTGATGTACGTGGGCGGGGCGGACGGCTACACCGACTACCCCACCCTGCGCGACGCCGGGTGACCCGGCGCGCGGCCTCCGAGGGCGCCCGGTCAGTCCTGGAGCTCCAGGACGTCGGCGATCACGCAACTGACGTTGTCGGGGCCGCCCAGGCCGTTGGCGAGCCCGACGAGTTCCCGTACGGCCGCTTCGGGGTCGTCGACGGTGGCGACCACCCGCCGTATGTCCTCCTCCGGTACGACGGCGGACAGGCCGTCGGAGCAGAGCAGGTAGCGGTCGCCGGGCAGGGCGTCGTGCAGGCGTACGTCGGGTGTGGCGTCGCCGCCCCGGGTGAGGGCCCGCCCCAGCAGCGCACGCTGGGGGTGGGAGGAGGCTTCCTCCGGCGTGATGCGGCCCTCGTCGACCATGGACTGCACCAGCGTGTGGTCGTGCGTGATACGGAAGAACTCCCCGCCGCGCAGGAGGCAGGCCCGCGAGTCGCCGATGTGGACGAGCGCGAGCCGCGAACCGGTCCACAGCATCGCGGTGAGCGTGGTGCCGGCCTCGTCCGGGGCGGACCCGGACGACCCGGGCGACCCGGATGACCCGTACGACTCGTACGACCCGGACGTCACGATGCCGTCCACGGCCTGCCGGGCCTGCTCGACCGCTTCTTCCAGCGCGCCGAGGAGACTCCCCGCGGGAACGCTCTCGGCCTCCAGGATCTCCAGGGTCTCCAGCCGCTTGAGCGTCTCGACCGCGGCGGCGCTCGCGGGACCGCCGGTCCGGCCGAAGCCGTCGGCGACGGCGAGCAGCCGGGAACCGGCGTACGCGGTGTCCTGGTTGCTCTCGCGGACGAGACCGGTGTCGGAGAGCGCGGCGTAACGGATTCCGAGGCGTCGGGTCGTCGGTGACAAGGCGGGGTCCTTCCATGACAGATGGTCGATGAGGAAGGTGGCCAGGTCCCGCCGGGCGGCGGTGTCGGCCTCGACCTGCGCCCAGTACGCACGTACCTCCTGGGCCGCGGGACTCCCACCCGCGCCCGCCTCTGCGTCCCCATCCGCCCCCGCGTCCAGCGCGCAGACGTGGCGGATGCGGGCGAGCGGCATGCCGAGGCGGCGCAGCCAGGCGACGAGCCGGGCCCGGTCCAACTGGTCCGGCGCGTAGAGGCGGTAGCCGGTCACGGGGTCGACCCGCGCCGGGGTCAGCAGGCCGAGCTCGTCGTAGAGACGCAGCGCCTTCGGCGACAGCCGGGACGCCTTCGCGAACGCCCCGATGGTCAGCAGCTCCATGCCGCCCCTCCCTCATCCCGGGCGCTCTGCCCGGCCCCACCGATGCTGCGGCTTCCCCCAAGGTGAAGGTCAACGGCCCGCAGCGGCCGCCTTTCCTACTTTGCGTGTGGCTGGACGAAGCGGAGCATGTTGCCGGCCGGATCGCGGAAGGCGCAGTCGCGTACGCCGTACGGCTGGTCCACCGGCTCCTGCAGGACCTCGCCGCCCGCGGCACGGATCCGTTCGAACGTGCCGTCACAGTCGGCGGTACGGAAGTTGACGCCCCGGAGCATGCCCTTGGCCATCAGCTCGGCCGCCGCCCGCCGGTCCGCGGCCGGGGCGTTGGGGTCGGCGATGGGCGGCTCGAGGACGATCTCCACGCCCGGCTGCGCGGGCAGGCCGACGGTCACCCAGCGCATTCCCTCGAAGCCCACGTCGTTGAGCACCTCGAAGCCGAGTACGTCGCGGTAGAAGGCGAGGGCCTTGTCGTGGTCGTCGACGGCGATGAAGCACTGTGCGAGTTCGATGTCCGCGTCCATGTCCGTCTCCCTGTCTCCGCTCCTGGCCGGCTCCACGCGGTCCACGCTAAGCACTGCGGCGGGTCTTCGCTTCTCCGTTCCTGACCGGCCGGGTGCGGAGTTTGGCGACGCAGGCAGGGACGGCGGCACCGTCGGCGTGGTCGCGGGCGCGGTAGGCGCTCGGGCTCTCGCCGACCAGCTCGGTGAAGCGGGAGCTGAACGAACCCAGCGACGTACAGCCCACCTCGAAGCAGACCTCGGTGACGCTGAGGTCGCCGCGGCGCAGCAGCGCCTTGGCGCGCTCGATCCTGCGGGTCATGAGGTAGCTGTACGGGGTCTCTCCGTAGGCGGCGCGGAAGCTGCGCGAGAAGTGCCCCGCCGACATGAGGGCGCCGCGCGCCAGCGCGGGGACGTCGAGCGGCTGCGCGTAGTCGCGGTCCATCCGGTCCCGGGCCTGGCGCAGCCGGACGAGGTCGGAGAGAGACACGTGGGACACATGGACCACGTTACCGATGCGGGCGGCGCGGCGCCTGCGCTCCGGGGACCGCCCCCGCTCCCGCCCCCCGCCCGGTTCAGGCGCCGACGTACTTCGCCAGATGCTCCCCGGTGAGGGTGGAGCGGGCGGCGACGAGGTCGGTGGGCGTGCCCTCGAAGACGACGGTGCCGCCGTCGTGGCCCGCGCCGGGTCCGAGGTCGATGATCCAGTCGGCGTGGGCCATGACAGCCTGGTGGTGCTCGACGACGATGACCGACTTGCCGGCGTCGACGAGCCGGTCGAGCAGGCCGAGGAGCTGCTCGACGTCGGCGAGGTGGAGGCCGGTGGTCGGCTCGTCGAGTACGTAGACGCCGCCCTTGTCGCCCATGTGGGTGGCCAGCTTGAGACGCTGCCGCTCGCCCCCGGAGAGGGTGGTGAGCGGCTGCCCCAGGCTGAGGTAGCCGAGCCCGACGTCCGAGAGGCGCCGCAGGATCTTGTGGGCCGCGGGCGTGTGTGCCTCGCCGCCGCCGAAGAACTCCTCGGCCTCGTCCACCGGCATCGCGAGGACCTCGCTGATGTCACGGCCGCCGAGCCGGTACTCCAGGACCGAGGCCTGGAAACGCCGACCCTCGCACTCCTCGCAGGGGGTGGCGACGCCCGCCATCATCGCCAGGTCGGTGTAGATGACGCCGGCGCCGTTGCAGGTGGGGCACGCGCCCTCGGAGTTGGCGCTGAACAGGGCCGGCTTCACGCCGTTGGCCTTGGCGAACGCCTTGCGGACCGGGTCGAGCAGGCCGGTGTAGGTCGCGGGGTTGCTGCGCCGTGAGCCGCGGATCGGGCTCTGGTCGACGGTCACCACGTCCGCGCCCGCGGGCATCGACCGGTGCACGAGCGAACTCTTGCCGGACCCGGCGACGCCGGTGACGACGGTGAGCACGCCGAGAGGGATGTCGACGTCGACGTCGCGGAGGTTGTGCGCGTTCGCGCCGCGGATCTCCAGCGCCCCGGTGGGTTTCCGCACGGTCTTCTTCAGGGCGGACCGGTCGTCGAAGTGGCGTCCCGTGACGGTGCCGGAGGCCCGCAGCCCCTCGACGGTGCCCTCGAAACAGACGGTGCCGCCCGCCGTTCCGGCGCCGGGGCCGAGGTCGACGACGTGGTCACCGATGGAGATCGTCTCCGGCTTGTGCTCCACGACGAGCACGGTGTTTCCCTTGTCCCGCAGGCGCAGCAGCAGGTCGTTCATCCGCTGGATGTCGTGGGGGTGCAGGCCGATGGTGGGCTCGTCGAAGACGTACGTGACGTCGGTGAGCGACGAACCGAGGTGGCGGACCATCTTGACGCGCTGCGCCTCGCCGCCGGAGAGCGTGCCCGCGGGGCGGTCCAGCGCGAGGTAGCCGAGCCCGATCTCGACGAACGAGTCGAGGGTCTGCCGCAACGCGGCGAGCAGCGGCGCCACGCCCTCGTACGCCTTGGCGGGCGAGGAACCCCCGCCCAGCGCGCGGAGCCACGCGGCCAGGTCCCGGATCTCCATGGCGCACAGGTCGGCGATGCTCTTGCCCTTGATCTTCGAGGAGCGGGCGCCCTCGCTGAGCCGGGTGCCGTCGCACTCGGGGCAGGTGGTGAAGGTGACCGCGCGCTCCACGAAGGCCCGGATGTGCGGCTGCATCGCCTCCTTGTCCTTGGCCAGGAACGACTTCTGGATCTTGGGGATCAGCCCTTCGTACGTGAGGTTGACCCCGTTGACCTTCACCTTGACCGGCTCGCCGTACAGGAAGGCCTGCAGTTCCTTCTTCGTGTACGCGCGGATCGGCTTGTCCGGGTCGACGAAGCCGGACTGGGCGTAGACCTGCACGGTCCACTGGCTGTCCGACTTCCAGCCGGGGATGGTGAAGGCGCCCTCGGCGAGCGACTTGGAGTCGTCGTACAGCTGCTTGAGGTCGATGTCGGAGATGGTGCCGCGGCCCTCGCAGCGGGTGCACATGCCGCCGGTGCGCCGGAAGGTCGCCTTCTGCGCCTTGGTCTTGTTGCCGCGCTCGACGGTGATGGCGCCGCTCGCCCGCACCGACGCGGTGTTGAAGGAGTACGCGCTGGGCGGGCCGATGTGCGGCTCCGCGAGCCGGCTGAAGAGGATGCGCAGCATCGCGTGGGCGTCGGTGGCGGTGCCGACGGTGGAGCGGGGGTCGCCACCCATCCGCTGCTGGCCGACGGTGATCGCGGTGGTGAGCCCGTCGAGCACGTCGACCTCGGGCCGCGCCTGCGTGGGCATGAAGCCCTGCACGAACGAGCTGTACGTCTCGTTGATCAGCCGCTGCGACTCGGCGGCGATCGTGTCGAACACGAGCGAGCTCTTGCCCGAGCCGGAGACGCCGGTGAACACGGTCAGCCGGCGCTTCGGGATCTCGATGCTGACGTCCCTGAGGTTGTTCTCACGGGCACCGTGCACCCGGATCAGATCGTGACTGTCGGCGAGGTGCGGCCCCGAATTCAGCGCGTCCGAGTCTTCAGGCTGGGTCTTCTTGGCCTTGCTCATCATGGTCTCCGTCTGTCGGGCCTCGGACCGGCCGGCGGGCCACCTCGGCCGCCTGCACGTCGGGGTCCGGCACGCGGGGCGTGCGGGAGGGAGTCGGGGTGAAGGGCGACTGCGGGTGTCACGGTAGCGGCGCCCCGACACGAACGCTTCTCGATTACTGATCGATTACTGACCGGTCGCCGACGGAACCCGAAGGTCCCCGACGGCTCGGCCGCCGGGGGCCGGTCGTTTCGGCCTTTCGCGCGTTCGTCAGGAGCCGGGTTTCGGGTCGAAGAATTCGCGCTTGTCCTCGACGCCCTTCCATTTGTCGGCGTCCGGGAGTGCTGAGCGCGTCTCGCTGATGCCGGGCCACTTCTTGGCGTAGGTGGCGTTGAGCTCGAGGTAGTCGGCCCACTTCTCGGGCACTTCGGATTCCTCTTGGATGGCGCTGTTCGGGCACTCCGGCTCGCACGCGCCGCAGTCGATGCACTCCTCCGGGTGGATGACGAGCATGTTCGCGCCCAGGCGGAAGGCGTCGACCGGGCAGACAGCCACGCAGTCGGTGTAACAGCTCGACGTCCCGGAGGCTCCTGGGGGTGAAGTCGGCTCCGTAACCCGAGCTGTTGAGGGCGTCGGCGATCCACTGGGCGCTGGTGTGGATGTCATCGAGGAGGGAGGTCATGACCGGGTCACCTGATCTCTGCGCTGCCGCAGACGAAGGGACAGAAGAACAGCGGGCAAGAGTGGTGTGGCGCACTTTTGCAAGCGGGCGCTTGCAAAAGTTAGCAAGGGTGCCGCACCATCGACGCATGGCATCACTCAACGTCGGCAATCTCGGCGAGTACCTGCGCGAGCAGCGGCGCACCGCGCAGCTGTCGCTGCGGCAGCTCGCCGACGCCGCCGGGGTGTCCAATCCGTATCTGAGCCAGATCGAGCGCGGCCTGCGCAAGCCGAGCGCCGAGGTCCTGCAGCAGGTCGCCAAGGCCCTGCGGATCTCCGCGGAGACGCTGTACGTACGGGCCGGGATCCTCGACGAGAAGGAGCGGGACGAGCTGGAGACGCGCGCCGTCATCCTCGCCGACCCCTCCATCAACGAGCGCCAGAAGCAGGTGCTGCTCCAGATCTACGAGTCGTTCCGCAAGGAGAACGGCTTCGAGACCTCGTCGTACGCGGACGACGCTTCGCCGTACGCCGATCAGGACACCGCCGATGAAGGCACGCCCGAGTCCGACGGCACGTGATGCCCGACCGAAGCACCACCCTCAAGTGACAAGCTGACGCGAATCCGGGAGGACCATCGTCATGGCCATCACCGATGACCTGCGCAAGACCCTCAGCAACCCCACGCCCGCGTACTTCGTCGCCGGATCCGCGGACATCGTGCTCCAGCGGGCGAAGCAGGTGCCCGGTCTCGTCGAGCAGCTGATCGCCGAGGCGCCGGCCCGTTTCGACGCGGTGCGCAACACCGACCCCAAGGCCGTGCAGGACAAGGCCGCCGCCCGCGCCAAGGAGGCGCAGGAGACCCTCCAGGCCAAGGTCACCGAGGTGATCGGCTCGCTCGACACCGACCTGAAGAAGCTCGGTGAGACCGCCCAGGACCTCGCGCTGCGCGGTGTCGGCGTCGCCGCCGAGCTCGCCATCAAGGCCCGCGAGCGGTACGACGCGGTCGCCGAGCACGGCGAGCAGGCCGTGAAGTCCTGGCGCGGCGAGGCCGCCGAGGAGATCCTCGACCTGGCCGAGACCGTCGAGCCCGACGCCGAGCCGGCCACCGGCGAGGACCGGGCCGCCAAGGAGCCCGCCCTCGTCAAGGAGCCCGCCCCCGTCAAGGTCGTCCAGCAGCCCGCCCCGGTCGCCGAGCCCAGGACCGCGGCGGCCCCCCGGGCGAAGACCACGGCAGCGCCGGCGAAGAAGCCCGTCGCGAAGAAGACCGCGGCCCGCAAGGCGCCGGCGAAGAACACCACGCCGCCCGCCGCCGAGTGATCCGGCGGGGCGGCGGTTGAGGGTCCCGGACCCGTCCAGACCCGTCCGGCCCCACCTCCACCCCTTTCGGACACTGTCGTGAGTACGGGGCGGGCACTCCCGAGGTGCCCGCCCCGTTGACGGGGTAGCGGGTACCGTGGCCGCGTACTGATGAGCCGAGACTGGTGGTGGACGTTGTGCTGATGCAAGGGTTCGCGAACTTCATGTGGCTGCTGTCGCTGGCCCTGATCGTCTTCAGCGGATTCGCGCTCATCGACGCCGCCGTCCGGCGCGAGGACGCCTATCGCGCGGCGGACAAGAAGACCAAGCCGTTCTGGCTGATCATCCTCGGGCTCGCCTTCGTGGTGAACCTGATCTTCAACATCCTGTCGTTCCTGCCGATCATCGGCCTCGTCGCCACCATCGTGTACATGGTCGACGTGCGCCCCGCGATCCAGCAGATCACCGGCGGCGGCCGCGGTGGCCGCCGGGGCGGCTCCAGCAGCGACGGCCCGTACGGCCCGTACAACGGCGGCCGCTAGACGTCGTCCGTCAGCGATCGTGCGCGACGGCGGCCCACAGACGTCGGCCGCGACGGCGGCTAGCGGCCGCCCGGTGTCCGGTCCAGGAGCAGTACCGCCACGTCGTCCGTCAGGTCCCCGCCGTTGAGGGCGCGGACCTCGTTCACGGCGGCCTCCAGGAGTTCGTCGCCCCGCAGCCCCGAGTCGATCTGGCGGCGGACCATCTCCACCATGCCGTCCTGGCCCAGGCGCTGGTTGCCCTGGCCGATGCGGCCCTCGATCAGACCGTCCGTGTACAGCATCAGGCTCCACGCGCCGCCCAGCTCCACCTGGCGGCGCGGCCAGCGGGCGCGCGGCAGCAGTCCGAGGGCGGGGCCGCCGTCCTCGTACGGAAGCAGCTCGGCGAGGCGGCCCTCGCGCGCGATCAGCGGCGACGGGTGCCCGGCGAGGCAGAGCCCGGCCCGGCGGCCGTCCGGGGCGATGTCGACCGTGCAGAGCGTCGCGAAGATCTCGTCGTCCGCGCGCTCGTGTTCCAGGACCTTCTGCAGCGTGGACAGCAGATCGTCGCCGCACAGGCCCGCGAAGGTCAGCGCGCGCCAGGCGATGCGCAGCTCCACGCCGAGCGCGGCCTCGTCGGGGCCGTGGCCGCAGACGTCGCCGATCATGACGTGCACCGAGCCGTCGGGGGTGCGAACGGTGTCGTAGAAGTCGCCGCCGAGCAGCGCGCGGGAGCGGCCGGGGCGGTAGCGGGCGGCGAACCGCAGCGGTGAGCCCTCCAGGAGCGGCGTGGGCAGCAGCCCGCGCTCCAGGCGGGCGTTCTCCTGGGCCCGCAGCCGCGACTCGGTCAGCTGGCGCTGGGCGACGTCGGCGCGCTTGCGCTCCACCGCGTACCGGATGGCGCGGCTCAGCAGCCGCCCGTCCAGCTCGTCCCGGAAGAGATAGTCCTGGGCGCCGACCCGTACGGCCTCGGCGCCGCGCTCGGAGTCGTCGTTGGCGGTGAGCGCGAGGACGGCGTGCCGGGGCGCGAGGCGCAGCACATGCCTGAGGGCGGCCAGCTCGTCCTCGTCGGACGCGTCGGTGCCGTCGACCTCCTCCGTCCCGTCGGCCCCGGCGGTCCCGTGGGCGGACGGGGTGGTCGGGCCCGTCAGCGCCAGGTCGAGCAGGATGCAGTGGACGTCGTCGGTGAGCAGCCGCTCGGCCTCGGTGAGGTTGCGGGCGGTGCGGACGCGGATGGGCTTGCCGGCGGAGTCGAGGAGTTCGGGAACGCTCAGCGAGCCCGCCGGGTCGTCCTCGATCACCAGGAGGGTGAGCGGGGCGCCGGCGGTGGTGGCCTTGGCGCCGGGGCGGCCGGGGCCGGGGTTGGGGCGGTGGCCGGGTGCCGCCTGGTCGTGGGCGGGGGTCACGGGGCTGTCGTGGGCGGGCGCCGCCGCGTCGTACGGGGGCGTCGGATGAGCCTGACCGCCTTCCGCGGCCGGGATCTCTCTCTGCCGCGGTATGGGTACGGGCATCGCTGGGTTCCTTCCCTCCCCCCGAGGGCATGGCGCCACGCAGGTCGACGCGGCACCGACGGGGACCATAGCGGTAGCCGCGCCTCCATTGGAATGCCGCGCGGCAAACGGCCACCGTCATATGCCGCATCCAGGAACGCACTTGGGCACGGCAGGCTCCCACCGGGGATGACGAACATCACGCCACGAGGGTTGATCCGGACCCCCCGGGGTGCGGTGGGTCACACGCGAGCCGCAGGGTGGAACGAGCACAAGCCCCCAAGCCCGCCCACCCCCGCTTCCCGGCCTCGCCCGCCGCCTACTTATCCGGCCGTACAACCCCAAGGATCTGCATCGACCCCGCCCCCGCGATCGTCACGTCCCGGCCCGGCCGGGGGGCGTGCACGATCGCGCCGTCGCCCAGGTACATCCCGACGTGGCTCGCGTCCGAGTGGTAGATGATCAGGTCGCCGGGGCGCATGTTCTCCACGGCGACGTGCGGCAGCTGCTTCCACTGCTCCTGCGAGGTCCGCGGAATGCCGCGCCCCGCGGATGCCCAGGCCTTCGAGGTGAGCCCCGAGCAGTCGTACGACTTCGGGCCCTCCGCGCCCCACACGTACGGCTTGCCGATCTGGGCGGTGGCGAACTCGATGGCCTTCTTGCCCTGGGGCGAGGCCTTGCCGCCGACGTCCTTCAGGACGCCCGAACTCACCCACGCCGACTGCTTCTTGAGGGCCGCCGCCTCCTCCAGCTTGCGCAGCCGCTCCCGCTCCTTCTTCTCCAGCGTCGACTCGAGCTTCTCGGCGGCCGCGATCTTCTTCTTGATCTTCTTCTTCGACGCGGCCTTCGCCTTGCGGTTGGCTTCCAGCCTCTTCCAGCGGGCGGTGGCGTCCTCGGCGTAGATCCGCAGGTCGTCCTGGGTTCTCTCCAGCTCGGTCAGCATGCCCTTGGTGGCCTTCTCGCCCTGGCGCATCCGTCCGGCGCCGTCCAGGAACTGGCCCGGGTCCTCGCTGAGCATCAGCCGCGCCTCGGCCGACAGGCCGCCGACGCGGTACTGCGCGCGGGCCGCGGCGCCCGCGCGGGCCTTCAGCTTCTTGAGCTTCGCCTGGCCCTTGGCGATGTCCTTGGCCAGCTTCACGATCTGCTCGGACTGCTTCTCGGCCTTCTCCTCCGCGGCGTTGTACGCGTCGGTGGCCACGCCCGCGTCGTGGTAGAGGTCGTCGATCTCCTTGCGGACCTGCTCCAGGGACTTGTCCGTACGGGGAGCCGGGTCGGCGGGCGGACGCGCCGGACTCGCGGGGGCGCTCGGCGGACTCGCGAAGGCCGTCCCCGGTGCGGCCAGCACCGTCGCCGCGCAGATCAGCGCCACGGCCGTCGCCGTCGAGCATCGCTTCCCAGTCACGCTCCGCCACCCCCAAAGCTGATTTACCGTCAGTAACTTTCGGTCGCCACCGGGATGGTGCCATGCCGGCGCCCGATACGACAGAGCCCGGCAGCCACTTGAATCCCCCCGCCTGCCTCCTGTGACGAACGACACTCGGAGATCGTTCCACCCAGGTCACGGGCGCGCGTCGACCGCGGGGCGGGCGGGTGAACGCCGGGTGCGCCCCGTCAAGGGTCGACCCTCGCCCAACCAGCTTGGCAAGCAGGGGAGTTGGCGCCGGACGCGGCCCCTGGACCCGCGGGCGGCGGGACCGAAATGGAGTACCACCTTCGGCGTATGGCGTGGCGTCAGACCCGGCGCGGGGCCAACGCCTCCCACCGCACCGTCACTTCCCCCTGCCGCCACCGCGCCACGCCGTCGAGCACCGGCCAGTCGGCGGTCAGGTCCCGGACCGCCCTGATCCACCGCTGCCGTGCCCCGTACGAGGCGTACGGCGCCGCGGCCGCCCACGCCCGGTCGAAGTCCCGCAGGAACGCGTGGACCGGCTCGCCCGGCACGTTCCGGTGGATCAGCGCCTTCGGCAGCCGCTCGGCGAGGTCGGACGGCCGCTCCAGGGAGCCGAGCCGCGCCGCGAACGTCACCGTGCGCGGCCCCTCGGGCCCGAGCGCCACCCACACGTGCCGCCGCCCGATCTCGTCGCAGGTGCCCTCGACGAGCAGCCCGCCGGGGGAGAGGCGGCCGCACAGCCGCTCCCACACGCCGGCGACCTGGTCCTCGTCGTACTGGCGCAGGACGTTCGCGGCCCGGATCAGGTCCGGGCCCCGCCCGCGCGCGGGGCCGTCGCCGGGCAGCGGCACCTCGAAGCCGCCGTGCCTGAAGGAGAGCCCCTCGCGCTCGTACGGGGCGGCGGCCGCGACCCGCGCCGGATCGATCTCGATGCCGACCACGCGCACGCGTGGCGCGACGGTACGCAGCCTGAGCAGCAGCTCGACCGCGGTCCAGGGGGAGGCGCCGTAGCCGAGGTCGACGGCGACCGGGTCCGCGGCGCGGCGCAGTGCGGCGCCGTGGGCGGCGGCGATCCAGCGGTCCATGCGGCGCAGCCGGTTCGGGTTCGTGGTCCCGCGCGTCACCGTTCCCACGGGGCGGGAAGAGGAGCGTGGGGCCATGGGAGAAGGGTATGCGGGAACGACGGTGGAGAAGCTCCGCGTAACGCTTTGGCAAAGACGTGCCAGGCGGAAATGGAGCGGCGACGTCCGGTGTTCTCCCTCTGGAGGACCGTACGCCCTCCGTGTAGTCATGCCCGTACGCAAGGAGGACCGCCACGTGAGCCAGTACGTGTCCAGGCTCGGGCGTCGCTCCCCGGCGGCACCCTCCCGGCTCCGCATGCCCGGCTCCCAGCGCCGGCCGCGCCGCGTGGCCATGCTCAGCGTGCACACCTCGCCGCTGCACCAGCCCGGCACGGGCGACGCGGGCGGCATGAACGTCTACATCGTCGAACTCGCCAAGCGCCTCGCCGCCATCAACGTCGAGGTCGAGATCTTCACGCGCGCCACCGCCGGCGGACTGCCGCCCGCCGTCGAGCTGGCGCCCGGCGTCCTCGTGCGGCACGTCGACGCGGGCCCCTACGAAGGGCTCGCCAAGGAAGAGCTGCCGGCCCAGCTCTGCGCCTTCACCCACGGTGTGATGCAGGCCTGGGCAGGCCACCGCCCCGGCTACTACGACCTGGTCCACTCCCACTACTGGCTCTCGGGCCACGTCGGCTGGCTCGCCGCCGAACGCTGGGGCGCCCCGCTCGTCCACGCCATGCACACCATGGCGAAGGTCAAGAACGCGGCGCTCGCCGAGGGCGACACCCCCGAACCGGCCGCCCGCGTCATCGGCGAGACCCAGATCGTGCGCGCCGCCGACCGCCTCATCGCCAACACCGCCGAAGAGGCCGACGAACTCGTACGCCACTACGAGGCCGACCCAGGCAAGGTCGCCGTCGTCCACCCCGGCGTGAACCTCGAACGCTTCCGCCCCGCCGACGGGCGCGCCGCGGCCCGGCACCGCCTCGGCCTGCCGCAGAACGCCCTCGTACCGCTCTTCGCGGGCCGCATCCAGCCTCTGAAGGCCCCCGACCTGCTGCTGCGCGCGGTCGCCGTCCTGCTGGCCGAGCGTCCCTCGCTGCGCTCGAACATCGTCGTCCCCATAGTCGGCGGCCCGAGCGGCAGCGGCCTCGCGAAGCCGGAAGGGCTGCAGAAGCTGGCCGCGCGGCTGGGCATCGCCGACGTGGTCCGCTTCCAGCCGCCGGTCGGGCAGGAGCAGCTGGCCGACTGGTTCCGGGCGGCGTCGGTCCTGGTGATGCCCTCCTACAGCGAGTCCTTCGGTCTCGTCGCCATCGAGGCGCAGGCCGCCGGGACGCCGGTCCTCGCCGCGTCGGTGGGCGGCCTGCCCGTCGCCGTCCGCGACGAGGTGACGGGCTTCCTCGTCCACGGCCACGAACCGGCCCACTACGCGCGCGTGCTGCGTGATTTCGCCGACCACCCCCACCTCGTGGACCGCATGGGGGAGGCGGCGGCCCGGCACGCGGAGTCCTTCGGCTGGGACACGGCGGCCTCCGCCACGGCGGACGTCTACACCGCCGCGATGCACGACTTCCGCACCGCGCACCGTCACGTACGCTCGCACCATGGCTGAGCAGGCAGACCCCGCGACGATCATCGAGCGGACGCTCGACGAGGCCGAGCTGGAGTGGGAGGCACCCGAACCCGGTTCGTACGTGGTGAAGCTGCCGGGCACGAGGAAGCTCTCGACCACGCTCTCGATGCGGGTCGGCAAGCACTCCCTCTCCCTGAACGCCTTCGTGATCCGCCACCCCGACGAGAACCACGAGGCGGTCCACCGCTGGCTCCTGGAGCGGAACCTCCGCCTGTACGGGATCAGTTACGCGATCGACTCCCTCGGCGACATCTACCTCGCCGGCAAGCTGCCGCTCGCCGCGGTCACGCCGGCGGAACTGGACCGGCTCCTCGGCTCGGTCCTCTCCGCCTCGGACGACTCCTTCAACACGCTCCTCGAACTGGGTTTCGCCTCGGCGATCCGCAAGGAGTACGAGTGGCGGGTCTCCCGGGGGGAGTCGACGCGGAATCTGGACGCGTTCACGCATCTGACTCAGCCGAAGGGCTGAGCGGCCCGCCGCCGAGTACCTCTTGAGGCGCCACCTCGCCTTGCCTTCTTACGTGGTTACGTGAGGCCCTCTTCCGCGGGGCGCTGCGCCATGGCATGCTCCGGTCACACGACGCCCACATGAACTTCATTCACGTACATGTACGCGGAAGGCGGCCGCACCGTGACGCAAGCGCACCCCACCAGACGAGGCCTGCTCGGCGGCGCGACAGCCGTGGCGGCCGCAGCCGTGACCGGCACCGCGGTCGGCCACGCCCAGGCGGCGGCCGCCCCGCCCGCCCACGCCCAAACCCCCGCTCTCTGGCGCGAGTTCACCGCGGCCCCCTACACCCACCCCCAGATCCCCTACATCGGCCGAGCCGGCGCCCGTAGGGGACGGAGACCCTCCCAGGGCCAAGGGACCCACGGGCCCCACCGCCGCATCGACGTCCCCCCGAACGGCACGTCCGACGCGGCCCCCGCGATCAACCGCGCCCTCGCCGAGGCAGGCAGGGCGGGCGGCGGCACCGTAGTGCTGCGCCCGGGCACCTACCGCATCGACGACCTCATCCGCATAGGGCACGACAACGTCACCCTGCGCGGCGCGGGCAGCGCCCGCACCACCCTCCTCGCCACGAAGAACCTCACCGAGCTGATCGGCCCCTACGGCTCGCGCTACGGCGGCGACAAGTCCAGCTGGTCCTGGGCGGGCGGCCTCATCTGGCTCTGCCCCGAGGCCCGTTGGGAGTCACTCACCACCGCCATCAGGGCCAGGGACTGGCCCTTCGAGGGCTGGACCGGCAACAAACGGGACGAGTGGCAGACCCTCACCACCGTCCGCCCCGCCCACCGCGGCTCCTGGTCGGTGGCCGTCACCGACGCCTCCCGCCTCCGCAAGGGCGACCTCGTCCTCCTCCGCCTCGCCGACGACCCCGACCACACGCTCCTGGAGCACATGGCGGGCGACGGCGCGGGCACGCGCGCGTACCGCTGGGACGACAAGACGAAGCTCATCTCGTACGTCCCCTACGAGTGGCCCGTACGGATCGCGGCCCTCGACCACGCCAAGCGCAGGGTCACCTTCGAACGGCCGCTGCCCCTCGACGTACGCCCCGAGTGGGACCCCCGCCTCACCACGCACGTCACCGCCCTGACCGGATCCGGCGTGGAGGGCCTCACCCTGGAGGCCGTCGAGACGCCGCAGTCCCCGCATCTGCTCGACAAGGGCCACAACGGCGTCACGTTCCAGTGCGCGTACGACTGCTGGGCCGAGGACGTCGTCGTACGCCACGTGGACAACGGCTTCGGGCTCGTCGCCGCCTCCGCCTGCACCCTGCGCCACACGCGCGTGGCGGGCCGCGGCTCGCACCACCCGTACTTCTGCCGCGAAGGCTCGCACGACAACCTCATCGAGGACTTCAGGATCGACGCCCGTACGACGCCGGCCCCGGCCGCCACCCAACTGCACGGCATCAACGTGGAGGGCCTCTCCTCCCACAACGTCTGGTCGCGCGGCCACATGGAGATGGGCACGTTCGACAGCCACCGCGGGATGCCCTTCGCGAACGTCCGTACGGACATCACCGTCGAGAACAACGGCCGGCACGGCGGCGACGCGAGCGCGGGCCCCCTCTTCGGCGCCCGCTTCACCCACTGGAACATCCGCGTCACCAACGAGCGCGCGGGCCTGATGAAGATCGACGGACTCGCGCCGCACAGCGCGACGGTCGGCCTCAACACCGTCCGCGAGTTCGACCAGACCGACGTCCCCGACTTCACCGGCGACCTGCACGCGCGCCTGGAGCTGTACGGCACTACGGGCGTGGTGCGCCCACGGAATCTGCACGAGGCGCAACGGGCGCTGCGCCCGTGACGTCCCCACCGGGGCCGCCGTCCACGACGGTCACCACGGACTCCACGGCCACGACATGCTCCACGGCGTCAGCGACGACCACCTCCGCAACCGCTTCCGCTTCCTCTTCCTCCGGAAGCGCTCGCATCAACCCCCAGTACCCGAGCCCCGCGGCCGATCCCAGCACCGCGCAGGCGCCCCACAGCCACTCCGCCCCGAACCGGTCGATGATGAGGCCGGACATGAGCGGGGCGACCAGTGCGGCCACGGACCAGGACATCGTGTACATGCCCTGGTAGCGCCCGCGCCCGTGGACGGGGGAGAGCCGTACGACCAGGCCCGTCTGGGTCGGCGCGTTGATGATCTCGGCGAGGGTCCACACGCAGACCGTCACCGCGAAGACCCCGACCGACCCGGCGAACGCGGTGAGCCCGAAGCCGTACCCGGCGAGGACGGAGGAGATCACCAACAGCCGCCGCGCGTCCCGGTGTTCGATGAACCGCGTGACGGGGATCTGCAGGGCGACGATCAGCACGCCGTTGACGGCGATCACGACGCCGTAGTCGGCGGGCGTGAATCCGGCCTCGCCCATGGCGACCGGCAGCCCCACCGACCCCTGCTGGAAGATCAGCGCGACGAGGAAGGAGAGCCCCACGACGCCCATGAACCGCCCGTCCCGCAGCACGGTCCCGAGGCCGACCGCCGGCTCCGACTCCTTCTCCAGGGCCGTGCGCACCGGCCGCGACTCCGGCAGCTTCGCGAAGACGACGACCGCGCAGACCAGCGTCATGGCGGCCTCGATGAGGAAGCCGGCCCGGTAGCTGTAGGAGGCGATGAACCCCGCGCCGGTCGAGGAGATGGCGAAGCCGAGGTTGATGGCCCAGTAGTTGAGGGAGAAGGCCCGCACCCGGTCCTCGGGCCGCACGATGTCGGCCATCATCGCCTGCACGGCGGGGCGGGAGGCGTTGCTCGCCATGCCCACGAGGAAGGCGACACCGGCGATGGCGACGGGGTGCTCCATGAAGCCGAGCACCGCCACCGACACGGCCGTCGAGGTCTGCGCGATCAGCAGCGTGGGCCGCCGCCCGAGCCGGTCGGTCATCACGCCCGCGCCGAGCGAGGAGACGACGCCGCCGAGGCCGTGCAGAGCGGCGACGAGCCCCGCGTACGAGGCCGAGTAGCCGCGCTCCAGGGTGAGGTAGAGGGCCATGAAGGTGGCGACGAAGGCCCCGAGCCGGTTGACCAGCGTGCTCGTCCACAGCCACCAGAAGGCGCGTGGAAGACCCGAGACGCTCTCGCTTACGGCGCGTCTCACGGCGGTGAACGGCATGAAGATCCCCCGAAGTGTGTAAGTGGCTGTGTAAGTGGCTCACTGGGCACTCGCACGTTACGAGCCCGGAGTCCGGGACCGCCACTCATTTGACGAGAGCCGTCAACTGTCGCGGCCCACTCTCATCTCCACTGTCTCCCGCGCCCGCGCGCGAGGGTCCCCGCGGTTGGATTACGCTCAGGAGCATGGCCGACGCACCGTACAAGCTGATCCTCCTCCGCCACGGCGAGAGCGAATGGAACGAGAAGAACCTGTTCACCGGCTGGGTGGACGTCAACCTCAACGAGAAGGGCGAGAAGGAGGCGGTCCGCGGCGGTGAGCTGCTGAAGGACGCCGGCCTGCTCCCCGACGTGGTCCACACGTCGCTCCAGAAGCGCGCCATCCGCACCGCGCAGCTGGCCCTCGAGTCCGCCGACCGCCACTGGATCCCGGTCCACCGCAGCTGGCGCCTGAACGAGCGCCACTACGGCGCGCTGCAGGGCAAGGACAAGGCGCAGACCCTGGCCGAGTTCGGCGAGGAGCAGTTCATGCTCTGGCGCCGCTCGTACGACACCCCGCCGCCGCCGCTGGACCGCGACGCCGAGTACTCCCAGTTCGAGGACCCGCGCTACGCCACGCTCCCCCCGGAGCTGCGCCCGCAGACGGAGTGCCTCAAGGACGTCGTCGTCCGCATGCTCCCGTACTGGTTCGACTGCATCGTCCCCGACCTTCTGACCGGCAGGACGGTCCTGGTCGCGGCCCACGGCAACAGCCTCCGCGCCCTGGTCAAGCACCTGGACGGCATCTCCGACGCGGACATCGCGGGCCTGAACATCCCCACGGGCATCCCGCTCTCGTACGAACTGGACACGGACTTCAAGCCCCTCAACCCGGGCGGCACCTACCTCGACCCGGAAGCCGCGAAGGCAGCGATCGAGGCAGTAAAGAACCAGGGCAAGAAGAAGTAAGAGCCCACAAAGAAGCCCCCTACCTGCGGATTGTCCGCTGGTAGGGGGCTTCTTGTTGCCTTTGGGCCGTCTATGGGCCGTCAGGTGTGACCGCACCAGCGGCGGATGCGGACGTCGAAGATGATCAGGAGCGCCACAGGGGCGGTCGCTTCGGGCGGCGCGTCAGCCCAGAGCGCGAGTGCGCCCCCAGCCAGGCCGATAAGCGCGATCGGTAAGTCGCGTGGACATATGTCGACGGTGACACCTCTGCGTGGGAGCATGTGGACTCCATGTGTGGTCGGTTCCTGTCGAGGGGTTCCGAGCGTGGAGATGGAAACGAATGCCGCCCCTAGCCCCGGCGGCATTCGCGTGTGGTGAGACTTTTGCATAGCTCAGCTTCGTAGACAAACGCGCAGCTAGAAGGCCTCTGACTTCAACTTCTACAGTAGAAATGTGTAGCCAGATCAGCCCGGTCGCGGCCGGGGCATTCAACGAGATGAATGATTCGTTGCGCAACCTGAACAGAGAAGATCCCTCCCTAGGGAGGGATCTTCTTCCAGCTCAGGGAGGGGCGTTCGCCTCGGAGATGGGCGCGGAGGGCAAGGAATTATGGCTCCGATCTGCCGCTAAGAGCTCAATTAGAAGGCGCCCCTAGCTTTCTTTCTCGGATGAAAGCTTGCTTTCTAGGCAGAAAGAAAGCATCCACCCTCAGTTCTGAGGCTCAGGTTTCCGACCTAAGAGATTAGTATGCGTGCTCGACTGCCCTCCGCGTCCGTTCTTTGCTGGAGGGCACCAGATGGGTATATACGCGGAGCGTGAGCCCTGGGTCCGAGTGGCCGAGGTACTCAGCGACGGCCTTGATGCTCTCCCCGGCGTCCAGGAGCACCGAGGCGTAGAAGCGCCTCAGGGCGTGCATGCCGTTCCCGCGTGACTCCGCGTAGGACTCACCTCGCTTAGGCTTCGGGATCACATCGGCAGCGGCCAGAGCGCGTTTCCACACCTCCTCGTTGAGCGAGGACGCCAGACATGCCCGCCACGAGGCCCGGTGAAAATGAGTCGCTTGGTCACGGGGGCCCGTCGACGACCTTCCAGGGCAAGGTGACCTCGACCGGTGGAAACTCCTTTATGTGGGCGCGCAGAGCATCGGCGACTGGGCCAGGGAGCGGGACGTCCCGGAGCTTGCCGCCCTTGGGCGAGCGAACACGGGCTTGCTCCGGCTCAGCTTGAGCTGCTGGACCACGTGGAGCGTGCCCGCCGCGAAGTCGATCGCGTCGATGGCGATGCCATGGATCTCCCCCTGGCGTAGACCGCAGCCGCTGCCCAGATCGACCATGGCTTGGTACCGCTCAGGCATGCCAGCCCGAACAGCGAAGACCCGTTCCACCGTCCACGGGACGATGCGCATGCTGTCCGCGGTCGGTGGCCGGACCGCGCGAGCGGCACACGGGTTCCGGGGAAGATGCCCATCGTCCACGGCAGCACTCAGAGCCGCCCGCACGTTGGAGTAGATCGTCCGAGCGTACGAGCCACGGACGCCGTTCTCTTGGAGTTGCCTCACCCGGTCACGGATGTGCGCGGGCAGCGAGCGGCCCCAATTGCTCGGCCGGCACTGGGTAAGAGGAGGCACCATTCACGGCCGCAGGGGCACGGTGGCGTGGTGGGGAGGGTGAGCAGGATTCGGAGTGCATACGCGCCATTGATCGATTAAGAGGGGTCTCTTGCCACTGGCAGATCGTGGCCCTCCAAGACATGCGCTGCCCGAGCGGTGAAGGCGCCAAGACACTCGCCCCAGTGCTGGCTGTGGTCTTCGTACTGCTGACGCCACTCGTTTGGATGCCCCACGCCGTTGACCATGCTTGGCAGGACCCGACTTAGAGACGAGAGTCGCGAGTGCATCAGCTGAAGCAGGTTGTACGAGCTATCAACTAGGCTCTGCGGGCCGAGGATCAGAATCTTGGCATGCCAGGTACCTGCGCGGACCATTGCTTCCTTCGCGGCCCGCAGGTGCTCCACCGCTGACTCCGCGTCCTCCAAACGCTCAGCCTCGTCCTCTGCCTCCCCAAGCCCGTCGAGCTCGATCTGTGCGTCTCGAAGCGAAGCGTTGGCATTCTGCACTGACTCGATGAAGGAAGAGAACGCTTCGACTCTTTCCGATCTCACTACCTGCCGCAGTTGGTTCGCGGCCGTGGAAGCCGTTTGGTGTCGCACTCCGACATAAGTCAGCGCTGCCGTCCCCAAGGCTCCTATGACGCCCACCCCGGCACCGAGGATGGCTGCTACCCCCTGATCCATATCTGGATCCTGCCAAACCCGATGCGCTCCGGGTGCAGGTCGGGCGTCATCGGCGCGCAGCTGGGCCGTCTGAGGCCGCTCTGCAGCGCCCGACAATGCAAGTGACAACAAGTCAGGCGATCGTGACCGGGCCCGGAGCGGCAAAACGCAGGCCCGGAAGATCACCGACAAGAACCAGGGCAAGAAGAAGTAGCCCTACGGTTGGCTGAAGCCTGTCACGAGTGAGGGAGTCTCCATAGGGCGGTATCGGCTCGGGCCTGTGGGGGCGGCATCTCGCGTACCAGGTGGTAGAGGTTCTCGAAGTACGCCTGCCAGCGGTCCGGGTCCGGCAGGGCGTTCTGCATCCGTTTGGCTCGCTCCACCTGTACCAGTGACTCCATCTGCTCCCACACCGAGATCACCGATCCCCCCAAGTACCCGGAGACGGGTTCGATGTCCACCACGCCGTGTGCGACCAGGGCGCCCAGGTTGTCGTAGAACCAGGCCAGTTCACGTATCAGGTTCCGCTCGGGCTCCGGCAGCCCTTCCATGCCGGCTGACAGATCCCAGTCGGGGAGCTTCTCGAACACGAGGGACCTGGCGTGGGCCAAGTGCTCGCTACGGTGCTCACGGTAGAGATCGACCAGGACCGGCAGCGTATTCGCGTCTCCGCCGCCCCGGGGATCCGCCCCGGAGATGTCACCCCAGGGACAAGGCTCAAGGGCTCCCCGAGTCCGTGATTCCCTGGGCCAGGGTGCCTGCCGTTTCTGCTATCCACTGGCCGAAGCCGGTCGGGGCGATCAGGACGCCGAAGACCAGGACGATGGCCACCGTGAGCTGCTCGTCGTTCCGGCTTCGTGCCTGGGTGCGCCTCCGTAGTCGCACGACGATGATCACGGCGAGGAGAACCGCAACGTTGATCGTCAGCACCATCGGCCAGGCACCTCCGCGTGAGAACGTCCCGGCTTTCTGTGTAGCAAGAACTCCCCACCGTGGCCGACCGGTTACCTGTAGTTGGCAACAATGTGTCGCCCCGCGGCCGAATCCCTGCGGGGGAGGGGGAGGGAGGGAGTAAGGGGGCGGTCGCCGCGTAGTGGTCTCCGGTACGCGCCCCTTTCGCGCCCGGGGTCGCTTCACGCGCGCGTGCGCCGTTGACGCGCCCCGCCCCGGTGGGCATGCAATGGGCAGCAGGCAGTACGCCGTACGCCTTCGAGGAGGAGACCATGGCCGAGTCCCCCGAGTCCCCCATGCGCGAACCCGTCCGCGAGCAGCCGGTGGATACGCCGGGGCTGCCCGCCCTCGTCCTTCTGGGCGCCTGCGGCTGCGGCGCGGGCTGCAGTTGCGGCTGCCAGTCCGGCGGGCCCTGCTCGTGCGGCGGCGGCTGCGGCTGACCCACGAGGTAGCGCAAGGGGTTAAGGATCTCAGGAGCGCCCGAGCTCAGGCGTGCATACGCACGTGCCCCGCCCCGACAACCTTGCGTCGAGCGGGGCACACGCGCGTGCGGGCCGGAGCCGGAGGGGGCGTTCCGTTACGCCCCGCCCTCCACCTGCGCCGGGCCCGTCGGCTGGATCTCGTCCGCGTGTTCGCCCGTGACCAGGTACACGACCCGCTTCGCCACCGATACCGCGTGGTCCGCGAAGCGCTCGTAGTAGCGGCCCAGGAGCGTCACGTCGACGGCCGTCTCGATGCCGTGCTTCCAGCGGTCGTCCATCAGGTGCTGGAAGAGCGTGCGGTGCAGCTGGTCCATCTCGTCGTCGTCCTGCTCCAGCTGGAGCGCCAGGTCGACGTCCTTGGTGATGATGACCTCCGCCGCCTTCGCCATCAGGCGCTGCGCGAGCTGACCCATCTCCAGGATCGTGGCGTGCAGGTCCCGCGGGACCGCCGAGTCCGGGAAGCGCAGCCGCGCCAGCTTCGCCACGTGCTGGGCGAGGTCGCCCGAGCGCTCCAGGTCGGCGCTCATCCGCAGGGAGGTGACGACGATGCGCAGGTCGGTGGCGACCGGCTGCTGGCGCGCCAGCAGGGCTATCGCGCGGGCCTCCAGGTCGTGCTGCAGATCGTCGACCTTCTGGTCGGCGGCGATCACGCTCTCGGCCAGTTTCAGGTCGGCGTCGAGCATGGCCGTCGTGGCGCGCCCGATCGCGGACCCGACGAGGCGGGCCATCTCGACCAGGCTCTCGCCGATCGAGTCAAGTTCCTCGTGGTACGCGTCCCGCATGTGGCTGTCCCTCTCTAGTACGTCTCGGGGGCTGGCCCCTACCGCTCCAGTACGTCTCAGGGGGCTGGCCCCTACGCTCCCACGGTGCGGGCCCGACGCGTCCGTTTCCGGCATCCCATGTGAATCACCCCCGTCCTCAAGGTGAACTCTGGGCGACGAGTGTTCGAGGCGGCACCCATTTGGCTGGGGGGTGCACTCAACCGGCGCATAACCTGGACACATGGACGTGAACGCGGCGGTCGCCGCAGCGGCAGCGATCGCCGGGGTGTGCACCGGTGTCATCGCCATGCTGGCGTTCCGATGGAGCGAGCGCGACCAGAAACGCCCCACCCGGAGCTCCCTGCACACCGACGCGGTACTGCCGCCCGGCGTGGACACGGTGCTCTCCGTGCTCCGCTCCTCGGCCGTCGTACTGGACGAGGCCGACAGCGTGGTCAAGGCCAGCTCGGCCGCGTACGCGCTCGGACTCGTACGCGGCGGCAAGCTCGCCGTCGAACCGATGCTGCAGATGGCCCGCGACACCCGGCGCGACGGAGAGATACGCCAGGTCGAACTGGACCTGCCCCGGCGCGGCACCGGCCGCGGCGAGGCCCTCGCGGTCTCCGCCCGGGTGGCGCCGCTCGGCTCGCGCCTCGTGCTGCTGCTGGTCGAGGACCTCACCGAGGCCCGGCGCATCGAGGCCGTCCGCCGGGACTTCGTGGCCAACGTCAGCCACGAGCTGAAGACCCCGGTCGGCGCGCTCTCCCTGCTCTCCGAGGCCGTCATGGACGCCTCCGACGACCCCGAGGCCGTCGAGCGGTTCGCGGGCCGCATGCAGATCGAGGCGACCCGCCTGACCAACCTCGTCCAGGAGCTCATCGACCTCTCCCGGGTCCAGAACGACGACCCCTTGGAGGACGCCGAGCCGGTCCGGGTCGACGAACTGGTCGCGGAGGCGATCGACCGCAGCCGGCACCAGGCCTCCCACAAGCAGATCACCATGGCCGCCGGCGGCACCGCCGAGCTGCAGATCTGGGGGAACCGCGGCCAGCTCGCCGCCGCGCTCGGCAATCTCGTGGAGAACGCCGTGAACTACAGCCCCGCCCGGACCCGCGTGGGCATAGCGGCCCGCAGGGTCGCCGCCCCCGGCGGCGACCTCATCGAGGTCGCCGTCACCGACCAGGGCATCGGCATATCCGACAAGGACAAGGAGCGCATCTTCGAGCGCTTCTACCGCGTCGACCCGGCCCGCTCCCGGGCCACCGGCGGAACCGGCCTCGGCCTCGCCATCGTCAAGCACGTGGCCGCCTCGCACGGCGGGGAGGTCACCGTGTGGAGCTCCGAGGGACAGGGCTCCACCTTCACCCTGCGGCTGCCCGAGGCGGCCGCGCACCGCGACCGCGGAACCGCGCAGGGCGGCGGACTCGACGACGAGACCACCCCGCCCGACGAGTCCGCAGCGACCACCACGTTCGAACCCATCCCTGCCCCGGAGGTCCTTCCGTGACCCGAGTGCTCGTCGTCGAGGACGAGGAATCCTTCAGCGACGCCCTGTCCTACATGCTCCGCAAGGAGGGCTTCGAAGTCGCCATCGCGGCGACCGGCCCGGACGGACTCGACGAATTCGAGCGCAACGGCGCCGACCTCGTCCTGCTCGACCTGATGCTGCCCGGCCTGCCCGGCACCGAGGTCTGCCGCCAGCTGCGCAGCCGCTCCAACGTCCCGGTGATCATGGTCACCGCCAAGGACAGCGAGATCGACAAGGTGGTGGGCCTCGAAATAGGGGCCGACGACTACGTCACCAAGCCGTTCTCGTCCCGCGAGCTGGTGGCCCGCATCCGCGCGGTGCTGCGCCGCCGCGGGGAGCCCGAGGAGGTCGCCCCGCAGGCCCTGGAGGCGGGCCCGGTCCGCATGGACGTGGACCGCCACGTGGTGACGGTCTCCGGCGCCAAGGTCGACCTGCCCCTGAAGGAGTTCGACCTCCTGGAGATGCTCCTGCGCAACGCGGGCCGCGTGCTGACCCGCATGCAGCTCATCGACCGCGTCTGGGGCGCCGACTACGTGGGCGACACCAAGACCCTCGACGTCCACGTCAAGCGGTTGCGCGCCAAGATCGAGCCGGACCCGGGGGCGCCGCGCTACCTGGTGACGGTCCGCGGCCTCGGCTACAAGTTCGAGCCGTAGACCGCGAGCGGACCCGGAGCGGCGCCCGGGACACCGTGAAGGGCGGGACCCCGGTGGGGGTCCCGCCCTTCACGCGTGTGCGTCGTGTACGCCGGTCAGTGCTCGGCGCCGGTGTCCGCGCCGTGCGAGGCGCCGGCGTCACCGGAGGCGTTCGGGTCGGCCGCCTCGCCCGACGGGTCCGTGCTCGCGGCGCCCGAGGGCTTGCCGGACGGGTCGGCCGAGTTCCCGGTCCGCGGCTCGCCGGGCTTGCCCGACTTCTCCGGCTTCGAGGGCTTGGCGTCCGGGGCCTGCGGGACCTGGCTCGGACCCCACGAGCTGAAGTAGCTCTCGGCCGGGACGACGAACGCCTTCATCTTCACGTCGCCGGTCCTGCTGAAGGAGAAGGTGATCGGCTGCGCGTTGCCGTCCTTGATGCCCTCGCGGCCGCCGGGGAGCACCGCGGAGGCGTTGTTCTTGCCGCCGATGACGAGGGACCCGCCGGCCGGGACGGTCAGCGAACCGTTCGCCTTGGCGGCCTTGGCAGCCTTGTCGTCCTTGCCGGGCGTGAGCTCGGCCTTCTTGCCGGTGCCCGCGACCGAGATGGACTCCAGCTTCTGGGGCTTGTCACCGGCGTTGAAGATCGTGGCGGAGACCGCGGCAGGACCCGTCGACTCCTGGTCGGGCTGCGTGATGACCATGGCGTTCTGGATCTTGATGTTGCCGACGGAGGTCGCGGCGTTGTCCGGCTTGACCTCCATCGTCTGAGCGTTGTTGCCCGCGGCGCACGCGGAGAGCGAGGCGAGCGAGAACGCGAGGGCGGTGGCGGCGAGGGCGCCGCGTCGAAGGCTGCGGCTCACGGCGGCGGCAACTCCTTGAACGTGGGCGGTACGGGACGGGCGGGCGGCCGTAAAGCCGTCCTAAGGGTGTGTCAGCGCGCTTAGGTTACCGAGCCGTTCCCGCGCCACCGCACCCGACCCGCCCCTTACGGCAGGTACTGGCGCCCCCGGCCCATCGGCGGGTGTCACGAACCCCGCCGGAGGCTCTGAGTCCCACCCGTCCCAATCTCCCCTCGGGTGTCTTTCGCATTAGCGCCGTCAAGAGCCCGCGCGGCCCGGCTCGGGGATTTCCCGTAAGGAATGCATGGGGGTCCGGAGAATTGATCACCCCGCGGCTTGATCAATTCCGGAATCGTGACGGACGACGCGCGGCACACCTCTCCGGCGTCCGAACGGAGTATCGGAAGTTCACCGCTTGGAACCGCGCAAACCGGGACGTTCAGCCGTCCGGATCGCTCTTGAGGGGTACGTAACGGGCGCGTTTCACGGTCGCCGGAGAGCCGCTCCGACCTGCGAATACCCCGTTCCGGGACCCCTCCGCAGCACGTTCGTGTTGCAGTTGTCAAGCCCCGAGAACCGCCCTGACCTGCGAAAACGCCATTCAGAAGAGTCGGTTCTCGTGTTAGGATGGATAGCCACGGAAGGGGTACCTGTCACATGACGTTCAAGGTTGGCGACACCGTGGTCTATCCCCATCACGGGGCCGCGCTGATCGAGGCCATCGAAACTCGCCAGATCAAAGGCGTGGACAAGACCTACTTGGTGCTGAAGGTCGCCCAAGGCGACCTGACGGTGCGTGTGCCAGCGGACAATGCGGAGTTCGTCGGCGTGCGTGATGTGGTCGGTCAGGACGGCCTCGACCGGGTCTTCGAAGTACTGCGCGCGCCGTACGCGGAAGAGCCCACGAACTGGTCGCGCCGCTACAAGGCAAATCTCGAGAAGCTCGCCTCCGGCGATGTCATCAAGGTCGCGGAAGTCGTGCGTGACCTGTGGCGTCGGGAGCGCGAGCGTGGACTGTCGGCCGGTGAGAAGCGCATGCTCGCCAAGGCCCGCCAGATCCTGGTGAGCGAACTCGCCCTCGCGGAGAACACGAACGAGGACAAGGCCGAGGCCCTGCTCGACGAGGTCCTCGCGTCCTGACGCGGACGCTCCGGGGCACCCGCCTCGGAAGTTCCGCGCTGAATCGGCGCAGCAATGCCGCGGTGCCCGCTGACCCTTACTGGAGTCGCCGGGCGCTGCGGCATGTTCGTACCCACATTCTCGTACCCGGAACTCGGCCGTGTGCCGACGGCCGTGTGCCGACCCCCACAGGAGCCGTACTGGGCGTGCCGGGCTCCGGCAGCCGGCTCGACCAGATGTCACGGAAGGGGTCCGGTCAAGGCTCGTGCCCGGCACTCCCCCAGGCTCTCGGTCTCGCTCGAGCAGGGGGCACGCCCAGGCCATACCCACGTCGGCCGAGCACACAAACCTGAACGGAACCGATGTCTAGCGAATCCCGTACCGCGGTGGTCATTCCCGCGGCAGGGCGGGGCGTGCGCCTCGGCCCTGGCGCCCCCAAAGCGCTTCGCGCGCTGAACGGCACCCCGATGCTCATCCACGCCGTACGCGCCATGGCGGCCTCCCGCGCCGTCTCCCTCGTCGTCGTGGTGGCACCGCCGGACGGCGCCCCCGAGGTCAAGACCCTCCTCGACGACCACGCGCTGCCCGAGCGCACCGACTACCTCGTCGTGCCCGGCGGCGAGAGCCGCCAGGAGTCAGTGCGCGCCGGCCTGGACGCGCTGCCGCCCGGCTTCGACATCGTGCTCGTGCACGACGCCGCCCGCCCCCTCGTCCCCGTCGACACCGTCGACGGCGTCATCGAGGCCGTACGCGACGGGGCGCCCGCCGTGGTCCCCGCGCTGCCCCTGACCGACACCGTCAAGCAGGTCGAACCGGCCGCCGGGGCGGGCGCGCCCGAGCCCGTCGTCGCCACGCCCGAGCGGGCGCGGCTGCGCGCCGTGCAGACCCCGCAGGGCTTCGACCGGGCCACGCTCGTGCGCGCCCACGAGAGCGTCGCCGGCCAGGTCACCGACGACGCCGGCATGGTCGAGCAGCTGGGGCTGCCGGTCGTGTGCGTGCCGGGACACGAGGAGGCGTTCAAGGTGACGCGCCCCCTCGACCTCGTGCTCGCCGAGGCCGTCCTCGCCCGCAGGAGGGCCAACGATGTCTTCTGAGACGCCCGCACCGGCCGCCGCGCCCCTGCTGCCGCTCGTCGGCATCGGCACCGACATCCACGCCTTCGAAGAGGGCCGCGAGCTGTGGTGCGCGGGCCTGAAGTGGGAGGACGAGGGCCCCGGGCTCGCCGGGCACTCCGACGCCGACGTCGTCGCGCACGCCGCCTGCAACGCGCTGTTCTCCGCAGCCGGCCTCGGCGACCTCGGCGCGCACTTCGGCACCGGACGCCCCGAGTGGTCCGGCGCCTCCGGGCTGACCCTGCTCGCCGAGGCCGCCCGCATCGTCCGGGCCGCCGGCTTCACCATCGGCAACGTCGCGGTCCAGGTCATCGGCGACCGCCCGAAGATCGGCAAGCGCAGGGACGAGGCGCAGAAGGTGCTCTCCGAGGCGGCCGGCGCCCCCGTCGCCGTCTCCGGGGCCACCACCGACGGCCTCGGCTTCCCGGGGCGCGGCGACGGGCTCGCGGCGGTCGCCACCGCGTTGGTCGTACGTACGTCGTCCTGACGGGGCGACGGGGTAGTCGTATGTCTTGTACCGGCGAATGCCCCGTACGAGACGTATGTCCCCCACGAAGGAGTGAGGTCCATGTCCGCCGCTCTGTCCGACGAGCTCAAGGCGCTGCTCGACACCCCGGTCTTCATCACCGTCGCGACGATCCAGCCCGACGGCAGTCCGCAGCTCTCCCCGGTCTGGGTGAAGCGGGACGGTGACGACGTGCTGTTCTCCACGACCGTCGACCGCCGCAAGACGAAGAACCTGCGGCGCGACCCGCGGGTGACGGTCCTGGTGCAGCCGGCCGACGCCCCGTACACGTACGCGGAGATCCGCGGCACGGCGACGATGACGACGGAGGGCGGCCCCGAGCTCATCGACGAGCTGTCGGTGAAGTACACCGGCAAGAAGTACGCGGAGTTCAACCCGGCCTCGAAGGACGACGCGCAGCGCGTCGTGGTCCGGGTCAGCGCCCGCAAGGTCGTTGGACGGGTCTGAGGCCGCGCCTGACGTCACAGTTGCGTGCCCGGTCGCGGAAGTGGTCGCGGGGCACTGCCCCGCGACCACTACCCTGGAGTGGTGACGATTCGCCTGTACGACACCAGCGCCCGGCAGATCCGTGACTTCAGCCCGCTCGACGAAGGCTGTGTCTCGATCTACCTCTGCGGTGCCACGGTGCAGGCGGCCCCGCACATCGGGCACATCAGGTCCGGCCTGAACTTCGACATCATGCGCCGCTGGTTCGCCTACCGCGGATACGACGTGACGTTCGTGCGGAACGTCACCGACATCGACGACAAGATCATCAAGAAGTCGGCCGAGCAGGACAGGCCGTGGTGGTCGATCGGCTATGCGAACGAGCGCGCGTTCAACAGCGGATACGACGTGCTCGGCTGCCTGCCGCCCACCTACGAGCCGCGCGCCACCGGGCACGTGACCGAGATGGTCGAGATGATGCGCGGCCTCATCGAGCGCGGCCACGCCTACGAGGCCGACGGCAACGTCTACTTCGACGTGCGCTCCTTCCCCGGCTACCTGGAGCTCTCCAACCAGGACCTCGACGACCTGCGCCAGCCGTCCGGCGAGGGCGAGACCGGCAAGCGCGACCCGCGCGACTTCGCCATGTGGAAGGCGGCCAAGGAGGGGGAGCCCAGCTGGGAGACCCCCTGGGGCCGCGGCCGTCCCGGCTGGCACCTGGAGTGCTCGGCGATGGCCCACAAGTACCTGGGCCGCGAGTTCGACATCCACGGCGGCGGCATCGACCTGATCTTCCCGCACCACGAGAACGAGATCGCCCAGGCCAAGGCCTTCGGCGACGCGTTCGCGCGCTACTGGGTGCACAACGCCTGGGTCACGATGAGCGGCGAGAAGATGTCGAAGTCCCTCGGCAACTCCGTCCTCGTCAGCGAGATGGTCAAGCAGTGGCGCCCCATCGTCCTGCGCTACTACCTCGGCACCCCGCACTACCGCTCGATGATCGAGTACAGCCCGGAGGCCCTCGGCGAGGCCGAGGCCGCGTTCTCCCGCATCGAGGGCTTCGTGCAGCGCGTGGTGGAGATGGCGGGCCACGCCGTCGAGCCCGCCGCCCAGGTGCCGCCGGCCTTCGCCGACGCCATGGACGACGACATGGGCGTCCCGCAGGCGCTCGCCATCGTCCACACCACGGTCCGCCAGGGCAACAGCGCGCTGGCCGCCGACGACAAGGAGGCCGCCGTGGCGCGCCTCGCCGAGGTGCGGGCCATGCTCGGCGTCCTCGGTCTCGACCCGCTCGACCCGCACTGGGCCGGCGCCGAGAGCGACCGCGGCGAGGACCTGCACGGCGTCGTCGACAGCCTCGTCCGCCTAGTCCTCGACCAGCGCGAGGCCGCCCGCGGCCGCAAGGACTGGGCCACCGCCGACGCCATCCGCGACCAGCTGAACCAGTCGGGCCTCGTCATCGAGGACAGCCCGAGCGGCCCCCGCTGGACGCTCGGTCAGCGCTGACCGACACCGCTGATGTGCCGCCCGGCCTTCCGGGCGGCACACTTCATAGACGTACACCCGTGCGCGTACGCACGTACGCGCCCACGCATCACGACAGACAGGTAGGTCATGGCCGCTAACAACCGCCGCATGTCCGGCAAGAAGGGCGCGCAGGTCGGCAGCGGCGGCAATCGGCGCCGCGGCCTCGAGGGCAAGGGCCCGACGCCGCCCGCCGAGGCACGCAAGGGACATGTGAAGAACCGCATCGCCAACGCCAAGGCCAAGAAGGCCGCGGGCCGCCGCCCCGCCGCCAAGAACCGAGGCGGCAAGGGCACGTCCGAGATGGTCGTCGGCCGCAACCCGGTCTTCGAGGCGCTGCGCGACGGCGTGCCCGCCACCACGCTCTACGTCCAGCAGTTCATCGACAACGACGAGCGGGTCCGCGAGGCGCTCCAGCTCGCGGCCGAGCGCGGCGGCATCCACCTGATGGAGGCGCCGCGGCCCGAGCTGGACCGCATGACGAACGGCCTCAACCACCAGGGCCTCGTCCTGCAGGTCCCGCCGTACGAGTACGCGCACCCCGAGGACCTCGCCGCCGCCGCGTACGACGAGGGCCAGGACCCGCTGATCGTCGCCCTCGACGGCGTGACGGACCCGCGCAACCTCGGCGCCGTCGTCCGCTCCGTCTCCGCCTTCGGCGGCCACGGCGTCCTCGTCCCCGAGCGGCGCGCCGCCGGCATGACGGCCGGCGCCTGGAAGACGTCCGCGGGCACCGCCGCCCGTACGCCGGTCGCGCGCTGCACCAACCTCACGCGCGCCCTGGAGGCGTACAAGAAGGCGGGCATCGCCGTCGTCGGCCTCGCCGCCGACGGGGAGCACGAGGTCGGTGACCTCCAGGCGCTCAGCGGCCCGGTCGTCATCGTCGTCGGCAGCGAGGGCAAGGGCCTCTCCCGGCTCGTCGGCGAGACCTGCGACTTCCGGGTGCGCATCCCGATGCCCGGCGGCGCGGAGTCCCTGAACGCCGGTGTCGCGGCGGGCGTCGTGCTGTACGAGGCGTCGCGCCGGCGCGCCTGATCGTTCCCGATGTCCGGGCCGCCATGATCTCTTGACGCGGCCCGGACATTTCCCCATGGTCAAGGCAGTGTCCTAAACACACATCACTCGGTTAGATGAGTGTGGACACCAGAACACCCCGCACTCCCACGGGGGGAAGCTCGTCAGGTTTCGACGATGCTCCCGCGCTGAGCATGGTGAAGGTGCCGAGCGACCCGGCGCAGGTCATCGTCAATCACGCGAGTTTCCGCGTGCAGCTTCCCGCCGCTGGGCGCACTCAATCCCCGCGCATCTCACGGCACTTGGGCACCCCCGACGAGACGGTGCGCATCCCCGCCGTCGGAGCGGCCGCCAAGCGCCGCGCCCCCGTCGTCTGGAGCGGGAAGTCCGACCCGGACGACACCGGCGCCATCAGACTGCTGCAGGCCGTGCGCGGCAGCGGCGTGCGCCGTTCGGCGGAAGAGGCAGGGCCCTACGACGGGGGAGCCACCCAGGTCATCCCGCGCGTCGACCTCGACGACGGCCCCGAGACCACCGAGACACCCGCCGTCATCGGGCCGCGCAACCCCCACTCCGAGACCCGCCTGCTGCCGCAGATGCGGCCCTCCGGCAGCGACTACGACGAACGGTTCGCCCAGGAGGCCGACGAGCCCTACGCGTACGAGGACGACGGCGGCGAGGAGCGCCCCCGCAGGCACGGCTCGGACCCGGTCCGGCACGCCTACTACCCCGGGCGCCGCATGAACCTCGGCGTCGTCCTGCTCCCGCTGCGCGTCTTCCTCGGCTTCATCTCGATCTACGCCGGCATGGGCAAGCTCTGCGACCCCGTCTACTTCGACGGCGGCGAACGCGGCTCCATGGTCAAGTGGCTGCACTCCCTGCACCCCTGGGCGCTCGCCGAACCGCTGCGCGACTTCGCGCTCCAGCACCCCGTGGGCGCCGGCCTCTTCATCGCCTTCCTCCAGGTCGTCGTCGGCGTCCTGACGGTCCTCGGGCTCTGGCAGCGCGTCGCCGCCTCCATCGGCGTGCTGCTCTCGGCGGCGCTCATCGTCACCGTGAGCTGGAAGACCGTCCCCGCCTACGACGCGCCGGACATCATCTACCTCGCCGCCTGGTCGCCGCTGATCATCGCGGGCGCCCCCGTCTACTCCGTCGACGGCCGCCTCGCAGGCGAGGCCTGGCGCACACTCGGCCCGCGCGTCGACATCTGGGACCTGCGCCGGCGCGTGCTGCGGCGCGGCGGCCTGATCGGCGCCGTCGTGGTCGGCCTGACGCTGCTCATCGGCTCGATGCTGGGCGGCGCGGTACGGGACGCGGACCGTGTCACCGTGCCCGGCCCCGGCGAGGCCCCGCGCAACGAACTGCCGGGCTCCCCGCTCCCCGGGGACCCCGCGAAGAAGCGGCAGCACCGGCAGTCGCAGAGCCCCACCGCCTCGTCCGGCGCGCCCACGCAGGGCAGTTCGGCGAGCCCCACGCGGGGTGCGGGTGCGACGGCGCCGGGGGCGGCGAGTACCCGCGAGACGGGCACGACCGGCTCCACGCAGCCCAGCCGGACGCGCGGCAGCGGCACGACGGGCCAGGCCCCGCCGCAGCAGTCGACGCCGCGGCAACAGCAGCAGCCGGCCGCCACGGCCGCGGGACCGTCGTCCAGCGGTGGTTCCGGCGGCGGTACGGGCGGCGGCACGGGCGGCACCGGTTCCTCCGGCGGCTCCGGGGGCGAGGAGCCGGGCGGCCTGCTGGGCGGCGTGCTCGGCCGCTGACGTCTTGGCCCCGCTGTTCCGTTTACGCCGACGGGGCCCCGCACACATGTGGTGCGGGGCCCCGTCGGCGTACCCGAAGAGCAGTATCCCGTGCGGGTGCGGGCTCTCAACGGGCCTGGGCGGCAAGCTCCTTGGCGGCCTCGGTGAGGTCCTTGGCGGTGTCGATCGCCCGCCAGTAGGCGCCCTGCGGCAGCGGGAAGCCCGCGAGGAGCTTCTCGCGGGCCAGGCGCGGGAACGTGGTGCGCTCGTGGTCGCCGAGGTCCGGCAGCAGGTCGGCGAAGGCCGCCGAGAAGACGTACACGCCCGCGTTGATGAGGTACGGGGACGGCGGGGCCTCGATGAAGTCCGTGATGTGGCCGAAGGCGTCCGTCTCGACGGCGCCCCACGGGATGCGGGGGCGGGCCAGGGCGAGGGTCGCGGTGGCGTCGCGCTCGGCGTGGAAGGCCGCCATGTCGCGCAGCGAGAAACGGGTCCAGATGTCGCCGTTCGTCGCGTACCAGGGCCGGTCCGCGTGCGGCAGGTGGCGGGCCGCGTACTTGAGGCCGCCGCCGCGGCCCAGCGGCTCCTTCTCGACGACCGTGGTGACGTTCAGCGGGAGGTCCGCGGAGTCCAGCCACTCCTGGAGGACCTCGGCGAGGTGTCCGCAGGAGACGACGGCGTCCGTCACGCCCTCCGCGGCCAGCCAGGCAAGTTGATGGCCGATGATCGGGGTCCCCGTGCCGGGGATCTCGACCATCGGCTTGGGCCGGTCGTCGGTGTACGGGCGGAGGCGGGAGCCCTGGCCTCCGGCCAGGACGACGGCCTGCGTGGGCTTCTGCGTGGTCATGCCGGAAACCCTACGCGGCGGTACCCGCCTGCCCGCTCAGCCGTTCTGATGGGCCGCGGCCACGCCCGCGGCGAAGGACGTGTCGCAGACGGGCCTGGCGTACGACTGGGCGCGGCTCGGGCCGTACGCCCGCACGGCGGCGCGGCCGAGTGCGCGGGCGATCGAGACACAGTGCCGGGCCAGCGACGGATGGCGGTTCACCTCCTGCTGGAGGTGGGTGAGCGCGACGCCCGGGTTCTTCTCCTGCAGTTCGAGGAGAAGGCGGTCGCGCAGGATGTCCTGCGGGGCGCGCGACTTGGCGGGCTTGGAGAGGTTGTCGGCGGATGCGGTGAGCATCGAGTCCGAGGAGTTCCCCGACCAGTTGACGCTGGTGACCGCGAGGGTCCCGGAAAGCACCAGCATCACGGGCAGGACGAGGGCGAGCGTGCGGCCGATGCGGCGGGCGGGGCCCCGATGGGCTCGGCGCGGCTTCTGGGTGTAGTTGGCGGAGTGCGTCACGCGAGTGAGCGTAGCGCTAGGTGATGATTTGGCGACATTTAGTCACTCGGTCGAGCGACAGGGAAGTGGCTTTCTCCGGTGCGGTGTTGACGTCGCCCCCCGAAATGACCGATGTGCCGGGGTATTTGTCGACAACGAGAGGGTTTCCGGGGTTTCTGTGCGGGGCCGGTCGGCCGTACGCGAAGGGCCCCGCACGTCGGTGCGGGGCCCTCTGGGCGTGGTGGGGCGGTGTGACGGGGTGGTGCGTGACGCGGGGGTGCGTGACGCGGGGGTGCGGTGCGTCAGTCGCTGAGACGCTCGCCCGTCGACGTCGAGAAGACGTGCGTCTCGCCCGGACGCGGCACGACGTGCAGCTGGGCGCCCTTCTCCGGGACCCGGCGGCCGTTCACCCGGACCACTAGGTCCTTGTGCTCGCCGCCGACCTCCGCGGAGCCGTACACGTAGCCGTCGGCGCCGAGCTCCTCGACGACGTTCACGGAGACGGCGAGGCCGGCCGGCGCGTCGGCGGTCTCCTTGGACAGGGACTTCGCGGTCGTGCCGTCCTGCTCCACGATGTCGAAGTGCTCGGGGCGGACGCCGACGGTGACGGTGCGGTCGCCGCGGTCGGCGGCGGCGGACAGTGCCTCGCGGCTGACCGGGACGACGGAGTTGCCGAACTTCACGCCGCCGTCGGTGATCGGGACCTCGACGAGGTTCATGGCGGGGGAGCCGATGAAGCCGGCGACGAAGAGGTTGGCCGGGCGGTCGTACATGTTGCGGGGGCTGTCCACCTGCTGGAGGAGCCCGTCCTTCAGGACGGCCACGCGGTCGCCCATGGTCATGGCCTCGACCTGGTCGTGGGTGACGTACACGGTGGTGATGCCGAGGCGGCGCTGGAGCGACGCGATCTGCGTACGCGTCGACACACGCAGCTTGGCGTCGAGGTTGGAGAGCGGCTCGTCCATGAGGAAGACCTGCGGCTCACGCACGATGGCACGGCCCATGGCGACACGCTGGCGCTGACCACCGGAGAGGGCCTTGGGCTTGCGCCCCAGGTACTCGGTGAGGTCGAGGATCTTGGCGGCGTCCTCGACCTTCTGGCGGATCTCGGCCTTGTTGACGCCGGCGATCTTCAGGGCGAAGCCCATGTTGTCGGCGACGGTCATGTGCGGGTAGAGCGCGTAGTTCTGGAACACCATGGCGATGTCCCGGTCCTTCGGCGGCAGGTGCGTGACGTCGCGGTCACCGATGCGGATGGCGCCGGCGTTCACGTCCTCGAGCCCCGCGAGCATGCGGAGCGAGGTGGACTTGCCGCAGCCGGACGGGCCGACCAGGACGAGGAATTCGCCGTCCTCGATCTCGATGTCGAGACCGTCGACGGCGGGCTTGTCGCCACCCGGGTAGATCCGGGTCGCCTTGTCGAACGTAACAGTGGCCATGGTGAGGGCCCCCTTCACCGGCAGGAACGTGCCGGACGATCCGAGTAGAGGGAGTGGTGTAGTCCACCTGAGTGAACTGCTCGTGACCGTACCCCGGAGGTCCGCGGTCTGTCAGCAGTCGCGCCGCCGCGACCTTCGAGGAAATTTTCGACGGGCACACGGAAGGTGTTGGTTACACTGCTCGGGCACGCCCGACACCACACCGGGCGCGCACGCCTCCTTAGCTCAGATGGCCAGAGCAACGCACTTGTAATGCGTAGGTCGTCGGTTCGAATCCGACAGGGGGCTCTGCTGGAACCCCAGGTCGGATCTTTTCCCCGGCAGGGCGGCAGCGCTAGGCCTTTGAAGTGGGCTTACCTTCGCTGGGCCACTCGAACAGCACGACATGCCAACGGTTGTGCTCGTGCACCAGCTCTACGGCCTCTTGCACTGGGCGGCCTTCTTCGTCCGAGGCGGTCAGAGAGGCTTTGCCCAGGTAGGAGCCCATTTGTTCGTACTCGATGGGCATCTTCTCGATGGTGAGATGCCTACCGCCCTTTTCGCTCACGATCCGATCCGCCTGGCGCCGGGACCACGGCTTGTCGGGGGCGGCCCCCACTTTCAGGAGTGCCTCCGTGTCGCGAGCGTTGAGCGCCCGCACGTATTCCTTGACGGCGCCCGAGGCCCCCTGGGGTGGGCTGCCTGGGTCGGACCAGTTGTCGGTGGTGGAGCTACAGCCCGCGGCGAGAACCAAGGCGATGGTCGAGGCGAGGAGATGTCGTCTACGCATGGCTGTCTCCGGTGTCGACGGGCATTCAGCGTGTCAGGTGCGGTGGGCGTACCACCAGGCTCCACAGGAAATCTCGCACGCGTCGGCGGAGTGGTGGGCCCGGCGCAGAGCAGGCCCGCCGACACGGTGAGCCACGTGTGGTGGCTCACCGCTCGTGGCTCAGTGGCGGCCCGCCAGTTTGTCCGCCCATTGGGCCAGGCGGGAGGAGTCCGTGGTGTGGGTGGTTCGTTCGCGGCGGTCGGCCGCGTGGTACGTGGCGTACATGCCGTGGACGCCGAGCCAGCGGAACGGTTCCGGTTCCCAGCGGCGGACCTTGTGGTTGACCCAGGGGAGCGTGGTGAGGTCGGTGGGACCCGCCTGGCCCGAGTCCTGTTGGACCAGGTCGCGCAGGGTGCGGGCGGCGAGGTTGGCGGTGGCGACGCCCGAGCCGACGTAGCCGCCCGCCCAGCCGAGGCCCGTGGCGCGGTCCAGGGTGACCGTGGCGCACCAGTCGCGGGGGACGCCGAGGACGCCGGACCAGGCGTGGGCCACGCGGACGCCCGCGAGCTGGGGGAAGAAGCGGGTGAGGATGGCGTGCAGCGCCTCGACGGTGGGCTGTTGGGTGCGGCCGTCGTTGTCCGTCTTCGAGCCGTAGCGGTACGGGACGCCGCGGCCGCCGAGCGCGATGCGGCCGTCGGCGGTGCGCTGGGCGTACATGTACGCGTGGGCCATGTCGCCGAGCGTCTCGCGGCCCTCCCAGCCGATCGACTCCCACTGGGCGTCGGAGAGCGGTTCCGTCGCGATCATCGAGGAGTTCATGGGGAGCCAGGTGCGGCGCTGGCCCTTGAGGGACGCGGTGAAACCCTCCGTGCAGCGCAGCACGTAGGGGGCGCGGACCGTGCCGTACGGGGTGATCGCGTGCTTCGGTTCGATCCGGGTGACGGGGGTCGACTCGTGGATCGTGACGCCCAGCGCCTCGACGGCGGCGGCCAGGCCCTGCACCAGTTTCACCGGGTGCAGGCGGGCGCCGTGCGGCGTCCAGGTGGAGCCGACCGCGCCCGCCACCCGTATCCGCTCGGCCGTCTCGCGGGCGCCGTGCAGGGTGCGGTCCTTCTCCCCGTACGAGAGTTCCGTCTCGTGGAACGCCTTCAGGCGCGTCAACTGGGCCGGGGTGTACGCGACTTCCAGGACGCCGCCGTGGTGGATGTCCGCGTCGATCGACTCCTCGCCGGCGACGCGGATCACCTCGTCGACGGTGTCGTTCATCGCACGCTGGAGGCGGACGGCCGCCTCGTGGCCGTGCAGCTTGGCGTAGCGGTCGCGGCCCGCGATGCCGTTGTAGAGCCAGCCGCCGTTGCGGCCGGAGGCGCCGTAGCCGCAGAACTTCTGCTCCAGGACGGTGACGCGGAGGAAGGGGGCCGCCTTCTTCAGGTAGTACGCGGTCCACAGGCCGGTGTAGCCGCCGCCGACGACACAGACGTCCGCCGTGCTGTCGCCGGTCAGGGGCTCGCGGGCGGGGGGCAGGCCCTGGTCCGCGTACCAGAAGGAGATGCCGCCGTTGACCGTGCCGCCTGTGGTGCCTGTGTTGCTGCCTGCGGGACCCGGGTTGCTGCCTGTGCTGTTCCTGCTGCTCATGGGCGGACGTTACTGCGCAGGTGGGGGGCGTGGGCAGGGGTCGGGGCCTTGGTCCTGAGGGGCGGGTCGTTCGGCGGGCCGGGCCCGGGATAGATTTCGATACTTTGAGCGGTACGTGTCGAAAATCTTGGGAGGGCTTCACTCATGGCCGTACACAAGGCCGGGCGCAGGGCCGGGCGTATCGCCGCCGCGGTGGCAGCGGCGGCGCTGATCGGGGTGGCCGCGTCCGCCTGCGGCCCCAGCGATGACAAGGCAAGCGGCAGCGGCGGCGACAAGCCGGCCAGGGCCAGCCTCGCCGATGTGCCCGCCTCGGTGAAGGGCGGCGTGATCACCGTCGGCGATGCGAAGGCCAAGCATACGGTCAAGGTGTACGAGGACCCGCGCTGCCCGTTCTGCAAGAAGTTCGAGGACGGCGGGGCGCAGGCGTTGGTGCAGCCGCTCATCGACGGCAAGGTCAAGGTCGAGTACACGATCGCCTCGTTCCTCGACAAGAACCTCGGAGGCAAGGGCTCGGTGAACGCCGCGAACGCGCTGCGCGCCTCCGTGGAGGCGGGCAAGTTCCCGCAGTTCCACGCCGCCGTCTTCGCCGCCCAGCCCGCGGAGGAGAGCGACGACGTCTTCACCCCCGCGTTCCTGCTGAAGGTCGCCGACAAGGTCGACGGCCTGCGCGGCGCCGCCTTCGACAAGGCGGTCACCAACGGGAAGTACAAGAAGTGGGTCGGTCAGGCGATGCACGCCTTCTCCGCCGACGGCATCCAGGGCACCCCCACCGTCTTCATCGACGGGAAGAAGCCCGGGGGTGACTCGGTGTACGAGCGGGGGGCGTTCGCGGCAGAGCTCAAGAAGGCGGGTATCTAGGCGTTATCTAGGCGGGTATCCAGGGCTCGTGTCCTGGGGTGGGGGTGCCGCCGCGTCCGTGTGGCCCGTGCGGCGCCCCCGCGTCAGCGGGTGGCAGGCCAGACCGATCAGGACCGCCGTGAAATGGCCGAGGTCGGTGAAGGTCCTGCCGGTGATCAGCGGGGTGCCGTACACCGCGAGGACGACGAGCAGATACCCGTACCGCCACGGCTTCGGGATGAGATACGTGAGTACGGCGACCACCCCCGCGAGCGCGTAACTCACGCCCACGTCAAGGGTGTTGGCCGAGGTGTGCGGGGCCGCTCCGTGGCGGATCGCGAGCGCGAGGACGCCCTCGCTGATGAGGGTGGCGAGCACGTGGGCGAGTGCCGCCACCGTCAGCCAGCGCCTGGTGCCGAGCCGCCGTTCGGCGCTCGCGTGGAAGACGGTGTACAGCACGGCGTACGGCAGCCAGCCACCGCCGTCGATCCAGAACGCGCTGGAGATCAGCACCCGCACGGGGTTCCGCGACAGTTCGTGGATGTTCGTGGAGCGCCGGCGGAGGAACTCCTCCTCGAACTCCGGCGACATGTGGTGCATCGCGACCGTCGTCACGAAGAGGACCGCCAGCCAGACGTACGTGCCCGGGGCGCGGCGGACGTACGCCGTGACGGCCCGTGCGACGGGGGAGGCGACGACGCGTGCGACGGCGGCACCGACGGTGGACGCGATGGCGGCCGCGATGGTGGACGCGAGGGCCGATCCGGTGGCGCGGGCGGCCCCGGCCGTGCGCCGGAAAATCCTCATGCGGCGATTCACCCACGCCGGTAGGGTCCCGAACGTGATCGACATTCGCATTCCGGACGAGCTGGTCGAGTCCCAGTACATGTACGCGGGCGAACCGGGGCGGGCGTTCATCGCCGGGCTGCCCGCGCTCGTACGGGAGTTCGTGGAACGCTGGGTGCTGACGCCCGACGGCGAGCCGATGCACGGCATGGCCGCGCTCGTCCTGCCGGTGGTACGGGCCGACGGCACGCCCGCCGTGGTCAAGTTCCAGCTCCTCGACGAGGAGACCGAGGGCGAGCCGGTCGCGCTGCGGCTCTGGGACGGCGACGGCGCGGTCCGCCTCCTCGACCACGACGACCGCACGGGCACCATGCTGCTCGAACGCCTCGACCCCACACGGATGTTGTCGACGATGACCGACACCCGCAAGGCCGTCCTCGTCATCGCGGAACTCCTCGCCCGGCTCACCGCGGGGCCCGCCCCGGACGGCATGCGCCGGCTCGGCGACATCGCGGCGGAGATGGTCGAGGAGCTGCCCCGCGCCCTGAAGTCGATCCCCGACCCGGCGGAGCGCGCCGTCGTCGAGCGGTGCGGGGGCGCGGTGCGCGAGGTCATGGGGGAGCCGGGTGACCGGCTGCTGCACTGGGACCTGCACTTCGAGAACGTCCTGGCCAGCGACCGCGAACCGTGGCTCGCCATCGACCCGAAACCGCTCGCCGGCGACCCCGGCTTCGACCTGTGGCCCGCCATCGACAACAGGTTCGACGCGGGCGACGTGCTGTGGCGCTTCGACGCGATGACCGAGGTGCTGGGCCTGGACCGCGGACGGGCACGCGCGTGGACGCTCGGACGGGTGCTGCAGAACGCGCTGTGGGAGATCGAGGACGGGCGGCCGCTGGTGGCCGATGACATGGAGATCGCGCGGGTGTTGCTGGGGCGGTGAGGGTGGCGGCCGTTGTGTGTGGGAGGGGGGAGGAGGCAGGGTGGTTCGGAGCGTGAGACGGCGTTGACCTCGGCGGGGCCGCCATGGCTTGCTGCCCCCATGATTCGTACCGCCACGCCTGCCGACATCCCCGTCATCCACGCCCTGATCCGCGACCTCGCCGCGTACGAGAAGGCCCCCGACGAGGCACGCGCCACCGAGGAGCAGCTGCGCGAGGCGCTCTTCGGGGAGCGCCCCGCCGCTTTCGCGCACCTCGCGGAGGACGACGTGTCCGGTGAGGTGGTGGGCTTCTCGCTGTGGTTCCTGAACTTCTCCACCTGGCGCGGTGTGCACGGGATCTACCTGGAGGACCTGTACGTACGCCCCGAGGCGCGCGGCGGCGGGCACGGCAAGGCGCTGCTGACCGAACTCGCCCGGATCTGCGTGGAGCGCGGCTACGAGCGGCTCGAATGGTCCGTCCTGGACTGGAACGAGCCGTCGATCAACTTCTACAAGTCGCTCGGGGCGCTGCCCCAGGACGAGTGGACCGTGTACCGGCTGACCGACGGCGCGCTGGCCGAGTTGGGCTCGGCCGGGGTGTAGGGCTCGGTCCGACGTCTGGGGGGCGAGGTCGGGGGGGGGCGAGGTCGAGGGGCGGTCTCGTCAGGGGATCAGGACGACCTTGCCCATCGTCTCGCGGTTCTCCAGCGCGCGGTGTGCCGCCGCCGCCTCCGCGAGCGGGAAACGCTGCACGGCCGGTGTGAAGTGGCCCAGCTCCGCGGCGGAGAGGGCGGCGAGCTCCAGGACGCGGACCGGGTTGTCGCCGCCCGCCTTCCGCATCATCGCCGGGCCGAGGACGTTGATCCGGGTGATGCCGCGCTCGGCCGGTCCCTCGGGGGCCGGCTCCTCGGCGGTCGGCTCCTCGGTGGCCGGCTTCTGCGCGTCGTCGTCGCCCGGTCGCCCGCCGGACCAGCCGAAGACGAGGTGGGTGCCGCCCGGGCCGAGCAGGCCGACCGCGGCGCGGCCCGCCTCGCCGCCCACTCCGTCGAAGACGACGGTGGCCGCGCGGCCGTCGAGCCGCTCGTCGAGGTACGCGCGGACCTCGTCCGGCCAGGCCGGGTCGGTGTAGTCCACGGCGAGGTCGGCGCCGTTCGCGCGGACGCGGGCGGTCTTCTCCGGGCCGCCCGCCAGGCCGATCACGGTGGCGCCCCGGTGTACGGCGTACTTCGTCAGGAGCGTGCCGATGCCGCCCGCGGCCGCGGGGATGACGACCACGGAGTCGGGGGACAACGTCGTGAACTGCAGGATCCCCATCGTCGTGCGCCCCGTGCCGATCAGGGCGACCGCCTCCGCGGGGTCCAGCCCGTCGGGCACCTCGTGCAGGCGGGACGCCTCGGTGACGACGCGCTCGGCGTAACCCCCGGGGGCGAAGCCGATGTGGGCGACGACGCGCTTGCCCAGCCAGTGGGCGGGGACGCCGTCGCCCAGGGCGTCGACGGTGCCGGCGATCTCCCGGCCGGGGATGGTGGGCAGCGTCGGGAGCTCGGGGAGCGGGCCCTGTATTCCCTCGCGGACCGTGGTGTCCAGGAGGTGCACGCCGGCCGCGGCCACGGTGATGCGGACCTGGCCCGGGGCCGGTTCGGGTGCCGCCACCTCCTCGTAGGTGAGGTTCTCGGCGGGACCGAAGGCGTGGAGGCGGATGGCGCGCATGGTGGTGGGTGTGGTCGTGGTGGTGTCAGTGGTGGTCGCGGGTGCGGTGGGCGTCGTGGGCATCGTGGGGCTCCTTAAGGTGGTGGCCCGCCGTTGCGTGCGGGCCCTCCGGATCGCTCCGGTACGCCCCTCAGCCTTCAACTTGAAGTGGACTTGAGGTCAAGCGCCGACTTGGTCAGCGCCAGCGAGACCGCCTCCATCGCGCTGTTGAACGAGACCTCCGACAGCAGACCGGGGGCCGCCACCTGATCACCCGCCAGGTAGACGTCGTCGCCCCGGTCGATCGCGGGACGGTCCCGCCACGTGGTGCCCGGGCGGTCCACCGCACCCGTACGGCCGTTCGCGACCGAGGCGCGGCGCCAGGTCAGACGCTCGCGCCAGCCCGGGAAGCCGAGGTCGAGGAGGTGCTCGGCGCGGGCCACGCCATCCGCTTTGGTCTCGTCCGGGGCGAGAGGGATCTGCGCCTGTACGAGCTGCTCGCCCTCAGGGGCGAGCGTGCGGTCCTGGGCGGTGAAACGTTCGACCCAGCCCGTCCGGTCCAGGTCGGACACGATGAAGGCGTCGCCCCTGCGGGAGCGGAACGCCACGTCCACGAGCGTGGTCCGGCCGCTCTCCCAGCGCAGGGACTCGTCGCCGAGGAGACGGCGGGCCGACTCGAGTGAGGTGGCGACGACGACCGGGCCGCCGCGGGCGACGTCGGCCAGGCTGTCGACGCGGTCCAGCGTCTCCGTGCGTACGCCCATGTTCCAGGCGAGCGCGGCCATGCGGTCGATGACCGAGCCCCAGCCGCCGCGCGGGTAGTGCGCCTCCGGGGGCAGCTTGGTCGCGCGGCGCAGGCGCTCGTGCACGAAGCGGGCGGAGAGCGAGCCGGGGTCGTGGTGGAAGGTGGCCACGGCGACGTAGTGCGCGGCGGCGCGGGCGCCCTCCTCGCCCACCTGGGCCGTCGCCCAGGTGGTGAAATCCTCGTCCACCGGGGCGTGTTCGGCCTTGCGGCGCAGCAGTTTGACCATGGCGAGCGGTGGGGTGCGGCGCAGTTCGCCGCGGTGCAGCAGACGCAGGCGGGCGCCTTCCAGGGGCGGGATCGGGGCGAGGGGCCCGATGAGGTCGCGCTGTTTGAGCCAGGTCCAGTGGGGGCCGCCGTTGTAGAGGGCGTGCGGGCCCTCGTTCGTCTTGTACGTGCCTTCGGAGGTGCGGGCGCGGCCGCCGAGCGTGTGGTGGGCCTCGCGCAGGGTCACGCGGGCGCCCGCCTCGGCGGCGGTGATGGCCGCGGTGAGGCCGGCGAAGCCGCCGCCGATGACGGTGATGTGGTCGGGGATGCGGGAGGAGGTCTTGCGGGGGGTGGGGCGCGGGGTGCGGTGGGGAGTCGAGTGGGGAGGGGTGTCGGGCATGGTGGGCTCCCTTGAGGTGCTCGGGCTTTCTCCTCTTGGACGTGCGGGGACGGTCCGGATGTGACATCGCGGGGAGCGGGCGTTGTCAGTCGGGGCGTGCACGATGGGGGCATGGCTCGGAGTGGGAGAAGCGGGAAAGCGACGCAGGCGGTCGACGGGGTCAAGGAAGCGCGGCGGGCGGAGGTGCGGTTGCCGCGGCTCCGGCCCTTCGAGGGAGCGGGGCTGGAGCCCGACGGGGACTACGACGGGGTGGAGTTCCGGGGGCTGGACCTCGGTGGGCAGGACGGTGGTGGGGCGCTGTTCATGGACTGCGCGGTCACGGGGTGCGCCGTGGGGGAGACGCGGTGGACGCGGGCCCGGTTCGTCGACTCCGTCCTCACGGAACCGCACGGGGTGGGGACGGACCTCTCGGAGGCGTCGCTGCGGGACGTGGAGGTGGTGGACGCGCGGCTCGGTGGCGTACGGGTGGACGGGGGCGTCCTGGAGCGGGTGGTGGTGCGGGGCGGCAAGATCGACTACCTGAACCTGCGGAAGGCGCGGTTGCGGGACGTGATCTTCGAGGAGTGCGTGCTGGTGGAGCCGGACTTCGGGTTGGCCACGCTGGAGCGGGTGGGGTTCCGGGGGTGTGTGGTGCGGGGGGCCGATTTCGCGGGGGCGAGGATGCGGGACGTGGACTTCCGGGAGGCGGGGGAGCTGGGGATCGCGCGGGGGATCGATTGCCTGGCCGGGGCGGTGATCAACCCGTCCCAATTGATGGAACTGGCGCCGGGGTTTGCGGCGCAGGTGGGGGTCAGGGTGCTGTGATCTTTTCTGGCGGGGGCGCCTTGGGGTGATCTTGGGGTGCGGGCCGCGTGGGGGTTGGTGGGCTCGGTGCTCGGTGCTCGGTGCGCACATACCTCCATGTCCCCTCGCGTCTCGCGGGCGGGTGCGGTCCGGTGGGGTCGCCCGCGCTGCCCGCCTTGGGGTGCGGGGCCGCGGGGGTATGTGCGTACTCGCTATCCCTGCGCCGCGCTGCACGAACAAAGGCGGCACAGTGTGCTCGGTGCTCCGTGCGCACATACCCCCACGTCCCCTTCCGTCTCGTACGCGCCTGCGGCCCGGCGGGGGTAGCTGCCGCCGGGCCTCGGCTCTCCCGGCCTCTGCTCGGCCCCGCGAGGCGGGGCAAACGCCCGCCTTGGGCCCCCTGGTCCGGCCCTGCATGACGGGGCGACCTTTATCCCCGCCTGCGTCGCGGGCAAACGCCCACCCCGCCCCTGCGTCGTAGGGCAAACGACCCCACCCCGCCCGCTGCTCTCGCCCTACGCTGCGGCAAACGTCCACCCCCACCCCCTGCGTCGCGGGGTGAACACACCCACCACCCTGCCCCTACTCCCGCATGGCGTCGCGGGCTGAGCGCATTCCCGCCCGCCCCTACTCCCGCCCTGCGTCGCGGGGCAAACGGGTGGGTGGGTGGGGGAATCCGCCGCGGAGCGGCGGGGTGGGTGGGGGCTAGGGGTGGCGGGGGAAGCGGGATTGGAGGGACCAGAGGGCCGGGTTGTCCGCCAGGGAGTCGTGGAGGTCGGTGAGGTCTGCCACGAGGTCGTGGAGGAAGTCGCGCGCCTCGCGGCGCAGCTCCGTGTGGGAGAAGGTCAGCGGCGGCTCTTCCGGGTCCATCCAGTCCGCCTCGATGTCGACCCAGCCGAACCGGCGGGTGAACAGCATGCGGTCCGTCGACTCGGTGAAGTCGAGTTCCGCGTACTGGGGGCGGGAGGCCCGGCTGCCCAGCGGGTCCCGGTCGAGCGTCTCCACGATGTCGCACAGCGCCCACGCGAAGTCCAGGACGGGCACCCATCCCCAGGCTGTGGACAGTTCCCGGTCCGCCTTGGTGTCCGCCAGGTACACGTCCCCGCAGAACAGGTCGTGGCGCAGAGTGTGGACGTCCGCACGGCTGTAGTCCAGCTGAGGGGGGTCAGGGAAGCGGGCGGAGAGCGCGTAGCCGATGTCGAGCACGGGTCGATGGTGTCACGGCCCGGCGGGGCGGGCGGCCCGAGGCCCGAGGCCACCGGCGGGAGCGGGGGGAGCGAGGGCGCGGGGGAGCGTGCCGGTCACGGCAGCAGGCGCTGTTCCTTCGCCACCGCCACCGCGCCGGCCCGCGTGTCCACGCCCAGCTTGTCGTAGATCCGGCCCAGGTGAGTCTTGACCGTCGCCTCGCTGATGAACAGGGCGCGGGCGATCTCGCGGTTGCCGAGGCCCTGGGAGAGCTGGCCGAGGATGTCGCGTTCGCGGTCGGTGAGCGTGGGGTACGGGGCGCGCATGCGGGCCATGACGCGGGAGGCGACGGGCGGCGACAGCGTCGTGCGGCCCCGGGACGCGGCGTGGATGGCGGAGAAGAGTTCCTCGGGGCGCTCGGCCTTGAGGAGGTAGCCGGTCGCGCCCGCCTCGATGGCGCGGGTGATGTCGGCGTCCGTGTCGTAGGTGGTGAGGACGAGGACGTGGGGGGCGGGGGAGAGTGCCGTGATGCGGCGGGTGGCGGCCACGCCGTCGATGCCCTCGCCCAGCTGGAGGTCCATGAGCACGACGTCCGGGGTCAGTTTCGTGGCGAGGGCGACCGCTTCCTCGCCGGTGCCGGCCTCGCCGACGACCTCGATGTCGGGCGCGCTGCCGAGCAGGGCCAGCAGTCCGGCGCGTACGACGACGTGGTCGTCGCAGACCAGCAGGCGTACGGGTCGGGCGGGCCGATCGGGCCGGGCGGGGGCGTTCGTCACTGCGGCTCCAACGGGATCGATACGGACAGGACCGCGCCTTCGCCCGGCGCCGACTCGATCGTCAGTGTGCCGCCGAGCTGGCCCGCCCGCGCGCGGATGGCGGGCAGGCCGTGTCCCCGTACGCCGCCCGTGCGGTCCGGCGGCGTGAAGCCGCGGCCGTCGTCCGCGATGTCCAGGACCACCTGGTCGTCCAGGAGGGTCAGGGTCAGCGCCGCGGTGGTGGCCCCGGCGTGTTCGCGTACGTTGGCCAGCGCGCCCTGGGCGATGCGGAGAAGGGCCGAGCCGACGCGGTCGGGCAGCGGCACCGGGGTGCCCTCCACGTGGAAGCGGACGGTGAGGCCCGCGTCCGATTCGCGTGCGGCGAGCGTCCGCAGCGCCTGGATGACGCCGCCGCCGTCCGCGAGGTCGGCGGGGGCCAGGTCGTGGACGAAGCGGCGGGCCTCGGCCAGGCCGCGCTCGGTGATCGACTCGGCGGTGCGGACGTGGGTGCGGGCCTTCGCCGGGTCGGTGTCCCAGACGCGGTCGGCGGCCTGCAGCAGCATCTGCTGGCTGGACAGGCCCTGCGCGAGGGTGTCGTGGATCTCCATGGAGAGGCGCTGGCGCTCGGCGAGCGTGCCCTCGCGCCGTTCGGTGGCGGCCAGTTCGCGGCGGGTGCGGATCAGGTCGTCGATCAGCTCGCGCTGGCGGGCGGCCTGACGCTGCATGTACAGGAAGACGGCGGCCGCGACCGCCGCCCAGGCGGGCGGCGCGAAGAGCAGGTTCGGGTCGAAGCGGCCCGCGAGCTGCAACTGGGCGACGACCACGAACGTGGTGAGGACGGCGACCAGGAAGAGGGCGGCGCGCGGCGGCAGCGTACGGAGCCCGGTGTAGAAGAGCGGTACCGCGCACCACGCGAAGCTCGGCGCGAGTACGACGAGCACGACCCAGACGACGACGACCAGGATCAGCCAGCCGAAGCGGCGCGGCGCCGTGGGACGGGCGCCGACGGCGGGGCCGAGCAGGTGGAGCAGGGCGAGGGAGACGGAGAGCGCGATGATCCACGGCGTGCGCGGTTCGCCGGGGTGCCGCATCAGGAAGCGGGTCAGCGAGGAGCCGAGGAGCAGGAAGAACGCCGTGTGCATGACGGCCGCGAGCCAGCGGGCGTCGGGGTCCGGCCGCCCGGGGTCGAGCTCCGGCTTCCCCGGACCGGGGTCCGGCGCCCGGGGGGTGAGGCCCTGTCCGTGCTGTTCCACCGGGGCGCCTCCCTCTCGTGTCGGCGGTGCTTGTCGTGCGGGCGGTACTTCTCGTGCCGGGTGCCGGGTGTTTCTGGCGGCTGTCGTGTCTGGTGCCTGCGGACTGCTGCCCGCCCTGTCGCGTACTCCTCGTGTCTCGTCGGCGTCACCCACTCGCTGAACTGGGCAAACACCCTCATTGTGGCCCGTCGGGGCCCCCGCGGGGTCAACCGATCGGTTGACCCCGGTGTCGGCCGAGCCGCGCGCGGCCGCGAGCCGGTACGCCGAGGGGTACGGGGTGGTTCCGGCCGGAGGATCGATGGCAGAGGGAAAAACCCTCCCTCGCCCCCACCCTCACCGTATGGAGCCCCCGATGCAGAAGCTCTCCCGCCGCGCCCGTGTCCTCACCGTCGCCGCCACCGCCGCCGTCCTCGGCGCCGGTACCTTCGGCGCCGTCTCCGCCACCGCCGGCACCCCGGACGCCGCCGCCAAGGCCGCCGTCACCGCCGACGCGGGCAACAAGAACCTCACGCAGTCGACGCACCTCACCGTCGCCGCCGCCACCAAGGCCGCGCAGGCCACCCTCGACGCCGCCAAGAAGGAGAACCAGCGCGTCTCCGTCGCCGTCGTCGACCGCAACGGCAACACCATCGTCACCCTGCGCGGCGACGGCGCCGGACCGCAGTCGTACGAGTCCGCCGAGAAGAAGGCGTACACCGCCGTCTCCTGGAACGCGACCACCTCCGAGCTGGCCGGCCGCCTCGAGAAGGCGCCGAACCTGAAGGACATCCCCGGCACCCTCTTCCTGGCGGGCGGCGCGCCGGTCACCGCCAAGGGCGCGCCCGTCGCGGGCATCGGCGTCGCGGGCGCCCCGAGCGGCGACCTCGACGAGAAGTTCGCCCGGGCGGGCGTGGCCGCCCTCGGCCGCTGAGCACCCCGGGGCCGGTGAGAGCTTCGGACCCGCTGAGCGTGAAGGCGGCCGTCCGGCCACGCAACTCGCCGGGCGGCCGCCGACGCGCCGGATCACGAGCACCCCGCCGGGTCACCAGCACCCAACACGTCCCGCAGCCGTATGACGACGAGGAGAACGACCATGACCACCACCGCCGTCGACCAGCGGCTGCTCGACGCCGCACGGGCCGGGGACGCCGCCCAGGTGGCCGCCGCCCTCGGTGCGGGCGCCCGCACCGGGGTCCGGGACGCCGAACTGCGCTCGCCCCTCCTGCTCGCCGCCCTCGGCGACCACGTCGAGACCGCCCGGCTGCTGGTCGCCGCCGGCGCCGACGTCAACGCCCGGGACCACCGCTTCGACAGCCCCTGGCTGGTGACCGGAGTGACGGGCAGCGTCGCCATGCTGCACGTCCTGCTGCCCGCGGGACCCGACCTGAAGCTGCGCAACCGCTTCGGCGGGATCTCCCTGATACCCGCCGCCGAGCGCGGCCACGTCGCGTACGTACGAGAAGTCCTTCGCGTCACCGACACTGATGTCGATCACGTCAACGACCTCGGCTGGACCGCCCTGTTGGAGGCCGTGATCCTCGGCGACGGCGGCCGCCGGCATCAACAGGTCGTGGAGTTGCTGCTCGCCGCGGGGGCGACCGCGGACCTCGCCGACCGGGACGGCGTCACGCCGCTCGCGCACGCCGAGCGTCGGGGCTTCACGGAGATCGCGGCACTCCTGCGGGACGTCTCGTGAAGGCGCCCCGGGCCGTGCCCGGCGCGGCGGCCGCGCTGCTGGCCGCCGTCCTCCTCGCCGGCTGCGGCACGGGACCGGACCGGGCGGCCGGTGCCGCGCCCGCCACCGCCACCCTGCCCGCCGAGGCCGGGACCCCCGAAGGCACCCTGCTGGTCGCCGACTTCGGCTCCGACACCGTGACCTTCGTCGATCCCCGCAAGGGGCCCGTCGACTCGGTGCGGGTCGGAAAGGCCCCGTACGGGCTGGCCGTCGGCGCGGACGGCCGGGCCTGGGTCGCCACCGCGGAGGGCGTCGCCGTGGTCGACACGCGCGCCCGGGAGCGCGTCGACACCATCCCGTACGCGACGGAGACCGGCCCGGCCACCAGCGGCGAGTACCGCGGCGGCGGCATGGGCATCGCCCTCGCGCCGGACGGCCGGCACGCCTACGTCGGCGTCAACGTCCCCGGCGGCGACGGCACGCTGGAGGTCATCGACACGGGCACGCGCGAGGTCACCGACACCGTGCCCGTCGGCCGGCGCCCCTTCGACGTCGACGTGTCGCAGGACGGCCGGGAGATCTACGCCACCGGCCACGACTCCTTCGACGTGACGGTCATACGCGCCGGTTCGCTGGAGCCGCGCCGCATCGAGGTCGCCCCCTACGGCACCGAGGGCGGCCTCGGCTCCTGGCTGAAGCCGCACTACGCCGCCGTACGGCCGTCCGACGGGCGGCTCCTGCTGCCCTTCGAGGGCGAGCGGCTCGTCGTACTCGATCCGCGCACCGGTGAGTACGACGTCGAGAAGATGACCGCCGACACCCACCAGCACGGCGCGACCGTCACCGGCGACGGCACGCTGTTCGTGGTCGGCACCGGGCCCATCGACCCGGACGCCGACGCAGGGCCCTCGCTGACCGTGCGGCGTGCGGATGGAGAGGAGCGGGTCTTTCCGCTCCGGGGGCCGCACGAGGACGTCGCCGTCGCGAAGGACGGCCGCACCGCGTACGTCAGCGGCGGGTTCACGCGCGAAGGCCACTGGAACGGCATCTCGGTCGTCGACACGGCGGACGGCTCGGTGCGCCGACTCCCTGCGGGCGAGCGGCCGTTGGGCATCGCGGTGCTCTGACCCGGGTACGGGCGGCCGGGGGCCGGGGCCCATAACGCCCCGCCCCGAACATTTGCCGCATAAGATCACCGGGTGGACCTGCGATCTCCGGCCGTCCGAGCCGCCACCGTCACCTGCTCCCTCGCCCTGCTCGCCACCGTCGGCGCCTGCACGGGCACAGGCGTCGACGGCACCCCGGGCGCCGACGGCGTGCGCGACCCGTACTTCCCCAAACTGGGCAACGGCGGCTACGACGTGACCCACTACGGCCTGCGGCTCGGCTACGACCCGGACGACCGCCACCTCACCGGGACCGCCGACATCACCGCCCGCGCCACCAAGAACCTCAGCTCCTTCAACCTCGACCTGAAGGGCCTCGACGTCTCCGGCATCACCGTCGAGGGCAAGGCGGCCCGCTTCCAGCGCGCCGGACACGAGCTGAGGATCCGCCCCGCCGACGAACTCGACCGCGGCGAGACGTTCCGGGCGACCGTCCGCTACTCCGGCACCCCGGAGACCATCACCGACGAGGACGGCTCCGAGGAGGGCTGGCTGGAGACCGAGGACGGCGCGCTGGCGCTCGGCGAACCGGCCGGGTCCATGGCGTGGTTCCCCGGCAACCACCACCCCAGTGACAAGGCCTCGTACGACATGGAGATCACCGTCCCGAAGGGGCTGAAGGCCGTCTCCAACGGCGAGTTGACCCGCGAGTCGACGAAGAACGGCCGCACCACCTTCGCCTGGCACAGCGCCGAACCGATGGCGAGCTATCTGGCGACCGTGGCCATCGGCAAGTACGGGATGAAGACGTCGGCGACCGGCGACGGGCTGCCCGTCGTCACCGCCGTCGAGCCCTCGCAGGCCAAGGCGAGCGAGAAGGTGCTCGCGAAGATCCCCGACATCCTGGAGTGGGCGGAGTACAACTTCGGCCCCTACCCCTTCTCCTCGGCCGGCGCGATCGTCGCGGGCAAGGGCGCCGCCGGCTACGCCCTGGAGACCCAGACGCGCCCCGTCTTCCCCGGCGCCCCCGAGACCGGCCTCGTCGTCCACGAGCTGGCCCACCAGTGGTTCGGCGACTCCGTCACCCCCAAGTCGTGGCGCGACATGTGGCTCAACGAAGGCTTCGCCACGTACGCGGAGTGGCTGTACGAGGAGGACAACGACGGCGACAGCGCCCAGGAGACCTTCGACGCGCTCTACGACGGCGAGTACTTCGACGACGAGGAGGACAACGAAGCGGTCTGGGACTTCCCGCCCGCCAGACCCACCGACGCCGCCCACATCTCGGACTCACCCGTCTACGAACGCGGCGCGATGGTCATCCACAAGATCCGCCGGGCCGTCGGCGACGACACGTTCTACGACATCGTGCAGGGCTGGGCGAAGACGTACCGGCACAAGAACGCCGACACCAGGGACTTCACCGAGTACGTCGAAGAGCACGCGGGCGGCGACGCCGCGCGGGCCAAGGTCCGCCGGATCTGGGGCGACTGGCTGTACGGGGACGGCAAGCCCGACCACCGCTGAGGCGCCGTCAGAGCTGTTTGCGCAGGACCGCGCAGGGGCGGTGCAGGGCGCGGTCCTCGCGGTGCCCGATGACGAGGTAGCCGAGCGCGGTCCAGAAGCGCAGTGCCTTGGGGTTGTTCTCCAGGACGGCCAGGCGCACCGCCGCCCGCCCCGCCCGCCGGAACCGCTCCTCGACGAGCCCCGCCAACTCCCGCCCCACACCGGTGCGGTGTGCCCCCGCGTCGACCATCAGGAGCCCGATCCAGGGGTCGGGGTCGGCCGGGTCGGGGTGGCGGGCGAGTGTGACGGCGAGGCCCACGAGCCGGCCGGCCGAGCGGGCCAGGAGCACCTCGGCGTCCGGGTGGGCGAGCTCGTCGGCGAGGACCGCGGCGACCTGCTCGACACGGATGTCGTCCGGGTCGGGGAAGTCGCCGCCGAGCGCGAGGAACTCACGGTTCGACGCATACAGCGCGGTCACCTCGGTGAGGACGTGGCCGGGCAGCGCGCCGTCGACGGCGGTGAGCGGTTCGAGGATCATGCGGACAGACCCTAGGGGGTGCCGGCCGCCCCTACCCGTTACGCGCGCGGGTCGGTCTTCCGCTGCCCTCGCAGGGTGCGCCACTCGGTGAATGCGCCCCAGGCCGAGCAGCCGAACGCGCCCACGTAACAGGCCGCCCAGCCGAACGACCGGTCCTGCGCGTCGATCAGGTGGTCCACGGCCTGGGACGCGAAGAAGACGGCGGAGGCGACGGCGACGTACATCTTCTGGCGCGTCAGGCGCTGCTTCCTGCGCGGGCCCTCGGAGAGCCGCAGGGCGTAGATCTCGACGTCGCCGAAGACGTCCTGGGCGCTTCCCTCCTCCGGCGCGTCGGCGAGGTGCCTGCGGACCTCGCGCACGTGGCCGCGCGCTCGGCGGCCCGCATGCCGTGCCGCCCGCGCAGCAGGCCCTCGAGCCGGGCCAGCCAGGGTCCGTCGTCGCGGCCGCCGTCGGGGCGGGCGGGCGTGAACCACCGGTCGATCGTCTCGTCGGGCAGCAGGAAGGCGGCGGCCGCCCACGCGGCGCCGACCAGCATGAGCACCGGCGCGGGCACCCGGAACAGCTGGTCCTCGGGGAGCGCCGCGGCCAGCGCCGAGCCGCCCGCGATGGCGGCGACGGTAGCCGCGCACAACCCCCACATGCCGCGCAGCCATCCGGCGGCGCGCACGGCGAACGCGGCGCACAGCAGCGACGCGGCCGTCACGATCGCCGCGCACCCCGCGAGCGAGGACCAGCTGACGCCCACCCACAGCCCGTCCTGGATCCAGTACAGGCCGAAGACGGCGAACGCGATGAACCCGAGCGTGCCGACCGAGGCGGTGACACGCTCCCCGGGGCGCATGCCGCGCAGGTCGACCCCGGCGCGGTGGCGCTCGCTGACGCGCTCGGCGGCGACCGTGCGGGCGTAGGCGGCGGGGTCACCGAGCAGGTCGGCGGCGGGCCGTCCCGCCTCGGTCACCAGTTGGTGGGCCTCGGCGAGGATCTCGTCGGCGAATCCCACGGGCGCGGCCTCGTCGAGCGCGAGCCGGAACTCGACGACGGCGGCCCACTCCTCGTCCTCGGCGCGCGGCCAGTCGATCTCAGGCGTACGTGTCTTGCGCATCGTCATCCCCCTCGCCCGGGAGGAGTGAGGCGACGGTCCGGGAGAAGTTCCCCCAGGCGGCCTGGTCACGCCGCAGTCGCGCCCGCCCCTCCGCGGTGATCCGGTAGTACTTGCGTCCGGGGCCGCCTTCTCCGGCACCCCACTCGACCTCGACGGCGCCTTCCTCTTCGAGGCGGGTGAGGGCCGGATAGAGGGTCGCCGCCTTGACGCCGTCGAGTCCCGCGTCGGCGAGCCGGCCGAGCAGGGCGTACCCGTAGCTCCTCGGCTCGCCGTCGAGGATGCCGAGCAGGCAGAGGGGGAGAGCGGCGCGGGTCCAGACGGTGGGTGGGGCGGCCACGGGTCCCTCTCTCGGTTCGGCACGGCGGGACGCGACAGACTCTTTTTCCGGCTCTTCGGCATCCCGGACTATTCAAGAAACCATCATAGTCGCCGTCCGCGCGGGCCGAGGGGGCGGGCGGAGGGCAGGGACGCCGAAGGGCCCCGGCAGCAGTGCTGCCGGGGCCCTTCGGAGCGCGGCCCGTGGCGGGGCCGGTGATGTCCCGGGAGACGTCAGACGTTGACGCCGAAGTCCTGGGCGATGCCGACCAGGCCCGAGGCGTAGCCCTGGCCGACGGCGCGGAACTTCCACTCCGCGCCGTTGCGGTACAGCTCGCCGAAGACCATGGCGGTCTCGGTGGCGGCGTCCTCGGAGAGGTCGTAACGGGCGATCTCCGTGCCACCGGCCTGGTTGATGATGCGGATGAATGCGTTCCGCACCTGGCCGAAGTTCTGCGAGCGGTTCTCGGCGTCGTAGATCGAGACCGGGAAGACGATCTTCTCGATGTCGGCCGGCAGACCCGCGAGGTTCACGTTGATCTGCTCGTCGTCGCCCTCGCCCTGGCCCGTGACGTTGTCACCGGTGTGGACGATGGTCTGGTCCGGCGTCGCCTTGTTGTTGAAGAAGACGAAGTGCTGGTCCGAGAAGACCTTGCCCTGGGTGTTCACCGCGATCGCGGAGGCGTCCAGGTCGAAGTCGGTGCCGGTGGTGGTGCGGACGTCCCAGCCGAGCCCCACGGTGACGGCGGTCAGGCCCGGAGCCTCCTTGGTGAGCGAGACGTTGCCACCCTTGGACAGGCTTACTGCCATTGTTGGGAGTCCCTTCCCTCGTTACGACGCACCGCCTGTGCGGGCCGTGCGTACGGGCTTCGTACTGGGGACGAAGCTACCTTCACTGGTACCAACGCCGACCGGGGTCCCCAAGGTTCCACTCGCCTTTACTTTCTTTACCCGCGGAAAAGAGCGTGACGTGAGCCCGACAGACACGGGACCATGGGAGACATGTCCGGTCCCCATGTAATCCGCGGTTCGGTCTCCCTGCCGGAGGCCGAGCTCATGTGGCGTTTCTCGCGGTCCTCGGGGCCCGGCGGGCAGCACGTCAACACCACCGACTCCCAGGTCGAGCTCCGCTTCGACCTCGCCGCCACCGACGCGCTCCCGGAGGTGTGGAAGCGGCGCGCCCTGGAGCGCCTCGCGCCCCGGCTCGTCGACGGTGTCATCAGCGTACGGGCGAGCGAACACCGCTCCCAGTGGCGGAACAGGGAGATGGCGGCCACCCGGCTCGCGTCCCTGCTCGCCGAGGCCACCGCGCCGCCGCCCAAGCCGCGCCGCGCCACGAAGATCCCGCGCGGCATCAACGAACGCCGCCTGCGCAACAAGAAGGCGCGCAGCGAGACCAAGCGGGGGCGCTCCGGACAAGGGTGGGGCTAGCCCCACGCAGGCGCGTCTGCGGCTCGCCTGTGGTCGCTCGCGCCGTTCCCCGCGCCCCTTAAGGGGCTAGCCCAGCTTCCGGTACTTGCCGCGGAAGTACGTCAGAGGGCCACCGTCACCACTGGCGAGCGATGCGGTCAGTACGCGGCCGATCACCAGGGTGTGGTCGCCCGCCGTCACCGTCTGCTCGGTGCGGCACTCCAGCGTCGACAGGGCGCCGCCGATCAGCGGAGCACCGGATGCCTCGCCGCGCGTGCAGGGGATGTCCTCGAAGAGCAGCCGGTCGCTGATCCGCCCCTTCATGGCGAAGCGGCCCGCGATGTGCCGCTGGCTCTCGGCCAGCACCGACACCGCCCACAGGGGCTGCTCGGCAAGCAGGTCGTCCATGCGGGAGCCCTCGCGCAGACTCACCATGACCAGCGGCGGGTCGAGGGAGACGGAGACGAACGCCGTGGCCGTCATGCCCACGTCCTCGCCCAGCGGCGCGGCCGGATCGTCCGGGTCGAGGCCGGGCTCGCGCGCCGTCACCAGGACCACACCGGCGGCCAGCCGGGACATCGCCGCGCGGAACTCGTCGTTGCTCACCCCATCAGCATGCCCATCCGATGACGGGAGCCGTGGGGAAGGCGGGGCCGGAAGAGTCTTCAGTACGTGAGCCACACCGTCGAAGCTAGCCCGAGCGGTCCCCCCGAAACATCGGGCTGTGGGCCCAGAACGGTCCTAGGACCGAGGGCTGACCACCGGCCTTCCGCGGGTGGCACGCGGTGCCGCGCCTACGGTGGTCCAGTCCAAGGGACTGGACCAACGGCGGTTCCCCATCTGTGACTTGAGTCACAGGACCCATATTTTGTTGACCCTGTGTACCGAGTGAGCAGCTCGCTGTGATTCAGTGACGGTGGCAATAAGACACTGAGGGCACCAAAGGCACAAGGGCACAGAAAGAGCCACTGCCCCAGAAGTACGGGCACAGAGAACACTGCGGGCGCCGCGCATCCTGGAGTTGCTGTCGAGGTCTCGGGGAGAACGAGCATGGAGACCGAGTCGGAGCCGTACGTCCGTCTTGCGACCCTGCGGCAGCTGCACCAGGTGGTAGCGGAGCTGAACACGGCCCGGAGCCTGGCGGACACGCTGCAGACCGTCGCCGACGGCGTCGTCAACGGCCTTGGCTACGAACTGGCCTGCGTCAATCTCGTGCGCCCGGACGGCGACCTCGTCGTCGCCGCCTTCGCGGGCAACTCCTCCGCCGAGGCCCTCATCACCGGACGCGTCGGCTCCCGCGACGCCTGGGAGCGCCGCCTCGCCATGGGCGAGGCCTGGGGCGCCCTGCGCTTCATCTCGTACACCGAGGGCTGGGTCCTCGACGACGACGACGTCCCGCAGTGGTACACCGAAGGCCCCGAGCCCCGCTTCGAGGACGAGTGGCACCCCTCCGACCGGCTCTTCGCGCCCATGTACGCGACCGGCGCCGCCGGCGGCGAACTGCTCGGCGTGATCTCCGTGGACCGCCCCCGCAACGGCCGCAGGCCCGGCGCCTGGGGCCGCGAAGCCCTCCAGATGTACGCGTTCCAGGCCGCCATCGCGATCAGCAACGCCCGCCTGCGCGCCAACATGCAGCGCGCCCTGGTCCGCCTGGAGCGCGAACAGCAGGCACTGCGGGCCAGCGAGGAGTCCTTCCGGCAGGCCTTCGAGTACGCGCCCTCCGGCATGGCCATCGCCGAGATGGGCGGCGACCAGCACGGGCGGATCCTGCGCACCAACGACGCGCTCTGCCGCCTCCTCGGCCGCCCCGCCTCCGCCATGCGACGCTACTCCTTCTCCGACCTCGTCCACCCCGAGGACATCGGCACACTGCTGCGCACCTCCGCCGAGGGCGGCCGCGCCGAACTGCGCCTCGCCCGGCGCGACGGCACCTACGTGTGGGTGTCCCTGCGCAACTCCGTGGTGGCCGACGCCGCCGACGGGCCCCGCTTCTTGCTCACCCACGTCGAGGACATCGAGGAGCGCAAGCGCCGCGAGCTCCAGCTCGCCCACCGCGCAAGCCACGACTCCCTCACCGGGCTGCCCAACTCCGCCGAGCTGCGCGCCCGGCTCGGCGCCCGCCTCTGCCGCAGGCCCCACGCGGGCCAGCCCAGCGCCGTGGACTCCCTCGACGCCGCCTACGAACACGGCTTCGACTTCGGGCCCGCCGCCCACCGGCAGGACGACGGCTTCGACCACCACGTCCACACCGTCGCCCCCGAGGGCGGCGAGAACGACGTGGACGACGGCACCAAGGGCCTCGCCGTCCTCTTCTGCGACCTCGACGGCTTCAAGTCGATCAACGACAGGTTCGGGCACCACACCGGCGACGCCGTCCTCATCGAGGTCGCCCGGCGGCTGACCAGCGGAGTGCGCGACGGAGACACGGTGGCCAGGCTCGGCGGCGACGAGTTCGTCGTGCTCGCCGACGGGCTCGGCCGCGCCGACGCCCAGGACCTCGCCGTCCGGCTGCGCAACGCGATCATCCCGCCGATCCGCGTCGACGGCAGGGCGGTCCGCGTGGGGGCCAGTTTCGGCATCGGCTGGGCACACTGCGGCATGTCGGCGGACGAAGTGTTGCACTCCGCCGACCAGCGGATGTACGTGGAGAAGCGCTCCCGTGCCAAGCAGCACCGGCGCGCCGGCTGACGGTCCCGATGAGGTCAACGCCACCCCTTGGGCCCACCGGGACCGGGTAGGCTCCCCGCGTCAGCGATGTGAGGGAGTGACCTGGGAATGACGCCCGGCAATAACGGCGAGAACACGCCGAGCGCGCCGCAGGGCGACGACGATCCGTTCGGCTACCTGTACGAGGACGGACAGGCGGCCGGAGCGACCCCGCCCAGCGGCGGAGGCGGCTACGGATACCCGGGTCCCCGCTCCTCGTACAACCAGGTCAGAGCGGTCGGCGACCGGCGTCCGGCCTACGGCCAGCAGACCTACGGCGGCCAGCAGGCGTACGGGCAGCAGGTCCCGCCCCAGCAGGCCCAGCAGGGCTACGGCCGGCCCAACGCCCACTACACCGCCCCCGAGGCCCAGCCCGGCGGCGCGCCCGTCGCGTCGCCGCAGCACGCCCCCGCGGGCGGCGGCCGGGGCCGCGGACCCAACACCAAGGGGCTGCTGATCGCCGCCATCGCCGTGGTGGCGGTCGTCGCGCTGGGCATCGGCGCCGCGCTGCTCACCGGCAACGACGACGACAAGAGCGACGGCGCGAACGCCGGCGCCAAGCCGTCCCACGCCCAGTCCGTCGAGCCCAGCGAGAAGCCGACGAAGAAGCCCGAGAAGCCGGCCGCCCTGCCCAAGACCGACGCCAAGGCCCTCAAACTGGAGGGCGGCACGACGACGGCGTCCGACGTCGACGGCGCCAAGGCCGACGGCGGGGTCTACGTCGCCGGGTTCGACAAGGTCGGCGCCCAGGTGACGTGGACGGTCAACGGCATCCCCAAGGACGGGGCGTACAGCCTCCGGGTCAACTACGGCGTCCCCGGCAAGGACTCGAACGCCACCATCCTCGTCAACGGCAAGAAGCAGACCCGCCCCCTGAACATGAGGAACTTCGCCCACGCGGAGGAAGGGGCCTGGGACAAGGGCTGGACCAACACCTGGGCGGTGGTCCAGCTCACCAAGGGCACCAACACCATCACCCTCACCTGCGCGCAGAGCGACCTGTGCGGCACGACCGGCGCCAACATCGACCAGATGTGGCTGGTGAACGGCAGCAACGGCTAGCCGCCGCGCCTGTCTTCCCGGGTCACTTCAGCAGCCCCAGGAACCCCGCCACCGTCCCGGCCATCGCCTCGCGGGCCGGGGCGAGGTATTTCCGGGGGTCGACGCCCGTCTCGTGGGCGGCCAGGTAGGCGCGGACCTCGCCCGTGTACGCGGTGTTGAGGGCCGTGCCGACGTTGATCTTCACCATGCCGGAGGCGATGGCGCGGCGGATCTCCTCGTCCGGTACGCCACTTGAGCCGTGCAGGACGAGGGGCACCGGCACGGCTGCCGCGAGGGCACCGATCAACTCGTGGTCCAGGGACGCCGTGCGCTCCGTCATCGCGTGCGAGGAGCCCACCGCCACCGCGAGGGCGTCCACGCCCGTCTCCGCCACGTACGCGGCGGCCTCCGCGGGATCCGTCCGCACACCCGGCGCGTGCGCGTCCAGCGGCGCCTCGCCCGCCTTGCCGCCCACCCGGCCGAGCTCCGCCTCCACCCAGATGCCGCGCTCGTGGCCCCAACGCACCGCGTCCGCCGTCGCCTTCACGTTCTCGCCGTACGCCAGCTTCGACGCGTCGAACATCACCGAGCTGAAGCCCTCCGGGTGCGCGGCGCGCAGCAGCTCGGGGTCCGTGACGTGGTCGAGGTGGAGCGAGAGCGGCGCCGACGAGGCGCGGGCCACCGCCGCCGTCGCCGCCGCGATCGGGGCGAGCCGGCCGCCGTGGAACGTCACGGCGTTCTCCGATATCTGCAGGATCGCGGGGAGCCCGGCCCGCTCCGCGCCCAGTGCCACCGCCTCCGCGTGCTCCAGCGTGATGACGTTGAACGCGGCGACGCCGTGACCCGCCTCGCGGGCCCGTGAGACGAGTTCGCCGGTGCTGACCAGTGGCACGTGCTCCCCAATTCCCGGGGCGCTGTACCCCGTTGTGCGGTGCGGATACGGCTCTATGTGGGTGCGGACACGGCCGCGGCGACCGCGACGCGTGGCAGCAGTTCCTCGTACGTGACGGGATCGAACTCACCCGCCACCGGCGCCACCACCGTCGCCGCCGACAGCGCCACGGCGCGGGCCAGGCGGTCCGGCCACGGAAGGTGTTCGGCGAGGCCCGAGAGGAGCCCCGCGACCGCCGAGTCACCGGCGCCGGTCGGGTTGCCGCGGACCCGGGACGGCGGCCGGGCCTGCCAGGTGCCGTCCGGGGTGACGGCGAGGAGACCGTCGGCGCCGAGCGAGGCGACCACGGCGTGCGCGCCCCTGCGGCGGGCGTCACGGGTGGCCCTGGCCGGCTCGTGGGAGCCGGTCAGCTCGGCGAGCTCGTCGGCGTTGGGCTTGATGACGTCGGGGCGGGCGGCGACGCCGCGGCGCAGCGGCTCCCCGCTCGTGTCGAGCAGGACGGGGACGCGGGCGGCGCGTGCGGCCCGGATGAGCAGGGCGTACGCGCCGACCGGGACGCCGGGCGGCAGGCTGCCGCAGAGCGCGACCGCGTGGAGGCCGCCGCGGTGCACCAACTCCTCGTAGGAGTCGAGGAAGGCGGCCCATTCGGCGGGGGCGACGGGCGGGCCCGGCTCGTTGAGCTGGGTGGTGTCACCGGTCGCCGCGTCGACCACGGCGAGGGTGCGGCGGGTGGCGCCCGCGACCGGGGCGAGGGCGTCGGTGACGCGCGGTACGGCGGCGAGCCGCTCGCGCAGGACGCGCCCGGTGTCGCCGCCCGCGAAACCGGTGACCGTCACGTCGTGGCCGAGGGCGGCGAGGACGCGGGCGACGTTCAGGCCCTTGCCGCCGGGGCGCTCGGTCACCTCGGTGACGCGGTGCGAGGCGTGCGGGACGAGGGCGGGGACGCGATAGGTGAGGTCGAGCGCGGCGTTCAGCGTGACGGTGAGGATCACTCGTACCACCCCCGAAGTGCCTGTTCGTACGCGCGTGCCGTCGGCGTTTCCCGGGTTCTGATCATGCCAAACAGAAGGCGGTTGGCCCAGAGGTCAGGGCCAACCGCCTTGTGTCCGGATGGGGTTGTCAGCGGGCGGCGCCGGGGCGCCGGAGGGGGTTAAAAGGGCTCAATCACCCATTCGCCCTTGCGCATCACGCCCTTGAGGTCGAACGAGGCGTCGAGGACCACCAGGTCGGCGTCCTTGCCGGGCTCCAGGGAGCCCACCCGGTCGTCCATTCCGAGCAGGCGGGCCGGGTTGGCGGAGATGGCGCGGACGGTGTCCTCGACGGAGAGCCCGTCGACCGTCACCGAGCGCTTGAACGCCCGGTCCAGGGTGAGGGTCGAGCCCGCGATGGAGCCGCCCTCGACGAGCCGCGCCACGCTGTCCTTCACCTCGACCTCCAGCGGGCCCAGCATGTACGTGCCGTCGCCGAAGCCCGCCGCGTCCATCGCGTCGGTGATCAGCGCGACGCGGTCCGCGCCCGCGTGGTGGAAGGCCAGCTCGAAGGCGGCCGCGTGCAGGTGGGTGCCGTCGTTGATCAGCTCGACGGTGATCCGCTCGTCCTCCAGGAGGGCGGCGATCGGGCCCGGGGTGCGGTGGCCGAGGCCCGGCATGGCGTTGAAGAGGTGCGTGGCGACGGTGGCGCCCGCGTCGATGGCCTCCACCGTCTGCTCGTACGTCGCGTCGGTGTGGCCGATGGCCGCGATGACGCCGTGCTCGGCGAGGAGACGTACGGAGTCGAGGCCGCCCGGCAGCTCGGTGGCGAGGGTGCACATCTTCGCCTGGCCGCGGGCGGCGTCGAGCAGCTTGCGGACGTCGGCCGGGTCGGGGTGCCTGAGCAGGCTCTCGCTGTGGGCGCCCTTGCGGCACGGGGAGATGAAGGGGCCCTCGAAGTGGATGCCCGCGATGTCGCCCTGCTCGGCGAGTTCGGAGAGCACCCCGGCGCGCTGGGCGAGGAAGTCCATCTCGCCGGTGACCGTGGAGGCGACCACGGTGGTCGTGCCGTGCAGGCGGTGCGTGTGGACGCCCTTGAGCACGTCCTCGACGGTGCCGGAGGTGAAGGAGGCGCCGCCGCCGCCGTGGTTGTGGAGGTCGACGAAGCCGGGGACCACCCAGTGCCCGGTGAGGTCGACGGTCCCGGCGTCCGCGGGGCCGGCCGGGGCGGTGCCCGGGTCCGCGATGCGCGTGCCGTCGACGACCACGCGGCCGTCCGTGAGGGTTCCGGTGGGCAGTACCACCTTGGCACCGGCGAGAACCTTGCTAGCGGCCATCAGGTGGCTACCTCCGTGGGGTCGGTGTGCGGAGCGTTCTTCGGGTCGGTCTGCCGGTCGACGAGGTCCCAGGCGAGCAGGCCGGCGCCCAGGCACCCGGCGGTGTCGCCGAGGGCCGCGGGGACGATGTCCGGCAGGGTCTGGAACTGGACGACGCGCGCCGCGACGGCGGCCCGCAGCGGCGTGAACAACGTTTCCCCGGCCTCGGCCAGACCGCCACCGATGATCAGTGTCCGCGGGTCCAGCAGGGTGAGGGCGGTGAGCAGGCCGTCGGCCAGGGCGTCGACGGCGTTTTGCCAGACCTCCTCGGCCCGCGGATCGCCGGACTCCACGGCCTTCGCGCAGTCCGCGGCGTCCGCGTCCGGGTCGCCGCTGGCCGCCGCCCAGGCCTGGCTCACCGCGGAGGCGGAGGCGAGGCGCTCCAGGCAGCCGCGCTGACCGCAGCCGCAGGGCGGGCCGCCGGGGCGTACGACGATGTGGCCGATCTCGCCCGCCGAGCCGTGGGCGCCGGGCTCGATGGCGCCGCCGATGCCGATGGCGCCGGCGATGCCGGTGCCGAGGGGGACGAACAGGAACCGGTCGGCGCCCTTGCCCGCGCCGATGCGGCCCTCGGCGAGGCCGCCCGTGCGGACGTCGTGGCCGAGGGCGACGGGGACGCCTTCCAGGCGGGTGCTGAGGAGGTCCCTGAGCGGGACGTCGCTCCAGCCGAGGTTGGCCGCGTACACCGCGATGCCGCGTTCGGCGTCGACGATGCCGGGGACGGCCACGCCGGCCGCGGCGGCGGGTTCGCCGAAGTGGGTGATGCCGTGGGCGCGGAGGTCCTCGGCGAAGCCGAGGATGGACTCGACCACGGCGTCGGCGCCCCGGTCGCGTCCGGTGGGGCGGCGCGCCTCGTGCAGCAGCGTGCCGTCCGCCCCGACCAGGGCGGCCTTCATTCCGGTGCCGCCCACATCGAGGGCGATGACGTGTCTCACGGGGGACAGTCTCGCGCGTCACCCCGCGAGAGGTCTAGTCCATTCGGGGCAGACCTCGGCGCCGCCCCACCCCCTCCGCCCGTACGGGTGCGTCCGGAGCGGGGGAGCGGGGGACGACCGGCCTAGGAAAGGATCACGCTCCGCGTCAGGTTGCGGGGCCGGTCCGGGTCGTAGCCGCGGGATTCCGCGAGCGCCACCGCGAGCCGCTGCGCGCGGACGAGGTCGGCCAGCGGGTCGGCCTCCTGGCGGGCGACCAGCTCCCCGCCCACCCGGGCGACGTCACCCGCGAGCCCGTCCGGCAGCGTGCCGAACATCCACGCCACCCGGCCGGGTCCGGTGATGGAGATGGGCCCGTGGCGGTACTCCATCGCCGGGTACGACTCCGTCCAGGCGCCCGCGGCCTCCCGCATCTTCAGCGCCGCCTCAAGGGCCAGCCCGTACGTCCAGCCGCGGCCGAGGAACGTCCACTGCTCCGCGCCGACCACCGAGGCCGGCAGCGGCTCTGTCACCGCGAGTTCCGCGTCGAGCGCCGCCTCGGTCACCGTCTTCAGGCCGGGGATGTCGCCGAGCCCGGCCCGCAGGAAGGCCAGCGCCGTGGTGGCGAAGCGGGTCTGGACGACGGACTCCTCGTCGGCCCAGTCAAGGACCGCGACGGCGTCCGCCGCGTCCATGACCGGGGTCTTCGGGTCGGCGGTGAGGGCGACCGTGGGGACGGAGCCCTTCAGGCGGTTCAGGAGGTCGAGGACCTCCGTCGTCGTACCGGACCGGGTGATGGCGACGACCCGGTCGTACGTACGCCCGGCCGGGAACTCCGACGACGCGAACGCGTCCGTCTCGCCGAGACCGGCCGCCTCACGCAGCGCCGCGTACGCGATGGCCATGAACCACGACGTCCCGCACCCGGTGACGGCGACCCGCTCGCCCGGCCCTGGCAGCCCGTCGAAGGAGGCGGCCGCCTCCACCGCCCGTCGCCAGCAGGCGGGCTGGGTGGCTATTTCTGCTGCGGTACGCGACATGCGCCAAGGCTCCTCGTCAGTGCGGGACTGGTGCGGGGTTTCCGGTGTGCTGTGCATGAACGTGACGTGCATAGCAGCCACCGGCCGCGCGCGGCAATGGCGGACCCCCGGACGGGGGCGGCGGCCGCCCGCCGCGGAGGCCGTTGCACAAGTGATACGCGGGTGGTGTAGACCTTGTGTCCGGACTCGGGGGAAACTCGCAGTTCAAGAGCATGGGGGCCGAGGAGCCCCGGATCGCGGAAGCAATGAGGGTGGGACAGCTGTGCAGCGGCGCGTGACAGGACTGACCGCGGCGGTGGCCGCACTGGGCATGGCGGGCGTGCTCGCCGGCTGCGGTGGTCCCGGCGACTCCGGCGACGTCACCCTCAAACTGGTGGCCGCCGACTACGGCGACTCCGCGGCGAACAGCTCCGAGAAGTACTGGGCCAAGGTCGTCGAGGGGTTCGAGAAGGAGAACCCCGGCATCAAGGTCGACGTGACCGTCCGCTCCTGGAACGACGTGGACCGCGACGTCAAGGACATGGTCAAGAAGGGCGAGGCCCCCGACCTGGCGCAGATCGGCGCGTACGCCGACTACGCCGCGCAGGGCAAGCTCTACGAGGCCGACGAGCTCCTCTCGATCGCCACCCAGGCCGACTTCCTGGCCCCGCTCTCCCAGGCCGGCGAGGTCAACCGCATCCAGTACGGCATGCCGTTCGCCTCCTCCACCCGCCTGCTCTTCTACAACACCAAGCTGTTCAAGGACGCCCACCTCACCCCGCCGGAGAGCTGGAGCGAGCTGAAGGCGGACGCGAAGGTGCTCAAGGCGCGCGGCGTGAAGATCCCGTACGCGCTGCCGCTGGGTCCCGAGGAGGCGCCCGCCGAGACGCTGATGTGGATGCTGAGCGGCGGCGGCGGTTACACCGACAACGTCGGCTCGTACGACATCGACTCCAAGCAGAACGCGAAGACGTTCGGCTGGCTCAGGGACAACCTCGTCGGCGAGGGCCTGACCGGCCCGACGCCGCCCGGCGAGCTGAACCGCGCCGACGCCTTCGCGGCGTTCGCGCGCGGCGAGGTCGGCATGCTCAACGGCCACCCGACGCTAATGAAGATGGCCGCCAAGAAGGGCGTGAAGTTCGGCATGGTGCCGGCACCGGGCGTCAACGGCAAGGCGCAGGCCACCATGGGCGTCGCCGACTGGATGATGGCGTTCAAGCAGAACGGCCACCGCAAGGAGGCCGGCAAGTTCCTCGACTACGTCTACAGCAAGAAGAACGTGCTCGACTTCTCGAACGAGTACGACATCCTGCCGGTGACGACCTCCGCGTCCCAGGCGATGGCCGCCGACCGCGGCCACACCGCGCTCGGCAAGTTCCTCGAGGAGCTGCCGACCTCGCAGCTCTACCCGGTGGGCAAGACGTCCTGGGCGCAGGTCTCCGCGGAGATCAAGAAGAACATCGGCAAGACCGTCGAGAAGGGCGCCAGCCCCGACTCGGTCCTCGGCCGCATCCAGAACCGCGCGGTCTCCGAGGAGAACGCGGAGTAAGCGGAACAAGCGGAGCGAGCCGAATAACGTGTCGGCATGAACCCTCAGGAACCGCGGGAGCTCTCCGACCGGGACCGCGCCGTCCTCGCCCTCGAACGGCGCCAGTGGCCGGGCCCGGGGGCGAAGGAACGCGCCATCCGTGAGGAGCTCGGCATGGTGCCGGTGCGCTACTACCAGCTCCTGAACGCCCTCCTGGACGACGAGCGGGCCCTCGCCCACGACCCGATTACGGTCAATCGGCTGCGCCGGGTGCGGGACTCGCGGCGCGACGAGCGCTGACGCCGTTAAGGTCGGGCCCATGGGTGACCCTACGTACGCGCAGTCCGACCAGCCCGCACGTCCCGGCCTGCCCGAGCCCGTGACGCCCGCCGGACGCGACGGCCTCGCCGCGCTCCTCGACCGGCCCGAACGGGCCGTCGTGGCGCTGGACTTCGACGGCACGCTCGCCGCCATCGTGCCCGACCCCGAGCAGGCCCGCGCCCACCCCGACGCGGTGCCCGCGCTCGCCGCGCTCGCGCCCCGCCTGCGGTCGGTCGCCGTGGTGACGGGCCGCCCGGCGGGCGTCGCCGTCCGCTACGGCGGCTTCGCGGGCGTGCCGGGCCTCGACCACCTCGTCGTCCTCGGGCACTACGGCGCCGAGCGCTGGGACGCCGTCTCCGGCACCGTGCACGCCGCCGAGCCGCACCCCGGCGTCGCGGCGGTGCGCGCCGAACTCCCCGGGTACCTGGACGCGATCGGCGCCTGGCGCGGCACCTGGATCGAGGAGAAGGGCCGCGCCGTCGCGGTCCACACACGGCGCGCGGAGGACCCGCAGGCCGCCTACGAGGCGCTGCGCGAACCGCTCGGCGAGCTGGCGGCCCGGCACGGCCTGATCGTCGAGCCGGGCCGGATGGTCCTGGAGCTGCGGCCGCCCGGCATGGACAAGGGGGTGGCCCTCGCCGGGTATCTGCGCGAGGTGGGCGCCGAGTCCGTCCTGTACGCCGGCGACGACCTGGGCGACCTGCCGGCGTTCGGCGCGGTGGAGAAGCTCCGCTCGGACGGTGTCGCGGGGCTGCTGGTGTGCAGCGGCAGCGCGGAGGTCGCGGAGCTCGCCGACCGGGCCGACCTGGTGGTGGACGGCCCGGCCGGGGTGGTGCGGCTGCTGTCGGCGATCGCGGCCCGGCTGCCCTGACCGGCGCCGACGGCGGGCGGGCCGGGGGGCCGGTCAGCCGGTGAGGGCGTGCAGCTGGTCCAGGAACCACTGCGCGGGCGGCAGCGCGGTCGCCGCGGCGGCCAGCCGCTTGGTGCGTTCGGCGCGCTCCGCCGCCGGCATCACGAGGCCCGCGTGCAGGGCCTGTGCCGTGGCCGACACGTCGTACGGGTTGACGGTGAGGGCGTCCTCGCCGAGCTCCTCGTGGGCGCCCGCCTCCCGCGAGAGGACCAGCGCACAGCCCTCGTCGGAGACGACGGGGACCTCCTTGGCGACGAGGTTCATGCCGTCGCGGATGGGGTTGACCAGGGCCACGTCCGCCATGCGGTAGGCGGCGAGGGAGCGCGCGAAGTCGTCGTCGACGTGCAGCAGGACGGGGGTCCAGCCGGGCGTCCCGTACGTGGCGTTGATCGACTCGGCGACGCGGGAGACCTCCGCGGTGTACTCGCGGTAGACGGCCAGGTCCTGCCGGGAGGGGTAGGCGAAGGCGACGTGCACGACGCGCTCGCGCCACTCGGGGCGGGTCTCCAGGAGTTCCCGGTAGGCCAGCAGGCCGCGGACGATGTTCTTGGAGAGCTCCGTGCGGTCCACCCGCACGATCAGCCTGCGGTCCTCGCCGTCCTGCCGGCCCGCCTGCTCGCGCAGCGTCCGCATCCGCTCCTCGACGTCGTCCCGCCGCGAGCGCTCCCGCAGGAAGTCCGCGTCGGCGCCGAGCCCGTGCACCCCGATCCGGGTGCCCGACGTACCGCCGAGGATCCGCACGCAGCAGTCGGTGAACGCGTCGGCCCACCGGCCGGTGAGGAAGCCGAGCCGGTCGGCGCCGAGCATGCCGTTGAGCAGCTGCTCGGACACGTCGTCCGGAAGCATCCGGAAGTAGTCGACGGGCGCCCACGGGGTGTGCGAGAAGTGGCCGATGCGCAGGTCGTCGCGGAGCTCCCGCAGCATGCCGGGGACCAGCGTCAGGTGGTAGTCCTGCACGAGGACCGCCGCGCCGGGCGCAGCCTCCGCGGCCAGCGCCTCGGCGAAGGCGCGGTTGTACGTCTCGTACGCCGCCCACTGGGCGCGGAACTCCGGTCCGAAGGCCGGCTCCAGCGGCGTCTGGTAGAGCATGTGGTGGACGAACCACAGCACCGAGTTGGCGATGCCGTTGTACGCGTCCGCGTGGACGTCCGCGTCGATGTCCAGCATCCGGACGCCGGGCTCGCCGACGCCGCGCCGCACCGCCTCGCGGTCACCGTCGCCGAGCGCCGCGCACACCCACAGTGCGGCGGGGTCGTCGGCGGAGTCACCGATGGCGCTGAGCCCGGAGACCAGGCCGCCGCCACCGCGTTTGGCGGTGAGCTCCCCGTCCTCCCCGACCGTGTACGAGACGGGGCCGCGGTTGGACGCGACCAGGACCTGCGCTGCTGACGATGCGGACTCGGAGACCATGTGGCAAAACGTAGCCCGTGACGGGGTCGGGCAAACGTACGGCCCCGCTCCGCGTACGGCCCGGCCGGATGTGTCGCGTGCCGGGCGGCCCCGGCGCCGATCACCCGCGACGGGCAATGTAGGCAGAGCGCATGATCGGCGCGGGTTACGCCACGCGGCGACGCGCGTACTCCGCGACATCGGTCATCGGCGGCCGCTCCTCCGTGTCGACCGCGTACGTCCGCGGCACGAACCCGCCATCGCCCCGCTCGAACTGCGTCAGCTCGGGACGCAGGAGATGGCCGCGGGCGAGCCGCAGCTGCGCCGTGCGGTAGATCGCCGCCGCCATCCGGCCGAGCGCCTGCCCGTCCTGGTGCCGGTGCCTGCGCACCCCCACGTCCACCTGCGCGAGCGCGTCCAGACCCACGGTGTGCAGCGCGTCCACGAGCAGCCCCAGCTCCACGCCGTACCCGACGGGAAACGGCAGCCGCTCCAGGAGCGACCTGCGGGCGGCGTACTCACCGCCCAGCGGCTGGACGAACCCCGCGAGGCGCGGCCAGTGCATGTTCAGCAGCGGGCGCGCCATCAGCTCCGTCACCCGGCCGCCCTGCCCGGCCGCCTCGCCCAGCGGCCGGTCGTACATCGCCTTCACGAAGGCCACGTCCGGGTCGGTGAGCAGCGGGCCCACTATCCCCGAGACGAAGTCCGCGGAGAACTCCCGCAGGTCGGCGTCGACGAACGCGACCACGTCCCCGCCCGTCACGAGCAGCGACCGCCACAGCACCTCGCCCTTGCCCGGCACGGGCGCGATGCGCGGCAGGATCTCGTCCCGGTGCACGACCCGGGCGCCCGCCTCGGCGGCGGCCCGCGCCGTGCGGTCCGTCGAGCCGGAGTCGATCACCACGAGCTCGTCGACCAGCGGCACCTTCTCCATCAGCTCGCGGCGGATCTCGGCGACGATCGCACCGACCGTCTCCTCCTCGTCGAGCGCGGGGAGCACGACGCTCACCGAGGTGCCCGAGGCGCGCTTGGCCGCGAGCAGCAGCTCCGACGGCCGGTCGGCGACGGACCAGGAACGCCTGCTCAGCCACTGCTCGACCTCTTCCAGCACGGTCGCGGTCCTCCCATATGTGATCCATCTCGCGGTTCGGACGACTATCTCAAGGGTCCGGGGCTTCGGTTACAGTCTTGAACAACGCCGGTGGCCATCGCATGTCGGGGTCGCCGCCGCGTTCGAGATCGACAACTGCTGGACCACAATCGAATACCGCTCATCCAGAGGGGCAGAGGGATACGGCCCGTTGAAGCCCCGGCAACCACCCAGCCGCGCGTCGCAGGACGCCAGTGTCACCGTGCGCGCGAACAGCGCCGCGAGGCTCCCGGCTCGGGAAGGTGCCAATTCCGTCTCGCGGCGAGATGCGTCGCGAGGAAGATGAGGAGAAAGGGCCTCGCCTCCATGGCTGTGCAGACTGTCGCCACCGAAAGCACCACCTCTTCCGTAGACCTCGGCCCCGCCTCGGGTCTTTCCTGCCGGGAGTGCGGCACCACGTTCCCCCTCGGCCCGATCTTCGCCTGCGTCGAGTGTTTCGGCCCCCTCGAAGTCGCGTACGACCTGCCGCTCGGCGACCCGGAAGCCCTGCGCAAGCAGATCGAGGCCGGCCCCGCCAACATCTGGCGGTACGCCCCCCTCCTGCCCGTCCCCGCCGACGTCGCCGACAAGCCCAACCTGAACCCCGGCTGGACCAAGCTCGTCAAGGCCGACAACCTCGCCGCCGAACTCGGCATCCAACAAGGCAAGTTGTTCGTCAAGGACGACTCCGGCAACCCCACGCACTCCTTCAAGGACCGTGTCGTCGCGCAGGCCCTCGAAGCGGCCCGCGCCTTCGGGTTCACCACCCTCTCCTGCTCCTCCACCGGCAACCTCGCGGGCGCCGTCGGCGCCGCCGCAGCCCGCGCCGGCTTCCGCTCCTGCGTGTTCATCCCGCACGACCTGGAGCAGGGCAAGGTCGTCATGGCCGCGGTCTACGGCGGCGAGCTCGTCGGCATCGAGGGCAACTACGACGACGTGAACCGCTTCTGCTCCGAGCTCATCGGCGACCCGCTGGGCGAGGGCTGGGGCTTCGTCAACGTCAACCTGCGGCCGTACTACGGCGAGGGCTCCAAGACCCTCGCGTACGAGATCTGCGAGCAGCTGGGGTGGGTCCTTCCCGACCAGCTGGTCATCCCGATCGCCTCGGGTTCGCAGCTCACGAAGATCGACAAGGGACTCAAGGAGCTCATCGCCCTTGGCCTCGTCGAGGACAAGCCGTACAAGATCTTCGGCGCCCAGGCCGAGGGCTGCTCGCCGGTCTCCGCCGCCTTCAAGGCCGGCCACGACGTGGTGCGCCCGCAGAAGCCGAACACCATCGCCAAGTCGCTCGCCATCGGCAACCCCGCCGACGGCCCGTACGTCCTGGACATCGCGCGCCGCACCGGCGGGGCGGTGGAGGACGTGAACGACGAGCAGGTCGTCGACGCGATCAAGCTCCTCGCGCGCACGGAGGGCATCTTCGCGGAGACCGCGGGCGGCGTGACCGTCGGCGTCACCAGGAAGCTCGTCGAGGCCGGACTCATCGACCCCACGCTGACCACGGTCGTGCTGAACACCGGGGACGGACTCAAGACGCTGGACGCCGTCGCCGAGACCTCGCAGGCCACGGCGACCATCAAGCCGAGCCTCGAGGCGTTCCGCTCCGCGGGTCTCGCCGGCTGAGGCCGTAACGTCCTTGCGGGACGGCTGCGGCTGGTCGCGCAGTTCCCCGCGCCCTGGAGGGGCGGCCCCCGCGGCGCGCCCCCTTGATCTACCGAGGTGAATCCATGAGCGTCAACGTCCGCATCCCCACCATCCTGCGCACCTACACCGGCGGCAAGGCCGAGGTCGCCGCCGAGGGCGCCAACCTCGGCGAGGTCATCGCCGACCTGGAGAAGAACCACACCGGTATCGCCGCCCGCGTCCTGGACGACCAGGGCAAGCTGCGCCGCTTCGTGAACGTGTACGTCAACGACGACGACGTCCGTTTCGAGCAGGGCCTGGAGACCGCCACCCCGGACGGCGCGGGCGTCTCGATCATTCCGGCCGTCGCCGGCGGCTGACCTTTCCGCAAGTACCCTGCGTTATCTGAATTGCCCCCTCCGCGAGAGAAACGGAGGGGGCAATTCTGCATGGTTGAGCGCGGTACAGTTGGGAAGCGTGCTCCGCCGTTTGTGCCGAGCGCATATACGAAGTCGGCGCGGAGCCGACAAGAAGCAGCCAATGCGCGCCGCCCATTTCAGCCCTATGCGGCTTTTGCCCGGCCCGACTTGCCCTGAATTCCGGCAAATTCTCCGCATATTACCGATCGGGCCCGCCCAGAATTCTCGTCCGATTGACCTGTTGCAGACGGCAGTTGGACAGATACATTCAGCGGCGGTCGACGCGTTCCGGCGCACACCCCCAATCAGTGGGGGGTGAGGTCTGACCCGGGTCCGCGAAGTGCGGTCCTGTGCAAGGGCCAGTAATAGGGGAGTTAGGCATGGCTCAGGGCACCGTCAAGTGGTTCAACGCGGAGAAGGGGTACGGCTTCATCGCGGTCGACGGTGGTGCGGATGTTTTCGTCCACTACAGCGCGATCCAGATGGACGGGTACCGCACCCTTGAAGAAGGTCAGCGAGTCGAGTTCGAGATCTCGCAGGGCCAGAAGGGTCCGCAGGCGGACATGGTCAAGCTCGCCGTCTAGCTCGGCGCGACCGACCACCGAAGCAAGCATCGCGAGGGGCTCGTATCCCACCAGGGGTACGGGCCCCTCGTGTGCGCCGGGGGCACCCCGGGCGTCGGCCCGGATCCATGAGAGGCGCTTGCACTCGCAGGGGTCGAGTGCTAATCATTGGGCTTAGCACTCTACGAGTGAGAGTGACAGAACTTGGATCGGGTCAGCGAGGCCCGCGCGCCGGGTGGGGCAAGGAACCACACGGTGCGCAGGCCGTCCGTCGCGGGCGCGGGCACGGTCCGTTTGCGTTTCCACCCCGTCCGGGAGGACCACTTCACATGGCCAAGATCATCGCGTTCGACGAGGAGGCACGGCGCGGCCTCGAGCGCGGCATGAACCAGCTCGCCGACGCCGTCAAGGTGACCCTGGGCCCCAAGGGTCGCAACGTCGTCCTCGAGAAGAAGTGGGGCGCCCCCACGATCACCAACGATGGTGTCTCCATCGCCAAGGAGATCGAGCTCGAGGACCCGTACGAGAAGATCGGCGCCGAGCTGGTCAAGGAGGTCGCGAAGAAGACGGACGACGTCGCCGGTGACGGCACGACGACCGCGACCGTCCTGGCCCAGGCCCTGGTCCGCGAGGGCCTCCGCAACGTGGCCGCCGGCGCCAACCCGATGGCCCTCAAGCGCGGCATCGAGAAGGCCGTCGAGGCCGTCTCCGGCGCCCTGCTCGAGCAGGCCAAGGATGTCGAGACCAAGGAGCAGATCGCTTCGACGGCCTCCATCTCCGCCGCCGACACCCAGATCGGCGAGCTCATCGCCGAGGCGATGGACAAGGTCGGCAAGGAAGGCGTCATCACCGTCGAGGAGTCGCAGACCTTCGGTCTCGAGCTCGAGCTCACCGAGGGCATGCGCTTCGACAAGGGCTACATCTCGGCGTACTTCGCCACCGACATGGAGCGTATGGAGGCGTCGCTCGACGACCCGTACATCCTGATCGTCAACTCCAAGATCTCCAACGTGAAGGACCTCCTTCCGCTGCTGGAGAAGGTCATGCAGTCGGGCAAGCCGCTGCTGATCATCGCGGAGGACGTCGAGGGCGAGGCGCTGTCCACGCTCGTCGTCAACAAGATCCGTGGCACCTTCAAGTCCGTCGCCGTCAAGGCCCCGGGCTTCGGTGACCGCCGCAAGGCCATGCTCGGCGACATCGCCATCCTCACCGGTGGCACCGTCATCTCCGAGGAGGTCGGCCTCAAGCTGGAGAACGCCGGTCTCGACCTGCTCGGCCGCGCCCGCAAGGTCGTCATCACCAAGGACGAGACGACCATCGTCGACGGTGCCGGTGACAGCGACCAGGTCCAGGGCCGCGTCAACCAGATCCGCGCCGAGATCGAGAACAGCGACTCGGACTACGACCGCGAGAAGCTCCAGGAGCGCCTCGCCAAGCTCGCCGGCGGCGTGGCCGTCATCAAGGCGGGCGCGGCCACCGAGGTCGAGCTCAAGGAGCGCAAGCACCGCATCGAGGACGCCGTCCGCAACGCGAAGGCGGCCGTCGAAGAGGGCATCGTCGCCGGTGGTGGCGTGGCCCTGCTCCAGGCCTCCCAGGTCTTCGAGAAGCTCGAGCTCGAGGGCGACGAGGCCACCGGTGCCGCCGCTGTGAAGCTGGCCCTGGAGGCCCCGCTGAAGCAGATCGCCGTCAACGCCGGCCTCGAGGGTGGCGTCGTCGTCGAGAAGGTGCGCAACCTCACCGTCGGCCACGGCCTCAACGCCGCGACCGGTGAGTACGTCGACATGATCGCCGAGGGCATCCTCGACCCGGCGAAGGTGACGCGTTCCGCCCTGCAGAACGCCGCCTCCATCGCCGCGCTGTTCCTCACCACCGAGGCCGTCATCGCCGACAAGCCGGAGAAGGCGGGCGCCGCCCCGGCCGGCGGCGGCATGCCGGGCGGTGACATGGACTTCTGATCGACCTCTGGTTGATCACTGTCCTCAGGTTCCGAGGGCGGTACCCCTTTCTTCTTGGGAAGGGGTACCGCCCTCGGGCGTTTCTCGTCCGTCCTAGGTGAGGTCCCTACGGCAACCGGTCCAGGATCCAGGCGCAGAGTTCCTCGGTGGCCAGGGTGTGGCCCTCGTTCCGGGAGGCGCAGAGGAACTCGTCGAGTTCGCTCTCCTCCTCCGCCGACGCCGTGACCGGGCCGTACAGCTTCTCGTGCGTGTCGATGTCGCGCAGCGCGATCGCGCTGACCACCGGTACGAAGCAGTGCTCGCGGATGTCCGCCTCGGAGCCGAGCCCGATGATCGCCGGGATCTTGTCCAGCTCGTCGGCGAGGATGCCGAACCCCTCCAGCGTGCCGCCCGGGGCGCCGTCCATCTCGGGCAGGCCGGAGGTGCGGATGCGCGGCTTGCGCAGCGTCACCACCCGCAACTGGGCGACGAGTTGGCTCTCGCCGGCGCTCTGCGTGTGCAGGCGGGTGCCGGTGATGGCGAGGCCCTTGCCGTGGAAGGCCTTCTCGCCGCCGCGGATGCCGTTGCCCTCGCCGGTGCGCACGCCGTTGGCGACGCCGATCTTGCGGGGCTGCGTGGGCCAGGAGCCGACCCGTTCCAGCTCGGCGAGGAACTCCAGCCGCTCCTTGTCGGTCTCCGGCGTGGCGTCCCACTCGGCGATGTGCTGCCACAGGAGCTGCCGGGCGGCGGGGCTGTTCATCTGGTCCGAGAAGGCGGCGTTGAGCCGGCGGATGTAGTGCGCGAACGACTGCAGGGCGATGGGGACCCACGCGCCGCGGTGCGGGCTGTCGTACGAGAAGTACAGGGCCGTCTGGTGGTTGATGCCTTCGTGCTCCATCTTGGCGAGCGCGTAACGGGTGACGAGGCCGCCCATGCTGAAGCCGCCGACGGTGAGGGGGTGCTCGCCCCGGCGCCGGGCGATGGCCTCCAGGATCGCGCCGCGCGCGACCTCGGCGTTGTCCAGGATGGAGGCGCTGCGCTCGTCGTAGCCGAGCAGGATGACGTCGTACCCGCGCCGGCGCAGCGCGCTGATGAACGGGTACGGGCCGCGCTCCAGGATCTCCCAGGAGAAGTCCAGCTCACTGGGCCCGCTGCTGAACCCGTCGCCGAGGATGACGGGCCGGGTCAGCCCTCGTCCGGCGTCGGCGAGGTACACCCAGGCCCTGCCGTGGGGCAGCGCCCACTCGTCATCGGCCGCAGGGGCCTCACCCGGCCGCTCCCTGGCCTGCTTGGACCCGGGCGCGAGGATGACACGGGCGGCGCCTCCGAAGGCTTCGGCGATATGGGGGTCGTGGGGTTCGGGGGATTGGTGGGGCTCGTTGGATTCCTGGGGTTCGTTGGATTCCTGGCGGGGGTCGGTGGGCTTGACCATGAGGGTGGGCTCCTCCGGGTGCGCGGGGTTGGGTGTGCGGGTCGGCTGTGGGCGTTACGGGTACGGGACGTGGCCGCTGCCGTACCGGTCACGTGCGGTGCCATCTTTGGTACGTCGGGTAGCCGCCGGATAGAGGGGGCGCCCGCTCCGGCGGGTTGCGCGGGGACTTTCGGACAGGGCGAGTTCGGCCGTTACGGATGGGGAGGGAGGTGGCACGCCCGCCTGGCCAGGACTGTCGGCGAGGCCTCACCGGGAGCACGGTTACGGGTGACGGCGCGTCGGCCAACTCGACGCCGGCGCAGGGCAGATGACCGAGGGCAGAACCACGGAACTATGTCGCGAAGGCACCCGGCCCCGGGGCGGGGGCGAGGCGCCGGACTACTTGATTCCCAACGCGGAGGTATGGACCGGTGGGGGTGTCGGGCCATCGGCTTCGGTGCCGAGTGCGGCCCGGCTCATCGTGGGTGGCCCTCAGGGTCGTGGCGCGGGAGGGCCGGCGCCTTCGGCGGGCCGGGGTCTTCGAAGGTGGCCGGGGCCGCCCGGGTTTTGCGTGAGTGTGGCGGTTCCGGGCCGGGAGTAAAGGGCGCCCTGCGGGCGTCGGCTGCGCCGATTCCGCTGCGCTCCACCCTTGACTCCCGTCCCTCCACCGCAGCTTGACCTTCGACCCGGACGGCTAGGGGCGAGGCGGCGGGCTTGGCTGGTGGGGTCATCGGCTCTCATCGCCGGGTGCGGTCCGGTCCATCGTGGGCGAGGGCCACGGTGCGAGCTGGGCCAGCCGGGCGGCTTCGCTGCTCGGGCCATCGGCTTTCGTTGCCGGGTGCGGTCCGGCTCATCGTGTGCGGACGCCACGACGCGGGCTCAGCCAGCGGGGTGGCTTGGCGTGCCGGGTCATCGGCTCTCATCGCCGGGTGCGGACCGGTCCATGGTGGGCGGAGGCCACCGTGTGGGCTTGCCCCGCCACGCGGCCTCGCCGCTCGGGTCATCACCTTTCGTCCCCGGGTGCGGTCCGGTCCATCGTGGGTGGCCGCCACGGTGCGTGGCGGGGGAGGGCGGCGCCTTCGGCGGGCCGGGGTCTTCGAAGGTGGCCGGGGCCGCCCGGGTTTTGCGTGAGTGTGGCGGTTCCGGGCCGGGAGTAAAGGGCGCCCTGCGGGCGTCGGCTCCGCCGATTCCGCTGCGCTCCACCCTTGACTCCCGTCCCTCCACCGCAGCTTCACCTTCGACCCGGACGGCCAGGGGTGAGGCGGCGGGCTTGGCTGGTGGGGTCATCGGCTTTCGCTGCCGGGTGCGGTCCGGTCCATCGTGGGCGAGGGCCACGGTGCGAGCTGGGCCAGCCGGGCGGCTTCGCTGATGGGGTCATCGGCTTTCGTTGCCGGGTGCCGACCGGCTCATCGTGGGCGAAGGCCACGGTGCGGGCTCGGTCAGTCGGGCGGCTTCGCTGCTCAGGCCATCACCTTTCATCGCCGGGTGCCGACCGGCCCATCGTGGGCGAAGGCCACGGTGCGGGCTCGGTCGACCAGGCGGCTTCGCTGCGCGGGCCATCACCTTTCATCGCCGGGTGCGGGCCGGTCCATCGTGCGTCGCCGCCATCGTCGGGGCGCTGGCCTCGCGGGTCGGTGGCCCTGGGCTGTGGTGCTGGTGGCTTGGGTGGTGTGGGGTGGGGGTGTGTCGGGTGGTGCGTTCTGAGGCGCCATCTCCGGCCCGCATTTCGAGCATTTGCATCTCGCGAGGGGTGGAGTGCAGGGAAGTCTCAGGGGGAGGGCCTAATTGGTGGGGTGTCGGGGAGACTTTCCTGCGATCGGGCCGGAAGCCGTGCGGACCTGGTCCAGCGCGCCCGCATGGCTTCCCGCGCGCGATGCCCGGAAGGCAGCCGCACCCCTGCGCCGCAGTCGACCCGATGCGCGCGCCGCTGACCGAGCCCGGGCCCGCACCCGGCGGCGAGACCTCACGAGCTGAGCACCGACCGGGGCTCGCCCACGACAGACCGGACCGCAGCCGGCACCGAATGGCGCACGGCCCCGAGCGGCCACGCCATCCCGTGAGCCGCGTCGCACTCGGCGGCGAGAGCTGATGACCCGGCACGCCAAGCCGCCCGGTCAACCGAGCCCGCACCGTGGCAGCGGCCAACAATGAGCCGGTCCGCACCGGCGATGAAAGGTGATGACCCGAGTGGCCAGGCCGGTCCGCTGGCCGAGCCCGCACCGTGGCGCCCGCACGCGATGAGCCGGTCCGCACTCGGCGATGAAAGATGATGGCCCGTGCGGTGAAGCCGCTCGACTGGCCGAGCGCCTCACCCTGACCCCCGCCCACGATGAGCCGGTCCGCACCCGGTGACGAAGGCTGATGGTCCGAGCGGGGAGGCCGCGTGGTCGGGCGAGCTTGCGTCGTCGCGCGCGATGCGGCTGACCGCTCGGGCCGTGCACCTTTCGGTGCCGGGTGCGGCCCGGTCGGTCGTGGGTGCGCCCCGGTTGGCGCTCAGGTTGTGGGGTCTCGTCGTCGGGTGTAGGGCCGGGGGCTCGGGCAGTGGGGTGCCTTGGGCCGATCGCGGCTTTGGGGCTCGGGGCCTTCCGGGCCTCGCGCGCCGGGGGCCGTCGGGGCGCTCTGGAGCGAGCCCGCAAGGCCGCTCCTGGGCCCCATCGCAGGAAAGTCTCCCCGACACCCCACGAATCAGGCCCTCCCGCTGAGACTTCCCTGCACTCCACCCCTCACGAGACCCAAATGACCGAAATGTGGGCTGGGGGTGGCCCGCAGGGGAGCCCCATCCGTCTCACCGCTCACCCCCCGCCACCGAAGCCCCCGGCTCGCCAAGCCGCGAGGCCGACGGACCCGACCGAGCCCTGGCCCTGGCCGCCACCCACGATGGACCGGGCCGCACCCGGCGATGAGAGCCGATGACCCGGCACGTCAAGCCGCCCGGTCAACCGAGCCCGCACCGTGGCAGCCGCCCACGATGAGCCGGTCCGCACCCGGCGATGACAGGTGATGGCCCGAGCAGCAAAGCCGCCTGGTCGGCCGAGCCCCGACCGTGGCCCTCGCCCACGATGGACCGGTCCGCACCCGGCAGCGAAAGCCGATGACCCCACCAGCCAAGCCCGCCGCCTCATTTCTGGCCGTCCGGGTCGAAGGTGAAGCTGCGGTGGAGGGACGGGAGTCAAGGGTGGAGCGCAGCGGAATCGGCGGAGCCGACGCCCGCAGGGCGCCCTTTACTCCCGGCCCGGAACCGCCACACTCACGCAAAACCCGGGCGGCCCCGGTCACCTTCGAAGACCCTGGCCCGCCGAAGGTGCCGCCTTCCCTCGCCACGACCCTGACGCCCGCCCACGATGAGCCAGGCCGCACCCGGCGCCGAGTGCGGATGAGTTGTGCGTCGGCGGACTGGGTTGGGTGAGTGTGGTCAGGTGTGCTTGATGGTTGTGATGAATGCGGACCAGGTTGCGGCTCCGAATACGACGTTCGGGCCTGTGGGGTTCTTGGAGTCCCGGACCGGGACGATCTCCGGGTGGCCGTCGGCGACTTCGAGGCAGTCGCCGCCGTCACCGGCGCTGTAAGTGGACTTCCGCCAGTAGGTGACCGTCATATGGTCGCCGGCGCCTGCTCCGTCTGGGGCGGGCTTCTGTTGAACGGTCCTGACTGAGCCGTACTCAGGGGTGTTGTTCCTCATGGTCGTAATCGTGCGCCACCGATTCGATTAGGGCCAGGGATGCCTCGGGTGAAAGGCCCAACGCCTGCAGGAGGTTGAACGTCATCGTGTGGCGGGCCATCGTGGCGGGGTCATCGATCAACCAGCCGGTGTCCAGCCCGTCGACGAAGCAGAGAGGCGGGGCATCCGCGAACTCCATGAGCTTGAGGGACCCGCCCATTCCCGCGTGTGCCCCGGCCTCGAACGGAATCACCTGCAGGATGATGCGATGTTGACGTGCGAGGCAGGCCACATGCCGCAGGGCCTCGGCCATGATGGCAGGGCCGCCTACCGGGCGCCGGATCGCGGCCTCGTCCAGAATCACCCACAGCAGAGGCGCAGTTGGCTTTTCGATGAGCCGAGCACGCTCCATGCGTGTCGCCACCAGTTCCTCGATCTCGTCCTCACCGGCCATCGGCCGGTAGGACCGGAACAGCGCGGCAGCGTAAGCCGGCGTCTGGAGCAGGCCCGGGATCAGTAGCGGCAGGTAGTGCTTGATGGTGGTGGCGGCCGCTTCCAACTCCGCCGCTTCCGCGAAGTGGTCCGGGTATTTGGACTTGGCCAGGGCTTCGCAGTTGCGGGCGAAGAAGCCGTCCTTGCCCAGGACGGAGTCGAAGTGTTCGGCGTACTCCAGGTGCATCCGGCGCGTGCCGGCCTCCAATTGGCCGATGAACGAGCCGCTGACGAACAGCGGTGTACCCAGCGCCTCCTGGCTCAGGCCCGCCCGTTCGCGGGCGTGGCGCAGTTCCGCGCCGAGGAGGGCCCGGGGGTTGGAGGAGGGGTCGAGGTCCTTGGGGCGGGTCATGGGCGCACATCCCTCCGACACGGGGGGTTGTTGGGTGGATTGCCCTGTTCAGCATACGCATGCCCGGACACGCTGGGTGAGGAAAAGGCAACACTCGGTGTGAGAGGCAGAGTTCATGGCGCTGACGGCGGAGGAAAGGATGCGGGCGGCGGAGGAGGCCGTACGGCAGGTGAGAGCGGCGCTCACGGGCGTGGGGATCACGCTGCCGTCGCTGCGGGTCGACCCGCTGAGCATGTCGGAGGGCGCGTTGCCGCTCGTGGAGTTGGGACGCTGCAACCTGGACACGGCGTTGCGGCTGGCTGCGGTCGTCGAGGGGGCGCGGTGAACGAGGATCCTTGCGTGCCGGAGAAGGGGACGTACGCCGTCGACTACCGGGACGGCAGCGTCGGTGAGGTCATGGGCTGCGAGGGCGGGCTCGTGCAGCTCCGGCCCATCGGGGGCGGGCGGGAGTGGGACTGTCCGCCCGGCGCGGTGGGGGACGCGCCGCCGACGGAGGTGCTGCGGGAGCGGGTGCGTGAGCTGAACCGGCAGGCCCAGGCCCGGCCGCGTTGAGTGTCCCCCGGGGGGCCTGGCCGCGCTAAGTCCCCCAAGGTCCGGTTCCCCGGGGCCCCCGCCCCCCCCTCGCCCCGCCCCCCTCCTACGAAGCCCCCGCCCCCGCCCCCCGCGCCGCGTCCAACGCTGTGCGGAGGTGGCCGGCGGAGGTGGTGAGGAGGTGGGCGGCGGTGGGGCCGTCGACGCGGCCGAGGATGGTGAGGATGGCGTTCTTGACCTCGCCGTCCGTGGCGGCGAGCGCCGCCTCGATCTCGGTGTCCTCGGCGCCGGTGGCGAGGGCGACGATGCGGCGGGAGCGGGCGCGCAGCTTCTCGTTGGAGGCGCGGACGTCCACCATCAGGTTTCCGTAGGTCTTGCCGAGGCGGATCATCGTGATCGTCGACAGCATGTTGAGGACGATCTTCTGGGCGGTGCCCGCCTTGAGGCGGGTGGAGCCGGTGAGGAGTTCGGGGCCGACGACGACCTCGATGCCGTGTTCGGCGGCGGCCGCGAGTGCGCTGTCCGCGTTGCAGGAGAGGCCGATGGTCAGCGCCCCGTACCGTTTCCTGGCGTGTTCGACGGCGCCGATCGCGTACGGGGTGCGCCCGGAGGCGGAGATGCCGACGACGACGTCGTCCGCCGTGAGTTTCAGGGCGTCCAGGTCGTCGGCGGCCAGTTCCTTGCTGTCCTCCGCGCCCTCGACCGCCGTGACCATGGCGGTCGGGCCGCCCGCGATGAGGCCGATGACCTCGTCGGGGGCGGTGTTGAAGGTGGGCGGGCACTCGGAGGCGTCGAGTACGCCGAGCCGTCCCGCGGTGCCCGCGCCCGCGTAGACGAGGCGGCCGCCGCGGGCCATGCGCTCGGCGGTGCCGTCGATGGCGGCGGCGATCTGCGGCAGCTGTTCGGCGACGGCGGTGGGGACGGAGGCGTCCTCGCCGTTCATGATCCGCGCGATCTCCGCCGTGGGCAGCCGGTCGATCTCGGAGAGCTCGGGCCGGAACGCCTCGGTGGTGAGGGTGGCGAGCTGGGCGCGGAGTTCTCCGTAGTCGTCGCCGCGCTTGTGCTGGTGGTGGTGCGGGGAGGAGTCCGGGCCGGCCTGGCTCGGCGAATCGGTCGGGGCCGGGGAGCCCGTTGCGCCGGTCGAGTCGGTCGGGGCCTTCGGGGTGGTCGCGTCCGTCGGGTCGGGGGTGGAGGTCATGGCGGCTGCGGCTCTTTCGTGTCCGGTGAGGGGGGTGGTGTGGCCGGCCCGGTGAGGCTGGTCCGGGGAGCCGGCGCGGGTGTCAGCGGCTGGTGCCGCGCGAGTGGTGGCGGTGGGCCAGCGCCTCGTAGGACGCGGCGAGCGCGGGCGCCGCCGTCTCGTACGTCCGCTGCGCGACGCCCACGAACAAGCAGTCCACGACGAGGAGTTGACTGGTCCGGGAGGACATCGCGGCGGGCCTCAGCTCGCTCTCGCGGGCCGTCGAGGTCGTCAGTATGTGGTCGGCGTACTGCGATACGGCGGCGTCGGGCCGACCGGTGATCGCGATCGTGGTGGCCCCGTGCTCGAAGGCGACCCGCAGCGGTTCGATCACGTCGCCCGTCGAACCGGAGTGGGTGATCGCGATGGCGACGTCCTTGGCGCGGAGCGTCACCGCGTTGGTGACGGCCAGGTGCGGGTCGGAGTGCGCGTGCGCGACGTGTCCGATGCGGAGCAGCTTCTGGGCGAGGTCCTGGGCGACGAGTCCCGAGGCGGCGACGCCGTAGATCTCCGCGCGGCGTGCGGTGGCGAGTGCGGCGACGGCGGCGCCGAGCTGCACGGTGTCGAGTCCGGCGGCGGTGTCGGCGAGGGTCTGCTGCTCGTCGTAGGCGAGCTTCGCCACCACGTCCGCGATCGGGTCGTCGACGGCGATGTCCGCGGTGACGGCGGGCGCGCGCCCGGACTGCTGCTGGGCGGCGAGTCCGGCGAGGGCGAGCCGCAGGTCGCGGTAGCCGGGGTAGCCCAGGAGGCGGGCGGTGCGCACCACCGTCGCCTCGCTGGTGCCGGTGAGTTCGGCGAGGCCGGTGACCGTGAGGGCGGCGCAGCCGGCGGGGTCCCCGGCGACGGCTTCGGCGACCCGGTGCATGGAACGGGTCATCGACGGGCCCAGGGTCCGCACCTTGGCCGCGAGGGCGGCGGGGGCGGGGGGTGCGGCGTCCGCGAAAATTTCCTTCACGTGGTGGGTCACATCTGAAAGATATTTTTGCGGGGATGGCCGGTCAATACGCCGGTCGATACCTTGCGGGGCCCTGGCCCGGGCCCTGGGGGCCGACGGGAGCCGGCGGCTGGCGGGGCTTGCCTTTTCGCGGGTGTGGCGTGCGGGGTGACAATGGGGTGCATGGACGCGATCGACCCCCTGGAGCAGGCGTTGCACGCCGCTCGCGCACTTGTCCTCGCCGACCTCGTCGCCCGTGAGGTCGCCGAGGCCGAGGTCGTCTCGATGGTCGAGGAGGCGGTGGCGCACCGCCGCTGGTGGGTCGAGCAGTGGCCGGAGGGCGTCGCGTACGTCGCCGGGCTCGTCGCCCAGGACGTCCAGGACGCGCTCCTGGAACGGTACGGGCGGTGGCCGCTGTGCCCCGTCTGCGGTACCGGCGATCCCCACGCGCTGGACGTGGAACCGGAGTTGGGTCCCGACCCGCACTGGGTCTGCGGCAAGGCGGGGGTCGTGGTGGCGCCGGTGGGGAGCCTGACGTGAGGCCGGGCCGGGAAGTTCGGGGCGGCCGGGGTGGCCGGGGTGGTCGCGCGTGACGGTCTACATAGACCCGCCGACCTGGCCGGGCCACGGCCGCATGTGGTCCCACCTGGTCAGCGACGTCTCGTACGAGGAACTGCACGCCTTCGCGGCCGCCATCGGCTGCCCGCGCCGCGCCTTCGACGGCGACCACTACGACGTGCCGTCGGAACGGTACGAGGACGCGGTGCGCGCGGGCGCGGCGCAGGTCGGCTCGAAGGAGCTCGTGCGCAGGCTCACGGGGGCGGGGCTGCGGAGGCCCAAGGGGCGCCCGGCGTGATGGTCGGTTCCGGTGGGGGCGAACTTCAGGTCCGGGAGGGGCTTTTGGTGACGTACTCCCCGGCGGGGTCGGCGGAGGCCGCCGGGGCTGCGGAACCCGCCGTACCTGCCTGATCCGCCGAGCCCGCCGTACGCGCCGTGCCCGCCGAGCTCCCCGAGCCCGCCGTACCCGCCGAATCCCCCGCACCCGCCGACGCCGTGACCACACGGCTGGGTGCCCTGCGGTGCAGGCGCAGCGAGAGTGCCACCGCGATGATCGCCACCGCCGTCATCGCCGCGCCCGCCCACGCGGTGGACGCGTAGCCGAAGTCGAGGTCGATCACCGTGCCGCCGAGCCAGGGGCCGCCGGTGTTGCCGAGGTTGAACGCGGCCGTCGTCGTCGCGCCCGCCAGGGTGGGAGCGGCGCCCGCGACGTTGAACATGCGGGCGTTGAGCGCCGGGGCGGTGTAGAACGCCGAGACGCCCAGCAGGAACGAGAGCGTGATCGCCGCGGCGGGAGTCGCGGCGAACAGGGCCAGGGAGACGAGGAAGACGGTGGAGGCGGCGATGCCGCTGAGCAGGACCCCGAAGAGGTGCGCGTCCGCGACCCGGCCGCCGATGGTCGTACCGACGAGGGCGCCGACGCCGAAGAGGCCGAGGATCGTGGGGACCCAGCCCTCGGAGAGGCCCGCGACGTCCGTGAGGAGCGGGGAGAGGTACGAGAACGCGCAGAACACGCCGCCCGCGGCGAGCGCGGTGACGGTGATGGACAGCCAGACCTGGCGGTCGCCGTAGATGGACAGCTCCTTCTTGAGCTGCGGCTTCTCGGCGGGGAGCGGGATGCGCGGGATGAGCGTGAGTACGCCGACGAGCGCGATCGCGGAGGCGGCGCCGACCGCCCAGAACGCGGCGCGCCAGCCGAGGTTCTCGCCGAGGAACGCGCCCGCGGGGACGCCGAGCACGTTCGCGATGGAGAGGCCGCCGATCATGACCGCCATGGCGCGGGCGCGCTGGTGGTACTCCACCATCGCGATGGCGACGGCGGCGCCGACCGCCCAGAAGCCGGCGCAGGCGAGGGCGCTGATGACGCGGGAGGCGAAGAGGATCTCGTAGGTGGGCGCGAGCGCACCCGCGACCTGGCCGAGGCCGAAGACGGTGATGAGCGTGATGAGGGTGGTGCGGCGGGGCAGGCGCAGGGTCGCGACGGCGAGGAGCGGGGCGCCGATGACCATGCCGATGGCGAAGGCGGAGATGAGGAGGCCGGCCCGGGGGATGGAGACGTTCATGTCGTCGGCGATGGGCGGGAGGAGGCCGGAGAGCATGAACTCGCTGGTGCCGAGCGCGAAGACGGCGAGGCCGAGCATGTAGACGGCTGTGGGCATGCGCGAGCGGTCGGCCGCGCCGGAGTCGGACGGGGTGGGGACGGAGGTCGGCATAACAGGAGTGAACGCCGTGATGGGACCTGTCATTCCCGGAAGTCCCCGCCCACCACCGGGCTCCCACCCACCCCGACCACCACTCATTCCGACCGCTGACCGATCACCCCAGCCCCACCCCCACCCTCACCCCCGCCCCACCCCATAAGCCCGATGCGCCCCCCGGTCCGGCAGTCGTACGTACCCCGCCCGTGCCGCCACCGCCTGTGACGCCGTGTTCTCCGCTTCGACCACGGCGAGGAGCGAGGTCACCTCGGAGTGGGTGAGGGCCCACTCGGAGAGGGCTCGGAGTGCCCCGGAGGCGTATCCGTGTCCGCGTGCTCCCGGCACCAGGTCGTAGCCGACCTCGACGCAGCCGTCGTCGTCCGGCGGGCCGTGGAAGCCCATGCCGCCGATGGCCAGTTCGTCGGCGGTGCGGACCAGGGCGTACATGCCCCATTCGGGGCGGTGCACCCCGGCCGCGTACGCCTTCGTCACCATGCCGGCGGCGCGGCGCGTGCCGTCGTAGGGGGAGCCGTCGAGCCAGTCGAGTCCGCCGGTGCCGCCCGTGGCGAGGTCCGCGGCGACCGCGGGGGTCACTTCGCGCAGGGCGACGTCGCCGGCGGGGAGGGAGGCGGGGTTGCGCCAGTGCCAGTGGTCGAGGCGGGGGCGGCCGGGCAGGGTGCCGCGGCCCGTGGCCCACAGGAGCGTCGTCCAGGGTGTGCCGCCCGCGGGGGTGGGCGGTATGTGCGGGAAGAGGTGGGCGAGGACCGCCTCGCAGAGGGGGGCCGGGGGTTCCGCGTCGACTCCGAGGGCGCGGGCGATGTCGTGGGTGTGGAGGAGGGCTTCGGTGATGCCCATCGCGGCGAAGCCCGCCGCGTCCGCGGAGCCCGCGGGGAAGGGGTGGAAGGCGCGGGTGCCGCGCGGGGTGGTGCGGACGACCGAGGCGAGGATGCCGCCGGTGGCCTCGATGACGCGGATGGCGCCCTCGGGGCCGGTGCCCGGGTCGAGGACGGTCTCGAAGGGCGCGTAGGTGTCGGTGGCCCGGCCGGTCAGCTGGGCCGCGTATCCGACGAAGTCGCCCGCGATGTGTTCGGCCGTCCGGAGGCAGCTCCAGTCGAGCCCTTCCGCTTTGACGCTCCAGTCGCGGTCGGCGGCCGCGCGCAGCACCTTCACCGTGTGTGCCACGGCCTCGTCGATCCGGTCCCCACCCATGAGAAGCATGCGCCGAGAGTACGGGAGCGCGGGCTGGGCGGCCGCCGAGTTTTCAGGGGGCGAGCAGGGCGAGTTCCGTGGCGAGGTTCTCGCGGGCCGGGGCCTCCCAGTTGGCCGCTCCGTGGGCGGTCCTGAACAGGCGTGGCAGCGCGATGAGTTGGCGCAGCACGTCGGCCCGGCCCCGGCGGAACGCCTCGTCGGGGACGAAGCCGTACTCCTCGCGGACGGCGGCGGCGTAGGCGGCGTACGCGTCCGGGGGCGCGGCGAGGATCGCCAGGTCGGCGTCGCACAGGGCTTCGCCGTTGTGGTCGCCGTCGGCGGGGTCGTGCGTGGTGGTGAGGCGGACCAGGCGGGCGACTTCGTGGACGTGGGCGGGTGCCAGGCCGGCTTCGGTGAGGGCGCGTTCGGCGAGGCGTGCCGAGCGCTCCTCGTTCTCGGAGCGGTCGGGCGCGTACACCGCGTCGTGGAACCAGGCGGCGAGGCGTACGAGTTCGGGGTCGTCGGCGTGGTCCGCGAGGACGTCGAGGTGGCCGAGGACGGCCGCCAGGTGGGCGGTGGTGTGGTACTTGCGCTGCGGTTCGGACCAGCGGGCGAGCAGCCGGTCCGCGTAGGGCGCGGGGTCGGGGGTGTCCTGGCTCGCGCGCAGCAGGGTGGCGGCCCAGCGGGCGTGGAGGTCCTTGTCGTCGGCCATGGGTGGATCCTAGTCGTTGTGTACCCCTGGGGGGTATGTTAACGTCCCCGGGTCAAGTACCCCAGGGGGGTATCCAGAGCGGGTATGGATCCGTGGAGGAAAACGTCATGCAATCCGCCAACCCCATGCGCTGGTGGGCGCTGTTCGTCCTCGCCACCGCGCAGTTCATGGTCATCATGGACACCTCGATCATCGGGGTCGCGCTCCCCGAGATGCAGCGTGACCTGGGCTTCTCGCAGGGCGAGCTGCAGTGGGTCTTCAACGCGTACGTCATCGCCTTCGGGGGGCTCCTGCTGCTCGGCGGCCGCCTCTCCGACCTGCTCGGCGCCCGCAAGGTCTTCGCCGCCGGCTGGGTGGTCCTCATCGCCGGGTCCGTGCTCGCCGCCGCCGCGCAGGGCGCCGCGGCCGAGGTCGCCGGGCGCGCCGTGCAGGGCGTGGGCGGCGCGCTCATCGCGCCGGCCGCGATGACCCTGCTGATGATGCTCTTCGGGCACGACCCGAAGGAGCTGGGCAGGGCCATGGCCCTCTACGGCGCCGCGGCCCCGGCGGGCGGCACGGCCGGTGTCTTCCTCGGCGGTGTCTTCACGGAGTGGCTGAGCTGGCCCTGGGTCTTCCTCATCTACATCCCGATCGGCCTCGCCACGCTCGCCGCGACCCGCCTGCTGCCCGCCGTCGAGGGCAGGCGCGGCTCCGTCGACCTCCTCGGCGCCGTCGCCGTCACCGCCGGTCTCGCGCTCGCCGTCTTCGCCGTCGTCCGGGCTCCGGAGGCCGGCTGGGGTTCGACCGGGACCGTCCTGCAACTGGCCGGTGCGGCAGGCCTGTTGGCGCTCTTCCTCGTCGTGCAGAAGTCGGTGTCCCAGCCCCTCATGCCGCTGGGCGTGTGGCGTGTGCCGCGGCTCGGCTCCGCCAACGTCGCGATGGCGCTGCTCGGCGCCGCCTGGATCCCGATGTGGTACTTCCTCAACCTCTACCTCCAGCAGGTCATGGGGTACGGGGCGTTCGCCAGCGGCGCGGCCCTGCTGCCGATGACCGGTCTGCTGATGGTCTTCATGACCGCCGTCACCGCCCGGCTGCTCGGCCGGTTCGGCGCAAAGGCGCTGATCGGCAGCGGTCTCCTGGTCCTCGCGGCCGGTCTGCTGTGGCTGGCGCAGGCGGGCCCGACCGGCTCCTTCGCCGTCGACGTCCTGCCCGCATCGCTGGTCGCCGCGCTCGGCATGTCCCTCGCCTACATCCCGGCGATGATGGCAGCCATGTCCGGCGCCCCGCAGGAGCAGGCGGGGCTCGCCTCCGGCATCGTCAACACCACGTACCAGGTGGGTTCGGCGCTCGGCCTCGCCGCGCTGACCGCGCTCGCCACGTCGCAGGGGGCCGGTGAGCTCGGGAACCTGCCCGCCCTGACGGACGGGTTCGGCGCCGCGTTCACCGGCGCGAGCGCCATCGCGGCGGTCGGCGGCCTGGTCACCCTGCTGGTGATGCGGAAGGACTCCGCTCCCGCGGCCGGGGAGCGGGAGAAGGTGAACGCCTGACGGATGCGGGGCTGTCGCCGTCCCCATGGCCCTGCTCAAGTCGTCCCCGTCGCCCCATCCGCCCCCATCGCCCCATCGGTCCACGGGAGCCGGGCGGGCCGGACACTTCCGGCCCGCCCGGCTCTCCGCGTTCCCGAGGGGGCGACGAGGCCGCCGGGGAAAAGGAGTTGGCGTCTGACGGCTCCGGTGGATCATGGGGGGATGTCCAGTGAACCGAATCCTCCCGGGGCCCTCGTGCCCGCCGACCCGACCGTGGTGCACCCGATGCCCGGGCAGCAGCGCGTGGTGCTGCTCAAGCCCCTCGTGACCTCGCCGTTGATCGAGGTCGGGGAGTTCTCGTACTACGACGATCCCGATGACCCGACCGCCTTCGAGACGCGGAACGTGCTCTACCACTACGGTCCCGAGCGGCTGGTCATCGGGAAGTTCTGCGCGCTGGGGGAGGGCGTGCGGTTCATCATGAACGGCGCCAACCACCGGATGGACGGGCCGTCGACCTTCCCCTTCCCGATCATGGGCGGCTCCTGGAGCGAGCACTTCGACCTGATCAGCGGCCTGCCGGGGCGCGGTGACACGGTCGTCGGCAACGACGTCTGGTTCGGTTTCGGCGCCACCGTGATGCCGGGCGTCAGGATCGGGCACGGCGCCGTCATCGCCTCGCGCGCGGTGGTCGTCGACGACGTGCCGGACTACGGCATCGTCGGCGGCAACCCGGCGAAGCTCATCCGCCACCGCTTCGGCGCGGAGGACATCGCCCGGCTGCTCGACATCGCCTGGTGGGACTGGCCGGTCGAGCACCTCACCGCGCACATCCGGGCCGTGATGTCCGGCTCGGTGGACGAACTGGCCGCCGTGGCCCCGGCCGGACACACGCGTACCCCGGAGGCCGACTGACCTCCGGGGTGTCCCGTACGTTCCGCGGCGCCACCGGCCCTCAGTGCCGGTGGCCCCCGTCCTTTCCGCCGGCGGTGTGCCCGCCCCCGCCGGCGTGCACCGTGAACGCCGCCGTGTGCACCTTGCCCCCGTGCCGGAAGTCCAGGAACAGGCGGTACGCGCCCTTGCTCGGTGCCGCCGCGCCGAACGAGATGTCCGGTCCCGGCCGCGTCTTCCCGTCGCCGGGCTCGCCGTTCGGGTGGACGTGGAGGTAGGCGAGGTCGCCCGAGCGCAGGGCCACCAGGTGGCCGTACGCGCCCAGGTAGGGCTGGAGATCGGTCACCGGCTCGCCGTTCCGCGCCACGCTCAGGGTGAGGTCGCCGCCCGCGCCGGTCTTCAGCTCGCCCTTCAGGGTCACGTCGTACCCGTCGACGTGGGCCGTCGTGGTGTGCGCGGGCAGCTCCTTCGGCTCGTACGCCCCCGCCACCCCGAGGTCCGCGCCGAGGGTGAGGCCCTCCTTCGCGCCCTCGGGGCGGAAGTCGGCGAAGACGCGGTAGCCGCCCGCCTCGGGCAGCTCGAGGGGGGTGGACCAGGTGCCGTCGGCCGCGCGGGTGGGGTGCAGGTGGCGGTAGGTGGTCAGGTCGCGTGAGGCGACGATCAGGTGGAGCTCCTTGTCGTGCTCCTTGCGGTACGCGGTGACGTTGCGCCCCGAGGCGTCCTCCACGACGGCGAAGCGGAGCTCCTGCTTCTTGTCCGCCTGGATGCGGGCGGTCCTCAGGTCGAGGGTGTAGCCGCGGTCGGAGACCTTCAGGCCGCCGGGTGCGGCCTCGGCGTGGCCGGCGTGCCCTCCGTGCTCCTGTGGTTCTCCTTCCCGCCGGTCGCCGTCGTGGTCGCCGTGCCGGGCCGCCGGCGTCGTGTCCGTGACGGGGTCGACGCCCTTGCCGATCCCGTACGCGGTTCCGAACGTCGCGGCGACGGCGGCGGCGAAGGCGGTGATCTTCAGTCCGGTGTTCATGACGGCTCCCCGGTTCATGCGGTTGGTCGGTGATCACTGATCGGTGATCGGTGGCGCGGGATGTGTCGGTCCCGATGAGACGAAGGTACCCCCTGGGGGTATTAAGTCAAGTCTCGGATCACCCTTGCGTTCGGTACCCCCCAGGGGTATACATGGATCTCGTCAGCGGTACCCGCCCCGGGTATCGGCAGTCCGCCCGTACAGGAGCAGCCCATGGCCGCGTCCACCACCACTCCAGGTGCCCCGCACACGGCGCCAGCCGCCGAGGTCGAGCTCGCCATCGGTGGCATGACCTGCGCCTCCTGCGCGGCCCGGATCGAGAAGAAGCTCAACCGCATGGACGGCGTCGAGGCGACCGTCAACTACGCCACCGAGAAGGCCAAGGTCACCTACCGCGGCGCGGACGTCTCCGTGCGGGACCTCATCGCCACCGTCGAGGCCACCGGCTACACCGCCCAGGAGCCCGCCCCCGCCCCCACCGGCCGCGAGACCGGCCCCGGGGCGGGCGAGGACGACGAGGAGCGCGCCGAGGACGACGCGCTGCGGCCACTGCGGCAGCGGCTGACCGCCGCCGTCCTGCTCTCGGTGCCCGTGATCGCGATGGCGATGGCGCCCGCGCTGCAGTTCGAGTACTGGCAGTGGCTCTCGCTCACGCTGGCCGCGCCCGTCGTGACGTATGCCGCCTGGCCCTTCCACAAGGCGGCCTTCACCAACGCCCGGCACGGCGCCGCCACCATGGACACGCTCATCTCGGTCGGCACCTCGGCGGCGTTCCTCTGGTCCCTGTGGGCGCTGTTCTTCGGCACCGCGGGCACGCCCGGCATGACGCACCCCTTCGAGCTGACCATCACCAGGAGCGACGGCGCCGGGAACATCTACCTGGAGGCCGCCGCCGGCGTCACCGCGTTCATCCTCGCCGGGCGGTACTTCGAGGCCCGCTCCAAGAGGAAGGCGGGCGCCGCCCTGAAGGCGCTGCTGCGGCTCGGCGCCAAGGACGTCACCGTGGTGCGCAAGGACGGGCGCGAAGAGACCGTGCCGGTCGGGCAGTTGGCGGTCGGCGACCGGTTCCTGGTGCGGCCCGGCGAGAAGATCGCCACCGACGGCAGGGTCGTCGAGGGCTCATCGGCCGTGGACGCCTCCATGCTGACCGGCGAGTCCGTGCCCGTCGAGGTCGCCGCGGGCGACGCGGTCACCGGCGCCACCCTCAACGTCGGCGGCCGGCTCGTCGTCGAGGCCACCCGCGTCGGCGCCGACACCCAGCTGGCCCGCATGGCGAGGCTCGTGGAGGACGCGCAGAACGGCAAGGCCGCCGCCCAGCGCCTGGCCGACAAGATCTCCGCGGTGTTCGTGCCGGTCGTCATCGGCCTTGCGCTCGCCACCCTCGGCTTCTGGCTCGGCAACGGCGCGGGGCTGACCGCCGCGTTCACCGCCGCCGTCGCCGTACTGATCATCGCCTGCCCGTGCGCGCTCGGCCTCGCCACCCCGACCGCTCTCATGGTCGGCACCGGCCGCGGCGCCCAGCTCGGCATCCTCATCAAGGGCCCCGAGGTCCTTGAGTCCACCCGCCGCGTCGACACGATCGTCCTGGACAAGACCGGCACCGTCACCACCGGCCGGATGACCCTGCTCGCCACCCACACCGCCGACGCCACCGAGACCGAGGTCCTGCGCCTGGCCGGCGCCCTCGAGCACGCCTCGGAGCACCCCATCGCCCAGGCCGTCGCCGCCGGCGCGGCCGCCCGGGTCGGCGACCTGCCCGCCCCCGAGGACTTCGCCAACATCGCGGGGCTCGGCGTCCAGGGCGTCGTCGAGGGGCACGCGGTCCTGGTGGGCCGCACCCAGCTCCTCGACGAGTGGGAGATCCACCTGCCCGTCGAGCTGGAGCGCGCCAAGGCGCGGGCCGAGGCGGCCGGACGTACCGCCATCGCGGTCGCCTGGGACGGTGCGGCCCGCGCGGTTCTGGAGGTCGCCGACGCGGTCAAGGACACCAGCGCCGAGGCCATCGCGCGGCTGCGGGCCCTCGGCCTCACCCCGATCCTGCTGACCGGCGACAACGCGGCCGTCGCCGCCTCGGTCGCCGCCGAGGTCGGCATCGCGCCCGATAACGTGATCGCCGAGGTCATGCCGCAGGACAAGGTCGACGTGGTGAAGCGGCTGCAGGCCGAGGGGCGCAGCGTGGCCATGGTCGGCGACGGCGTGAACGACGCGGCGGCGCTGGCCCAGGCCGACCTGGGCCTTGCGATGGGCACCGGCACGGACGCCGCGATCGAGGCCGGTGACCTGACGCTGGTCCGGGGCGACCTGCGGGCCGCGGCGGACGCGATCAGGCTCTCCCGGCGCACGCTCGGCACGATCAGGTCCAACCTCTTCTGGGCCTTCGCCTACAACGTGGGTGCCCTGCCGCTGGCCGCGGCCGGTCTGCTCAACCCGATGATCGCGGGTGCGGCGATGGCCTTCTCGTCCGTCTTCGTGGTCGGCAACAGCCTGCGGCTGCGCGGGTTCAAGCCGCTCGCCTGACTCCTTTCTGGCCCCCTTCCCGTCTCCCGTTCCCGTCTCCCCTTCCGTCTCCCCGGCGTGGGCCTCCCGGCTCGCACCGGGGAGTTCTGCGCGTAGGCTGGTAATTGGACTAGACCTATGCCAGGTTTCCGGTGGTAATTCGGCAGCCGAGCCGCAGCGACCAGAAGGAAGAGACATCCATGAGCAAGCGTGCAGTCCTGGAGGTGATCGCCCTCGACGCCGAGGACGCCGTCGCCGCCCAGGCCGGCGGAGCGGACCGCCTCGAGCTGGTGACGGACATGGCCGCGGACGGCCTCACGCCGTCCCGCGAGACCTTCGCCCGGATCCGCTCCGCCGTCGACATCTCGCTGCGCGTGATGCTCAGGCTCGCCGACGGCTTCGCCGCGGGCGACGTCGACGCTTTGGTCCGCCGCGCCCACGAGCTGCGCGGCGAGGGCGCCGACGAGTTCGTGCTCGGCTTCCTCGACGAGTCGGGCGGCCCCGACCTGCCCGCGATCGAGACGCTTGTCGCCGCGCTCGACGGCTGCCGCTGGACCTTCCACCGTGCGATCGACCGCGCCGCCGACCGCGACGCCCTGCGCAAGCAACTCGCCGACCTGCCCGGCCTGGACACGTACCTCACCGCGGGCTCCGCGGCCGGCGTCGACGACGGACTGCCCACCCTGCTCGCCGAGGCCGCGCGCCGCGGCGAACCGGGATACGGCCCTCAGCTCCTGATCGGCGGCGGTCTGCGCCTCGACCACCTGCCCCGGCTGCGGGCGGCCGGCGTCGACGCGTTCCACATCGGCGGGGCCGCCCGCCCCGACGGCTGGAGCGCCCCGGTCTGCCCCGCGGCGGTCGCGCAATGGCGGACCGCGCTCGACGGTTGATCGTTTCTCCGCGGGACACGATAGAACTGGGTCGACACGGAGGGGATCTCATGCCGACACCAGCCCATCAGACGCGTCCCGCGGAGCGGATCCTCGCGGCCGGGACACTGCCCGTTGCCGCGATGCTCCTCACGGGGACGGTCGCGCTCTACATCGCACTCGTCGCGTTCGGGAACATCACCGACTTCGGCACCAACCAGCAGTTCGTACGCCATGTCCTGTCGATGGACACCACCTTCAAGGGCAACGGCCTCAGATGGCGCGCGGTGGAGTCCACCGCGCTGCAGGACGCGGCCTACGTCGGGATCATCGCCTGGGAGACCCTGGCCGCGCTGGTCCTCACCGCCTCGACGGTCCTGTGGGCCCGGGCGCTGCGCAGGCCCGACGGGCTGCGCAGCGCCCAACGCGTGGGATCCATCGGCCTGTTGATGATCCTCCTGCTCTTCGGGGTCGGTTTCATCGGCATCGGCGGCGAGTGGTTCGCCATGTGGCAGTCCCAGGCCTGGAACGGCCTGGACGCGGCCACCCGCGTCGTGACGCTCGCGGGCATCGTGCTCGTCGTCACCCACCTGCCGTCCGCCGCCTCGTCGGCGGACGGCCGCGAGGTGAAGGCCGACTAGCCGAGCGGCGCGGGCAGTTCGGCGCCGTGCACGACGACGAGCCCCGACACGGCACGGGTCAGCGCCACATAGAGCCGGCGCAGGCCCGTCCGTTCGTCGGGCTCGCCGTCGACGACGGCGGCAGGCTCGTCGAGCACCACGTAGTCGTACTCCAGGCCCTTCGCGAGGGAGGCGGGCACCAGCGTCAGGCGGGTGTCGGGCGTCGTCTCCTCGCCGGGCGCGAGATACGTGAGCCCGGCCGCGTCCAGCGCCCCGGCGAGCGAGGGGATCCGGGCGTCCGCGGCGATGAGCCCGACGGACCCCTCCCGCCGCAGCGACTCGGCGCACGCCTCCAGGCAGGCCGCGTCCAGCTCCGCCGCGTCCGCCACCCGGCGCACCGCGAGCGAGCCCGGCGACTCGCGCACCGAGTCGACCGCCGCGAGCCCCGGCGCGATCTCCGGCAGCAGCCGCGACGCGTACGCGATGACCTCGCGCGGCACACGGAAACCGGCCGTCAGCTCCTCCACCACGGCGCCGCTCTTGCCCAGATGGTGCAGGGCCTCCTGCCAACTCCGCGTCGCCCAGGGCGTGGTGCCCTGCGCGAGGTCGCCGAGGACGGTCGCCGAACCGGTCGTGCAGCGCCGGCCGACCGCCCGGTACTGCATGGGGGAGAGGTCCTGCGCCTCGTCCAGGACGACGTGACCCAGCGAGTGGGTGCGCGCGACGAGGTCGGTGGCCTCGTCGATCAGTACGGCGTCGGCCGCCGACCACTTGGCGGACTTCACGCTCCGCGCGGGCTTCGCCCACAGCAGCGCCTTCTGCTCCTCCTCGGTCAGCACCCCCTCGGCGTGCTCGGCGGTGAAGGCGGCGTCCGAGAGCAGCCGCAGCACGAGCTTCGCGGGATCGACCTGCGGCCAGAGGGACTTGACCGCCGCCTTCACCGCCGGGTTGCGGGCGACGGCGTCCTGCACCCGGTCGTCGGGCGCCTCGCCCGCCTGCTCCATGCGGACGAGCACGGCGTGGGCGATGCGCTGCGGCAGGGCCTCGCGCGCGGCCCCGTACCGGATGTCCCGCGCCAGCAACTCCCGGACGATCTCCTCCACTTCGTACGCGGGCACCCGCCAGCGGCGTGAGCCGCGCACCACCACGACGGGCTCGGTGGGCATCGTGACGTGCGAGCGCACGGCGGCGCGCAGCACCTCGGCCATCCGGGCGTCGCCCTTGACGAGGGCGGTGGCCGCGTCGTCCGTGCCGCGCACCTCGACGTGGGCGACGAGGTCGTCGACGGTGGCCTGCCTGACCTCCAGCTCGCCGAGCGCGGGCAGGACCTGCTCGATGTAGTGGAGGAAGGAGGCGTTCGGCCCGATGACGAGGGTGCCGGTGCGGGCGAGGCGGTCCCGGTGCGCGTACAGCAGGTAGGCGACGCGGTGCAGGCCGACGGCGGTCTTTCCGGTGCCGGGCCCGCCCTGCACGCAGACGCTGCCGCTCAGCCCGCTGCGGACGATCTCGTCCTGTTCGGGCTGGATGGTGGCGACGATGTCCCGCATCGGTCCCACGCGCGGCCGCTCGATCTCCTGCTGGAGGAGCCTGCTGGTCCGCTCGGTCTCCGTGGCGTCGCTGAGGTGCTCGTCCTCGTACGCCGTGAGGTCGCCGCCCGTGTAGCCGAAGCGGCGGCGCAGCGCGATGTCCATCGGGTCCTTCTTGGAGGCCCGGTAGAACGGCTGCGACACCGGCGCACGCCAGTCGATCACCATCGGATCGCCGTCGGCGTCGTGCACGTGGCGCCGCCCGATGTAGAACCGCTCGCCCTCGGCGCCCTCGGCCCGGTCGGCGCCGGGCGCGTGGAGGTAGTCGAGCCGTCCGAAGAAGAGCGGGGTGTGGGCGAGGTCGGCGAGGGACCGGATGCGCTCGTCGAGCTGGCGCTCGAGGACGGCGGCGTTCACCCAGTTCGCGGTGACGTCGCGGATGTCCAGGGCCTCGGCGTCCTCGCGCATGGCGCGCAGGGCGGCGCGGGAGGCGGCGAGGTGGCCGCGTTCCCTGGCGAGGGGGTCGTCGGGCGGGTCGAGCGGATGGGGGTGGGCGTGCGCGTGCACGGGGTGCCTCCGGCGGTTCTGCGGTGTGGTCTGCGGCCTCTGCTCCGTTGCTGCTTGGGCGAGGTGGGCCGGCCGGTTTCCGTCCGGGCGGCGGCGCTCCGCGGGGGAGGCGGGAAGGAGGCATCCTAGGACGGCGGTGGCCGCCGGGGCCAACGAATTCGCGCGGCGGCTCCGGACGGGAGCCGCCCGCGCGCCCGCACGGGGTGCCGGTCGTCGGTGTCAGTCGTCGGTGTCAGTCGTCGGCGAGTTCGGCGACGCCGGTGACGCGGTGCAGGGGGTACGTGCGGACTTCGTCCGCCGTGTGGTCGTACGCCGTGACGAAGCCGCCCTCCACGCGCACCGGGGCGATCACCCGCTGGCTGGCGGCGCCCTCGGCGTTCACGTACCCGATCCACACGGCCTCGCCGGTCAGCACCGCGGCCTGCATGGTGGCGAGGGTCTCGGCGGCCGTGGTGCGCGGCAGCCTGCCGTCGGCGGCCGGGACCTCCTTGCGGGGCGCCGTCGACGCCAGGTCGCCCGCGCGGATCGCCCGTACCGCCGCGTCGATGAGCGTGGCGCCCGGCAGCGGCGGGCCGTCGGGCACCGGCTCGGGGGCCGAGCGGGGCGGGGTGCGGTGGGCGTGGGCGCGGGTGATCAGGACGTCGCCCTCGGCGCTCTCCGCGGCGGGCGCGAACCCCATGGCGCGCAGCCCTTCGAGGAGCGTGCCCGGGTCCGCCTGCGCGGCCAGCACGGTGGGCGCGAGGCGGCGCAGGCGCAGGGCCTGGGCGCGCTTGTCGGCCATGATCTCGTCGAGCAGGGCTTCGTCGTCGCAGCGCACATAGGCGGAGGCGGCGCCGATCCGCAGGTGGCCGTGGCGGCGCGCCACGTCGTCGATCAGGTAGGCGAGGGGCTGCGGCACCGGCGTACGGGAGTGGGCGGCCAGGAAGGCGTGCAGGTCGGAGGCCGACTGCCCGGCGTCGAGCGCGCGGCGCACGGAGCCGGGCGTGAAGCGGTAGACGGTGGCGCCGCCCTTCGACTCGACGTCGGCGATGACGGCGAGGGCGTCGGCGAGCGGCCGCTCCAGCGGTCCTGGCGCCACGGCGGTCAGGTCGGCCTGGAGGAGGACGTGGTCGAGGGGTTCGGGGAGCAGCGGCGCGAGGAGCCGGGCGGCGTGGGCCGCGGCGGCGCCCCGCTCGGCGGTGCTCTCGGTCCGCGTGCCGTGCGCGCTGTGGGCCAGCAGTGCCCGGCCGTGCGTCGACAGCGCTCCCCGTCCCGTGACGCCCAGCAACTCGGCCTCGTTCAGGGTCCATCGGGCGATGCGGGAGCGCAGGTCCTGCGGGGTGGGGGAGTCGGAGGGGTTGGCGGCGCCGTCCCTGCCGGGGGCGGTGGGGGCTCCGGTGAGGCGCCCTGCGGCGGGGCGTTCCCAGTGGAGGCGGGCCAGCAGGGAGTCGGGGTCGGGTGCCGTGCCCTCGGGGAGCGTGCCGAGGAGGGTGAGGACGCGGTGGCGGACCTCGGGGGCGGCCGAGCGGTCCAGGTGCGGGCCGAGCGCGGAGAGCGTGCGGTCCTTGCCGTCGCGGCCGCCGACCAGGCCGGCCGTGCGGGTGGCCGCGAGCCACGCCGTGGCCAGCGCGGACCAGCGTTCGGCGGCGGGCAGCTCCTGCCACTCGTCGTACGCGGGGGTCGCGGCGTACCGTTCCTCGGCCTCGCCGTCGGAGGCCAGCAGACCGGCGGCGTAGGCCAGTTCCACCCAGAACGCGGCGAGCGGCTCGGACGTGTCGAGGGCCACTGCCGTCCGCTTGAGGTCGCGCACGCTCAGCCCGCCCGCGCGCAGCACCGCTGGGCCGCCCTCGTCCCAGTCCTTCAGCAGCTCCTCGACGGTGGCGAGCGCGGTGTACGCCTGGCCCGCGGCGGTCGCGTCCACAACCTGTGGACGGTGTTCGCGCGCCGCCCCCACGGGCGGCGGCACCGGCTCGGGCGTGCGGTGGGCGCGGCCCCCGCGCAGATGCAGGGCGGCCTCGCGGGGCAGCACGACCGTGCCGGGGGCCGTGGGCAGCAGGAGGCCCCGGTCGAGGAGCCAGCGCAGATGGCGTGCCGGGTCGGCGGTGACCTGCCCGTACGGCGGCCCCCAGACGAGCCGCGACAGCACTTCCACGGACTCGGCGGGCGCCTGGTCGAGCAGCGCCGACATCCGGGTGCGGTCCGTGAACAGGGCGGTCAGCGCCTGTACGGCGGAGACCGGGTCGTGCGTGGTGGGCAGCCCGGCCGCCGCGACGATGTCCTGCACGCGGGTCGGCGACATGCCGGCCGTGGCCTCGGCGACGGTCGGGCCGAGCCCGGTCGGCGACGGGTGCTGCGGGGTGGGGGCGAGCAGCTCGCGGGCGGTGCGGACGAGCCGCAGCCGGTCGTCGGGCCCCCACACCAGGGCCTGCGCGTGGAGGGTGGCGAGGGCGCGCGGCAGGGCCTCCTCGACGGCGGCGTCCCCGTCGTCCCCCGCCAGCAGCGCGCGCACGTCGTCGTACGAGGCGGGCTCCGGCGCCACCGCGAGCACCTCGGCGACCTGCTGCGCGAACCGGTCGAGCCGCTCCAGGGCGCGCACCACGGAGGCGCGGGTGCCGGCGCGGGTGGCGAGCTGGGTGAGGTCGGTGGGCACGGGGCTGAGGAGATCGGGCCGCGCCCGCAGCAGCTCGCCGAGCGCGCCGTCCTCCCGCGACCGGAGCGCCTCGGCGAGGGAACGCGGCACCGCACTCCCGCTCGCGCGGGCGTCGGCGCTGTCCCTGGGCTGCGACTCGTCGGTGCTCATCCGGTTCACGGTAGCGGGTCGGGCGGGGGCGGCGGGGGTGCCGGCCGCGCGGACGGCGGCGCGTGGAGACATGTCCGCCGCCCCGGAACGGCGTGAACGTTTCCCCACCTCTCGAAAGAGTGAACGCATCCCGTTGCCCGGGCGGGCTCCCCGGCGGGCCACCTAGCTTGCGCCCATGGTCAGTTCAGCCCACGAGGGCTTGCACCGCATCTTCCAGGAGCGGCCGGAGATCCTCGCCCCCGTCTTCAGAGTGCTGGGCATCGCCTTCCCCGAGAAGGCGACCCTGGACGCGCTCACCCCCGACGTGACGGAGACCCGGCCGCTGGAACGCCGCGTGGACACCGTGCTGCGCGTCGGCCCGTCCGACGGGGACGATTTCCTGCTGGCCGTCGAGTCGCAGGGCGCCCGCAAGCCGGACAAGGAGCTCAGCTGGGCGTACTACGTCGCCCACCTCCAGGCCAAGTACCGCCTGCCCGTACTGCTGCTCGTCGTCTGCCAGGACCAGGCGACGGCCAAGTGGGCGAGCGGTCCCTTCGTCTGCGGTACGCGCGGCTGGGTCACTCAGCGCACGTATCCGATGGTCATCGGCCCCGACAATCTGCCGGTGATCACCGACCGGCGGACCGCCGCGGCAAACCCCGCCATGGCGGCCTTCTCCGCCCTGGCACACGCCCGCAACCCACACATCGACGCCATACTGGAAGCATTCGGCGCCGCCCTTCAGGAGCAGCACGGGCAGGCCGCCGACTACTTCTACGAGTTCCTGGACATCAATCTGCGGGGTACCGCAGCCGGAAACAAATGGAGGGAAATCATGGGCTTCGTCAGCTACTTCCCCGGCCGCGGCACGGTCCGCGAGACGGCTTACCTCGAGGGCAAGGCCGAAGGCAGGGCCGAGGGAAGGGCCAAGGACCGCGCGTGCCTGATCCTGCGCGTGCTGGAGAAGCGTGATGTCCACGTCCCCGATGACGTCCGGGAGCGTGTCACCTCCTGCACGGACCTCGACACCCTCGGCCTCTGGTTCGACCGCTCGCTGACGGCCGCCGCGGCGGAGGACCTCTTCGAGGAGGCGCCGGAGCCCCCGGAGGTCGCGCAGGCCACGGACACGAGCGCGTAAGCCCTACCCCTCCCGTCCGTCCCGGGGTCCGAACACCGCGAGGGCGTCCGCGTCGGTGGCGCGGGCCCGCAGGTAGTAGTCGGCCCACTCGGCGATGTCCGGGTAGCCGGACTCCCGGGTCAGACGGGTGACCGCGGCATCGATGTCGTACTCCGTGGTCCGCAGTTCGATGCCCGGGCCCAGGAGTGCCCAGTGGGCGCCGGCTCTGCCGTAGGGCATGCCGACGCTGCCCGGGTTGACCACCATGCGGCCGTGCGCGAGGCGGGCGAACGGCATGTGGGTGTGGCCGCAGACCACCGTCCGCACCTCCGGGCCGAGGCCGTCGAACACTTCCCGCCAGCGGTCGAGCCGGGAGTCGACCAGGACGACTTCCTCGTCGTCGCGGGGCGTGCCGTGGCAGAAGAGGGTGTCGCCGAGGTCGGGCAGGGACAGCCGCACCGACTGGGGCAGCCCGGCCAGCAGGTCGAGGTGGTCCTCGCGCAGCCGCTCCGCCGCCCAGGCGGAGATGGCGTCGTCACAGTGCTGTCCCCGCCGGTGTTCGACCAGCTCCCGGTCGGCGTTGCCCCGGACCCAGACGGCGCGGTCCCCCAGCCCGGCCAGCACGTCGAGCACCTCGACGGGCTGCGGCCCCGCCGCCATGTCCCCGGTCAGCACGATCCGATCCGCCGCCCGTACGTCGGGTTCGGCGAGCACCGCCTCCAGGGCGGGCAGGACCCCATGTATGTCGGACAGGACGGCGACTCGGCGCAGCTCGGTGATCATCATGGGCATCACGGTGGCGGACGTTCGGCGAGGGTGCGCAGGGTTTCGCCGTCCGCGAAGGACGGCGTTCCCGCACGCCCTGTAGCCCACGTCACCACCCCCACCCGCCCCCATGCGGCACACTGGACGTTTGGCCTTAACGAAAGGGCGCTCGCGTGAACGGTCCCCTCATCGTCCAGTCGGACAAGACCCTCCTGCTCGAGGTCGACCACGAGCAGGCCGACGCCTGCCGCCGTGCCATCGCGCCCTTCGCCGAGCTGGAGCGGGCGCCCGAGCACATCCACACCTACCGCGTCACCCCGCTCGGCCTGTGGAACGCGCGCGCCGCCGGGCACGACGCCGAGCAGGTCGTGGACGCGCTCGTGGAGTTCTCCCGGTACCCCGTGCCGCACGCGCTGCTCGTCGACGTCGCCGAGACGATGGCGCGGTACGGGCGGCTGACGCTCTCCAAGCACCCCACCCACGGGCTCGTCCTGACCACCACCGACCGGCCCGTCCTCGAGGAGATCCTGCGGTCGAAGAAGGTGCAGCCGCTCGTCGGCGCCCGGCTCGACCCGGACACCGTCGCCGTGCACCCCTCCGAGCGCGGGCAGATCAAGCAGACGCTGCTGAAGCTCGGCTGGCCCGCCGAGGATCTCGCCGGATACGTGGACGGCGAGGCGCACAAGATCGACCTGGACGAGAGCGGCTGGTCGCTGCGGCCCTATCAGCAGCAGGCCGTCGAGGGGTTCTGGCACGGCGGCAGCGGAGTGGTCGTGCTGCCCTGCGGCGCGGGGAAGACCCTCGTCGGCGCGGGCGCGATGGCGCAGGCCAAGGCCACCACCCTCATCCTCGTCACCAACACCGTCTCCGCCCGGCAGTGGAAGCACGAGCTGGTGAAGCGGACCTCCCTCACCGAGGACGAGATCGGCGAGTACAGCGGGACCCGGAAGGAGATCCGGCCCGTCACCATCGCCACGTACCAGGTGCTCACGACGAAGCGGAAGGGCATCTACCCGCACCTGGAGCTCTTCGACTCCCGCGACTGGGGACTCGTCATCTACGACGAGGTGCACCTGCTGCCCGCGCCCGTCTTCAAGTTCACCGCCGACCTCCAGGCGCGCCGCCGCCTCGGCCTCACCGCCACCCTCGTACGGGAGGACGGCCGCGAGTCCGACGTCTTCTCGCTCATCGGGCCCAAGCGTTTCGACGCGCCGTGGAAGGAGATCGAGGCGCAGGGGTACATCGCGCCCGCCGACTGCGTCGAGGTGCGGGTCAACCTCACCGACGGCGAGCGGCTCGCGTACGCCACCGCCGAGGCCGAGGAGAAGTACCGGTTCTGCGCGACCACCGCCACCAAGCGGAAGGTCACCGAGGCGCTGGTCAAGAAGCATGCCGGGGAGCAGACCCTCGTCATCGGGCAGTACATCGACCAGCTCGACGAGCTCGGCGAGCACCTGGACGCGCCAGTCATCAAGGGCGAGACGACCAACGCGCAGCGCGAGAAGCTCTTCGACGCCTTCCGGCAGGGCGAGATCTCCGTCCTCGTCGTGTCGAAGGTCGCGAACTTCTCCATCGACCTGCCCGAGGCCACCGTCGCCATCCAGGTCTCCGGCACGTTCGGCTCCCGGCAGGAGGAGGCCCAGCGGCTCGGGCGGGTGCTGCGGCCCAAGGCCGACGGGCACGAGGCGCGGTTCTACTCCGTCGTCGCGCGGGACACCATCGACCAGGACTTCGCCGCCCACCGGCAGCGGTTCCTCGCCGAGCAGGGGTACGCGTACCGGATCGTTGACGCGGACGAGCTGCTGGCCGGGTAGTACCGGCGGGCGCGGGCCGCGGCGCGGGCGGCGCGACGCACCTGCCCAGCAGGGGCAGCACCGCGAGGGCGAGCAGCGGGTACGGCGCCGCCGGTGCCTGCTGCCACCACGGCAGCCGGAGATCGAGGTCGCCGTGGTGCGGGAGCAGCCAGAAGGACCGGGCCGCGAAAACGAGGGCCACGGCGGCGGCTGCGCGCATCCTGCCCCCGGCGATCAGCACGGCGATGAGGGGGACGCACCACACCCAGTGGTGGGACCAGCTGATGGGGGAGATCAGCAGGGCCGTGAACGCGGTCAGGAGCACGGCGGCCGGCTCCCCCGAGGCGCGCCGGACCAGCAGGAGACCTGCGGCGGCGGTGAGCGCGGCGGGCACCGCCCATGCCGCGCCCGGCGCCGTCTCGTGCAGGACGCGGGCGATCAGGCCCTGCAGCGACTGGTTGTCGACGATCCACGCCTTGCCCACCCGGCCCGTCTCGAAGAGCCGCCGGGTGAAGAACTCGACGCTGGCCGAGGGCAGGACGAGCGCGCCGAACAGCACGGTCCCGGTGAACGAGACGAGCGCGGTGACCGCCTCGCGGACATGGCCGCGCACGAAGAGGTGTGCGATGAAGACGGCCGGGGTCAGCTTGATGCCGGCCGCGACGCCGACCGCGAAACCCTTGCCGACCGCGCCGGGCGGGCGGGTGAGGTCCCACAGGACCAGGCAGGCCAGCGCGAGGTTGATCTGCCCGAACAGGACGGTCTGGAAGACGGGTTCGAGCCAGAGGGCGAGAGCCGTGGCGGCGCAGAGGAGCGGCGCGCGGGTGCGCAGGCCCGCGAGCCGGCAGGAGAGGTGGACCAGCAGGGCGAGGAGGGCGATGTTGCCGGTCAGGAAGACGGCCTTCAGCGCGCCGAGGGGGAGCCACGTCGTCGGTACGAAGAGGATCGCGGCGAACGGCGGGTAGGTGGCGGGCAGTTGCCACTCGGTGACCGTGAACCCGTACAGATCACTTCCGTTGGCGACGGCCGCGCCCTCGGCCCGGTAGACCAGCGTGTCGGCCATCGGGACGTGCCGGAGGGCGCAGAGGGCGGCGAGCGCGGCGACGGAGACCGCGAGCAGGACGCCTGCTGCCGGAAGTGAGGGTGCGGTCACGGTCCGTGTTTTCACGGGCGTGAGACTAGTGGAACGCGACCGGCTGGAGACGCCGCCCTGCCGGGGCTCCGGTCAGGGGCGGGGTGCGCCGCCGGGGGCGGTCAGCGGCGTCGTACGCCGGCTTCCTCCGCGTACTCGCCGAGGACGACGACGCCGAACGCGGCGCCCACGAAGGCCTTGGCGGCGCGCAGGGCGCCGCCCACGCGGTGCGGGTGGGAGGTGTCGTGGGATCCGGTGGCGGAGCCCGTGGAGGAGGGGGCGGACGCGGGGGTGAAGGTTGCTGCGCTCATGTCTCCATGGTGGTTTCCGGGGGCCCGCCGCGCATCGGCCTGTGGTGCAGGCCGCCTCTCACCCTCCGGTGCCCCTTAAGGGTTGATCCCCTACACCTTGAGTCGGAGACCGCCGGGCGGAAGGTGGAGGCCCGCTTCGGGCCCGACCGGGCGCGCCCGGGGGTGGGGAGGCGGTACCGTCGGAGGCGCTGGGCACAACCGCGGCGCGTCGAACGCAGCCGCCCCGGAGGGGACTTCGTGGGGATCGAGAGCGATCAGCTGGTCTACGACTATCTGAGCCGGGTCGGAGACCTGGCACAGCAGCGGCAGTTGTCCTCCGGCGACCGGATGAGACTCGTCTCCGACCTGCGCGACCGCATCGACCGCGGCCGGTCCGGTGCCGCCGACAGCCCCGCGTCCGTGCGCCGCATCCTCGCCCGCCTCGGCACCCCGGAGGAGGTCGTCGAAGCGGCGGGCGGTACGACGGGCGGTCCCAAGGGCGGCACCACGGGCGGCGCACCGAACGGGCCGGGCCGGCCGGAGGCGCCAGGAGCGGCGGGGGCCCCAGGAGCGGCGGAGGCGGCAGGTCTACGGAGCGAGTCGGCGGAGCCGGGCCCGGGCCCCTCCCGCCCCGCCGTGCCGGTGCAGCGGAACCACCGCTCCCGGCCGCGCCCCCGCCCCCGCCCCCACGGGGAGTCCGGCGAGAGCCGCGATCCCGGCACGGAGAGCGGGCCGGGTCGGCTGCGGCGCATCGTGCCCCGGCCCCGCCGCGCCGCCCCCGAGCCCCCCGCCCCGGTGGAGTCCGACGGGCCCTCGCCGCCGCACCTCGCGGGCACCGACGAACTGGGCCCGAGCGGTTCCGAACCCGACTGGTGGCGGGTGGACAGCACCCCGTTCGGCGTCGCCGACACCGTCCCCGGCTTCGTCGGCGGCGTGGAGATCCCCGAGATACTCAAACCCCCGCCCTCTCCCGACGACGCCCGCGCCCGCCTCACCAAGCGGAACCCCGCGGCGGCCGACGAGGACGAGGACGCCGAGTACGCGTACGACGACGAGGAGGAAGTCGACGGGGAAGGGGAGGAGGACGCGGCCGGGGGCCGGCGGCGCCGGTGGTGGCCGCGCGGAGCCCGGGCCGGCGCGGGGCCCGCGTTCAGGAATCCGCTGCTCCTGCTCGCCGCCGCGCTCCTCACCGTCGGTGCGGTCCTCGGCAACCTCCTTGCCCTGGGCGTCGGCTGGCTCATCGCCTACGCCTCGCGCAGGCTCACGCGCGCCGAGGCGAAGTTCGCCGCGCTGGGGCTTCCGGGGCTCGCGGTGGCCGCCGGGGTCGGCTGGCTGTGGGGGCGTACCGACGGGCGGTGGGGCGAGCCGATCGCGGACGGCCACATGAGCGACGCCATGGCCGAGACGTGGCCGTGGGTGGTGCGTGGCGCGGCCGTCGCCTCCGCGCTCTTCCTGCTGTGGAGGTCGCAGCGGCAACGGCCTTGAGGGGCGGGTGTGTTGCCCGCTACTTCTTCGTGAGGTCGGCGCGGATCTCGTCCAGGATCTTGCCGGCCGCGGTGTAGCCGATGCCCTGGATCCACAGCTCGTCGTCGACGGTGTGGACGTTGCCCGACTTCACCGCCCGCATGTTCTTCCACAGGCCGCTGCCCACGGTCTGCGTCTCCTTGGACTTCTTCGGATCGCCGTACGTGGAGCGGAAGATGACGTCCGTGTCGGCGAGGTCGATCTTCTCGGGGGACAGGTCGTAGGAGAAGGCGTCCTTCGCCTTCGCGGAGATGGGGGCGCGGCCGAGGCCGACGTCCTTGAGGATCGTGGCGATGTAGCTCTGGTCGCCGTAGAGGCGGATGTCGGCGCCCTCCATGAAGCGCAGGACGTTGACCTTGATCCGGGCGGCCTTGCCGGGGCCGCCGATGGCCCCGGTGACCTCCTTGGTGTGGGCCGTGTAGTCGGCGACGACCTTTCGCGCCTCGGCCTGCCTGCCCAACGCCCGTGCGTGGACCTGGAAGTTCGCCTTCCAGGGGAAGCCGGTCGTCTCCGTCATGACGGTGGGCGCGATGGCCTTGAGCTGGTCGTACTTGGCGGCGTGCCGGATCTTGGAGGTGAGGATGAGGTCGGGCTTGAGGGCGGCGATGGCCTCCATGTTGGGGTTCATCATCTCGCCGACGTCCTTGATGCCGCTGACCTTCCCCGCGGGCAGGTAGTCCGGGAAGCCGGACTCGGCCTCGACGTGGGTGGAGCCGACGGGCCGCACGCCGAGCGAGAGCGCCGAGTCCAGTTCGGCGGTGTCGAGGACGACGACCCGCTCGGGATGTTCGGGCACGCGCACATCGCCCATGGCCGTCCTGACGGTACGGGTTTTCCCGGCGGCCCCGGAACCTTCGGGGTCCGACGAGCCGCACGCGGCGAGCGCGAGCGCGCCGGTCAGGGCCAGCGTGCCGGTGACGAGCGTGCGGCGGCTCAGCGGGGAGCGGGAGGAGGTCCGGGAGGAGGTCATGAGGACGCCTTTCACGAGGCCTTCGGGGGGCGGGTGCGGCTCGGTGCAGGTGCGACTCGGTGCGGTGAGGCTCAGGTGCGGCTGGCGGGGCGGGTGGTCGCGGACCAGGGCGCCCCGGGGACGACCAGGGGGGAGCCGGTCACCGGGTCCGGTACGACCACGCAGTCCAGGCCGAAGACCTCGCGCACGAGCTCCTCGGTGACCGTCTTGGCGGGGGCGCCCTCGGCGACGACCTCGCCCGCCTTCATGGCGACGAGGTGGTCGGCGTAGCGGGCGGCCTGGTTGAGGTCGTGCAGGACGACGACGACCGTGCGGCCGCGGTCGTGGTTCAACTGGCGTACCAGGTCGAGGACTTCCACCTGGTGGGCGATGTCCAGGTAGGTGGTGGGTTCGTCCAGGAGCAGCAGGCCGGTGTCCTGGGCGAGGGCCATGGCGATCCACACGCGCTGGCGCTGGCCGCCGGAGAGCTCGTCGACGGGGCGTTCGGCGAGCGCGGTGACGTCGGTGCGTTCCATCGCCTCGGTCACCGCCTTCTCGTCCTCGTCGGACCACTGCTGCCACCAGCGCTGGTGCGGCTGGCGGCCGCGGGCGACGAGGTCGGCGACGGTGATCGCCTCGGGGGCGACGGGTGTCTGCGGGAGCAGCCCGATCTGCTGGGCGACCTTCTTGGTGGGGAGCGTGGCGAGGGATTCGCCGTCGAGGAGGACGGCGCCGCTCCTGGGCCTGAGGAGCCGGCCGAGGGCCCGCAGCGTCGTGGACTTGCCGCAGGCGTTGGGGCCGACGATCACCGTGACCTTGCCGTCGGGTATCGCCAGGTCGAGGCCGTCGACGACGGTGCGGTCCTCGTAGGCGAGGGTCAGCTCGCGCGCCGAAAGGCGGGTCACGACGTGCCTCCATTGCGGACGGAACGGCTCCGGACGATGAGCCGGATCAGGTACGGGGCGCCGACCGCCGCCGTCAGGACGCCCACCGGGAGTTCGGTGGGCGAGAAGAGGCGCCGGGCGAGCAGGTCGGCGAGGACGACGGTCAGCGCCCCGATGAGCGCCGAGCAGAGCAGCGGGATCTGCGCGGTGCGGGTGAGCCTGCGGGCGACCTGCGGGGCGAGGAGCGCCACGAAGTCGACGGGGCCGGCGGCGCCGGTGGCCACGGAGGCGAGGGCGACGCCGAGCAGGACGAGGCCGAGCCGTACGCGTCCCAGGCGCGTGCCGAGGGCCGTCGCCGTGTCGTCGTCCAGGGTGACCGCGCGCTGGGCGCGGGCCGCCCACAGGACGCCGGGGAGCAGCACGAGCAGGGCCAGGCCGAGCGGTTCGGCCTCGGCCCGGCCGCGGCCGTTGAGGGAGCCCGTCATCCAGATCTGGGCCTGCTGGGCGACGAGGTGGTCGCCCTTGGTCATGAAGAGCGTCGTCACCGAGCGCAGGGCGATGGCGAAACCGATGCCGATCAGGACGAACCGGGTGGCGTGCAGGCCGCCGCGCCACGCGAAGACGTACACGAGCGCGGCGGCGGCGACTCCGCCGAGCACGGACAGATAGGGCAGGACGGTGTACGAGGTGACCCCGAAGGTCATCGCGCCGACGGTGAGCGCGCTCGCGCCCTGGCTGATGCCGATGAGGTCGGGGCTGGCGAGGGGGTTGCGGGCCACGGTCTGGATGAGCGCGCCCGCCACCCCGAACGCGGCGCCGGCCAGCATGCCCACCACCATGCGGGGTGCGCGCAGCGTGCCCACGACCAGCTCGTCGGGGGAGGGTTGCCCGAAGACGACCTTGAGGGCTTCGGCGGGCGGCACGAAGGACTCGCCGACGCAGAGGTAGGAGAGGCAGGCCGCGGCGAGCAGCAGGGTGAGGGCGGCCGCCACGGCGGCGGACCGCCGGTGCAGGAGGAAGGCGGCGCGGCGCACGCGCAGCACCGCGTATCCGGTGGGGCGCACGCGGGGCCCGGCGCCGGCCCGGGAACGGGACGCGGGGGCCGCCGTGTTCATGCGGCAACCGCCTTCCGGCGTACGAGCGTCACGAGGAAGGGCACCCCGATGAGCGCGGTCATCACCCCGGCGGGTACTTCGCCGGGCGGGAAGACGATCCGCCCGACCGTGTCGGAGACGAGCAGCATGACCGGGCCGATGAGGGCCGCCAGCGGCAGCAGCCAGCGGTGGTCGGTGCCGATGAGAGCCCGGGCGATGTGCGGGACGGCCAGGCCGATGAAGGCGATGGGGCCGGCGGCGGCCACGCCCGCCCCGGTGAGGACGGTCGCGCCGAGCCCGCCGACGATCCGTACCAGCGCGACGTTCTGGCCGAGCCCCTTCGCGACGTCCTCGCCGAGCGCCAGCGCGTCCAGGCCGCGGGCGACCGCGAGGACCAGCACGAGGCCGGCGAGGAGGAAGGGCCAGGTCCGGCCGATGATCCCGGCGTCGCGGCCGGAGAGGGAACCCACCTGCCAGAACCGGAACTCGTCGAGCGCGGCGGCGCGGGTGGTGAGGACCGCGGTCGTCACGGAGACGAGCAGCGCGTTGACCGCGGCGCCGCCGAGGGCGAGCTTCACGGGGGTGGCGCCGCCGCGGCCGCCGGAGGCGATGGCGTGGACGGCGACCGCCGCGAGGCCGGCGCCGGCCAACGCCCACCAGACGTAACCGGTCAGCGTGTGCACCCCGGCGAAGGCGATGGCGAGGACGACGCCGACGGATGCGCCCTGGCTGATGCCGAGGATGCCGGGGTCGGCGATGGGGTTGCGGGTCATGCCCTGGAGGACGGTGCCTGCCAGGGCGAGCGAGGCGCCGACCAGCACGCCGGTCACGGTCCGCGGCACCCGCATCTCGCGGACCACCCCGGCCGAGTCGCCGGCCCCGCCGTGCAGCAGCGCGTCGAGGACGACGGAGGGCGCGATGGCGCGGGCACCGACGGCGAGGCTGAACAGGACGGCGAGCAGCAGGGCCGCGACGGCCGCCGTCAGCACGGCGGCACGTCGGACGGGCACACGCATCGGCTGAGCTCGTTTCACGTGGACGGCAGGAACGCGTGGAGCATGACGCGGCTCGGTAAGGCGAGGCTAAGTCTAGGTGCGGGCCGGGGGGTCGCCCTCGGCAGAATGGCCCCATGAGCTCACACACGCTGACCGTCGGCTTCGACCTCGACATGACCCTGATCGACTCGCGGCCCGGCATCAAGGCCGCCTATCAGGCGCTTTCCGCGGAGACGGGGACGTATGTCGATGCCGACCTGGCGGTGACGCGGCTCGGCCCGCCCCTGGAGGAGGAACTGCGGAACTGGTTTCCGGAGGAGAAGATCCAGGAGACCGGCGACCGCTACCGTGAGATCTACACCACACACGCCATCGAGCCGACCCTCGCGATGGCCGGCGCCCGCGAGGCCGTCGCGGCCGTCCACGCGCACGGCGGCCGCGCGATCGTGGTGACCGCCAAGCACGAGCCCAACGCCAAGCTCCACCTCTCGCACCTCGGCATCCAGGCCGACGCCGTCATCGGCTGGCTGTGGGCGGAGGCGAAGGCGCAGGCGCTGCGCGAACACGGCGCCGCGGTGTACGTCGGGGACCACACCGGGGACGTACGCGGCGCGCGTACGGCGGGCGCGCTCTCCGTGGCGGTGGCGACCGGGCCGTGCGACGCAGCGGAACTGCGCGCGGCGGGCGCGGACGTGGTCCTCGGCGGCCTCGGGGAGTTCCCGGCCTGGCTCGACGCGTACGTGGCGCGGGGCGCCGCCGGGTAGGGCCCTCAGGTGGTCCCGGTCGACCTGGCCCGCCGCCGCTGGAAGGCGATGCCGCGCAGCACGCCGGCCGCGGCGATGAGGAATCCGACGCCCATCAGCATGCACACCGCGTACGCGAGGGACGGAAACGGGTCGGTGCCCAGGAACAGGGGGGCGACGGTGACCATGGTGGCCACGGCCCCGACGAAGAAGACGATTGCTCCGGTCCGGACCAGTCCATCGCCCGGCCCGGCGGAATTCGCTTGGGTTTTGTCACGCACCCGACCAGGGTAGTTCCCAGCGCGAAGGAACAATCCGGGGACGTCTTGTCACCGGCCCCCGGACCAATAGGCTTGGTTCCGGCGGGTCGGGCGACCCGCTGTAGTGCTATCCAGAGCCGTTTTCGCGCCGTCGTACCGGACGGGCGGAGCCGGCATAGACGAGTACGACGAGTACGAGGACGAGGACTTCACGTGCCTACCGGCAAGGTCAAGTGGTTCAACAGCGAGAAAGGCTTCGGCTTTCTCTCCCGCGACGACGGCGGCGACGTCTTCGTGCACTCCTCAGTACTGCCCGCCGGCGTCGACACACTCAAGCCCGGCCAGCGCGTGGAATTCGGCGTGGTCGCGGGACAACGCGGTGACCAGGCCCTTTCGGTGACCCTTCTCGACCCGACCCCGTCGGTGGCGGCCGCCCAGCGCCGCAAGCCGGACGAACTGGCGTCGATCGTGCAGGACCTGACGACGCTTCTGGAGAACATCACGCCCATGCTGGAGAAGGGCCGCTACCCCGACAAGGCGTCCGGAGCGAAGATCGCGGGGCTGCTGCGGGCGGTCGCGGACCAGCTGGACGTGTAGGACCGCGGACGTATAGGACCGCCTGGACGCAGCGGACCACGGGGCGCGCGGTGGCGGCCGGCCGAGACAGGGCCCGGCCGGCCGCTCGTCCCGCTCACGTCCCGTTCACGTCCCGCGCGATTCCCCTCAGGGAAACGCCAGAGCGTCCGGGCCGAGGGGCGGTACGAGTCCCTCGGCCGCGGCGCGCGTCAGCAGACCGCGGACGGCCGCGTAACCGTCCTCGCCGAGATCCGCCGTGAACTCGTTGACGTACAGCCCGATGTGCTGGTCCGCGACGGCCGGGTCCATCTCCTGCGCGTGCTCCAGGACGTACGGGCGGGAGGCCTCCGGGTCGTCCCACGCCATGCGGACCGAGGCCCGGGTGGCGTCCGCGAGCGAGCGCAGCGCCTCGGCGCCCAGCGACCGCTTCGCGATGATCGCGCCGAGCGGGATCGGCAGGCCCGTCGTGGCCTCCCAGTGCTCGCCCATGTCGGCGAGGCGGTGCAGTCCGTAGTTCTGGTACGTGAAGCGCGCCTCGTGGATGACCAGGCCCGCGTCGACCTTGCCGTCGCGCACCGCGGGCATGATCTGGTCGAAGGGCAGCACGACGATCTCGCCGACGCCGCCGTCGGCCAGCGTGTCCGCCGCCCAGAGCCGGAAGAGCAGGTAGGCCGTCGACTTCTCGCTGGGCACGGCGACGGTCCGGCCGGTCAGGTCGACGCCCGGCTCCCGGGTGAGGACCAGCGGCCCGCAGCCCCGGCCGAGGGCGCCGCCGCAGGGCAGCAGCGCGTACGAGTCCAGGACGTACGGCAGCACGGCGTACGACACCTTCAGGACGTCGAGGTCCGGATCCGTCGGGATCGAGGGCGCGGGCGAGGGGGAGGACAGGGCCTGGGATGCCGTGGAGTGCGCGGCCGCCGCGCGCTCGGCGATGCCGTTGGTGATGTCGATGTCCGCGAACGTGACGTCGAGTGCGGGCGCGCCCGGCACCCGGCCGTGCGCCCAGGCGTCGAAGACGAACGTGTCGTTGGGGCAGGGCGAGTACGCGATGCGCAGCGGGCGGTCCAGGGGGGCCGCCGGGGACTCAGTCGGATGGGATGCCATGTGTGTTCCAACTCCTCAGTACCGGCGCGCACTTCCCGAACGCGTCGCTCAGCGCGGCCAGCGCGTCACCGATCCGCCAGGCGGCGCGGTCGCGCGGGCCGACGGGATTGGAGACCGCGCGGATCTCCAGGACGGGCACGCCGTGCAGCGCGGCCGCCTCGGCGACCCCGAAACCCTCCATCGCCTCGGCCAGGGCGCCCGGGTGGCGCAGCCGCAGCCCGGCGGCGCGCTCGGCGGAGCCGGTCACGGTGGAGACGGTCAGGACGGTGCCGGTCGCGGCGCCACAGGCCTCTGCCACCTCCCGTACGAGGGAACGCGGCGGACGGTGGGTGACGGCGCCGAAGCCCAGCTCGGTGACGGGCGTGAAGCCGTCGGGGGTCTCGGCGCCCAGGTCGGCGACGGTGATCTCGTCGGCGACGACGAGCGAGCCGAGCGGGGCGTGCGGGGCGAAGCCGCCGCCGATCCCGGCCGAGACGACCAGGGCGTAGGGGCGGGCCGCGGCATCGGCACGGGCGAGTGCGGTCGCCGTGCCCGCCGCGGCCGCGGCCGGGCCCACGCCGACCGCGATGACATCGGCGTCGAGGCCGGCCTCCGCCAGCGCCCGGGCCACCGGGTCACGTTCGGCGGGGACCGCGGTGGCGACGAGGACGCGGGCGGCGGCGGGCCGGGCTGGGGTTACGGGCGAGGAGGACGTGGTCAGGAGTCCTTCTCGAACTTGAACGACCACAGGCCGGTCGCCTTCGACCCGGAGCCCTTGCCGCCCTCGAGGAGGCTGACGGTCGACTTGCTGCCGCCACCGCCGTACTGCTGGTTGAAGAAGACGCTGCCCGGGATCACCACGTACGTCTTCTTGCTGGCCTCGGTCAGCGGCTGACCGTTCATCAGCAGCGTCCAGCCCTTCTCGGCCATCTCCGGGTCGACGCCGAAGCGGACCTTCTCGTCGGGGTCGATCTTGACCGTCTTGACGTCCTTGTCCTGGAGGCAGGGCTTCAGCTGCGACTGCTTCAGCTCCTTGCCGTCGTTGTAGCAGGAGGCTTCGGTGTGCACCGAGTCGCTGCCGACCGTCACGGTGGCCAGCGGGGTCGGCTTGTCACAGGCCGAGAGGACGAGGAGTCCGGCGGAGACGGCGCCAAGGGCGGCCACGGTGCGGCGGCGGCGCGCCGCGCTGTTCACATTCGCGGCTCCGCCGCGGAGCAGGGAGGTCATGGCGGAAGGCTATCGGGCGCGCCGGGGGGTGCTGTTACGCGGGGGTCGCGGGCGTGCCGTGGGGGGGAGGGGGGTGGGGCTTGGGGGGTGCGTGTGGGGGGCGTGTGTGGGGGTGCGTGTGTGGGCCGAGCGTCCTGGGGGTGGTCGCGGGTCGGGGTGGGGGTCACACCACTCTGGTGCGGCGGGGGCCGCCACCGACGGGCCGGGCGTCCTGTGGGCGGCCGTGGGTCGGGGTGCGGGTCACACCACTTTGGTGTGGCGGGGGCTGCCACCGACAGGCCGGGCGTTCTGTGGGTGGCCGTGGGTCGGGTGGGGTCACATCACTCTGGTGCGGTGGAGGTCGCCGTGGCGGGCGGGGGTCACACCACCCGGGTGCGGCGGGGGCTGCCCCGGCGGGCGGAGGTGAGGAGGCCGCGTACGGTCGAGAGCCAGCCGATGGCGACGATCCCGGCCGCCACCGACAGGCCGAGCGTCCCCACCAGCGGCAGCGCGATGCCGATGCCGCCGCCGATCACCCACGCCATCTGCAGCAGCGTCTCGGAACGGGCGAACGCGGAGGTGCGGACCTCCTCCGGGACGTCCCGCTGGAGCAGCGCGTCCAGGGACAGCTTCGAGAGGGCCTGCGCGAAGCCCGCGCACGCGCCGAGACAGGCGACGCCCACCGCGCCGAAGAACAGCGCCGACATGACCGCCACGCCCAGCACCACCGCGACGACGGTCACGATGATGAGCTCCGGCGCCCGGGACTTCAGCCAGGCGCCCACGGCCGTGCCCAGCGCGTTGCCCGCCCCGGCCGAGACGCCCACTATGCCGAGCGAGACCGCCGCGCTCTGGCCCGCGAGCGGATGCTCGCGCAGCAGGAACGCCAGGAAGAAGATGAGGAAGCCGGAGAGACAGCGCAGCGCCGCGTTGGCGGCCAGGGCGTGGGTCACGGCCGGGCCCACCGTACGCAGCCCCATGCGCTTCTTGCGGCTGTCGTCGGCCGCCTGGGCGCGGGCGTGCAGGTGCAGGTGCTCCTCGTCGGCGGCGAGCAGCGCCTTGCTCTCGCCCTTCGAGGAGTCGACCTTCGGCGGCAGCGAGAACGACAGGAACATGCCGGAAACGAAGATCACGAAGGCGCCGTACAGGGGCCAGCGCGGCCCGAGCGCCTGTAGCCCCGCCCCGATAGGCGCCGCGACGGCGGTCGCCAGCAGGCCGCCCAGGGTGACGCGAGAGTTCGCCTTGACGAGGGAGAAACCGAGCGGCAGCAGCCGCGGCACCACGGCACTTCTGACCACGCCGTACGCCTTGGAGGCGACCAGCACGCCGAGCGCGGCCGGATACAGCTCCACGCTGCCCGTCACGACGGCACCCGACAGGACCAGGGCGAGCAGGGCGCGGGCCAGCATCGCACCGGCCATCGCGGCGCGGCGGCCGTGCGGAAGCCGGTCGAGGAGCGGCCCGATGACGGGGGCGAGAAGCGTGAACGGCGCCATGGTGATGGCGAGGTAGAGCGCGACCCGGCCGCGCGCCTCGTCGGTCGGCACCGAGAAGAACACGGTGGAGGCGAGCGCGACGGTGATCATCACGTCGCCGGCGCCGTTGACCGCGTGCAGCTCGATCAGCTTGCCGAGCCCCGACTCGCCCGCTCCATGGGCATGGGTGGCCTTGCGGATGCCGCGGGCCGTACCGGTGAACGGGAGGTGCAGGGCGCGCCCCAGCGCACGCGCGGTCCGCCTCGCCGGGCCCGGCGAGACGGTTCCTACGGACATCGACCTTGTGGGGGCCACTCCGTCATAGTGCCCTGTTGGGGCGCTGCTAGTGCGAATACTGGCTGTGAGCCGTGGCGTGGGGATTTGTGGCCCGGCACGGCGGCTCTCCCCACCCACCCACCGGTTTGCCCCGCGCCGCGGGGTGGGGGTGGGTCGGACTACCTGGGGCCACCGGGAAGCCCCTGCCCCGCCCACCCGCCCGTTGCCCTGCGCCGCCCTGTTCCGCCGCTGCGCGGCGGGTCTCCCCACCCGCCCACCCGTTTGCCCCGCGCCGCGGGGCGGGGGTAGGTCGGACTGCCTGGGGCCCCGGGTAACCCTCCCTGTCCCGCCTACCCGCCTGCCGGGGTTGCCCTGCGCCGCAGGTGGGGGCGGTGGTTGCTTGGTTGTCTCGGTCGGGAGGCCGATATGGGCGGGTGGGTGGGGAAAACGCCGCGTAGCGGCGACGGGTGGGGGTTGGGTGCTGGGGGAGTGGTGGGGCGGGTGGGTGGGGAGTACGCCGCGTAGCGGCGGCGCGCCGCCGGTTCCGTGCCGGGGGCGTGGGCTCGCCGGGGACGTGACCGCGTGGCGCGCGGATTGGGCCCCGGCACGGAACCACCGGTGGGGCCTCGCAGCGGGATCGCCGGGGGCGTGAGCGCGTGGCGCGCGGATGTGGGCTCCGGCACGGAACGGGCGGCGCGGCCTCGCAGTGGGCTCGCCGGGGACGTGACCGCGTGGCGCGCGGATTGGGCCCCGCCACGGAACCACCGGTGAGGCCTCGCGCAGGGCCGCCCCCACGGGCCCGGAAGGGCCCGAAAGCGCTCGGAGCGGCACGTTCCGAGTACGTCTCGGGGCGCGGCGACGTACGTCGGTGTAGGCCCAGGGGCCAGGAGAAGGTAGCGTGCGTAGCGCGCCTGCGGCGGTTGTTCTTGGCCGCGCGCCTCTCGGTCATCCCGCAGAATGGGTGACGTAGGCGCGCCCCAGAACGTCGGGCGCGGACGTTGACGCGGCCCTCTGGTCCGCTCCGTCCGTACCCCCGCGTAAGGGTGGCGCACTCGTGAGACGGCGTAGGAGAGAAGCGATACTTGTGAGCGCAGCGACAACGCGAAGCCGTACCCCGCGCACCCCGCGTACCCCGGACCGCCTGTGCGCCGAGGCGGTCGGCCTGGCACGTGCCGCGGCCGAGGAGGCCGCCGCGCCCGGTGTGGTCGGTGAGCATGTCGAGGTCGTCGTGGAGGGCGACCGCGTCGTCACACACCTCTTCGAGTGCAAGGAATTCGGCTACCGCGGCTGGCGCTGGGCGGTGACGGTCGCCCGCGCCTCGCGGGCCAAGTTCGTCACGCTCGACGAGACGGTGCTGCTGCCGGGCCCGGACGCTCTCCTCGCCCCGGAGTGGGTGCCGTGGAGCGAGCGCCTGCGCCCGGGCGACATGGGCCCGGGTGACCTGCTGCCCACGGACGCCGAGGATCTGCGCCTGGAGCCCGGTTTCACGGGTGAAGAGGAGCCGCCGCCGAACTCCGTCGTGTCGGAGGAGATGGCCGAGCTCGTCGAGGCGGAGGACGCCGAGGTCACGACCGGGACGCCGGCCGAACTGCCGGTCGTGCCCGCCCGCGGCTCGATCGCCGCGGTCGCCGACGAACTGGGCATGCGGCGGGCGAGGGTCCTCTCCCGTTACGGCCTGCATGTCGCCGCGGACCGCTGGGACGAGGCACACGGCGCGAAGACCGCGATGGCGCAGGCGGCGCCCGCGGCGTGCGTCAGCTGCGGCTTCCTCGTACGGATCGGTGGCTCGCTCGGACAGGCGTTCGGCATCTGCGCCAATGAGTTCGGGCCCGCGGACGGCCAGGTGGTCTCGCTGTCGTACGGGTGCGGTGGGCACTCGGAGGCGGCGGTCATGCCGAAGCCGCCGAGGCCGGCGCCGCCGGTCCTGGACGAGACGCGGGTGGACGTACTGCCGCTGCGTCCGGCGGCGGATTCCGGTTCGGTGAGCGTGGAGGACCCGAGCGAGGACCTCGGCCACTCGTAGTTCCGGCGGCGGATGGCGGGGCTGGTCGGACACCCACGGAGCCCGGCGTACCGGCGCGCCCACACATCGGCGCGACCGCGCCCGGCACAGCTCTCCGCCCTAGGCAGAACACCTTGCCCGCCGCCGAGCCCGGCACCGCTTGGTCTTGGACGTACTGCCGCTGCGTCCCGTGGCGGATTCCGGTCAGGTGGGCGTGGAGGGCTGATCGAGCACCCACGCAGTCCGGCGTACCGGCGTGCCCACGCATCGGCGTGCCGGTGCGACCGAGTCACCGCGCCCGGCACCGCTCTCCGCCTCGGCAGAACACATGGCCCGGGCACAAACGGGCACGCCACCTGCCGGAACGTTCCCGCCCCGTCCCCCAACCACCCGTCATGCCGAAGCCGCCGAGCCCGACTCCGCCGGTCTTGGACGCACTGCTGCTGCGTCCCGCGGCGGATTCCGGTCAGGTGGGCGTGGAGGGCTGGTCGGACACCCACGGAGCCCGGCGTACCGGCGTGCCCACGCATCGGCGTGCCGGTGCGACCGCCTCACTGCCTCACTGCCTCACCGCCTCACCGCGCCCGCCACCCCCCTCCGCCCCCGGCAGAACACCTTCCCCGGGCACAAGCAGCCACGGCACGTGCACCCCGCCCCCGTCCCCGGCCCCACCCCCTGTCCCCGGCCCCACCCCTTGTCCCCGTCCCCGGCCCCACCCCCAACCCCACCCCAACCCCGTCCACCCCCCCCTCCCCCTCCGCGATACCGTTCGCCGCGGGGGAAAGTCCCAGATCGCGTGGGCCGACGCAGAGGAGAGACGACCGTGAGCAAGACCGTGCGGCCGGCAGCCGAAGGTACTGATCCGTTCGGCACCGCCCGGCTGCGGCGCGGGGTTCTCGACGCGTGGGCGGCGGCCCCGGCGCGGTTCCGTGAGGACGCGAACGCCGAAGAGGACCTCGCCCTCGGCGGTTACCGCGACCGCCTCGTCGTGGAGCTCGCCCAGAACGCCTCCGACGCCGCCGCCCGCGCGGGCGTGCCGGGACGGCTGGCGCTGACCCTGCGCGGCGGCGTCCTCGCCGCGGCCAACAGCGGCGCCCCCCTCGATGCCGCGGGCGTCGAGTCCCTCTCCACCCTCCGCGCCTCCGCCAAGCGGCAGGACACCGGCGACGAGACGACGAGCGAAGCGGGAGAGGGTGGCGCGCGCGTCGCCGATGCCGGCAGTGTCGGCCGCTTCGGCGTCGGCTTCGCCGCCGTTCTCGCCGTCAGTGACGAGCCCGCCGTCGTCGGACGCACCGGCGGTGTCCGCTGGTCGCTCTCCGAGGCCCGCGAACTCGCCGCCGAGACCGCCCGGTTCAGCCCGGGTCTCGGGGACGAGATCCGGCGCAGGGACGGTCACGTCCCGCTCCTGCGGCTGCCCCTCGCCGCCGAGGGTTCCGCCCCGGAGGGGTACGACACCGTCGTCATCCTGCCGTTGCGCGACGCCGCCGCCGAGGACCTGGTGGCCCGGCTGCTCGACGACGTCGACGATGCGTTGCTCCTCGCCCTGCCCGGCCTGGAGGAAGTCCGCATCGAGACCGCGGACGGGACGGCGCGCACGCTGCGGCGCCGCGTCGAGGACCCGTACACCGTGGTCGAGGACAGCCGTGACGGCACGACGCGCTGGCGCACCGCCACGGCGCGCGGGCCGCTGGACGCCGCCCTTCTGAAGGGGCGGCCGGTCGAGGAGCGGCTGCGGCCGCACTGGTCCGTGACCTGGGCCGTGCCGGTGGGGCGCGACGGCGGTCCCGAGCGGCCCCGCACCACCCCGGTCGTGCACGCGCCGACGCCGAGCGACGAGCCGCTTGGCGTACCGGCGTTGCTCATCGCGTCGTTCCCGCTGGACACCGCGCGGCGGCATGCCGCGCCGGGGCCGTTGACGGATTTCCTGGTGGAGCGGGCGGCGGACGCGTACGCGGAACTGCTGGCCGCGTGGCGGCCGGTGACCGAGGACATCATCGGGCTCGTGCCGGGACCGCTGGGCCAGAGCGAGCTGGACGGCGCGCTGCGCCAGGGCATCCTGGCGCGGCTGCCCCGTACCGCCTTCCTGCCGCCCGCCCTGCCCCGGCCCGAGGGCGGCGAGGACGAGCTGCCCGAGGCGCTGCGGCCGCGGGACGCGGAGGTCGTGGAGGGTGCCGGGGCCGACACGGTCCGGGTCCTTGCCGAGGTGCTGCCGAGTCTGCTGCCCGCGGGGCTGGAGCGCCGTGCGGAGCTGCGCACCCTCGGGGTGGCGCGGGTGCCGCTGACCGAGGCGATCGACCGGCTGGCGGGGCTCGATCGGGAGCCGGGCTGGTGGCGGCGGTTGTACGACACGCTGGCCGGCGTGGACCCGGACCGGTTGTCCGGACTGCCGGTGCCGCTCGCCGGTACGGGCATGGGGGCGGGTACGGGAGCGGGAGCGGGTACGGGTGTTGCCGGGGCTCCTGCGGGCACCTCCGCGGATTCCGCCCCTGCCCTGCCCCCGGACCTGGGTCCGGACTTGGACCCGGCCCCCCATCTCGACCTGGACGGCCCCTTCCGTTCCGGTCCCTTCGGGTCCGGGTCCGGGTCCGGGTCCTCCGGCGTGCGGACGACCATCGGGCCGCGGCAGGTCCTGCTGCCAGGACCCGACGGCGGCATGGGCGGCTCCGATCCCGCCGTGCTGGCCCGCCTCGGCCTGAAGATCGCCCATCCGGAGGCCGTCCACCCGCTCCTGGAGAAGCTCGGCGCGCTGCCCGCCACGCCCCGGGCCGTCCTCACCACGCCGCAGGTCCGTGCCGCCGTGGCCGCCTCCCTCGACGACGACACCTGGGACGAAGAGGCGCCGGACGCCGAGGAGTTGGCTGAGGTCGTCCTCGCGCTGGTGCGGGAGGCGAATCTCGCGCCCGGCGACGAACCGTGGCTCGGCGCGCTGGCGCTGCCCGACGAGGAGGGCGAGCTCGCCCCGGCCGGTGAACTCGTCCTGCCGGGCAGTGACTTCGCCCGGATCATGCGCGAGGACGAACTGGCGCGGGTCGACCAGGAGTTGGCCGACCGGTGGGGCGAGCAGCCGCTGGCCGCCTGTGGGGTGCTCGCCACCTTCGCCCTGGTGCGCGCCACGGACGTGGTGCTCGACCCCGACGAACTGGAGCCGCGCGAGGGCGACTTCGCCGAGCCGGACGACGCGGGCCTGCTGGACGCCGTGGACGTGTGGTGCGAGGACGTGCTCGACCGGCTGCCTGAGACCCCGGTGCCGCCGGTGGCGACGGAGATCGTGGCGGTACGGGATCTCGACCTGGTCGACGACGACTGCTGGCCGCAGGCTCTTGCGATGCTGTCGCGGCCGCCGCTGCGGGACGCGCTGACCCAGCCCGTGCGGGTACTGCTGCCGGACGGCACGACGGAGACCGTCCGTTCGTACACGGCGTGGTGGCTGCGCGGGCACCCGGTGCTGGACGGGCGACGCCCGGCCGGGCTGCGGGCGGCGGGCGGCGATCCGCTCCTGGCCGGCCTGTACGACGCGGCGGACGCGTCCGGGTTCGGCGACGAACAGGTGCTGCGCGCGCTCGGCGTACGTACGTCCGTCGCCGCGCTGCTGGAGGAGCCGGGCGGGGCGGCCGAGCTGCTCGACCGGCTCGCGGACCCGGAGCGGCCCGTCACGCCCGCGCAACTGCACGCCCTGTACGGGGCGCTGGCCGATCTCGACCCCGAGCAGGTGACGCTCCCGGACGAGCTGCGCGCGGTGGTCGACGGCGAGGTGGTGGTGGTCGACGCGGCGGACGCGGTGGTCGCCGACGCGCCTGACCTGCTGCCGCTGGCCGGTGGGGTGGCGCTGCTGCCCGTGGAGCCGCGCAAGGCGGGCGATCTGGCCGAGCTGTTCCAGGTGCGGCGGCTGAGCGAGACGGCGGCCGTGGAGCCTTCGGGCGAGGGCGTCGAGCATGCGGTGCCGGAGTCGGTGCGGAGCCTGCTCGGGGAGGGGACTCCGGAGACGTACGTCGAGTACGACGAGCTGGTTGCGGGCGGTGTGGAGCTGGACTGGCGCCGCACCCCGGACGGGGCCGTGCACGCGGCGACCCTGGAGGGTGTCGCCGCGGGTCTCGCCTGGGCGGCGGGGCAGTGGCCGCGCCGTTTCGAGGTGGCGGCGCTCCTCGAAGACCCGTCCCGGACGGCGGAACTGGCCCGGGACCGCTGGTTCGACTGACCCCCTCACGGAGTGCAGGGTTCCGCTCCGCCGCCATCCGGGGGCGGGCCGGGGCGGAACCCAGCATTCCGTAAGCCGGTCACATTTTCTTCACTTGTCGTACAACCACGCGCCCCTGTCACGGGTCTGATCTTGCGAGTCAACAGACTCCTAGATCACTGGGACCCCGCGTGACGGCGTGCAACGCACCGCGGGCCCCCTTCTCCACTTGGGGAAACACATGCGCATCCGTGCCACCGTGGCCGCACTGTCCGGCACCCTGGCCCTTTCCGCACTCGCCGTCCCGGCCGCCCAGGCCGTCGACGGCCCGGCCGCCCCGAAGCTGGCCGCCGCTGTCGCCGAGGTCGCCAAGGGCGCCGACGCCCGCGCCGATGTGGGCGACACCAAGGTCACCAAGGTCTCCGTCAACGGCGGCAAGGACGTGACGCTCGGCACCACCGAGAAGAAGAAGTTCACCCTCTCCGTCACCGCGACCGACCCGTCGGGCATCGCGGCCGGCAGCGCCTTCCTCTGGCACGGCCCGGACAAGGACCACGCCGACGCCGTCCTCACCCCGGACGACTTCGTGGGCAAGTGCGTGGTCGTGAACGAGACCACCTCGACCTGCACCGTCACCATCGTCGCCGACCCGAAGATCGACCTCTTCGCGAACACCGCGGCCGGCGGCGGCTGGAAGGTCTACGCCTCCGTGTCGGGCAACGAGGGGGGCGAGGCCGACGTCGACGGCTTCCCGGCCGACGCCCGCGTCCTGCGCGCCGCCAAGCTCACCACCAACGCCTCCCCGGAGCCCGTCAAGAAGGGCAAGACCATCACGGTCACCGGCGCCCTGACGCGCGCCAACTGGGAGACCTCGAAGTACGCCGGCTACACCAAGCAGGACGTGAAGCTGCAGTACAAGAAGAAGGGTGCCAGCAGCTACACCACCCTGAAGACCATCAAGTCCGACACCAAGGGCAACCTGAAGACCACGGTGACGGCCTCGGCCGACGGCTACTACCGTTACGTCTTCGCGGGCACGTCCACGACCCCGTCCGTGACCTCCACGGCTGACTTCATCGACGTCCGGTAGCCGGCCGCCCCGCTAGGCGGGGAAGCGGCGGTCCACCCAGCGGTAGACGAACTCGACGGCCAGTGAGGCCACCGCCGCGATCGCGACCGCCGCCCACGGCATCGTCGTGCCCACCAGCTTCAGCTGGAAGAAGTCCTGGAGCCAGGGCACGGTCAGCACGAGCAGGAAGCCGAGACCCATCGCGCCGATCAGGCCGACCCGCCACCACGTGTAGGGGCGGGCGATGATGGCGAGGACCCACATGGCGATCAGGAACAGCGCCAGGGTCGCCGCACTGGTCTCGGCTTCCCGCGCGCCCGCGCCGTCGTAGTGGTGCCGGGCCAGGATGTACGTCAGGAAGGTCGCGACCCCCGCGATCACCCCGCCCGGGATCGCGTACCGCATGACTCTGCGGACGAAGTGCGGTTTCGCGCGCTCCTTGTTGGGGGCGAGCGCGAGGAAGAACGCCGGGACGCCGATGGTGAGCGTGGAGAGCAGCGTCAGGTGGCGCGGCAGGAAGAGGTACTCGACCTGTGAGCAGACCACAAGCAGCGCGATGATCACCGAGTAGACGGTCTTCACCAGGAACAGCGTGGCGACGCGCGTGATGTTGCCGATGACGCGGCGGCCCTCGGCGACCACCGAGGGCAGCGTCGCGAAGCTGTTGTTGAGCAGCACGATCTGGGCGACCGCCCGGGTGGCCTCCGAGCCCGAGCCCATGGAGACGCCGATGTCGGCGTCCTTGAGGGCGAGGACGTCGTTGACGCCGTCGCCCGTCATCGCGACCGTGTGGCCGTGCGACTGCAGGGCGCCCACCATGTCGCGCTTCTGCTGCGGGGTGACGCGGCCGAAGACCGTGTGGTCGTCGAGCGCCTGCGCCATTCCGTCCCGTTCGGTGGGCAGCTTGCGGGCGTCGACCGTGTTGTCGGCGCCGGGCAGGCCGAGTTTGCCGGCGACCGCGCCGACCGAGACGGCGTTGTCACCGGAGATGACCTTGGCGGCGACGTCCTGCTCCTCGAAGTAGCGCAGGGTGTCGGCGGCGTCGGGGCGCAGCCGCTGTTCGAGGACGATCAGGGCGGTGGCCTCGGCGCCGGCGGCCGGGTCCGGGGCGTCGAGGTCGCCGGAGGCGCGGGCCAGCAGCAGGACGCGCAGGCCCTGCTGGTTGAGCTCCTCGATCTCGGTGAGGGACGGGTCGCCGTCGGGCAGCAGCACGTCGGGCGCGCCGAGCAGCCAGGTCGAGTCGGTGCCGTCGCCCTCGCTGAAGGAGGCGCCGCTGTACTTGCGGGCCGAGGAGAAGGGGAGCGACTCGGTGCAGCGCCACTCGTCGCTGTCGGGGTAGGCGTCGATGATCGCCTGGAGCGAGGCGTTGGGGCGCGGGTCGGATTCGCCGAGGGCGCCGAGGACCTTGCGTACGTACGTCTCGTCGCCGCCGTTCAGGGGGCGCAGCTCGGTGACGTCCATGCCGCCCTCGGTGAGGGTGCCGGTCTTGTCGAGGCAGACCGTGTCGACGCGGGCGAGCCCCTCGATGGCGGGGAGTTCCTGTACGAGGCACTGCTGGCGGCCGAGGCGGATCACGCCGATCGCGAAGGCCACGGAGGTGAGGAGGACGAGCCCCTCGGGGATCATGGGGACGATGCCGCCCACGGTGTAGGCGATGGACTCCTTGAAGTTGTCGTCCTTGACGACGAGCTGGGAGATGACCAGGCCGATGGAGGTCGGGATCATCAGCCACGTCACGTACTTGAGGATCGTGGAGATGCCGGAGCGCAGCTCGGAGTGGACGAGCGTGAAGCGGCTCGCCTCCTCGGCGAGCTGGGCGGCATACGCCTCGCGGCCGACCCTGGTCGCGGTGAAGGCGCCGCCGCCGGCGACCACGAAGGAGCCCGACATCATCTTGTCGCCGGGTTTCTTGACGACGGGGTCGGCCTCGCCGGTCAGGAGGGACTCGTCGATCTCCAGGCTGTCGGTCTCGACGGCCTCGCCGTCGACGGGGATCTTGTCGCCGGGGCCGAGCTCGACGAGGTCGCCGAGGACGATCTCGGAGGTGGAGATCTCGGTGGCCTCGCCGTCGCGCCGGACGGTGGGCTTGGCCTCGCCGATGACGGCGAGGGAGTCCAGGGTCTTCTTGGCGCGCCACTCCTGGATGATGCCGATGCCGGTGTTGGCGACGATCACGAAGCCGAAGAGGCTGTCCTGGATCGGCGCGACGAAGAGCATGATCACCCAGAGCACGCCGATGATGGCGTTGAAGCGGGTGAAGACGTTGGCCCGGACGATCTCGCCCAGCGAGCGGGAGCTGCGCACCGGTACGTCGTTGACCTCGCCGCGGGCGACCCGCTCGGCGACTTCCGCCGCGCTCAGGCCGGTGGCCCGGCCGGTGTCACGGCCCGTGGGGGGCGGCACCGGGTGGACCGGGTCGAGTTCGGCGCCCGCGTCGATATGCGTCATGCATTCGACGGTAAGGGTGGTTGTGGGGCTTCACCCCTTGAATGTCCAGAAGATCCGACCACGGTAGGAGGCGTCCCCTCCCGTGGTCGTACGGATCGGGGGCGCCGCCCGGGCGGTTCTACTGCGGCTGGGAGGCCTTGGCGCGCTTGATGGCCGCGTCGCGGCCCCGCACGTACCAGATGCCGATGAGGCCGAGGCCGCCGCCGGCCAGGCAGGTCCACACCCACCAGGTGGTGCCGCGGTCGTCGAACCAGCCGTAGAACGGGAGCTGGACGAGGAAGAGGACGAACCAGAGGATCGTGCCGCCCGTGATGGTGGCGACGACGGGGCCCTCCAGGGGCTCCGGCGCCTCGTGCTTGGGGGTCCACTTCGCCATGGGTACAGCTTACGAGGCGGCCGCCCCGGCTCGTACACCCGTTGCCCCCCAAGGGTCTACGCGCGGAGATAGCGATTTCTCTCTCATGTATTCATACTGAAACGGCTCGTTAATGGCCGATTGCTTTCGTATGAAATCACAAGTCGATCAATTGTCCTGGTCGACCAGACGCCATTGCTGAACGGTCTTCCCCATCTCTGAGTCCACGAGGTTCCGCATGCCTTCCTCGGCCACTGCCCCGGTCGACGCCAGCAAAGAGCCGCCGCAGCCCCCGAAGAACGGGCTCGACGGCTTCTTCAGGATTTCCGAGCGGGGCTCGACCCTGGCCAGGGAAGTCCGCGGCGGCTTCGCCACCTTCTTCGCGATGGCCTACATCGTCGTGCTGAACCCGATCATCCTGGGCAGCGCGAAGGACATGTACGGGCATCAGCTCGACAACAAGCAGCTGGTCACCGCGACCGTGCTGACCGCGGCCCTCACCACGCTCCTGATGGGCGTCATCGGCAACGTCCCGATCGCGCTCGCCGCCGGCCTCGGCGTCAACACCGTCGTCGCGCTCCAGCTCGCGCCCCGCATGTCGTGGCCCGACGCGATGGGCATGGTCGTCCTCGCCGGCTTCGTGGTGATGCTGCTCGTCGCCACCGGCCTGCGCGAACGCGTGATGAGCGCCGTGCCGCTCGGCCTGCGCAAGGGCATCGCGATCGGCATCGGCCTCTTCATCATGCTGATCGGCCTCGTCGACTCCGGCTTCGTCTCGCGCATGCCGGACGTCGCGCACACCACCGTGCCGCTCCAGCTCGGCGGCGACGGCCACCTCAACGGCTGGCCCGTCCTGGTCTTCGCGCTCGGCGTGCTGCTCACCCTGGCGCTGCTCGTCCGCAAGGTGCCGGGCGCCATCCTCATCAGCATCGTCGTCATGACCGTCGTCGCGATGATCATCAACGCCGTCGCGGAGGTCCCCTCCTGGGGGCTGACCACCCCGGAGTGGCCCGGCAACCCCGTCTCGTCGCCGGACTTCGGGCTCGTCGGCCAGATCAGCCTCTTCGGCGGTTTCCACAAGGTCGGCGTCCTCACCGGCGTGCTCTTCGTCTTCACCGTGCTGCTGTCGTGCTTCTTCGACGCGATGGGCACGATCATGGGCGTCGGCGACGAGGCCGGCCTGACCGACGCCGACGGCAACATGCCCGGCATCAGCAAGGTGCTCTTCGTCGACGGCATCGCGGTCGCCGCGGGCGGCGCCTCGTCCTCCTCCGCCACCACCTGTTTCGTGGAGTCCACGGCGGGCGTCGGCGAAGGGGCCCGCACGGGCTTCGCCAACGTCGTCACGGGCGGCCTCTTCGCCGTCGCGCTCTTCCTCACGCCGCTCGCCACGATGGTCCCGTCCCAGGCCGCCACGCCCGCGCTGCTCGCGGTGGGCTTCCTGATCCTCTCCGGCTCCATCCGGCAGATCGACTGGGCGGACCACACGATCGCCATCCCGGCGTTCGTGACGATGCTGATGATGCCGTTCACGTACTCGATCACCAATGGCATCGGCATGGGCTTCATCACCTTCACCGTGCTGCGGCTGGTGGCCGGGCGGGGCCGTGAGGTGCCGGTCGCGATGTACGCGGTGTCGGCGGTCTTCGCCTTCTACTACCTGATGCCGGCGCTGAACCTCACCTGAGGCGCGGGCCCGGGGCGGTCACGCCGCCCCGTAGAACTTCTCTGTCTCCGCGACGGACGTCTTGAACCGTTCGTCGAAGTCGTCGCGAATGAGCGTCCGGACCACATAGTCCTGGACGCTCATTCCTCTTTTGGCCGCGTGCTGGCGGAGCCGTTCGAGCAGCTCACCGTCTATGCGCAGGCTGAGCACTGGCGATCCCATGCGTGACAGGGTCCACGCGGCCCGGCGGCCGGTGCGTCACTTTCTGGCACCGCCTCACTCGTTCGGGTGAGGAAATGGTTCGGGGGTGGCCCTCTGGGATACCGGGTGGTCTTTAGCCAGGGTAATGAGTTACGCTAACAAACATGCCGGACCTCTCCCATGGTGACGACGCCGTCGCCGTGAACGCCTTGCGCTCCGCTGTGATGCGCCTGTCCCGTCGACTCAAGCACCAGCGGGTCGACGAGTCGCTGAGCCCGACCGAGATGTCGGTGCTCGGCACCCTCGCCCGCTGCGGCTCCGCCACCCCGGGCGAGCTCGCCCGCAAGGAGCACGTGCAGCCGCCGTCGATGACCCGCATCGTCGCCCTGCTGGAGGCGAAGGGCCTGGTCCGGCTCGAGCCGCACCCCGAGGACCGTCGCCAGAAGGTGGTGACCCAGACCGAGACCGCCGAGGCCATGCTCGAAGAGAGCCGCCGCAAGCGGAACGCCTGGCTCGCCTCACTGACCGAGAGCCTCGACGACGACGAGTGGGCCCGGCTGCGTGCCGCCGCCCCCGTACTGGAGAAGCTCGCACACCTGTAGTCCCGCGGCATCCCGCGGGCACTCCCGCCGCCCGCGGGAGCCATCCGCACGCCAAGGAGGCGAACCTACTTTGAGTACGGGATCCGGAGCAGACTCCGCCCCCGCACCAACCGCCCTCGACACCCCTGCCCACCCCCGCAAGACCTCGATGTTCAGCTCGCTGAAGATCCGCAACTACCGGCTCTTCGCGACCGGAGCCGTCGTCTCGAACACCGGCACCTGGATGGCCCGCATCACCCAGGACTGGCTGGTCCTGAGCCTGACGGGATCCTCCGCGGCCGTCGGCATCACCACGGCCATGCAGTTCCTGCCGATGCTGCTCCTCGGCCTGTACGGCGGCGTCATCGCCGACCGCTTCGCCAAGCGGAACCTGCTCTTCTTCACCCAGGGCGCGATGAGCCTCAGCGGGCTCTTCCTCGCCGCCCTCACGCTCAGCGGCCACGTCCAGGTCTGGCACGTCTACGTCGCGGCCTTCTTCACCGGCCTCGTGACCGTCGTCGACAACCCGACGCGGCAGTCCTTCGTCTCCGAGATGGTCGGCCCCGACCAGGTCCGCAACGCGGTCTCGCTGAACTCCGCCAACTTCCAGTCCGCCCGCCTCATCGGCCCCGCCGTGGCGAGCGCGCTGACCGCCGCCGTCGGACCGGGCTGGGCGTTCCTCGCCAACGGCCTCTCCTTCCTCGCGCCGCTCACCGGCCTGATGCTGATGCGCACGAGCGAGCTGCACCACACGCCGCGCAAGCCGCGCGGCAAGGGGCAGCTCAGGGAGGGCCTGAACTACGTCTCGAAGAACCCCGAACTGATCTGGCCGATCGTCCTCGTCGGCTTCATCGGCACCTTCGGCTTCAACTTCCCGATCTGGCTGAGCGCCTTCGCGGACGACATCTTCCACGGCGGCGTGGGGATGTACGGGCTCTTCAACACCCTCATGGCGATCGGCTCACTGGCCGGCGCGCTGCTCGCGGCCCGCCGCGGCACGTCGCGGCTGCGGCTGCTCGCCGGGGCGGCCATCGCCTTCGGCGTGCTGCAGATGGCGGCCGCCTTCGCGCCCGAGCTGTGGATGTTCGTCGCGCTGATCGTGCCGATCGGCATCCTCGGCCTGACGGTGAACGTCACCGCCAACTCCTCGGTCCAGATGGCCACGGATCCGGAGATGCGGGGCCGTGTGATGTCCCTGTTCATGATGGTCTTCACCGGCGGCACCCCGCTCGGCGGCCCGCTCTTCGGCTGGCTCGCCGACGCCTACGGCGTCCGGGTCAGCATGGCCGCCGGCGGCCTCGTCTGCGCGCTCGCCGCGGTCGGCGTCGGCCTGATGCTGGCCCGCGCGGCGAACCTGCGCCTCAAGGTGGACCTGCGCCGCGGCCACCGGCACGTGCAGTTCGTCCCGCGAGAGCGGGAACTGGCCACCGCGGCGTAACGCCGGCCGACCGCCGCCACGACGGGCGTGAGCCAACGCGTGAGGGTGACGTCCGTCCTCTGGTGCCGGTGAGCGGCGACGCGATGGGGTGCGCCCTGCTCGGGCGGAGCCGGAGCTCGGGGTGGGGAGTCGGCCCCCCCGACGACAACGCGGCAGAGGGTGGCGTCCGTCGTTCGGTGCCGGTGGGCGGCGGCCGGTGCGTGCGGCCGCGAGGTGCCGGTGAGCGGCGACGCGATGGGGTGCGCCCTGCTCGGGCGGAGCCGGGAGCTCGGGGTGGGGAGTCGGCCCCCCGACGGCAACGCGGCAGAGGGTGGCGTCCGTCCTTCGGTGCCGGTGAGCGGTGGCCGGTGCGTGCCCCCGCTCGGGCGGAGCCGAGAGGTCGGGGGAGTCGGCCCCCGACGACAACGCGGCAGATGTGCGTGCCGGACCCCGCGCCCCGCGCCAGGACCCGCCGGGGGCGGGCGACTAGCGTCGACGGTCATGAGACTCTTCGCCGCCCTCCTCCCGTCCGAGCCGGCCGCCTCCGAACTGGGCGCCGCCGCGCACGCGTTGCGGCGGTTGCCCGGCGCGGACGCGCTGCGCTGGACGGAGCGCGACAGCTGGCACTTCACGCTCGCGTTCATGGCGGAGGTCGACGAGGGCGCCGTGCCGGACCTCGCCGCCCGCCTGGAGCGGGCCGCGCGCCGCACGCCGCCCTTCGCGCTCGCCCTGCGCGGCGGCGGGCACTTCGGTGACCGGGCGCTGTGGGCGGGGGCGACCGGGGACGTGGCCGCGCTGCGGCTGCTCGCCGGGCGGGCGGACGCGGCGGCCCGCAAGGCGGGGATCGCGATGGAGGAGGGGCACCGCCCCTACCGGCCGCACCTGACGCTGGCGCGGGGGAGCGGCGCGACGCCGCTCGGGCCGTTCGCCGACGCGCTCGGCTCCTTCGAAGGCACCGCCTGGACCGTACGGGAGCTCACCCTCGTCCGCAGCACCCTGCCGCGCAGCGGGGTGCCGGGGGAGCGGCCCCGGTACGAGGCGGTCGGGCGCTGGTCACTGGGAGGCGGCTCGGGGGAGCCGGGCCGGGCCGGTTAACCTCGACGTGTGGACCCGAAAACCAGAAACCGGATCATGGCCGGCGTGCTCGTGCTGATGTTCGTCGTGGTGGCGGTGGCGGCCGCGGTCGGCAACTAGAGCCTGCCGGCCCGCCGCCCCGCGGCCACCAGGCCGAGGATCTCCTCGGTGTGGCCCCCGCCGACGCTCCGACCGGAGCGTGTGGGTCAGTCGCGCGCGAAGTCCGTGGTCGTGAGGGTGAGGCCGATGAAGGTGTGGGTCAGGTCGATCTCCTGACCGAAGTCGACCTTCGTCTCGACGCGATAGTCGCCGTCCTTGGGCTGGGTGTAGAGATGGCATTGGCCCTGGTAGGGGTCGACGACGAGATAGACGGCGACTTCGGCGGTGGCGTACCCGGTCTTCTTGGGGCCGTAGTCATTCGCCCCCGTGCTGCGGGAGATCACTTCGGCGACGAATTCGACGTCGTGGCAGAGAAAGCCGCCCTGCCTCGTGCGTTCGGCGTCTTCGGCGATCAGTGCCACGTCACTGCAGAAGGCGTTGAGCTCACCCGGGTAGTCGATGCGCACGTCCGACAGCACGCGCCGGCGCGGATACTTGGCCCTCAGCTGTTCGACGATGCCCAGGGTGATGTCCCAATGGTTGGCGCGCTGTGGCGTCATGTGCACGGCCCCCTCGACGATGTCGATCTTGTATCCCTCGAGGAAGGGCCCGTGCTCCAGCGTCTCGAACATCTCGTCCAAGCGCGTGGTGTTGTCGTCGGCCATGGCGATCCTGTCGGTCTCTGCGACGGTCATCGTGGCGCTCCTCCCCGGCCGCCCCCGGTCGAGTACGGCCGCGCGGTACAACGATACGCACGGAGCCGCGGTCACGTCCGGTCACGAGCCGCCCAGCCACCCCGCCACCCTGCCGCGTCGAGCCGGGGCGGTGGGTCAGTCGTGGGGGAAGTCGTCCGTCTTCAGGGCGAGGTCGATGACGGTGCCGGTCAGGTCGATCTCGTCGCCGAAGTCGGACCTCGACTCCGTGCGGTACTCGCCGTCCTTGGGGTCGGTGTAGACGTGGCAGCGGGCCTGGTAGGGGTCGGCGATGAGGTAGACCGGCACCTCTGCCCGCGCGTACGCGGCCTTCTTCGGGCCGTAGTCGTTCAGGCCGGTGCCCCGCGAGACGACCTCGGCGACGAACTCGACGTCCTGGTGGCGCCAGCGGCCTTTCTCGTCCGGCTCCGCGCCGTCCTTCAGCTTCGCGAGGTCGGGGCAGAATCCGTTCTGGTCTCCGGGGAAGTCGATGCGTACGTCCGTCATCACCAGGGTGTCCCGACCGAACCGGTCGTCCACGGCGTAGAGCACCCTCCGGATGATCTGCCAGTGCACGTTCCGCCGCGGCACCATGAAGACGGCCCCCTCGACGACCTCTGCCTTGATTCCCTCGGGGACCATCCGCTCGATGAGCTCGAACCATCGGTCCAAGTCCCATTCGGCGTTGTCGTCGGCCATGGCGATCCTGTCGGTCTCTGCGACGGTCATCGTGGCGCTCCTCCCGGGCCGCCCCCGGTCGAGTACGGCCGCGCGGTACAACGATACGCACGGAGCCGCGGTCACGTCCGGTCACGAGCCGCCCAGCCACCCCGCCGCGTCGAGCCGGAACGCCTCCGGTGAGACGACCGTGCGCAGCCCCGCCTCCAGGTCGCCGAGGCGCCGGGCGCCGAGGGACGACGCCCACTCCGCCCGCAGCTCGTCGAAGATCGCCGCCGAGCGCCGGAGCGCGTCGAGCCCGCGCGGGGTGAGGCGGACCAGTTTGCGGCGGGCGTCGCCCGGGTCGTCGGTGCGGGCCGCGTAGCCGACGGCGATGAGGCGGTCCACCGTCTTGCCCGCCGCCTGCTTGGAGACGCCGAGGCGCCGCCCCACCTCGCTGGCCGTGGCGCCGCCGGCGCCGATGGCCTGCATCGCGAAGCCGTGGACGGGGCGCATGTCCGGGTGCCCCTGGCGGGCGAGTTCGGCGTGCAGGCGGTCGATCAGCGTGCGGAACCCCGCGAAGAGGAGCAGCGGGAGTTCGTACCCCGGCGTGTCCGCGGGCACTGACCCCTTGCCGTCATCGACAACCTGGTTTACCTTCTCATCGTCAACCATGTTGTCCATTTTAGGGCCGCGCAGGCCCACAGGGGGTACGCCATGTTCGCCGTCCACACACCCGAAACCGCACCGCCCGCCTCCCGCCCCGCCATGGCGAAGACCGCGGCCGCCTTCGGCAAGGTGCCGGACGCGGTGGCGCGCCTCGCCGAGTCGCCGGAACTCCTCAACGGCTTCCTGGAGTTGAGCGCCTCCTTCGAGCGCTCCACGCTGGAACCCCTCGCCCGCGAGACCGTCATCATGACGATCGCCGTCCGCAACGACTGCCACATCTGTGTGGCCCTGCACACGGGCAAGCTGCGGGCGCTGGGCGCGGGCCCGGACCTGGTCGCCGCGCTGCGCGAGCAGCGCGCGCTGCCCGACGAACGCCTCGAAGCGGTGCGGGCGTTCACGCTGGAGGTCCTCGCCACGGCCGGTGGCGTCGGCGACGAGGAACTGGCGGCGTTCCTCGCGTACGGCTACACCGAGCGCAACGCCCTCGAAGTCGTCCTGGGCATCGGCACGTACACGCTGTCGACGCTGGCGAACCGGCTCACCCGGGCCGTGTGAGGGGTCACCTGGGCGGGGTGATCGCGTGCGCCAGGAAGGCGGTCCAGGCGGCGGGGGCGACGCGGAGGGTGGGGCCGGTTCGGGGGGCGTTCTTCGAGTCGCGGATGTGGATGGCGGTGGGGGATTGGGCGACCTCTATGCATTCGTTGCCCTGGCTGCCGCTGTAACTCGACTTGTGCCAGTCGAGGGCTACCTCCAGGCATTCGCCGCCCTGGCCGCTGCTGTGGCTGCTTTTGAACCAGTTCAAGGTCGTGCTCATAGCGTGCGTGCCACCTCATCAATCAACTTCGCTGACTCAACGGGGCTGAGAGCCTGGGCTCGCAGGATCCCATATCGAGCGAACATGTGGCCCAGCTCGGGCTGTTGGTCGACGAAGTAGCCGTTACTCGGCCCCTCGACGTAAGCGAGCTGGCGGTTGTCACCTGTCTCCAGGAGGATCATGGGGCCGTCCAACCCAGCATGGTCCTCTCGGTCGGTCGGCATCACTTGGATCGAGATGTTGCGCCGCGTCCCCAGCTCGGCGAGGTGGCCCAGCTGCTCCTTGAGCGTCTGCTTGCCGCCGAGCGGGCGGCTGAGTGTGTGCTCCTCCAGGACGAAACCGGTGATCGGCGCGGGCCTACGGTGCAGAACCTTTTGACGGTCCAGGCGGGCAGCGAGCCTGATCCCGATTTCGTCGTCCTCCAGAGGCGGGCATTGGACCTCGAAGGTAGCCAGTGCATACGCCTCCGTTTGCAACAGCCCTGGAATTACGTGATTCGCGTACATGTAGATCGCGATGGCATGCGCCTCCAGGTCCACATAGTCCTCGAACCACGTCGGGTACCGGCGCACCTGCAACTCAATGCCCGCTGCAAGAAGTGCACCTTGTGCACCCAGAACCTCATCCGCGATCTCGACGAGGTTCCCCTTGGGCGGGCGCTCTCCCCGCTCCACCATCGCCACTTGCGACTTGGAGTACCCCACATGATTGCCGAGGCTCTCCTGAGTCATCCCGGCCCGTTCGCGGAAGAACCGCAGCAACGCCCCGAACATCTCCAGGTTCCCCGAACCACGTTCACCGGAGTGCACAACATCCTCCCCAAGTGCACGGCCCCGCACGTCCCTTGCGCAGCCCTGGTCACAGTATGTGAGCAGCCGTAAGCATTTTCCGCATGAACCGGGAAACCTCATCACTCAGGGTCCACGACTGGATCCCCGCGGCGGGCCACGCCCTGCGGCACGCCGGGATCCACTTCGACGCGGTCCGCGTCGGCGGCGTCCTCGGCGAGCTGACCACGTACGAGCTGCAGCAGTTCACCGACTTCCGCGCGGGGCCCGTCATCCGCGAGGCGACCGGCGGGCGTTACTTCTACTTCCTGCTGGCCCCGTGCACGGCCGCCGCGTACGACTGGCCGGCCGGAACACGCCCCCTGAGCCGGGACGCGGGGGGCCTCGCCTACGTGGGCGTGCCCGCGCTCGACGGCTACACGTGGCCGCTTGACTGGCAGTCGTATCCGACGGCCAAGGACCCGTTCGTGGACGGGGCGTTGCTCTACGAAGCGGTGAGGCGGGCGGGGCGCTGAGCGTAGGGGCCGCCGATGCCCCAGGCCTGGGAGAGGGCGTCCGCGAAGGCCGACGCCAGCTTGTGCTCGCCGCTCGCGTTCGGGTGCGTGCCGTCGTACGTGTCGACGTGGATGTCGTACGACGGCGGGCGCGAGGCGAGGAGCAGCGGGGAGCGCGACGTGTCCAGGTCGGCGACGGCCTTGCCGAGGAGTTCGTTGAAGCGGGCGACCTCGGCGGCGAAGGGGGCGTCGGACTCGGCCCGGATGTTCGGTATGACGGGGAGCAGGACCATCCGGACGCCGGGGTTCGCCGTGCGGGCGGCGGTGACGAAGGCGTGGACGTTGGCCGCGGTCTGTTCCGCGTTGGTGTAGAAGCCCAGGTCGATCAGGCCGAGGGAGATGAGGAGGACGTCGGCGGGGTCGCGGGTGAGCGCCCCCGCGATCCGCGGGGCCATGTGCAGCCAGCCCTCGCCCCACCCGGCCAGGTGCCGGCGCGGGAAGTCGGGGGACGCGTCGGCGTAGTCGTGGGAGAGGGGCTCGCCCGCCGCCTTGTCGTAGAGGGCGGTGCGCGGGCCGACCACGGCGGTGCCCTCGGGGCCGAGGGTGGCGCACAGGTGCTGCCACATGCGGAAACGCCAGGTGAGTTCCCCGGCGCTTCCGATCGTCATCGAGTCGCCGATGAACATGAACCTGAGCATCCGGTCATCATCGCGGATCAGGGGCGCCGCCTGCGATGTGAGGCTGAGCACGCCGCCCGCGCGGGCGGATGGCACGCTTGGGCCCATGCGTTCGCTTCGGGCTGTTCCGTCTGTTCTCGCCGGTGCCGTGCTGGCCTTCGCCGTCGCCGTGCCCGCCGCGGCCGACGACCACGACGGGTTCACCATCAAGGACCCACGGATCGTCGAGTCCAGTGGCCTGGCCGCGTCCCGCGCCCACCCGGGCATCTACTGGACGCACAACGACCAGGACAAGGGCGCCTTCCTCTACGCGGTCGACTCGAAAACCGGTGAGACGGTCGCCACCGTCACGATGACCGGCGTGGGCGCGCCGCGCGACGTCGAGGCGATCTCGGTCGGCAGCGACGGGAACATCTACGTCGGCGACATCGGCGACAACCTCAACGGCACCTGGAAGAACGTCTGGATCTACAAGCTGCCCGAGCCGAAGACGCTGAAGGACCAGTCCATCCGCGCCACCCAGTACGTCGTGAAGTACGCCGACGGGGCGCGGGACGCGGAGGCGCTCATGGTGCACCCGAAGACCGGGCGGATCTACATCGTGAGCAAGAACGAGGACGGCGGCGGCCTGTACGAGAGTCCCGAGCGGATGTCGGCCTCGGGCACGAACGTCTTCCGGCGGGTCGCCGAGATCGACCTGTGGGTGACCGACGGCGCCTTCTCGCCGGACGGCGAACAGCTCGCCCTGCGCGGGTACTTCGGGGGCGTCTGGTACGAGTGGCGGGGCGACGGCGAGAAGCCGCGACGCAAGGGCCGGCTGAGCGTGCCGCTGCAGCGCCAGGGCGAGTCCCTCACGTACACGACCGACGGCACGACCCTGATGTACGGCTCCGAGGGCGTGCACAGCGAGGTGGAGCCCGTGGAGGCGCCCGGCGGGGGTGGCGGCAAGGGCTCCTCGTCGGACAACGGGGGCACGGCCCGCGAGGGCGACGATCCCTTCCTCTCCGGGAGCCTCAAGACGGGCGCCATCGTCGTCGGGGGCGTCCTGCTCGTCGTGTTCGGCCTGAAGCGTCTGGGGCGGCGCGGCGGCAGGTGACGGGGAGGGGTCGGCGGTCTCAGGTGCGGGCGCGCCGGGCCACCAGCACGTCCAGGCCGTCCAGGAGGCGTTGCAGGCCGAACTCGAAGTGGTCGAACTCCCCGCCGAAGGCGTCCTCGGAGAGGCGGGCGAGGGTCGGGTAGCGGCCGCTGGCCATGGCCTTCTCCAGGGCGGGCCGCTGCGCCGCCCAGAACGCCTCGTCGCTCACGCCGGTGTTCCGCGCCGCCTCGTCCCCGTGCACCTGGGTGCGGGCGACCCCGGTGACGTACCCCTCCGTCATGACGATCACGCTGATCAGTTCGGGGTCGGTCAGGCCCATCGACTTGATCCGGGACAGGGTGCGGTCGAGGCCCGCGACCGAGCCGGGGCCGAGCACGGGGCGGGCCGGGTTGACGTGCAGCAGCCAGGGGTGGCGGCGGTAGAGGACGAGGGTCTCGCGGGCGTACTCCTCGATGCCCTCGCGCCAGCCGCCGGTCCATGAGCCGTCGTCCGGGGGCGGCGCGTAGACGCGGTCGAGCATCAGGTCGACCAGTTCGTCCTTGCCGGGGACGTAGCGGTAGAGGGACATCGTGCCGGTGCCCAGCTCGGTGGCGAGGCGGCGCATCGAGAGCGCCGCGAGCCCTTCGGCGTCCGCGAGGCGGACCGCCTCGGTGACGATGCGGTCCAGGGTGAGCCCCGGCTTGGGGCCCCTGGTCGGGCGCCCGCCCTCGCCCCACAGCAGCTCCAGGCTCCGGATGATGTCGCTGCCGCCGTGCCGGTCGTCGCCGTTGGTGCTCGTCATGGCTCTCACCTTAATCGCCCGCCGGAAAACTGAGTACGGTGTACCCGAGCCAACTGGGTACGGTGTACTCTCTTCTGGGTACGGCGTACCCAGAGAGATGGGACAGCGATGAACGGCAACGCGAACGGCAACGCGAACGGCTTCGCGGTACGGGCCGAAGGGCTCCAGAAGCGCTACGGGGAGAAGTACGCCCTCAACGGCTTCGACCTGCACGTCGAACAGGGCACGGTGCACGGACTGCTCGGACCCAACGGCGCGGGCAAGACCACCGCCGTACGGATCCTCTCCACCCTCCTGCGCCTCGACGGCGGCCGCGCCGAGGTGGCCGGCGCCGACGTGGCGCGCGAACCGGCCCTCGTCCGCAGCCGCATCGGCCTCACGGGGCAGTACGCGGCGGTCGACGAGGTGCTCACCGGGCGGCAGAACCTGGAGATGTTCGGCCGCCTCTTCCACCTCGGCCGCAGGCGGGCGGCCCGGCGCGCCCAGGAGCTCCTGGAACAGTTCCACCTGGAGGAGGCGGCGGGGAACGGCGCCGGGCAGTACAGCGGAGGGATGCGGCGCAGGCTCGACCTCGCCGCCTCGATGATCCTCGCGCCCGCCGTCCTCTTCCTCGACGAGCCGACCACCGGCCTCGACCCGCGCAGCCGCCAGGAGGTGTGGGACGCCGTCCGCGACCTGGTCGCGGGCGGCACCACCGTGCTGCTCACCACCCAGTACCTGGAGGAGGCCGACCGGCTCGCCTCCCGCATCACCGTCATCGACCGGGGGCGGGCCATCGCCGACGACACCCCCGACGGCCTGAAGAACACGGTGGGCGGCAGCCACCTCGACGTCGTCGTGCGCGACCCGGCCGACCTGCCCGCCGCCGCCAAGACCGTGGCGCGTGTCTGCGAGGGCGAACCGGTCACCTTCGACCTGGAGCGGCGCGTGCAGGCCTCGGTGACCGACCGGGTCGGCGCCCTGACGGAGGTGGCCCGCACCCTGCGGGACGAGGGCGTCGCGGTCGAGGACATCGGACTGCGCAGGCCGAGCCTGGACGACGTGTTCCTGCGGCTCACCGGCGAGACCCACGCCACGGAGACCTACGCCACGGAGACCCACGCGACGGAGGCCGCCGCATGAGCGCCACTCTCACCACCGGCACCGGCACCGGGCCGCGGGCGCACGGGCGGCTCTTCTGGGCCCTCGCCGACTGCTGGAACGTCACGCGCCGCTACCTCACCCACTTCCGGCGCCAGCCCGTCAACATCGCCTGGCAGCTGGGCTTCCCCATCATCAGCGTGCTGCTGTACGGCTTCGTGTTCGGCGAGGCGATGAAGGTGCCCGGCGGCGGCGAGGACGGCGACTACAAGCAGTTCCTGATGCCCGGCATGTTCGTGATGACCATGGCCTTCGGGTTCACGAACACCGCGATGGGCGTCGTCACGGACTCGACGAAGGGCGTCATCGACCGCTTCCGCTCGATGCCGATGGCCCCCTCCGCGGTGGCGTCGGGGCGCGGCCTCGCCGACCTCATCGTCGCCTGCGCGGAGCTGACCATCCTCGCGCTGACCGCGCTCGCCATCGGCTGGCGCTCCAGCGCGGGCCCGGCCGACACCCTGCTCGCCTTCGGGCTGCTGCTGTTCCTGCGGTTCAGCCTCATCTGGGTCGGCGTCTACCTCGGCCTGGTCGTGCCGACCCCGGAGGCGGCGGGCGGCCTCTACGCGGTGGCCTTCCCGCTCACGATGATCTCCAGCATCTACGTGGCGCCGTCCCTGATGCCGGACTGGCTCGCCCCGGTCGCCGCCTGGAACCCCGTCTCCTCGACGGGCACGGCCGCCCGCGAACTCTTCGGCAACCCCGGCGCGGACGGCGGCAGCTGGGTCGAACAGCACGCCGTGCTGATGGCGCTGGTCTGGCCGGTGGTGATCTCGCTGGTGTTCCTGCCGCTGGCGGCCCGGAGGTTCAGGGGTTTGAGCCGTTAGGGACGCATGGAACCGCGCGACCGGCCACGGCAAACCCGTGGCTGGTCGCGCGGGGCATCCTCAGAGCTTGTCGATGACGTAGTCGATGCACTTGGTCAGCGCCTCGATGTCCGCCGGGTCGATTGCCGGGAACATCGCCACGCGCAGCTGGTTGCGGCCCAGCTTGCGGTACGGCTCGGTGTCGACGATCCCGTTGGCCCGCAGCGCCTTGGCGACCGCGGACGCGTCGATCTCGTCGGCGAAGTCGATCGTGCCGATGACCTGCGAGCGCTTCGCCGGGTCGGTGACGAACGGCGTCGCGTACTTGGACTCCTCGGCCCAGCCGTACAGCGTGCGCGAGGACGCGGCGGTGCGGCCGGTCGTGAACTCCAGGCCGCCCTGCGAGTTCATCCAGTCCAGCTGCTCGGCGAGGAGGAAGAGCGTGGCGAGCGCCGGGGTGTTGTACGTCTGGTTCTTGCGGGAGTTGTCGATCGCCGTGGGGAGCGAGAAGAACTCCGGGATGTGCCGGCCGGAGGCGTGGATCCGCTCGGCGCGCTCGATCGCGGCCGGGGAGAACGCGGCGAGCCACAGGCCGCCGTCCGAGGCGAACGACTTCTGCGGGGCGAAGTAGTAGACGTCCGTCTCGGCGATGTCGACGGGCAGGCCGCCCGCGCCGGACGTGGCGTCCACCAGGACGAGGGAGCCGGCGTCGGCGCCCTCGACCCGCTTGACCGGCGCCGCGACGCCGGTGGAGGTCTCGTTGTGGGTGAAGGCGTAGACGTCGACGCCCGCCTCCGCCTTCGGGTCGGGGTGCGTGCCCGGCTCGCTCGCGATCACGGTCGGCTCGGCCAGCCACGGGGCGAGCTTCGACGCCTTCGCGAACTTGGAGGAGAACTCGCCGAAGTTGAGGTGCTGCGACTTGTTCTCGATCAGGCCGTGCGTCGCCACGTCCCAGAACGCGGTGGAGCCGCCGTTGCCGAGGATCACCTCGTACCCCTCGGGGAGGGAGAAGAGGTCCTTGATGCCCTCGCGCACGCGGCCGACCAGGTTCTTGACCGGGGCCTGCCGGTGGGAGGTGCCGAGGAGGGAGGTGCCGGTGGCGGCCAGGGCGTCCAGCGCCTCCGTACGCACCTTGGAGGGGCCCGCGCCGAAACGGCCGTCGGCGGGCTTCATGTCAGCGGGAATCTGGATCTCAGCCACGAAGGGGAGCCTAGCGGCTCGGGGCGCGGCGTCTTGGTGGTGTCCGTCGGCTGAGATCCTCGGTCACCCGGGGTGGACGTCTCGGGGCTCCGCCCCGGGCCCCGCTCCTCAAACGCCGGAGGGGCTGGATTTCCCGCCGGAGGGGCTCAGGATCACCGGCAGTTCGTACAGGTCGTTCTGTGTCACCACCGGCTTGTTGCGCAGGGCCGTGGGCGGGACCGCTAGCGCCAGGTCAGGGAAGCGCGCGTACAGCGCGGGGAGCGCCACGCCCGCCTCCAGGCGGGAGAGGGCGGCACCGGGGCAGACGTGGGGGCCGTGGCCGAACGAGATGTGGCGGTTGGGGGACGTGCGCGTGATGTCGAAGTCACCCGCCGTGGGGCCGTGGGCCCGCTCGTCGCGGCCTATCGCGCCGTACGAGACGATCAGCGCGTCACCCTCGCGGATCACCTTGTCGCCGACGGGCACGTCCTCGGTGGCGAAGCGGATCAGGACGTGCGAGGTGGGCGTGGAGTAGCGCAGGGTCTCCTCGATCACCGCGTCCCAGCCGGCCTCGCCGGAGCGGACGAGCGCCAGCTGGCCGGGGTGCGCGCAGAGGTTGACGACGGCGTTGACGATGAGGGAGATCGTCGTCTCGTGGCCCGCCGCGATCATCAGCTGGAGGGTGGAGACGATCTCCTCGTCGGTGAGGCGGTCGCCGTCCTCGGAGGCGAGGATCAGCGCGCTCGTCAGATCGTCGCCCGGCTCCGCGCGGCGGGCCGCGACGACCCGGCCCATCATCTGCGCCAGCTCCGTGAGGGTCGCCACCACCTCCTGCGGCGGGGTCTGCGTGGAGAAGAACTTGTCGAAGAGGACCTTCAGCCGCGGGTGGTCCGCCTCGTCGACACCCATCAGGTCGGAGATGACGTACATCGGGAGCGGATACGCGAACTCCGCCTTCAGGTCGACCACGTGGGAGCCGTCCGCGGGCAGCTTGTCGAGGAGGGCCTCGGTCAGCTCGGTGATCCGCTCCCGCATGCGCTCCACCCGCCGCGGCGTCAGCGCCTGCGCGACCAGCGTGCGCATCCTGCGGTGGTCCTCGCCGTCGACCGTCAGCATGGAGCGGCCGGGGTTGGCGAGGCCGATCAGCGGCCAGTCGGCGGGGATCTCGCCGCGCCGCCAGGCGCCCCAGGCCCCGATGTCCTTCACCAGCCGCCGGTCGGTGAGGAGCCGCCGGGCCTCGGCGTGGTGCGTGACCGCCCACACCGGGACACCGCCCGGCAGCTCCGCCTCCGCGAGCGGGCCCGCCGCGCGCAGCCGGGCGCTCTCGCCGTCGAGGTCGGTGACGAACGGGTCCAGGGCGATGCGCGTCATCTGGGCTCTCCAAACGCTGAGGTCGGGGTCGGGGTGAAGGTCACCGGCAGATCCGTCAGGCCGCGCAGCCAGGGCGAGGGGCGGCGGGTCAGGGCGTCGGCGGAGACCGCGAGGTCGAGGTCGGGCAGGCGGTCGAGGAGCACCTCGATGCCGGTCCGCGCGATGACCTCGGCGACCTCCTGGGCGGGGAAGGGGCAGCGGTGCTCGCCGTGGCCGAAGGAGAAGTGGGCGCTGTTGCCGCCGGTCAGCGCCGTGCCGTCGGTGCGGACCTGTGGGTCGGAGTTGGCGGCGGCGAGACCGAGGAGGAGCAGGTCGCCCGCGCCGATGTGGCGCCCGCCGAGCCGGGTGTCGCGGGAGGCCCAGCGCCCGGCGACGTTCTGGGTGGGCGTGTCCTCCCACAGGACCTCGTTCATGGCCTCGGCGACGCTGTGCCGGCCGCCGAAGAGGGAGGCGGCGAACCGGTCGTCGGTGAGCATCAGGCGCAGCGAGTTGCCGATCCAGTCCGCGGTCGGCTGGTGGCCCGCGGCCATCATCACCATCAGGTCCTGGGCGATCTCCTCGTCGCCGAACGCCTCGTCGCCGTCGGCGAGTTGGGTCTCCAGCATGTACGAGGCGACGTCGGGGCCCGGCTCCGCGTGTTTGTCCGCGATGAGCCGCATCATCGAACCGGCCAGGTGCTGCTGGCCCGCGAGCGCCCGCTCCCGGCCGTCGATCATGTCGTTCATGGCGGTGACGAGGCCGGGGCCCTGCTCGTCGGGGAAGCCGTAGATGCGGGCGAGGACGCGGACCGGGAGCAGCATCGCGTACTCGGCGATGATCTCCGTGGTGCCCTTGCCGCAGAAGCGGTCGATGAGCTCGTCGGCGAACTGCTCGGCGTGCGCCCGCAGTTCGAAGGGGTCGATGGCCTCAAGCGCGTGGGCGATCATCGCGGCGCGCCGGGTATGCCGCTCGCCGACGGTGTAGAGGATCGAGGGCTGCCGGTGGCCGATCATCGGGAGCAGCGGCCAGTCGGCGGGGATCTGCGGCCACTGGTTCCACAGCTCGGAGTCGCGGCTGTACAGCACCGGGTCGCCGGTGACCTGGTGCAGTTCGCGGTAGCCGAGGACGAGCCAGGCCGGTATGCCGCCGTCGAGCAGCACGGGCGCGACGGGTCCGTGGTCGCGCCGCATCTCCCGGTAGAGCTGGGCGGGTTCGGTGCTGAACCGCGGTCCGGAGAGCGGGACGGGGCCGGCGGCGGTGGCGTCGGCGCCGGTAACGGGGCAGGTCACTGGGGGGTCTCCCGGGAGGCGTTCCGCTGGGCCGCGTACAGCGACCTGAGGTGTTCGACGAGTGTGATCAGCACGTCCTTGCTGGACTCCCGGGACCGGGCGTCGCAGTCGACGAGCGGCACACCGGGGTCCAGGTCGAGCGCCTCGCGCAGCTGCTCGGGGGTGTGCGCGGGGCCGCCGAAGTCGTTGCGGGCGACGATGAACGGCGTGCCGTGGTGCTCCAGGCGGTCGATCGCGTACCAGGAGTCCTCCAGGCGGCGGGTGTCGACGAGGACGACCGCGCCGAGCGTGCCGGAGAAGAGGCGGTCCCACAGGAACCAGAAGCGCTCCTGGCCGGGGGCGCCGAAGAGGTACAGGATGTTGTGCGCGTCCAGGGTGATGCGGCCGAAGTCGAAGGCGACGGTCGTGGACGTCTTGGCGCGCAGCCCGTCGAGGCCGCCGGTCTCGTCGATGCCGCGCCCGGCCTGCGTCATCGTCTCCTCGGTGTTGAGGGGACGGATCTCGCTGACGGAGCGGACGAGGGTGGTCTTGCCGACGCCGAAGCCCCCGACCACGACGATCTTCAGACCGTTGTCGGCGGTGGCGGTCAGCTCCCGGCGCGCGGACGTACGTCCGGATGTCTGCGTACGTTCAGAGGTTGCGGAGTCCAACGAGCACCTGCTCCAGGATGTCGGGGTCGGGAACGCTGTGGCCGGCGGCGGCCGCGCGCGGGTGGCGGGCGCTGATCCGGCCCGCGTCGAGCAGGTCGGAGAGCAGGATGCGGGTGATGCTCACCGGCAGGCCGAGCTCGGCCGCGACCTCGACGACCGCGGTGGGCAGCCCGCACATCCGCAGGATGGCGGTGTGCTCGGACTGCATGCCGGGGACCGGATCGGACTCGGCGACGACGAGGGTCACCAGGTCGAAGGGGGTGTCGGGCGCCGACCGGCTGCGTCCCTGGGTGAGGGTGTACAGCCGGTCGGGGGTGTCGTCCCGGCCGGGGCGGCTCATGAGGCGGGCAGGGTGCCGGGGCCGCCGTCCGTGCGGGGCGCGGCGCGCAGGTGCTCACCGAGCTGCTCGACCAGCTCGCTCATGGTGTGCCCGACGAGCCCGGCGTCGGCGTCCTCGTCGGCGATGACCGCAAGGTGGGCGCCCTCGCCCGCCTCGACGATGAAGAGGATGCCGCCGTAGAACTCGGCCATCGCGGAGCGGACCCCGCCGCTGCCGTCGCCGAACTCGGCGGAGGCGCCGTGCGAGAGGGACTGGATGCCGGCGGCTATCGCGGCGAGCTGGTCGGCCTGGTCGACGGAGAGCTCGGGGGTGCGGCACAGCTTCAGGCCGTCCCTGGAGAGCACGAGGGCGTGGCGGGCGCCGGGGGTGCGCTCGAGGAGCCCTACGAGCAGCCAGGTGAGCTTTTCGTCGGTGGTGCTGCCGGGGTTGGTGCCGGTGGTCATCGGGGGGTGTCGCCTTCCGGGTGCGGGGGAGTTGCGGTGGCGTCCGGGGCCTCGGCCGGACCGGAGGGGTCCGGCGCGGCGGGCCGGACGGCCTGGCGGAAGCTGCTGAAGCGGGCCGCGGTGCCCGCGGCGGTGCGCGGCCGGATCCGGGTCTCGCCCGTGTCGCTGTCGGCGCGGGCCCGCTCGGCGGCGGCGAGGGTGCGGCCGCGGGGGCGCTTGGGCAGCGGGGCCTCGGAGGGGGCGGGGGCCGTCTGCCCGGGGTTGGGTGCCGTTTCCCTGGTGCCGGGGGCCGACTGCCCGGTGCCGGCTGCTGATCCGTGGGCGGGCAGCGGGTCGCGGTCGATGTGGTCGAGTCCGGCCGGCGGGGCGTCGGAGGTGTCCGGGGCGGTGAGGGCGGGGGCCGGGGTGCGGGTGGCCGCCGTCAGGGCGGGGGCGGCGGCCGGGCGGGGTGCCGCGTCCGAGGGGCGGGAGAGCAGCTCCTGGGGTATCAGCAGGAGCACGCCCGTGCCGCCGCGCGCCGAAGGGCGGAACGAGACCGTCAGACCGTGCTTGCGGGCCAGCCTGCCGACGACCGCGAGCCCGAGCCGGGTGCCGGAGAGGCCGCCGAGCCCCTGCGCCTCGCCGGAGACGGCGTGCTCGGCGCGGCGCTGCTGCACCGGCCCCATCACCAGGCCGCTGTCCTCGACGGAGATGATGACACCGGCCGCGACCTCCTCGATGTAGACGTGGACTTCGGAGGTGGGCGGGGAGAAGTTCGTGGCGTTGTCGAGGAGTTCGGCGAGGGCGTGCATGACGCCCTCGGCGGCGTGGCCCGCGACCGCGACCTCGCTGGCGGAGTGCAGGCGCACCCGCTGGTAGCCGCCGATGCGGCCCATCGCGCCGCGCAGGATGGACTCCATGATGATGGGCCTGGCCCAGCGGCGGCCCGAGCGGGCGCCGGTGAGGACGGCCACGGAGTCGGCGATGCGGCCGGCCTGCGCGGTGCGGTGGTCGAGGTGGAGGAGGTCGGTGAGGACGTCCTCGTCGGCGTGCCTGCCCTCCATCTCGCGCAGGTCGGCGAGCATGCCGGTGGCCAGCGCCTGCATGCGGCCCGCCGCGTTGGCGCAGGCGGCGAGGGCGGCGGCGCGCTCGGACTCGGCGCGGCGGGCGCGCACGGTCAGTTCGGTCCGCTCGCGGGCGAAGTACTCGGTGAGCGCGGTGCGCTCACGGGCGGCCTCCTCGGCGCGGGCGGCCTGCTCGCGCGCGAGGCGTTCGGTCTCCTGCCGGGCGGCCTCGGCGGCGCGGCGCAGCAGGGAGTTGGCGCGTACGGCGTGGAAGGCGACCGTCACGGCGGCGGTCAGCGCGACGGCGGCGGCACCGGAGCCCCAGGCCAGCGGGGGCCGGGCGGAGGCGGGCGCGAGGGCGACGGCCGCTCCGGTGAGCGCGGCGGTGAGCACGGCACAGGCCAGCAGGACAAGGGCGGTCGGACGCAGCGGAGGGCGCTCCGTCCCGGGTCGCGCTAGGGGGGTTTGCGCGGTCATCAATCGGGGTCCTCGGTCGGAAGCGACACACTCTGCTCAAGCTCTGCTCAAGTGGAGATCACTATAGGAGAGTTGTCGACCGAGTTGGGAATCTTCCCGTCCGGACCATGAAATAACGGGTGGGGCGGGGTGGCCGCATGGGGCCGGTGCGGGGGCATGCTGGACGGCATGAGCGATCTCCACGGTGACCTCGGCGGCCCCGTACGCAACCGGCGGGAGCAGGAGCCGGCCGACGACCCGGAGGGTCTCGCGCGGGACCTGCGCGCCGCCGTCCGCGGCGAGGTGGACCTCTCCGTCACCGCGCGGGCCCTGCACACCATGGACGCCTCCAACTACCGCCGGGTGCCCGCCGCCGTGGTCGCCCCGCGCGACGCCGACGATGTCGCCGCGGCCCTCGCGGTCTGCCGCGAACGCGGCGTGCCGCTCGTGCCGCGCGGCGCCGGCACCTCGATCGCCGGACAGGCCACCGGAACCGGCGTCGTCCTGGACTTCACCCGGCACATGAACGCCCTCGTCTCCCTCGACCCCGCGACGCGTACGGCCGTCGTCCAGCCGGGCCTCGTCCTCGACGACCTGCGCGCGGCCGCCGCCCCGCACGGCCTCACCTTCGGCCCCGACCCCTCCACCCACAGCCGCTGCACCCTCGGCGGCATGATCGGCAACAACTCCTGCGGCGCGCACTCGGTGGCCTGGGGCACGACCGCCGACAACGTCGCGGCCCTCACGGTCCTCGACGGCCCCGGCGAACTCCGCCGCATCGCCCGTGGCTGGGACGGCGCCCCCGCCGCCCTGCGCCCCCTGGTCGACGGCGACCTGGCGCTGCTGCGCACCGGCTTCCCCGAACTCCCGCGCCGCATCTCCGGATACGCCCTGGACGCGCTGCTCCCCGAACGCGACCCCGACCTCGCCCGCGCCTTCTGCGGTTCGGAGGGCACCCTCGGCGTCGTCACCGAAGCGGTCGTACGTCTCGTCGACGCGCCCCGCGTCCGCGCACTCGCCGTCCTCGGGTACGCCGACGAGAGCGCGGCGGCCGAGGCCGCGGCCGGACTGCTGCCGTACGGCCCCCTGACGGTCGAAGGCATGGCCGCCGACCTCGTGAGGGGCGCCGGCGGCCTGCCCAGGGGCGGCGCGTGGCTCTTCGTGGAGACCGGCGGCGCGACCCCTGCCGAGGCCCGCGCGCACGCCGACACGATCGTGCGGGCCGCCGCGGGGGAGACCGTGGACGCCCTCGTCGTCGACGACCCGGCCGGGCAGCGCGCGCTGTGGCGGGTGCGCGAGGACGCCAGCGGCACGGCGACCCGCATGCCGGACGGCACGGAGGCCTGGCCCGGCTGGGAGGACTGCGCGGTGCCGCCCGCCCGCCTCGGCGCCTATCTGCGGGAGTTCAGGGCGCTGCTGGCCGGCCACGGACTGCGCGGCACCCCCTACGGGCACTTCGGGGACGGCTGCATCCACGTCCGCGTCGACTTCGACCTCCTCGGCCGCGAGGGCATCGCCCGCTTCCGCCGCTTCTCCGAGGAGCTCGCCGACCTGGTCGTCGCGCACGGCGGCTCACTCTCCGGCGAACACGGCGACGGCCAGGCCCGCGCGGAACTCCTGCCCAAGATGTACGGACCGGAGCTGGTCTCCCTCTTCGAGCGCGTCAAGGACGTCTGGGACCCGGCGGGCCTGCTCAACCCGGGCATGCTGGTGCGGCCCGCGCCCCTCGACGCGGACCTGCGGTTCGCGCCGCTGCCCCGCGAGCCCGTCGACGTCGCCTTCGGCTACCCGCACGACGGCGGCGACTTCACGGCCGCCGTCCGGCGGTGCGTCGGCGTCGCCAAATGCCGTACGAAGACGCCCGCTTCACCGGCGGGCGTGATGTGCCCGTCCTTCCGCGTCACCGGCGAGGAGGAGCACTCCACGCGCGGCCGCGCCCACCTGCTGCACGAGATGCTCGCCGGCGAGGTGGTCACCGACGGCTGGCGCTCCACCGAGGTCAAGGACGCGCTCGACCTCTGCCTGTCCTGCAAGGGCTGCCGCTCGGACTGCCCGGTCGGCGTCGACATGGCCACGTACAAGGCGGAGTTCCTGCACCACCACTACCAGGGCCGGCGCAGGCCCGCCGCCCACTACTCGATGGGATGGCTGCCGCGCTGGCTGCGGGCGGTCGCGGCGACGCGCACCGCCCGCCTCGTCAACTCCCTTGCCCGTGTGAGCCCGTTGGCGGCGGCCGCCAAGCAGCTCGGCGGGATCGCGCCGGAGCGTGCTCTCCCGGAGGTGGCGCCCCGCACGTTCCGGCAGTGGTGGCGCGGGCGGGACGGGCGGCGGTCCGGGGCCGGCGCGCACGTCGTGCTCTGGCCCGACACCTTCACCGACCACCTCGCGCCCTCCGTGGGGCGGGCCGCGGTGGCGGTCCTGGAGGACGCCGGGCTCACCGTCACGGTGCCGCCGCCCGGGGTGTGCTGCGGCCTGACGTACGTCTCCACCGGCCAGCTCGACCGCGCCCGTACCGTCCTGCGCGCCACTCTGGACCGCGTGGAACCCCTGCTCGACGCCGGGACACCGGTCGTCGTCCTGGAGCCGAGCTGCGCCGCCGCCCTCCGGTCGGACCTCACCGAACTGCTCAGCGACGACCCGCGCGCGGCCCGGCTCGGCGCGGCGGTCCGCACGTTCGCGCAGGCCCTGGAGGAACTGGCCCCGCACTGGCGGCCACCGCACGTCGGCCGCCCGGTCACCGGCCAGACCCACTGCCACCAGCACGCCGTCCTCGGCGACGCGGCGGAGCAGCGGCTGCGGGAGAAGGCGGGCCTGACGGGCGAGTTGAGCGGCGGCTGCTGCGGGCTCGCCGGGAACTTCGGCTTCGAGAAGGGCCATTACGAGGTCTCGAAGGCCTGTGCCGAGGAGCAGCTGCTGCCCTCCGTGGCGGCGGCGGGCGAGGACGCGGTGGTCCTGGCGGACGGCTTCTCCTGCCGGACCCAGCTCGACCAGTTGGCGGGGGTGCGGGGGCGGCATTTAGCGGAGGTGTTGGCGGAGGGGCTTGGGGAGGGGCGCGGCGAAGGGGTCGGTGGCGGGTCGGCGGGACGTAGGTCCGGGACGTAAGTCTGGGACGTGAGTCTCTGGCATCGGTGACTTTCGCGGGTGGGGGCGAGGGGCCCGGTCCGGCAGGATCGAGGTGGTCCTTGATCATCTGTCGAGGCGTCAGCTGCCTTGCGCAAGCGGGAAGTCTGGTGTGCCGTCGTGCCGGAAGAGCCGGGGAAGTCCGTGGGGTCGGGGGAACCCGAGGGGTCGGAGGGGTCAGGAGGGCGGGGAGGGGCGCAAGAGGCGGTCTCGTCCGGCCCGCCGGTCGCGCCGTCCCCAGCGGGGCGTCCTGAACTGGTCATGCGCGACCGTCGCGGCTCCATCCCCATGGGCCTGCTCTTCCGCGACGACACGGCCGAGCTGCCCAAGCCGCCGAAGTCCCCGACCAGGAACGGCCGTCCGGAGGCCCGGGGTGTGGAGGCCCGGCCCAAGGGCCAAGCGCGGCCGGAGGGGCTCCAGCCAGGAAAACGACCCCCCGTGGCCGCACCGGCGCGGCGGGCGCCCGCTCCGCCCCGGCCCGACCGGGGCGGGACGGAACGGCGCGGGCCCGCCTGCTCCGGATGGTGGGCGCTGCTCGTGGCGGCGCTCGCCGTCGCCGGGGCGGGCGCGCTGATCTGGTCCGGGGGGCTGCTCCCCGCCCGGATCGGCGCGGTCCTTCGCGTGCCCGAGCACCCCCGCACGGGGCTCGACGCCCCCCGCTGGGCGGCCGTCGGCGGCTGCGGCACCCTCGTTCTCCTCGCCCTCGGCGGCCTCACCCGGGGCCGGGTGGGCACCGCGTGGGTCCTGTCGCGCTTCGGCAGGTACCGGGGCACCGTGCGCCGCACCGGACTCCTGTGGATCAGCCCGTTGACGCCGCGCAGGCGCGTGGACGTACGGCTGCGGCACTGGCGCGGTGAGCCGATGGCCGCCGTCGACGCGCGGGGCGTCGAACTGCGGGTGGTCGTCCTGGTGGTGTGGCAGGTCAAGGACACGGCGCGGGCGCTCCTCGCCGTCGACGACCACACCGCGTACCTGCGCGAACAGGTGGAGGCGGTGACCGCCGACGTGATGTCGCGGCTGCCGGCCGACTCCTTCCACGAGCCCGCGGACGGCACACCGACCCTGCGGGACGCCGGTGCCGTCGGCGACGCGCTGACGAGGGAGCTTGCGGCGGAGTGCCGGGCCGTCGGCATCGAGGTGTTCTCGGCCCGGCCCACGCGCCTTGAGTACGCGCCGGAGATGGCCGCCGCGATGCGGCGCCGCCGGCTCGCCGCCCTCGACGCCGAGCACCGGGACGGCGTGCTGGCGTCGGTGCTCGACGCGGTGGACGACACCGTCCGCGGACTCACCGAGAAAGGACTGGTCGCACTCGACGACTACGAACGGAAGGCGCTGGTCAAGGACTTGACGGTGGCCTTCTGCACGGCGCGCGGAAGCGCCGTCGACACCCACTGAACCGTACGCAAGGAGAGGGCCGGAGTGCAGACACCCCGATTCAGCGAAGAAGTGCCCGACGACTGCGCCTGCGGACACTGCGCCGGGCCACCCGCCCCGGGCGCCGCGGGCCCCGCCGGGCGGGGGCGGTGCGGCGGCGTGCGCGGAGCCGTGGCGGCCGCCGTCGGCGCGGCCGTCCTGGTGGGCGCGGCCGCCGGCACCGCGTCGGCCGAACCCGCGCCGAGCCGCGCGGGCTGGGACGGCAGCCGGTACTGGTACAAGGACGCCACCGGCTGGTGGCGCTGGACCGCGCACCGCGACAAGTACCTGGCGCGCGGCGGCAAGGGGTCCGTGGCCCCGCCGGGCAAGGCCGTGACCCGGTCCGCCCGCCGGTCCGCCGGGGCCGAGCCGGTCTTCCGGGGCCGGCAGGGCTGGGACGCCGGCGACCGCGTGTACTGGTACCAGCGGGCGGGTCACTGGTACTGGACCAGCCACAAGGACAAGTACGAGCGGCGCACCGGCCGTTCCGCGAAACCGGCACCGGCACCGGCGCCCGCGCCGGGCGGGTCGGCCAGAGGTACGGGCTCGGGTACAGGCACAGGAACCGGCACCGGCACGCCGACCCGGTACGGCACCGAGGCCGCCATCTCGTACGCCATGCGGCACCTCGGCGACCCGTACGTCTGGGGCGGCAACGGCCCGCACGGGTGGGACTGCTCGGGTCTGGTCATGGCCGCCTACCGGAGCGCGGGCATCACGCTGCCGCGCGTGGCCGACGCGCAGTACCGCGCCGCCGCACCGATCACGCGGGACCAACTCCGCCGCGGCGACCTCGTGTTCTGGAGCGGCGACGGCACCCCGTCAGGCATCCACCACGTGGCGATCTACCTGGGCGGCGGCACGTACCTGGAGGCGCCGCGGCCCGGCAAGACCGTCCGTGTCTCGTCCTTCGACCGGTACCGTCCGAACCTGTACGGGCGGGTCCGCTAGGAGAGCCCCTGGCGCGCGGCGAGGCGTTCCATCAGGGCCGCGCTGCGCGCCAGCACCTCCCGCTCGTCCTCGGTGAGTTCGCCCTCGATGGCCAGGGCGAGCCAGCCGGCCCGGCGGCCGCGCTCCGCCTCCAGCGCGGCCCGCCCGGCGTCCGAGAGGTCGATCAGGGACTTGCGGCCGTCCGTGGGGTGGGCCCTGCGGGTGACCAGGCCCTGGTCGAGGAGGAGGCCGACCGCGCGGGCCATCGACTGCGGGCGTACACGCTGATCGGCCGCGAGGTCGCTGGTCGTCATGGCGCCGTCGCGGTCGAGCACGCCGAGCACGGCGACCTGGCCGTGCGGGATGACGTCCTCGCGCTGTACGCGCCGGGTCAGTTTGCCCATCGCGGTACGCAGGTCGGCGGCGACGGCGGCGGCTTCCGGGGTGGGCATAGGGCACTTTAACCCGGAAACGCCGCTGCACAGCGGCACTGAACAGCGCATCTGAACAGCAGTCCTGAACAGCAGTCCTGAACAGCACGACTGAACAGCGGCGCTTAACAGCAAGGCTGTATAGTTTTCGGCGTCGGGCCGAGCGCCAGCGTCGTCGCAGCCGTGGCCCGGCAGTGACAAGGGAAGGAACTCCCATGCCCGCACGCACCCGTGAGGCCACCGCTCTCCGTGCCGTCACCGCTCGCGCCGTCCTGGACAGCCGCGGCAACCCCACCGTCGAGGTCGACGTCCTCCTCGCCGACGGATCCCTGGGCCGCGCCGTCGTCCCCTCCGGCGCCTCCACCGGCGCCCGCGAGGCGGTGGAGCTGCGCGACGGCGACCCCCGGCGCTGGCACGGCAAGGGCGTCGACCGGGCGGTGGCCCACGTGAACGGCGAGATCGCGGACGCCGTCACCGGCCGCGACGCCGACGACCAGGCCGGCCTCGACGCCGCGCTGACCGCGCTCGACGGCACGCCCACCAAGGCGCGGCTCGGCGCCAACGCCCTGCTCGGGGTCTCCCTCGCCACCGCCAAGGCCGCCGCCCGCTCGCACCGGCAGCCGCTCTACCGCCACCTCGGCGGCGCCGACGCGCGGGTGCTGCCCGTGCCGATGATGAACATCGTCAACGGCGGCGCCCACGCCGACAATCCGCTGGACTTCCAGGAGTTCATGATCGCGCCGGTGGGCGCGGAGACCTTCGCGGAAGCCGTCCGGATGGGCTCCGAGGTCTTCCACACGCTCCGCCGCGACCTGCTGGCCGCGGGGCACTCCACTGCCGTCGGCGACGAGGGCGGCTTCGCGCCCGCGCTCCGTACGGCCGAGGAGGCGCTCGACTTCGTGATGGCCGCGATCGAACGTGCCGGGTACCGGCCCGGCGCGGACATCGGTCTCGTCATGGACCCGGCGTCGTCCGAGTTCTACCGGGACGGCGCGTACGTGTACGAGGGGGAGGGCGTCCGGCGCACCCCCGCCGAGCAGGTCGACTACCTCGCCGCGCTGATCGACGCCTACCCGGTCGTCTCGGTGGAGGACCCGATGGCCGAGGACGACCTCGACGGGTGGCGCGCGCTGACGGCGCGGGTCGGGGCCCGCTGCCAGCTGACCGGGGACGACGTGTTCTGCACCGACGAGGCGCTGGTGCGGGAGGGCATCCGTACCGGCGTGGGGAACGCGGTCCTGGTCAAGGTCAACCAGATCGGGACGCTGACCGAGGCGCTCGGGACGGTGGGCGCCGCGCGGGCGGCCGGCTGGGCGGCGGTCATCTCCCACCGCTCCGGCGAGACGGAGGACACGACCATCGCGGACCTGGCCGTCGCCACCGGGTGCGGGCAGATCAAGACCGGCTCCCTCTCGCGGTCGGACCGCACGGCCAAGTACAACCGACTCATCCGCATCGAGGAGGAGCTGGGTAAGTCGGCGGTGTACGGCCGCGCGAGCGCCTAGGGCGTGGCCGCAGGGGCGCGTCGTTCGGCCGAAGGGCGTGGCCCGCGGTGTCTGGGCCCGCGGTGTCTGGTGCGTGCGATCGCAAGGCGGAGTGTCGCCCTCGTACCGGACGTACTCGGGCGGGCCCGACAACGCGGCGAGCGCGCGTGCCAGGCGTCGCGGGCCAGACGCGACTTCGCGGACGCCTAGGACCCGTCAGGCCGCCGCGCCGCGCCGTCCGCGGTGACCTCGTGCGCCAGTGCCACCAGCGCCGCGACGGCCGGGTGGCGCGAGGGGGAGTCCCGCCAGGCCAGGACCACCAGGAGTGGCGGGGCGTCGGTGAGGGGGCGGTAGGCGACCGCGGGGTGCCGGTGCAGGCCGGGCGTCGCCGCGGTCGTGACGCCCACCGCGCGGTCCGCGGCGATCGCCGCGAGCCAGTCGTCGGTGTTGGCGACGGTGATCGTGGAGGTGGGCCGCGCGCCGGGCGGCCACAGGTCGAGCGTGGTGGTGCCGGAGACCGGGTTGAGCGCGATCGTGTGGTGCGCCAGGTCCGCGAGGGTGAGGGCGGCACGGTCCGCGAGGGGGCTGTCGGCGGGCACGGCGGCCACCCGGTCCTCCGTGCCGAGAACTTCGGTGACCAGGCCCGGCGCGTCGACCGGCCCGCGCAGCAGCGCGACGTCGACCGCGCCGCGGACCAGCCCCGCCGTGCGGTCGTCGATGCGCAGGAGCTCCAGCGGTACGTCGGGGTGGGCCGCGCGCCAGCGGCGCAGCAGCGGTGTGGTGGAGGGGCCCGCCGCCGCCCAGGCGTGCCCGAGGCGCAGCGGCCGCCGCACCGAGCGCCCGGCGTCCAGCGCGTCCTCGAACGCGGCGACGGCGGCCGCCGCCCTGTCCCGGAACGCGTGCCCCGCCGCGGTGAGCGTCAAATGGTGCGTAGAGCGGTCCACGAGCCGCACGCCGAGCGCGTCCTCCAGGGCGGCGAGCGTGCGGGAGGCGGCGGGCTGGGTGACGTGCAGCCGGGCGGCGGCGCGGGTGACGCTGCCTTCCTCGGCGACGGCGAGGAAGCAGCGCAGATGGCGCACCTCGACGGAGCCGGTGCCGCCGCCGCGGTCGCTCATACCGGTCGGATCAGTCATGTCCGCGGAGCATAACGACAGCACAAGCGGCATTTCACAAGCCGTGCCGGGCGCCGTAGCTTCGATATGTGGACGTGGGTTGCGTACAGCAGCGAAACGGCAGCACAATCCTGTTCCAGTGCACTACCTTAGACGGTGGAGTCCAGGAAAGTGGACTACCGGACTACCGGCGGGTGCGGCACCGCCTCACCGCTCCAACGCCTCCCCCGTACCACCGCATCGCCGCACCACCGCGTCACCGCATCAGGAAAGGCTCGCCCGTGAAGGTCTCCCGCAGCGATCAGGCAGCGTCCACGGCTCCGGCCGTCCCCGGGGCGGGGGTGACCCCGGAGGCGGAGGTGACCCCCGAGACGCGGCAGCCCGGCGTCCGCGGGCGGTTCGGCGCGCTGGGCCCGGTCGGGCTCGTCCTCGCGGGCGGGATATCCGTGCAGTTCGGCGGCGCCGTCGCCGTCAGCGTGATGCCGAGGGTCGGGGCGGTCGGCATCGTGGCGCTGCGGCTCGTCTTCGCCGCGCTCGTGCTGCTCGTCGTGTGCCGGCCGAAGGTGCGCGGCCACTCCCGCGCCGACTGGGGCACGGTCGTCGCCTTCGGCATCGCCATGGCCGGGATGAACGGCCTCTTCTACCAGGCGGTGGCCCGCATCCCCATGGGTCCCGCCGTCACCCTTGAGGTCCTCGGGCCGCTGGCGCTCTCCGTCCTCGCCTCGCGCCGCGCCGTCAACCTGATCTGGGCGGGGCTCGCGCTCTGCGGCGTCTTCCTGCTCGGCGGCGGGGGCGGCCTCGACGGTCTCGACCCGGCCGGTATCGCCTACGCGCTCGGCGCCGGCGCGATGTGGGCGACGTACATCCTCTTCAGCGCACGCACCGGACGGCGCTTCCCGCAGGCCGACGGCCTCGCCCTCGCCATGGCCGTCGCGGCGGTGCTCTTCCTGCCGCTCGGGATCGTGGGGGCCGGGGCGAAGCTGGTCGACCCGGTCACGCTGGCGCTCGGCGCGGCCGTCGCGCTGATGTCGTCCGTCCTGCCGTACACCCTCGAACTCCTCGCGCTGCGGCGGCTGCCCGCGCACACCTTCGCGATCCTGATGAGTCTGGAACCGGCCATCGCCTCGGTCGCCGGGTTCCTCGTCCTGAGCCAGGCCCTGTCCGTCTCCGAGGCGCTGGCCATCGCCCTGGTCATCGCGGCGAGCATGGGCGCGGTGCGGACCCAGGTGGGGCGGGGCCGCCGGGGTCGCGCGGAGGACGCCGCCACCGGGCCGACCGTGGGGGCCTCCGGAGCTGTGGCACCGTCCGCAGCCGTCGAGTCGTCCGCAGCCGTCGAGCCGTCCGCATCCGTGGAGCCGTCCGGAAAGTAATGCAAGCACGCTTGATTGTTTCTCCGAGCGCTGCCATGCTCCCAGGCACCCCCCTCGGCCCCCTGCGAGCGGGGGAGACCACAGTCGTGCCCCGAGGGGAGCGTTCCGTGCCCGATGCCCTGCCCGTGCTCGACGACCTGCGCGCCGAGAGCGAGGAACTCGACCGCCTGGTCGCGGAGGTGAGCCGGGAACGGTGGTCGCTGGCGACCCCCGCGCCCGGCTGGACCGTCGCCCACCAGATCGCCCACCTCGCCTGGACCGACCGCGCCGCCCTGCTCGCCGCCACGGACCCGGACGCCTTCGCCGCCGAGGCCGAGAAGGCGGCGGCGGCCCCCGACTCCTTCGTGGACGACGGAGCCGAGGAGGGCGCCGCGCTGCCGCCCGCCGAACTCCTCGCCCGCTGGCGCACCGGCCGCGACGCCCTGTGGCAGGCCCTGAGCGCGGCCCCCGCGGGCACCCGCCTGCCCTGGTACGGGCCGCCGATGGCCGTCCCCTCCATGGCGACGGCACGGCTCATGGAGACCTGGGCGCACGGCCAGGACATCGCGGACGCGCTCGGTGTGCGCCGCGCCCCGACCGGCCGGCTGCGGCATGTGGCGCGGATCGGCGTGCGGACGCGTGACTTCTCCTTCGCCGTACGGGGACTCGGCGCCCCGCAGGAGGAGTTCCGGGTCGAGCTGACCGCGCCCGGCACGGACGAGGTGTGGGCGTACGGGCCCGAGGACGCCGCCCAGCGTGTGGCCGGCCCCGGCCTCGACTTCTGCCTGCTCGTCACCCGGCGCGCCCACCGCGCCGACCTCGCCCTGCGCGCCGAGGGCCCCGACGCCGACCGCTGGCTGGACATCGCGCAGGCCTTCGCCGGGCCGCCCGGCACCGGACGGCCGCCGAAGGGGGGCGCGGCATGACACCGCCCGGCGCGACACCGCCGCCCCTGCGGATCGGCAACGCCTCCGGCTTCTACGGCGACCGCTTCGACGCGATGCGCGAGATGCTCACCGGCGGCCCCCTCGACGTCCTCACCGGCGACTACCTCGCCGAGCTGACCATGCTCATCCTCGGCCGCGACCGGCTCAAGGACCCCGCCAAGGGCTATGCCAAGACCTTCCTGCGGCAGCTGGAGGAGTGCCTCGGCCTCGCCCGCGAGCGGGGCGTCCGCATCGTCGCCAACGCGGGCGGCCTCAACCCGGCCGGACTCGCCGACGCCGTACGGGAACTGGCCGGGCGGCTCGGCCTCGGCGAGACGCGGGTCGCGCACGTCGAGGGCGACGACCTCGGCGCCCGCTTCCCCGGCGCGCTCACCGCCAACGCCTACCTCGGCGGCGCCGGCATCGCCGCCTGCCTGACCGCCGGGGCCGACGTCGTCGTCACCGGCCGCGTCACCGACGCCGCTCTGGTCACCGGGCCCGCCGCCGCGCACTTCGGCTGGGGGCCCGAGGAGTACGACCGGCTCGCCGGCGCCGTCGTCGCCGGGCACGTCCTGGAGTGCGGCACGCAGGCCACCGGCGGCAACTACGCCTTCTTCACCGGGCACGGCAGGGGGCCGGACGCGGTGCGCCGGCCCGGGTACCCGATCGCCGAGATCCACGAGGACGGCTCGTCCGTCATCACCAAGCCCCCGGGCACCGGCGGCTTCGTCGACGTCGGCACGGTCACCGCGCAGCTCCTCTACGAGACGCAGGGCGCCCGGTACGCGGGCCCCGACGTCACCGCGCGCCTCGACACCGTCACCCTCACCCAGGACGGCCCCGACCGCGTCCGCGTCGACGGGGTGCGCGGCGAGGCCCCGCCGCCCACCCTCAAGACGGGCCTCAACCGGCTCGGCGGCTTCCGCAACGAAGTCGTCTTCGTCCTCACCGGACTCGACATCGAGGCCAAGGCCGCTCTGGTTCGCGCCCAGACCGAGGACGCCCTCGACCGCGCCAAATCCCGTCCCGCCGAGGTCCGTTGGGAGCTGGCCCGCACCGACCGCGCCGACGCGCCCACCGAGGAGAGCGCCAGCGCCCTGCTCCGCCTCGTCGTGCGCGACGGCGACCCGGACGCGGTGGGCCGCGCGCTCAGCGGCGCCGCCATCGAGCTGGCCCTCGCCAGCTACCCCGGCTTCCACGTGACCGCGCCGCCCGGCAAGGGCTCGCCCTACGGCGTCTTCGAGGCCGCGTACGTCGACCGGGACACCGTCGACCACGTGGCGGTCCTGCCCGACGGACGGCGCACACCCATCACCTCCGGCGCCGGAACCCTCGTACTCGAAGAGCCCGAACGGCCCCCGCTGCCCCCGCCGCTGCCGCCGGGGCCCACCCGCCGCGCCCCCCTCGGTCTCGTCGCCGGGGCCCGCAGCGGCGACAAGGGCGGCGACGCCAACGTCGGCCTGTGGGTGCGCGACGACGACGCCTGGCGGTGGCTCGCCCACGAACTGACCGTCGACCGCTTCCGCCTGCTGCTTCCGGAGACCGCGGAGCTGCCGGTAACCCGCCACGACCTGCCCAACCTGCGCGCCCTGAACTTCGTCGTCGAAGGGCTGCTCGGCGAAGGCGTGGCCGCACGGGCCCGCTTCGACCCGCAGGCCAAGGGCGTCGGCGAGTGGCTGCGCGCCCGCCACCTGGACATACCGGAGGTACTCCTGTGACCGTCCTCGCCTCCGCGCTCGACCCCGCGAGCGCCGAGTACGCCGAGCACCGCAGGGCCATGCTGGACCGGCTCGCCGAACTCGACGCCGAACAGGCCAAGGCGCTGCAAGGCGGCGGCGAGAAGTACGTCGCCCGGCACCGGGGGCGCGGCAAACTGCTCGCCCGCGAACGCATCGAGCTGCTCCTCGACCCCGACACGCCCTTCCTGGAGCTGTCCCCGCTGGCCGCCTGGGGCAGCGATTACCCCGTCGGCGCCTCCATGGTCACCGGCATCGGCGTCGTCGAGGGCGTCGAATGCCTGATCACCGCCAACGATCCGACCGTCCGGGGCGGCGCCTCCAACCCCTGGACGCTGAAGAAGGCCTTCCGGGCGCACGAGATCGGCCACGCCAACCGGCTGCCGTCCATCCACCTCGTGGAGTCCGGCGGCGCCGACCTGCCCTCGCAGAAGGAGATCTTCATCCCGGGCGGCGCCCTCTTCAAACACCTCACGCAGTCCTCCGCCGCCGGCATCCCCACCATCGCCGTCGTCTTCGGCAACTCCACGGCCGGCGGCGCCTACGTGCCCGGCATGAGCGACCACGTGATCATGGTCAAGGAGCGGGCGAAGGTCTTCCTCGGCGGCCCGCCGCTGGTGAAGATGGCGACCGGCGAGGAGAGCGACGACGAGTCGCTCGGCGGCGCCGAGATGCACGCCCGCACCTCGGGCCTCGCCGACCACCTCGCCGAGGACGAACACGACGCGCTGCGCCGGGCCCGCCGCGTCGTCGCCCGCCTCAACTGGCGCAAGGCGTACGCCGACCCGGACCCGGCGGCCGTCGCGCCCCCCGAGTACGACGAGGACGAACTGCTCGGCATCGTCCCCGACGACCTGAAGAAGCCCTTCGACCCGCGCGAGGTCATCGCCCGCATCGTCGACGGCTCCGACTTCGACGAGTTCAAGCCGCTCTACGGCAGCTCGCTCGTCACCGGCTGGGCGGCCCTGCACGGCTACCCCGTCGGGATCCTCGCCAACGCGCGGGGCGTGCTGTTCAGCGAGGAGTCCCAGAAGGCCGCCCACTTCATCCAGCTCGCCAACCAGCGCGACATCCCGCTGCTCTTCCTGCACAACACCACCGGCTACATGGTCGGCAAGGAGTACGAGCAGGGCGGCATCATCAAACACGGCGCCATGATGATCAACGCGGTCAGCAACTCCCGGGTGCCGCACCTTTCGGTGCTCATGGGGGCGAGTTACGGCGCCGGCCACTACGGCATGTGCGGACGCGCCTACGACCCCCGCTTCCTCTTCGCCTGGCCCAGCGCCAAATCCGCCGTCATGGGCCCGCAGCAGCTCGCGGGGGTGCTCTCCATCGTCGCCCGGCAGTCCGCCGCCGCGAAGGGGCAGCCCTACGACGACGAGGCGGACGCCGCGCTGCGCGAGATGGTGGAGCGGCAGATCGAGTCCGAGTCGCTGCCGATGTTCCTGTCCGGGCGGCTCTACGACGACGGGGTCATCGACCCGCGCGACACCCGCACCGTCCTCGGCCTGTGCCTCTCCGCGATCCACACCGCGCCCTACGAGGGCGCGCGCGGCGGCTTCGGCGTCTTCCGGATGTGAGGACCCCCTCCTATGCGTGATGCGAGGAACTCCCCATGATTACTTCCCTGTTGGTGGCCAACCGGGGCGAGATCGCCTGCCGCGTCTTCCGCACCTGCCGGGAACTCGGCATCGCCACCGTCGCCGTGTACTCCGACGCCGACGCGGACGCCCTGCACGTACGCGAGGCCGACACCGCGGTACGGCTGCCGGGGGCGGCGCCCTCGGACACGTACCTGCGCGGCGACCTCGTCGTGAAGGCCGCGCAGGACGCGGGCGCCGACGCGGTCCACCCCGGCTACGGCTTCCTCTCCGAGAACGCCGGGTTCGCCCGCGCCGTCCTCGACGCCGGCCTCGTCTGGATCGGGCCGCCGCCCGGCGCGATCGAGGCGATGGCGTCCAAGACGCGCGCCAAGGAGCTGATGGGCGTCGCACCGCTCGCCCATGTCACCGAGGCCGACCTGCCCGTCCTGGTGAAGGCGGCGGCGGGCGGGGGCGGCCGCGGCATGCGCGTCGTACGCGAACTCGCCGCGCTCGAAGGGGAGCTGGCGGCCGCGCGGGCCGAGGCCGCCGCCGCCTTCGGGGACGGCGAGGTGTTCGTCGAGCCGTACATCGAGGGCGGCCGCCACGTCGAGGTGCAGATCATGGCCGACGCGCACGGCACCGTGTGGCCGCTCGGCACCCGCGACTGCAGCCTCCAGCGCCGCCACCAGAAGGTCATCGAGGAGGCCCCCGCGCCCGGCCTCGCCCCGGAACTCGTCGCCGAACTCCACGAACGGGCCGTGCGCGCAGCCCGCGTCACCGACTACCGCGGCGCGGGCACCGTCGAATTCCTGGTGGCCGGCGGCCGGGCCCACTTCCTGGAGATGAACACCCGCCTCCAGGTCGAACACCCCGTCACCGAGGCCGTGTTCGGCATCGACCTGGTGGCGCTGCAGATCCGCGTCGCCGAGGGCGAAGCCCTCGACGCGGCGCCCCCGGCCCAGCGCGGACACGCCGTCGAGGCCCGCCTCTACGCCGAGGACCCGGCGGCCGGCTGGGCCCCGCAGACCGGCACCCTGCACCGCCTCGACGTCCCCGGCGACGTGCGCCTGGACACCGGCTACACCGCGGGCGACACCATCGGCGTGCACTACGACGCGATGCTCGCCAAGGCCGTCGCCCACGCGCCGACGCGCGCCGAGGCCCTGCGCAGACTGGCCGGCGCCCTGGAACGCGCCGCCGTCCACGGCCCCGTCACCAACCGCGACCTGCTCGTACGCTCCCTGCGCCACCCCGAGTTCACCGCGGGCCGCATGGACACCGGCTTCTACGACCGGCACGCCGCCGCCCTCACCACCACCACCCCCGACCCGCACGCACCGCTCGCCGCCGCGCTCGCCGACGCGCACGGCCGCTCCCGGTTCGGCGGCTGGCGCAACCTGCGCTCCCAGCCCCACCTCAAGCGCTACCGCACCGAACCCGACGGCACCGAACACGAGGTCCGCTACCACCACACCCGGCAGGGGCCCGCCGCCGAAGGCGTGACGGTGCTCGGCGTGAGCGAGGGGCTCGTGGTGCTCGAAGCCGACGGCGTACGGCGCACGTACACGGTCACGCGGTACGGGGACCGCGTCCACGTCGGCACACCCCGCGGGGACACCGCCCTCACCGCGCTGCCGCTGCTCCCCGAACCCACCGCCCACCGCGCGCCCGGCTCCCTGCTCGCCCCGATGCCCGGCACCGTCGTCCGCGTCGCCGAAGGGCTCACCGAGGGCTCGCCGGTCAGCGCCGGGCAGCCCCTCGTCTGGCTGGAGGCCATGAAGATGGAGCACCGCATCACCGCTCCCGCCTCCGGAACGCTCACCGCCCTGCACGCCGTACCCGGCCGCCAGGTCGAGGTCGGCGCGCTGCTCGCCGTCGTCCAGGAGGAAGAAGCCTCATGAGCACCGCTCGCACCACGTCGCGCAGCACCGTCCTCGAAACCGACGAGCACCGGGCGCTGCGCACCGCGGTCGCCGCCCTCGGCCGCCGGTACGGCCGCGACTACCTGGCCCGCGTCGCCGCCGCCGGCGGCCACCCCGACGAACTCTGGGCGGACGCCGCCGGACTCGGCTACCTGGGCGTCAACCTGCCCGAGGAGTACGGCGGCGGGGGCGGCGGCATCGCCGAACTCTCCATCGTGCTCGAAGAGCTGGGCGCGGCCGGCTGCCCGCTGCTGATGATGGTGGTCTCGCCCGCGATCTGCGGCACGGTCATCGCCCGCTTCGGCACCGAGGAGCAGAAGCGGACCTGGCTGCCCGGACTCGCCGACGGCTCGCGCACCATGGCCTTCGGCATCACCGAACCCGACGCCGGCTCCAACTCCCACCGCATCACCACCACCGCCCGCCGCGACCCCGACTCCGGCGACTGGCTGCTGACCGGCCGCAAGGTCTTCATCTCCGGCGTCGACATCGCCGACGCCACCCTCATCGTCGGCCGCACCTCCGACGCGCGGACCGGCAACCTCAAGCCGTGCCTGTTCATCGTCCCGCGCGACGCCCCCGGCTTCGGCCGGCGCCGGATCGACATGGAACTCCAGGCCGCGGAGAAGCAGTTCGAGCTCGTCCTCGACGACGTGCGGCTGCCCGCCGACGCGCTCGTCGGCGACGAGGACGCGGGGCTGCTCCAGCTCTTCGCGGGCCTCAACCCCGAGCGCATCATGACCGCCGCGTTCGCGCTCGGCATGGGCCGTTACGCGCTGTCCCGCGCCGTCGAGTACGCGCGGGAACGCAGCGTGTGGAAGTCCCCGATCGGCGCCCACCAGGCCATCGCGCACCCCCTCGCCCAGTGCCACGTCGAGATCGAACTGGCCCGCCTGATGATGCAGAAGGCCGCCCGGCTCTACGACGAGGGCGACGACGTCGGCGCGGGCGAGGCCGCCAACATGGCCAAACTCGCCGCCGCGGACGCCTGCGTGAAGGCCGTCGACCAGTCCGTGCACACCCTCGGCGGCAACGGCCTCACCAAGGAGTTCGGGCTCGCCTCCCTCATCGTGGCCTCCCGGGTGGCCCGGATCGCCCCGGTGAGCAGGGAGATGATCCTCAACTACGTCTCGCACCAGACGCTTGGCCTGCCCAAGTCCTACTGACCCGCCGAGGAGCTGCCATGAGTCTCGTCGTCTCCTCGCCGCGGCGCGGGATCACCGACCTCACCCTGGACTTCCCCGACCGCCGCAACGCGCTCTCCGCGGAGCTGGTCGGCGCCCTCGCCGAGGCCCTCGCCGGCCTAGGCGACGACCCGGCCGTCCGCGCCGTCCAGCTCACCCACACCGGCACGGCGTTCTGCTCGGGCGCCGACCTGAAGGCGCCACCCGACCCGCGGGACTTCGTACGGCTGCTGCGGCAGATCGTGGAGCTGCCCAAGCCCGTCGTCGCCCGGGTGGACGGCCACGTCAGGGCGGGCGGCCTCGGGCTGCTCGGCGCCTGCGACCTGGCCGTCGCGGGCCCGGCCGCCACGTTCGCCTTCACCGAGGTGCACATCGGCGTGGCCCCCGCGGTGATCTCCCTGCCCCTGCTGCCCCGCCTCGACCCGGCAGCCGCCTCCCGCTACTACCTCACCGGGGAGCGCTTCGACGCGGCGGAGGCGGCCCGGATCGGCCTGATCACGGCGTACGGGGCCGACGCCGGGGCCACCCTCGAACCGCTGCTCGACGGGTTGCGCGCGGCGGCGCCGGGCGCCCTGGCCGAGACGAAGAAGCTGCTCACGGCTAGGGTGCTCGACGCATTCGACAGCCAATCGGACGCCCTCGTGGCCCTGTCCGCGCGCCTCTTCGGCTCCGCCGAGGCGCGCGAGGGCATGACGGCGTTCCTCGAACGACGGGAGCGCCCATGGGTGCTGTGACCGCCGCCGACGGGACCGCGCGGGACCGCGCGCCCAAACAGGACCGCAGCCGCGCCACGCGGCTCAGACTCCTGGAGGCCGCCGTCTCCTGCCTCGCCGAACACGGCTGGGCGGGCTCGACGGTCTCGGTGGTCGCCGAGCGGGCGGGCGTCTCGCGCGGCGCGGCACAGCACCACTTCCCGACCCGGGAGGACCTCTTCACGGCGGCCGTGGAGTACGTCGCCGAGCAGCGCTCCACCGCGCTGCGCGCCCTCCCCGCAACCGACCCGGCCTCGGTGGTCGCGGCCCTGGTCGACCTCTACACCGGCCCGCTCTTCCGCGCGGCGCTCCACCTGTGGGTGGCGGCCTCGAACGAGCCCCAGCTCGGCACGCGGGTCACGGAACTGGAGGCCCGCGTCGGCCGCGAGACCCACCGCATCGCGGTGGGTCTCCTGGGCGCCGACGAGTCCCGCCCCGGCGTCCGGGAGACCATCCAGGGCCTCCTGGACATGGCGCGGGGCCTGGGCCTCGCCAACCTCCTCACGGACGACGGGGCGCGGCGGGAGCGGGTGGTGGCGCAGTGGACGGTGCTGGTGGAGGGGGCGCTGCGGTGAGCGTCGCCCGCTGAGCGTCAGCGCGCGATGTCCCCGAACCCGTCGATCTCCCGGGGGCTGCGGGAGCCCGGCCCCACGTACCGTGCCGAGGGGCGCACGAGCCGGCCCGTCCGCTTCTGTTCGAGGATGTGCGCCGACCAGCCCGCCGTCCGCGCACACGTGAACATCGACGTGAACATGTGCGCCGGCACCTCGGCGAAGTCCAGGACGATCGCCGCCCAGAACTCCACATTGGTGGCGAGGACCCGGTCGGGCCTGCGGGCGTGCAGCTCGTCCAGGGCGGCCTTCTCCAGCGCCTCGGCGACCTCGAAGCGGGGCGCCCCCAGCTCACGGGCGGTGCGCCGGAGCACCCGCGCCCGCGGGTCCTCGGCCCGGTAGACCCGGTGCCCGAAGCCCATCAGCCGCTCGCCCTTGTCCAGGGCCTGCTTGACGTACGCGACCGCGTCCCCGGTCCGCTCGATCTCCTCGATCATGCCGAGGACCCGCGAGGGGGCACCGCCGTGCAGCGGCCCGGACATCGCGCCGACCGCGCCGCTCAGCGCCGCCGCCACGTCCGCGCCGGTGGAGGCGATGACGCGGGCGGTGAAGGTGGAGGCGTTCATGCCGTGCTCGGCGGCCGACGTCCAGTAGGCGTCGACGGCCTGGACGTGTTTGGGGTCGGGCTCGCCGCGCCAGCGCTTCATGAACCGCTCGACGACCGTGTCCGCCTTGTCGATCTCCCGCTGCGGCACCATCGGCAGCCCCTGCCCGCGGGCCGACTGGGCCACGTACGACAGGGCCATGACGGCGGCGCGCGCCAGATCCTCGCGGGCCCGCTCCTCGCTGATGTCGAGCAGCGGGCGCAGCCCCCAGACGGGGGCGAGCATCGCGAGGGCGGACTGGACGTCGACGCGGATGTCACCGGAGTGCACCGGGATCGGGAAGGGCTCGGCGGGCGGCAGGCCGGGGTTGAAGGCGCCGTCGACGAGCAGGCCCCACACGTTCCCGAAGGAGACGTGGCCGACCAGGTCCTCGATGTCGACACCGCGGTAGCGCAGCGCGCCACCTTCCTTGTCCGGTTCGGCGATCTCCGTCTCGAACGCGACGACTCCTTCAAGTCCGGGTACGAAGTCGGACATCAGGCGGCTCCTCGTGATGGGTTCGACATGATGGTTTTCGAGTGAGGCAAGGCGATCAGCTCATGACCATCGGTCAGAAGTGGGCGAACACGGCCCGGTTACGCGGTCCAATCCGCCCATCTGTGGCGAATTCGTCGACTCGCGGTCCGGAACGTGCACTCCGGTGATGCCCAGTGAGGCTGGTGGTCACCCAACCGATTCGGCAGCAGGACGATATCCCTTGGTGCCACCTTTGGCGATGCGATACGGCACTCAGTGCCACACGTCACCTCGCCGGGCCGCACCGCGCCCGCGGGCCCGGCCCCCGATGCGGCAGGATGACTGTGTGACCGACGCCAGCGCCGCTTTCCCGACATCCCCGCCCGAGCCGGCCGACATGCGTGAGCAGTACGTCACCGAGGGGCTCACCGAGGACGACCTGCCCGCCGACCCCATGGAGCAGTTCGCGCGCTGGTTCAAGGAGGCGGCCTGCGAGGGCGGCGCCGTCCACGAGCCGAACGCCATGGTCGTCTCCACCGCCGACGCGACCGGCAGGCCCAGCTCCCGCACGGTGCTCCTGAAGGGCTTCGACGAGCGGGGCTTCGTCTTCTTCACCAACTACGGCTCCCGCAAATCCCGTGAGCTGGCCGCCAACCCGTACGTCTCGCTGCTCTTCCCCTGGCACGCGGTGGCCCGTCAGGTGATCGTCTCCGGCCGCGCGGAGCGCGTCGGGCGCGAGGAGACCGTCGCCTACTTCCGGACCCGGCCGCACGGCTCCCAGCTCGGCGCCTGGGCCAGCGCCCAGTCGTCGGTGCTCGGCTCCCGGGACGAACTGGACCGCGCCTACGCCGACTTGGCGGCCCGCTACCCCGAGGGTGAGCAGGTCCCGGTGCCGCCGGAGTGGGGCGGCTTCCGGGTGCGGCCGCTCGCGGTGGAGTTCTGGCAGGGCAGGGCGGACCGCCTGCACGACCGCCTGCGGTACGTACGCCGGGAGGCGGGGGAGGGGTGGCGCGTCGAGCGCCTGAGCCCCTGAGGCCCTTCAGGCACTGAGCCCCTGAGGCCCGTGGCGGGGCCCGCCTACGTCGGCGGGGCCCCCGTCAGGACCCCGTCCAGGAACGGTTCGATCGCCGCCCGCCACGCCGCGGGCTGGTCGTAGTGGACGAGGTGTCCGGCGTCCGCCACCTCCGCGTACTCCCCGCGGGGCAGGACGCGGACCATCTCCTGGGACTCGGCCCGGCCGAGCTCGCCGTCCTGGCCGCGCACGACGAGCGCGGGACAGCGGACCTGGATCAGCTCCTCCCAGTGCGCGTCGTGCACCCACGTCTCGCGGGACTCCAGCATCTGCGCGCGGTCGAAGACGGGCCGCCAGCCGTCCGGGCCCTCCGTCATCACCTCGGCGAAGAACTCGCCGCGCGCGGGGTTGGGCCGCTCCACCCAGGGGTCGTCCTCGCCGAACCACCTGCGGACGTCGGCGAGGGTCGCGAACGGCACCGGCCAGGACTTGAACCAGTCCTCCCACTCCCGCTGGGAGGCGGCCCCGAGCGCGGAGGCCCGCATGTCGCAGATGATCAGGCCCCGGACGAGGTCGGGGCGGCGCGCGGCGAGCTGCCAGGCGGTGAGCGCGCCCATGGAGTGGCCGACGAGGACGGCGGGCGCGAGGTCGAGCTGGACGAGGGCGGCCTCGGCGTCGTCCACGTATGCATCGCGGGTGTAGGGGCCCTCGGCGGGCTTCTCGCTCCTGCCGTGGCCGCGCTGGTCGAGGGCGACCGCGCGGTGCCGCTCGGAGAGCCAGCGGGCCGTACCGACCCAGTGGGAGGCGCGGCCCATCAGGCCGTGCAGCAGGAGCACCCCGCCGGGCGGCCCCTCGGCCTCCCTGAGCTTGGGAGGATCGGCGTACTCCCAGGCGGCGAGGCGTACGCCACCCGCGCCCGTCACGTCGATGCGCCGCACCATGATTCCTGGCACCCCCCTTGGTTCCGCTCGGGTTCCACGCCTGGTCCTGCTCCACGCCCCCGCACGTTATCGAACTTTCTTTCGAAAAAGGCCGGTTTGCCGGTAACACCCCTCGTTCGGGTGACCACGCTCAAGGATTGACCGGCGCGGCCGAGGGGAGATCTTCATCGGGAGGCGGACCGCTCGGGGAAACCGGTCCGAGGGGAATGACCCTGAGAGCTCGGGGCTCCGGGTCAGTACAGGGGAGGACAGGCCCCGGCGCTCACGGGCGCCGGGGCCCTCGCCTTCTCGCGGCAGGCGGGGCGCACACGGGCGCGCGCCGGGCGGGCGTCCGAGCTCACCAGACGGGCACATCCTCCAGCCCCCTCTCCGGCCGTGCGGCCAGACCTGGCGCCGACACGGTCAAGAGCCCTCAGGTCATATGCCTCTCGCGACAGCCTCGCACGCAAAACGCTCGGGCGCTGCGATTCCGCACACTGAATCTTGGACTCCGCAAGATCTCGTGGAGATCGTGAGGCCTTGTCAACTTCCCCTCCGACAACGGAAGTTGACCTCAGCCCTCCGCAAGGGCGCGAAACCGCCCGGGGCGGGGGCCCGGCCGCCGGGTGAGGACGGCCGGGCGGACCCGCGCGACGGTCAGCGCTTGGCCACGAAGACGTGCGAGGCGACCTCCGCGGTGAGCTCAGCGGCCTCGCCGCTGCTCCCCACCAGGACACCGCCCGCCGACTCCGTCACGCTCACCACGGAGCCCGGCTGCACGCCGGCCCGCCGCAGTGTGTACATCAGCTGGGCGTCCGTCTGGATCGGCTCGCCGATGCGGCGCACCACGACCGTCTTGCCCTCGGAGCCCGGGTCCAGCTCCGTCAGGGAGACCATGCCCTCGTCCAGGAACGGGTCCGCGCCGTCCTTCTCGCCCAGCTCCTCGAGGCCCGGGATCGGGTTGCCGTACGGCGACTCGGTGGGGTGGCGCAGCAGCTCGAGGACGCGGCGCTCCACCGCCTCGCTCATCACGTGCTCCCAGCGACAGGCCTCGGCGTGCACCTGCTCCCACTCCAGACCGATCACGTCGACGAGCAGGCACTCCGCGAGGCGGTGCTTGCGCATGACGCGGGTGGCCAGGCGGCGGCCCTCCTCCGTGAGCTCCAGGTGCCGGTCGCTGGCGACCGCCACCAGGCCGTCACGCTCCATGCGCGCCACGGTCTGGCTCACCGTCGGCCCGCTCTGGTCGAGCCGCTCGGCGATCCGGGCGCGCATGGGGACCACACCTTCCTCCTCCAGCTCGAGGATGGTGCGCAAATACATCTCAGTGGTGTCAATCAGCCCCGACATGGGTGCCCCTCAGAATTCGCTCGTGCGCTGGCCCTGCCCTCAATTCTGACGCATACCACTGACAAGCGTGCCGCGCCGGTGGAATTCCCGCCCCGGACCGGCCTGCGACAGTGTTGACAGGGTGCAGGTCCAGACCGCAACGTGATGCGAATGAGCTCGAAGAGCGAGAGCAAGCTGGCAGGTCAGTATTTCGACGCCGCGATCGACCTGCTGCGGCGGGTCCGCGACGAGGAGTCCGGGAACGTCACGGACGCGGGCACCCTGCTCGCCGACGCGGTCGAGTCCGGCGGCCGCCTCTTCGCCTTCGGCGCCGGCCACTCCTCCCTCGCCGCGCAGGACGTCGTCTACCGCGCGGGCGGCCTCGCCCTCATCAACCTCCTCGCCGTCCCCGGTGTCGTCGGCGTCGACGTCATGCCCGCCACGCTGGGCTCCGCCCTGGAGCGGGTCGACGGCCTCGCGGGCGCCGTCCTCGACTCCTCGCCGGCCCGCCCCGGCGACGTCCTGGTGATCGTCTCGCTCTCCGGACGGAACTCCCTGCCCGTCGAGATGGCCATGAACGCCCGCGCGCTCGGCCTGAAGGTGATCGGCGTGACCTCGGTGGCGTACGCCACGAAGACCCGGTCCCGGCACGTCTCCGGCACGTTCCTGAAGGACCACTGCGACGTCGTGATCGACTCCAAGATCGGGGTCGGGGACGCTGAGCTCACCCTCGACGGCGTCGACGCGCCGTTCGGGCCCGCCTCCAGCGTCGTCACCAACGCGCTGATGCAGGCCATGACGGCCGCCGCCATCGAGGAGCTGACCGCACGCGGCGTCCAGCCCCCGGTACTCCGTTCGGGCAACGTGGACGGCGGCCACGACTGGAACGGCCGGATCTTCCAGGAGTACGGCGACCGGATCTTCTACCGCCACTGATCCCCCTCCGGCCGGCCCGCAAGCCCCCGCGGGAAGCGGACGCGCACCGTCAGGCCGCCGTTGTCCGTGTTCGGGTGGGCCGTCGCCGCCGTTCCGTGGGCGTGGGCGATCGCCGCCACGATGGAGAGGCCGAGGCCCGCCCCCTCGCCCGGGGCGTGCGTGCGCTCCTGGGCGCGGCGGAAGGGCTCGAAGAGGTGCGGGACCGCCTCCGGCGGGATCACCGGGCCCGTGTTGGTGACCTCCAGCGTGCCGTCGCCGGTGACGCGGACCGCCACCCGGCCCTGCGGCACGTTGTACCGCACCGCGTTCGCCACCAGGTTGTGGATCAGACGGTCGAGCAGCACGCCGTCGCCCTCCACGGTCAGCGGATCGGCCCGCACCGACACGGTGACGCCCCGCCCCGCCGCCTCCCCGGCCAGGCCCTCCGCGACCGCGTGCGCCAGCACGTCCACCGCGACCGGCTCCCGCCGCTGAAGCCCCTGCTCCGACGTGGCGAGCAGCAGCAGCCCCTCGATGAGGCGCTCGCTGTCGTCGGCGACCGAGACGAGCTTCGTACGGATCCTCGCGACCTTCTCCGGGCCCGGCTCACCGGCGAGCCCGATCTCGGCGGCCGCCCGCTGCACCGCCAGCGGGGTGCGCAGCTCGTGCGCCGCGTTGGCCGCGAACCGCTGCTGCGCGCCGACGAGCCGCTCTATCCGGTCCAGCATCTCGTCGAAGGTGTCGGCCAGGTCCTTCAGCTCGCCCGGCGGCGCCTCCAGCGCGATCCGCTCGTGCAGGTTGGCCCCCGAGAGGCGCCGCGCCCTCCCCGCGATCACCGCCACCGGGCGCAGCACCCGCCCCGCCATCCACCAGGCAAGCGCGACCGACAGGACGGCGTACGCGGCGAGGACGATCACCGAGACCGTCAGGAGCCGGTTGAGCGCCGCCTCCCCCGCGAGGTCGCTGATCTCCGTGACGGCGAGGCCCTTGTCGAGGCCGGACGGCACCCCCTCCATCCGCCGGGCGGGCACCGCCGAGGCCACCGGCACGGGCACCGGCACCGTGTTCCACGGCGGCACGGTGCCCCGGGGCACGGCCGTGGTCACCGCCGTACTGATCGACGTGTACACGCCCTGCTGCACCAGCAGGTAGACCAGGCCGGTCAGCAGCGCCCCGGCGAGCACCAGCAGCCCCCCGTACAGGGCCGTCAGCCGGGACCGCTCGCCGCTCATCCGCATCCGGAGGCGCGCCGGCGCCCGCCGGATCACAGCGAACGCCCCGCGATCCGGTACCCGGCGCCCGGCACCGTCTCCACCACGGCCGGCTCGCCCAGCTTCGCGCGGAGCTTGGAGAGGGTGACCCGCACCGCGTTGGTGCGGTAGCTGGTGTCCTCCTCCCACACCTGTTCGATCAGGTCCTCGCCGCTGACCACCGCGCCGTCCGCCCGCAGCAGCGCCTCAAGGACCGCGAACTCCTTGCGGGACAGCGACAGATGACGCCCGTCCCTGCTGGCCTGGCGGCGCGCGGTGTCCAGGACGAGGCCCGCCCGCTCCAGCACCGGAGGCAGCGCGGGCCGTGCGCGCCGGCCGAGCGCCAGGACGCGGGCGAGCAGCTCGTCGTACGCGAACGGCTTGGTCAGGTAGTCGTCCGCGCCGAGCCCGAGCCCCGCCACCCGGTCACGCACCGTGCCCGACGCGGTCAGCATCAGGACCCTGGTCAGCAGCCGCTGCCCGACGACGCGGCGGCACACCTCGTCGCCGTGCAGGCCCGGCAGGTCCCGGTCGAGGATCATCACGTCGTACTCGCCGAACTGGAGTTTCCGCAGCGCGGACAGGCCGTCGGCCGCGACGTCGACGGCGAGCGCGTCGCGGCGCAGCCCCTCGGCGATCATCTCGGCCAGGAATTCCTCGTCCTCCACCAGCAGTACGCGCATGGGCCCCTGTGTACCTGAGAGTGACCTTTCGCCGGTGTAAGCGTCCCCGTTGAGAGAGACGAAACCCCGCTCCCCGCCAGCCTGTGCGCGTCAGTCACGTCACGCCGCATCCAAGGGGAAGCCACATGAGGACAGCCCGCACCACCCGTACCCGCTCGGTGGCCGTCGCGTCGGCCTTCGCCGCCCTCGCCCTGTTCGCCGGGGCCTGCTCGAACGACTCCGGCTCGTCGTCCGGCTCGGGCTCCGGCTCGTCGGACCGCGCCGACGGCGGAAAGGGCGCCGACGCCGACAAGGCGTTCAAGGAGCGCGAGTGCCTGCGCAAGCACGGCCTGAAGGTCGCCGAACCCAAGTCCGGCGAGGACGTCCGCGGCATCACCATCGGCGGCGACCTGAGCAAGGAGAAGATGCAGGCCGCCATGAAGGAGTGCGGCATGGGCGGCGGCTCCAAGGGCGGCGGCGTCTCCCAGGCCGACAAGGACAAGATGCTCGAGTACGCCCGGTGCATGCGCAAGAACGGCTTTCACATGCCCGACCCGAAGTTCGACGGCGGCGCCATGCAGGCCCAGCCGATGCCCAAGGGCGCCGAGGCCAAGAAGATGGAGAAGGCCGCCGAGGCGTGCAAGGGCATCGTCGGATGAGGCGCCGCACCGCGGTCGCCGCCACCGTCGTCACCTTCCTCGCGATCACCGGCGGCGGGGTCGCCGTCACCGCCCTCGCCGACGGGGGCGGCAAGCAGGACTCCGGCCACCGGGACGCGGGCCTGCCCCCGGCCACCACACCCGTCGAGCGCGGCGACCTCAGCAGCGGCACACAGGTCGACGGCACCCTCGGCTACGCCCAGGAGTGCAAGGTCAACGCGGGCACCACCGGCACCCTCACCTGGCGCACCGGCACCGGCTCCACCATCCGGCGCGACGGCCGGCTCTACGAGGTGAACGGCACCGCCGTCCGCCTGATGTACGGCACCGCGCCCATGTACCGCACCCTGAAGCCCGGCGACAAGGGCACCGACGTACGCCAGCTCGAACAGAACCTGGTGGCGCTCGGATACGGCTCCGGCCTCGCCGTCGACGACACCTACACCGATGCCACCGCGGCCGCCGTCAGAGCGTGGCAGAAGGCCCACGACCTCAAGCGGACCGGCCGCGTCGGCCCCGGGCAGATCTCCTTCCAGCCGTCCGCGGTCCGCGTGAAGTCCGCGGCCGCCACCGTCGGCGACCAGGTCGGGCCGGGCAAGCCGGTGCTCTCGACCACCGGCTCCGAACGGGTCGTACGCGTCGAACTCGACGTCGCCGACGGCGGTTCGGCGAAGAAGGGCACCAAGGTCACCGTCACCCTCCCGGACGGTGCCACGGTCGACGGCAGGGTCGCCTCCGTCGGCAGGACCGCCGAGCCCGGGGACGACCCCAACGACAAGACCCCCAAACTCCCCGTCACCATCGCCTTCGACGACCCCGGCGAGGTCGGCGGCTTCGACCAGTCACCGGTCACCGTCGACCTCACCGGCGAGACCCGCGAGAACGTCCTCTCCGTCCCCGTCAACGCGCTCCTCGCGCTGCCCGGCGGCGGATTCGGCGTCCAGGTCGTCGAGAACGGCCGCACCCGCGACGTCAAGGTCCGCCTCGGCATGTTCGGGCAGGGCCGCGTCGAGGTGAGCGGCGGCGGGCTGCGGGAGGGCATGAAGGTCGGGGTGCCCAGGGCATGAACGGCACCGAAACAACCGCGCCCGTCGTTGAGTTGAACGCCGTGACCAAGGAGTACCCGGGGGGTGTCGCCGCCCTCCGCGGCGTCGACCTGACCGTCACCGCGGGCGAACTCCTCGCCATCGTCGGCCCGTCCGGCTCCGGCAAGTCCACCCTCCTGCACATCGTCGGCACCCTCGACCGGCCCACCGCGGGTACCGTCGCCATCGCGGGACACGACGTCGCCGCCCTCGGGGACCGCAGCCTCTCCGCGCTGCGCGCCCGCCACATCGGCTTCGTCTTCCAGGCGTTCCACCTCGTCCCCGGCATCAGCGCCCGCGACAACGTCGCCGAAGGCCTGCTCTACTCCGGCCTCCCGCGCGCCGAGCGGCGCCGCAGGGCCGCGTACGCCCTGGAACGCGTCGGCCTCGCCGACCGCATGGGACACCGCCCGCACGAACTGTCCGGCGGCCAGAAACAGCGCGTCGCCATCGCCCGCGCGGTCGTCGGCGAACCCGACCTGCTGCTCGCCGACGAGCCCACCGGCGCGCTCGACTCCGCATCCGGCGAGGCCGTCATGGCCCTGCTGCACGAGCTCAACGCGGAGGGCGCGACCATCGCCGTCATCACCCACGACACGGAGATCGCCGGACGGCTGCCGCGGCAGGTCCGGATCAGGGACGGGCAGGTCGTCGCGGACACGCGGCGCGCGGAGGCCGCCGCATGAGGGCGCGCGGGCGTACGCGGCGGGGCGGGGCCCCGAAGGCGGCGCGGCTGAGCCCCCGCGACGTCCTGCACGTCGGCTCCGCCGGGCTGCGCAGCCGTCCCGTACGGGTCGTCCTCTCCGCGCTCGGCATCGCCATCGGCATCGCGACCATGGTCGCCGTGGTCGGCATCTCCTCCTCCAGCAAGGCCCAACTGATGGCCGAGTTGGATGAACTGGGCACGAACATGCTCGTCGCCTCGCCGGGCGAGGCGATGTTCTCCGGCGAGAAGGTGACGCTCCCCGAGGACGCGGCCGGCCGGGCAGCGCGCGTGAAGGGGGTCGAGGACGTCGGCGCCACCGGCGACCTCGAACGCTCCGTGCGGCGCAGCGAGAAGATCTCCGAGGACGAGACCGGCGGGATCACCGTGAAGGCCGCGACGGAGGGGCTGCTGAAGGTGCTGCGCGGAGAGACGGCGCGCGGCAGCTGGTTCAACGCCGCCAACAGCCGCTACCCGTCGGTGGTCCTCGGCCACGTCGCGGCGGAGCGCCTCGGCATCACCTCGCCGGGCCAGCAGGTGTGGATCGACGACCGGTACTTCACCGTCATCGGCGTCCTCGGCCCGCTGCCGCTCGCCCCCGACATCGAGCGGTCGGCGCTGACCGGCTGGGACGCGTCGAAGAAATTGCTCGGTTTCGACGGGCACCCGACATCGGTGTACGAACGCTCCACCGACGGCTCCGTGGGCGACGTGCGCAGGCTCCTCGCCCCCTCCATCGACCCGGAGAACCCGCGCAACGTCCAGGTCACCGACCCGTCGTCGGCGCTCAAGGCGAAGGCCGCGACGGAGGGCGCGTTCTCCACGCTGCTCCTCGGGCTCGGCGGGATCGCGCTGCTGGTGGGCGGGGTCGGCGTCGCCAACACCATGATCATCTCGGTGTTGGAGCGGCGGTACGAGATCGGCCTGCGCAGGTCACTGGGGGCGACGCGGGGCCAGATCCGCGTCCAGTTCGTGACGGAGTCGCTGATGCTGTCGGGTCTCGGCGGCCTGGCGGGCGTCGCGCTCGGCGCGGCGGCGACGGCCGCGTACGCGGTGTCCGGCGGACTGCCGTGGGTGGTGCCGCCCTGGGCCATGGCGGGCGGCTTCGGCGCGACCCTGGCGATCGGCACGGTGGCGGGGCTCTATCCGGCGGTACGGGCGGCACGGCTCTCCCCGACGCTGGCGCTGCACGCGGTGTAGCGCGGCGGGGACGGGCGCGGTCCCCGGCAGTCCCGGGCCTCGGCGATCCGGGCCCCGGAATCCCGGGCCCCTAGAAGGGAGCCAGGGCCGCGCCCGCCTTGTCCAGGAGGGTGAGGGTGCGCTGCACGAGCAGGCCGTCCTCGTCGAAGCCGAAGACGTCCACGGCCTTGGTGCCCCGCCGCGCCAGGCAGAGCGGGCGGCCCGTGGTGAAGCCCGCCCGCTTGGCGGTGATCGGCGACCAGGCCGCCCCGTCGTGCGTCGCCCAGCCCAGGTGGCCGGAGGCGAGCACGCCCACCAGCAGCACGCGGTTGCCGGTGGCCAGCAGCTGCAGGTTCATCCACCAGGCGGCGACCGGGTCCCCGCGCTCGGGGCGGTACAGCGGCGGCAGTTCACCGGTGGGGCCCTCACCGGTCTGCCAGTCCGATGCGGCGCGCTTCAGGGTGGCGTGCCGCAGCCGCGTACGCGACCGGTCCTGGACGACGACGTGCAGCGTGCGGTCGGCGGTGCGGACCGCCGCGACCCCGCTCGCCGCGGCGACGCCGTCGAGTCCGGGGACCGGGGCCGTGGCCGGTGCCGCCGGGCGGCCGCGGGCGAACGTCCAGCGGGTGTGCACCACCTGCCAGGCGCGCGGGTCGTTCCAGGGCGGCAGGGAGTAGTCGTGTCCGACGTGGAACGCGTCGAGCCTGCCCGCGTCGTGGACGGCGTCGGCGGGCGAGGGCAGCAGCGCGAGGTTGCTGCCGCCCGCGACGAGCAGCGGGTCCCGGCCGCCCGCCCTGCCGGGCGGCGGGACGGTCTGGACGTTGTTCGTCCAGTCCACGTCCGGGCCCGCCTGCGAGAACTGCCGTACGAGCCGGTGCTCGCCGTCGACGTACACCAGGTCGAGGGCGAGCGGGGTACGGGACGCGGCCGCCAGGGGGGTGCCCTTGCGGGCCGGGTTCCGGGCGGGGTTCACGGGCTGCGGGTGCGGCGGGTAGGGCTGACGCGGTGTCAGCCACCGGATACGGATCCGGCCGTCGGCGCCCAGCAGGAAGATGTGCCGGGACTGCGCGTCGGAACTGCTCGCGGCGATGCTCGTGGCGTCGAAGCCGTCGACGCCCTGCGGGGGCGGCGGGACGGTGTCCCGGGGCAGGACCGGTGTGACGCCGAGCGGGCCGGTCTTCCCCGCCTTGTCCCGTACCGCCGTGAGGAGGTGCTCGGTGGTCGCGGCGAAGAGCCGCACGCGGTCCGGGGCCGTGTGGTGCTGGGTCGCGGCCAGCGCGATCGCGGCCCTCGGGTGGGCGGGGTCGAAGACCTTCGCCTCGTCCCAGTCGACGTCCCGGAAGCTGCGCGGGACGCGGTGGTTCTGGGGCCGGCCGTCGGCGTCCGGCCAGGTCAGGGCGGCGCCCTTGGGCTGGGCGTACTGGACGGCGACCACGTTGTCCGCGTACTGCCAGCGTTCGGAGGTGCCGACGCCCCACTTCGGCAGCGGGTAGGGGGCGAGCCGGAAGGTGTTGTTGTTCCACTGGAAGCGGTCCACCTCCGGCACCGACACGGCGAAGAACACCGGCCGGAACGTGAGGACGCGCGGATCGAGGAGGGTACGGGGGTCCAGCTCGGCGCGGTAGCAGTAGAACCCGGGCCGGTACCCCGAGAGGGAGACCGCGAGCAGCCACGACAGGATGTACTCGGCCGTACCGGTGGCCGGGTTGGCCCAGGCCCCCGGCCCCTTGTTCAGATGTCCCTCGATGTCCAGATAGAGCGTGGCCCCGGCCTCCAGGCCGGCGCGCCGGGCGAGGCCGACGGCGGCGAGCCCGTCGTCCCCGCCGTCGACGGTGCGGAAGATGCCTCCCGGCACGGCGGGCTTGTTCTTCGCCGGGTCGGCCTTGGCCCCGTCGATCTGCGCCGCCCCGAAGGGGACCCAGATCGGCAGCACGGTCCAGCCCGGGTCCCTGAGGTCCCACAGCCGGGCGGACCAGGTCGTGGCGTCGTCCCCGCGGAGGTGGGCGAGGTAGAACCCGATGAAGCGCAGGTTCGAGCGGCGCCACAGCCACGACAGGCGGGGGTCCCAGACCATGATGTCCATGCCGGGATACGTGGTCGGCATAGCGGCCCGCTCAGTTGATGGTGGACAGGTTGCTCGTCACGGCGATGTCGGTGCCCGAGGTGGGGGTGTACTCGTTCCACTCGGCCATGAGTTCACCCTTCTCCGCGGGCTGCAGCACCGGGAACGGGGTGGTGGCGCCGTTGTGCGCCTTCGCCAGCCGGGCGACCTCGATCTGGGTCCCGGACAGGATCCGGGTGATCGTCGTCAGCTCCTGGCTGTTGGTCAGCTCGCGCGCGGAGTCGATGACGACCTGCGCCCCGGCGGTGAACCCCTCGCTGGACTCGACGCGGATCGCCACCGGCGACTGGCTCGGCCCGACGACGGAATTCGACTTGCTGATCACCGCGTCCTGGATCCGCACGGCGGAACGGCCGGGGTTGGCGGGCGGGATGCCCGGATAGTTGCGGTCGTCGTACGCGGCGATCTCCTGGGCGATCGTCCAGTACAGCGCGGGCGGTGACGGCTCGGCCGGGTCGTCGATGACGCCCCGCTCGACGAAGTTGACCCAGCGGGTCTCCCACCCCTTGCGCACGGTCAGGACGACCCGGGCGCTGCCGGCCCGCAGGAACGCCTGGCGGTTGGCGTCCGGGTGCTTGATGTCGCGGATGAACGCCCAGCTCTCGGGGATGTCCCAGAAGTACGAGTAGAGGAAGCTGACGACGTTCTCCCACTCGATGGCCTGGTTGACGAAGCGCACGAGGTTCTCGTACTGGCGCACCGTCGTCCACGCCGCGGCGTCCGGCTTCAGGGCGTCGGAGTCGAAGCTCGTCCCGTGGGTGATGTCCACCTTCGCGTCCTTGAAGGTGTCCACGACGTCCTTGGGCATGGTCGGGAAGCGGTTGCCGAGCAGATACCGCAGCACCGCCCGCATGACCTCGTCGTTCTCCTCGCGGCGCAGCGTGAGCGTGTCCACGCTGCCCAGGCGCTCCTCCAGGGCCGCGATCCGCCCCGCGATGTCCTGCTGCTGGTCGTAGTAGCGGGTCTGGGCGGCGGTGAACAGGCCGTTCCACACCTCGTCGCGCCACTGGTCGTAGGCGGCCCTGGTGGGGCGCACCTCGGCGGTGAGCACCAGGGACTGGGTGGAGACGCGGTCCCACACCAGGACCACCACCGGTGAGCCCGTCGCGCCCGCGAGGAAGTCGCCGCCGGTGTCCTTGTGCAGGACGGTGCCGGGGTCGAAGACCTTCTCGCCGAACGGGTCGAAGGGGATGTCCGTGCCGACGACGGTGAACTGGCCGAGCGCTCCCTGCAACGCGACCGCGCCGTCGTCCGGCGCGAAGTCGGTGCTGGAGAAGCTCGTCATGCGGCCGGCGATGGTGACGCGGACGATCTCGTACCCGTCCGGGATCTTCATCGTCACCTGGGTCGTCGCACGGCCGTTGGGCAGCGAACCGGAGTTGACGGCGTACGGCTGGGGCGGCAGCGGGACCGGGGGGCGGGGCAGGCCCTGGGCGCCGTACCGGTCGGCGAGGACCAGGTAGTGCGGCTGCTTCTCGGTCGGCGGATCGGTCTTCGGCGGGGCGGGGTCCTCCTTGCGGACCGCGTCGGTGATGTCGTTGTGCGGCACGTCGAAGGCGAAGGGCTTCAGCTGCGCCCGCAGGCTCTCCAGCTCCACGTAGGGCCTGCGCAGCGCGGCGCCCGGCTCCGGGACAACGATGTCGTACGTCTCGCGCAGCCCGTACCGGTAGAGCCTGACCCGCCACTTGCGCATCAGGCTGAAGTAGTCGATGCGCATCGGGTCGACGTCGCTGGGGTTCCGCAGCTTCCTGGTGGACGTCTGGGAGGAGCCGGTGACCGTGGTCGTGCTGATGGTGACCTTGTGCTCCTGCTTCGCCCGCGCCGAGGCCTTCTGGGTGAGCGTCGTCGCGTGCTTGCGGCTGTCCGTCGCGGACTGGGAGGACGAGTCCTGCGCGGTGTAACCGGAGGTGGCCGAGCCGGAGATGACGGGGATGCCGCCGGAGACGGTCCCGGTGACGTTGAACTGGTTGGAGTGCTGCTGCTCCGACGAGGTCGACTGCGCCAGCTCGGTGTTGTCCGTCACGCCCGTCTCGCTGAAGGTCTCCAGCTCGTCCGTGACGATGGAGGTGAACTCCTTCTTCTGGACCGACCACTCCTTCTGGACGACCGCGGTCTCCTCCAGCGGCGCCAGCGGGATGGTGGCGACGAGCTCACCGCGCTCGATGCCGGCCGGCACCATCTCCAGCCGCTCCAGGTTCATCAGCCCGACCCGGGACGAACCGGCGTTGGCGGTGAGGCCGTTCACCGCCACCACCGCGGAGTGCAGCGCCTGCCGGGCCGGCCCCGTGACCGTCCCGTTTGCGCCCGCCGCCTCGGCCTCCTCCAGGGCGGCCCTGCGGACGGCGACGACCTCCTCGCCGAGCGCCCGCAGCTCCCCGGCGGGAACCGCCGCCAGCGCCTCGGCCCGCGGCGGCTCGCCGCCCGCGCCGAGCAGGCCGATGAGGTCGCCGACGGCGGAAGAAGCATCTGGGGCCGCGGCGGCCACCCGGCCGCGGACGGCCGCCGCCTCGTCGGGCCGCAGGGCGAGCTGGCGGACGTACGCCGCCTTCACCAGCGCCTGGCCCACTTGGGCCGACTCGATCTCCAGGGGCACCAGAGTGGCCTTGAGGATCTCGCGGCCCGCCTGGGCGAGCGGCTGAGCCGGAGTCGGATTCGGGAGGCCGGGCAGCCCCCCGACGGTCCCCGCGCCCGCCGCCGCTCCCGCTTCCGCCGTGTCACGTACGTCCTGTCCACCCATCACACGCCCCTAGGCCACCGAGTGAGGTACGCGGGGCACCGCCGCGCCCTATGCCACCGTCAAGTGTGCCGTGCGTCACACCCCGTGAACATCCCCGATCTCAGGGACTGCCACCCGCCCCAACCATGTGGTAGGGAGCGGCAGTTGTGGGGAGAGCGGCAGTTGTGCGGGGAACGGCCGTGGTGTCAGGGCTCCAGTGACCGGGCCAGGTCCAGCGAGGCCGCGACCCGTGACGCCACGCTCTCCGCGTACGCCGCGTCGCTCCCGTCGAACTGCCCCCGCCCCGCCCCCCGCAGGAACGTCACCACGCCCAGCGTCCGCCCCCGGCTGCGCAGCACCGCGCACAGGGCGTGCACCGAGTCCTCGGGCCACTGCCGGGCCGCCGCCCACTCCCGCACCCGCTCCGGCGAGGCCCCCGCCCCCGCGGTCGCCCGCACCGACCCGACGCGGGCCACGCACTGCGGCGCCGGATGGCCCTCGGGGTAGCGCACCGGGATGCCCGCCATGGCGACCGGCAGGCACGGACCCGGCGGCCCCGCGGGCGTCGCCGCGACCCGCACGAGCCGCACCGGGTCCTCGCCCGCCAGCAGATCCACCAGGGCATGGTCGGCGAAACCGGCGAGGGCGAAGTCCAGCTGGACCGTGGCCGCCTCCGTCGGGTCCTCGCACTCGGCGGTGGCCCGCGCCGCCCGGTGCAGCTGCTGCGAACGGAACCGCAGCTGCGAGGCCACCTGCTCGGTCTGCTTCGCCTCCGTCACGTCCTGGAAGAGCCAGCCGACGCCCAGCGGCACCGGCTCCTCCGCCAGCGGCGAGGCGAGCCGCACGAAGCCGCTGCGCCAGCAGCGCCGCTCGACCGCGTCCTCCTGGCCCGCCCCCGACCGCACCGACACCCACAGCTCGGCCGGCGCGGGCGGCGTCCCCTCGGCCAGCACATGCGTCAGCGCGCTCTCCAGCTCCTCGACGCCCTGCCCGAGCAGATCGGCCAGGGGCCGCCCGAGGACGGTGGTGCGGCCCACCCCGAAGGCGCGGGCCGCGTGTTCGTTGACCACGGCGGGCCGCAGGTCCGCGTCGACGAGGACGACACCCCACGAGGCGGTCTCGAAGAGCGCCTCGCTCAGCGCGATGGACCGCTCCAGGTCGATCTGCGCGTGGACCTCGCTGAAGGCGCAGTACATCCCCGCGGGCTTGCCGTCCCCGCTGCGCACGGCCGCGGACTGCATCCGTACGAGCACCCGCCCGCCGTCCTTGGTCACCAGCGCGAACTCGTGCACCTGCCGCCCCGGCGCGTCCATCGCGGCGAGGAGCCGCTCCTCGACCTCCCCGGCGTCCGCGGCGCGCACCGCCCACCCGGTGAACCCGCGCCGCCCGACGGCCTCCGCGGCGGACCATCCGAGGATCCGCTCCGCCTCGCGGTTCCAGTGCGTCACCACGCCGTCGGCGTCGAAGGCGCACAGCGCCGCGTCCATCCCGTCGAGCAGCGCCGCGAGCAACTCGGCACCGCCGGGCCCGGGCTCCTCGGGCCCGAGTTCGTCAGTAGTCCCGCTCTGCCGCGAAGCACTCACCTGGAACCCCCTACAGGCCGTGTCCTCGTCCTCATGAGCCGCTCGTACTGCATGAGCTGCGCGATCTGCCGGTACCGCACGTCAGATCATTCAACTGGAACGTGACGCACCCCACAGGGAGTTCCCGGAAGTTGGAGGGAAATCGTTGTGCGGCCCCGGCCCGGAAAAACCGGTTGAACGCCCTCGCACCGCTTCCTAGGGTTGGCATCACTCGAAGAAAGGAGGTGATCCCGCGGTGATTTCATTGCGGACGCGAGAGGTGGCTGCGGGCTAGCGGCCTGCCACCCCACCCAGTGCGGTGCCGGGCCGGCGCGTGAGACGAGCGTGCAGCCGGCCCAGACCAAAGCAGTCACCCGACCCGCGAGCCGCCGGTACGTCCGGCCGGCTTCCTTTCGCCCGGCCCGTCCGGCGCGGCAGGAACCACGGCTCGCGGGTCGCCTGCGTTCCCCCGTCTCAGCCCTTGCTCACCGCCGTGAGGATCTCCGGCAGGCGCCCGGCAAGGCGCGGCGCCGCGAGCCGCAGACCCGCCTCCGTGACCGCCGCGCCGTACGCCGCGCCCAGCGGCAGCAGCAGCCAGCTCCAGGAGGACGCGCCCGAGGCGTGCAGCCAGATCGTGAGGGCGAGGACCGGCGCGCAGAGCAGCGCCGCCGCCACCATGCCGCCGAAGATGGAGATCCAGGCGAGACCGGCCTGGCCGGGGGCCACGTTCTTGTAGCCCTCCTGCGGGATCGAGTACGGGAAGCGGGTCGAGGACCACGCGCCCGTGGCCAGCATCGCGCCGAGCAGCGCGAAGGAGAGGCCCACGACCTCCGCCAGGGCGGGCCAGTCGCCGAGCATCGCGGTCGTCAGGACGGTGACCAGCGCGGCGTACGGGAGGGTGATGACCAGCAGCGCGAGGGCCCGGCCGCGCAGCTCCACGTACGCGTCGCGCGTCGAGGAGATCGTCGCCGCCACCATCCAGAACGCCGAGGTGTCCTGGCCGAACTGGTTGTACATGAGGACCCCGAGCATCCCCGCCGCGAAGCACGCGAAGTAGACGGATCCGGTGCCCTGGAGGGCGTTGAAGACCGGCACGATCAGGCCGATGGCCAGGGACGTCACCCAGGCCGCCTTCGTCTTCGGGTCCCGCCAGACGTAGCGCAGGCTGCGCTCCATGACGGTGCCGGTGCGGCCCGCGGGCAGCAGGCCGGCGAGGGCGCCCGAGGTGCGGGAGGTGCCCTTGTCCGGTTCCGCCGCCGCGAGCGTGGAGCCGTCCGGGGCGGTCATCAGACGGGTCAGGCTGCGCTGCCAGAGGGCGAGGAGGGCGGCGAGGGCCGCGGCGCAGAGCACGAGCTGGAGGCCCGCGGTGGCGTACGCGCCGTCGCTCACGGAGTCGACCGCGCCGAGCGCCGAGGCGGGCGGGAGCCAGCGGACGACGTCCGCCGCCGGGTCGAGCGTGGCGATCCCCGACGAACCGAGCCGCTGCGCCCCGAAGTTGACGACCTGCGCGCCGACCGCGATGACGAGCCCGCTGAGGACCGCGAGATCGCGGCCCTTGCGGCTGGTGAGCAGGCGGATGTTGGCGGCGGCGACCGCGCGGGCCAGCGCCACGCAGACCAGGAGGGTGAGGGCGACCGCGACGACGCCGGTGACGGCCGCCGCGGCGCCGTGGGCCAGCGCGACGGCCGCGCCGGCCGCGAGGCTGAGCGTGAACAGCGGCCCGACGCCCACGAGGGAGGCCACCAGCAGCGCGCGCACCAGGGGGCGCGGGCGCAGCGGCAGCATGACCAGGCGTGTGGGGTCCAGGGTCTCGTCGCCGCTGGGGAAGAAGAGCGGCACGACGGCCCACCCGAGCGCGAGCACCGCGGTGAGCAGGACGCAGACGGTGGCGGCGTGGGCGTCGCCGCGCAGCGCGATGAGGCCGAGGAGCTGGAGCGCGGCGAAGAGGAGCGCGAGGACGACGGAGACGACGTAGGCGGCGCGGCGGCCCGCGGACTGGCGCAGGCCGTTGCGCAGGAGGGAGAGCTTCAGGCGGACGAGGACCGGGGTGATGCGGGTCACCGGGCGCCGCCGCCCAGCCAGTCGAGGTCGGATGCCATGTCGCGGCCCCCGGCGCCGACGAGTTCGAGAAACGCCTGCTGCAGCGAGGGTGCCGTGCCCCGCACCTCGGTGAGGGGTCCCTGCGCGCGGATGCGGCCCGCGGCCATGACGGCGACCCAGTCGCAGAGCGACTCGACGAGCTCCATGACGTGGGAGGAGAAGACGACGGTGGCGCCGGAGGCGGTATAGCGCTCCAGGACGCCGCGGATGGTCTGCGCGGAGACGGGGTCGACGCCCTCGAACGGCTCGTCCAGGAAGAGGACTTCGGGGTTGTGGAGGAGGGCGGCGGCAAGACCGATCTTCTTGCGCATGCCGGTCGAGTAGTCGACGACGAGCTTGTGCTGGGCGCCCGCGAGGTCGAGGACGTCGAGGAGCTGGGTGGCGCGCTTGTCGACCTCGGCGCCGGGCAGTCCGCGCAGTCTGCCGGTATACGCGAGGAGTTCGCGGCCGGAGAGGCGCTCGAAGAGGCGCAGCCCCTCGGGGAGCACGCCGATGCGGGCCTTGACCTCGACGGGGTCGTGCCACACGTCGTGGCCGACGACCTCGACGGTGCCGCGGTCCGGCCTGAGCAGGCCGGTGGCCATGGAGAGGGTGGTGGTCTTCCCGGCGCCGTTGGGGCCGACGAGTCCGATGAACTTGCCCGCGGGCAGCGCCAGATCGATCCCGGCCACCGCGACCTGTTCGCCGAACCGCTTCCAGAGACCCTGGATCCGTACCGCCGCCACTTCGGTCACCGTGCCGCCCTTCGCCGCTTTCGCCCGTGTACCGCACGATACGACGGTGGCGGCCCCGGGGTGACGAGGGGTCAGCGGCGCGCTTCCCTGCCGCACGCGTACGCCAGCGGCGAGATGATCTCCTCCGCGTCGGGCAGCCAGCGGTTGGCGGCGGTGGGCCTGCACGCCCACTGGACCGCGCCGATCGCGCCGTACCGCGTGGGCGGGGCGGCGACGTAGGTGCCCTCGCCGAACGGGACCAGGTCGATGGCGGCGGGCGGCCAGCCCAGCTTGCGCACGAGATCGGGCACCTTGGCGGTGGCGCCGGGCAGCACGAAGAACTGCATGCGGCGGTTGGGGGTGCAGGTCACCGGGCCGAGCGTGAGCTCCATCCGCTCCATCCGGGCGAGCGCGAGGAAACCGGCGGTCTCGGGCACGTCGATCGCGTCGAAGGTACGCCCGGTGGGGAGCAGGATCGAGGCGTTGCCCTGCTTCTGCCAGAGCCTGCGGGCCACGGTCGCGCTGCCGGTGGCCTGGGTCGCCCAGTCCTCGCGGGCCGGGTGCGCGCCGGGCGCCTCGCACGCCGGGTCCCCGCACGAGCACCGCTCGACGCCGTCGACCGACTCGAGCCAGGTGCCGGGGAACACGTCCCAGTGGCGCTCCTCCGCGTATCGCACGGCCGTGTCCAGCAAGGCCTCTCCGCGCTGCTTCGGGATCTGCGCGGCTGACGTGACTCCGATGGTCTCTTCCACGCAGTTCTCAACTCCCGGTGCCACCTCGGGTTACGGGCGCACGCGTGGGCGGGGGAGGAGCATCGATCCTGCGAGCGGGGCGCATGGGTGCACGGGTGGGGGCGCGCATGGGGATTGGCATCCGGGGGCGGGTAGCCAGGTCAAGGGCAATCAGAGGACGCCTCGGAGGAAGCCCGGGGACCCGTCAGGTCCGCACAGATATGTGCTTGTAGTTCTTTATGGCTTCTTTTGCTTCTTTTGTGGCGCATCTTCGCCTTGCCCCAAGGGCATTGATCATCCTGAGGCGGTCCACCGCGGCCGCCCGTTCCGATGGTCCACGGTGCACACAGGGGGTTCGCCATGGCCGCCAGGCCGCTCGTCGCACGACAGCCCAACGAAAGGCTGCAGGCGCTCATCCAGGAAGCCGGCTGTTCCAACGCCGGACTCGCCCGCCGGGTCAACATGTGCGGCGCGGAACACGGACTCGACCTGCGCTACGACAAGACGTCGGTGGCCCGGTGGCTGCGCGGGCAGCAGCCGCGCGGGCGGGCCCCCGGCATCATCGCGGAAGCACTCGGCCGCAAACTCGGCCGGACCGTCACCATCGACGAGATCGGCATGGCGAACGGCAAGAACCTCGCCTCCGGCGTGGGGCTCCAGTTCTCGCCGACCGTCCTCGGCGCCATCGAGCAGGTCTGCGAGCTGTGGCGCAGCGACGTGGGCCGCCGCGACTTCCTCTCCGGGTCGTCCGTGGCCGCCTCCGCGCTCGTCGAACCCAGCAGGGACTGGCTGATCTCCTCGCCGGACTCGCAGGTCGGCCGGACCGCCGGGCCGCGCGTCGGCATGTCCGACGTCGAGGCCGTCAAGGCGATGACGGAGGCGCTGACCCAGCTCGACCACCGGTTCGGCAGCGGACACGTGCGGCCGGTCGTCGTGCACTACCTCAACTCCGTCGTCTCCGGACTGCTCGCGGGCTCCTACCGGGAAGCGGTCGGACGCGAACTCTTCGCCGCCGTCGCGCGGTTGACCGAACTCGCCGGATACATGGCGGTCGACACGGGGCAGCCGGGCCTCGCCCAGCGCTACTACATCCAGGCGCTCCGGCTCGCCCAGGCGGCGGGCGACCGGGGATACGGCGGATACGTGCTGGCCGCCTCGATGAGCCATCTCGCCGCCCAGCTCGGCAACCCGCGCGAGATCGCGCAGCTGGCGCGGGCCGCCCAGGAGGGGACGCGCGGCAGGGTCACGCCCCGCGCGCAGGCGATGTTCTACGCGGCCGAGGCGCGCGGGCACGCGCTGCTCGGCGACGCGCGGTCCACCCAAGTCGTGGCGGGGCGTGCGGTCGAGGCGATGGACCGGGCCTCCGGAGAGGCCGGCTCCGGCGACGACCCGGTGTGGATCCGGCACTTCGACCATGCGTATCTGGCCGATGAAATGGCGCATTGTCACCGGGACCTGGGCCAGGCCGACGCGGCGGCGCGCAGCGCCCAGGAGTCCCTGGACGGGCACCCGGAGACCCGGGCGCGGCGCCGGGCGATCGGCCTGGTCCTGCTGGCCACGGCGCAGGTGCAGAAGCGCGAGGTCGAACAGGCCTGCCACACGGGCCTGAAGGCCGTCGAACTGCTCGGCACCCTGCGGTCCAACCGCGGCGCGGAGTACCTGGAGGACCTCCAGGACCGCCTGGAGCCCTACCGGGAGGAGCCGGTGGTACGGGAGTTCGGGGCGCGCCTCGACGTCCAGGCGGCGTGAGGAGCCCGCGCGCGTCCCCGTGAACAGCGCCGGCGGAGGAGGATTCGTTACTGCCGCCGCCGGGCGCGGGGCGGCGGTCCTGGCTGCGTGGCAGAGGTATGTGGCGACCCGGTAGCGTGACCCGACGGTTCCGTAGGTCCCCCATATGTAGGAGTCCCGGTGACGCAGCAGAGCGGTCAGGGCGCTGCTTCCTCCGATCCGCAGCAGCCCGCGGCCCGGCCCGCCCACGAGGGCGTCGTGCTGCCCGCGGACGGCAGCGAGCCGCTGTTCCCCGGCACTACGGGCGGGCACAGCGCCCCGGCGGGCGGCAGCCCCTGGGGCCGCCCCTGGGGCCCCGAGGAGGCCGGCCCCCCGCCCGGCCAGGGCCAGGAGTGGACCACACCCCCGCAGCGCCCCACGGCCCAGCCCCTCCCGGCCGAGAACACGCCCCCGGCCCAGCCCTCGCAGTACGGCGGCTACGCCCCCACGGGCGCCCCCGACGCCTCGTACGGAGGCGGCCAGGGGTACGGGGGACAGCAGCAGTACGGGGGCCAGGGATACGGCGACCAGCAGTACGAGGCCCAGCAGTACGGGGCCCAGCACTCCGCGGGCCAGGGATACGGCCCGGGCCAGCAGCCGGGGCGGGCCGGTCAGCAGGGTTACTCAGGGCAGCAGGGGCAGTCGGATCAGCAGGCCTACCCGGGTCAGCAGGGTCAGCAGGACTATCCGAGCCAGTCGGGCCAGCAGGACTTCCCGGGTCAGCCGGGTCACCAGGGCCACCCGGGCCACCCGGGACACGCGGGTCCGCAGGCCCCTGGCCCGGACGGTCGGGGTGGCCCCGCCTACGGTGACCGGACCCGGCACGGCTCGCATCGGGCGTCCGGTGTCGCGCCGGTGCCGGCCCCCGGCGACTCCGCGTACCCCGGTCCGCAGGGGCAGGGCGCGCACGGGGCGCAGGCGGCGCACGGCGCTCACGCTGCGCCGCAGCAGGGGCAGGACGCCTCCGCGGGGCCGCGCTCGAGACCGGGCGCGCACGCCGCGCCCCACACCCGACAGCCGCTGCCGCCCGCCGCCGCGGCCCCGCCCAGCCTGCCGCTGCCGCCCGTCGCGGCGCCGGGCGCACCCTCCGACAGCGAGGCCACCCAGTACATCGCCCCCGTGCCCGCCACCCCGGCCGGCGGTGACGAGCAGGCCACCCAGTTCATCGCCCCCGTGCCCGCCGCCGGGACCGGCGGTGACGAGCAGGCCACGCAGTACATACCCCCGGTGGGACCCGGCGCCCTGCCGCCCGAGGCTCCCACCGGCGACGCCACGCAGTTCCTCGGCCGCACCCCCGCGCCCGGCGCCGCGTCCGACAGCGACCCCACCCAGTACATCGCGCCCATCCCCGGCGGCAACGGCCCCGCGGGGCCGGGTCCGGCGGAGCGCACCGCGCCGCCCGAGCCCGCCGCGGCGCCGTACGGCATACGCCCCGGCGCCCCCGGCGACCGGCAGCCGCCCGCCGAGTTCGACAGCCTCTTCCGCACCGAGCCGGAGGCCGAAGGCCCCGCCGCCACCCAGCAGATGCCCCGCGTCCAGGCCCAGGGCCCCGTACCCGTCCCCGAGCCCGCCGGCAACGGGCGCGGCAGCGGCGGCGGGCGGCGCGGCGGCCGCACCGGTTCGAAGGTGCCGCTGATCGCCGCGGTCGGCGTCGGCATCGCGGTGCTCGGCATCGGCGCGGGCGCGCTGCTCAGCTCCGGCGGCGGGGACGACGACGAGACACAGGACGAGGGCAAGCCGGTCTCCGCCTCCACCGACCCCGACGAGCGGCCCTCGCCGGCCGCCGACCCCGCCAAGGAGCAGGCCGTCGCCCTCGACCGGCTCCTTGCCGACAGCAACAACAGCCGTGACACGGTCATCGCCTCCGTGCGCAACGTGGGCAAGTGCCAGAACCTCGGCCAGGCCGCGAAGGACCTGCGCGGCGCGGCCCGGCAGCGCAACGGCCTGGTGACCCGGCTCGCCGCCCTGAAGGTCGACAAGCTCCCTGCCAACGACCGGCTGACCGCCGCCCTCAACAGGGCGTGGAAGGCCTCCGCGGCGGCCGACAACCACTACGCGGCGTGGGCGGACCAGGTCGCGGGCAAGAAGGGCTGCCACAAGGGCCACGCCCGCCCCACCTCGCAGACGGTCGCGGGCAACAAGCAGAGCAACGCGGCGACGACCTCCAAGGAGCAGGCCGCGAACCACTGGAACGCGATCGCCCGCAAGTACCACCTGACCGAGCGGACCAGGACCCAGCTCTGACGGACGGCGCCGGCCCGTCCGTCACACCCGGCCCGTCCGTCACACCGTCTGCTCCAGGGTCTTCTCCACGTTCACGAAGCCCTCGCGGGCCGGGACGAGCCGGCCGTCCCGCACCACCTGGAAGGTGACGCCCGAGTTGATCAGGCGCGGGAACTCGCTCGCCGCGAGCAGGTCCTCGAAGCGCCAGCTCAGCGTCGGCGTGAGGCCGCCCGTCGTGACCCGCAGACCCCCGTCGAGGGCGCGGCGCACGGTGCGGGACGACACCTCGCCGCCGTCGAGCGACTCCACGACCTGCTTCAGGACGGTGTACGCGACCCACGTCGTCTGCACGCCCGCGTCCGCCGGGTCGACCCGGTTGTCGCCGAACGCCTGCTCGCGGATGACCTCGCGCATCCGGTTCCACCGGGGGTCGCCAGTCGCCGGGTACCAGCCGGTGACGTACGCCCCTTCGTAGGGGCCGCTCGCGCCGCCGGTGCGGTCGACGAGGGACTGGTCGACGCTGCCGAGCACCGAGGAGATCCGTACCGGCGGATACTCCTTCCTGGTGCGGCGGAACGAGTCGTAGAAGGTGTCGGTGCGCGCCCCGAGCGCGGCGGTGACGCAGCCGTCGTCGGCGCCCGCGGCCCTCAGCGCCTGCTCGGCCTGCGGGGTGAGGTCGGTGCCGTCCTCGGGGGCCCGGATGTCCGCGACCGGCTTGTGGTGGCCGTCGGCGAGCCCCTGGTTGAGGAGCTTGGGCAGCTCGTCCCCGGCGAGGGTGTCGGGCCGGACGAGGGAGACGCGGTCGCAGCGGGCGGCGAGCTGGCGGCCGTTGCCGGCGAGGAGGGCCGGCTCACCGCCGTTGACCGGGTAGGAGAGCGGGCTGCTGAACTCGTCGTCGGTGATGCCGTAGCCGCCGATGTAGGGGATGCCGGCGCCCTCCAGCGGCGCGAGGAAGGAGCTGCCGTGCTGGCTGTAGGCGCCGACGACCGCCACCACGTCGTTGTCGACGGCCTCGCGCGCGCACTCCGCGGCGCCCACCGGGTCGTTGTGGTCGTTGCAGGTGAGGACCTTCAGCTCGTGGCCGTCGATGCCGCCGTGCGCGTTGACCCAGCGCGCGTACGCCTGCGCCATGGCGGGCACGCCCGGCTTGTTGGTGGCCTTGGTCTTCTCGGGCGCCCAGGTCATGACGGTGATGGGGTCGTCCCTGGTACCCCCCGTGGTGCCAGGGATGACCCCGCAACCGGATATCAGGGACGTACACGCCGCCACGGCGGCCGCGGAGAGCAGAGCGGTACGGGTGGGGCGGGGGAGGGGAGTGCGTCGCCAGCCGGTCATGTCCCTGCACGATTCCGCTGCGCGGCCAACCGTGGAGTGACGTGCGTTCAACGGACAGTGACATGAAGGTGAACGGGCGGGGTCCGGTTCGGGTGGGCGGGATGGGAACGTACGATCCATGACCGTGCAAGGTTCGGAGAACTCTTCCCGTCGCGGCCGTCGCTCCAGCACCATGGGTGGCATGCCGACCAACGACATGCCGTGGTGGCGCTGGCGCAGCAACGTGCGCTCGGCGCTGCACATGCTCTCCGACCCCGCCTTCCAGCGGGAGTGCTGGCTCGCGGGCCGCGAGGAGTACGGGGACGTGACCGACGCGGTGTACCGGCTCGTCGAGGACACCTGGCTCGACAACTGGTCCGCCGAGAAGTACGTGGGCACCATCTTCCGCGACCCGCAGGAGGCGGCCCTCGTCGACACGGCCGTGCTGCGGGTCCTGCGGATCATGCACGAGGTCGGGCCCGACGCGCAGGTCTCCGTCTACCTGGAACACCCGGGGTGGCCCGAGGCGGTCCGCGCGGCGCGCGACGCGCACGTACGCCTGGCGGCGGGCGACGGGGAGGACCCGGACGAGCCGCCGAAGACTCTCGAGGTGCTGCGGATCCTGACGCGGTCCGCCTGACGGCCCGACCGCCCGTCACACCGTCCGACCAGCTGTCCGCGCGACCGTCCGACCGGCGGGACGATTGCCCTCCGCGGTCTTCGCTGTGGGAACCTTGGCGGCATGAACGAGCAGTCCACCGCCCCCGCCGCCCCCGCTGAGCAGTACGTCCTCACCCTCTCCTGCCCCGACAAGCAGGGCATCGTGCACGCCGTGTCGAGCTACCTCTTCATGACCGGCTGCAACATCGAGGACAGTCAGCAGTTCGGCGACCACGACACCGGACTGTTCTTCATGCGGGTGCACTTCTCGGCCGAGGCGCCGGTGACCGTCGACAAGCTGCGGGCGAGCTTCGCCGCGATCGGCGACTCCTTCCACATGGACTGGCAGATCCACCGCGCCGAGGACAAGATGCGGGTCGTCCTGCTCGTGTCGAAGTTCGGGCACTGCCTGAACGACCTGTTGTTCCGCTCCCGGATCGGCGCGCTGCCCGTGGAGATCGCCGCGGTCGTCTCCAACCACACGGACTTCGCCGAGCTCGTCGCCTCGTACGACATCCCCTTCCACCACATCCCGGTGACCAGGGACAGCAAGCCGCAGGCCGAGGCGCGGCTGCTGGAGATCGTGCGCGAGGAGCGGGTGGAGCTCGTCGTCCTCGCCCGCTACATGCAGGTGCTCTCGGACGACCTATGCAAGGAGCTGAGCGGGCGGATCATCAACATCCACCACTCGTTCCTGCCGAGCTTCAAGGGCGCGAAGCCGTACCACCAGGCGCACGCGCGCGGTGTGAAGCTGATCGGCGCGACCGCGCACTACGTGACGGCCGACCTCGACGAGGGCCCGATCATCGAGCAGGAGGTCGAGCGGGTCGGCCACGGCGTCACCCCCGACCAGCTCGTCGCGATCGGCCGGGACGTGGAGTGCCAGGCGCTGGCGCGCGCCGTGAAGTGGCACGCGGAGCGCCGGATCCTGCTGAACGGCCGCCGCACGGTCGTCTTCGCCTGAGGACCCGGCCCCCCTACATCCGGCTCAGCGAGGCCGCCGCGAACAGCACGTCGCGGATGGCCTCGCGGTCGCCGTCCTGACCCGCGGCCGCCTCCTCCGGGGAGACGTGTCCTGCGGCCAGCCGGCAGAACTCCACGCCGTCGAGCGCCACATGGGCCACCTCGCGCTCGCGGGAGGCCCTCGCCGCCGGCGAGTCGAGCGGGATGAGCCACTCGCCGCCGCCGAGCCCCTCGATCTCCAGGCGCAGGCTGCGGCCCGGCGCGCCCGCCGCCACCAGATGGCGGGGCGGCGCGGCGAGCCCGGAGCGGCGGCGCCCGGCGAGAGTGCCGGGGAGCAGCCGCGCGGCGAGGTCGATCATGTGGTGGAGGTGCCGGGGCGCGGGCGGCGCGTACGGATAGTCGACGGCGGCCGCGATGTCGCCCGCGTGGATCCAGCACTCGAAGGCGCGGTCCACCATCGAGTCGCGCAGCGGCAGTTCGACGGTCTCGTGCGCCTCGGGGCCCGCGCCGCCGCCGGGCACGGCCACGGTGCCGTACGGCACGGGGAGGCGGCCGGAGCCGTCACCGGCGAACGAGACCGTGCGGGTCAGGTCGTGGGTCTGCTCGCGCCAGGGGGTGCGCACGGCGCGGGTGGGCGGGAAGTACGACGCGCGCCAGTACGCCTCGGTGCGGTGGCCGGGGTCCCGCGGGACCCGGACGTCGGTGCCGAGCGGGTCGTCGAGCCCCAGGGCCAGCCCGACCATGCCGTCGACCGCGAGGAGATGCGCGATGACGCCGGCCACGGTGGTCTTCCTGCTGACCGGGCCGTCCCCGTCGAACCAGCGCAGCCGCACCGGGGCGTGCCACTCCACGTCGGCGATGTCCTGAAGGAGCGCGTCGAGGCGGGCGGTCTCCGCGTCGTACGGGACGGCCCACTCGGGGACCGGGATGCGCGGCGGGCGGCGGCCGAGGCAGCTCTCCAGGACGCGGGTGCGCAGGCCCGGGTCGAGGTCGAGGCTCTCCTCGGGGTGGAGAAGTCCGACGGCGTCGCGCAGCCGCAGCGCCTCTTCGGCGCAGGGCCCGCAGTCGCCCAGGTGCTCCTCGACGGCGGTGGCCTCGTCGGCGGAGCAGGCGGAGAGTGCCCAGGCGCCGAGGAGGGACTTCAGGACGGGGTGCTCGAGGACGAGGGGCGCGGCCGTGGGCGGCGGGTCGGGCACGGGCCGTCCGGTGTCCTCGACGGAGGAGCGGGGCATCGGTATGCGCGGGCCCGCCTCGGTCTCGTGCGGGTCGCCCGCGGTGCCGCCCCCGGCGTTGTCGGAGCCGGTCACAGCGCTGTCCCGGGGCCGGGGGAGGTGCCCCGGGCCATGCCGGTGGAGGATGCGGCCGCGGTGTCGTTGGCCGTGGAGAGCAGCTGCAGGCCGAGCCGGAGCCTGCGGCGGGCCTCGTCCTCGGTGACGCCGAGGTCGGCGGCGGTCTGGCGGTAGTCGCGGCGCTGGAAGTACGCGAGCTCCAGGGCGGCCCGCAGCGGGGTGGGCATGGCGGTGACGATGTAGTCCGCGCGGGCGGCGGCGGAGGCCCTGCGCACCTTGCGCTCCAGGTCCTCCGTGGTGCCCTCGCCGCCGCGGGCGAGGGCGGCGGACTCGGTCTGGCGGAGCCTGCGGACGGCCTGCCGGTGCGTGAGCGTGGCGATCCAGGAGCGCAGCGGGCCCTGCCTCGGGTCGTACGCGTCGGGGTTCTCCCAGACGTGGGTGAAGACCTCGCGGGTGATGCGGTCGGCGGCGCGCTCGTCGCCGAGGACGCGGTGGGCGAGGCTGTGCACGAGCGAGGCGAAGCGGTCGTAGAGCTCGCCGAGCGCGGCGGCCTCCCCGTGCGCCAGCCGCTGCTGCATCCGGCGGTCCCAGCGCCGCGGCGCGTCCTTCGGCATGCGGCCCCCTCGTGCGCTTGCCCTGTTCTGCCTTCTTCGACGGTACTTCCCGTACGGCGCTCCGTGTCTCTGACGCCGCATCGAATGTAATCGGCGCCGCTGACGGCGGGCTTCGGTTTGCGGCAAAGTGCGCCCCTTGTCGGAGACCGGATGATATTGACGGGAGCCCACTGGTGTTTCATGGGGGAGTGGTGGGGCAGCTGAAGCAGAACGAAACGTAGGGACTGCTTCCGGATCATGCCGGGGCAGCGCGCTCCGGTCCGCGGACAGCAGGGCGAGTACAGGGACAGCAGGGCGAGCGAGAGGCGTGGCGCGTGACGCTCAAGGTGACGGTGGGCGAACAGGCCGGCTGGGCCGTGCTGTGCGTCTCCGGCGAGATGGACCTGCTGACCTCGCCCGTGCTGCGCCAGCGCGTGCACGAGGCCGTGGCCGACGGCCGCAGGCGCATCGTCCTCGACCTCTCCGAAGTGCTGTTCTGCGACTCCAGCGGCGTCGGCGTGCTGATCGCCACGCGGCGGCTGATCCGCTCCTTCCAGGGCCATCTGCGGCTGATACTGCCCGCGCAGGGTGCCGAGGACGGCTCCCACGTCAACCGGGTCCTCGCCGCCCTCGGCGTACGCCGCCTCTTCGAGGTCTTCCCCGACGTGCCGGCCGCACTCGACGACGGCGCGACCCCGCTCTCCGCCTAGGACACGTCCGCTCCCCGGGCCCGGTCAGGCGTCCTGCCGGAAGAGGCAGAACGGGTGGCCGTGCGGGTCGCGCAGGACCCGTACGTCCTTCTGCGGCTGGTGCTCCTCGACCGTCGCGCCCAGGGCGCGGGCCCGCTCGGTCTCCGCGTCCAGGTCGTCGACCGCCAGATCCAGGTGCGCCTGCATCTGCTGGGTGCCGGGGCCCTGGGGCCAGACCGGGGGCGTGTGGTCGCTCTCCAGCTGGAAGCTGAGGCAGGGGCGCTCCTCGCCCGCCGGCCGCAGGCGGACCCACTCCGGCTCCCGCTCGGCCTCCTGCCAGCCCAGCAGGGCGCGGTAGAAGTCGGCCAGGGCGGGCGGGTCGGGCGTGCCGAGCACATAGCCACCGAGTGTCGCAGTCATGCCACTCCCTTGCCCGCGAACCCGGCCCGCACGCCTGCGCGCGCCGATCATGTCGTCGTACGCGGATGACGTCAGAGACTCACGAGACGTGCCGTTTGGCCGCCGTCACAAAGGAGTTGATGGCATCGCGCGAGACGCGGCGCCGCTCGGCGAGCGCGTCCCTGTCCTCGGCCCGGTGCACGTCGGCCACCTGGTCGAGGGTCTCCCACGCCAGCCGGACCAGCTCGTCGTCGCTGGTCAGCAACTGCACCCGGAACAGCGCCTCCTGCGCCTCCGACCGCATCTCGTACGACCGGAAACGGGTCTCCTCGCTCTCCTCGTGGCGCCGCTCGGCCCTGTTGAACCAGCGGTCGACCAGCAGCCGCCGGTAGTTGACCAGCGCCCCCGCGTACGCGCAGTACGCGTCGATCCGTTCCTGGCGCAGCCGCTCGCCGCGCGTGAACCGCTCCGTCCGCTCGATCGCCCTCCGCTGGAAGGAGTGGGTGAGCCCCGCTCCCAGAAGAGTCCCAAGTACCGCTATGACACTCGCCGCAACCGCTTCCACGCCCGACAGTGCAGCACATCACACCCGTGCCACACCCTTGTCCCGGAATCTCGGCGGTCCTGACACAACCATCTCTTTCCCGCCTGCGGGTACCCGTCAGGACGTACGCTCGCTGCCGGGGAGACCCACCCCACGAGCAACCACCCAACCGCGGAAGTGAGGCGGCCCGAAGATCATGGACAGTGCCGAGTACGAGCGTAGGATCGCGGCCCGGTTCGCCACCTTCGACCAGGACGGCAACGGCTACATCTCCCGTGAGGACTTCAGCACGGCGGCGGCCGCGCTGTGCGCCGAGTTCGACGCGCCCGCGCGGTCCGAGCACGGCCAGGCCCTCTACATCGGGGCCGAGGCGTTCTGGCAGGGCATGGCCGGCATCGCGGACCGCGACGGGGACCAGCGGATCACCCGGGACGAGTTCGTGGGCGGCGCCGTGAAGCGGCTGCGGGACAACCCCGGCCGGTTCGCGGAGATCGCCCGCCCGTTCCTGGACGCGGGCCTCACCGTCGCCGGCGCCGACGCGGACGGCGCGGTGACCCCCGAGGCGGCCGGCCGCGCGCTCAAGGCGCTCGGCGTGCCCCAAGACGTCGCGGGCCAGGTGGCCGCCGCCCTGGACGCGGACGGCGACGGCCGGGTCACCGAGCAGGAGGTCGTGACGGCCTTCGCGCAGTACTTCACGGTCCCGGAGTAGGACGGGACGGTCCGCGTCAGGCGGAGAACCGCTCGCGCAGCTTGTACTTGAGGACCTTGCGCAGCGTCTCGTTGCGGGGGAGCGCCTCGACCAGCTCCAGCTGCTCCGGCAGCTTGTAGGTGGCGAGGCCTTCCCCGCGCAGGTACGAGGTGACCTCCCCGAGCGTCAACTCCCCTGCGCCCGCAGCCTGTTCGATGACGGCGCAGACGCGTTCGCCGCGCTCGGGGTCGGGGAGCCCGATGATGGCCGCGTCGCCGACGGCCGGATGCCCGTGGAGGAGATCCTCGATCTCCTTGGCGGAGATGTTCTCGCCCTTGCGGATGATGATGTCCTTGGCCCGGCCGGTGAGGACCAGATGGCCGCTCTCCCGGAGGTGGCCCAGGTCCCCGGTGATGAGGAAGCCGTCGTCGTCGAAGACGCCGGCGCTCTGCGCCGGATCGAGGTAGCCCCGGCAGACGGCCTCCCCGCGCAGCCGCACCTCGCCGTCCGTGCCGGGCGGCAGCTCCTTGCCGTCCGCGCCGGTGATCCGGATCTCCATGCCTTCCGGCGGCAGCCCCTCGGTGGTCGCGAGGTTCTCCGCGGTGTCGTCCGGCGCGCCCATCGTGATCATCGGCACCTCGGTCATGCCGTACCCGTGGGTGAGCTGACATCCCATCTCGCGCACCACCGCGTGGTAGATCTCCGGCGGTTTGGGCGCGCCGCCACCGGCGAGGAGGCGGAGGGTGGGGATGAGCCGTTCGCCCGGCGGCAGTCGCCGCTGCTCGGCGAGGAACATCGAGTAGAAGGCCGTGGAGCCGCCCGCCACCGTCACGCCGTGCCGCCGGTAGCCGTCGAGCGCGGCGGGCAGCGCGAAGTGCTCGAACATGACGGCGGGGAAGCCGTAGAGCAGCAGCATCACGGTGTAGTCGGGGCCCGCGATGTGCGCGAAGGGGAACGCCATCGAGCCGACGTCCGACTCGGTCAGGTGCAGGGCGTGGGCCAGGCACGAGCCGCCCGCGATCAGTGAACGGTCGGTGTGCAGGACGCCCTTGGGGTCGGAGGTGGTGCCCGATGTCCAGTAGATCCAGCGCACCGCTTCCCCGTCGGAGGGCGGCGGTGGCAGGACGGACGGGTCGCCGTCGGGCAGCGAGTCGTACGCCTCGAAGACCCGCGGTCCGGCGCCGGGCATGAGGCGGCGTGCCATCTCCGTGTGGTCGAAGCCGCGCCAGACGCCGGGCACCGCGAAGAACTCCGCCCCCGACTCCCGCAGCACGAAGCCGACTTCACGGTCGCGGTGGAAGGGGATCAGCGGGGACTGGACGGCGCCGATGCGGGCGAGGGCGAAGGAGAGCAGGGCGGTCTCGATGCGGGTGGGCAGCTGCCAGGCGACGACGGTGCCGGGCCGCACGCCCAGGGCGTGGAGGCCGGCGGCGACGCGCTCGGCGCGGTCGCGCAGCCCGCCGAAGGTGAGCGTGCGGTCGTCTGCGGGGTCGGCGGCGGACTGGACGAGCACGGGCCGGTCGGGGGTGAGCGCGGCCCGGCGCGCGATCAGCTCCCAGAGCGTGCGGGAGTCACCCAGTGCGTACGCGGTCTCGTTGCGCGCGGCCCCCATGCGTACCCCTCCCGGACTCACGAACATAACTGACGGATCGTCAGATGGTCCGGTGAGCGTAAGCCCCGGCGCCTTGTCGGTCCAGGGGTGCGGAGCTAGCCTGCCTCCTGACGGAGCGTCAGGTCGCGCGTCGGAACCCTTCCCGAAACCGGACCGCAGGAGCCGCATGGACCTCACGTACACCGAAGAGGAGGAGGCCTTCCGGGCCGGGCTGCGCGACTGGCTCACCGCCGTGCTGCCGAAACTCCCCGCCAAGCCCTCCCCGCGGGACTGGCCCGGACGCCGTGCCTACGACACCGCCTGGCAGCGCATGCTCTACGACGCGGGGTACGGGGAGGTCCACTGGGACGCCTCCCCCACCCAGCGGCTCATCTTCCTGGAGGAGACCGAGAAGGCCGGCGCGCCCTACGTCGGCGCCAACTTCGTCGGCCTGCTGCACGCGGGCCCGACCATCGCCTCCGAAGGCACACCCGCACAGCGCGCGCGGTGGCTGCCGCCCGTGCTCCGCGGCGACGAGGTGTGGTGCCAGGGCTTCAGCGAACCCGACGCGGGCTCCGACCTCGCGTCGCTGCGCACGCGCGCGTGGCGCGACGGCGACCACTACGTGGTCAGCGGCTCCAAGATCTGGACCTCGCACGCCGAGGTCGCCGACTGGTGCGAGCTGCTGGTGCGCACGGCACCGGTCAGCGAGGACGTGCCCAAGCACCGGGGCATCACCTGGCTCGCCATGAAGATGGACACCCCCGGCATCACCGTACGGCCGCTGCGCACGCTCGCCGGGTCCACGGAGTTCGCCGAGATGTTCCTCGACGAGGTGCGGGTGCCCCTCGCCCACCGCGTCGGCGCCGAGAACGACGGCTGGCGCGTGACCATGGTGACCCTCTCCTACGAACGGGGCACCGCCTTCGTCGGCGAGGTGGTGGCCTGCCGGCGCGTCCTCGGCGAGCTGGCCCGCGAGGCCCGCGGGAACGGCCGCTGGGACGATCCGGCGCTGCGCCGCAGGCTGGGCAGGCTGAGCGCCGAGTTCGCCGCGCTGTGGCGGCTCACCCAGTGGAACGTGAGCGAGGCCCAGCGCACCGGCGGCGTCCCCGGCGTGGGCGGCTCGGTCTTCAAGCTGCGGTACTCGCACGCCCGCCAGGAGCTGTACGACGCCGCCGCCGAGGTGCTCGGCGCCGGCGCGCTCGACCTCGACCAGGACTGGGTCCTGGACCGCCTCTCCTCCCTCTCGTACACGATCGCCGCCGGCACCTCGCAGATCCAGCGGAACATCGTGGCCGAGCGGATCCTCGGCCTCCCGAAGGGCCGGTGAGGACCCCATGGACTTCCAACTGACCGGAGAACAGGTGGCCTTGCGGGACGGCATGCGGCAGCTCCTGGCCGGCCGCTTCACTCTCCGTGACGCCACGGACCGTATCGACCGCGCGCTCTGGCACGAACTGGGCGAGGCCGGCTTCTTCTCGCTGGCGCTGCCCGAGACGGAGGGCGGCGTCGGACTCGGCCTCCCGGAGGCCGTGTTGGTCTTCGAGGAGGCGGGCCGCGCGCTGCTCCCTGGCCCGCTGGTGGCGTCCTTCCTGGCGGCGGGCGTCGTGCCCGGCGCCGCGTCGGGGGACGTCGTGGTGACCGCCGTCGACGGCCCCCTCGTGCCGTGGCTCGACGGCGCGGACGTGGTGCAGGGCGACACGACGGGCGCCGTGCCGCTGCGCTCCGTCGATCCGCTCACCCCGCTGCACCGGGTCCCCGACGCCGGGGGCCTCCCCCGAAGCGCGCTGCTCTACGCGGCCGAACAGCTCGGCAGCGCCGCCCGCACCTGCGACATGGCCGTCCAACACGCCCGGCGGCGCGAACAGTTCGGCCGGCCGATCGGCGCCTTCCAGGCGGTGCAGCACCTCTGCGCCGAGATGCTGGTCCGGGCCGAGCTGGCCCGCGCCGCGGTCTACGCGGCGGCCGTGACCGGGGACCCGCTGGACGCCTGCGCCGCCAAGGTGCTGGCCGACGACGCGGCCGTGCGCAATGCGCGGGACTGCCTCCAGGTGCACGGCGGCATGGGGTTCACCTGGGAGGCAGACGTCCATCTGCACCTCAAGCGGGCCTGGGTGCGGGCCGAACTGGGCCGGACGGCACGGGACGCGGAGGAGGAACTCGCAGCGGCGCTCTGAGGGGGCCGAGGGGGCTCCGGGAACCCGGCGGGTGAGGCAGTGGTCTGTCCGATATAGTGCGCTTTATCCGCTGTTTCGTCGATCGGGCCCGTCCACGCGGACGCTTACTGAGCGTCGATATCGGGTTGTGTCCTACGCGTGACTCGTCACGGCATGGAGTCGGCGCCCGGCTCTAGTACCTTGTGTGGGATGCGAGTGGTTCTGAGGCCGGGCCATGCCGGTGTTGCCCGTGAGGCGGCGCCGGGTCCGGCGATGCGCGCCGCTCGCAGCGCAGGGCGGGGTTTCGCCCCCGCCTGTTCGACCCCCTGCGGTGCGCGTCGCACAGTATGCAGCACGCGTACTCCTTCGCGCTGGAATATGCCCGAAGCGCTTGTTGGGGTGACTGAACGTCAATCATGCTGTCTCCCAAGGGAATCACGTTCCGTGACCCTGTGGAGTCGCGAGGCGATGTGTCCGCCGGTTCGGATGGTGTGAGCGGTGCAGGTGCTTCAAGTTCAGCTGGAGGTCGGGGCTGATCCCGCCGAGGTGGGACGGGCCCGGCGATGGGCCCGTTCGAGGCTCGCGGGATCGGGCATAGAGGCCGACGAGCCGGTCGCCGAGACGCTGATCCTGTTGATCTCGGAGCTCGTGACCAACGCCGTCGTGCACACGGGCTGCCCGGCCGTGCTGCGCATGCTGTTCCCCGGCGTCCCCACCGAGGTGCCGGGGACGGTCCGGGTCGAGGTCGCCGACCGCAGCGCCCGCCCGCCCGCGCAGCGGCATGCCGACGGCGACGACACCAACGGCCGGGGCCTTGAGCTCGTCGACGGCCTCGCCGACCGCTGGGGCTGGCAGCCCGAGGGCGCCGGCAAGAGCATCTGGTGCGAGGTCGACCGGTGCGACGGCGGCGTCGAGGCGGTGACCTTCGAGGGGACCACCCACGACGGCGCGGCCTACGAGGCGGCGGCCTGCGACGGCCCGGTCTTCGGGGGCCCGGCCTTCAGCGGTCCGGTCTTCGGTGGTCCGGTCTTCGAGGTGACGCCGCGGGGCATGACGGCCTGCGACGGGGCTGCTTATGGAGCGGCGCTCTACGGCAGGACGGCCCACCTGGACGCCGACGTCGCCTACGAGGCGGTCTGACCGGGGCTGCCCGGACGGTACGACCGGGACCGCCCGGACCGAGCCATCGGTCCCCGGGTGGGTGTTGACGTACCGTGTCCGATTGATCACGCTTGTGTGCAGCGATTCGCCGCGAGGGGACGTCGAGGGCGCTCCATCCCGTACTCGGTGACGGAGGTCCTCGGCGAGGTGTGGGTCGCGCGTCCGGCGCCGGTCCCGTCGTGGCCGCACGGCGGCAGGGCCGGGCGTCGGAGCCGGATGGCGGCGTGCGCGGCGGCGCGCTCGGGGCGCAGGCCGCCGCGTCGCCGTCCGGGAGCGGTCACAGGACGGCGACCGGGGCCACCGGGGTGCCCGTGCCGCCGACGAATGGCTCCGGCATCGCGGAGAGCAGGAAGCCGTACCGGGAAAGTTCTGCACAGGCTGTGGACAAGTTCTCCAGATTCCAGTTCTGGCCCTGGAGCATGCCCATCTCGACGAGGTCGAGCGCGTGCACGGGCAGCCACAGGTCCTCGATCTCCGGCGGGAAGATCTCGAAGGTGAGGGTGTCGTTGGCGACGGCCGCCACGTCCCGCGCGTGGAACCACTCGGGCGTGCGCAGCGAGAGCCCGGGCGACGGGTGGGCGTACGCGTGCTTGTCGCCCGCGAGGTAGACCTGCACCTGTCCCGTGCGTACGAGGACGATGTCGCCGGCCCGGACGGTGACACCGCCGAACTCCGCCGCCTCGTCGAGGTCTTCGGGCGTGACGGCGTGGTCGCCGGGCAGCCGGTCGAGGCCCTTGGCGCGGGCCACGTCGAGGAGCACGCCGCGCGAGACGACGTGGCGCGCCTTGTCGATGCCGCTGAACCGCGCCCCGGAGTGAGCCGTGATGGTGGTCGCGGGGCGGCCGTTGTAGATCTTCCCCGAGTGGGAGGCGTGCGTGAGGGCGTCCCAGTGGGTGGCCGTCTGCAGGCCCATCGTCACCGCGTCGTCGCTGGTGGCGACCGTGCCGGGGCCGAAGAGCTCCTGGTTGATCTGCACCATGGCGTGCAGCGGGTTCACCCGCCCGGGGATCATGCCGGTCTGGACGCCGTCCTCCTTGAGCGGCAGCGCGAGCGGGACGCGGCGCCCGGTGCGGACCTCGGCGGTGGCCGCGCGGACCACCTCGTCGGTGACGAGGTTGAGGGTGCCGATCTCGTCCTGCTCGCCCCAACGCCCCCAGTTGTTCACGCGTTTGGCGATGTCGTGGAACTCCTCCGGCAGTGACATGGGTCCTCCGCGGGGCTTGTCTTCGGGTATCCGACGGGTCATAGAATCTAACGGTCCGTCAGAAACCGCGGGAAGGGGCCGGGCGTGGGGAACTTCTTGGCAGGCAAGGTGGTGGCCGTGACCGGCGCCGGGCGCGGCATCGGCAGGGCCGTCGCGCTCGCCGCGGCGGCCGAGGGGGCGAAGGTCGTCGTCAACGACTACGGCGTCTCCATGGCGGGCGGCGAACCCACCAGCGAGGTGGCCGACGCCGTGGTCAAGGAGATCCGGGCGGCGGGCGGCGATGCCGTCGCCGTCGCCGACGACATCTCCACCATGGCGGGCGGGCAGCGCGTCGTCGACGTCGCGCTCGCCGAGTACGGGCGCGTCGACGGAGTGGTGTGCGTCGCCGGGATCCTGCGGGAGCGGATGCTGTTCAACATGTCCGAGGAGGAGTGGGACCCGGTGGTCGCCACGCACCTGAAGGGCACGTTCACCGTGTTCCGGGCCGCGTCGGCGGTGATGCGGAAGCAGGGCTCGGGCACCCTCATCGGCTTCACCAGCGGCAACCACCAGGGCTCCGTCGCCCAGGCCAACTACAGCGCGGCGAAGGGCGGGATCATCTCGCTGGTGCGGAGCGCGGCGCTCGGCCTGAACAAGTACGGGGTGACCGCCAACGCGGTGGCCCCCGTCGCCCGGACGCGGATGTCCGCCAACGTACCGATGGAGCTGAAGGAGATCGGGGAGCCGGAGGACGTCGCCGCGCTCGTGGTCTACCTGCTGAGCGAACGCGCCCGCGAGGAGAGGATCACCGGCCAGGTCTACACGATCGCCGGCCCCAAGATCGCCGTATGGGCGCAGCCGCGTGAACTGCGCGCCGGGTACGCCGACGGGGCCTGGACCCCCGAGAAGATCGCGGACTTCCTGCCCGGGACGGTGGGCACCGATCCGATGCCGATGCTGGCGCAGCTGGAGGCCATGGCGAAGGCGGCGGCCGGCAAAGACCGGCCGAACGCGTAGGCGGGCGGGGCGGAGCGGGGCGGGGGAGGGACGGTGGACTTCGGCTTCGGAACCGAGGACGAGGAGTTCCGCGCCGAGGCGCGGGGATGGCTCACGGAGCACCTCACCGGCGAGTTCGCGACGGCGGCGAGGCGGGGCGGGCCGGGGAGCGAGCACGAGGGGGGTGCGGTTCGGCGGGCGTGGGAGCGGGAGTTGGGGCGGGGTGAGTGGATCGGGTTGGGGTGGGGGGTGGGGGTGGATGGATCGGGTTCGGGTTCGGGCTGTGTGCCGGGGGCGGGGGTGTACGGGAATCGGGTCGCCACGTTGACCCAGCAGGTCGTCTGGGCCGAGGAGTACGCGCGGGCGAAGGCGCCGGGGCGGTACGGGCACATCGGGGAGAACCTGCTCGCGCCGACCCTCCTCGCGTACGGCAGCCAGGAGCAGCGGGACGAGTTCCTGCCGCCGATCGCCCGGGGCGAGGCCCTGTGGTGCCAGGGGTACAGCGAGCCGGGGGCCGGCTCCGACCTCGCGGGGGTGCGGACGCGGGCGGAACGGGACGGGGCGGAATTCCGGGTCACCGGGCAGAAGATCTGGACCTCGCTGGCGCGGGAGGCGGACTGGTGCTTCGTGCTGGCGCGTACGGGGGGCAGTGCGGGGCGGGGGCACGAGGGGCTGTCGCTGTTGCTGGTGCCGATGGATCAGCCGGGGGCCATCGAGGTGCGGCCCATCCGGCAGCTGACCGGCACCAGTGAGTTCAACGAGGTCTTCTTCGACGGGGCACGCGCGCGTGCGGAGCATGTGGTCGGTGGCGTCGGGGCGGGGTGGCGGGTCGCCATGGGGCTGCTCGGCTTCGAACGGGGCGTCTCCACGCTGGTCCAGCAGATCGGCTTCGCGGAGGAGCTGGCGGAGGTGGTGCGGGAGGCCGTCGCGTCCGGGGCGGTCGGGGACCCCGTGGTGCGGGAGCGGCTGGTGCGGCAGTGGGCGGAGCTGCGGGTCATGCGGTGGAACGCGTTGCGGACGCTGGGAGGTTCGGGGGCCGGGGGTGGAGGGTGTGGAGTCGGTGGCGGGGGCGGGGCGCCCAGTGTGGCCAAGCTGCTGTGGGGGCGGTGGCATCAGCGGCTCGGGGAGCTGGCGATGACGGTACGGGGGGCGGCAGCCGCCGTGGGCCCCGCCGACTGGGACGCCGCCGTCCCGTACGAACTCGACGCCCTGCAGCGGCTCTTCCTCTTCAGCCGCGCGGACACCATCTACGGCGGCTCGGACGAGGTACAGCGGAACATCATCGCCGAGCGGGTGCTCGGTCTGCCGAGAGAGGCCAGAGGGCCTCGGTGAGGGGTGCGGGATGAGGGGCGTTGTCTTCGACGGGACGCGGGCCGAGGTGGTCGACGACCTGGAGATACGGGAACCCGGGCCCGGCGAGGTGCTGGTCGCGGTGGCCGCCGCGGGGCTGTGTCACAGCGACCTCTCGGTGATCGACGGGACGATTCCGTTTCCGCCGCCCGTGGTGCTGGGGCACGAGGGGGCCGGGGTCGTCGAGGCGGTCGGCGCGGGGGTCACGCATGTGGCGCCGGGGGACCATGTGGCGCTGTCCACGATCGCCAGCTGTGGGGCGTGCGCCGACTGCAACCGGGGGCGGCCGACGATGTGCCGGAAGGCGATCGGGGCGCCGGACCAGCCGTTCTCGCGGGGCGGGAAGCCGGTGTACCAGTTCGCGGCGAACTCCGCCTTCGCGGAACGCACGATCGTGAAGGCGGTGCAGGCCGTACGGATCGCGGACGACATTCCGCTCACGTCGGCGGCGCTGATCGGGTGCGCGGTCGTGACGGGGGTGGGCGCCGTGCTGAACCGGGCCGCGGTCGGGCTCGGGGACACGGTGGTGGTGATCGGTACGGGTGGGATCGGGCTCAACGTGTTGCAGGGGGCGCGGATCGCGGGGGCGCGGACGATCGTGGCGGTCGACGCGAACCCGGAGAAGGAGGCGGTGGCGCGGCGGTTCGGGGCGACGCACTTCTTCCGGTCGACGGAGGGGGTGCGGGGGGTGCTGCCCCAGGGGGCCGACCACGCCTTCGAGTGCGTGGGGCGGGTCGAGCTGGTGCGGGAGGCGGTGGACCTGCTGGACCGGCACGGGCAGGCGGTGCTGCTCGGGATGCCGGGGGCGACGGCGGAGGCGTCGTTCGTGGTCGCGTCGATGTTCCTGGACAAGTCGATCCTGGGATGCCGGTACGGGAGTTCGCAGCCACAGCGGGACTTCGCGCTGTACGCGGAGCTGTACCGGGGCGGGCGCCTGCTCCTGGACGAACTGGTGACGGCCACGTACCCGGTGGAGGACTTCGCCAAGGCGACGGAAGACGCGGCGACGGGCCGGGTGGCACGGGCGGTGCTGAGGTTCTGACGGGTGGGGTTGGGCTGAGGTCTGCGCCTTGGGTTCGGTTGTGGGTGCGGGGCCGCGGGGGTATGTACGTACTCGCTATCCCTGCGCCACGCTGCACGAACAAAGACGCTAGCGTCTGCTCGGTGCTCCGTGCGCACATACCCCCACGTCCCCTCCCGTCTCGCACGCGAGTGCGAGACGGTGGGGCGTAGCTGCCGCCGGGTTACCGTCCCTACCCCAACCCTGCGTCGCGGGGTAAACGGGTGGGTGGGTGGGAGATATCCGCCGCGGAGCGGCGGGACTGTTCGTGCCCGCAGAGGGGGGCCGGGACCCGCCCGCCCCCCAGCCCCCCCCCGAGCCCCGGGTAAGTCCAGCCCCCCCCGCCCCCCGAGCCCCGGGTAATTGGCGCGACGTTGTCCCCGGGGACGAATAGCTTCGGGCGATGAGTTACCGCCAAGTCCTCTCCGCCGAAGTCGCCCGCTGGGCCACCGTGGCCGTCGCCGCGCGGCTCCCCGTCGCGGCCGCCCCCCTCGCCCTCGTCTTCCTCGTCCGGGAGCGCCCCGGCGGCTACGCCCTGGGTGCCGCGCTCGCCGCCGCGTACGTCGTGGGCGAGATAGCCGGCGCCCCCCTGCTCGGGATGCGGATGCGGGCCGAGCGGGCGCGGCCGCACCTGGCCGCGGGGCTCGCCGTGGGCGCTCTCGCCTTCGCGGGCCTCGGCGCGCTGCCGGACGCCCACCCCGTGGCGCTCGGCGCCCTCGCCTTCCTCGCGGGTGCCGCGCCGGCCGCCGCCCCGGGCGGGCTGCGCGCGCTGCTGACCGCGGTCGTGCCGGACAAGGCCGTCGCCCAGGCACTCGCCGTCGAGTCGATGCTGACGTTCGTCATCTGGGCGGTCGCCCCCGCCGCCGTGACGGGGCTCGCCCTTGGCGTGTCCGCGGGGCTGCCGCTGCTGCTCGCGGGCCTGTTGATGGCATCGTCCGTGGCCGCGCTCTGGATGCTGCCCGCGGGCTGGCGGTCGGACGCGGACGACCGCGGCGGGGAGTCCATGGCGCGGATCCTCGTGCGGGCCTGGCCCATCTTCGTGACGGGCGCGGCCAGCCTGTCGATGCTCGCCCTCGCCGAACTGGTGCTGCCCGCGCTGCTGGAACAGCGCGGCATCGGCGTCGGCTGGGCGGGCCCGCTGCTCGCGGGGCTCGCGACGGGGTCCGCCGTGGGGTCGTTCGTCTACGGGCTGCGCCGCTGGCCGGGGCGGCTGCGGACGCAGAGCATGGTGCTGATGGCAGGCGTCTCGGCGTGCCTGGTCCTCGTCGCCGTGGCGCCCGGTCTCGGCTGGCTCTTCGCCGCGCTGGGCGTCGCCGGCGTGCTGCAGGCGGGGGCCATGCTCACCCGGAACCTCTCGCTGCGCGAGGTGCTGCCGCCCAGCGCCCTCGCCGCGGGCTATTCGGTGATGTACGCGTCGGTGAGCGCCGGTTACGCGGCGAGCGGGTCGCTCGCCGGCGGGCTGCTGAGCGTGGTGTCGCCGGCCACGGCCATGCTGGTGGGGGTGGGTCTCGGCGTGGTGCTGACCGTGGTCGGGGCGTTGGGTGAGGTGCGGCCCGCGGCGGAGCCGTCAGCCGGTGATGACGTCCCGGAACGTACGCCGGTAGGTGGTGGGGGTGACCCCGAGGGCGGCCTGTAGGTGCTGCCGCATCGACTGGGCCGTGCCGAAGCCCGCCTCGCGGGCCACCTGGTCGACGGAGAGGCCGGTCGACTCCAGGAGGTGCCGGGCCCGTTCCACGCGCTGCTGCGTCAGCCACTGGCCGGGGCTGACGCCCACTTCTTCCCGGAACCGCCGGGTGAAGGTGCGGACGGACATCGCTTCCTGCGCGGCCATGTCGCGCAGTTGCAGCGGCTGGTCGAGCCGGCCGAGCGCCCACGCCCGCGCCGTGCGCGTCGTGGCCAACTGCGGTTCGGGCACAGGGCGTTGGATGTACTGCGCCTGGCCGCCGTCGCGGTGCGGCGGTACGACGGTGCGGCGGGCCACCTCGTTGGCGACGCCGGTGCCGTGGTCCCGGCGTACGACATGGAGGCACAGGTCGATCCCGGCGGCCACCCCCGCCGACGTCAGGACGTCGCCGTCGTCGATGAACAGCACGTCCGCGTCCACCTCGACCCGCGGGAAGAGCTCCTGGAAGTGCTCGGCCGACGACCAGTGCGTGGTCGCGGGCCGGCCGTCGAGGTGGCCCGCGGCGGCCAGGACGTAACCGCCCGTGCAGATGGCGACCAGCCGTGTGCCGGGCCTGATGTGGGCGAGGGCGGCGGCCAGTTCGGGGGTGAGGCGGCCCTCCTCGTACACCGGGCCGAGTTCGTACGACGCCGGGATCACGACCGTGTCCGCGGCAGCCAGCGCCTCGGGGCCGTGCTCGACGAGGATCGCGAAGTCGGCGTCGGTGCGGACCGGGCCCGGTGGGCGGATCGAGCAGGTCACGACCTCGTAGAGGTGGCGTTGCTCGGGGGTGCGTGCCCCGTTGAAGATGCGCTGCGGGATGCCCAGTTCGAAGGGGATCACGCCGTCAAGGGCGAGGACGACGACGCGGTGGGCGGGCGCGGGTCCGCCGGTGGCGGGGGCGGCGGTGTGGGCCATGGCCCGATCCTAGCGAATGCTGTCCCTCGGGCCACTCGTTCGGGATGCAACGGTTGCCGATGCTGTGTGACGTGACCCAGACAACCGAGACGGCCGCGCGGAGCTCCGCCCCGCCGAACGCGCCCAGGCTTCGTACTCCCCGTATCCACCGCGCGTGGTTCGTCGCCGCCGTCACCTTCGTGACGATCATCGGCGCCGCCGCGTTCCGCTCGCTGCCCGGTCTGCTCTTCGACCCGCTGAAGGAGGATTTCGGCTGGTCGCGCGGGACCGTGGGACTCGCGGTCTCCGTCAACCTCGCCCTGTACGGACTGACCGCGCCCTTCGCCGCCGCGCTCATGGACCGGTTCGGCATCCGCAAGGTCGTCGCGGTCGCGCTGACCGTGATCGCCTGCGGGTCCGGACTGACGGTGTGGATGAACTCCGCCTGGCAGCTGCTGCTGTGCTGGGGGCTGCTCGTCGGGCTCGGCTCCGGTTCGATGGCGCTCGCCTTCGCCGCCACCGTCACCAACCGGTGGTTCACCGAGCGGCGCGGCCTCGTCAGCGGAATCCTCACCGCGGCCTCCGCCTCCGGCCAGCTGATCTTCCTGCCGGTCCTCTCCTGGATCGTCGAGACGTACGAGTGGCGGCCCGCCGCCGTCACCGTCGCGCTCACCGCCCTCGCGGTCGTCCCCTTCGTCTGGCTGCTGCTGCGGGACCACCCGGCCGACGTCGGCCTGAAGCCCTACGGATCCGAGGAGTTCGTCCCGAAGCCGCCGCCCGTGCCGGGCGCGGCACGGCGCGCGGTCACGGCCCTCTTCAAGGCCGCCCGCACCGGGCCCTTCTGGCTGCTCGCGGGCAGCTTCGCGATCTGCGGGGCCTCGACGAACGGGCTCATCCAGACCCACTTCGTGCCCGCCGCGCACGACCACGGCATGGGGGTCAGGGCCGCCGCCTCCCTGCTCGCCGTCATCGGGATCTTCGACATCGTCGGGACCGTCGCGTCCGGCTGGTTCACGGACCGCTTCGACTCGCGGCGGCTGCTCGCCGTGTACTACGCGCTGCGCGGTGTCTCGCTGCTCTTCCTGCCGATGCTGCTCGCACCGGACGTCCGCCCGCCGATGATCTTCTTCATCGTCTTCTACGGCCTGGACTGGGTGGCCACCGTCCCGCCGACCCTGGCCCTCTGCCGGGAGCAGTACGGCGACGACAGCGCCATCGTCTTCGGCTGGGTCCTGGCCTCGCACCAGCTGGGCGCCGCCCTGGTCGCGTTCCTGGGCGGTGTGGCACGGGACGCCTTCGGCTCGTACAACGTGGTCTGGTACGGCTCGGGGGCGCTGTGCGCGGCGGCCGCGCTGATGGTGCTGGTGATCAGGCGGCAGACCCCGGGGCGGGCGGCGGCCGCGGTCGCCGTGTGAGGCGCGCGCGGCGGGTGGGGCGGGGCCGGGTGGTCGTCCGGGCTCGGATGCGCGCGGCTCAGGGGGTGAAGCCGCCGAACCGGCCCCGGTGGAAGAGCAGCGGGGCCGGGTCGGCGTCCGACGTGCCGAGGGCGTCCACCCGGCCCACCACGATGAGGTGGTCGCCGCCGGTGTGCACGGCCTGCACCGTGCAGTCGATCCAGGCGGGGGCGCCGGCCAGCCGCGGGGAGCCGGAGACGGGCGCCGCGTCGAAGGCGACCCCCGCGAACTTGTCGGCGCCGCTCACCGCGAACGCGCGGCAGAGCTCGCCCTGGGCGGCACCGAGGACGTTGACGCAGAAGGCGCCCGCGCGCGCGATGCGCGGCCACGTCGTCGACGTACGCGCCACCATGAAGGAGACGAGGGGCGGGTCGAGGGAGAGCGAGGAGAACGACTGGCAGGCGAAGCCCGCCGGACCGGTGCCGTCCTCGGTGGGCGGTGCCGTGATCACGGTGACGCCCGTCGCGAAGTGCCCGAGCACCCGCCGGAACTCGTTCCGGTCGAGCGGCGCCCGCTCGTCCTCGCCGACCGCGCGCAGCCGGGGTCGCGGCAGCGCCTCGACGGGAGCCGTGGTGGTGCTGGCTCCGACCGACCTGAGGTATCGAACGGCCGTGGCCGCCATCCCTGCGTGTCCCATCACCGTTCCATTGAAGCTGACGGGGCGTCAGATGTGAAGGGCGTGGCCGGATCGCTACGGGCCCACCAGTATCTTCGGCCTCATGAAACGGGGGAACAGGCGGCGGATCCTGGGCGAAGGCGACACACGGGCCGCCGCGGCGGCGTGCGCGGCACAGCTGCCGGTGGCCGGACTCATCGCCTTCGCGCTGACGCTCGACGACGATGACTACGGCGTCGGCGAAGGCCCGTATCTCGGCGTCCTGTGCGTACTCGTCTTCGCGCCGCTGGTGCTGCCGCTCCTCGGCCTGGCGCACACGGCCCTGGTGACGTTCCCGGCCGGCTGGTGCGGGCGGCGGGTCGCTGCCTTGCGCGGGCGCGGGCGCGGGTGGGGGTGGGGGTGGGGGCCCGGTCCCGGGTGGGTCTGGGCGCTGGTGTTCCTGCTGCCGGTCGGGGCCGCGTGGGGCGCCTTCCTCGCCGTGCTCGGCGCCCCCTTCACGGGGACGGCGCTGTGGGTCACGGCGAGCGGCATCGTGCCCACGCTGAACGTCGCGTACTGCGGACGGCGCGAGAAGCGCCTCGGCAGACCGCCGCGGAAGGTCTGGCTCCTGTCGGGGCTCGTCTCGTTCGTCCTCTCCATGGCCGTCATCGCCCTGTCGGTCCTCGCCACGAAGGCCGGACTCATCACGGAGTACGAGCCTCCGCAGCTCGCCCCCGAGCAGGTGGCGGGCGCGTGGCGGGGCGAGGACGGCGACGGGATCCGCTTCCGGCTGCGCGAGGACGGCCGCGCGGAACTGCCGGGCTGCCGGGGCGCCGCCGCCACCGGTACGTGGACGATGGACGTCGACGAGTCGCTGGGGCGGCCGGCCGTGGTGGTGGACGCGGGGGGTGGGACGTCTGGGAGTGGTGGGGCGGCCGGGGCTGGCGCGGACGGTGATGACTGCCGTGGGCGGACGAGCTGGCTGGTGGGCGGCACGGAGCACGACCCGGAACTCTTCGTGAACACCGGAGACGTGGACTCGCCCGACATCGTCAAGCTGCGACGGGAACGCTGAGCGTCGGCGGTACCGGTACGGGTGGGGGCAGCGGTTCCGGTACGGGTGGAGGGGAGCGGTCCCGGTACGGGTGGAGGGGAGCGGCCTCCGTATGGCTGGGGGTGGCGGTCCCGGTGCGGATGGGTGTCAGCGGCCTCGGTATGGCCGGGGGAGTGGCTCGGCACGGCTGGGAGCCAAGTGGCCTCGGTGCGGATGGAGGTCGGCGGTTCCGGTGCGGGTGGGGGCGGCGGTTCTGGTACGGGTGGGGGGAGCGGCCTCCGTATGGCTGGGGGTGGCGGTCCCGGTGCGGGTGCGATCAGTTGCCCCGGTAGGAGGGAGTGCGGCGCTCCACGAAGGAAGCGACGCCCTCGTTCGCGTCCCGCGTGGTCATGTTGATCTCCTGGGCCGCCGCCTCGGCGGCGAAGGCCGTCGCCCGGTCCGACTCCAGGGAGGCGTTGACCAGCTGCTTGGTCAGGGCGAGGGCACGGGTCGGCCCGGCCGCCAGCCGCTCCGCCCACTCCCGCGCCGTCTTCTCCAGCTCGTCCGCCGGTACGACCCGGTTGACGAGCCCCATCCGCTCCGCGTCGGCGGCGGACACCGAGTCCCCGAAGAACATCAGCTCCTTGGCGCGCTGCGGCCCGATCAGCCGGGGCAGCAGATACGCGCCGCCGCCGTCCGGCACCAGACCCCGGCGTACGAACACCTCGATGAACCGGGCCGGTTCGGCCGCCACCACCAGATCGCAGGCGAAGGCCAGATGGGCGCCGATGCCGGCCGCGGTGCCGTTGACCGCGGCGATCACCGGCTTCTCGCAGTCGAGGACCGCGGAGACGAGCCGCTGCGCGCCCTGTCTGATGGTGCGGGCGACATCCCCCGGCACGCGTTCACCCGTGGCGGGCGCCCCGCGCAGATCGGCGCCCGCACAGAACCCCTTGCCGGTCGCGGTGATCACGACCGCCCGCACCGCCGGGTCACCGGACGCCTCGGCGAGCAGGGCGATGACGCGTTCGCGCTGGTCCCACGTGAGGGCGTTCATGGCCTCGGGGCGGTCGAGCGTGATCCACGAGACGCCGTTGTCAGTGGTGTGCCGTATCAATGAATCGAGGGGGGCCGGGGTGTCGGGGGTCCCTGGGGTGGTGGGGGTGTCAGGGGTGTTGGGGGAGGCTGTCATGGGGGAATGGCTCCGTTTCGCGTGGAGGCGGGCTCGGTGCTGGGTGCGGGGCCGCGGGTGGGTACGGGCCCGCGGACAGGTACGGGCCGGGAGCCGGCTAGCGGCAGACTGCGAACGCGTCGAGCGCGACCGCGCCCTGCCCACGAGGCAGCACCATCAGGGGGTTGATGTCCAGCTCCGCGAGGTCGTCGGCCAGTTCGAGGGCCATGCGCTGCACTCGCAGCACCACCTCGACCAGCGCGTCGACATCCGCCGGAGCCGCGCCCCTGACCCCGTCCAGCAGGCCGTGCCCGCGCAGTTCGCGGAGCATCGCCCTGGCCTGGTCCTCGCCGAAGGGCGGCACCCGCACGGCCGCGTCCCGCAGGACCTCCACGAGCACACCGCCGAGCCCGACCGTCACGGTGGGGCCGAAGAGTGGATCCTGCGTGACGCCGACGACCATCTCGACGCCCCGCTCGACCATCTGGCAGACCAGGACGCCGTCGAGCGTGACGCCCTCGTAGCGGGCGATGTCCATGAGCTCCCGGTAGGCGTCCCGCACCTGGCTCGCCGAGGTCAGCCCGACCTTGACCAGGCCCAGTTCGGTCTTGTGCGCGAGCTGCGCCCCCGACGCCTTCATGACGACCGGATAGCCGACGAGCCCGGCCGCCCGGACGGCCGCCGCCGCGCTGGTCACCAACTGCTCCCGCGGCACCCGGATCCCGTACGCGCGCAGCAGCTGCTTCGCCGCGTGCTCGCTGAGCTGCTGGCCGGGCCGCATCAGGGCCTGCGCCTTGCGGAAGGACGGGGAGGGGGTGCGCGGCGCCTCGTCGAACGGCGAGCGGTAGCGGGCGGTGAAGCGGTGGTGGTCGAGATGGGCGCGTACCGCCGTGATGCAGTTGGCGAAGGTGCGGAAGGTCGCGACGCGCGAGGAGCCGAGGAGCGTCTTGCGGTAGGCGTCCTCGGTGCCGACGGGCGAGCCCCACACCACGCACACCAGCTTGTCCGTCCGCTCCGCGGCGTCCACCAGGTCCTGCGCCAGCTTGTCGCTCATCGGCGGGAAGGGGCCGGTGATCGGGCAGATCAACACGCCCACCTGCGGGTCGTCCAGGATCGCGTCGATGATCTTTCGGCCGCGCCAGTCGCCGACGGGGTGCCCGCCGTTGTCGATGGGGTTGGCGACGTTCAGGTACTCCGGTATCCACTGGTGCAGCTCCGCCTGCTTGGCCTCGGAGAGCGTGGGGAGGCGCAGCCCCGCCTCGGTCGCCAGGTCCGAGAAGTGCGCGCCCGTGCCGCCCGAGATCGAATAGACGGCGACGCCGTCGGCCTGCGGGGTGCGCGCCCGCGCCAGCAGGGCGGACGTGTCCTGGAGCTCGTCGAGTCCGTCGACGCGGATCACTCCGAACTGCCGCATCGCCGCGTCCACCACCGTGTCGGCGCCGGTCAGTTTGCCGGTGTGTGAGGCGGCCGTCCTGGCGCCGGTCTCGGTGCGGCCGACCTTCACCGCGACGACCGGCACGCCGCGCCGGGCCGCGCGGTCGGCGGCGAGCAGGAAGGCGCGGCCGTCCTTGAGTCCCTCGACGTAGCAGGCGATGGCGCCGACCTCGGGGCGTTCGGCGAAGTAGGAGATGAAGTCGGAGGTCTCGAGGTCGGCCTCGTTGCCGGTGGGCGCCCAGTGGGAGAGGCGTACGCCGAGCTCCTGCAGGGCGAAGACGGGGCGGCCCTGGTGGCCGGACTGGGTGATCAGCGCGATGGCGGGGCCGTCGAGGTCCTCGCGGAACTCCTCGAAGGCGTTGAGATTGGTGTTCGGTCCGAGCAGGCGGAGGCCCGAGCGCCGGACGGCGGCCGCGAGCCGGTCCTGGGCGGCGGCGCCCTCCTCGCCGGTCTCGGCGAACCCGGAGGCGAAGGCGACGGCGAACTTCACCTTCGCCTCGGCGAGTTCCTCGATGACGGGCAGCGGGTCGCCGACGAGCAGCGCGGCGAGGTCGACCTGTTCGGGCAGGTCCGCCACGGAAGGGACGCAGGGGATGCCGAAGACCGTGGAGCGGGTGGGGTGTACGGGGTGCAGTCGCGCGCCGACCCGCTCGGCCCAGGCGATGAGCTGGCGGGTGATGCCGGTGTTGGGGCGGCCCTCGGCGTCCGACGCGCCGATCACGGCGACGGAGGCGGGGCGGAAGAACCGGTCGAGGTCGGGTACGCCGGCGTACAGCGGCCGGCCGCTGACGTCCAGGTCGTCCGCCGTGACGGCTCTGCCGTGGACGGCGTGGGGTGGGAGTTCGCCGCAGGCCACAACATGCGCGCGGCGGGGGTCGGTGGTGAAGGTGCCGTGAGTCGATCCAAGCATCGGTCCGCCCGCTCCTGTGTGACAGCACTTAGCACTTAACTGACGCATAGTCAGATTACTGAACTGACGCTGTGTCAGGAATGGGGCTGCAGGCAAAGCCTGGCGTGGGGGCCTGGCTGGGGGGGCGGGGCTGGGGTGGGGCGGAGGTGCGGAGTGGTGCGGGTGTCTACGGAACCGTAGGGTCCGGGGCTTGCCAAGGGGGTGAATCAGCCGTCCGGGGTGGTGGTTGGCGCGTGAAGGGTGGGTGGGGGCCGTGCTGCTTCGGCGGCTGCCGGCGCGTTTTGGCCGGGTTTCCGTGGTGCGGGGCCGCGGGGGTATGTGCGTACTCGCCATCCCTGCGCCACGCCGTGCGGACAAAGGCGCCAGTGTTTGCTCGGTGCTCCGTTCGCACATACCCCCACGTCCCCTCCCGTCTCGGGGGCCGGTGCGGGTCGGTGGTCCGGGCTACTTGGCTATCGCCTTCGCTATCTTCCGGGCGTCCCGGGCCAGTTCGCGGAACATGCCGCTGAGGGGGTTCGTGAAGCCGGTGAAGTAGAGGGCCTTGGCGTGCTTCGCGGTGCGGCGGCCGTGGGTGGTCGGGCGGCCGTGTGCGTCGAGGACACCGAGGTCGCCCACGAGTCCTTCGAGGGCGCGGCGGTAGCCGGTGGCGGCGATGACGACGTCCGGGCCGATCCTGCTGCCGTCGGCGAGGGCGACCTTGCCGTCCTCGAAGGATTCGACGGCGGCGACCGGTTCGACCCGGCCCTGGCGCACGGCGTCGATCAGGCCGACGTCCTGGACCGGGATCGCGCCCTGGCGGGCGCGGGTGTAGAGGCCGGTGGTGGGGCGGGGGAGCCCCTTGTGCGACAGGTCGGGGACGCCGGCCCTGGTGACCGGCCCCGCGAGCCGGTCGACGAGGGCGACCGGGAGCCTGCGGCACAGGATGCCGGAGAGCTGCGCGGGCCACCCGGCGGTGGAGCGGCGCACGATGTGCGGGGCGGTGCGCACCGCGAGGCGGACTCGGGCGGCGCCGCCCTCGGCGAGGTCGACGGCGATCTCGGCGCCGGTGTTGCCGGCGCCGACGACGAGGACGTCCTTGCCGGTGTAGGGGCGGGGGTTGCGGTAGCCGGCGGCGTGCAGGAGTTCGCCGGTGTACGTGTCGCGGCCGGGCCAGTCCGGCAGGTGGGGGGTGTGGTTGTAGCCGGTGGCGACCACCACGGCGCGGGCGGTCAGCTGCCGTCCGCCGGTGGCGTGCAGCAGCCAGCCGGTGCCGTCGGCGGGTTCGAGGGCGGTCACCTCGACTCCGGTGACGATGTCGAGCCGGTGGTGCTCGGCATACTTCTCCAGGTAGCGGATGACGTTGTCGCGCGACACCCAGCGCCCTGACGACCGCGGGATGGGCAGTCCGGGGAGTGCGGAGAGGCGGCGGGTCGTGTGCAGGTGGAGGCGGTCGTAGTGGCCGCGCCAGGAGGCGCCGACGTGCTCGGACTTCTCCAGGACGACCGCGCGGACGCCGCGTGCGCCCAGGGCCGCCGCGACGGCGAGGCCGCCGGGTCCGCCGCCGATGACGTAGACGGGGTGCTCCTGCTGGGGTGGAGTAAGCGGAGGGGACGAGTCGGCCATGACTGGAGAGTAACCGCGCGACTACTTGATGGGTGACGGTCAAGTCCGAAACCGGTTGCGAATTGATCACGAGGGTCCCTCTTGCGCGGGGGGTGGTGAGTGAGATGAACTGACGTACCGTCAGGTGGTGGGTGTGGGTGGTGTGTTCGGGTGGTGTGGGGTCTTCTTCGGTAGTTCGTCGCTCTTTGATGGGACCTGTTTGCATGGAGCAGCGCTTTGACCTTCCCGAGATCGATGACTTCACCCGGCCCTACTGGGATGCCGCCGCCGAGGGCCATCTGTTGATCCGACGCTGTGGCGCGTGCGGGGTGGCCCACCACTACCCGCGCGAGTTCTGCCCGCGCTGCTGGAGCGAGGACGTCGCCTGGGAGCGGGCTAGCGGGCGGGCCACGCTCTACACCTGGTCGGTCGTGCACCGGAACGACCTGCCGCCGTTCGGCAGCCGCGTCCCGTACGTCGCCGCCGTCGTCGATCTGGCGGAGGGACCGCGCATGATGACGGAAATCGTCGGGTGTGAGGAGGGTGTTTTGAGGGTCGGGATGGCGGTGGAGGTTGCGTTCCGGGAAGCGGCCGAGGGCCTTGCCGTTGCGGTGTTCCGGCCCATTTGACGCGGAAGAATTCGGAGGCGGGGGGCGCGGGGGAAGATGGGACATGCCCGTAGATCCTTCAGTACTCACGATGTCGACCGTTCCCGGCTGGGAGTTCACCGGCGATCTTGATGGTTTTCTTGGTCGCGCCGGTGCATTTCTGTACTCCGAACCCGCTCTGCATACCGTTCTGTTGAGCGTCACCGAGGTGTTGCGGATGCGTGGGCTCCGGGCGTACGGGGACGGGGATCCCCTCTTCGGTACGTATGTCGAGGACGGTGCCGTCCGGGGTGCCTTCTTGCGGACCCCGCCGCACCGTGTGACCCTCACTCCGGTCGGTTCCGAGGCCGCCGGTTCCCTTGTCCGGCAGCTCGCTCCGGTCGCCCCCGACCTGCCCGGAGTCGCCGCCGAGCGGGACACCGCCGAGGCCTTCGCGCGGGCCTGGCAGGAGCACACGGGGGCGCCCGGCTCGCTCGGCGTGCGCCAGCGCCTGTACCGGCTCGGCAAGCTCGCGCCGCCCGAGCCCGCCCCGGCCGGCCGCGCCCGCGTGGCCACGGCGGCCGACCGGGAGCTGCTGGGCCGCTGGCACGAGGAGTTCGGCGAGGCCGTCGGCGAGCGTCCCGCCATGGCCCCGGGCGACTGGGCGGACGCCCGTATCGCCTACGGCGGCGTCACCCTCTGGGAGACCCCCGACGGCACCCCCGTCGCCATGGCGGGCGTCACGCCCCGCGTCGCGGGCCAGGTCCGCGTGGCCCCCGTCTACACCCCCGCCGGGCTCCGCGGCCGCGGCTACGGCGGTGCCGCCACCGCCGCCGCCACCCGCGCCGCCCTTGACGCGGGCGCCGACGAGGTGCTGCTCTTCACGGACCTGGGGAACGCGACCAGCAACGGCCTCTACCAGCGCATCGGGTACCGCCCCGTCCGGGACTTCGCCCAGTACGACTTCGGCTAGGGCGGGTCACGGCCACAGCAGCTCCTTGAGCCAACGGCCCTCCGTCCGCCGGTACCGCAGCCGCACGTGCCGGCGTCGTGCGTCCCCCTGGAAGAACTCCGCCTCTACGGGGTCGAGGACGTACAGCGTCCACGTCGGCGCGTCCGCGTCCGGTTCCGCCCGGGCGCGCTCCCAGGCGGCCTCGGACGACCGCGCCAGCTCCCCGTACTCCGCGAGGATGTCGCTCTGCCGGCCCACCAGCGCGGCGGCCAGCGCCCCGGTCGACCTGGCGTGCAGGTCGGCGAGGCTCTCGGCGTGGGGTGCCGTGGTGACCCGGCCCCTGATCCGGATCTGCCGGCCCTGCGCCGCCCAGTAGAAGTGCAGGGCGGCCTCCGGCCTGGCCGCGAGCTGGCGGCCCTTCCTGCTGGTCGCGTGCGAGGCGAAGTGCCAGCCGCGGTCGTCCGCGTCGTGCAGCATGACGGTGCGCGCGTCGGGGCCGCCGTCCCGCGCCACGGTCGCCAGGGTCATGGTGTGCGGTTCGGCCTGTCCGGCGGCGACCGCCTCCGCGAACCACGCGTGGAACAGGGGGAGCGGGGCGTCGGGCGCGGCGGCGGTGTCGAAGGCGGGCAGCTCGACGTCCCAGACCCGCTGGGCCCTGAGCAGCCGCCGGAACGCGGCGGCGGGGGTGTCGGCGGCGTCGGGCCCGGGGGGTGGGGCGGGTGTCGTCATACGGTGATTGTCCTCGGGGCGGCTCGGCTTCTCTCACCCCCGGCCGAGGATCACCGTCCCCGACGAGCAGAACCAGCCGCCGGTCCCGGACGCCACCGCCAGTTCGGGCAGGGTGCCGTCGGCGCGTCTGACCTGGCCCTCGCCCGCGCGGCCGCGCAGTTGGCGTACCGCCTCGACGAGGAGGAACAGGCCCCGCATGCCCGGGTGCTGGGCGGAGAGGCCGCCGCCGTCCGTGTTGGTGGGGAGTCCGCCGTCCCGCAGCAGGCGGCCCTTCTCGACGAAGGAACCGCCCTCGCCCTTCGCGCAGAAGCCGAGGTCCTCCAGGGTCACCAGGGTCATGTACGTGAAGGCGTCGTAGATCTCCGCGATGTCGATGTCCGCGGGGCGCACCCCCGCCCGCTCGAAGGCGAGGCGGCCGCTGACGGCCGCCGGGGAGACCGTGAAGTCGTCCCACTCCGACATGGTGGTGTGCGAGACGTGCTCGCCCGCGCCGAGCACCCACACCGGTTCGGCGGCGCAGTCCCGCGCGTACTCCTCCGCGGCGAGCAGCACGGCGCAGCCGCCGTCGGAGCGGATGCAGCAGTGCAGCTTGGTGAACGGGTCCGCGATCATCGGTCCGCCGAGCACCTCGTCGAGGGTGATCGGGTCGCGGAACATGGCGTCCGGGTTGGTCGCCGCGTTGGCCCTGGCCTGGACGGCCACCGAGGCGAGCTGCTCCAGCGTCGTGCCGTACCGGTGCATGTGGCGGCGGGCCGCCATCGCGTACTTGGCGATCAGGGAGTGGCCGTACGGGACTTCGAACTGGAGCGGGCCGCGGGCGCCGAAGGAGAGGTTCGAGGTGCGGCGCCGTGCCTTGATGTCGGCGCGGGCGGTGGATCCGTAGACGAGCAGGACGGCGTCGGCCCGGCCCGCCGCTATCGCCTCCGTCGCGTGGGCGGCCATGACCTCCCAGGTGGCGCCGCCGACCGAGGTCGAGTCGGCCCAGCGGGGTTTGAGGCCCAGGTACTCGGCGACCTCGATCGGGGCGAGGGTGCCGAGGCCGGCCGAGGCGATGCCGTCGATGACGTCGCGGCCGAGGCCGGAGTCGGCGAGGGCGCGGCGGGCGGCCTGGGCGTGCAGGGCGTAGGGCGTGGCCTCGTCGACCCGGCCGCAGTCCGAGAGGGCGGCACCGACGACGGCGACCTTGCGGGAGGTGGAGCGGGTGGGAGCAGCCATGAATCTGACGGTACATCAGATGAGGGAGTGTGAGGCAGGGGCGGTGGTCCGTCGTGGGGTGTCATCGCTCTGTGCATATCGGTGTCACCGGCCTAGCATGACGCCCCGTCAGATTCGGGTCCGGGTCGCCGTGCCCGGGGGAGGAGCCTGCCGATGGACGCCGCCTTCAGCGCGGAGCAGGGCGAGATCCGCCGCACCCTTCGCGAGATGATCACCAAGCGGTGCGGGCCCGACGAGGTCAAGGCGGCCGTCCGCACCCCGGCCGGGCACGACGCCGCGCTCTGGACCGCCCTCGCCGAACAGCTGGGCCTGCCCGGCCTCGCGATCCCCGAGGTCTACGGAGGCGTCGGCTGTACGGCGGCGGAACTCGCCCTCGGGTGCGAGGAGTTGGGGCGTGCCCTCGCGCCCACGCCGCTCTTCGCCACCGCCGTACTCGCCGCCCCCCTGATCCTCGCGCTCGGCACCGAGGAGCAGCGCACCGGCCTCCTTCCCCGGATCGCCGCCGGTGCGCTGACCGCCGCCCTCGTCGTCCCCGGCACCGGACTCGCCACCGCGCTCGGCCTCGCCGGGGACAACCGGGGCGACTGGGCGGGGGGCGGCCGGGCGGGCGGCGTGCAGGCGCGGCAGGCCGACGGGGGGTGGCGGCTGTACGGGCAGGCCGAGCAGGTCATCGACGGCCACAGCGCGGGGCTGCTCGTGGTGGCCGCGCACGCGGGCGGCTTCGCCCGCTCCCGTACGCTCCTCTTCCTCGTACGCGAGGGAGCGCCCGGCATGGTGCGCACACGGCAGACCGCCCTCGATGAGACCCGCACCCAGGCCCGCGTCGAACTGCGCGACGTGGCGGCGGAGTTGCTCGGCGACGAGCAGGCCGACGTGCCGGCCGCGCTCGCCGCCGCGGGGGACGTCGCCGCCACCGTCGTCGCGGCGGAGGCCGTCGGCGCGGCCGACCGGGCGTTGGAGCGCACCGTCGAATACGTCCGGCAGCGCGAGCAGTTCGGGCGGGCGATCGGCTCCTTCCAGGCGGTGAAGCACCGGCTGGCCGATGTGTACGTACAGGTGCAGGCCGCGCGGTCGGCCGCCTACTACGCGGCGTGGGCCGCGGGCGCCGAGGCCGCCGGGTTCGGCGGGCAGGGCGCCGAACGGGCCGGCGGGCTCGCGCTGGCGCAGAGCCTCGACGCGCTGCGCACCGCCGCCGCCGAGGCCGTGCAGCTGCACGGCGGGATCGGCTTCACCTGGGAGCACGAGGCGCATCTGTACTTCAAGCGGGCCTCCGGCGACGAACTGCTCTTCGGCCCGGTGCACCGGCTGCGGGCGCGGGCCGCCGAACGGGCCGGCCTCTTCGCGGACCGCAGGGGCGCCGACGGCCCGGGGGAGGGCGGAGGTCAGGGTGAGGGCTCGACCCCGGCCGAAGGCTTGACCCCGGCCGAGGGTGACGGGGCCGCCGCGTCGGCCGTGCTCGGGAAGGCCGGCTGATGCCGCCCGGGCTGCGGATGGTGCAGAAGGTGTCGTCCACCCGCGCCTTCGCCAGGATCGCCCCGCACTTCATCCCCGCGATGGACCGGGCCGTGCACCGCCTGACCCGCGGCAAGGTGCTCCTGAGCGCGCGGATGCTGCCCGGCGTCATCCTGACCGCGCGGGGCGCGAAGAGCGGACTGCCGAGACGTACGCCGTTGGCGTGCATGCCCGAGGAGGGTGGGGCGGGGACCTGGCTGCTGGTCGGCTCCAACTTCGGGCGGCCCGGCCACCCCGCGTGGACGGCCAATCTGCTCGCCCACCCCGATGCGGAGATCAGCTGGCGGGGCACCGACGTGCCGGTGCGGGCGCGGCTGCTCGACGGGGAGGAGCGGGCGGCGGCCTGGGCGGCGGCGCTGGAATTCTGGCCGCCGTACGCCGCGTACCAGTCCCGGGTGGACCGGGAGATACGGCTGTTCCGTCTGGAGCGGCGCTGACCGGGACGGCGCCGGAGGGGGGTACGGGGGGGTACAGACCACAGCGGCGGATCACCTCGGTGATCCGCCGTCGGGCTGACAGGACTGGGGGGCTGGGGAAGGGGTGTGCCCGGTCGGGGCTACTTCGCCGGCTTCTTGCCGGTGACGCCCAAATGCACCAACAGGGCGAGATTGGGCTTGAGTTCGGCCTGCTTCACGCCCCACGTCTGGAAGCCGCGCTGGTGGGAGGCGACGGCGGCGAGCATCGCGACGAGGGAGCCCGCCATGGCCGCGGGGCTCACGTCCTTGTCGACCTTGCCCTTGGCCTGCAGCTCCTTGACGGTGTCCGTAAGGGAGTTGTTGACCGAATTGAGGATCTTCATCCGGATCTTGTAGAAGCGCTTGTCGCCCTCGGCGGCACCGAGGTCGACGACCCGGAGGATCGCGTCGTTCTTGCGCCAGAAGTCGAGGAAGCCCTCGACCAGGTCCTGGGAGGTCTGCCACCCCGCCTTGCCCACCCAGGAGCGGCCGTCGAGCAGCTGGGTCAACTCGGCGCCCTCCGCGGCCATTTGCTCCGCGATCTCCAGGACGGCGCCCTCCACGTCCGGGAAGTACTGGTAGAAGGTCGCGGGTGAAGTCCCCGCCTTCCGGGCGACGTCGATGACTTTGACGTCCCGGTATGGCGAGGAGCTGAGCATCTCGCTGAGGCAGTCGAGCAGCTTCTGACGCGTCGCCTGACCGCGCCGACCGGCCACGCGGCCGTCGACGGTACGTACCTGTCCTGTCATGCCGTCAGCTTACCGAGGGGTGATCGGAGCGCGATTCGGCCGAGTGCAAATGGGGTTGGGGCGCGTGAGCGCGGCGGGGGCTCACCCCACGGGAATGGAGCAAGTGTTCGAATATGTGCGGTGCGGGGGGCCGGGGCGGGAGCTAGCTTGACTGGCATGGACTACGCAGAGCAGGACACAGGGGGCGGATTCGCGCAGGGCGTGCCCTGCTGGACCGACGCGATGCTCCCCGACGTCGAGGGCGGCAAGCGGTTCTACGGTGAGCTCTTCGGGTGGACCTTCGACACCGGCCCCGGACCCGGGCCCTACGTCCAGGCCTACCGCGAGGGCCTGCCCGCCGCCGCGCTCGCCCCCAAGGCCGACGGCCGCATGCCCACCGTATGGACCGTGTACCTGGCCACGCCCGACGCGGCCGCGCTCGGCGAACGGATCAGGGCCGCCGGCGGCTCGATGATCAGAGAGGCCGTACCGGTCGGCCCCGCCGGCACGATGGCCCTCGCCGCCGACCCCGAGGGCGCCGTCTTCGGCCTCTGGCAGGCCGGCACCCACCAGGGCTTCGGCGTGCGGCGGCGCCCCGGCGCGTACCGCTGGACCGAGGTCCGCTCCCGCGACAAGGACCTGGTCGACCCCTTCTACGAGGGCGTCTTCGGATACCGCGGCACCGACCTCGACCTCGGCGGCGAGGAATTCCGCGCCTGGTCACCGCCCGGCACCGAACCCGGCCCCGGCACCGCCATCGGCGGCCGCGCCCTGCTCTCCGGCTCCGCATCCGCCGCCCGCATGCCCCCGCACTTCCTCGTCCACTTCGCCGTCACCGACGCCGACGCCACGGCCGCTGCCGCCGTCCGGCTCGGCGGACGCGTCCAGGCACCGCCCGCCGACACCCCGTACGGCAGGACCGCGGTCCTCACCGACAATCAAGGGGCGACGTTCGCCGTCCTCCAGGACTGAGCGGCCGTCCCCGGGCCCGTACGGGCCGCCCCACGGCCCCCGGCAGTGGGGTTTTGTCCCTAGACACCCCGATCCCGCCCCGGGTTCGCAACGACCGGCTCGGACAGGAAGAATCAGGGTGCGTGCCGCCGTAGCGGCTCGGTGGTGAGACGCTGCACGGGGCTGTCTTCTTCGGCGGCCGCGTACGGGGAGGTGGCAAGGCAAGTGGTGGATCAGCTGACGCAGCACGATCCGAGGCGGATCGGGCCGTTCGAGGTCCTCGGCCGACTTGGTGCCGGTGGCATGGGTCTGGTCTATCTCGCGCGCTCCGCGTCGGGGCGCCGCGTGGCGATCAAGACGGTGCGGACCGAGCTCGCCGAGGACCAGCTGTTCCGTGTCCGCTTCACGCGCGAGGTCGAGGCGGCCCGCGCCGTGTCCGGCTTCTACACGGCGGCGGTGGTCGACGCCGACCCGCGGGCCGCCGTGCCCTGGCTCGCCACGGCGTACGTCCCCGCGCCCTCCCTCGAAGAAATAGTGAATGAACACGGGCCGCTGCCCACCCAGGCCGTGCGCTGGCTGGCGGCAGGCGTGGCCGAGGCCCTGGAGTCCATCCACGGCGCCGGACTCGTCCACCGTGACCTCAAGCCCTCCAACGTCCTCGTCGTCGAGGACGGACCCCGCGTCATCGACTTCGGCATCGCCTCCGGCGTCTCCAACACCCGGCTGACCATGACGAACGTCGCCGTCGGCACACCCGCGTACATGTCACCCGAGCAGGCCAAGGACTCGCGCAGCGTCACCGGCGCCAGCGACGTCTTCTCGCTCGGCTCCACCCTCGTCTTCGCCGCCACCGGGCACGCGCCGTTCCACGGCGCCAACCCCGTCGAGACCGTCTTCATGCTGCTGCGGGAAGGGCCCGACCTCGAAGGCCTCCCCGACGAACTGCGCCCCCTCATCGAATCCTGCATGCAGATGGAGGCGACGCTGCGGCCGAGCCCCGCCGACCTCCAGGCGCAGCTCGCCCCCCACCTCTTCGCCTCCGAGAGCGCCGACAACGACGACAGCGGCACGGCATCCGCCTGGCTCCCCGAACGCGCCGTCGCCCTCATCGAGGCCCGCCGCGGCGGCCGGCCGCCCGCCCGCGTCCCCGTCTCCGCGGGCCGCAGCGGCGGCCGGGGCGCCGCCGCGGCCGCCCCGCCCGTCACCGCGCCGCCGCCCCCGCAGCTGCCGCCGCCCGCCCCCTCCCGGCCGCCCTTCGCCGTCACCCCCGACGCCGGGCCCGTGCGGCTCGCCGGCGCGAAGGTGCCGATCGGACCAGGGCCGCGCCCCGCCGACGCCCGCGGCCACGCCGCCGTCGCCGGCGACTTCGGCCTCGCCGCCTCCTGGTCGCGCTCCTCCCAGCACCGGCCCGCGGGCCACGCCGCCGAGCCGGCCGCCCCCGCCGTACCCGCGCCCGCCCCCGCACCCGACGCGGGCCCCACGTCGTGGCGGCCGTGGCGCTTCCGCATGTCCAACGACGTCTGGGGCACCCCGGCCGTCTCCGGCAACCTCGTCTACGTCACCTCCTTCGAGGTCCACGCCCTGGACGTCGGCACCGGCCGCCGCAGCTTCAAGACCCGCGACGTCGCCTGGTCCATGGCGGTGGCCGACGGCCGCATCCACGCCTCCGACGGCCCCACCCTCTACGCCCTCGACGGCGCCGACGGCTCCGACCTGTGGCGGCTCTCCACCGACGCCTGGGTCTACTCCCTCCAGGCCGACCGGGGCACCGTCGTCACCGGCACCCGCGGCGGCGGCGTCCAGGCCTGGGAGGCCGCCAACGGCGAGAAGCTCTGGGAGATCACCGGCGCCCAGACCGACTTCGAGACACCCGAGGCCGGACCCGCGGTCATCGACGGCACGGTCTACGTCTGGAAGGACGCGCGGCTGCGCGCCCTGGAGGCGCGGACCGGCGAGGAACGCTGGTCCTACCCCGTCGGCGACGCCGCCTCCTGCGGAGGCGTACCGGTACGGCTCACCCAGGCGCAGGACGGATACGTGTACGTGGCCGCGGGCAGCCGCGTCCTCGCGATCGACGTGATCAGCGGGCACGTCCGCTGGCACTTCGAAGCACCCGCCGCCTTCCTCTGCCCGCCCGCCTTCGCCCCCGGCCCCGCCGTCACCGGCGGCGGCGTGTACCTCGCCGACTACCTCGGCACGGTGTACGCCCTCGACGCGACGGACGGCCGCGACCGGTGGCGCATCGCCACGGAATCCCGCTCGTCGATCGAGCCCGTACTCGTCGCCGACGGCCACGTCCACGTCGGCAGCGGCAAGGGCCTCTACACCCTCGACGCCGTCACCGGCACCCCGAAGTGGCGCTTCCAGGCGGGCGGCGAAGTCGTCGGCGCGCCCGTCGTCGCCGACCGCCGCATCCACTTCGGCTCCACGGACCACCTCCTGTACACCCTCAAGGCCGACGACGGCCGCCTCCGCTGGAAACTGGCGACCGGCGGCGAGATCACGGGGGCGCCGGTGGTACGGGACGGAGTGGTGTACGCGTGCAGCAAGGACCGCTGCGTGTACGCGTTGGACGCGGAGCGGGGGACGGGGACGGTGCCGCGGGCCTAGGCGGGGGCCGGGGGGCCGGGGGGCTGGGGGCGCCTGGCCTAGTACTCCGGGGGCCTTGCCCCGGGCGGTGGCGCCGCCGGTGGTGGTGGCGGTGGTGTGGGCCAGGTTCTCGTGTCGTCCTCGTACGGGGGGACCTCCTGGGTCCCGTACGGGTCCGGGTGCGGCGGCGCCGGAGTCGGGACCTCCTGGGTCCCGTACGGGTCCGGATGCGGGGGCGGCGCCGGAGCCGCGTAAGGCGCCGGGTCCTCGTAATCCTGCCCGCCGGCCCCGCGCCGGCCGCGCCGCCCCCGCACCCGCCCCCTCATCACCGCCGCCGCGATCAGCAGCAGTGCTCCGCCCCCGAACGCCCCCAGCACACCCTGCCCGAGCCCCGAGCCGTCACCCGCGACGGACAGGCTGCCTCTCGCCTGGCCCTGGCGGACCATCCACAGCACCGTGAAGCCGAGTACCAGGACGCCCGCCACCGCCACGAGCAGCCGGGATCTGAGGAGCAGTCCGGCCAACGTCAGCAGTGCCGCGAAGGCGAACGGCAGGAAGAGTGAGGCGAAGAGGTTCGCCCCGGCGTCCGTGACCCCGTCGGCGGAGAACAGTTCCCCGATGCGGAAGTCACGTCCGTGACGGCCGTCGTACCAGGCTCGGAAGGGGCTCCATACGGCGGCCGTCGCTCCGATGAGAGCGAGGACCGACCCGACGACGTTGCGGACCATGGCGGGTGGCCTCCTGTGCGTGCGTCCGTGCGTCCGTGCGTGCGTAAGTGTCGCGGTGCGCAATTCGTACGCTTCTCTCAAGATCGACGCTACGCCGAGTGCGTGACCCCCGCCATGTGGCCAGACTGACCCCATGGACCAGGAAGAACGCCGCCGCGCCCGCCTCCGTGCCTGGTGGTCCCACCGGCAGGGCCTGGACGGCCGGCTTCTCGGCAGCGGTCCCGCCGACGCCCTCGCCCGCACCGGCTGGGCCCGCTCCGTCGGCGGCTCGGGCCCCTACCTGGGGCTGCGTGCCCGCTGCGGCGCCTCCCGGGAGGAGATCGACGCCGCTGTCGCACGGCTGGAGATCCACGAGCTGCCCTCCGCCCGCGGCTGCGCCTACGTGCTGCCCGCCGCCGACTATGCCCTCGGCCTCACCGTCGGCGCCCACGCCCCGGAGGCCGAGGCCCGGCAGGCGGCGAAGCATCTGGGGGTCACCCCGGCCGAGCTGGACGGCCTGTGCGAGGCCGTGCGCGGCGCCCTCGGTGACGTACCCCTGGACCCCGCGAGGATCAAGGCCGCCACCGGCGACGCCGTGCGCTCCCTCGGACCCGAGGGCAAGAAGCGCGGCCTCAGTACGACGCTGCCGCTCGCCCTCGGGCTGCTGCAGGCGCGCGGCCGGATCCGCCGCGTCCCGGTGGACGGCCGCCTCGACCAGCAGCGGTACGGCTACGTCGCCTGGGACATCGACCTCGGCGGCCTCACCCCGGAGGCCGCCCGTGCCGCTCTTGCCCGCCGCTACTTCGACTGGGCGGCGCCGGCCTCCCTCGCGCACTTCCGCTGGTTCTCCGGGCTCACCGCGGCGGCGGTGAAGGCGGCCGTCGCCGGGCTCGGCCTGGTCGACGTGGGGCAGGGGATGCTGATGCCGCCGGAGCTGGTCGACGCGTTCGAGGCGTTCGCCGCGCCCGAGGACCCCTCGTACGCCCTGCTCGCCGGCGTCGACGGCATCCACCTCCTGCACCGCGACTTCGGCCGGATCGTCGAACCGGCCGATGCCGAGCGGGAGTTCGGCGGGCGGCGCCTCGGCGGCCTGGCCGACGCGCCCGCGCACATGATCGTGGACCGGGGTCGTCTCGTCGGGCTCTGGGAGTACGACGTCGAGCGGGGCGAGGTGGTGTGGCGCGTCTTCGACGGCGCGCGGCGCGCCGGTGACCGCGCCCTGCGCGAGGCCGTGGCCGCCACCGAGGCCTTCGTGCGCGACGAACTCGGCGACGCCCGCGCCTTCAGCCTCGACTCCCCGAAGAGCAGGGCGCCGCGCGTCGCCGAGTTGAGGGCGTGAGTCGTGGCCCCCGGGGGTCCGGCCGTCTATCGCGTGCGGAACTCTCTGCCGCGCCGGGCCGCGAACAGTTCCGCCTGCCGGTCCGGCGGCAGGTTGCCCAGCGCGATCAGGTGCGGCGCGTGCGCCAGCGCCTGAGTGCGTGCCGCCTCCTTCGCCGACCAGAGAGCCCGTACCGTGCCCTGGACCGCCTCCGTGGGATGCGACGCGATCGTGACGGCGGCCCGGACCGCCGCGTCCAACGAGCCACCGGCAGGCGTCAGTTCGGAGACGAGGCCCGTCTCGTGGGCCCGGCGCGCCGAGATACGTTCCGCCGTCCCCATCAGCGCCATCCTCGCCACCTCGCCGAACGGCATGCGCTGCGCCATGTGGATCGTCTCGTACGCGCTGACCATGCCGTACGTCGTGTGCGGGTCGAAGAACGTGGCGTGCTCGTCCGCCACCACGAACTCGGCCTCGCCGATGAGGTAGAAGGCGCCTCCGCACGCCATGCCGTTGACCGCGGCGATCACCGGCTTCCAGAGGTCGTTCGCCTTCGGGCCGATCGTGAGGAGCGGATCGTCGATCGTGTACGGGGAGTCGGGCTGCGGGACGTCCGCGTCGCGATCGATGCCCGTGCAGAAAGCCCGTTCGCCCGCGCCCGTCACCACCACCGCCCGCACGGTGTCGTCGCGGCGGAACCGCCGCCAGACGCGGGAGAGTTCGGCGGCCGTGTCCAGGCCGATGGCGTTGTGGTGCTCCGGGCGGTCCAGGGTGAGGACCGCCACGCCGGTCTCCTCGTCGACCGCCACCCGCAGCCCGGCTCCCCCCATCTCCCGCGGTGTCACGGGCGCTCCAGGATCCAGCGCGGGACCACGGTCCCGCCGACGTCCGCGAAGACGACCTGCACCTTCGCGCCGATGCGGAGCCGTTCCGGGGCCACGGAGTCGAGCGGGGCGTCGGGGGCCGCGACGAGGTTGCCGACGAGACGGATGCGGGGTGCTTCGGCGAGTTCGACGACGATCGCGTTGTACGGGGCCTGGGCCGCGTAGGCGGGCAGCAGGGGCGGGTGCGGGAAGACGTAGGACCAGATGCGGCCGCGGCCGCTCATCCTGCGCCACTCGCTGTCGAAGGACCGGCAGTGGGGGCAGCAGGGGCGGGGCGGGAAGCGGAGTTCACCGCAGGCGGGGGCCGCGCAGGCCTGTATGCGGAGTTCGCCCCGGGCGGCGTAGGACCAGAAGGGGGCGCCGTCGTCGTCCACGGTGGGCGTCAGGAGGGTCTCGGTCGTCGGTGTCGCGTCTGCCATGGGAGTGTCCCTTGCCGAGTGCGGGCTTCTTGTGCTTCCTGGTGGGTGCTTGCGCGGTGGCCCCCGCCGCTCACGGGGCCCGGAGCAGCAGCGCCGAGGTGGGGACCCCCTCGCCCGCCGTCACCAGGCAGGTGGAGGCGTCGGGGACCTGCGCCGTGGAGGTGCCGCGCAGCTGTTTCACGCCTTCGTTGATGAGGTTGAAGCCGTGGACGTACGCCTCGCTGAGGCCGCCGCCGCCCGTGTTGATCGGCAGCCGTCCGCCGCTCTCCAGCGCGCCGCCCTCCGTGAAGGCGCCGCCCTCGCCGCGCCCGCAGAAGCCGTAGCCCTCCAGGGAGAGCGGGATGAGCGGCGTGAACGCGTCGTAGATCTGGGCCACGTCCACGTCCTGCGGACCGAAGTCCGCCTGTTTCCACAGGTGTCGGGCGGCCGTCCAGGCCGGTCCTGAGAGCGGGTCGTCGTTCCAGTAGTTGACCATGCCGTGGTGCTGGGCGGGCAGGCCCTGCGCGACGGAGTGGACGTACACGGGCCGTTGTCGGCAGTCGCGCGCCCGCTCGGCGGAGACGACGACGCAGGCCAGCGCGCCGTCGGTCTCCAGGCAGTTGTCGAAGAGGCAGAGGGGCTCGCTTATCCAGCGCGAGGTCATATACATGTCGCGGGTCAGCGGACGCTCGTACATCATCGCGGCCGGGTTCTGGTTGGCGCGGTTGCGGCAGGCGAGGGCGACGTTGAAGAGGTGGTCGCGCGTCGTGCCGTACTCGTGCATGTGGCGGCGGGCCAGCATCGCGATCTCGTCGGCGGGCCTGAGGAGGCCGAAGGGGCGCGTCCACTGGCCGGGCGTGGGCAGTTGCACGGTCGTGTTCTTCCAGGGGCGCGGTCCGCTGCCGCGCTTGCGCGAGCGCCAGGCGACGCCGACGCCCGCCTGCCCGGTGGCGATGGCGGCGGCGAGGTGCGCGACGGTGGCGCACGAACCGCCGCCGCCGTAGCCGACCTTGCTGAAGAAGGTGACGTCGCCCGCGCCGATGGCCTTGGCGACCTCGACCTCGTCGGTCTCCTCCATCGTGTACGAGGCGAAGGCGTCGACCTCGGCCGGGGCGATGCCCGCGTCGTCGAGGGCGGCGACGATGGCCCGGCACGCCAACTCCTTCTCGGTCTGCGGGAGTTGCTTGGCGAACGGGGTCTGGCCGATCCCGACGATCGCTGTAGCGTCCTTGAGTGAAGCCATGGGCAACGGCACCTCCGGAATGCGGGCCCCTGTCGCGGCCTGCCACCATGTCGCGGGCGCGTCCCGCCTGCTGACAGGGCGTCAGGCTACAGCTAATCTGACGGGTAGTCAGCTACACGTCGGGAGGGGCTTGCGATGCGCGGCGACCTGGAGTGGGGCAGCGTCCCGGGACTGGTGCGGGCGGCCGTCGAACGGTACGGCCCGCGCGAGGCCGTCGTCGAGGGCCGCACCCGCGTCTCATACACGCAGCTCGGCGAGCGCGTCGAGCGGGCCGCGGCCGCCTGCATGGCCGCCGGCGTCGAACCCGGCGACCGCGTGGCCGTCTGGGCGCCCAACACCCTCGACTGGATCGTCTCCGCGCTCGGCGCCGTCTCGGCCGGCGCGGTCCTCGTCCCCCTCAACACCCGCTTCAAGGGCGCGGAGGCGGCGTACGTCCTGGCCCGCAGCCGCGCCAGGCTCCTCTTCGTCACGGGCACCTTCCTCGGCACGTCCTACGTCGCATCGCTGCGCCGGGCGGCGGCCGAAGGACCGGGGGAGGGGCCGCTGCCCGGCCTGCCCCACCTGGACCAGGTGGTCGTGCTCTCCGACGACGCCCCGCCGTCCTTCCGCACCTGGAAGGAGTTCCTCGCGGGCGGCGACGGCGTGGACACGGCCGCGGTCCGCACCCGGGCGGAGTCCGTCGAGAGCTCCGCCCCCTCGGACATCATCTACACGTCAGGCACGACGGGCCGCCCCAAGGGCGCCGTCATCACCCACGCGCAGACCCTGCGCTGCTACGACGTGTGGAGCGACCTCGCCGGGCTGCGCGAGGGCGACCGCTATCTCATCGTGAACCCGTTCTTCCACACCTTCGGCTACAAGGCCGGGATCATCGCCTGCCTGATGCGCGGCGCCACGATGGTCCCGCAACCGGTCTTCAACGTGGACACGGTCCTCGCCAACGTCGCCGCGGAACGCATCTCCGTCCTGCCGGGCCCGCCCACCCTGCACCAGTCGATCCTCGACCACCCCGCCCGCGACCAGCACGACCTGTCCGCCCTGCGGCTGGTGGTCACCGGCGCCGCGGTGGTGCCGCTGCGACTGGTGGAGCGGCTGCGGACCGAACTCCGCGTCGCCACCGTCCTGACCGCGTACGGACTCTCGGAGGCCGGCGGCATCGTCACGATGTGCCGCCGCGGCGACCCGGTGGAGGTCGTCGCCGCCACCTCGGGCCGGGCCATCCCCGGCACGGAGGTCCGGGTGGTGACAGCCTCGGGCGAACCACCGGCACCCGGCCTGCCGGGCGAGGTCCTCGTCCGCGGCCACAACGTCATGCAGGGCTACTTCGAGGACCCGGCCGCCACGAAGGAGTGCCTCGGTCCCGACGGCTGGCTGCGCACCGGCGACGTCGGCGTCCTCGACGCGGACGGCAACCTCCGCATCACGGACCGCATCAAGGACATGTTCATCGTCGGCGGCTTCAACGCCTATCCGGCCGAGGTAGAACAGCTCCTCGGCCTCCACCCCGACGTGGCCGACGTCGCGGTGATCGGGGTGCCCGACCCCCGGCTCGGCGAGGTCGGCAAGGCGTACGTGGTGCGGCGCCCCGGATCCCTCGTCACGGCGGACGACCTGATCGCCTGGGCACGCCGCGAGATGGCGAACTACAAGGTCCCGCGCACGGTGGAATTCCTGGCGGCCCTGCCCCGGAACGCGAGCGGCAAGGTGCTCAAGGGCGAACTGCGGAACCGCCGGGCTGGGGCGGCCGGGGTTACTTCGTAGGGGCGGGGGTTACTCCGCAGCAGCGGACGCCGTAGCGCCCTCGGCCTCCCGGGCGATGATGGCGGCGCGCTCTTCGGCGCCGCACTCCACGCAGAACTCGTTGCCCTCCGGGTCGGCGAGGAGGACCCAGCCCCGTCCGTTCGGCCGCCGGTGATCGGCGACCTGCTTCGCGCCCAGCGCGAGGAGCCGCTCGACCTCCGCGTCGCGGTTGCGGTCCTGCGGCTGGAGATCGACGTGCAGCCGGTTCTTGACGGTCTTGCCCTCCGGCACTGTCACGAAGAGCAGCGCGATGCCGTCGGCCTCGACGAGGACCTCCGGATCACCGGGGTGGTGGTCGTCGTCGAGCGACGCGTCGAGGACCTGGGCCCAGAAGGCCGCTTGGCGGTAGGCGTCGTGGGAATCAAAGGTGAGGTGGCGCACACGGGAAACCATGGGCTGCACTATCGGCCCGGCGGAGGGAAGCTGTCCACGGAATATAGGGGCGGGACCCCTGAGCCTCCCCGCCTCCGTATCCCCACCCGTCCCCCCGGCCCCCTCCTCCTCTGCGATTCAGTGGCCGGTCGGGGGCTCGATGCAGCCGGTCTCCATGTACCGGCCGTTGGCCTTCACCTCGTAGTTGGTCTTCTGTACGAAGGCGGTGACGCAGGCGTCGTCGCCCACGTAGAGGCCGATCATCGTGCCCTCGGGGGTGATGTACTCGCTGTTCTCGTAACGCGGGTACATGTCCCGCACATCGAGCTCGCCGCCGAGCAGCTCGCCCCTGCCGGTCGTCTTGCGGACCTCGTACCCGAGCTTGCCGGTGAGCGCGGTGCGGACGCTGTCCGGATCCCACTTCTTCTGCCGCCAGAGCCGCTTCAGGACGGGCTCCATGCGGGCGACCTCGGCCTGCGCGGCCTTCAGGTCGGCGGGGGAGGTGTCGCCGGGGCGGCGGTAGGCGTTGTTGTCCCCGTTGTGGGGCGCGCCGTCGACGACTCCGGGTTCCACGTAGGGGGAGGCGCCCGGCGAGGTCTCCGCGGCCGTGGGGCCTGCGGCCGGGGCGTCTGTGGCTGTGTCGGCCGAGGCGGCGTTGGGGCGCTCGTCGCCGCAGCCGGCCAGGACGGCGGTGGCGGTCAGGAGGAGGGCGGGGACGGCGAGGCGTCTTCGGTGCGGGGCGCGTCGGGGCGCGGATGTGGCGACCATGTCCATGACTCTGCCATGGGGCCGGTACCGCCCGGTCACGACCATGCGTGCGCCTCTGCAACGATTGTGCGATGCGCAACCCGCACGTACAGACTCCCCACCCCCGCCCCCGGATCCTCTTCGTGACGGACCTCGCCTACCAGGCGAAGGGCCGCCGCTACTGCGACGAGGACATCTACCTCACCACCCGCCTCCGCGAGGACTTCGACGTGGCCCTCTGCCACCCGCTGGACGCGGCGGCCCTGGTGGAGACGGGCGCCTTCGACACGGTGGTGGTCCGCAACAGCGGCCCGGTCCTCAACTACGCGGCGGCCTGGGACGACTTCAAGGAGCGCGCGGCCCGCGCCGGCACCCGCGTGTACAACCGGCTCACCGGCCGGGCGGACATGGTGGGCAAGCAGTACCTGCTGGACCTGACGGCGGCGGGCCTGCCCGTGATCCCCACGGTCGACGACTCCCGGCACGTGGACCGCCTGCCCGAGACGCCCACGTACGCGGTGAAGCCGAAGCTGGGCGCGGACTCGATCGGCCTGGAGTTCGTGGCGCGGGAGGACCTGCCCGTCGACGCGGAGCCCGGGAGCCTGCTGATCCAGCCGCGGATCGACTTCGCGTACGAGGTCTCGTTCTACTTCGTCGACCGCACCTTCCAGTACGCCCTGTACGCCCCCGACCCCGCCCGGCGCTGGCACCTGGAGCGGTACGCCCCCACCCCCGCCGACCTGGCCTTCGCCCAGCGCTTCATCGAGTGGAACACGATCGACCACGGCATCCAGCGCGTGGACGCCTGCCGTACGAGGACCGGCGAACTCCTCCTGGTCGAACTGGAGGACCTCAACCCGTACCTGTCCCTGGACCTGGTGGACGACAGAACAAGGGAAAGGTTCGTGACGACCCTGAAGAACTCCCTGGCAGCACCCGCCTAGCCCCTGCTCCTTTCCGGGGCCGTTCGGGAGTTATCCACAGCCAAACCCACACCACCCCGTCATGCGGCAGCCTTACGGGATGGGGGATTCACGCGAGACGGAGGCGCGGCCCCGGCCCGCGCTGCGGGAGCTGGCCGTCGAGGGCGTGCTGCTCACCCGCTGGGCGAGGGAGGCCGGCTGGTCGCGGAACAGGCTGTTCCGGGAGCTGGCCGCCGAGGGGTGGACGCGTCTTCCCGGGGGCGGCTGGGCGGAACCGGGGCGCACGCCCGACGTGCCGCTGCGCCAGTGGGCGGGCCAGCTGACCACGCCGGGGCTGGTGGCGAGCCACCTCTCCGCGGCGGAGCTGTGGCGGATCGAAGTGCCGGCCGATGCGGTGGAGTTCACGGACCCTCTGTGCCGCCGCCGCAAGGCGGGCGCGCGGGTGCACTGGCTCGCGCTGCCGCCCGAGGAGGTGACCGTGGTGCGCGGCCTGAGGGTGACGACGGTGCCGCGTACGCTCGCGGACCTGCTGCGGCGCGGCCCCCGTGACGGGGCGCTGGTCGCGCTCGACTCGGCGCTCGGCCACCGCAGGGTCGGCGGTGTCCGCCGGGCGCCGCTGGTCGACGGCCCGGACGTGGTGCGCGCGGCTCTGGAGGCCCCGTTGCCGGGTGCGGCACGGGCGCGGAAGTGGCTCGCGCTCGCCGACCCGGCCGCCGGTTCGCCGGCGGAGACCCTCGCCCGCCTGCGTCTGCGGGACGCGGGCCTGCGCCCGGAGTCCCAGGCGGTGCTGCACACTCCGGCGGGGCGTTGCGTGCGCCCCGACTTCCTCTTCCGGGACGAGGGGGTGGCCGTGGAGATCGAGGGCTACCCGTACCACGGCACGCGCGAGGCCCACCACCGTGACCTGGCCCGTTTCAACGAGCTCGGGATGTGCCCCGAGATCGAGACGGTGCTCCGCTTCACGGCCGAGGACGTCTTCCACCACCCCGACCGCTTCGTGACCCACGTCCGCACGGCCCTGCTCACCCGCACAGGCTGGGGCCAACGACAACGAGGCCGAGGCTGGGTGCAGGAAAGTCTCACGGGCCGGGCACGTGACCTGGGGTGATCTGGAGGGAGGTGAGAATTTTCGGTGGTTGAGTCTTGTCAGGCCTGAGGGCCGGTCGGTGCGTGGGCCGCATTCAGTGGTGGGGCCGGCATGTGACTGTCACCCATCGTGGCGGGCGAGCTGTTCTCCGGCGGTGTCGGCATGTGGCTGTCGGCCAGAGCCGGAGAAGCGACCGCGCAGGCGACTGCGGCTGCTGCGGCGAAGGTGGCAAGTATCTGCTTCGTACGTGACATTCCAGCTCCTTGGAGAGGCGGATACCCAATGCCCGGTGCCCTGACGAAGGGGCGGCCAAGCGTTCGGTTCCATAGAGCGGCCGGGCGGTAAACCTCGTGCGCCCGTGTTCGGACATGCGTCGGCCGCGACGGCTCCCCCTCCGCGCCGCCGCGGCCGACCCCCGTCGGGATGAAAGTCTCAGGCGTCCTCGGCCGGCGGGGTGGGCATGTGGCCGTCGCTCTGGGTGGTGATGCCCTCCGTGGGCGGGGCCGGCATGTGGCCGTCGCGCTGCGGAGTGGCCGTGCCGTCCGTGGGCGGGGCGGGCATGTGGCCGTCCCGCTTGATGCTGATGTTCTTCTGGACTTCGCTCATGGTGGCGACTCCTCGGGATGCGACAGGTCTGGGGCAGAACACCCGTTCGGCAGCTCCCCCGAGGGCCGCCGAACGGGCGTTCTTGGGCCGCTCACCTTAGCTGTGGGGCCCCATGCGACCCGTCTGCCCCCCGACGCGACGGATCGATAGGTAGAGAGTGGCAGCCGCCCATAAACGTTCGATGAACGCCGGGGCGGCCCGTATCAGGCGGCCGCGACGGGGTCGAGGAGCGCCCGCACTTCGTCGGCTTCCACCGCGCCGGCACCCTCGTGGAGGGCCAGTGCTTCCTGCCAGCAGGCCCGCGCCCGGTCCAGCTGCCCGAGGCTGTCGAGGGACTTCCCCAACACGGTCAGAACGTTGGCACGCATCCAGTCGCCGCCGATGCAGCCGGTGGCGAGAGCCTGTTCCGCGTGCTTCGCCGCCTGTGCCGGCCGACGGGCCTGAAGGTGTACCTGAGCGATCCGGTAGTGGGAAGTGCCCTCCCACAGCCGCTGTCGATTCTCCACGAACATCTGTAGGGCGTGCGTGAGTTGGTCGAGAGCCTCTGAATGGCGGCCGGCATGGCTGAGCCCGATCCCCAGGGCGTACTTCGCGTTGGCCAGGCGGAGCGTGAGTCCGAGGTCGTCGTAGATGTCCACGCCCTGTTCGGCGATCTCGATCGCCTTGCCGGTACGCCCGACCGAGACGAGGACACGGGAGAGGTTGCACAGCGCACTTGCCTCCCCGGGGCGGTTCTCGTCGGCACGGAAGGCTTCGATGGCCTTGAGGAAAAAGCTCTCGCTCGCGGCGTACTGCTTCATGCAGGCGGCGGTGATCCCCTGCTCGTTCGGAGCATTTCCGCTGGTCCAAGGGTCCTGTGACTCGAGAGCCAGTTGCGCGGCACGCTCCAGTTCGCGGGAGGCCGCTTCGAAGTGGCCGCCGATGCGCATGATCACTTGAGCGAGGCTGACACGGGCCCGTCCCTCGGCGTGGGCGTCCCCTGCCGCCGCCGCGGCGTCCCGCGCCGCCGACGTGGCCAGTTCGTAGCGGAGTGAACTCGCCCCCGACTCCGCCAAGTCCTTGGAGGCCAGCAGCAGGTCCACCGCTCGCCGCAGCGTCCCGGGCCCGAGCGACTGCTGGACGCACGCCAGGATGCACGCCGCCTCCGAGTGGAGCCAGTCCAGGGCCTTCGTGTCGTCGGTGAAGTCCTGGCCCGCGTGCTCCGTGACCTCCAGGTGGTCCACCGTCCGGTCCCCCGGCCGCTCTATCGCGTAGACGCGGGCCGCCGAGGCCAGGTAGAAGTCGAGGAGGCGGGACATCGCCGCGTGCTGTTCGGTGGGGGGCTGTTCGTCGCGTTCGGCGCACGAACGCGCGTAGAGGCGTACGAGGTCGTGGTAGCGGTAGCGGCCGGGGGCCGCCGATTCGACCAGGGACGTGTCCACCAGGGATTCCAGGACGTCCTCGGTCTCCTCCAGGGGGAGGTCGAGGACGGCCGCGGCCGCCGCGAGGGAGAGGTCCGGGCCGTCCGCGAGGCCGAGGAGGCGGAAGGCGCGGGCCTGGGCCGGCTCCAGCTGGCCGTAGCCGAGTTCGAACGTCGCCTTGACCGCGAGGTCGCCCGCCTGGAGCTCGTCCAGGCGGCGCCGCTCGTCCGCCAGCTTCGCCGCGAGCGTGGAGACCGTCCAGGTGCGGCGGGCCGCGAGGCGGGACGCCGCGATCCGGATGGCGAGCGGCAGGAAGCCGCAGGCCGCCACGACGTCCAGGGCCGCCTCGCGCTCCGAGGTGACCCGCTCCTCGCCGACGATGCGGGTGAAGAGGAGGAGGGCCTCCTCGGGGGACATGACGTCCAGGTCCACCAGGTGCGCGCCGGCCAGGTCGACCATCCGGACGCGGCTCGTGACGAGGGCCGCGCAGCCCTCCATGCCCGGCAGCAGCGGCCGCACCTGCGCCGCGTCGCGGGCGTTGTCGAGGAGGACGAGGACGCGGCGGCCGTCAAGGACCGAGCGGTAGAGGGCGGCCCGCTCCTCCAGGGAGTCCGGTATCGCCGAGTCCGCCGTGCCGAGGGCGCGCAGGAACGCGCCAAGGACCGTCTCCGGTTCCGCGGCCCGGGCCCCCGCGCCCTGGAGGTCGACGTAGAGCTGGCCGTCGGGGAAGTGGGCGCGGGCCGCGTGGGCGACGTGCACGGCGAGGGTCGTCTTGCCGACGCCGCCGATCCCCGCGAGCGCCGAGACCGCCATCACGCGGCCCTCGGCGGCGGAGAGGATGTCGCTGAGCTCGTCCACGAAGGAGCCGCGCCCGGTGAAGTCGGGGACCGTCGCGGGGAGCTGGGCCGGGCGCACCACGGTCGCCGCCGGTTCCTGGGCGGGCGCGGAGGGCTCCGCGAGGCCGGGGTCGGCCTGGAGGATGCGCTGCTGGAGTTCCTTGAGTCCGGGCCGCGGGTCCACGCCGAGCTCGTCGGCGAGGAGGCGGCGCGTGTCGGCGTAGACGGCGAGGGCCTCCGCCTGGCGGCCGCTGCGGTACAGGGCGAGCATCAGCAGTTCGCGCAGGCGTTCGCGGAGCGGGTGCGCCGCCGTCAGTGCCGTCAGCTCGGAGACGGCCTCGGCGTGGCAGCCCTGTTCCAGGTCCATGTCGAGCCGGGACTCGATGAGTTGCAGGCGCCATTCGTCGAGGCGGGTGCGCTGGGTCTCGGCGTAGGGGCCGGGGACGTTGGCCAGGGGTTCGCCGTCCCACAGGCCGAGGGCCTTGTTGACCAGCGTGCGCGCCTGGCAGAGGTCGCCGACGCCGCGGGCCTTTTCCGCGGCGGCCCACAGGTCCTCGGCGACGGCCAGGTCCAGGGCGCCGTCCGCGGCCTGGATCGCGTACCCGCCGGCCTCGCTGACGAGGACTCCCGGGGGCAGCACCTTGCGGAGCCGGGAGGCGTACGTCCGTACCGCCGCCAGCGCCTGCGACGGGGGCTCCTCGCCCCAGAGGGCGTCGATCAGCTCCGAGGCCGTGGCCGTGCGGCCGTCCCGCAGGAGGAGGGCCGCGAGCAGGGCCCTCTGCTGGGGGGAGCCGGTGTTGAGCTGTTCAGAGCCGTGCCACGCGCGCACCGGTCCGAGCACGCTGAAGCGCGACGCCAGGACCTCGGGGGGGTGCCCCTCGGTCCGCTCCCCGGGGGTCTCCCCCGGGGCCGGACGCCGCTGCTCCGGTACGCGCGGTACATCGACCATCGCTCCCCCTGCCGCCCTGCCGTTCCCGATCCTGCCGGTCGCGGGTCTGCCCGCCCGCGGTGGTGCTCCGTAGTCCTTGCTCGGTTCTTGCTCCCCGCCAGTTTGCCTTGTTCATGGCGGATGCGTCAGCCGTGCGAGACGGCTCTCACAGGGTCCTCGCACGACATTCCGCATCGCTTTCCCGCCACCGGCGGCGCCCGGGCGGCCGGGGGGCGGTGGCGGTACCGCTTCAGGCGGCCGCGCCCGAGTAGCTGACGGGTCGTCAGATCGACGCTACCGTGGGCCGTATGGAGACCATGGAGAGCTTCCCGAAGATCATCTCGGTGGACGACCACACGGTCGAACCCCCCAACGTCTGGCGTGACCGGCTCCCGTCGAAGTACCGGGACCGCGGCCCCCGGATCGTCCGCGCCCCCTTGAGGGAAATGACCTTCATGGGTGGAAAGTTCGCCCCGGTGATGGGGGAGAAGGGCGAGGACGGGCCCATCGGGGACTGGTGGGTGTACGAGGACCTGCACCGCCCGCTCACCCGCCTGGACACCGCGGTCGGCTACGCCAGGGACGAGATCAAACTCGAGGTCATCACGTACGAGCAGATGCGGCCGGGCTCCTTCAGCGTCCCCGACCGGCTCGCCGACATGGACGTCAATCACGTCCAGTCCGCTCTCTGCTTCCCGACCTTCCCCCGCTTCTGCGGCCAGACGTTCACCGAGGCGAAGGACCGCGAACTCGGACTCCTCGCGGTCCAGGCGTACAACGACTGGATGGTGGAGGAATGGTGCGGCCCCGAGGCCCGCGGCCGCCTCATACCGCTCACCCTCATCCCCCTCTGGGACGCCGAACTCGCCGCCACGGAGGTACGGCGCAACGCCGCGCGCGGGGTGCGGGCCGTCGCCTTCTCCGAGATCCCGCCGCACCTCGGGCTGCCGTCCATCCACACCGACGCGTGGGACCCCTTCCTGCGCGCCTGCGACGAGACCGGCACGGTCGTCGCCATGCACATCGGCTCGTCCAGCAAGATGCCGTCGACCTCGGCGGACGCGCCGCCGGCCGTCGGCTCCACGATCACCTTCGCCAACTGCTGCTTCTCGATGGTGGACTGGCTGATGAGCGGCAAGTTCGAACGCTTCCCCCACCTGAAGATCATGTACGCGGAGGGCCAGATCGGCTGGATCCCGTACATCCTGGAGCGCGCCGACGTCGTCTGGGAGGAGAACCGCGGCTGGGGCGGCGTCGCGGACAAGGTCACGCGTCCGCCGTCCGAACTCTTCACGGAGCACGTCTACGGCTGCTTCTTCGACGACGCCTTCGGCCTGCGGAACCTCGACTCCATCGGCGTCGGGAACGTCCTGTACGAGACGGACTACCCGCACTCCGACTCCACCTGGCCGAAGTCACGGCAGGTGGGGGAGGAGCAGATGGGCCACCTGGCCCCGGACGTGGTGGACCGCATAGTCCGCCGCAACGCGATCGACCTCCTCGGCCTTACGGCGGAGGGACTCTGGGCGGGGGCGTAAAAAAGGGGGGGCGCCGGGGGGCATGTCCCGTGATGCGGAGCCCGCCCCGGGGGCCTCGCGGCGATACCCCCACCGGCCCGCACCCGCCCCCGAAACGGGAGGGGACGTGGGGGTTTGTGCGAACGGAGCACCGAGGAGTCGCTGGCGTCTTTGTTCGTGCGGCGTGGCGCAGGGATGGCGAGTACGCACACACCCCCCGCGGCCCCGCACCCACATCCGAACCCGGGGCGCAGACACGAGCCCAAGCCCACCCGCACCCGCCCACAGCACCCCGTGCCCCGCCCCACCTCTTGCCTGACGGCCCGTCAGCTACCACGATGGGCGGGCGTGCGACGAAGTGACGTAGCGTCAGATACGTAAGAGGAGTGGGACCTCCATGCTCGTATACGGAATGCAGCTCCCGATCCAGTCGCAGAGCTCGCTCTACGCCGAGGCGTGGGAACAAACCGCCACCCCCGACGACCTCGTCGCGATCGCCCGCACCGCCGACCGCGAGGGCTTCGACTACATCGCCGGCTGCGACCACGTCGCCATCCCCCACCGCCTCGCCGACGCCATGAGCACCATCTGGTACGACCCCGTCGCCACCCTCTCCTTCCTCGCCGCCGCCACCGAGAACGTCCGCCTGATGAGCCACGTCGCCATCGTCGGCCTGCGGCACCCGCTCGTCTCCGCCAAGCAGTACGCGACCCTCGACCACCTCAGCGGCGGCCGGCTGATCCTCGGGGTCGGTGCCGGGCACGTACGGGAGGAGTTCGAGGTGCTCGGCGTCGACTTCGAGCGGCGCGGGCCGATCCTCGACGAGGCCGTCGACGCGCTGAAGGCGACCCTCGGCCCGGACGAGTACCCCGAACACCACGGCGACCGTTACGACTTCAGCGGCCTCGGCCAGCGTCCCCGCCCCGCCCAGCCGCACGTACCCATCTGGGTCGGCGGCTCGTCCCCGGCCGCCGTTCGCCGCGCCGCGACCCGGGGTGACGGCTGGCTCCCGCAGGGCGATCCGCGCGACAAGCTCCCCGCCCAGATCGCCCGCCTCCGGCAGCTGCGGGAGGCGGCGGGGATCGAGGCGCCGATCACCGTCGGCGCCATCACCGAGGTCCTCCACGTGGGCGAGCCCGCCTGGCCCGTGGGGCGCCGCACGCTCGCCGGCAAGCCCGACGCGCTCGCCGAGTCCCTGCGGGAGTACGCCGCGATGGGCGTCGACCAGATCCAGGTGCGCTTCCGCAGCCGGAGCCGTACCGAACTCACCGACCAGATGGCGGCGTTCGCGGCAGACGTGGCCCCGCACCTCAACGACTGACGACCGCACCGACCACCACCGCACCAGCGACCCACCGCACCGACCACCATCAGGGAGTACGCATGGGCAAGTTGGACGGCCGCGTCGTCATCGTGACCGGCGCCGCGCGCGGGCAGGGCGAACAGGAGGCGCGCCTCTTCGTGGAGGAGGGGGCCCGCGTCGTCATCGCCGACGTCCTCGACGAGCAGGGCGAGGCGCTCGCCAAGGAGCTGGGGGAGGGGTCGGCGCGCTACGTCCACCTGGACGTGGGGGACGAGGCCGGCTGGCGGCGGGCCGTCGACGCGGCCAAGGGCGCCTTCGGGAAGATCGACGGCCTCGTCAACAACGCGGGCATCCTCCGCTTCAACGAGCTGGTCAGCACCCCGCTGGAGGAGTTCCAGCAGATCATCCAGGTCAACCAGATCGGCTGTTTCCTCGGCATCCGCACCGTCGCCCCCGAGATCGGCGCCGCGGGCGGCGGCACCATCGTGAACACGGCCTCGTACACCGCTCTGACGGGCATGGCGTTCGTCGGCGCGTACGCCGCGACCAAGCACGCCATCCTCGGCCTCACCCGGGTCGCCGCCGTGGAGCTCGCGGGCCGCCGGATCCGGGTCAACGCGGTCTGTCCGGGGGCGGTCGACACCCCCATGACCAACCCCGCGCAGCTCGACCCGGACGCCGACCCCGAGGCGGCGCGGGAGGCGGTCGCGGAGCTGTACAGGAAGCTGGTGCCGCTCGGGCGGATCGGACGGCCCGAGGAGGTCGCGGCCCTGGCGCTCTTCCTCACGGGGGACGACTCGGCGTACATCACCGGGCAGCCGTTCGTCATCGACGGCGGCTGGCTGGCGGGCGTCAGCATCATGTGACCCGGCCCGGCGCTAACCGGCCCGGCCCGGCCCTCGGATCCGCTTGTCCTGACGCTGCATCAGCTATTGACGCTCTCCCGCGCCGGTGAAACAGTCGACGCATCGCAATCTGACGGGTCGTCAGAAACCGTCGGATCCTCACGAGGACGGTGAACCTCCTTGGAATTCGGTCTCTTTGTACAGGGATACGTGCCCGCCCAGCGGGCCAAGGTCGACCCCGAAGCGGAGCACAAGGCGCTCATCGAGGAGACCGAGTACGTCATCCAGGCGGACAAGTCCGGCTTCAAATACGCCTGGGCCTCCGAACACCACTTCCTGGAGGAGTACTCGCACCTCTCCGCCAACGACGTCTACCTCGGATACCTCGCCCATGCGACCGACCGCATCCACCTCGGTTCGGGCATCTTCAACCCTCTCGCGCCCGTCAACCATCCGGTGAAGGTCGCCGAGAAGGTCGCCATGCTCGACCACCTCTCCGAGGGCCGGTTCGAGTTCGGGACGGGGCGCGGTGCCGGTTCGCACGAGATCCTCGGCTTCATGCCGGGCATCACGGACATGAACCACACCAAGGAGATCTGGGAAGAGACCATCGCCGAATTCCCCAAGATGTGGCTCCAGGACGAGTACGTCGGCTTCCAGGGCAAGCACTGGTCCCTGCCGCCCCGCAAGATCCTGCCCAAGCCGTACGGGAGGTCGCATCCGGCCATGTGGTACGCGGCCGGGTCCCCCTCCTCGTACGCCATGGCGGGCAAGAAGGGGCTCGGGGTCCTCGGGTTCAGCGTGCAGAAGGTCTCCGACATGGAGTGGGTCGTCGAGTCCTACAAGACGGCCGTCAAGGAGGCCGAGGCGATCGGCGACTTCGTCAACGACAACGTCATGGTGACGTCCACGGCGATCTGCGCCGAGACGCACGCGAAGGCGGTCGAGATCGCCGTCGGCGGCGGCCTCAACTACCTCCAGTCGCTGCTCTTCCGCTACCACGACACCTTCCCGCGGCCCGAGGGCATCCCCCAGTGGCCCGAACTGCTCCCCGAGTACAGCGAGGAGATCATCGAGCTGCTCATCGCCGAGGAGCTGATGATCTGCGGCGACCCGGACGAGGTGCTCACGCAGTGCAAGCGGTGGGAGCAGGCCGGCGCGGACCAGCTCAGCTTCGGGCTGCCGATCGGGATCTCGCCCGAGGACACGAAGAACACGATCAAGCTGATCGGTGAGCACGTGATTCCGAAGATCGACACGGATCCGGTGCACCGGACCACGCGGTTCCGTAAGGCGGCGGGCGCGTAGTCCTCTTGGACCGGCCCCGGCTTCCCCTCCCGGACGGAGGCCGGGGTCCTGGCCGGACGGGGGGCGGTGCGCACGGGGTTGCCGTCACGGGGGCTCCGCCCCCGGGCCCCCGGTTCATCGCCCTCCGGGCTCGTCCTCAAACGCCGGACGGGAAATCCACCCGCACCCCGGAAGCTCGCACCCACGTCGGAAGGGCTGAAATCCACCCGCACCCCGGAAGCTCGCACCCACGTCGGAAGGGCTGAAATCCTCCCGCACCCCGGAAGCCCGCACCCACGCCGGACGGGCTGGAATTCCCCGCACCCCGGAAGTCCGCATCCCAGGCCCGCCTCCCGCCGGGCGGGCTGAAATCCCCCCACACCTCGGAAACCCGCCCCCCCCGCCGGACGGGCTGAAATCCCCCCGCACCCCGGGCCTGTCCGTCCGCCGGACGGGCTGAAGCCCCCACACCCCACACCCCACACCCCCCACACCCCCACCCCGGCCCGTCCGCACACCCTGGAAGGGGATCTTCCCGTCATGCTCGACCACCTCATCAAGGGCGCGACCGTCGTCGACGGGACCGGCGCCCCCGCGTACACCGCCGACGTCGGGCTGCGCGACGGCCGGATCGCCGTGATCGCCGAGCCGGGTGCCGTCGCCGAGGAGGCGCGGACCAGTGAGGACGCGCGGGGGCGGGTGCTCGCGCCCGGGTTCGTCGATCCGCACACGCACTACGACGCCCAGCTCTTCTGGGACCCGTACGCGACGCCCTCCCTCAACCACGGCGTGACCACCGTCGCGGGCGGCAACTGCGGGTTCACGCTCGCGCCGCTCCACCCGGACCGGCCCGGCGACGCCGACTACACGCGGCGGATGATGTCGAAGGTCGAGGGCATGTCGCTGGTCGCGCTCGAGCAGGGCGCGCCGTGGACGTGGAGTTCGTTCGGCGAGTATCTGGACGCCCTGGAGGGGCGCATCGCCGTCAACGCCGGGTTCATGGTGGGGCATTGCGCGCTGCGTCGGTACGTGATGGGCGCGGACGCGGTCGGCGGGCAGCCGTCCGCCGAGCAGTTGGACGAGATGCTGCGGCTCTTCCACGAGGCGATGGACGCGGGGGCGTGGGGGCTGTCCACCACCCAGTCCTCCACCCACTCCGACGGCGACGGGCAGCCCGTGGCGTCCCGGCACGCGCGCCCCGCCGAGCTGCTCGCGCTCAGCCGGGCGGTCGCCGAGCACGAGGGGACGCAGCTGGAGGCGATCGTCGCGGGGTGTCTCGACCAGTTCAGCGACGAGGAGATCGATCTCTTCGTGGAGATGAGCGCGGCCGCCGGGCGGCCCCTCAACTGGAACGTGCTCACCATCGACGCCGCCGTTCCCGAACGCGTGCCGCGCCAGCTCGTGCCCAGTGAGCGCGCCCGCAAGGCGGGCGGCCGCGTCGTCGCGCTGACCATGCCGATCCTCACGCCCATGAACATGTCGCTCGGCACGTTCTGCGCCCTGAACCTCATACCGGGCTGGGGCGACATCCTCGGCCTGCCGGTGCCCGAGCGGATCGCGAAGCTGCGTGACGCGGGCGTCCGTGCCGAGATGCTGCGGCGTGCCGGCAGCAAGGAGGCGGGCGTCTTCCGGCGCCTCGCCCGCTTCGACCGGTACGTCATCGGAGACACGTACTCCGACGCGAACGAGGGCCTCACCGGGCGCGTGGTCGGCGACATCGCGGCCGAGCGCGGACAGGAGCCGTTCCACTGCCTCGTCGAGATCTGCGCCAACGACGAACTGCGCACCGTGCTGTGGCCGATGCCCACCGACAACGACCCCGACTCGTGGGCGCTGCGCGCCGAGACCTGGCAGCACGAGGACGTCATGCTGGGCGGCTCGGACGCCGGCGCGCATCTGGACCGCATGTGCGGGGCCCCGTACACGACGCGGTTCATCGGGGACTGTCTGCGGGGGCGGAAACTGGTCGGACTCGAACAGGCCGTGAAGATGCTGACCGACGACCCGGCGCGGCTCTTCGGGCTGCGCGAGCGGGGGCGGATCGTCGAGGGGTTCCACGCGGACCTGGTCCTCTTCGACCCGGAGCGGATCGACGCGGGCAAGGCCACGCTCGTGCACGATCTGCCCGGTGACTCGCCGCGCCTGGACTCCAGGGCGATCGGTGTCGAGGCAGTCTGGGTCAACGGCGTCGAGGCGATCCGCGACGACGTGGTGACGGGGGCCGTGCCGGGGAAGGTGTTGCGCTCCGGGCGCGACACCCGGACGGTGAGCACCAGGTGAGCGGGGTCTCGCGGGTCCGGCGGCCCGGCCGGCTGTTCATCGGCGGCGAGTGGACCGAACCGCAGGGCGGGCACTACGAGGTGGTTAACCCGGCCACCGAGGAGGTCGTCGGTCTCGCGCCGGAGGCGAGCCGCGGGCAGGTCAGGGCGGCGGCGTCGGCGGCCCGCGAGGCCTTCGCGGGCTGGTCGCGCACGGAGCCGGCGGAGCGGGCGGCGATCCTGGAGCGTGCGGCCGCCGTGCTGCGGCGTGACTTCGACGAGTACGCCGAGCTGGCCGGCGCGGAGAGCGGCGCGACGACCGGCACGGCGCGCGGCATGCAGGTGGCGGTGGCGGTGGCGCGCTTCGAGCGGTACGCGAAGGGGGCGCTGGAACCGGTCGAGGAGGCGCTCCCGCCGCAGATCAACGAGGCGGGGCCGTTCGGGAAGGCGGGCGTCATGGGGGCGCTCGCGGTCCGGCGGCCGGTCGGTGTCGTCACCTGCATCACCTCCTACAACAACCCCTGGGCCAACCCGGCGGGGAAGGTGGCGCCGGCGCTCGCGATGGGCAACACGGTCGTCGTGAAGCCGGCCCCGCAGGACCCGCTGTCCGTCTACGGGATGGCGGCGGCCCTGGCGGAGGCGGGCGTCCCGCCCGGTGTGGTGAACGTCGTCTCGGGCACGGACACGGCCGTCGGCGAGGAGGCCGTGGCCTCGCCGGACGTCGACATGGTGAGCTTCACCGGGTCGACGGCGGTCGGGCGGCGCATCGGCGAGGTGTGCGGCCGCGATCTGAAGCGGCAGCTGATGGAGCTGGGCGGCAAGGGCGCGGCGATCGTCTTCGACGACGTGGGGGAGGCGGGGCTGGCGTCCGCGGTGGCGGGCATCGGCACGACGTTCTCCTTCTACAGCGGCCAGATCTGTACGGCGCCGACCCGCGTCATCGCCCAACGGGGCGTGTACGAGCGGCTGGTGGAGCAGCTCGCGGCGTACGTCCGGCACCTGCGGGTGGGTGATCCGGCGGCGGAGGGCACCGTCGTGGGCCCGGTGATCTCGGCGGCCCACCGCGACCGCGTCGAGGCGTACGTCGACCTCGGCCGCAAGGAGGGCGCGCGCCTGGTCACGGGCGGTGAACGCCCGGCGTTCACCAAGGGGTTCTACGTCGCCCCGACTCTCCTCGCCGACTGCACCCCCGACATGCGGGTGGTCCGGGAGGAGATCTTCGGCCCGGTGGTGGCGGTCGTCCCCTTCGACGCCGCGTCCCCGGCCGAGGCGGAGGAAACGGCGATCGCCCTCGCGAACGACAGCGACTACGGCCTCATCGACTACGTCTGGTCGGGCGACGTCGCCCGGGCCTTCCGGGTGGCGGGCCGGCTGCGCGCGGGCGGAGTCGGCGTGAACACGATCGGCCGGAACATGGAGGCCCCGTTCGGCGGCTTCAAGAAGAGCGGAGTGGGCCGCGACGTCGGCTCATACGCCCTACACGCCTACAGCGAACTCCAGTCCCTGGTCTGGCCGGGGTGAGCGGGCGACAACCCCCTCCGCACCATATGCCCCACTTTGCAGTCCCCGAGAAAAAGTTCGCTCTGGCGAAACCACCGCCCCCACCACTAGCGTCAGTCGTCTTGGTCGGAACTTTTGTCTCAACAGGGGGAACGGAACGGCATGGGCGACCCGGACCTGACGGTCGACTATGACTTCCTCGCGGACTGCGAGCGCAAGCTTGGCCAGCTCAAGAAGACCTTCGAGGACATCGAGAACCGCCGTGACGACATGAAGGAGCACTGGGGCTCCGGTGCCGTCGCCGGGGCCATGGAGGACTTCGTCGACAACTGGGACGACTACCGCACCAAGCTCGTCGAGTCCATCGACTCCGTCGGCAAGCTCGTGACCGGCAGCAAGAAGGCGTTCGCGGACCTCGACGAGAAGCTGGCCAAGACGGGCAAGAAGCAGCAGAAGAAGTGACGCCATGACACCGACATCCAAGCGCCGTCCGGTGGACTGGCAGCCGCTGTGCGACTCCGATCCCGTTCCCGGTGATCCGGAGGAGATCCGCGACGAGGTCAAGCACATGATCTCGGTGGCCGGGAAGCTCCGGGACCAGGCGCGGAACCTCAAGGCGATCAGCGACGACGAAACGCTCAAGGGCAAGTACGTGACGTCCCTGCGCGAGGAGTCCTCGACGCTGGAGAAGCACATGCGGGAGGTGGCCGGGCGGTATGAGCGGGTGCACGGCCATCTGACCAAGTGGTCCAACGAGCTGGAGGACTTCCAGAGCGACGCGGACAAGATCCTGCGCCAGGCCAAGGAGAAGCAGGACGAGGTCGAGGCCGACAAGGCCAAGAAGTCCGGCTCGAAGGACGAGGACGCACCGGACGACCCCCTTGAGTCGTACCGAACCCGCCTGCACACCGTCACCAGTGACCGGGACACCCGCGCCAACCACTACGCGGGCGAGATCCGTGACGAGATCGACGACGTGATCGAGGACTCGTGGTGGGACGACATCAAGGGCTGGGTCCATGACAATGCGGACCTGATCAAGGCCTTTATGGACGTGCTCGGCTGGGTCGCGACGTTCGCGGGCTTTCTGGCGCTCGCCATTCCCGGCTTGAACCTTCTCGTCCTCGGGATCGCGGCGCTGACGATCGTGCTGAGACTCCTGCTGGTGGCGTCCGGTGATGCCACCTGGACGGACGTCATCTTCGATGTCGTGGGCGGGCTGCTCGTCGTGGGCGGCCTCGGGGCCGCCGCGAAGCTCGCCAGCGGGGCCAAGGCCACCGTGGGTGCCGCCCAGGCGGCCCGGACTGCCGGCCTGAGCCGCGGGCTCAGTGGCGTCAAGGGTGTCTTGGACGACATGGGACGGCTGATGTCCAAAATGCCCGAAGGGGCAGGGCGACAGGTCATCGGTACGGCCCGGAACGGCATCCGCAAGTCCATCTCCCAGAACGTGGGCCTGGTGGCCAAGGGGCCTCTGCAGGTCAGCCCGCTGTCGACCCTGTTGCACCTCGGCGACAAGGAAATGGCCGGCATGGCCAAGATGCTGAAGGCGAACAGAGCTGCTTTTCCGGAGGCTGCCGGGGCCGCCGCGGACAAGGCGTACAGGTCCTACCAGGCGGGCCTCGGTGTCGCATGGGCCGGCATGGGGATGGACGCCACGGACAAGGTGCTGGGCAAGAGCGACATGACGAGCTGGACACACGAAAACCTCGGAACCGGCGAGAAGCCTTACAACCAGGGGTATTCCGACTGGAAGGACAACACCCTGAAGCCCGCCCCCGACACTCACTGGTAAGGCGTGATCATGGACCTGCACTCTGCGCAACGCATCGCCGAAGCCGAAGCTGCCCGCACGGGCCTCGGAACCGGCCCCAACCGGCGGCTCAGGCTGACTCTGTTCATCGGAATGCCGTTGGTCTTTCCGGTCATCGGGATCATGATTCTCGTGCCGAAATTCCTGAGAGATGACGTTCTTTACGTCTATGAGGCCGGGATCATCGGCTGTCTCCTCCACTATGTCTGGGTCTTCGGGAAGTACCCGCGATATGCGGATCGTCCGCCCTACCTCACCCGGGATCTGGCCATGGGCGGCGGCTTCTTCCTGCCCTCTTTGATGCTCGGCTTCTGGCCGGGCATGATCACCGCCCCGGCGTGGGCACTCTTCGTAGGCATTGCCTATGCCGTGGAAGTCACGCGGGAGCACCGTGGCCATCGCTGAGCAGCGCCGGACCCCGAACGGCTTCAACCTGGTGCCGCCGCCCGGCTGGGACGTGATTCCGCTGCGCACGGGTACCCAGGAGGCGATCGACCGCATCGTCCGCAAGGCGGTCGGACAGCTCCCGGCCGGTTTCCCCAAGGACGACATTCCCAAGGCCCGGCTGAAGCTCCTCCAGGAGATGAAGAAGGTCGTACGACGGGCCCGGGCAAAGGGCGGCATGACCCTCTACCTCCCCACCGAACGCCTCCACGGCGTCGCACTGCCCGTCTCGATCGTGGCCTCCGAACCGATCGAGATTCCGGGGGTCAGGATCGGGAGCGGCCCGGAAGCGGTCCTGGCGGCGCTCGCCTCCGTCACCCCTGGCGCTGAGATGCGAGAGCTGGACGACACCGCAGCCCTGCGATCGGAGCGGGATGTAGCCGCGGACGCGGCCCAGGGCGTCGATGTCGCTCACCGTCGGGTCGAGTACTTCGTACCTGTTCCGGACAGCACACCCGACCAGTACCTCGCCTTCTCCTTCAGCGCGCTGATCGCGCCCGGCTCTGATCCCGCCTTCTACGACACGCTCGTGGAGCTGTTCGACGCCGTCATGAGCACGTTCCGCTGGTCTTATGCCTGATGGCGATCCCGTCCCCGCTGTCCGCGTCCTGATGAAAGAGACCGCTCATGTCTGAAGGCACCCTGTGGAGCGCCGACCTCGGTGCGCTTCACATCGACACGGATGCCAACAAGGGCCTCTGGGGCTACCTCTGGCTCCAGATGGACAAGAAGACGTTCAAGGACTGGCTGGACGCGTCTCTGACTGATCTGGCCGCCGCGCACAACGTCGAACTCACCCGTAAACTCCGTCGGTTCCACAAGAGTTTCTACGAGCGGATGATCGTCACGCTGCGGGACAAGCTCCAGGCCGATGAGGCGTTCATCTACCATCCCGTTCCGCTGACCTATATGCCGCTGGTGGTGCACGCCACCCGTATCCACTGTGATGCCCCTGACGCGGTCTCCTGTGAGGGGAGCGCCGCGCTCGCGGTGCCGCATCCGGAGATCCCCGAGTGGCAGCAGCGCAGCGGCAGCGTTCCGTTCGCCTCGCCCCACCTCGGGGCGGACGGGGTCCGGGTCACCCGGTCCTACCCCGCCGACAGTTCCGTCATGATGACCTCGGTGTCGTACCACTGGCACACCCCGGCCGGTCTCCCCGATGTCCAGCTCCGCGGGCACCACGACGATCCGGAGTTGATCGCCGCGGTGACGGAGCCTCTGGACGACTTCGCGCGGACGCTCAGGCTTCCCGGGTAGGGGCGGCTCGGGTCAGTCGCCCAGGAAGATCGGGTTGGTGAATGCCGTCAGGGCGCCGGGGAGTGGGGGTGTTGTCGCGGGGTGGCGGACCTCCGCTCGGACGTACGCCGCGTACGACGCCGTGGTGCGCCATTCCACCGTGCCCGCGCCCGAGTCCGGCAGGGGCGGGCTCGTGTACAGGACGCCCTGGTCGGTGACGAAGCGGGCCGTGCAGCCTGGGGCGCCCTTGACGGTCAGGCGGACCGTCACCGGGGTGTCGCGGTCGACGTGGAGGCGGTCGCCGATGCCCGCGTGGTGGCCGCGGCCGCCCGCCGCGGAGAAGGTGAGCTCGACGGATTTCGATTCGGCGACGTAGGAATGGCCGCGCCGCAGGCCGTCCTGGATGGCCTCGCGGGTCAGGTCGTCGGCGAGGACGACGGTCTGCGGGCCGCCGATGCGGTCGGGGTCGCGGTGGGCGTCGCTGTTGCCCATCGCCGGGATCCAGGGCCTGCCGCCGCGTACGGAGGCGACGAGGGTGCTGTCCCAGTCGGCGAGGGCGATCTCGTCGTCCGGGGTGTACACGCCGTTCCACGCCTCGATGACGTCGGCCTCGCCGAAGCCGAACTTCCAGTTGCAGCCGACGCAGGTGGCGTGCGGGTGGGCGGGGACGACCAGGCCGCCCGCCTCGCGGACCTTACGGGCGTACTTGCCGAAGCGGTTGTCGCGGGCCCGGTAGCGCCAGTCGACGAAGGTGCCGGGGTCGGTGCCGAGGGCGACCACGTGGCCGTTGCGCGTGGTCACCTCCTCGCCGACCATGATCAGCAGGTCGCCGCCCGCGTGTTCGGCCCAGTGGGCGTGGGCGGAGTGGGTGTTGTGCTCGGAGCTGTTGATGAAGTCCAGGCCCGCCGCGCGGGCGAGGGCGGCGATCTCGGCGAGGGTGCGTTTGCCGTCGGAGTGGACGGAGTGCAGGTGGCAGTCGCCGCGGTACCAGGCGCGGCCGCGGCCCTTGGCCCGCTCGGGCGGGTAGGCCGGCTTCGGGGTCCTGCCCGGCGTCCCGTAGGTGAGGGTGATCGTCACCTCGTAGGGCAGGCCCTCGGGGGCGACGGTGTACGGGCCGAGCGCGATGTGCCAGGTGCCCTCGCGGACCGGGCCGGGGATGTAGCCGGGCGTCGCGTCGTCGGCGCGGATGAAGAACTCGGTGCGGGCGCCGCCGGACCAGCCGCGGAATCCCTTGCCGCCGAGATCGGTGCCGCGCTCGTCGAAGACGCCGATGTCGAGGGCGTTGCCCTGGGTGCCGGGCGGCACGGCTGGCTTCTGGTAGGTGTACGCGACGTGCAACTCCCGTACTCCGCGCGGCACGTCGACCGGCAGATACACGTAGTCGGGGGAGCCGGTGGGCAGCGTGCCGCGCACCGTTCTCGTCTCCTTGGTACCCGGCGCCCCGCCCCGCGCGGGACCGCGCCCCTCGGCGCCTTCGGCGAAGCTCACGGTTCCCAACGTAAGCGCGGCGGCGGCTCCCGTCACGAACAGTCCGCGCCGGTTCAGTCCCGCGTGTCGCGGGTGGAGGTCCTCGCACATGCTGCGGCTCCCAGGGTGTCGGTGATGACATGGGTGGGATGACATGGGTGGTGCGTGCAACCCTGGTATTGAGCCGTGAACCGCGCCTCAAGGGAAGGTGGTTGGCGGTTTTACGCCCGGTTGCCGGGCGGGGGGGGGAGGGGGGATCTACGCCCGGTTGCCGGGCGGTGAGTCCGTTGCTCCCGCCGCCAGCAGCGCGGCGATCGTCCGCGGGTGCGGCCCCCCGGCGCCGTGGCGCGCCCACCACAGCGGCGTGTGTCCCGTGCCGTGGTCCTCGCGCAGGTCGGGGGCGGCGCCGTGGGCGAGGAGTTCGGCCACCACGGCGTGGTGGCCCCAGGCGGCGGCCGCGCACAGCGCGGTGCCCTCCGTGGGGCCGGCGCTCTCGGTGTCGGGGCGGGCGCCCGCCCGCAGCAGGGCCCGCGCCGTGGAGGCGGCGCCGTGCACCGACGCGGCGTACAGGGCCGTCGTGCCCTCGGCGGTGGGCAGTTCGGGGTCGACGCCGGTGCGCAGCACGGCCCGGACGGTCGTGGTGTCGCCGACCGCCGCCGCCCACACCAGCCGGTGGGTGAGCTTCTTCTGCTTGCGTCTGTTCACCGGCGCCAGGCTAATGAGGGACCCAGGCCAATGAGGGCCCAGCCATGGACCAACCGACTTTCCGGGGATAGGAAGAGTGCCCCGCACCGACCGACACTCCCGGACACGCTCGGAGGAATCGTGCGCATCTCCGCGACGCTCTACCTGACCGACAGGACGATCGGTCCGATACGGCTGGCCGAGGAGGTGGAGCGGCGCGGTCTCGCCGGGCTCTACCTTCCCGAGCACACGCACATCCCGGTCCCGCGCGAGACCCCCTACCCGGGTGGTGACCTGCCGCCGGAGTGCGCCCGCATGCTCAGCCCGTTCATCGCGCTCGCCCAGGCCGCCGCCGTCACCGAGCGGATCGCGCTCGGCACGAACATCGCCCTGGTCGCCCAGCACGACCCCATCGACCTGGCCAAGCAGATCGCGACCCTCGACCACCTGTCGGGCGGGCGCGTCACGCTCGGCGTCGGCTACGGCTGGAACCGGGAGGAGGCCGAGGACCACGGCGTGCCGTGGCCGCGGCGGCGGGCTGTCGTGCGGGACCGGCTCGCGGTGATGCGGGCGCTGTGGGCGGACCATCCGCTGCCGTACGAGGGCGAGTTCGGTGCCGTACGGGCGAGCGAGGTGCATCCGAAGCCGCGGCGGACGCCCCGCAAGCGGCCGGCGAAGGGCCCGCTGTACGGGCCGCGCACGCTCATCGGCGGGGCGGCGGGGCCGGGTCTCTTCGCGCACGTCGCGGAGTACGCGGACGGCTGGATGCCCGTCGGCGGCAGTGGTCTGCGCGAGGCGCTGCCGGTGCTCCGGCAGGCGTGGGCCGGGGCGGGGCGCGAGGCGGGCGACCTGTATGTGGCGGTGACGGCGGTCGAGCCGGACGCGGGAAAGCTGGCGTACTACGCGGATCTGGGGGTGAACGAGGTGATCGTGCAGCTGCCGCCCGGCGGGGAGGCGGAGGTGTGCGCGGCGCTCGACGGGCTCGGCCGGTATCTCGACGGGCTCGGCCGGTATGTGGGGCGGTGAAGTTTCCCGTGTGACCGGAGTGATGTTTCCGGTGTGACCAGAGTGATGTTTCCCGTGTGGCCACAGTGACGTGCGGGTACAGGGGTTTCCGCGCAGGCGGAAGTATCCGTGGGAGGCCGGTGTTCTCGCTCGTATGCTCGGAGACATGACCAACAGCGCGCAGCCCCCGCAGGCCGGACCACCCACCGCCAACGCCATGCGGCGCGCGCTCAGAAGGGCCAGGGACGGCGTCGCGCTCGACGTGACGGAGGCCGCCGTCCTGCTGCAGGCGCGCGGCGAGGACCTCGACGACCTGACGGCGTCCGCGGCCCGGGTGCGCGACGCGGGCCTGGCGGCGGCGGGCCGGCCGGGCGTGATCACGTACTCGAAGAGCGTGTTCATCCCGCTCACCCGGCTCTGCCGCGACAAGTGCCACTACTGCACGTTCGCGACCGTGCCCGGCAAGCTGCGGCGCGAGGGGCACGGCATGTTCATGTCCCCGGACGAGGTACTCGACATCGCGCGGCGCGGCGCCGAACTGGGCTGCAAGGAGGCCCTCATCACCCTCGGCGACAAGCCGGAGGACCGCTGGCCCGAGGCGCGCGAGTGGCTGGAGGCCGAGGGGTACGACGACACCATCGCCTACGTCCGCGCCATCTCCATCCGCATCCTGGAGGAGACGGGGCTGCTGCCGCACCTCAACCCGGGCGTCATGACCTGGACGGACTTCCAGCGGCTCAAGCCCGTCGCGCCCAGCATGGGCATGATGCTGGAGACCACCTCGGAGCGGCTCTGGAGCGAGCCGGGCATGCCGCACTACGGCTCGCCCGACAAGGAGCCCGCGGTCCGGCTGCGCGTCCTGGAGGACGCGGGGCGTTCGTCGGTGCCGTTCACCAGCGGGCTGCTCATCGGGATCGGCGAGACGTACGAGGAGCGCGCCGATTCGCTGTTCGCGCTGCGCCGCGTCGCCCGCTCCTACCACGGCATCCAGGAGCTGATCATCCAGAACTTCCGCGCCAAGCCGGACACGGCGATGCGCGGCATGCCCGACGCCGAGATCGACGACCTGGTGGCGACGATCGCCGTGGCCCGGCACATCATGGGCCCCTCGGGCAACATCCAGGCGCCGCCGAACCTCATCGCGGGCGAGTACGAGCGGCTCATCGGCGCCGGCATCGACGACTGGGGCGGCGTCTCCCCGGTCACCATCGACCACGTCAACCCCGAGAAGCCCTGGCCGCGGCTGGCGGAGCTCGCCGAGCGGTCCGCGGCGGCCGGCTTCACGCTCGCCGAACGCCTCTGCGTCTACCCGGAGTTCGTGCGGCGCGGCGAGCCCTGGCTCGACCCGCGCCTCCTGCCGCACCTGCGGGCCCTCGCCGACCCGGAGACCGGGCTCGCCCGACCCGACGCGGTGGTCGAGGGCCACCCCTGGCAGGAGCCCGACGAGGGGTACGTCGCCTCGTCCGGCCGCACCGACCTGCACCGCACCATCGACACGGACGGCCGCACCTCGGACCGGCGCGAGGACTTCGACGAGGTGTACGGCGACTGGGAGGCGCTGCGCGAGCAGGCCGCGCCCGGCATGGTGCCCTCCCGCATCGACGGCGACGTGCGCGCGGCCCTGAAGCAGGCGGCCGACGACCCGACGAAGCTGACCGACGACGAGGCGCTGGCGCTGCTGCACGCGGACGGGCCCGCGCTCGACGCGCTCTGCTCGGTCGCGGACGACATCCGCAAGACGGTCAACGGCGACGACGTCACGTACATCGTCACGCGCAACATCAACTTCACCAACGTCTGTTACACCGGCTGCCGCTTCTGTGCCTTCGCGCAGCGCAGGACGGACGCCGACGCCTACACGCTCTCCCTGGACCAGGTCGCCGACCGGGCCGCGCAGGCCTGGGACGTCGGCGCCGTCGAGGTCTGCATGCAGGGCGGCATCCACCCCGACCTGCCGGGCACCGCCTACTTCGACATCGCGCGGGCGGTGAAGGAGCGCGTGCCGGGCATGCACGTGCACGCCTTCTCGCCGATGGAGGTCGTCAACGGCGCGACGCGGACGGGCCTTTCGATCCGCGAATGGCTCACCGCCGCCAAGGAGGCGGGGCTCGACTCGATCCCGGGCACGGCCGCCGAGATCCTCGACGACGAGGTGCGCTGGATCCTCACCAAGGGCAAGCTGCCGACGGCCACGTGGAAGGAGGTCGTCTCCACCGCCCACGAGCTCGGCATCCGGTCGAGCTCCACGATGATGTACGGGCACGTGGACCAGCCCCGGCACTGGCTCGGCCACTTCCGCACGCTTGCCGCCATGCAGGAGTCGGCGCTCGCCAAGGGCGTGGCGGGGTTCACGGAGTTCGTGACGCTGCCCTTCATCCACACCAACGCGCCGGTCTACCTGGCGGGGATCGCCCGCCCCGGCCCCACCACCCGCGACAACCGCGCGGTGACGGCGATGGCGCGCGTCCTGCTGCACCCGCTGATCCCCAACATCCAGACCAGCTGGGTCAAGCTCGGCCAGGAGGGCGCAGCCGAGATGCTCAGGTCCGGCGCGAACGACCTGGGCGGGACGCTGATGGAGGAGACCATCTCCCGTATGGCGGGCTCCAGTTACGGCTCGTACCGCTCCATCGAGGACCTCGTCGCCATCGCGGACGCGGCGGGCCGCCCCGCCAAGCCGCGCACCACGCTCTACGGCGAGGTGCCCGAGGAGCGGCGGCGGGCGGCCGAGGCGTCGGACGGGCACCTGCCGGAACTGCTGCCGGTGCTTGAGCCGTAGGGGCTGTGCGGCCGGGGCGGGGGGAACGTTCCCCCCGCCCCGGCCCCGGGTGTCAGCCGGCCAGGCCGTCACCGAAGCGGACGCCGGCCCCGGCCGGGGCGTGGACGGCCGCCGGGCCGAAGGAGTCGATGCCCGTGACGGTCAGACCGCTCGCGGAACCGCGCAGGTGCCAGACGGCGCCGGTGTTCGCGGCGTCGCCGTCCTCCTCGGGCGCGGCCACCGTCAGGTCGGCCTTGCCGTCCTTGTTCGGGTCCGAAAGCAGGACGTGGGCGCCGAACTTGTCGCTCTTCTCGGAGGCGCCGGGGACACCGGGCTTGGACTGGTCGAAGGCCTGCGAGCCGGTGCCGGTCAGGCCGGTGCGGGAGCCCTTGAGGAGGACGACGCTGCCGGCGTCGGCGGTGGTCTCGATGTCCTCGCCGGGGACACCGACGGCCACGTCGGCGAAGCCGTCGCCGTTCACGTCGCCCGCGCTGATGGAGGCGCCGAACTCGTCGCCGTCCTCACCGGCGCCGGGGACGCCCGCGGTGTCCTGGGTGATCTTCGTGGTGCGGTCCGTGAAGCCGTCCGCCGAACCGTAGCGGACCAGGACGGTGCCCTTCTGGTACGGCATGTCCTCGAAGTTGGAGCCGATGTCGCGGGTGACGAAGTCGCCGTAGCCGTCGCCGTCGATGTCCGCGATCGCGCCGCCGAGGGAGGGCGCGAACTTCTGCGAGGTGGTGGCCACCCCGTCCTTGCCGCCCTTCCACAGCTGGCTCTTGTGGGCCATCTCCTCGAAGCCGTGGCTGGAGACGATGTCGTCGATGCCGTCGCCGGTCACGTCACCCGTGACGAAGTCGCCGGGGCCGAAGGTCTGGCTCGTGACGACCGGCTGGGTGCTCGCGGGCTTCCCGTCCCGCTGGAACGGGCCGTACGCGATGGTCATGCCGGCGTCGTCGTTGTCCATCGGGTCCTCGGGCGCCGGGTACTCGGACGTCACCAGGTCCCGCTTGCCGTCGCCGTTGAAGTCACCGGCGGCGACGCGCGCGCCGTTCGAGTTCAGCTCGACGCTGCCCGTGCCGCTGAGGCCCTGGGCGGAGCCCCACAGGACGACGGCCTTCTCGCCGCCGTTGACGACGAGGTCGGTGTAGCCGTCGCCGTCGAGGTCGGCGGCGGCGGTGTGGTTGCCGAAGTGGCCGCCGTCCGCGGCGGAACCGGGCACGCCGGCCGTGTCACGGCTGATGGTGACGGCGTGCGCCTTGTCCGGACCGTTGGCCGAGCCGTACACGACGGAGACGCTGCCGGGGACATCGTTGTCGTAGTTGCCGGGGGCCGATATGGCGAGGTCCGCGTACCCGTCCCTGTTGAAGTCGGTGACCGGCTTCTTCGGCGGCAGGGGCGCGGCCGACGCGGAACCGGTGGCGAACAGAGCGAGCGGTGCCGTGAGCGAGGCGACTGCCACGGCGGTGATGAGACTGCGGCGCACTGGTCCTCCTGGTGGGAAATTCTGTGGCATATGGGGAGACAAGCGGTCGGGGGGAATGGTTGTACACCGCGATGGCATCCGCGGTGCGCGTGCGGGTCGTTTCGCGGCCGGACGCCGTTCACTTCCCCGTGCGACTCAACTGGCTCCGTTTGTCAGGACGTTGATGTGACGTTGGCGGTTGCACCTATTTCCCGTGGATGTGTTCCGTAACAGCTGCGAAGCTCCCGTGAACGTCGTCCAAAAAGCCGCCTCACGGGCGACTCTTCGCATACCACTTGGCACCTGAACCGATCGTTCGCGGTCGATTACAGTGCTGCAAAGTCGCTACCGGCCGAGGAGACGTTCGAGGCACGGAAGGGGGTCCGGTGGGCACTGCAGCAGCCACCGGTGTCTGGGGCCGCGCCGAGCAGCAGGACTTCCGCAGCCGGGTGCGCGGCACCCTCCTCGGGGCCGCCGTGGGCGACGCCCTGGGGGCGCCCGTCGACGGCCTCTCCCTGGACGCGATACGCGAGGCGCACGGCGTCGATGGGCTCACCGGCCCCGCACCGGCGCACGGCAGACTCGGCGCCGTCACCGCCGCCACCCAGCTCGCCCTCTTCACCGTCGACGGACTCATCCGCGCCCAGGTGCGCCGCGACACCGGCGCCTGGCACCCGCCGACCGACCTGCACCGCGCCTACCGCCGCTGGGCCGCGACGCAGAGCGACTGGGGCCCGGACGAGCGGCGCAAGGAGGACGGCTGGCTGGCCCGCGAGGAGTGGCTGTACGCGCGGCGCAACCCGCCCCGCGCCTGCCTCCTCGGGCTCGGCAACGACGTCATGGGCACCCTCGACGTCCCCAAGAACCCCGGTGAGCGCGGCCCCGGCGCCGCCGTCAGGTCCGCGCCCTTCGGTCTCCTCGTCGGCTGGGAGCCCCAGCTCGTGCTGCAGCTCGCCGTCGAGTGCGCCGTCCAGACCCACGGCCACCCCACCGCCTATCTGGCGGCCGGCGCGCACACCGTCATCGTGCACGGGCTCGCCCGCGGGGAGTCTTTGGACGGCGCCGTCCAGCGGTGTCTGGCCCTGCTCGCCGCCCGCCCCGGCCACCAGCCCGTCACGGACGCGCTGCGGCACGCGCTGGGCGCCGTACGGCAGGGCCTGCCCACGCCGGCCCGGGTCGAGGAACTCGCCGCGGACGGTACGGCGGAGGGGGCGCTCGCGGCCGCCGTGTACTGCGCCCTGGTCGGCGAGGACATCCGGCACGGGCTGCGGCTCGCCGTCAACCAGGGTGGCCCTTCGGCCGCGTGCGGCGCCCTGTGCGGGGCGCTGCTCGGCGCGCTGCACGGGGAGACCGCGCTGCCGCCCGCGTGGCTCACCGAGCTGGAGGGGCGGCCCACCGTCCTGGAGCTCGCGGACGACTTCGCGATGGAGATGACGCAGGGCCCGGCGCTGCACGGCCCCGCGCTCTCCTCGCCGGGATGGCTGACCCGCTACCCGCGGGCCTGACGCGCTAGTGCGCCGCTTCCGCGGTGTCCTGGGCCGGGAAGGTGCGGCTCAGCAGGTCGTGGAGGGTGGCGCGCTCGTCGTCGGTCAGCGCTTCGAGGCCGGCCAGTGTGGTGTGCATGCTGGCGCGGATCGCGTCGACGGCCCGCTCGCCGTCGGGCGTGATGAGCACGTTCTTGACGCGGCGGTCCGTGGGGCTCGGCTCCCGGTGCACCAGGCCGCGCTTCTCCAGCCGGTCGATGATCCCCGTCATGTTCGACGCGTCGCAGGCGAGCGTCCGGGCGAGGACGCGCATCGCGGCGGGGCCGCGGCGCAGCACGCTGAGCGTCTTCCCCTGGCTCGCGGTGAGGTTCTCGCGCGCCGCCGCTTCCGTGAAGTCCCCGTAGTAGGCACCTAGCGACACCGCGAGCAGCTCCATGAGCCGCGCCGTGTCGACGCGTGGGGTTCCAGACATGTGAGCCACCTTACGCCATAAAACTTGACGTTCTCAACTATTGAGGCTTACCTTCTTCTACGTTACTTGAAGTACTCAAGTATCGAGGTCCTTAAGTAGTCGCTCGGGCAGCCGCTCGGGCAGCCGGAGAGAAGAAGTCACCGTGTCCCACGCACAGCACGCGGCCACGCCGAAACCCACCGGACAGACCGCGGTCGTCCTGGTGCTCGGCCTCGCCGCCATGGTCGTCTCGATGATGCAGACGCTGGTCGTCCCGATCCTGTCGATCATCCAGAACGACCTGGACGCCACCACGGCAGGCGTCAGCTGGGTGACCACCGCCACCCTGCTCTCGGCCGCCGTCTTCACCCCGCTGCTCGGCCGCTTCGGCGACCAGCACGGCAAGAAGCCCACCCTGATCGGCGTGCTGCTCGTGATGATCGCGGGCTCCGTGCTCGCCGCCACCACGACCTCCCTGACCTGGCTGATCGTCGGCCGCATCATGCAGGGCGCGGCCACCGCGATCTTCCCGCTCGCGCTCTCCGTGCTCCGCGAGGAGATCAGGCCCGAGAAGCTGCACGGCGCCATGGCGCTGGTCAGCGGCACCCTGGCCTTCGGCAGCGGTCTCGCCCTGGTCGGCGCCGGCCTGCTGACCCAGGGCTCCGACCCCGACTACCACCGGGTGTTCTGGCTCGCGGTCGTCCTCGCCGTCCTCGCCCTCGTCGGCGTGATCTTCGCGGTGCCGGCATCGCGCTCCAAGACCGGCGGACGCACCGACTGGCTGGGCGCCGGGGCGCTGGCGCTGCTGCTCGTCCTGCTGCTCCTGCCGATCTCGCAGGGCCACGAGTGGGGCTGGACCTCCGGCCGCACCCTCGGCTCCTTCGCCGGCGCCGTCGTCATGGTGGGCGTCTGGGTCCTGACGGAGCTGAAGGTCAAGGAGCCGATGGTGGACATGAAGATGTTCGCCCACCGGCCCGTCCTCTTCACCAACCTGGCCGGACTGCTGCTCGGCTTCGCGATGTTCGCCCAGTTCATCGGCGTCTCGTACCTCGTGCAGATGCCCGAGAGCGTGGCCGGGTACGGCTTCGGGGCCTCGGTGCTCGGCGCCTCCGTCGTCTACCTGCTCCCGACCACCGTCGTCTCGCTCCTCGGCGCGCAGTTCGGCGGCATCCTGGTCCGCCGGATCGGCGCCCGCTTCACCCTCGCGATCGGCGCCGCCTTCGGCGTGCTCGGCTTCGCCTGGCTGACCCTGGCGCACGGCACCAGCGCCTCCGTGATCGGCGCGGGCATGGTCATCGGCCTCGCGATCAGCTTCGGTTACGCCTCGATGCCGGCCCTCATCGTGGCCAGCGTCCCGGCCCACCAGACCGGCATCGCCAACGGCATCAACTCCATCTCCCGCTCGGTCGGCAGCGCCGTCGCCAGCGCGATGATCACGTCGCTGCTCGCGTCGAAGACCATCCCGCTGCCCAAGGGCATGCCCGCCCTGCCGCAGGAGAGCCAGTTCACGCTGAGCTTCGCCATCGCCGGCGCCGCCTTCGTCCTGGTGGTGGCCGTCGCCCTGGTCGGCCTCACCGCCCGGCACGCCCCGCGCACGCCGAGCCCGCTCCCGGTGACCCCGGCCGTGCCGGAGCGCGCGGGTGTCTGACCGCGCCCCGTAAGGGGCGCGGGGAACTGCGCGAGCTACCAAAGAAGAGCCGCGGCCGCGTCTGCCGGGATCCCCGCAGACGCGACTGCGGCTCTTCGCGTGCTGAGCGCGCAGTTCCCCGCGCCCCTACGGGGCACGGCGCCCCCCCCGTTCGCGTATGTCAGTCCTTCACGGGCAGCGCCACCGCGTCACCGTGCGGCTGCGCAGGAGTGGGCACAACGGCTGCACCGGAACCGTCGTCGTCCGTGTTGAGCCGCTCGATGAGCGCGTCCCGCTCCGGGGTGTCCTCCGGCTTCACCCAGCCGACGACGACGAAGAGGACGAGCGAGACGGCCAGCGGGACGGAGACCTGGTACTGGAGCGCGACACCGCCCTCGACCGCTTCGTCGATGGGGTAGTTGACCAGGTAGAAGGCGACGAGGCCGAGCCCCCAGCTGGTCAGCGCCGCGGTCGGCCCGGACTTGCGGAACGTACGCAGCAGCCCCAGCATCATCGGGATCGCGATCGGCCCCATCAGCCCGGCCACCCACTTGATGACGACCGTGATGATGTCCTTGAAGGCCGGGGAGTTGACCTGCGTGGCGACCGCCATGGAGAGCCCCAGGAAGACCACCGTGGTCAGTCGCGCGGCGACCAGCCCCCTCTGTTCGGTCCAGCCCCGCGCCCTGGCGGAGAACGCGGGCGCCACGTCCCGGGTGAAGACCGCGGCGATCGCGTTGGCGTCGGAGGAGCACATGGCCATGGTGTGCGAGAAGAATCCGACGATGACCAGGCCCAGCAGCCCGTGCGGCAGCAGCTGTTCGGTCATCAGGGCGTACGCGTCCGAGCCGTCGGGCTTCTTGGCGTCGACGAGCAGCGGCGACATCCACATGGGGAAGAAGAGGACGACCGGCCACACCAGCCAGAGGGCGGCGGAGAGCCGCGCGGAGCGGGCGGCCTGCTTGGCGTCGGCGGTCGCCATGTAGCGCTGCGCCTGGTTGAGCATGCCGCCGTTGTACTCGAAGAGCTTGATGAAGAGGAACGCCAGCAGGAAGACCGTGCCGTACGGGCCGACCAGCGGCTTTCCGTGGCCGGCGAGTTCCGGCTCGTCCCAGACGCCGAAGAAGCCGCCGTGCGGGCCGAGCTTGGCGACGACCGCGACGAACATGGCGACACCGGCGAGGAGTTGGATGATGAACTGGCCCAGCTCGGTCAGGGCGTCGGCCCACAGGCCGCCGATGGTGCAGTAGATCGCGGTGATCACGCCGGTGATGAGAATGCCCTGGTTGAGCGAGACGCCGGTGAAGACGGAGAGCAGGGTCGCGATGGCGGCCCACTTGGCGCCCACGTCCACGATCTTGAGGAGCATGCCGGACCAGGCGAGTGCCTGTTGGGTGCCGAGGTTGTAGCGGTTCTTCAGGTACTCCAGCGGTGAGGCGACGTGCAGCCGTGAGCGCAGCCGGTTGATGCGGGGGGCGAAGAGCCGGGCGCCGATGGCGATGCCGAGGGCGATGGGGAAGGACCAGGTGACGAAGGACGTCACGCCGTAGGTGTACGCGATCCCCGCGTACCCGGTGAACATCACCGCGCTGTAGCCGGACATGTGGTGCGAGATGCCCGAGAGCCACCAGGGCATCTTCCCGCCGGCGGTGAAGAAGTCGCTGACGTCGTCGACCCGCTTGTGGGACCACAGGCCGATCGCGACCATCACGCCGAAGTAGCCGATGAGCACGGCCCAGTCGAGACTGTTCATGTGGCCCTCCAGGGGTCCGCCTGGTGAACTGCGCATAACTGGCTCGCACTTCGCCAGGAGCGGCCCGCGGGACCGGGAGTGGCCCGGAAGTGCCCGCTCATCGTGGGTTCGGGCGCAGGTCGCCGACAACCGCCCGCGAGGTCAAGAGCGAGTAAAATCGTTCTGTTCGCTGACCTGTGTTCATGGATGTGACCACTGCGAGGCCTGCCCCGGAACACGCGGAAGCCGTACGGGAGTTGATTCCCGTACGGCTCCGGGGTCCTGGTGGGCGCGGCTCAGCGCATGATCTCTCCCGCGTTCACCAGCAGCGACTGTCCGGTGATCGCCCGTGCCCGGTCGGAGGCGAGGAACACCACCGCGTCCGCCACGTCCCCGTCCGACGCGAGGTCCGGCAGGGCCATGCGGCAGGCGAGGCGGTCCCGTACCTCCGCCTCCGGTACGCCTTCGGTGTGCGCGGTGAACTGCACGTACGCCTCGACCGGCGGGCCCCACATCCACCCCGGCAGCACGGTGTTGACGCGGATCCGGTCCGGCCCCAGCTCGTGTGCCAGCGAGTACATCGCGGAGGTCAGCGCGCCCTTCGACGCCGCGTACGCGGCCTGCCGCACCTGGGAGGGGGCGGCGATCGCCGACTGGGTGCCGATGAAGACCACCGAACCGCCGCGCCGTTCCCGCAGCGCGGGCAGACAGGCCCGCGTCATGCGCAGGGTGCCGAGCAGGTTGACGTCGACTACCTGCCGCCAGGTCTCGAAGTCCGCGTCCTCCAGACCGCCGAAGAGGCTGTCCCAGGCGGCGACATGGACGACGGCGTCGATCGCGCCGAAGCGCTCGACGGCCAGCCCGGCGAGGTCGCGGCACTGCTGTTCGTCGGTGATGTCGGTGGGGCGGTACGCGGTGCGGGTGCCGCCCGGGTCGATCTCGGCGGCACTCTTGGCGAGGTTCGCCTCCGTGCGCGCGCCGAGGGCCGCGTTGCCGCCGTCGCGCACGACGGCCGCCGCCACCTGGTGGCCGAGCCCGGCGCCGACGCCCGAGACGACGACGGTCTTTGACTCGAGGAGCGACGACGGCATGGGCGCCTCCCGGCTCTGGCAGTTTTCCTGACGGGGCGTCAGAGTATGGTCGTCCACCGCAGGAAGGAAGAGGGAGGCAGGGGAGAGGCATGAGCGAGGAGACCCGCAGCGACGTCTACGCCGAGCTGGCCGCCGTCGGGCCCTACGGCGTCCACCCGGGGCACGCCCTGATCACCATGGTCGAGCCGCACCCGGGACACGAGTACGCCTACAACCGCTGGTACGAGGACGACCACTACTACGCCGGCGCGATGGCCATGCCCTGGATGTACGCGGGGCGCCGCTGGGTGGCCACGCGCGAACTCCAGCTCCTGCGCCGCCCCGCCGAGTCAGCCGTCGCCGAGCCCGTCACCGCCGGGTGCTACCTCTCCACATACTGGGTGACCGAGGGCCGCTACGACGACCACATGAAGTGGACCGTCGGCATCAACAAGCGGCTCAACCGCGACGGCCGCGTCTACCGGGACCGCACCCATGTCTTCACCGCCTTCCAGGACCACGAGGCGACCGTCTACCGGGACGGCGCGGCCGGACCGCGCGACTTCCACGCGCTGGACCACCCCTACCGCGGCCTGGTCCTCGAGGTGATCGACGCCGACGGGCCGGAGCGGCGCGCCGAACTCCTCGAATGGCTGCGCTCCAGGAACCTGCCGAAGGCCCTCGCCCCGGCGGGGGGCGCGGCGGCGCCCGCCGCGATGGTCACGCTGTTCCGGCCGACGCCGCTGCCGGGGGACCGGATGACGTACGTGAAGCAGGTCGAGGGCGTGGACACCCGGCTGACGCTGCTCTGGTTCCTGGAGGAGGATCCGCGGGAGTGCTGGGAGGCGCATTTCGCGGGGCGGGAGGAGGTCGTTGCGGAGTCGGGGCTCGGGCACGTGGAGCTGGTGGCGCCGTTCATCCCCACCGTGCCGGGGACGGACACCTACGTCGACGCGCTGCGCTGAGGCGGCGGGGACGAGACCGTGGTGACGAGGCCGAGCCCCCTCGGCCGGGACGGCGGGCCAGTCGAGAGGGCTCATACGGTGCTGTCTATGCGGTTGTTCCTCTGGTCTGCCGGGTGAGCTGCCTGCTGTCTCACGCGAGGTCGGCAGCCCCCTTGCTCACCTCGCCGACGAACGCGTTCCACGAATCGGCGGGGAAGGCGAGGACCGGGCCCTCGACGACCTTCGAGTCCCGCACGGAAATGCCCTGCTTCACCGGGGACTTGACCTCGACACACGCGCCGTTGCCGGTGGAATACGAGGACTTGACCCAGGTGTGCGAGGAACCCTGCTGAATTGCCATGTCTGCTCCGGTTTTCCCAGTCGTCCAGTAGCTGTCGCCGCAGAACCGCGGTGACGCCAACGCTCTTGCTCGATGGCGTGAATGACGCTACTCGCCAACATCGTGGCGTGAAGGGATCGTTCACTCGACCGGATGGCATATTCCAGAGGGGTCTTCCGCGCCGATGCGACAAGGGTGTACCGTGCGGCTTTTTCCCGCGCGGGGGCCTGCGGAAGCGTTCCTCCGCTCAGCGGGCGTACTCCTTCGCGATCTGCGAGATGAGCTGTCTGGACTGCTCGACGTTGAGTGCCTGGGCGCGCAGGTGCTCGTACATGACGCTGTACTGCTGGACGTCGTTGGCCTTCTCCAGATACAGGTCGCTGGTGACGCCCTCGATGTAGACCACGCTGGAATCGGCGGCGTCGGGGAACTCCAGGATCGCGTACTGGCCGTTGAGCCCCGGGTGCGCGCCCATCTCGAAGGGGATCACCTGCACGGTCACGTGCGGCAGTTGGGACCTCTCGACGAGGTGCTCCAGCTGGTCGCGCATCAGATGCCGGGAGCCGACGACGCGGCGCAGCGCCGACTCGTCGAGGACGGTCCACAGCCGCAGCGGATTGTCCGGCGCCGCGATGCGGTCCTGGCGCCGCATGCGCACCTGGACGCGCTTCTCGATGTCGGTGGGCGTGGTCTCCGGGAGCGCGCCGGTGATCAGCGCCTCGGCGTACGCGCGGGTCTGCAGCAGACCGGGGACGACCTGCGGATCGTAGACGCGCAGCGACGCGGCGTCCGTCTCCAGACCGATGTACACGCTGTACGGGATGTCGCCGAAGGAGTGCCACCAGCCCTGCTGGCGCGAGTCCTTGGCCATCTGCATGAGGGAGTCGACGACCCGGTGGTCCTCGACCTCGTAGACACCGCACAGGTCGCGGACGTCGCGCTGGCTGATGGAGCGGCGGCCGTTCTCCAGCCGGCTGATCTTCGACTGCGAGACGAGCAGGCGCTCGGCGACCTCCTCGGCCGTCATGCCCTTGAGCTCGCGGAGCCGACGGAGCTCCTGGCCCAACCGGCGTCGCCTGACAGTGGGATTGACATTGGACGCCACGGGACGTGCACCTCCGGCTTGCCTGCCTCTGCTTTGCGTATCTACCGCTCAGCAGAGTGCCACCAACCGGGCGCGCACCGCTGGGAAACAGCGGATATGCGGACGTCGGGGCGGGTGTGCAGGGGTGGTGCGCTCCCGCTCCGCGGCGCCACGAGGTGTGCTGCCGCGCGGGGCGGTGGTACCGGAGTGCCGTCGTCGGACGGTCCGGTACCGCCGCCCGCGCGGCGCTGGTGCGTGCGGTGCCGAGCGGTTACGTGATGGTGGTGCGGAACGGCGCTGTGCTCAGTGAGCGACGGCGCGCGCCATGGATCCGCGGCGCGGCTGCATGGGCACCCCGCCGGGGTCCGCCGTCGCCCGCGCCGGCTGCCGGCCACCGCCCGGCCCCGTGGGGCCCGCCGGTGCGGCGCTGCGGCGCGGCTGAGCCGCCACGCCGTTCTGGACGTCCATCACGGCGTGTGCCACGAGGCCGCCCATCGGGTCGTGCCTGATGAGATCCCGGAGCCGGGAGCGCGATGAACGCCCCTCGTTCCCGGGGTACAGATGCTTGCCGAGTCCGACCGCGTGGGCCAGGGCGGCGAGCGCGGCGGTCCGCGGGTCCGGCGGTACACCGGTGCGGATCGCCGAATCGAGCCGGGACCTGATTTCCCGGCTGATGGCCGTGTCCGTCGCTTGGTAGCGAGTCGTCGGCAGCACCCCGCACATCTGGCCCGCCACGGCATGAACCATGCCGCACCGCTCCAGGTGCGAGAGGTACGTCTGGCGGAGCCCCAGCCGGGGCCCGCCGATCCAGTGGACGGCCCGAACCGGGCTGCCGCGCCTGCGCAGCAGTTCCAGTGCGGAGTCCAGAGTCGGATCTCCGGTCGGCCGTGGCATCACCACGGCGATACGATCCCCGTCAGGGGCTATCCGTCCGGCCAGCGCCAGCTCCACTAGCTGTGCTCCGGCCAGACCGAGGTCGAGCGACTGCGGCTGCGCCGTGGTACCCGTGGCCGGGTCCAAAGCGAGCAGCAGAAGCTCCTCCGGAATTGTTCTGCGGCTCCTGCCCATCCATGCCTCCCCGCGTGGATGAATGACAGGGTGACCCCTCTCACATTGGTCTGTCGAGAGCGCGTGGGCGGGATGTACGGGAACCAGTAGGTATGTCGTTCTCGTCTACCACGGGGGTTAAGCCCCCACACAGGACACTGGTACACGGTTCGGACAGTGGGGTCCGGCCGGATTCGGCTTACGGCATGGCGTACGAGGAGGCATCGGTGGCGGGCGAGACCCCCGACAGGTCGAAGCAGCGGAAGTCGTCGGGGAACCCGACTACGGCGGATCCTTCTGAGCCGTCGCCGGAGGAACGGGACCCGCGCCTCGCGATGACCCGCGAGACGCCGCAGGTTCGGGAGGACAGCGCGACCGCGGTCTTCTCCACGAAGGACGTCAAGGGAGCGGCGGCCGGTTCCGACGGCGCGGATTCGGGTTCTGGCTCCGCGTCGGATTCCGGTTCAGGTTCCGATTCGGTTGCGGATTCCGATGAGGGCGCGGACGCGGACACGGGATCGGACGCGGAATCGGACGAGGGATCGGAGCAGGCCGAGGAGGCTCCCAAGGCGGGGGCCAACGGTGACGCGCGGCTGCGGAACGCGGTGGCGGCGTGGGTCGCGACCTCGGACGAGCCGGCGCCCGACGCCGCGGCACCGGGAAGTGACGCTTCTGCGGCGGACGACGCCGAGGAGGACTCCGAGGAGGACGACGCCGCGAAGGCGGACGCCCCGGCCGACGACGACTCCCCGGCCGAGGACGACGCCGAACCGGCCCGGGTCGACCGGGCCACGGCTGTCTTCAAGGCGCTGCCCCCGAAGGACGCCGCGAAGGCGCCCGTGAAGGACGCGGCCCCGGCGGCGGACGACGCCCCGACCGAGGACGCCACCGACACCGACACCGACGCGGATGCCAAGGACGACGCCAAGGCGACCGGGGTCGACCAGGCGACCGCCGTCTTCAAGGCGCTGCCCCCCGAGGCCGCCGCCAAGGCGCCCGTGAAGAAGCCCGGCAAGGGCGTCGACCAGCCCACCACCATGCTCAAGCTGGGCGACCACACGGGCGCGAAGGGCTCCAAGGGCGCGCAGGCCTCCGAGGACGCCGATGACGCCGAGGGCAAGAGTGCAAAGGGCACTGCAAAGCCCGAGACGGACGCCGAGCGGACCAGCAAGTTCGTCGCCCTGAAGCCGCTCGACCAGCCCTCGGCCAAGCCGGCCCCCAAGGCCACCCCCGCCGGACCCTCCGAGTCCGCGCGGCCCAAGAGCGGACCCGAGGCCGGACCCGACACCGGGTCCAAGGCCGGGTCCAAGACCGGTTCCAAGGCCGGGCCCGCGGCCGGAGCCGCCGCTGCCGCCGGTGCGGCGTCCGCGCCGGCCGGTCCCGCCGTGCCCCCGCCGGTCGAGCGGACCACGCAGCAGCCGCTGCCGCCGAAGCCGCCGATCGACCTGCTCGCCGAGCTGACCAACACCCCGCCGCCGCCGGAGACCCCGGTCCGCACCGCCGTGCGCCGGGTCAAGATCTGGACGCCGCTGGTGCTGCTCCTGGTGGTCGTCTTTGCAGTCGTACAGGCCGTGCGCCCGCTGCCGACGCCCACGCTGCAGCTGACCGCGAAGGAGACCGCGAAGTTCGAGGGCGGCAAGCCCGACGTGCCGTGGCCGGCCGACGGCCAGGCCGCGATGGACGTCAACGGCATCGGCACGTTCGGTACGTCGGGTGAGCAGAAGCCCGTGCCGATCGCGAGCATCGCGAAGGTCATGACGGTCTACCTGATCCTGCGGGACCACCCGCTGGAGAAGGGCAAGGACGGCCCGAAGATCCCGGTCGACGCCGCCGCGCAGAAGCACTACGAGACCGGCAAGGCGGAGAACGAGTCGGTCGTCAAGGTCACCGAGGGCCAGAAGATCAGCGAGTACGAGGCGCTGCAGGCGGTCATGCTGCCGTCCGCCAACAACATCGCCAAGCTGCTCGCCCGGTGGGACACCAAGAGCTCCTCGGAGGACGCGTTCGTCGAGAAGATGAACAAGACCGCCAAGGAGCTGGGCATGAAGAACACCCACTACACGGACCCCAGCGGCCTGGACAAGACGACCGTGTCGACCGCCGAGGACCTGGTGAAGCTGGGCCGCGCGGCCATGGAGAACCCCGTCTTCAACGAGATCTCCCGCCAGCCGAGCTACATGGACCTCAACAACGAGAAGCAGACCAACTTCTTCAAGCTCGTCCCGACCGTCGCCATCGGCATCAAGACCGGCACCACCACCGCGGCCGGCGGCAACATCCTCTTCGCCGCGGAGAAGAAGGTCGGCGGCAAGACGCAGACGATCATCGGCGCCGCCCTCGGCCAGTACGGCAGCAACGGCGTCGCCAACATCGACAAGGTCACCGAGGTCACCAAGAACCTGATCGCGGCCGGGCAGGACGCTCTCACGGCCAAGACGATCGTGAAGAAGGGTGACGTCGTCGGCCAGGTCGACGACGGTCTGGGCGGCACGACTCCGGTCGTCGCCACCAAGGACGTCTCCGCGGTGGGCTGGTCCGGTCTGACGGTGAAGCTGATGCTCGACCAGGAGAAGGGCAAGCCCGTGCCGCACTCGGCGAAGGCGGGCACCGAGGTGGGCGTGCTCAGCGTCGGTGACGGCAAGGGTGACGCCGTCGAGGTGCCGGTCGCGCTCCAGCGGGACCTCGCCGAACCGGGCCTCGGCGCCAAGCTGACCCGCATCGGCTGAGGTTCGGCACCGAAGCCGCCGGACCCCGCGCAGGGAGGCCACCCCGGGCCTCCCTGCGCGCCTGCGTGCTAGCGTCACAAACTCGGGGGGCAGTATGCCGGGGCCGAGGACGGGTGTTCCGGGACGGACTCCCGCCGGCACGGACCCGGGGCACTCCGGAAACACGGACGACACGGGGAGAACCTCCAGTGGCCACAGCGGAGCCGACGCGCGCCGACGACGACGCCGCGCCCGACACGGGCGGCGGACGCCGCACCGGTGCGCGAATACAGCTGCCGGCCCAGCGCCGTGCCACCGAGGACGGGCCCGCCGAGCCGTGGACGCGGCGGGTGGCGCGCCATCCGGTGACGATCACGACGGCGGCCGCGGCCGTGCTGCACGTCGTCTGGTTCTTCGTCTTCGCCAACAGCGGCGGCGACCTCGCGGCGCAGGACGCCTGGGCCGAGTTCGTCGGGCGGCACCCGGCGTCGGCGTACAACCTGGGCTGGTACGGCGGCATGCACCCGGTGTCGTACAGCGTCATCTCGCCGTATCTGATGTCGGTGCTCGGCGTGCGCACCACCATGATGATCGCGGGCACCGTCTCCGCGGCGCTGCTGACGATGATCCTGATGCGCAGCCGCGCGGTGAAGCGGCTGCTGTGGCCCACCGTCGCGGGCGTCTTCGCGCTGCTGTGCAACGCGGTGTCGGGACGCGTCACGTACGGCCTCGGCCAGATGTTCGCGCTCATGGCGGTCGCCGCCGTCTTCTGCTGGCCCTACCGCTGGCGTTACAAGCGGTGGGCGAAGGCGCTGGTCGCCGCGCCGTTCGCGGCGCTCGCGACGATGGGAAGCCCGGTGGCGGGGCTCTTCGTCGGGCTCGTCGCCGTCGCGCTCTTCCTCAGCAAGCGCTACCCGGGCGCGTACGCGCTGGGTCTCGCGCCCGCCGTCGTCGTGGGCCTGTCCGCCTGGCTCTTCCCGTTCTCCGGCACCCAGCCGATGTCGTTCGGCTCGGCGTCGCTGCCGCTGCTGTTCGCCGCGCTCGTCTACTTCACCGTGCCGCACGCGTGGAAGACCGTGCGGATCACGACGGCCGTCTACGCGGCGTTCGTGCTCGGCGTCTGGCTGATCAACTCGCAGATCGGCTCCAACATCTCGCGGCTCGCGATGTCCTTCGCGGGCGTCGCGCTGCTCGCCGCGCTGCCGTACACCGTGCCGAAGTCCCGCAAGTGGTACGTGATCGTGGTGGCGTTCGCCGGCTTCACCGGCTGGATCGGGTTCAAGGCCGTCGACGACATCGTGCACACGCGCTCCGACGCCTCCTGGACGCGTGAGGTCGCGCCCCTGGTCCACGAGTTGAAGGAGCGGGGCGCAGCCAAGGGCCGCGTCGAGGTGGTGCCGGCCCGCAGCCACCGCGAGGCGTCCGCGCTGCCCGCGTACGTACAGCTCGCCCGGGGCTGGAACCGGCAGGCCGACATGGAGCGCAACCCGCTCTTCTACGACGACACCCTCAACTCCGCGAACTACCACGAGTGGCTGCGGCGCTGGGCCGTGCACTACGTGGCGGTCCCCAAGGGCGAACCCGACGGGGACGGCGGCAAGCGCGAGACGCAGCTCATCTCGGACGGCCTGCCGTACCTGAAGCAGGTGTGGGTCGACTCCAACTGGCAGCTGTACGAGGTCACCGACCCGATCCCGCTCGCGGGACCGCACGCCGTCGTGGAACGCGCCGAGCAGGGCGAGATGAGGCTGCGCGTGACGGAGCCGGGCCGCGTCACCATCCGCATCCCGTACTCGCCGTGGCTGAGCGTCGTCGACGCCCGGGGCAAGGGCGTGGCCAGGCCGCGGGAGACCGAGGAGTCGAAGCGGCTGCGCGAGCACGACGAGCACCGGCCCCGGGAGTACGACAACGTCAACGGCTGTCTGCTGGAGGCGGCCGAGGACCACAACGGCGACGAGTGGGTCGAGCTGCTCGCCCCGAAGGCCGGCACCTACCGGCTCGGCTCGCCCTACCAGCTGCCCCGCGGCACGCCCTGCCCGGAGGAGATGCGCCGCTGACGCGGCCGGTCAGCCGCCCGGCGGCGCGCAGATCCCGGACCTGGGCAGCTGCCCGGGGCCCGCGTCCGCCGCGGCCTGCGCGCGCACGGTGTCGAGCTGGCCGAGCAGTTCGTCGAGGCGGTCGCCGGACGGATTCCTGAAGTACTGCAGGACGGCCCGGTGGAACGCGTCGCGCACGCTCGGCGCCATCACGTCCGAGGCGTCGAAGCAGAGCGTCCGCGCCCGGGTGGTGAGGATCGTCGCGATCCGCCTGCCGGTGGGGTCGGTGGGCTGCGGATCGGTCGCGTCGGGGAAGAGGGGCCGCAGCTCCTCCTTGGCCCCGGACCGCCAGAGCGTGCGGGCCCGCTTGCCGGAGAGGCGGTCGACGAGGGCGCGCGCGTCCGGGTCGCGGGTGAACACCGCGGCCATGTCGCCCGCCACCTCATAGGCGCCGTCGTACGCGGACCGGCCGCCGAGGAAGCCCGCCGCGGGGTCGACGCGGACCGTGCGGCCCGCGTACACGTAGCGGATGAAGGCGCTCTGGTGCTCGTGGGTGCAGCGGGGCGTCAGGGAGCCGAGGAGACCGCGCGGCCCGCCGCCCTTCGCCGGGTCGGCCGTGCCCTCGTACGACGTGGTCAGCGACTGGTGGACCGACGCCTTGGAGCGGGCGCCGAGGAGCGCGGCCCAGGCCGTCCACGCGTCGCGGACGCGCGGATCGTGCCAGCTGAGGCGCCCGGTGGCCCACTCCGTGTACACGGCGGGGCCCGCCCGGTGCAGCAGGATGTCCTCCACCCAGTCGGTGCCGGGCCAGCCGGACGTCGCCTGCGAGGCGAGGCCCACGCACCACCGCGGGGTCCCGCCCGAGTGCCTCCGCTCGCTCCACACCAGGCTCTTGAGGTCGACCTTCAGCGGCACCCAGTAGGTGCGGCGCGCGCCGTTCACGTGGAGCGGCAGGGTCCAGGGCGGGTAGGCGCGCGCGGTCGCGGCACGCCCGAGCGGGGTCAGCCGCCCGGCGCGGGCGTACTCGGTGAGTTCGCCGACGCTGTTGAGGATCGCCACGTCCGGCGGGTCGCCCGCCTCCAGCTGCGCGACGAGCGTCTCCCGCAGGGAGCGGGTGCCCTGGTAGGTGTACGACTTCCCGGTGCCGTCGTCGAGACGGCCCAGCATCTTCTCGAAGGCCTCGCCCTCGGGGCCCGTCCAGGGGCCGAGGACGACGAGCGTCTCGGGCCGCCCGCCCCCGCAGCCGCCCGCGGTGACGGCGGTGACGGCGATCAGGCAGGCCGCGAGGACGGCGCGGAACACGGCGTACGACCGGTTCATGCGGCGGCTCCCGAGCGGGCGATGAGGACGTACTCGCGGCGGTAGGCGTGGAGCGTGGCCCCGGTCAGGGCGGCCCCGAGGAGCCCGACGGGGGTCACCCACGGCGCGGCGCCGTCCAGCGACGCGAGGCGGCCCGCGGCCAGGTCCTCGTGCATGCGGTCGTCGAGGGAGGCGATGAGCAGCCGGTTCCGGTGGCCGAAGGGGTGCTGGTCGGCCGCCGACTCGATCGCCGGTGAGGTGCGGCCGGTCAGGTCGTGGGCGGCGGACACCACGCGCTGCTGCGCCCGGTGGGCGAGGACGGCGTCGGCGGTCAGGAACGGCACGGCGAGCAGCGGCACCGCGGCGGTCAGGAGCGGCAGGCTGACGTGCAGGTGCAGCCGGTGGTGGAGGAAGAGCTGGGTGCGCCACAGGCCGAAGGTGAGGAGGGCGAGGGCGAGCGCGGCGACGGTGGCCGCGGCGATCGCGGGGGCACCGAGCGCCGCCCGGTCCGCGAGCCGGGCGCGCAGGTGGTTCTCCAGGGCGGTGATGCGGTCCACGACGGCGGTCGCGTCGGAGCCGGTGCCGGGCCGGCAGGGCGGATAGCCGTCGGTGCCGGTCTTCTTCCCGGTCCCGGTCGCGGGTGCCGAGCAGAGCATGCTGCGGGCGTACGAGAGACCGGCGTCGCGCAGGGCGGGGTCGCCGACGTTGTTCTGCGCGAAGGCGATCCAGGTGCCGTAGTCGACGACGAGGCCGGAGACCACGTCGAGCTCCTGGCGTTCGGCGGTGGTCAGGGCGCCGCTGCGGGCCACCTGGTTGAGGCGCTGCACGGCCCGCGTGGTGCGCGTGTCGTACCGCTTGCCGAGGCCGCTGAGCCGGACCGCCTCCCCGGCGTCCAGGCTCTCCCCGGCCTCGCGGTCCGCGATCCGCAGGGACGTCTCCGCCTCGGCCAGGCCGGCGAGGGCGGGGACGAAGCTGTCGCGCAGGGCCGCGGAGTCCTCGCGCACGTCGGCGTAGGCCCAGCCGAACGCGGCGGCCGCGACGACGGTGAGCAGCGGCAGGGCGACGAGACGGTCGCGCAAGTAGGCGCGGTTGCGCGGGTGTTCGGCGAGCGGCGCGGGCCACACGTACCGGCGTGCCGCGCGCAGCGTGTCGGCGGCGCTCTGCCGCAGGGCGCGCCACAGCCCCCTCACGGGGTGCCCCCCGCCCGCCGGGCACCCGGCGGGACGGCGCCGGGCAGGACGGTCGCGCTCGACTGGATGCGGGCCGCCTCCACGTCGAACTTGGCGATCCGCTCGCGGAGTTCGACGGTGCCGCGCGCCGGATCGCGGACGCGGACGAGGCGGCGCAGATGCTCCTGCATGGCCGTGTCGCCCGCCTCGGCGGCCAGCCGCCAGGCCGTGCCGAGCAGGGTCTCGGCCGCCGCGTGCCTGCCGTCCTTCAGCTCCGCGCAGGCCTCCTCGAAGGTGCGGTGCAGCTCCTCCTCGTGCCGGTAATGGGCGACCTGGGGGTCCAGGCGGCTGTAGAGGTCGGGGTCGTCGGTCCAGCGCACCAGGACGGGCTGCGGGACGGGCAGCCGCGGGGGTGCGGACCCTTCGGCGTCGAGCTCGACCTCGGTGAGCAGGAGCTCCTTGCCGAGCTGGGCGGGGTCGTAGGGCGCGCCGACGCAGAGGAGGTAGGCGCGGGTCTCCTCGCCGCACGGACCGAGCCGGTACTCCTCGACGGGGCCGCCCGCGCCCGTGCCGACGCCGGACAGGTCGACGTGGTCGGGGGTGAGCGCGACCCGCACCGGGTGGACCTGCTCGAAGGAGTGCGGGCGGACCCCGGCGCGGTGATAGAGGCGCAGGCGCAGGCCGGTGACGTCGCGGTCGGCGGCCCGGTCGGTGAGCGCGGCCAGCTCGCCCGGCAGCCGGGTCAGGTCCGCCACGGCGCGGGTGCGGCCGCCCAACGACCGCGCGATCAGGAGGAGTTCCTCGGTCTCCCAGGCGTCGCCGATGCCGACGACGTCGCAGGCGAACGCCCGCGCGCACCGCTCGACGCGCTCGCGCAGCTCCGCGCGCGTCTCGTAACCGGGCTCGTTCCTGCCGTCGGTGAGCAGCAGCGCGTGGCGTACGTAGCCGTCGGCGCCGTCGACGGTGCCGGTCTCGGGCAGTTCGCGGAAGAGGTGCCTGGCGCGCTCCAGCCAGGTGCCCATCGCGGTGCCGCCGCCCGGGGTGCACTCGTGCAGGGCGGCCTCGGCGGCGGCCCGCGACTCGGCGTGCGCGACGGCGAGACCGGGGCGCCTGGGATAGATCATGGCGGCCCGGTCGCCGCCCGCCACCAGGGCGAACAGCGAGCCGTCCGGGATACGGGCCAGTGCGCTGACGGCGGCCGCGCGGGCCGCGGCGAGACGGCTGGGCGGCAGCACCATCGACGAGGAGTGGTCGATGAGCAGGACCTCCGCGAGCCGGGGCCGGGGTGCGGCGGCCGGTTCCCGCCCGGTGGCGGCGGGCGGCCCGTGCCCGGCGCCGGGTCTGCGGACCGTCACGGTGAGGACCGCGTACATCCGTGCCGCCTCCTCGGCGCCCGGCGTGCGGGGCCGGGGCAGCTCGACGACCTGGCTCACCTCGAGGTCGACCGAGGCGGCCGGTTCCTGATCTTCTTGCCCAGCCATGGGATGTCCTTGCCGGATCGGGTGTGCCGGAAGCCGAAGGGGCGTACCGCGTAGGCGCGGTCCAGGAGGAGTTCGGCGAGGGGTGTCGCGGGGCCGTCGTCCGCGGCCGGGGCGTCGCGCGCGGCCTGGTGGGCGAGGCCCCGGTAGAAGCGGGACAGGTCGGTGCGCAACGCGTCGTCGTCCGCGGGGAATTCGAGCAGCGGGTCGGCCCGCGCGGCGAGGCCGCGCAGTTCGGCGGCGGTCATGCGGGGCGTCCCCGGGCCGGGGTCCGAAGGGCCGTGGCCGGGTCCCGGCGCGGCCCGTCCGTCCCCTTGGAGGAGGCGGTGGGCGGCTTCCCACACCTCGGCCTTCATCCGCACCCGGGCCTGTTCGTCGGTCAGGCCGTGCGCGGAGAACAGCTGGGCCAGCGCCCGCACCGCCGCGCCGAGGCCCGCCGCGTCCCGGGCGTGGTCGACGCGGATGCGCACGGCCGCCGTGCGGGCGGCGGTGCGGTGCCGGGAGTGTTGCGGCACCGCGTCCAGCGCGGCGATGGCGTCGGTGAGCGCGTCGGGGCCGCCGAGCGCGAGCCGCGCCCGGACGGCGCCGAACGCGGCGCTGCCCAGCGACGGGTTGCGCAGCCGCACCGCCTCGTAGAACGTCAGGGCCTCATGGAGGCGGCCAAGGCGTTCGGCGCAGTAGCCGAGGGCGAGCTTCGGCGCGTACTCGCCGGGAATGGCGCCGTAGACCCGGTCGAAGTGGCCGCGGGCCTCGGCCACCCGGGAGCGGGCCAGCGCGAGCAGCCCGCGGTGCCAGTCGAGCCGCCAGTCGTAGGGGGCGTTCGCCGGACCTATGGCATCCTCGGCCAGGGCGAGCGCGGACTCCGCGCCGGTGAGCGGCCCGTCGCCGGTGCGCGGTGCCGTCCGCAGCCGCAGCCGGCACCGCAGCAGATGCACCTCGGGGGAGTCCCGCCAGTCGCCGGTGTGCTGGAGCAGCGCCTCGGGGTCGTCGTCGCTGAGCCGGCTCAGCTCGCCGTGGTGGTCGTCGTCCGGGTCGGGGCGCGGCACCGGCAGCCTGCGGGCCACCTCCGGCGGTGCGGGGGCGGGGTGGCGGGGCGCCGACGGCGGGGCCGCCCAGCGCGACACCTCGGGGGCGGCGCCGAGCCCGCCGTCGAGGGCGTGGGCGGACTGCAGGAAGAGCGGTGAGGGCTCGAAGGTCTCCGCGCCGGTGCGCAGCGACCGCAGTTCGCGGAAGACGCCGCGCAGCTGGTCGTCCATCTCCCTGGCCGTGGCGAAGCGGCCGGCGCGCCCGGTGCGGGTGGCGCGGCGCAGCACTCTGGCGAGGGAGACCATGCCGAGGCCGCGGTGGCCGGCGGCGGCGTCGTTCAGCGGGTCGAGCGCCGCGAGGCCGGCCAGGTCGTGGCGGGTCGCGCCGATCCCGCACAGGGTGCGCAGCGTCTCGCCGAGGCTGAACAGGTCGTCCCGCGGCTCGGATTCGCCGCGGGCGCCGACGCTGGGCGCGCGGTAGAGGGCGGTGGTGAGGCCGGGCGCGCCCGCGCGGCGCACGCTGCCGACGTCGACGAGTTTGGTGGTGGAGCCGTCGTGCATGACGTTGGGCGGTTTCAGGTCGCCGTACACCTTGCCGCGTTCGGGTGCGTGCAGATACGCGAGGGCCGCCAGGATCCGCACGCCGTACGCGAGCACGAACTCGGGGAAGCGTGCGCCGCCGAACTCCTCGGGGTGTTCGCGGGCGCGGGTCCGCACTTCCTCCAGGTTGAGCCCGTCGACGTACTGCAGGACGAGGAAGTCGCCGACGCCGTCGTGGTGGCCGTAGTTGAATACCCGGATGAACCCGTCGTGGTTCAGCTCCACCAGTTCTCTGCGCTCGCCCTCCAGGAGGCGGTAGGAGTCGGCGGCGAGCTCCGCGTGGAGCATCTTCACGGCGACCGCGCGGTCGTCGACCTTCGTGTCGTGGGCGAGGCAGACCTCGCCCATCCCGCCGTAGCCGAGCGGGCGCACCAGGCGGTACTGGCCGGCGAGCAGGGTGCCGGGCGGCAGCGGCAGGCCGTCGGGCGCGGCGAGCGAGGCGGGCCCTTCCGGGTCGGCCGCCCTGCTGTCCGCACGGTCCAGGAGGGTGATCTCGGGCAGGACGGTCGGGTCGGGGTGCTCGGGCGGCAGGACGACGCGGGCGGGGCGCGGCGGGGCCGCGGCGTGCCCCGGCTCGACGATCCAGTGCTGGGAGGACTCCGGCTCCTCGGAGGCGGGCGCCCGGATCGTGGCGGGGCCGGGTGGCGGCAGGACCGGTGTGGCGGGGCGGCGCGCGGCGGAGTGCAGTCCGGTGTGCGGGTCGACGCGCTCGCCGCTGGCCAGACAGTAACCGGTGGGCGTGACCGTGCCCGAACAGCCGGGGTGCGGACAGGACTTGACGGTCGTCACGCGTCACCGTCCGCCTCGGCGAGGCGCCGCACCACCCGGGCGAACGCCGTGACGGCCCGCTCGGCGTCGGGGAGCGGGCACGGTCCGGCCATCAGGAGCTGCTGCGCCTCGCGGTAGGGGCCGACCGCGTCGGGGTGTTCGGCGAGGCCCCGCCGGGCGAGCCTGGCCAGGTGGTCGCGGAGCAGGGCGCGCAGCCGCAGGTGCTCGTCGAGCAGGGCGCGCAGTTCGCTCTCGGCGCGCTCGGCCCGTAACAGGTAGGTCTCCACGGCCTGTTCGGCATAGGAGAGCTTCTCCAAGATGCGCGGGCCCCCGCGTCCGGTCAGCGGCCGCAGTTCGTTGCTGAGCTGCACCGTCCACAGGGCGGCCCGCGCCGCGTAGGCGGTGGCGACGGGTGGGTCGACGACGTGCGGCTCGACGCGGTGGAAGAGGCGCCGGGCGCTGCGTTCGGTGTCGGCGAGCGCGTCGACGCGGGTGCCGATGCGCTGCAGCCACTGCGCGGCGCGCTCGGCGGGCAGCAGCCGCTCGGCGAGGGCGTAGGTGAAGCCGTGGGTGCTGGATCGCACCACGAGGAGCAACCGGGCGCCGGCGTCGGCCAGTTCACCCAGGACGCGGGCGGCGGCGGCCGGTTCGGTGACGGACCGGTCGGCGTAGAGCACGGCGACGGCCGGGCGGCGCCGCCCGGTGGCGTGCCGGCCCGCGTGCCGCAGTTCGTGCCGGAGTACGGCGAGCGCCTCGCGCAGCTCCGGCTGGTCGGGGTCGTCGAGGGCGGCGCCCTCCAGGTCGAGGACGAGGCCGATGCTGCCGACCCGTGGGGCGATGCCGGCCCGGGACAGCAGGGAGTCGCCGCCGCCCGCCCCCACCTCGACGGGGTGCACGGCGAGCTGGGGCGACTGTTCGCGGTCGGCCATGTTGAGGACGACGTACAGGGCCTGGCGTGCCCGGTCGTCGTCCTCGGCGACGAAGAGGACCTCGGTGTCCCACGCCTGCGGTTCGGCGTTCAGCCAGCGGGTGACGGTGCGCTGCAGGCCGTGCGGGCGGGCCGTGCGGGCCGCGTCCGCGGAGACGACGCGGTGGCCGGGGATGGCGTGCGGCCCGGTCACGTACCGCTCGGCGAACCGCCGGAAGTACTTGGCGACGGTGGCCGCCGGGATCATGTAGCCGTGTTCGCCCCGCTCGTCCGCCTGCGCCAGGATGCCGAGCAGCCGGTCCGTGCCCTCCTCCCGTACGCCCGCCCCGCTGAACCCGCCCCGCAGCCGGCGCGCGGGGCCGGCCGCCGCGCCCGCGCCGGTCAGGTCGACCTGGACCCGTTCGTCGCCCTCGCCGCCGGGCCCCCGGCAGGCGCCGGTCAGCCACTGCCCGCCCGACCGGTACTCGGGGAAGCCGTCTATCAGGACCGTGGCGCCCCGGTAGTCGAGCGTGCGGTGCAGGGTGACGGGGGACGCCACGGGGGCGGGGGCGTCCAGGACGAGCACCGCGAGGTCGCCCTGCGCCTTGCCGAAAGCGGGCACCCAGTGCCCGGCCTCCACGGTCGCGGTGCGGTACGGGGTGCGCTCCAGGCCCTGCAGGAGCGGGAACTCGACCTGGACGCGGTCGGGCCGCAGCCCCGTCGCCCGGTCCCGGATCACATGGGCGCAGGTGAGCACCCGGTCGGTGCCGAACAGCACCCCGGCGCCGAGCACGTCACCGCTGCCCGAGGCCGCCCACCGCCGCAGCCGGACACGCCAACTCGAATGGTCCATCGGAGAGTTGACGCCCCCGTCCGCCGTCGCCGCATCCCCCTCCATGCTTCCTCAGGATAGGTCCGCGAGACGCCGAAGGCTCCCGGGCCGCAGGAAGAGGTGGTGCGGGGGGCTCCGCGCGCGGGAGCGCGAAGGGAGCACGCGGGGAGCGCGCCCGGAACCCCCCGGTCAGGGGTTACGGCCTCCTCACGCCTCGGGTCCGGCCGTTGCCGGACGGACCGGGAACGCCACGTCGCACACCTCGTCGTCGGGGCCCGTCCCGGCCCAGTCCACGAAGTACACCTCGCGGCACGGCCCGGCGACGGTCAGCCCCTGCTCGCCGATCCACGCCTCCACGGCGTCGTACGCCGCGATGATCTGCGGATAGGAGACCTGCGCCTTGGTGATCCTGGTGTAGGCGAGCCGGTGCGCGGGCTCCACGCGGACGGTGACGTCGGCGGACCGCCCCTGCCGGGCCGCCCAGGTGCGGGCGGCCGCCTCGTCCTCGACCGGCACGCACGACTCGGCCGGCCCGTCGCTCTCCTCGGTCACCTCCGCGTGGTAGGCGACGAAGTGCGGTCCTGCGATGCCCCCGCACTCCTCGGCCGCGGCCCGCTCCAGGCGTTCGGCGGATGCGGCGATCCAGGAGGACAGCTCGCCGGCGCGCACGTGCCTGGTCTCACTGATGACGTACCGCTCCGGCACGTCCACGGTCTTCACTTCGAACGTCGCGTACAACTCGGCATTCCTTCCCGACAGTCGTCCACGGAGGTAGCGCGCGAGCGTCCGCTGTTCGGCGAAGCGCTCCTCGACCCGGTCCCAGTAGCCGTCGAGCGAGCGCGCCGCCCGCTCCCCGTCCAGCTCCACGACCTCGGCGACCGCGGCGAGCGGCATGTCGAGGCGGCGCAGCAGCGCGACCGTGCGGGCCCGCTCGACCTGGTGGGGCCGGTAGTAGCGGTACCCGCTGGCCTCGTCCACATGAGCGGGCGACAGCAGCCCCAGCCGGTCGTACAGCCGCAGTGCCTTCGGCGAGAGCCTGGCGCGGGCGGCGAACTCCCCGATGGAGAGCAATCCGTCGTCCGCACGCGCGGGCCGTCCTGGTTCCACGTTCACGGGGTCATCCTCCGTCACCGGGCCGGTCGGCCCGATGGCACGGACGATGGACTCTGCCCCAGGGTCAAGGTCAACGCCCATCCGCCGCGGCCCGTCCCCGCCGCGCCCTTTCACCGCCGCGGCGCGTTCACGTACGCCTTCCAGATCCGCGGCGGCAGCACGTTCCCGCGCTGCGAGCCCTTGCCGCCCACCCCGGACATCGGCAGCAGCCGCGGCTCGTCGGGGCGCACCCGGAAGAGGGTCACCGCCGTGGACAGGTCCTTCGTGAGGCCCGCGATCCACGCCGACCTGAGCCGGTCCTGGTCGCCGGTGCGGCCCACCGGGGCGTCCACCCCCAGCTTCTCGCCGCCCGCGCGCAGGGCGTCGGTGACCTGCCGGGCCACGTCACCGTCGAGCGCGCGCCGGGATGCGGGCCGCTCCAGGCCGGGCAACCGCTCGCCGTCCTTGAGGACCTCGGTCACGGAGTACGGGTCGTGCGCCAGCCCTTCGTTCGCGAGGGTCCCGTAGGCGGTGGCCATGCGGATCGCGCTCGGCGTCGACGTGCCGATGGAGAAGGTCGGCTCCAGGCGGGCCATGCTCTGGCGCAGCATCCCCGCGTCGACGGCCGTGCGGCGGACGTTCTCCCTGCCGACGTCCTTGCCGAGCCGTACGTACGTCGCGTTGCCGCCGGAGACCAGGGCCTCGGTGAGCGTGGGGTGGTCCGGGTCCCGGGCGCCGCGGGAGGCGCGCAGCGTGCCGTCGGCCGCGTAATGGCTGTCGGCGAGCGTGCTCTGCGCCGCGCCGGGGGCGCGGCCCGCCAGGTGCGCCTCGGTCGCCGGCAGGTCGCGCACGGTCATCCCGTACTGCAACGCGGCGGCCAGCACGAACGGCTTGAAGGCCGAGCCCACGGGGACGCCCGAGGTATCGGCGTTGTTGGTGAAGTGCTCGGTCGCGTCGGGGCCGCCGTACAGCGCCACGATCGCCCCGTCCGAGGGCCGCACGGAGGCGGCGCCGACCTGGAGGTGCCGGTCGGCGCGGCGCCTCTTCGGATCGGTGTCGCGGGCCAGGACGCCGCGCACCGCCCGCTCCAGGGCGCGCACCTTGTGCCTGTCGAAGGTGGTGTGGATCTCGTGGCCGCCGCGGGCCAGCTGCTCGTCGGTGAGGCCGGTGTGCTGCTTGAGGTACCGGTTGGCGACGTCGACGAGGTAGCCGGTCTGGCCGCCGAGGCTGGTGGAGCGCGAACGGCTGCGCGGTTCGGGGAAGGTGCGGTACTTGTTCCGCTCCTTCCGCGCCATCAGGCCGACGTCGACCTGCCGGTCCAGGATCCACGCCCAGCGCTCGCGGGCCCGCTCGTGGTTGGCGGGGCCACCCGCCGGGTCGTACAGCTCGGCACCCTTCAACAGGGCGGCGAGCAGGGCGCTCTGACTGGGGTTCAGCTGCTTGGCGGGGATGCCGTAGTAGGCGTGGGCGGCGGCCTCGATGCCGTTGGCACCCCGCCCGAACCAGCTGGTGTTGAGATACCCCTTGAGGATCTCGTCCTTGCTCTTCATCCGGTCCAGCTTCAGCGCGATGACGAATTCCTTCGCCTTGCGCGTGACGGTCTGGTCCTGCGACAGATAGGTGTTCTTCACGTACTGCTGGGTGATGGTGGAGCCGCCCTGCGTCTCGCGCCCGCGGACCATGCTGACGGCGGCGCGGGCCAGGCCCTTGGGGGAGACGCCCGAGTCGTCGTAGAAGGTCTCGTTCTCGGCGGCGATCACCGCGTGCACGGCGGACGGGGCGATCTGGTCGAGCTCCACGTTCTGCCGGTTCACCTCGCCGGTGCTCACCATCTGGGTGCCGTCGGACCAGTAGTAGACGTTGGCCTCGCGGCGGGCCGCCGCGTTCTCGTCCGGGATGTCCACGCTGATGTACACGCAGACGAAGAGCACGGCGACCGACGTGACGAAGAGCAGTGTGGCACCGAGGAGTTGGCGCCACGACGGGAGCCAGCGCCGGACGCCGGTCCGGCCGGTGCGCGGGTAGTCCACGAGCCGTCGTCGGCCGCGGCGGCGCGACTTCTTCCCCTGAGCATGTGTCCCCATGCCGGGGGAGAGTGCGCCGCACGCGGCCGGGTTGGCCCGGAGGCTGTTTGCGGTACGTAACAGCCCGCCGAGGGGGAGGTGGCGGGGTCAGTGGGGCTTCGTCAGCGGATCTTCGTCAGCTCACGCCCGTCCTTGAGGGCCGCCACGCCGCGGGCCCAGATGCTGTTGACGCGCTGCCGCTCCTGGGCGTTGGGGTAGGCGTTGGTGCAGGACGGGCCGGGGCCGCCGCCCGACATCAGCTCGCTGCACGGGCCCGAGTAGTGGTCGGGCAGACCGAGCACATGACCGGTCTCGTGGGCCGTCACGCGCGTGGAGTTGTACTGCTGGTTCTGCCGGTAGTCCAGGAAGATGTAGCCGTGGCCGCGCCCGTCGGTGTAGGCGTAGGAGCCCCGCGAGTCATTGCCCTCGCGGTACTCGAAGTCCGTCCCGCCGCTGCCCTCCTGGAGCCGCACGTTGCTGACCGAGGAGTTCCATATCTGCGTGCTCTGGGCTATCTGGCTGCGGAAACTGGGCGCCCGGCTGGTGCTGTAGGTGACGGTGACGGCCTGGATGCCGGGCTTGGCGGCCTGCTTCTTCAGCGCCGACTTCATGACGGCTTCGAAGAACTGCCGGTTGACGGCCTGGTTCTCGCCGGTGTACGACGACGCGCTGTACCCGGCGAACGCCGAAGCGCTCTGCCCGGTCGCGGGCTTGACCGAGTCGGGCGCAGGCGCCGGGGCGGCCAGCGCCGTGGGGGCGGCGGCCAGCGAGGCGACGAGTGCGGCCGCGCCGAGGGCGGCGGCGAGGCTGGTCCTGGATCTGTTCATGGGGGTGTCCCTTCCGGTGGGGCCGGATGGCCGGGATGGGCCAAGGGGGGTGGCCGGGACACCGGAGCACGGGGGTGTCCGGTGTCCCGGGACCGGAGGCCTGCGGGTGCGGTCTCCGGTCGGGACGAGTATCCGGAGGACGGGGCGTGTTTGCGCCGATGCCATTGCCCGATAGCTCGGTGGCATCAACTCATCGTCGTAGTACGGAATTTGACCGTCTACGCGGAAGTGCGTGGCCGCCCCCGCGCCCTACCGGCGCCGGATCCGGTGCACGTCGCGCACGCAGAGGTTGAGCAGGGTGGCTGCCGCGATGATCCCCGTACAGACCAGGAGCACGGACCGGTCGGCGAACACGGAGGAGGCGAGCGCGACGACGAGGTAGCCGAGCGGGATCGCGAGCCGCTCACCGAGCTGGTTGAAGGAGCTCATGCGGCCCAACTCCTCCGCGGGGACGTTCTGTTGGAAGGCGGTCACCCAGGTCACCCCCGCGATGTCCAGGGTGATGCCCGCCACGACCGCGCCGAGCAGCAGCCAGGGCAGCGGCACCCCGAACGCGAGGCCCGCGAGCGGCAGCGCGAGCCCCGAACTGGCGGCCACCGCGACGGTGAGCAGCCGGTACGGCTTCCACCGCAGGCACACGACGGTCCCCGCGAGCAGCCCCAGGGAGAACGCGCCCTGCACCAGCCCCCAGGTACGCGCCCCCTCGTACCGCTCCTCCGTGACGACCGGCCCCAGGAGCTGGTACCCCGCGAGCCAGGCGGCGACGAGCACCGTCCCCGCCGCCGTGTACGTCCACAGCCAGGTCCGCGACCAGAACCCCGACCAGCCGGCCCGCAGATCCGCGAGCGCCCCGCTCTTCGTGACGGGCGCGCCAAGCCGCAGGCCGAGCAGGAGCAGGGCGGAGACGGCGAACGTCAGCGCGTCGAAGCCCAGCGCCCACGCCGGCCCGCTGAGGGCCACGAGCAGCCCGCCCGCCACCGGACCGACGACCTTGACCGCGTTGGTGGGCAGCCGGAGCAGGGCGTTGGCCTGCTGCAACTGGTGCGGGGCGACGAGCTGGGTGACGACGCCCTGCGCGGCGGGCGTGGTGAAGGCGACCGCGACACCCGAGACGAAACCGCAGACGGCGATCGAACCGGTGCTGGCGTGCCCGGTGGCCACCACCAGGGCGAGGGCGCCCTGCGCGGCGGCGGCGAGCAGATTGCCGAGGAACAGCAGCCGGCTGCGCGAGACCCGGTCGGCCAGCACTCCGCCGACGAGCAGGAAACCGACCGTCGGCACGGTGTTGGTGGCCAGGACGAGCCCGAGCGCACCGGCCCCGCCACCCGCGCCGATCACCGCGTACGCGAGGGCGAGCGGGGCCATCGCGGAACCACAGGCGGAGACGAGCTGAGCGAGGACGAACCGCCGGAAGGGGGCGATGCGCAGGGGGGAGGGGGTGGGGGTGGGGGTTGGGGTGGTCGAGGGCGGTGCTTGTTCGGCTGTGGTCTCGGGGGTCGGGGTCGGAGGAGGTGTGGGGGTCATGTGTCCCTGTTCGGTGGGCCTGTTGGGGCTGATGGGGCTGATCGGGCTACGTTCGGCGGGAAGCCTAGGGGGGCCCGGGACAGCTCACCCCATGGTGGGGAATGCCGTGGGGCCGAAGGGAATTGCTCTGGGTGCGGCACTGTTCGGGAAGCCCGGCTCCGACGCCGGGCGGGCCGGACGCCGTAGATCCCGCCCACCGCCCCACCCGGAGGCCCGCCCATGACCAGCACCCCGCCCCCGTTCGACCCGCACGCGCTCCTCGCCGAGAGCCGGCTCGGTGTCCTCGCCACGATCAAGTCGGACGGTCGCCCGCAGCTCTCGCCCGTCATGCCGTTCTACGACAGGGAGGCCGGCGTCCTGTACGTGTCGATGACCGAGGGCCGTGCCAAGACGGCGAACCTGCGCCGCGACCCGCGCGCCGCCCTGGAGGTCACCGGCCCCGACGGCCGCTCGTGGGCCACCGCCGAGGGCACGGTGACCCTCGTCGGCCCGGGCACCGACCCCCGGGGCCCCGAGGTCGAGGCGCTGGTGGATTACTACCGCAAAGCGGCCGGAGAGCACCCGGACTGGGACGACTACCGGTCCGCGATGGTGGCCGACCGCAGGGTGCTCATGACGATGACGGTCGACCACGTGTACGGCGAGAAGCTCGGCTGAACCCCCGGGCGGGGCGGCACCGGGTCACCCGGCGCCGCCCCGTGGGCTCGCGACCAGGCGGATGTCGTCGGCGGCCCAGAGCACGAACCGTTCGACGGGCGTCACCTCGTGCCCCGGCACGGGCCGGAACCGGAACCGCTTGAGCAGGACGGCCAGGACGACCTCGGCCTCCACCATGGCGAGCGCGGCACCCTCGCAGCTGCGCGGCCCGAGCCCGAAGGGGACGTAGGCCAGTCGCGGCCGCGCGGCCACGGCCGACGGCGTGAACCGCTCGGGCAGGAACTTCTCGGGCTCGGGCCAGTGGTCGGGGTTCATGTGCACGGCCCAGAAGGGGTAGAAGACGGTGGTGCCGGCCGGGATCTCGTCGTACGCGCCGAGCACGAGCGGCTCGGTCGTCTCCCGCGCGCCGTACGGCCCGGGCGGGTAGAGCCGCATCGCTTCCTTCAGGACCATGTCGAGCAGGGTGAGCCGCCGCAGGTCGGCGTGGTCGGGCGCCGTACGGTCGCCGAGGACGCGGTCCAGCTCGTCGGCGACACGGTCGGCGATCTCCGGGTGGTGCGCGAGCAGGTGCAGCGTCCAGGAGACGGCGACGCCGGTGGTGTGGTGCGCGGCCAGCATGGTCACCATGACGGTGTCGCGGATACGGGCGGGCGGGGTGCCGGCGTCGAGAAGGGCACCGATGAGATCGCTGCGGTCGCTGCGGTCGCTGCGGTCACGTCGGCGGCTGTCGTTCGGGGGGTCCTCCGGGGGGTTGTGGGCGGCGACGACGCGGTCGACGGTGGTCCGCAGGTACTGGAGGGCGTCGGCGGCCCGCTTGTCCCGCGCCGCCCTGTCGGCCGGGTCCTCCGCCACCTGATAGACGCGCCCCAGGTACTCGCTGAGGACGACCTCGAAGGCCTCGACGACTTTCGGGGGATCGACGAGGCCCCCGCCCCGCCCGTCGGCACCACCCACACCACCCGCACCGCTGCCCGCACCCCCCAAGGCGTACGCACAGATCATCCGCAACGAGAGGGCGGTCAGGTCCTCCTGCAGAGCGACGACCCTCCCGCCCACAGCGGGCCCCGAGCCCGCCACACCCGCTCCCGCCTCCACCACGCCCCGTTCCCAGCGATCGGCGAGCTCCTCCGCCAAGGAGACGAACTCCGCGAAGTGCCGCTCGTGGGAAGGCCGTCCGGCGAACACTTCCAGCAGGACGCGCCGCCAGGGCCCGTGCTCCTCGGCGCCGATGACCTGGAGGTTCCCGGCCTCGCACAGCGGCGCGAGGAACTCGAACAGCGCCGCGGGCCGCTCGTCGAGCCGCGCCGTGGCCTCGAGCAGGACGGGGTCGGCGACGGAGACCGCCTCCCCCACCCCCGGCAACTGGAACCGCACGACCGGCCCGTAATCGGCGTGCAGGCGCAGCTGATGGAGATGCAGCCCGCCCGCCTCCGCGATCGCGCCGACCCCACCGTCGTCCCGCGGTTCAGGCCCAGGAATCCGCATGCCCACCCCTTCGCGCCCACACGTCACCGGTCCCTTGACCGGGGCGTAGGCAGGTAACTGCCCGCCGCCTGCGGAGCGTTCCCGTCCGTACGCCCCGCACGGATGACACCCGCCGGATTCCGGCCAGTAAACTGCGCGCGCTCGGAAGCGACGCGGGAAGGCGAGGAGAACAGTGACGCACGGGGGACACCAGGGCTGGCCACCGCGGAACACGCCACCACAGGGAGGCGGCGCCCCTCACCCGTACGCACCACCCACAGGCCCCCCGATCCCACCCCAGACCCCCCACCAGCCCCCTTATCCGGGCCCGCAGCCTTACCTGCCGCCCCAGCCGATGCCGGTCCCGCGCCCCGCCCGTCGTCGGCGCAGCGGCTGCGGCTTCCTCTTCGTGTCGCCGCTCATCCCGGTGATCCGGTCAGCCCGCCGCCGCGCCGAAGCGATCTTCAACCAGCCGGGTGCGGGCCACGTCGCGGACCGCGTGGTCTCGCAGGTGCAGCTGTGGCGCGCGATCGCGGGGGCACTCGCGTCCCTCTACCTCGTCTACGCCTACGGCGCGGACGAGGGCTGGAGCGGTGTCGCCAACGACGGCGTCGTGAAGCTGATCCTCGCCCCGCTGCTGCTCATCCTCACCGGCCCGCTGGTCGTCCTCGGCTTCATCCGGTACGCACCCGCCGAGCACCGCCGCGAACTGCGCGCCCGGTTGCGCGCCCCGCTCAAGGCGGTCGGCTGGTACGTGGGGATCCTGGTGGGCGTGGGCCTCGTCCTCGCGGGCAGCGCCGTCCTCCTGAAGCAGAACTACGGCACGCTCGTGAACGGCCTCGTGGCGCTGGCCCTGCTCATCGGCCTCATCTGGCTCCTGCCGTTCCTGCTCTTCTCCTCGGCCTACGCAGCCCGTTACGCCTTCAACACCTCCAACGTCCACGCCGCGCTCCCGGCCGCGCTCACCGTCGTACTCGTGTGGGAGCTGATGCTCAGCAGCCTCGCCCTGGACGGCGGCCTGCCGCACGGGCCGCCGGCGGCGCAGTGGTGCGCGGTACTCGGCGGCCCGGTCTCGGTCACGGCGGTGGCCCTGTGGGAACTGCACCGCATGAGAACGCGGTACGGAGTCCGCATCCGCGCCTGAGCCGACGTGCGGGAGCGTGCGGGAGCGTGCGGGAGAAGGAACCGGCGACCGGCTCGCGTGACTTCAGGGCGGGTCGGCGCGTTACGGATCTTGTTGACGGCCATCCGGCCGGATCCCTCTTCCGCAAGGAGTCTCGATGAAGCCCATGATGAAGGTCGGTATCACCGCGGCCGCGGCATGTACGGCCGTCTTCGGAGCCGCCGGCGCTTCCGTCGCCGACAGCGGCGCCAGCGGCGCGGCCAAGAACTCGCCCGGCGTGATCTCCGGCAACGTCATCCAGGTCCCGGTCCACATCCCGGTCAACGTCTGCGGCAACAGCATCGACGTCGTCGGCCTGCTCAACCCGACGTTCGGCAACACCTGCGTCAACGACTGACCTCACGGCTCCTTCTGCCGTGACAGACCGTGCCGGCCTCCCGGTTCTTTCCCCACCGAGGAGGCCGGCACGATCACGCGAGAAGCACGACCCGATCCGGTCCTGTCAGCCGACGATGGCCACGGGCGCGTCCCAGGCGTCACGGTCGACGGTGATGGTGTGGCCGCCGCGTGTCTCCTTGCTGTTGACCTTGTACTGGTGACCGCGGTTGTGGTTCGTGTACAGCGACGGCGACCACGGCCAGTCACTGGTCGTGGTGTTGACGTTGTCCCACTTCGCGTACCAGAGGCTCTCCGGCAGATCGGTGCGGTCGGCGGCGGTCGCCACGGCCTTCGCGCTGGAGCTGCTGAACCCGTAGTACCCCGCCCGGTACTTCTTGGCGCGCAAGGTCTTGGTGAAGGCACGCACGTACTTGAGGACCGCGTTGTTGCACGCGGTGTTCGCGACGTCGTACGGCTCCATGTCCAGGTAGACCGCGCTGCCCGCCCGCATGCCGAGCGCGGAGGCCTTGGCCACCGCGTCCTTGCCGTTGGTGGCACCCAGCGAGGCCGCGTTCGCCGCCGTCAGCTTCTCCGGACTGGAGCCCCGCTGGCAGTACGGCTGAGCGCCCACGTAGATGGGGATCAGTTTCCACCCCTGGGCGGTCACCTTCTTCACCCAGGACGCGGTGAGGTTGGGCTGGGAGCAGCCACGGTTCTTGCCGCCGACATAGACGGCGGCCGCTCCGTAGAACCCGGTGCGCCACGCCTTCATGGCGGCGGCGGAGGGAGCGGTGCAGGCGTCGAAGGCGCGGCCGGTGTACGTCTTGCGCGCGGGCAAGGCCGTGGCCGCCGACGAACTCTGTGCGAGGACGCCGCCACCGGCGACGACGGTGGCACCCGCGGCACCCCAGACGATGCAGCGACTCCTCCTGGACAACCGGTGCGCAGACTTGCGCGACGTGCCGATCATGCGGTCCCCACCCCTTGATGTGCACTTCTGTAATTACTGATGGCCGAAGGATAAGACAATGCCTGAACACCGCGGCGCGTCCTCGCGTCCGGCTCGGATTTCGTCATGTCGCGGCGGCCTTCCTGGCCGCGGCGAGTGCGCTGTCCCATGGGTACGCCTTCGGCTGCCCGGACCCTGCCGGGTTGGGCACGAACCCGCCCTCGCCGTACAGGACAGTGACGCCCTGCTCGCGTAGCTCCGTGATGCTGCGGTCCAGTTGGCGGTGTGCGGCGTAGGCGGCGTTCACGCACGGCACTGTCACGGTCGGGATGCCCTTGCCGATGCCCTCGGCGACGACACCGACCACGAAGGACGACGTGATGCCCAGTGCCCAGGAGTTGAGACTGTTGAAGGTTGCCGGGGCGAAGAGGATCGCATCCGCCTTCGGCCATACGTCCGGCTCCCCGGGCAGCTTGTACTCGCTGCGGACCGGGTGCCCGGTGAGCGCGGCCAGGCCATCGAGGCTCTCCGAAAGCCAGCGGGCCGCAGCCGGGGTCAAGCCGAGGTAGACGTCCCACCCATCGGCCTGCGCGGTCTCGACCACCTTGGCCACGTCGAAGATGGGCGGCGCTGCCGACCCGAACAGGTACAGGGTCCGTGAGGTCATGCCCTCATCCCAACCCGCACGGTCGATCACACGCAACTACCCCCGACCCAGGTGATCGTGGGCAGAAGCCGGACCAGCGCCATCGAGCGCGAGTACCGTTCCAGGTGGTGAGTCAGGAACGGAGTTCCAGTATGCCCAGAGACGACCACCCCGGCGCCCGGATCGCGAAGCACCGGAAGTTGGCCGGATACACGCAGAGTGGCTTGGCCCTGAAGATCGGGTACTCGTACAGCCTTCTCCACCAGGTAGAGGGGGGTCACAAAGCGGCGAGCCCTGCCTTCACTGCGGCCTGTGCGCGAGTCCTGCGGGTGGACGTGACCACCTTGACAGGACAGCCGTACATGACCGAGCTCCAGCAGGACCGCTTGGCCGAGCTGATCCGGCCCATTCGCGAATCGCTCGACCTCTACGACCTCGGCGCCGACCCCGACGTGGCCACGTGCGAGACGTCCCGGCTGGTGGCAGCAGCCGACACCCTGTGCCGGCGAGTTCGGGCCACCCAGCTCAACAAGGCCGCCCTGGCGCTGCCTCGACTGATCGCCGAACTCACGACCGCGGCTCATCGCGCTCCGTCCACCGAGCTGTGGGCCGCTCTCGGATCCACCTATCGGACTGCCCACGACGTGACGGTCAAGCTGGGCTTCTACGACCTCTCCACCATCGCTCTCGACCGCATGGCCTGGGCGGCGCAGCGAGCCTCGGACCCGGTACTCGCGGCCGTACGCCAGTACATGCGGGGACTCGTCTACCACCGTGAGGGTGAGCACACCATCGGGCTCCGTCTCGTGGACGCCGGCCACCGCCTCCTCGACGCGGCAGGCGAATCCCCGGAGTCACTGGCCGTGTCGGGACAGCTGCACCTTGGTGCCACGGTCATCGCCGCGCGCGCCCGGGACGAAGCAGCGGTGAAGGCGCACCTGCGGGAGGCCAAGCGGATCGCCATGCGGGCCGGTCGGGTTGAGCACGTGCACTGGCTGTCGTTCGGGCCGACGAACTGGGCCGCGCACGAGCTCTCCGCACTGACGGAGATGGGCCAGTACGGGAAGGCGGTGGAGAAGGCGCAGAAGCTCCGTATGCCGGACTCCTGGCCCACTTCCCGCAGGGCGCACGTGTGGATCGACCGGGGCCGCTCCGAGATGGAGACAGGCCGCACCGAAGCGGCACTCAAGTCCATCGCCAAGGCGCGTGAGGTCGCCCCACAACAGACCCGGTATCACCCCGGCGCACGCGCCACCATCGAAGGACTCGTGCACCAGCAGCGCAAGACCCCCGACGCCCTGGCCTACATGTCCGCGTGGCTCGGCCTGTGACACCGGCTGTCACTGAAGAGTGACAGTTGATCCTCTACCGCCTCGTCACCCTTGTCCGACAGGGAGAAAACGCAGGCGGCAGGGGCAGATGGTGAATTCACATCAGACATGCGGTGCCGCGTTCGACTGGCTGGCGCGCGCTCAGCGGGAGCCGCGCCTGGCGCAGCGGGGGTGGATGGAGCGCGGCGCGGCGCTGTTGCCGCTCGGCACTCGGTTCAACGCCGTGTGCTTGTCCGCACGGATCGTGCACGCGGGCGTCGACACCGATGACCCGGAGACGGTGGCCGCGGCGCTGGCCCATCTGCTCTGCGGCCCGGTCCTCCACCACCGACCGAAGCAGACGTATTACGCACTGACCGCACCACATCCGCCGGCCCTGTGGACCTGCGCCGACGAGGCCCCGATGCTCGGCGCCGGTCACTTCCTCTCCGTCCCGGCCCCGGACATGGTCGGCCCGTACGGCCTGCACTGGGTCGTGCAACCACGCATCGTCGGCGACCTGTGCCCCGTGCCGTCCGTCGCCGCCCTCGTCCACATCGCGACCGGGACGCGCTCAGAAGGCTTGCGGTGATGACCCTGATGAAGGCGCCCGACCTGGTGCAGCACGAGCGGGAGGTCTACGAGACGCTCCTCGCCCACACCCTGGAGTGCGCCATCTGCCTGGCCGAGGTGGATTGTGCGGAGGCGGCCCAGCTCCGGCTGGCGCTCCGGCAGACCCGGCTCGTACTGCACCACGTGCGGGCTTCCGGGGGCGGCGGTGAGTGAGGGCACGCGGTTCTGTTGGCGCTGTGACGAGCCGATCCTGCACGGGCAGGCGGTCGTGACGTCCGTAAAGCTTTCCGTGTCGGCCGGCGGCCACGCCGTCATCCTGCACGAGAAGTGCCCGAAGCCACCCGCCCCCGTCCGCCGCACCCCCTGATCCCCCGCCTGCGGCCTCGTCGGGAGCGCCACGGGCGGGAAGAGGCGGCCCGCCGATGGCGAGCATGGCGGGGCGGGCCGCCTGCTACACCAGGTCGCGGAGCGGAACCCCCCAGCACACCAGCGATGCGCAACAGGGTGGACAGAGATCGACTCCGGCGGTGAGGTTGTAGTGAGGGTGTCTTACTGCGTGGTCAGAGTGCGCAAGACGAAGGCCCAGGACCGGATTTACCATCCGTGACCTGGGCCTTAGCCGTTCTGACGTGGTGCCCCCGGCAGGATTCGAACCTGCGACACCAGCTTTAGGAGAGCTGTGCTCTATCCCCTGAGCTACGGAGGCCAGGATCTGGTCGGGAGCGTTCTGGTGCTTCCGGCAGTTCCGTGGTGGCGCGGGGTTCGCCCGTGCCACCGCCGACAGTGTAGCGGGTGGAACTTTCGGGGGCGGGGGGTGTCAGGGGGTGGTCGTGGTGGGGGTCTTTTCGGGGTGGGACGCCGCGATGTCCCGGGGGCGGAGGGTCAGTACGAGCGGGGCGTCCTCGGTGATGGCGACCGTGTGTTCGGAGTGGGCCGTGCGGGAGCCGTCGGCCGAGCGGATCGTCCAGCCGTCCTTGTCGAATGTGATCTTGTTCGTGCCGCGGGCGAACCAGGGCTCGATCGCGATCGTCAGGCCGGGGCGCAGCTTCCAACCCCGGCCCGGGCGGCCGTCGTTGGGGATGTGCAGGTCCTCGTGCATCGTGCGGCCGATGCCGTGGCCGCCGAACTCCAGGTTGACCGGGTAGCCGTACTCCGCGGCCACCGCGCCGATCGCCACCGAGATGTCGCCGAGGCGGTTGCCCGGGCGGGCGACCTTGATGGCGGCCTCCAGGGCGACCTCCGTGGCCTCGATCAGGCGAACGTCCTCCTCGTCCGGGGTGCCGACGATGACGGTGTGGGCCGAGTCCGCGGCCCAGCCGTCGATCATCACGGCCATGTCCATGGTCAGCACATCGCCGTCGCGCAGCTTGTACTTGTGCGGCAGGCCGTGCAGCACCGCGTCGTTGACCGAGAGGCAGACGACGTTGCGGAAGGGGCCCTTGCCGAACGAGGGGGCGTAGTCCCAGTAGCAGGACTCCGCGCCGCGCTCCTTGATCCGGCGGCGGGCGTGGTGTTCCAGGTCCATCAGGTCGACCCCGACCGCGGCCAGGTCACCGAGCTCCTCCAGCACCTGGCCGACGAACCGGCCCGTCACGTGCATGCGCTCGATGTCCCTGGGCGACTTGTGCTCGATCACTGCGGTCCTCTATTCCCCGGGTGCCGGACAGGCCGGATCCTCCGGCCGTTGATCGGTATATTTATACCAGAGGGGGGATCCGGGGGGGGGGAGGGGAGGCGTCCGCCGCGGGGCGCTGAGCGTGGTGGTTGCCGGTCGAACGCGGGCGCCCCTACCCTGTCCGCATGGTTCGCCACCCGCTCGCCCCCGAACAGATCGAGGCGGGCCGCCGCCTCGGGGCCGCCCTGCGCGCCGCCCGGGCCGGGCGGAGCCCCGTCGACGTGGCCCTGGCCGCGGGCATCTCGCCGGAGACCCTCCGCAAGATCGAGACCGGGCGCCTGCCCACGCCCGCCTTCGGGACCGTCGTCCGGCTCAGCGAGGTCCTCGGCGTTCCGCTGGCCGAGCTCGCCCGCGTGTGGCGGGTCGATCCGGCCTGCGGCGTCGAGTCGGGGCGTGGCGTCGAGTCGGGGCGTGGCGTGGGTGCGGGGGCTGCCCCCGCGCTCAGTGAGGCCTCTTGATCCTGGCTCGTATGGGCTGACCGTCCACCTGGGTGGGCGTGCGCCGGCCGTTTGTGGTGCCGAGTTGTTTACTCGATGACCAGGTCCACCGGGATGTTGCCGCGCGTCGCCTTGGAGTAGGGGCAGTACGCGTGCGTCTTCCTCAGGAGCTCCTCGCCGGCGGGGCCCTGGAGGTGGTCGGGGAGTTCGGCGCGCATGACCACCGCGAGGCCGAAGCCGCCGTCGGTGTCCTTGCCGATGCTGACCTCCGCCGTGACCGAGACGTCCGTGACGTCGATCTTCTCCTGGCGCGCGATGCTGCCCATCGCGCTGGCGAAGCAGGCCGCGTACCCGGCGGCGAAGAGCTGCTCGGGGTTGGTGCCCTTGCCGTCGCCGCCCAGTGATACGGGGAAGCCGAGCGGCAGGTCGATCTGGCCGTCCGAGCTGACGGCCCTGCCCTCGCGGCCGTTGGCGGTGGCTACGGCGGTGTACAGCGCGTCCATGGTCAACCTCTTTCTTCCTTCTGCGTCCTGTGCGTCCTGCTCTTTCCGAGGGAAGTAGAGCACGCAATTCAGTTGTGCACAACTCAATGGGCCGCTGAGGTACTCTCGTACGTATGGAGAAGGCACAGGTCGGGGCAGGTACGGGCGACGGCGTGACGGACGAGGATTTCCTCCGGCTCGACCACCAGATCTGCTTCTCGCTGCACGCGGCCGTGCGCGCCTTCAACGGCGTCTACCGCGTCGCCCTGAAGGATCTGGGGCTGACCTACCCCCAGTACCTGGTGATGCTCGTGCTCTGGGAGCACGGCGAACTGCCCGTCAAGAAGATCGGGGAGCGGCTGCGGCTCGACTCCGGCACGCTCTCGCCGCTGCTCAAGCGGTTGGAGGCGGCCGGGCGCGTGGAGCGGCGGCGGAGTCCGGCGGACGAGCGGTCCGTGACCGTCCGGCTCACCGACGAAGGCGTGGCGCTCCGCGAGAAGGCGCTCGCCGTGCCGCGCGCGATCTCCGCGTCCACGGGGCTGGGGCTGGATGAGGTGCGGGATCTGCGGGCTCGGCTCGATGCGTTGACCGCTGTGCTCGACGGGGGCGGCGGGGCGGGTGCGGGTGCGGGTTCCGCTTCCGGGGGTGGGGGCGGTCCGAATGCCGGGGGCTTCGGTGACTGCGTCCGCTGATATGTGAGTCGCCCTCCCGCGTCTGCGGGTCGGGGCCGCGGGGGTATGTGCGTACTCGCCATCCCTGCGCCACGCCGTGCGGACAAAGGCGCCAGCGTTTGCTCGGTGCTCCGTTCGCACATACCCCCACGTCCCCTTCCGTCTCTTGCGCGGCTGCGGGGCATCCTGGGTTCGGTAGGCGGTATCGGGGCGGGTACGTGTGTTACCTTGCAAGCAGTACGTGTGTACGCCCCGGCTCGGGGTGCCCGTGCTGTCATCCCTTTTCCCGGTTTTCGGGATCTCTTCCGGTTCGCCGGTTCTGTCAGGCCGTTGTCCGGCCTTCCTTGTACTGCTTCTTCGGCAGTAGTTCTCTTTTTCGCCCGTCGCCACGGGGGCGTGTCGTTGCCGCCCACCCCGCCGGGCCTCTCCCGCGCATGGTCGCGAAAGGACCCTCTCCATGACTGTCACAGCCACCACTGAAACCATGTCCACCTCAACTGCGCCTGCCTGCGCGGGAGTTCTCGACATCGGTCGGGACGGCCGCGGGTTCCTCCGCGGTCCCGGGTGTCTGCCCGGCCCCGACGACGTGCAGGTTCCCGCCGCCGTCATCCGCCAAATCGGGCTCCGTACCGGCGACTTCGTCGAAGGCGTCTGCGGCAGGCCGCGAGTGCTCGCCGGGGCCGAGCGGGTGGGCGGGCGCGACATCGGTGCCCTGCGCGGCCGGCGCAGGTTCGGCGACCTCACCCCGCTCCACCCCCGCGAGCGGCTCCGTCTGGAGACCGCGGGCGGGCCCGCCGCCACCCGGCTCCTCGATCTCGTCGCCCCGCTCGGCAAGGGGCAGCGCGGCCTGATCGTCGCCCCGCCGAGGACCGGCAAGACCGTCCTGCTCCAGCAGATCGCCGCGGCGGTCGCCCAGAACCACCCCGAGTGCCACCTCATGGTCGTCCTGCTCGACGAACGGCCCGAAGAGGTCACCGACATGCGGCGTTCGGTCCGCGGCGAGGTGCTCGCCTCCACCTTCGACCGGCCCGCCAAGGAGCACATCGCCCTCGCCGAACTCGCCGTCGAGCGCGCCAAGCGGCTGGTCGAGGACGGGCGCGACGTCGTCATGCTCTTCGACTCGCTGACGCGGCTGTGCCGTGCGTACAACAACGCGGCCTCCGGCAGCGGCCGCACCCTCAGCGGTGGTGTCGACGCCGCCGCCGTGCAGGGGCCGAAGCGGCTCTTCGGTGCCGCGCGCCTCGCCGAGGAGGGCGGCTCCCTGACGATGCTGGCGACGGCGCTCGTGGAGACCGGATCGCGCGCCGACGACTACTACTTCGAGGAGCTGAAGAGCACCGGCAACATGGAGCTGCGCCTCGACCGCGGCACCGCCGAGCGCCGCGTCTTCCCCGCCGTCGACGTCACGCCCTCCGGCACCCGCCGCGAGGAACTGCTGCTGTCCGGCGAGGAGTTGGGCGCCGTGCGCGGGCTGCGCAGGGCGCTGCGCGGCAGGGACGGGCAGGGCTTCCTGGAGGCGCTGCTCGAACAGATCAGGAAGACCCCGAGCAACGCCGCGTTCCTGCGCCAGGTGCGGCAGACCGTCCCGGGCGCACAGCCGCACCCCGCTACGGACGCGTGACGTGCACCCGATAGTCGCCGTCGTCCGTCACGCCCGCCACCGTCACGCGGACACCCGTCTTGGCGTCGGTGAAGGTCTCGCCCACGCCGTACGTCGCGTCCGAGAGCTCGGCGTGGACGTTGGGGCGGCGCGTGCAGCCGCCGCTGTCGGGGGTCGCGTCGGAGACCGTGATCGGGCCGTGGCCGGTGTCGACCTCCGCGTCCACGCGGTAGACCAGGACGCCCGGCTTGCACACCGATTCGTCGTTGCCGCCCTGGGTGCGGGCCTCGATCGCGTACCCCGACTTCTCGTTCAGCGGGGCGAAGGCCAGCTTGGTGCCGCCCGTCTTGGCCAGCGGCGACAGGACGTGCTCGGTCGTGCCCGGCGACGAGGCGCAGCCGACCTGGTCGTCCTCGAGCCAGCCCAGCTTCCACTTGTGCCAGGCCAGCAGGTCGTTGTTGGAGCCCCAGTCCTCGCTCATGATGTCCCAGTGGCCGACCGCGCCGCCGCCGTCCTGCGTGTAGAGGTCGGGCAGGCCGAAGACGTGGCCGTTCTCGTGCGGCAGGACGCGGTAGCCCGTCTCGCGGTAGCTGCCCGAGCCGTCGTCCTGGCGGCTGTAGACGAAGGACGCGTTGGAGACCGGGACGCCGTCCGCGACCGGCGCCTCGTGGTTGCCGGCGAAGGTCACCGACAGGACGGTGTCGAGGGCGGAGGGGCCCGCGTTCGGGGTGATGAGGATGTTGACGAGGTCGTACGCGCGGAAGTCCACGTCCGGGTCGGCGGCCTTCACGATGTCCTCGACGAGGGTGCGGTAGCCGGGGTCGAAGGGGGCGCCGCGCTCTATCCCGTACTCCTTGAAGGTCTTGGGCATGCGCAGCCACTTCGGGATGGGCGATTCGGGGCGGTAGTCGAGGCGGCCGTACGAGCTGGTGCGGAACCACTGCGAGGTCTGCGGGAAGAACTCCGCGAGCCGGTCTATCGCGCTGCCGTCACCCGGCGCGTCCGAGAAGTCGATCATGAGGTTCAGGGCCCGGACGGTGCCGGTCGAGCGGGAGTAGCCGGGCGAGGTGGGCATGCCCTCCGACATCTGCACGCCCATCGTGCCGCTGATCATGCACGGGCTGAGGGTCGCGCCCCGGGCCAGGGCGACCGGTCCCGCCGCGCTGGGCGAGTCCTCCATCAGGCGTCCGGTGCTCGCCGACGTGGTGAGGGCGAGGGCGAACGCGGCGGCGGAGGCGAGGAGGGCGCTGCGGCGGGCGGGGCATATGTGTCGCCAGGTCGGCTGCTGCATGCGTGGCCTTCCGCTCCGCGGCAGCCGCCGGTCCTGGCTGCACCCTGTCCGATCACCCTGTGCCGGGGGGTGCGCGGGCGCTCGTTGGGTGCGACCGATCGTGGGTTTCTCGCCGAATGGCGTGTGACCCGGCTCACATGAATCCGATCGGGTGAAGGGAAATATCCGGGGACTCCCTCCCCGTTTAGACCTGTGTCCGCGCGAAACGGGGAATCACTCCCCGCATCGCCGGAACCGTGGGCCGGCACTTCAGGCCCCGGACCCCGAGCCCCACCGATCGAGGAGCAGCCGTGGACACCGCCACCGCCCCCCAGCGCCGCGTCACCCGCCCGCGGGCCGACGCCCTGCGCAACCGGGAGCGGATCGTCGCCGCCGCACGCGAGATGTTCGTGGAGTACGGATCGGACGTGCCCCTCGACGAGGTCGCGCGCCGGGCCGGCGTCGGCAACGCCACGGTCTACCGCCACTTCGCCGACCGCGGCGCGCTGGTCCGCCAGGTCGTCCGCACGGTGATGGACCGCGTGACGGCCCTCGCCGAGCAGGGCATCGCCGCGGCGGACGCCGAAGAAGGCACTGCCTTCGGGGCGCTGCGCACCTTCGTGCACGCCGCGGCCGAGGAGCGGATCGGCGCCATGTGCCCGATGCTGGAGCCCGACTTCGATCCCTTCCACCCCGAGCTGCTCGATGCCCGCGAGCGTCTCGAACAGTCCATCGAAGGCCTCATGGAGCGGGCCCGCGCGGCCGGGCAGCTGCGCACCGACATCGCCGTCGGAGACCTGATGGTCGCCCTCTCCCAGCTCACCCGCCCGCTGCCGGGCACGGCCTGCCCGAGCATGGACGGCTTCATCCACCGTCATCTGCAGCTGTTCCTGGACGGCCTGATGTCGCCCGCACGCTCCGAACTCCCGGGGGAAGCGGCGACCTTGGAGGACCTGCGACGGAACTGACCTCTGCCGCGGACCGCGCCAGGCACCTCTGTTCGTCTCTTCCTCTCTCGTCGTTTCTTCCTCCCGCTTTTCACCACTTTCCGCACAGCTAGACCGCTAGGTGGCTATCCCTATGTCCGAAAGAGCTCTCACGCCCGATTCCGGGCCCGACACCAACCGCTGGAAAGCGCTCGTCTTCATCGCCCTCGCGCAGCTGATGGTGGTGCTCGACGCGACCATCGTGAACATCGCGCTGCCCTCCGCCCAGCAGGACCTGGGGATATCCGACGGCAACCGCCAGTGGGTCATCACGGCCTACGCCCTCGCCTTCGGCGGCCTGCTCCTCTTCGGCGGCCGCATCGCCGACCTGTGGGGCCGCAAGCGCACCTTCGTGACCGGCCTGATCGGTTTCGCCGTCGCCTCCGCGCTCGGCGGTGCCGCGAACGGCGAGGCCATGATGCTGGGCGCCCGTGCCCTGCAGGGCGTCTTCGGCGCGCTGCTCGCGCCCGCCGCGCTCTCGCTGCTCGCGGTGACGTTCACCGACGCCAAGGAGCGCGCCAAGGCCTTCGGCATCTACGGCGCGATCGCCGGTGGCGGCGGCGCCGTCGGCCTGATCCTCGGCGGTTTCCTCACCGAGTACCTGAACTGGCGCTGGACGTTCTTCGTGAACATCCCGTTCGCGGTGATCGCCGCCCTGGGCGCGTACTTCGTCATCCGTGAGCCGGCCGGTGGCCGCAACCGTTCGCCGCTCGACATGCCCGGCGTGGTCCTGTCCACCCTCGGTCTGGTCTCGCTGGTCTACGGCTTCACCCGCGCCGAGTCCGAGGGCTGGTCCGACTCGGTGACCATCGCGATGTTCGTGGCGTCGGCCGTGCTGCTCGCGACGTTCGTCCTCACCGAGGCCAAGGTCAAGTCGCCGCTGCTGCCGCTGCGCGTGCTGACCGACCGCAACCGCGGCGGCGTCTACCTGTCGCTGGGTCTCGCCGTCATCGCGATGTTCGGCCTGTTCCTCTTCCTCACGTACTACCTGCAGATCGTCAAGGGATACTCGCCGGTCAAGACCGGTTTCGCCTTCCTGCCGATGATCGTCGGCATGATCACGGGCTCGACGCAGGTCGGCGCCCGCCTGATGACCCGCGTCCCGCCGCGGCTGCTGATGGCCCCGGGCTTCCTGCTCGCCGGTCTCGGCATGCTCCTCCTGACGCAGCTGGAGATCGGCACCTCGTACGCCGGTCTGATCCTGCCCGCGCAGCTGATGCTGGGTCTGGGCATGGGTACGGCGTTCATGCCGGCGATGTCCCTTGCCACGCACGGCGTCGAGGCCCGCGACGCGGGTGTCGCCTCCGCGATGGTCAACACCTCGCAGCAGGTCGGTGGCGCCATCGGCACGGCCCTGCTCAACACCATCGCCGCGTCGGCGACCACCGCGTACCTCACGGACCACGCGGCCGGCGCCACCAACCCGAAGCTGCTCCAGGCCCGCGCCATGGTCGAGGGCTACACCAGCGCCATCTGGTGGGCGGTCGGGATCCTGGTGGTCTCCGCGCTGATCGCGGCCACCTTCATCAACACCGGCCACCAGGGCGGTACTTCGCCCTCCGCCGACTCGGCGGACGGTGTCGAGGACGAGGTGAAGGTGCCGGTGATGGCCCACTGACCCGCCCCCATCCGGCGGGCAGGCCCTAGCGGAGCCACGGGAGGTCGGCCCCGGCCTCCTTCGGCTGAAGTCCCTCGGCGACGATCGTCATGATCTCGCCGAGGGACTTCTGCTGTTCCGGGGTGAGCCGGTCGAAGAGGGCCTGGCGGACGGCGGTGACGTGGCCGGGGGCGGTCCTGCGCAGCACCTCGAACCCCTCGTCGGTGAGGATCGCCAGCTGGCCGCGCTTGTCGGAGGGGCAGTCCTCGCGGCGCACCCAGCCACTCTTCTCCAGGCGGGCCACCGCGTGCGAGAGGCGGGAGCGGGTGATCTTCATGGTCTTGGCCAGTTCGGTCATCCGAAGCCGCCGCCGGGAGGCGTCGGAGAGCTGGACCAATATGCCGTAGTACATGTGCGGCATGCCCGCGTCGCGCTGCAACTGCCGGTCGAGGAAATCGTCGAGGAGCGTGGTCGCCTGGAGGTAGGCCCGCCAGACGCGCTGCTCTTCGCCGTCGAGCCAGCGCGGTTCACCGGCGGGGGGAGGGGTCGCTGCCGTATCCATGCACCCCACTGTACGAGGCCGTTCCTTGAAGTTTGAACAAACCCGGCGTACGGTGGCCTCATAGAACTTGAGAGTTCAAGCACTTGGGGAGAGCGATGACCCGCATGCCGGCCCTGTACCTCAGCCACGGCGCCCCGCCGCTCGCCGACGACCCCGTCTGGCCCGGCGAGCTCGCCGCCTGGTCCGCCGGGCTGCCCCGGCCCACCGCGATCCTCATGGTCTCCGCCCACTGGGAAGAGGCCCCCCTCGCGCTGGCCGCCACCGAGACGCTGCCGCTCGTCTACGACTTCTGGGGCTTCCCCCAGCACTACTACGAGGTGACCTACGCGGCCCCCGGCGCCCCCGCGCTCGCCGACTCCGTACGGAAGCTGCTGCGCGCCCCCGGCATGCCCGTACAGGACGTGCCGGACCGCGGGCTCGACCACGGCGCCTACGTCCCGCTGGTCGAGATGTACCCGGACGCGGACATCCCCGTCCTGCAGATCTCCCTGCCCACCCTCGATCCGCGCCGCCTCATGGACATCGGCCGCAGGCTCGCCCCGCTCCGCGACGAGGGCGTGCTGATCGTCGGCAGCGGCTTCTTCACGCACAACCTGGCCGCGCTGCGGCAGAGCGGCGTCCCCTCCTGGTCGGCGGAGTTCGACGCCTGGGGCCACGAGGCCCTGGAGGCGGGTGATCTGGACGCGCTGCTCGACTTCGGGCACACGTCCCCGGCCGGCCACCTCGCCCACCCGCGCACCGAGCACTTCGCCCCGCTCTTCGTCACGCTCGGCGCCGCCGAGGCCGCCGGGGACCTCGGCGCGCAGCGCAGCGTGATCGACGGGTTCTGGATGGGGCTCGCCAAGCGGTCGGTGCAGTTCGGCTGAGGCGGGCCGGGGGAGGGGCGGGTCTCAGCCGGTGAGCGGGTCGCTCAGTTCGACGGCCCGCAGCGCCGCCGCGAGGGCCTGCTCGTCCCCGACGTCCAGCGCGGTGTCCGTCAGCTTGATGACGTGCTCGTCGCCGTGGGCCAGGGCCCGCTCGAAGACCTCCTCGGCGGTGAAGGTGCCGGGCGGGGTGTACGCGACCGGGGCGTCCGGCGCGTACATGGCGGTGACCGCGGCCGACGCCGTCCACGCCGCGTGCAGGCTCGGCACCCACAGGGCGTGGGGGAGCGCGGGCAGGGTGCGCAGCACCGCGTTGGGTGCCGTCGCCGCGTGCACCAGCATGGTCGCCTCGCCGTGGCCGTGGGTGGCGTAGCGGTGGGTGGCCGCCCGCACCAGCTCGGTGAGCCGGCGCCGCGCCTCCTGCGGGTCCGTCACCTCCGTGGCCCACGTCGGCAGCGCCCCGACCCGGCCGAGCCGGTCGGCGAAGCCGCCCCAGGCGCGTTCGGCGATGGGCGGCACCGCCTCCAGGGACTCCGCCGCGCCCGGGGCGCCCGGCAGCGGGGTGACGCCGGTGACGGGGCGGTGCCGGGCGGCCCAGTAGCCGAGGCCGTGCGCCAGCTCGGCCAGGCGCGGCTCGGTGGCGCCGCCCCGCTCCAGGGCGCGCACGGCGTGGCCGACCCGGATCACGGGGTGCGTGGACCCGCCGTACAGGCCCGGCAGCAGCCGCGGCCACCAGAGCGCGAGCACGTCCCGCCACGGCCGCTCCGCGATCTCCCGGCGGAAGTAGGCGATCCAGTCGGCCGCCCGGCGGGGGTCGCCCAGCGCGGCGCGCCAGTCGGCGTCGGTGACCGGTGCGACGGCGGTCGGAAAACTCTCCAGTTTCGGGGCGTAAAGATCGAGCCATCGGTGCACCGAGCCCGCCCGGCCGCGCGCGGCGAGGGCCTCGACGGCCATCGGCGCGTGGTTGGTGAGCCGCCCGAGGCGTTCGGGTCCGGAGGTGTGCAGCCGTTGCAGTGCTTCGTCGAGGATGCCTGTGGTGTCCGTCATGCCGGGACGGTAGGCCCGCCGGGGCGGCGCGCGGAACGGGCTCTGGGTCTAGGTCCGGGGGCGGGCGCGGGGCAGGCGGTCTAGGCCCGTGGGCGGGGCGCGGGGCCGGCGGCCTAGGTCCGCCGACCGAGCGGCAGCTCGTACCAGGCGACGTCCCAGTACCGCCCGAACTTCCTGCCCACCTCCCGGTACGTCCCCACGTGCCGGAACCCGAAGCGCTCGTGAAGGCGGACCGAGGCCTCGTTGGGCTGGGCGATGCCCGCGTAGGCGCGGTGCAGGTCCTCGCCCGCCAGGGCCTCGAAGAGCGCCTCGTAGAGCAGGGTGCCGATGCCGCGTCCCGCGGCGTGCGGGGCGCAGTACACGCTCACCTCCACGGAGGTGGAGTAGGCCGGCTTCGGCCGGAAAGGACTACTCGTCGCGTATCCGAGCACCCGGGGAGGGTGGGGACCGGAATCCGGTTCGCGAGCAACCAAGAGACGGTGCGGGCCGTCTTTCGGATGGGAGAGCAGCCAACGGCGGCGCTCTTCCGGACGGAAGACGGCGGTGTCGAAGGTGACGGCCGTCTCACGTACGTAGTGGTTGTAGATGTCCGTGAGGGCGTCGAGATCGGCCTCGACTCCCGAGCTGACCTGCGCCTCTACGGGCTCCGACGGCATCCGGCCTCCCTGCGTGGCGGCACAGGGTACTGCACCGTCAGGAAAAAAGATGCGCGGCATGGGAATTCTGTCCGGATTCCAGTCGTTGTTTCCATCGGATGCAGGGCACCCGAGGGTGTGCCATCCACCACAGAGGCCCCGCACAAGGGCCGACCAGGACCTTCCCGAAGGGCGACGGAGCCGCCGCCCGGGGGGATACCGCACACATCGCAAGGGAGCACGCATGGCAACCCGTGCCGTCGCCCGTCGTAAGTCCGCCTCCGGCGAGACCGACGCGGCACGCAGTGTTCGCGCCGTAGGCGGGGAGATCGCCGACCGCGACCTGGTCGGCATGTACCTCGACGAGATCGCGCGTACGCCTCTGCTCGACGCCGCCAAGGAAGTGGAGCTCTCCCAGGTCATCGAGGCCGGGGTGTATGCCGGCAAGATCCTGGCCGGCGAGGTCGAGGACAGCAGGGTCACCGCCGACCGCGAGGAGCTCGAAGCCCTCGTCGCCGACGGCGAGCGCGCCAAGGACGTCTTCATCCGGTCGAACCTCAGGCTGGTCGTCGCGGTTGCCCGCCGCTATCCGCGCAGCGGCCTGCCCCTCCTCGACCTCATCCAGGAGGGCAATGCGGGCCTGGTGCGCGCGGTGGAGAAGTTCGACTACGCCAAGGGCTTCAAGTTCTCCACGTATGCCACCTGGTGGATCCGCCAGGCCATCACCCGCTCCATAGCCGACCAGTCCCGCACCATCCGCCTCCCCGTCCACCTGGTGGAGGAGCTTGGCCGCATCCGCCGCGTGCAGCGCGAGTTCAACCGGGAGAACGGCCGCGACCCCGAGCCCGCCGAGATCGCCGCCGAGCTCGCCTCCACCCCCGAGCGCGTCACGGACGTCCTGGACTGGGCCCGCGACCCCGTCTCGCTCAACATGGGCGTGGACGACGAGGGCGACACCCAGTTCGGCGACCTCCTGGAGGACACCTCCGCCGTCTCGCCCGAGCAGTCCGTCCTCTCGCTGCTGCGCAGCGAGGAGCTGGACGGCCTGATCGGCCGCCTCGACCAGCGCACCGCCTCCATCATCAAGATGCGGTACGGCATCGACGACGGCCGTGAGCGCACGCTGACGGAGGTCGGCAAGGAGCACGGCCTGACCCGCGAGCGGATCCGGCAGATCGAGAAGCACGCCCTCCTCGAACTGAAGAAGCTCGCCAGGGACACCGGCTTCGACGCGGCGGCCTAAGGGCCGTCGCAGGCGGTCGGCCCGGCACCGTCCGCCGGCGCCGCCCGGCACATCCGGTCGCCCAGCTTCCGCACGCACGCGACGAGTTCCGGCGGCCCGTGCACGGTGAAGTCGCAGTCGAGCCCCGCGAGACGGACCGCGAGCCACTCGACGGAGTCCGTCGCCGTCGTCCGCAGCCTGCACCGCCGCTCGTCCACCGGCTCGACGGGTCCGACCACCGAGGGCAGCCGGGCCGTGATGAACGACGCGGGCGCCGCGAAGGTGACGTCCAGGTCGTACGTCTGCCGCCCGCGCCACATCGCGTCGCGGATGAACTCGGCCGCGTCCCCGTTCGGCAGCTCGCGCGGCACGAAGCGCGCGCCCGTCGCGAAGGGCTCGCTGACCCGGTCCACCCGGAAGGTCCGCCAGTCCTCCCGGTCGATGTCGAACGCCACGAGGTACCAGCGCCGTCCCGTGGAGACCAGCCGGTAGGGCTCGGTGAGCCGGCGCGAGCGCGTGCCGTCGCCCGCCCGGTAGCCGAACCGCAGCCGCTCGTGCCCGGCCACCGCCGACGCCATGACCGTCAGCGTCTCCGGCGCGATGCGCGCCCCGTCCCCGCTGGTCAGCGGCGTCGTCGCGATCTGCAGCGCGGAGACCCGGTGGCGCAGCCTGGCGGGCAGCACCTGCTCCAGCTTGGCCAGCGCCCGCACCGACGCCTCCTCCACGCCCTCCACCGCGTGCCCCGCCCCGGCCCGCAGGCCGACCGCGATCGCCACCGCCTCCTCGTCGTCGAGGACCAGCGGCGGCATGGCCTTGCCCGCGATGAGGCGGTACCCGCCGGCCGCGCCCTGGCTGGCCCGCACCGGATAGCCGAGGTCCCGCAGCCGGTCGATGTCGCGCCGCACCGTGCGCCTGCTGACCCCGAGCCGCTCGGAGAGCTCGGCGCCTGGCCACTCGCGGGGGGTCTGGAGGAGCGAGAGGAGCTGGAGGAGCCGGGCCGGGGTGTCCGTGCCGGCGGCCGTACCGTCCGTCGTCGTCATGCCGACCAGGATGCCGGAGAATTAGGTCGTGAGCTGTCCTATATGGCCTCTAGCCTGACGGACATGACTTCACCGAGCACCTCTTCCGTACCCGGGACACCGGTGGCCGCCGGCGACCGGCGGCGCTGGTTCGCCCTGGCCATCGTGATGACGGCCGCCTTCATGGACCTCGTCGACGTCACGATCGTGAACATCGCGATCCCGTCCATCCAGCGCAACGAAGGCGCCAGCTACAGCCAGATCCAGTGGATCACCGCGGGGTACGCGCTCGCCTTCGCGGCCGGCCTCATCACGGGCGGACGGCTCGGCGACATCCACGGCCGCAAGCGGCTCTTCCTGATAGGCATCACCGGGTTCACCATCGCCTCCGCGCTCTGCGGCTTCGCGGCCAACCCGGAGATGCTGGTCGCCTCGCGCATCCTGCAGGGCGCCATGGCCTCGCTGATGGTGCCGCAGGTCCTCTCGATCGTGCACGCCACGTTCCCGGCGCACGAGCGCGGCAAGGTCTTCGGCCTCTTCGGCATGGTCGTCGGCCTCGGCGCGGTCTCCGGGCCGCTGCTGGGCGCGCTGCTCACCGAGTGGAACCTCTTCGGCCTGGAGTGGCGGCCGATCTTCCTCATCAACCTGCCGGTGGGCATCGCGGGTCTGCTGCTCGGCCGCAAGTTCATCACCGAGTCGAAGGCGCCGAGGGCCCTCAGGCTCGACCTCGTCGGGGTCGTCCTGGTCACGCTCGGCCTGCTCATGCTGCTCTACCCGCTCACCCGCGGCCGCGAGCTGGACTGGCCGGTGTGGGGTTACGTCATGATGGCCGGCGCCTTCGTCGTCTTCGGCGCGCTCGTCGCGTACGAGAGGCGGAAGGCCGCCAAGGACGGTTCGCCGCTCGTGGAGCTTTCGCTGTTCAAGGTGAAGAGCTTCGCGGCGGGCATCGCGGTGCAGACCGTCTTCGGTGTCGCGCTCGGCATCTTCTTCCTCGTCTGGACCCTCTACATGCAGGTCGGCCTCGGCTGGACCGCGCTGCACGCCGGCGTCACCGGGGTGCCGTTCTCCATCGCCGTCTCCGTGGCGGCGGGCATCTCCGTGCAGCAGCTCGTGCCCCGCTTCGGCCGCAAGGTGCTGCAGGCCGGCGCGCTGACGATGGCCGCGGGCGTCCTCGTCTACATCTGGGAGAGCGACCGGTACGGCGCGGACATCACGTCCTGGCAGATGGCGCTGCCGCTCGTGGTGATGGGCGCGGGCATGGGCCTGATCGTGGCCCCGATCACCGACGCCGTCCTCTCGGACGTCCCGAAGGAGCACGCCGGTTCGGCCTCCGGCCTCATCAACACCGTGCAGCAGATGGGCAACGCGCTCGGCCTCGGCCTGGTGTCGGTGGCGTTCTTCGGCGTGATCGACGACCGGGTCGCGCCGGACCGCATCCCCGCGGAGTTCGCGGACGGCTTCCAGAACGCGCTGTGGTGGGTGACCGGTGTCCTCGTCGTCATCTTCCTGCTGATGTTCGCGCTGCCTGCGAAGCCGCGGCAGCACCTGGAGGGCGGCGGGGACGAGCCCGCCGCGCAGGACGACGAGCCGGTGGGCTCGGCCTCGGAGCCCTCGAAGTCCTTCGAGGCGCCCGAGGCCCCCGAGCGGGAGGCCGTGCCGGCTCCCTGACCGGGGACGCAGTCGTGACCGGTGCCGCGGCCCGGGGGGAGCGTCAGAGCTCCGCCCGGGCCGCCGTGCTGTCCAGGGGCTCCAGGACGGCGGGTGTCGCGAGCGCGGCGGTGTGGGTCGCGGGGGAGACCTGGGCGCTGGGGTCGGATCCGGCGGCGGGGCCCGAGGGGCCCGCGGCGCTCGCGGGGCGCTGCCTCGACGCGCTCGACGGGGTGACCTGGCCGTAGGGCAAGGCGGGGTCTTTCGCCGCCCCGGGGCGGGTCCAAGGGGCCGTTTTCCTCGGTACTGAAGTCCGTTTGTGTCCGAGGCGGGCCCGAACCTGTTTACTTCGCGGAAATCCACCCGTACTCTGCCAGTGAAACCACAGGATCGGGCATGCGGCGGAGGCAAACGGACATGTACGCACCGGAGCGGCAGCAGGAGATCCTCCGGCTGGCGCGGGACGGCGGCAGGGTCGACGTACTCTCCCTGGCCGAGGAGTTCCAGGTGACCGCCGAGACCATCCGGCGCGACCTGAAGGCCCTCGACCGGGCCGGACTCGTGCGCCGCGTGCACGGTGGGGCCATACCGGCGGGACGGCTCGACTTCGAGCCCGACCTCGCCGAGCGCGAGGGCACCGCCGCCGACGAGAAGGACCGCATCGCCCGCGCCGCCCTCGCCGAACTGCCCGCCGATGGCAGCGTCATCCTCGACGCGGGCTCGACCGTCGCGCGGCTCGCGGCCGGGCTTCCGCTGGAGTCGACGCTCACCGTCGTCACCCACGGGCTGCCCATCGCCGCCCGGCTCGCCGACCACCCCGGCATCCAGCTCCACCTCATCGGCGGCCGCGTCCGCCGGCGCACCCGCGCGGCCGTCGACGCCTGGGCGCTGCGGGCGTACGGGGAGATCCGCGCCGACGTCGTCTTCCTCGCCGCCAACGGCTTCTCCGCGGACGGCGGCCTCACCACACCCGACCTCGCCGAGGCCGCCGTGAAGCGCGCGGCGATCGCCGCGGCCCGCCGCGTCGTACTGCTCGCCGACTCCGCCAAGCACGGCCAGGAGCACTTCGCCCGCTTCGGCGACCTCGCCGACGTGGACCTGCTGATCACCGACACGGGTCTCGGCCCCGACGACACCGCCGCCATCGAGCGCGCGGGCACGGAAGTAGTACGCGCATGAGCAAGGAAACGGCGACCGGTACGCGCATGATCCTCACCGTCACCCCCAACCCCTCCCTCGACCGCACCTACGAGGTGCCCTCGCTCGACCGCGGCGAGGTCGTCCGCGCCACCGGCGACCGCATGGACCCGGGCGGCAAGGGCGTCAACGTCTCGCGGGCCGTCGCGGCGGCGGGCGTGCGGACCGTCGCCGTGCTGCCGCTGGGCGGCGCGCCGGGCGCGCTGGTCGCCCGGCTCCTCGACGAGCAGGACATCGTGGTCGCCCCGGTGCCGGTGACCGGACAGACCCGTTCCAACATCGCGATCGCCGAACCGGACGGCACCCTCACGAAGATCAACGCCGCCGGGCCTGAACTCTCCGACGCCGAAGGGGAGTCGCTGCTCGACGCCGTCGGCGAGCACTCCGCGGGCGCCGACTGGATCGCCTGCTGCGGCAGCCTCCCGCGCGGCCTGCACCCCTCCTGGTACGCGGAGCTGGTGGCCCGCGCGCACGCCGCGGGCGCCCGGATCGCCCTCGACACCTCGGGCCCCGCCCTGCTCGCCGCGCTCGCCGAACGCCCCGACGTCGTCAAGCCCAACGCCGAGGAACTCGCCGGGGCCGTGGGCCGCCCCCTCGCGACGGTCGGTGACGCGGTCAAGGCCGCGGAGGAGCTCCGGGCCGCCGGTGCCCGCGCCGTCCTCGCCAGCCTCGGCGCGGACGGCCAGCTCCTGGTCGACGCGACGGGCGCCTGTTTCGCGAGCGCCCCCGTCGATGCCGTGCGCAGCAACGTCGGCGCCGGCGACTCCTCCCTCGCCGGCTTTTTGATCGCCGGCGGCGCCGGGCCCCGCGCGCTCGCCTCGGCCGTCGCGCACGGCGCGGCCGCCGTCCAGCTGCCCGGCAGCGTGATGCCGGCCCCGGCGGACCTCGTGCCGGACGCGGTCACCGTCACGGCCGACGTACCGCTGGACCGCGTCCTCACGGAGCCCGCCGCATGAAGCCGTCCCGCCCCGTCCCCCCAGCCCCCGCCCGCCGGGCGATACGCGTGCGAAGGAGCCCGCGATGACCGAGATGATCACCGCGGACCTGGTCGACCTCGAACTCGACCTGTCCGCAGAGACCAAGGAAGCCGCGGCCCGCTCGCTCGCCGGGCGCATGGTGGCCCTCGGCCGCGTGAGCGACCTGGAGGGGTTCCTGGCCGACGTGGCGGCCCGTGAGGCGCAGATGCCGACCGGCCTGGACGGCGGCATCGGCATCCCCCACTGCCGCAGCGCGCACGTCACCGAGCCGACCCTCGCCTTCGGCCGCTCGGCACGCGGCATCGACTTCGGGGCGCCGGACGGCCCCGCCGACCTGATCTTCCTGATCGCGGCACCGGCGGGCGCGGACGACGCCCATCTGACGATCCTCTCGTCGCTGGCACGGCAGTTGATGGACGCGGAGTTCACCGGGGCCCTGCGGTCGGCCGGCACGGCGGCGGAGGCGGCGGCCCTGATCCGCGGCGACGAGGAGGCCGGTGCCGAGGACACCGCCACCGAGGACGACGCCGACGAGAACCGCACCGGTGAAGCGGTCGCCGACGAGGCCCGTACCGGCGAACCCGCCGCCGGCGGGGCCGGTCCGGAAGTTGCCGGTCCGGACGGTGCCGGGCCGTTCCGCGTCGTCGCCGTCACCTCCTGCCCCACCGGTATCGCCCACACCTACATGGCCGCCGAGTCGCTCGAGAATGCGGCCCGTGCGGCAGGCGTGGAGCTGACGGTCGAGACGCAGGGCTCCGCCGGCTTCGACCGGCTCGACCCGGCGGTCATCGCGGCCGCGGACGCGGTGATCTTCGCCCATGACGTCCCCGTACGCGACAAGACCCGCTTCGCGGGCAAGCCCACCGTCGACGTGGGCGTGAAGGCGGGCATCAACCGCCCGGCCGAACTCATCGCGGAGGTACGCGAGAAGGCCGCGCGCGGCGAGACCACCGCCCCCACCGGCCCCACCCCGGTCGACAAGGCCGGGGACAGCGAGGACGGCTACGGCACCAAGCTCCGCAAGTGGCTGATGTCCGGCGTCAGTTACATGGTCCCGTTCGTCGCCGCCGGCGGTCTGCTGATCGCCCTCGGCTTCGCCATCGGCGGCTGGAAGATCGACAAGGCGCCGTCCGTCGCCGAGCACTTCGTCTGGGCGGACCACACCAGCTGGGCCGCGCTGCTCTTCCAGACCGGCGGGCTCGCCTTCGCCTTCCTCGTCCCCGTCCTCGCCGGCTACATCGCCTACGGGATGGCCGACCGGCCCGGTCTGGTCCCCGGTTTCGTCGGCGGTTCGGTCGCCGTCACCATCGAGGCGGGCTTCCTCGGCGGCCTGGCCGCCGGTCTGCTCGCGGGCGCCGTCGTCATGGGGATCCAGCGGGTCCGCATCCCGGCCGTGCTGCGCGGCATCATGCCGGTGGTGGTGATCCCGCTGATCTCATCGGCGGTCGTCGGCTTCCTGATGTTCCTCGTCGTCGGCAAGCCCATCGCCTCCCTGCAGAACGCGCTGACCGACTGGCTGGAAGGCCTCTCCGGGGCCAACGCGATCATCCTCGGCGTCATCCTCGGCCTGATGATGTGCTTCGACCTCGGCGGTCCGCTCAACAAGGTGGCCTACGCCTTCGCGGTCGGCGGCCTCGCCCACCCGACCGACGGCTCCCTGAAGGTGATGGCCGCGACGATGGCGGCGGGCATGGTGCCGCCGCTCGCCATGGCGCTCGCCACGACGGTCCGCGGACGCCTGTTCACCAGGACCGAGCGGGAGAACGGCAAGGCGGCCTGGTTCCTCGGCGCCTCCTTCATCACGGAGGGCGCGATCCCCTTCGCGGCGGCCGATCCGCTGCGCGTCATCCCCGCGTCCATGGCGGGCGGCGCGGTCACCGGCGCCCTGTCGATGGCCTTCGGCTGCACCCTGCGCGCCCCGCACGGCGGTGTCTTCGTGGTCCCGCTGATCGGCCAGCCGCTCCTCTACCTGGTCGCGATCGCCGCGGGCGTCAGCGTCTCGACGGTCGTGGTCGTCCTGCTCAAGGGGGCGAGGAAGACGGCGCCCGGAGGAGTGGACGCGGGTGCGGGCACAGGTACGGGTACGGGTGCTCCGGTGACGGATGTATCGGATGTACCGGACGTATCGGGCGGGAAGTGGGCTTCGGCAGGGGTCTAATCCGGAGTGTGCGACTTGCGTCACTTCGGGACCTTGGTCCTGATCTCCCCTGTCGGAAGACCCCGCCCCTGTTGTCTACTGGGCCGCATGCTCCGGGATGTATCGATCGTTCAGCAGATAGGCGTGGCCGTGCTCGCCGTGGCTACCGTGGTCTGGGCCGTCGGCCTGGTGCGGGTGATGCGCAGGGACCGCTTCGCGGTCGAGCGGTGGCACCAGGCGCAGCCGCTGAGCGCGCTGCCGGCCCAGCAGGGTCCGCCGCGCGCGGAGACCGTGGAGCTCACGCCGGACGAGCGGGACGCCTTCGCCGGTCTCGTACGGCAGTTCGGCGACGGACGTTCCTGACGCGGGCCTCCCGCGTCCCCTGCCGCCCCTCGCGCCCCCGCGCCCCTCGCGCTCAGCCCTGGGCCCGGCTGCCCCGGCTCCGCGTCCACTCCTGGGCCCTGCGCTCCATCGCGGCGCGGGCCGCCTCCTCGCTGTCGTACACCTCGCACATGTGCCGGCCGTCGGGCGTGAGGGTGTGCTCCACCTCCCACAGGCTGGTCTCGCCGCCGTCGAAGAGCAGGAACGCGTGCTCGTAGAGCGAGAAGCACATGCGTAACTCGCCGGTGAGGCAGGGGCGGCCGAAGGCCTGGGTGATCTGGTGCGCGAACGCCGCGCGCAGCAGGCGCTCGACGCGCGGCCCGGGGCGGTCGCCGTCGGGGTTCTCCGCGCGGCGCAGGAGGCGGCGCGCGTGGTCCGCGGAGTCGTCCGGGGCATACGCGTGGCGGGAGCCGGAGCCGGCCGGCAGGTCGAGCACGACGGGGCGGCCGCACGCGGGCGCGTCGGGCGGCAGCGGCAGCCGCGAGGTGGCGACGCCCGCCTCCTCCTCGTCGGCGTAGACCTCATGGGTCGGGGCGCTGCCCGGCGCGGTGTTGTGGACGAGCTCCCAGAGCGTGAGCACGGACGCGTCGGCGAGCAGCCAGGTGTGTCTGTACGTCTCGCGGTGCAGGCCCGAGCTGTGGTGTGCGGAGTGCAGCGAACTGTCGTGGGCGAGGGCGGAGTCGAGGCGCGCCACCACCTCGTCCGGCAGCTCGAAGGAGTTGACGGCGCGGCCGAGCAGTCGCTCGAGATGCTCCTCCGGGGAGTGTGGTTCGGGCGACTCGGGTGGCTCGTACGCGGTGTCGTACGGAACGCTCAAGGCTTCTCCCGGCGTTGCTACATGTCACCTGGTGAGTGCATACCGTAGCCCCTGGGTCCGACATCATGTCCCTGAACCGGAAAACGCGCGAGCCACGCGGGAAGTTCCCACGTGGCTCGCCCTGTTGGGGGGTGGCGGGCCCTCTCCGGGAGGGCCCGTGCGCGGCCGGAGGATCAGCTCGCGCTGCCCGCCGTCCACTCGCTCCAGGACATGTTCCAGCCGTTCAGGCCGTTGTCGGGGGCGATGGTCTTGTCGGGGGAGCCCTTGACCGTCACGACGTCGCCGATCAGGGAGTTGTTGTAGAACCAGGCGCCCTGGGTGTTCGGGTCGCCGGCGCCGCGCGCGTCCTGGAGGCCGACGCAGCCGTGGCTGGTGTTGGCGCTGCCGAAGATGGACGGCGAACCCCAGTAGTTGCCGTGGATGAAGGTGCCCGACGAGGAGAGCCGCATGGCGTGCGGCACGTCCTTGATGTCGTACTCCCCACCGAAGCCCACCGTGTCACCGTTCATCCGGGTCTGGGTGAACTTCTCCGAGATGACCATCTTGCCGTTGTACGTCGGGTTCGACGGGCTGCCCGCGGAGATCGGGACGGTCTTGATGACCTTGCCGTCCCGCTCGACCGTCATCTTCTTCGCCTGGACGTCGACGGTGGAGACCTGCGCGCGGCCGACGGTGAAGGTGACCGTCTTGTTCTGCACGCCGGTGGCGCCGTTCGCGCCCTTCACGCCGTCCAGGTTGATCTTCATCGTGACCTTCGAGCCGGCCTTCCAGTACTCCTCGGGCCGGAAGTCCAGGCGCTGGTTGCCGAACCAGTGCCCGACGACTTTCTGGCCGCTGCTGGACGTCACCGTGATGTGCGACTGGACGTCCTTCTTCTCCGTGATCGCCTTGTCGAAGTTGAAGGAGACCGGCATGCCGACGCCGACCGTGGTGCCGCCGTCGGGCGTGTAGGTGCCGATGAAGCTGTTGGCCGAGGAGACCGTGGTGAACGTGGCGTTCTCGGTCGCCGCGTTGCCCTTGGCGTCCTTGGCGTTGGCGGTCACCTTGTACTTCGTGCCGCGCTCCAGCTGGGACTTGGGCTTCCAGCTGGTCCCGTCGGCGGAGATGGTGCCCTCGACCGCGGCGCCGGACGTCACCGACGTCATCTTCACGCTCGTCAGCTTGCCGTTCTTGACCTTGACGCCGGTGGCGTTGATCGAGGCGTCGGTGGCGCCGTCCTTCGACGAGATGGTGATGTCGGCGCCCTTGGCCGCCGCACTGTCACTCTTCTTGTCGCCCTTGGCGTCCGCGTCCCCACCGCAGGCAGTCAGCGTCAGCGCGCCCACGGCGGCGAGCGCGGTGGCCGCCATCAGGGCGCGGCGCCGGGGGTTGACTATGACCGACCTTGTCACGGGCTGCTCCAAGTACGTGTTCTGATCCCAGTACGAGTAAAGAGCGGCCCGATGCGCCCAGAGGTTCCCGCCGACCGGTGTGAGTGTGGGCACATTTGAAAGCCCGCAGGGGCCCAACAGAGCCTCCAACAGAAGCGCCACGGAGGCGAATTGCCCCTTTGGTTCTACTGCGTCTGCTTTTCCTGCCGCTCCTCGTAGAGGTCGGCATACGCGGGGAACGTGCCGCCCGGCGTCGAGACCGAGTTCGCCGCCGACATCGCCCGCACGATCGCGGCCGTCACCAGGTCCGCGCCCGCGGCGAGGATCTCGTTGAGGGCCAGGGGGTCGCCGGGGGCCAGGGCGTGTTCCCCGGTGGCGAGGGCGAAGACCGTGTCGCCGTCGTTGAGGAGATGGACGGGCCGCACCGCGCGCGCCATGCCGTCGTGCGACGTGCCGGCCAGCTTCTGGGCCTGGGCCTTGGTGAGTTCGGCGTCGGTCGCCACGACGGCCAGGGTGGTGTTCAGGGGCGGCGGACCGTTCCGCATGGCGGCCTCGGCCAGGCGCCGCCCCGCCTCCTCGTGGACCTCCGGCGCCGGATAACTCACCCGCCGCCCCTCGAAGTAACGCCCGTAGAGCACGCCGGTCGCCGGATCCACCGCGGAGCCCGCCGCGTTCGCCACGACCAGCGCGGCGACCGTGATCCCCGAGTCGAGGCGGAGGCTCGCGCTGCCCACCCCGCCCTTGAACCTGCCCACCACCGCGCCGGTCCCCGCGCCGACGCCGCCCTCCTCGACGGGCGTGAACGGTGCTGTGCGCGCCGCCGCCTCCACGGCCGCCCGGCCGGTCGCCGCGTCGGGCCGCGCCGCGAAGTCGCCGCCCCTGCCCAGGTCGAAGACGCAGGCGGCGGGGACGACGGGGACGACGTGGGAGGGGTCGGGGCCGACGCGTACGCCCCGGTGCCGCTCCGCCAGCCACGCCACGACACCGGACGCGGAGTCCAGGCCGTACGCGCTGCCGCCGGTGAGGACGACCGCCTCGACGCGCCCCACCAGATTGCGCGGGTCGAGGGCGTCCGTCTCGCGGGTGCCGGGCCCGCCGCCGCGTACGTCCACGGCGGCGACCGCACCGCCCTCGGGCGCGAGGACCACGGTGGTCCCGGTGAGCAGCCCGTCGCCGACCAGCGTGGCGTGACCGACCCGCAGCCCGGCGACATCGGTCAGGGAGCCGGGTGGGGTGGGGTGGGAGGCGGGGTTGGCGGAGGTGGGGTCGGTGGGTGTGGGGGTGTGGGGGGTGGGGTCCGAGGGCGCGCCGTCAGAGGTCATGAGGAAGGCGTACCACGGCGGCGGTCACGCGGGGCGGGCCATGCGGACAGTCACGCGCGGCGGGCCATGCGGGCGGTGAGCGTCACCCCCGTCGCGACCGTCACCGTCGTCACGATCCCCGCCACGAGCACCGCCCAGCGCCCCGCGAACGTACTGGCCAGCACGGCCAACGCACTGACCGGCAACACCAGTTGTTGGGCCAGCCCCACCTTGTAGTAGCGGGAGTGGAGCGCCCACACGGTGATGAGGTAGAGCGCGGTCGGCACGGTCACCGCGGCGGACGCCGCCGCCGTCGAGAGGTGCGCCTTGCCGACGGCCTGCTCGACGGCGACCTCGATCCCGGCGCCGACCGCGGCGGCCGAGCCGAGGATCACGTAATGGCCGTAACCCCACAGAAAGGCCTGGCGGTTACTGCGGAGGCGGCCGTGGATGGGGACGACGAAGTAGATCCACCAGGCGGCGAAGACGATGAGGAGGCCCCCCGCGGCGATGGGCAGCAACTCGCCCAGCGCGTCGTTCTCCTCGACGCCCGACTTCACGGCGACGGTGGCCGCCGCGATGGTCTCGCCGAGCACGATGATGGTGAACAGGCCGTACCGCTCGGAGATGTGGTGCGGGTGCCAGGCCGTCGTGTACGCCCGCTCCGCGATCACCGGCACGCACATCTCCGCGACCGCCATCGCGAGGAAGAGCCAGAGCCGTGCGTCCTCCGGCAGGAACAGCAGCCCCGACCAGCCGATCTGGCAGACCAGGACCCCGATCGCGTACCGCAGGGCCGTGCCGCGCTCGGCGCCCGTCGCCGCCCTGGCGACCCGCAGCCACTGCGAGGAGAGGGCGATCCGCATGATCAGATAGCCGAGCCAGATCAGCAGGAAGTCGTGTTCCCCGAAGGCCTTGGAGACTCCGGCGGCGAAGACAAGGACACCGGCGATCTGGATCAGCGTGACCACGCGGTACAGCGCGTCGTCGTTGTCGTACGCCGACGCGAACCACGAGAAGTTGACCCACGCCCAGAACAGCGCGAAGAAAACCATCGCGTAATTGAGGATGCCCTCGCCCGCGTGCCCCTCGGCGACGGCGTGCACCAGCTCGGCGCCGGCCTGCGCGACCGCGACGACGAAACACAGGTCGAAGAAGAGCTCCAGCGGCGTCGCGGCCCGGTGCTCCTCGTCACGCCCGCGGGCGAGGAGGGGACGGAGGGGCTTGGCGGCGGGTGCGGCGGAGGCGGAGGGGGGAGGGGAAGGGGAAGATGCGGGGGAGGGGGGAGAGGTCGTCATCCCCTCAGGACATCAGAATGCGAGCGCCGGGTCAGGCTGCGGCGCCGGAAGGAGCGGCAGGGACACCCGGCCGCCGCACAGGGACGAGGGGCGGGTACGTAATCGCGCCACGCTCCCCGGCCGCCGCCCCGCCCTGTCGTACCGCCGCCCCGGCCCGTCGCGCCGCCGCCTCGTACCGTCGCACGACGAGTCCCGCCACCCGCGCGTGGTCCGCGAGGGGCTCGGTCACCGCGTCGGCCCCGGCGCGGGCCAGCGCCGCCGTGAACCGGCCCGGGGCGAGCAGATGCGCGGCCACGACCACCCTCCGATACCCGGCGGCCCGCAGGGACGCCACGGCTTCGGGGACGGTGGGTCCAGTGGGTCCGGTGGGCCCGGTGGCCGAGCAGTACGCGGTGCGCACCGGGACCCCGCCCAGCAGGAGCCCCAGTCGGCGGGCGGCGGTGAGCGCCCCGTCATTGCCCCCGGGCCGCGACGACCCGGCGGCGGCGAGCACCACGGCGTCGGCCCGGACCTCCGCGCGCCACTCGATCTCGTGCAGCCGGTCGCGCAGGGCCAGTGCGATGGCGGGGTCCTCGCCGAGGCTCCGGGCGACCGCGCAGCCGTGTCCCTCGACGACGGCGGGGATGTCGACGGTCCGGTGATAGCCGTCGCCGAGGAGGAGAGGGACGACGACGGCGCCCCCGGTGAGCACGTCGGCGAGGAGAGGGGCGCGGTGACCGAGGTGGCCGATGACGGGACGCACTCCGGCGAGCCCCTCGACCTGGTCGCGGAGCCGGCGCAGGGTGCCGTCCGCCCCGGGCAGGGCGCTGCCGTGCACGGCGAGCACGAGGGGCGGGCCCTCCGGCGCCGCTCCGGCCGGCCGAGCGGCCCACGTCGGCCGAGCTGTTCCCATCGGTCGAGCTGCCCGCACTGTCCACCCCGTTCGTCGCCTGAGTACGGAGAACCGCAGCGCCGGGGGAACTCAGGAACGCGCCCCGGCGCCCCAGCGCCCCGTAGGTCGTCGCGAGTGGACCCGGGGCGGGACAGTGGTGTCGCCGCACTCCCGCCCCGGAGACCGCATCGCGCCGGGCTGCGCACTTGGTCGGGGAGCAGCCCGTCAGCCATGACGCTACGCCCGCGCGGGCCGCGCCCGCGCCGCCAAAAGCCCTGACCCGAGGGGCCGTTGGGCCCGCTCGGTCGGGCCTTTCTCCGCCCGGCGCAGGGCCCGCGCAGGCCTACGGTCAAAGGGACACGCCCAGCCACTTCAGCCCCCTCAGCCACCCCCGTTCTCCTCACCCTCACCCCCACCCTCGCCCTCTCCACCCACCCCAAACGACGGAGTGTGCCCCCATGAACCAGACCCTGGTGCTCATCGGCCACGGAATGGTGGGTCACCGCCTCTTGGAGGTACTCGCCGAGCGCGGCGCCCTCGCCGATCCCGCAGCGCCCGGCGGCCCCGGCTGGCAGGTGGTCGTGGTCGCGGAGGAGGACAGGCCCGCCTACGACCGCGTCCACCTCTCCTCCGCGTTCACCGGCACCACCGCCGACAAACTCTCCCTCTGCGACGCGGAGTTCCTCACCCGCCACGGCATCGACCTGCGCCTCGGCGACCCCGCCGAACACATCGACACCGCGGCGCGCACGGTCACGACGACCTCCGGCGCCACCCTCCGCTACGACGCCCTGGTCATCGCCACCGGCTCCTATCCCTTCGTGCCGCCCATCGAGGGCGCCGACGTCCCCGGCTGCTTCACCTACCGCACCCTGTACGACGTCGAGACCCTCACCACCTACGCCGCCGGAGAGGACCGCACCACCGGCGTCGTCATCGGTGGCGGACTCCTCGGCCTGGAGGCGGCCGGCGCCCTGCGCACCCTCGGACTGCGCACCCACATCGTCGAGTTCGCACCCCGCCTGATGCCCCTCCAGGTCGACGACGGCGGCGCGGCGGCACTGCGCGCCACCATCGAGTCCATGGGTGTCGCCGTGCACACCGGGGTCGGGGCGAGCCGGGTCGAGACGGACGACGGCGGGGCCGTCCGCGCGCTGACCCTGAGCGACGGCCGCACCCTCGACGCCGATGTCGTGGTCTTCTCCGCGGGCGTACGTCCCCGGGACCGCCTCGCCCGTGAGGCCGGGCTCGCGGTGGGCGACCGGGGCGGTGTCGTCGTCGACGAACACTGCCGCACCACCGACCCGTACATCTACGCGATCGGCGAGTGCGCCCAGGGTGCCGACGGGCGCGTCTACGGTCTGGTCGCCCCCGGCTACCAGATGGCCGAGGCCGCCGCGGACGCCCTCGCGGGGAACGGCACCGCGGTCTTCACCGGAGCCGACACCTCCACCAAGCTGAAACTGCTGGGCGCCGACGTCGCGTCCTTCGGCGACCCCTTCGCGCCCGAGGGTGAGGAAGGCGGCGCCGTCTCCGTCGTCTTCTCCGACACCCGCGAAGGCGTCTACAAGAAGCTGCTGCTGGGGCCGGAGGGCCAGCTGCTCGGCGGCATCCTCGTCGGCGACGCCGAGGCGTACGGCACCCTGCGGCCGCACGCGGGCCGTCCCCTGCCCGCGCCCCCGCAGGCCTACGTCCTGCCCGCCACCGCCGTCGAACTCCCCGGTGCCGACGCCCTGCCCGACGACGCCGTCGTCTGCAGCTGCCACAACGTCACCAAAGGGGCCGTGCGCGCCGCTGTTGCCGAGAACTCCCTCACCGACATCGGCGGCATCAAGCGGTGCACCAAGGCCGGGACAGGCTGCGGGGGCTGCCTCGCCACCCTCCGGACCGTGCTCGACGCGGAACTCGCCGCCGCCGGGATCGAGCAGGCCAAGGGCCTGTGCGAACACTTCGCGCTCTCCCGCGCCGAGATCTACGAGAGGGTCCGCACCGAACACATCCGCTCCTTCACCGAGCTGATGGCCGCCCACGGCCTGGGCGGCGAGGGCTGCGCCGTCTGCAAGCCCGTCGTCGCCAACGTCCTCGGCACCCTCGCCCCCGAACTCGGCCTGCGCCACGTCCTCGACGGCGAACAGGCCGCCCTCCAGGACTCCAACGACCTCTTCCTCGCCAACCTCCAGAAAGACGGCACCTACTCCGTCGTCCCGCGCGTCCCCGGCGGCGAGATCACCCCCGCCCAGCTCATCACGATCGGCGAGGTCGCCCGCGACTTCGGCCTCTACACGAAGATCACCGGTGGTCAGCGCATCGACCTCTTCGGCGCCCGCGCCGAACAACTCCCGGCGATCTGGCGCCGGCTGGTCGACGCGGGCCTCGAATCCGGGCACGCCTACGGCAAGTCCCTGCGGACGGTGAAGTCCTGTGTGGGCGCCCGGTTCTGCCGGTTCGGGCAGGGCGACTCCGTACGGCTCGCGATCGACCTGGAGCTGCGCTACCGCGGCCTGCGCACCCCGCACAAGATCAAGGGCGGTGTCTCGGGCTGTCTGCGCGAGTGCGCCGAGGCCCGCGGCAAGGACATCGGCGTCATCGCCACGGCCAACGGCTGGAACCTCTACGTCTGCGGCAACGGTGGCGCCCGCCCCCGCCACGCCGACCTCCTCGCCGCCGACCTCTCCACCGCCGAGCTCTTCCGTCTCGTCGACCGCTTCCTCATGTACTACCTGCGCACCGGCGAGCGGCTGGAGCGCACCGCCCCGTGGTTCGAGCGCATCGGTGGCCTCGACCACCTCACCTCGGTCCTGATCGACGACTCGCTGGGCATCTGCGCCGAACTGGAGGCCCAGATGGACCGGCATGCCGCGGCGTACCGGGACGAGTGGCGGGCCGTCCTGGAGGACCCGCGGGCCCTCGCGCGTTTCGAACGGCACCTCGCGCAGCCCTCGCCCGAATTCCTGGAGCCGGGCCGCGGCCGGGCGGCGGTCCTGCCCGACGGCACGGAGGCCGCCCTCTTCAAGGACATCGCCGGCCGGGTCTACGCCGTCGGCAACCGCGATCCCTTCTCCGGTGCCGACGTGATCGCCCACGGCATCCTCGGCACCCGCGACGGCCGCCCCGTGGTCGCCTCGCCGATGCACAAGCAGGAGTTCGACCTGCGCACCGGCGAGTGCCTGGACGACCCGTCGGTCGCCCTGCCGGTCCATTCGGTGCGGGCGGCCGGACCGGTGCACGAGCTCTGAGCGCGCGGGTGCCGGCGGCCCGGGGTCCGAAGTCCCGGCACCTTCCCGCTCTTTGGCCTGGTCAGGACGTGCCCAAGGCCTCTGCTTCCACGGCGCCCCGCGGGTGATCGTGGATACGTCAGGCCCCGTAGCAAGGTCGGGACCCTGAGCGAATCGGGAACCAACATGACATCGCCTGCCGCCCAAGCGACGCGGAGCGCGCCCACGGGCACCTCGTACGACCCCGCGCAGTACCGCCCGGGGAAGACCATCACCGACTGGGAGCCGGAGAACGAGCTCTTCTGGAAGTCCACCGGCCGGAAGGTGGCGGCCCGCAACCTGTGGATCGCGGTCCCCGCCCTGCTGGTCGCCTTCGTGGTCTGGCAGGTGTGGTCGGTCACGGCGACCAACCTCAAGGACGTCGGCTTCGGCTTCTCGACCTCCCAGCTGTTCTGGCTGACGGCCGTGCCGGGGCTCACGGGCGGCACGGCCCGGGTCCTCTACACCTTCCTCGGCCCGATGATCGGCCAGCGCCGGTTCACCGCGCTCTCCACGATCGTGCTGGTCATCCCGCTGATCTGGCTCGGCATCGCCGTCCAGGACCCGGACACCTCGTACGGCGTGATGATCGCCATCGCGGCCCTCTGCGGCATCGGCGGCGCCAACTTCGCCTCGTCCCTCGCCAACATCGGCTTCTTCTTCCCCAAGAAGGACAAGGGCAACGCCACCGGCATCAACGGCGGCCTCGGCAACCTCGGCGTCTCCGTCGTCCAGCTGCTCACCCCGATCGTCATCACCAGCTCGGTCATCGCGGTCGGCTCGGCCCAGCACAAGGCCGACGGCTCCTCGGTCTGGCTGCAGAACGCCGCGTTCCTCTGGGTGCCGGTGCTGGTGATCCTGGCCGCCATCGCCTGGTTCGGCCAGAACGACCTCAAGGTCGCCTCCACCCCGTTCAGCCAGCAGAAGATCATCTTCAAGCGCAAGCACAACTGGCTGATGACCTGGCTCTACGTCGGTACGTTCGGCTCCTTCATCGGCTTCGCCGCCGCCCTGCCGATGCTCATCAAGACCACGTTCACCCCGATCGACGCGGCCTACTCCGCGGCCACCTACGCCTGGATGGGCCCGGCCGTGGGCGCGCTCGCCCGCTGGGCCGGCGGCTGGATCGCCGACAAGATCGGCGGGGCGCGGGTCACCATCATCTCGTTCGTCGGCATGGCGCTGTCGATCGTCGGTGTCATCAACTTCCTGCCCGCCGGCGGCGACAACGGCAACTTCTGGGGCTTCTTCGCCTGCTTCCTGTGCGCGTTCTTCTTCTCGGGCATCGGCAACGGCTCCACGTTCCGCCAGATCCCGGTGATCTTCCGCAACCAGCACCTGAAGGGCCTGACCGAGGGCACGCCCGAGTACGCGAAGGCGCTGAAGCAGTCGGAGATGGAGGCGGGCGCCGTCACCGGCTTCACCTCCGCCATCGCGGCATACGGCTTCTTCTTCATCCCGGCGATGTTCGCCAACTTCGCGGTCACCAGCGCGATGTGGGGCTTCGTGGCCTTCTACGTCAGCTGCATCGCGGTCGCCTGGTGGTTCTACGCCCGCAAGGGCGCGGAGTCGCCCAGCTGACGCCCCGAAAGGCGTGAGCGGCACGGTCCGGGTGGGCCGAGTGTGGGAGCACTCGGCCCACCCTCTTTTTTCGGACCCGCACGTCCCGTACCACGAGATTTCGCCGAAATTCTTGTGAATGCTTTCACAAGCGAACTTGGGTCCAAAGTCCTCAGAGAAACCGCAGGTGGGAGTGGGTGTGGTCGGCTTTTCTTGCAGAGGAAAGGGACTTCTGGTCCCTGATCGAGGACCATTGCGGGCCCGCCGGGCGAGCAATGAGGAGTGGAATGGAGGCGTAGCGAAGAAGCGATACGGAAGGTGCGGACGATGACTGCCACTCCTGCGGAAACGACAGTGAACGGCGAGGCCTGGGAAGGCTTCAAGGGCGGTCTGTGGCGGGACGCCATCGACGTCCGCGACTTCGTGCAGCAGAACTACACCCCCTACGAAGGCGACGACTCCTTCCTGGCCGGCCCGACCGAACGCACCGGCCAGGTCTGGCAGAAGCTCCTTTCGATGTTCCCCACGGAGATCGAGCGCGGCATCCACGACGTGGACGTGAAGACCCCCTCGCGCATCGACGCCTTCAGGCCGGGCTACGTCGACGGCACCGCCGCCGACCACAAGGACCTGATCGTCGGCCTGCAGACCGACGCCCCGCTCAAGCGCGCCATCATGCCCAACGGCGGCTGGCGGATGGTCGAGGGCGCACTCAACGCCTATGGCTTCGAGGCCGACCCCGAGGTCAGGAACATCTACACCCACCTGCGCAAGACCCACAACGAAGGCGTCTTCGACGCCTACACGCCCGAGATCCGCGCCTGCCGCTCCTCCGGCATCATCACCGGCCTGCCCGACGCCTACGGCCGCGGCCGCATCATCGGCGACTACCGCCGCGTCGCCCTCTACGGCGTCGACCGCCTCATCGCCGCGAAGGAGGCCGACAAGGCCGCCCTCGCCGCACAGTGGGCGACCGAGGACGTCATCCGGGGCCGCGAGGAGATCTCCGAGCAGATCAAGGCCCTGGGCGAGCTGAAGGCCATGGCGATGTCGTACGGCTACGACATCTCGCGGCCCGCCACCACCGGCCGAGAGGCCATCCAGTGGCTGTACTTCGCCTACCTCGCCGCCGTGAAGGAGCAGAACGGCGCGGCCATGTCGATCGGCCGCATCGACAACTTCCTCGACATCTACCTGCAACGCGACATCGAGGCGGGCCGCATCACCGAGACCGAGGCACAGGAGTTCATCGACGACTTCGTCATCAAGCTCCGCATCGTCCGCTTCCTGCGCACCCCCGAGTACAACGAGGGCTTCTCCGGCGACCCGACCTGGGTCACCTGGTCGATGGCCGGCATAGGCGAGGACGGCCGCCCGCTGGTCTCGCGCACCACCTTCCGCGCCCTGCAGACCCTCTACAACCTCGGCCCCGCCCCCGAGCCGAACCTCACGGTCTTCTGGTCGCGGCGACTGCCCCAGGGGTTCAAGGAGTTCGCCGCCAAGGTCGCCATCGACACCTCGGCCATCCAGTTCGAGTCCGACGAGCTGATGCGGCCCAAGTACGGCGACGACACCGCGATCGCCTGCTGCGTCTCCGCCATGGCCGTCGGCAAGCAGATGCAGTTCTTCGGCGCCCGCGTGAACGTCGCCAAGGCGCTCCTCTACGCGATCAACGGCGGCCGCGACGAGAAGTCCGGCAAGACCATCGTCGAGGGCTTCACGCCCATCGAGGACGAGTACCTGGACTACGCCACCGTCGTGCGCCGGTACGACGCGATGCTCGACTGGCTGGCCAAGACGTACGTCCACGCGCTCAACGTCATCCACTACATGCACGACAAGTACGCCTACGAGCGCATCGAGATGGCGCTGCACGACCAGGAGATCCTGCGCACCATGGCGTGCGGCATCGCGGGCCTCTCGGTCGCCGCCGACTCCCTCTCGGCGATCAAGCACGCCAAGGTGAAGGTGATCCGCGACGAGACGGGCCTGGCCGTCGACTACGAGATCGAGGGCGACTACCCCGCCTACGGCAACAACGACGAGCGCGCCGACGACATCGCCCGGCGCATCGTGCACGACTTCATGGAGAAGGTGCGCAAGCACCCCACCTACCGCGACGCGGTGCACACCCAGTCGGTGCTGACCATCACCTCGAACGTCGTCTACGGCAAGAAGACCGGCAACACCCCCGACGGGCGTCGCGCGGGCGAGCCGTTCGCCCCCGGGGCCAACCCGATGAACGGCCGCGACGAGCACGGCTACATCGCCTCGGCCATGTCGGTCGCCAAGCTCGACTACGACGACGCCGAGGACGGCATCTCGCTGACCAACACCATCACGCCCGACGCGCTCGGCCGCACCCCCGAGGAGCGGATCGCGAACCTCGCCGGCGTCCTGGACGGCTTCATGGCGAGCGACGGCTTCCACATGAACGTCAACGTGCTCGACAAGGCGACCCTGGAGGACGCCATGGAGCACCCGGAGAACTACCCGCAGCTGACGATCCGGGTCTCCGGATACGCGGTCAACTTCATCCGGCTCACCCGCGACCAGCAGCTCGACGTCATCAACCGCACCTTCCACGGCTCGCTCTGAGCCACCGGCCCCCTCCGGGGGGCCGCCCACGAACCGCGGCCCCGGGGCCGGGCCCTCACCTCGGCCCCGGGCGTCGCGCACACCATGTCCTGCCAGGAGTTCGGGAGTTCCGCCATGGCTGTCCTGCTCGGTACCGACATCCCCGTCCGCCCCCGCGGGGGCGATGAGGACGCGGCCACCCCCGCCGCGGCCGCCACCCACCGGCCCGTCACCGGCTCGGTCCACTCCTGGGACCTGTCGACCGGTGTGGACGGGCCCGGGTCGCGCTTCGTCACCTTCCTCGCCGGATGCCCGCTGACCTGCCTGTACTGCCACAACCCCGACACCTGGCGGATGCGCGACGGCAAGCGGACCACGGCGGACGACGTGATCGCGGAGGCCGCGAAGTACACCCGGTTCATCTCCGCCGCCGGGGGAGGGGCCACCATCAGCGGCGGCGAGCCCCTCCTGCAGCCCGTCTTCACCGGCGAACTCCTGCACCGCCTCAAGCACGAGCTGGGCCTGCACACCGCCCTGGACACGTCCGGCTTCCTCGGCGCACGCGCCACCGACGCCCTGCTCCGCGACGTCGACCTGGTCCTGCTCGACATCAAGTCCTGGAACCCCGAGACGTACCAGAAGGTCACCGGACGCCCCCTGCGCCCCACCCTCGACTTCGCCCACCGCCTCGCCGGCCTCGGCCAGGAGACCTGGGTGCGCTTCGTCCTCGTCCCCGGAGTGACCGACGACCCGGCCAACATCGAGGGCGTCGCCCGCTTCGCCGCCTCGCTCGGCAACGTCTCGCGCGTCGACGTGCTGCCCTTCCACAAGCTGGGCGAGGCGAAGTGGGACGCGCTCGGCAAGGACTTCACCCTGCGCGACACCCCCTCGCCGACCCCGGGCCAGGTGGTCGAGGCCAAGGAGATCTTCGCCGCTCAGGGCCTCACGGCCGTCTGAGACGAACCGCTCGCGGGAGCCGGCCGCGCCCCCGGCGTACCCTGGGAACATGAGCACCGCCCCCGCCCCCGAACCGCGAGATCCGGAAGAGCCGAAGACCTCGAAGACCCCGAAAGCGGCTCCGAAAGCCCCGAGGAAGCAGCCGGGGAACGGCCTGATCTTCGACGACCCGCTGTCGCAGCAGTCTTCGGACGATACGGACCGAGGGTGGGGTGAGCGGACCGAGGCCGGCCGGGACAGCGCCGCCGACCTCGGGCGCTTCCTCGACGAGAAGCCGCCCCACCACATCTGAGCCCACGCGGCCGCCCGCGCCGGGGCCCGCAGGACCGCGCGGGCTACTCCTCGCGGTGTCCCGGGCCGCGCTGCGCCACCAGGGCGTCGCGGATCTCCTTGAGCACCTCCAGCTCGGTGATCTCCATGACCTCCTTCGTGCCCTCCTTCTCGGCACGCCGGGCGGCCACCCGCGCCAGGTACTTGGACATCGGCAGCACCATCAGGAAGTACACGACGGCCGCGGTGATCACGAAGCTGAGGACGGCGCTGAGCACGGATCCCCACATGATGGGGATGCCCTTGACGACCTCCCCGCCCTTCATCTCGCAGGGCGACTTCAGGCACGAGTGGTAGTGGTCGAGATCCTTCGTACCGAAGGCGCCGACCAGCGGGTTGATGACACCCTTGACCACCGAGTTCACGATGTTCGTGAACGCGGCGCCGATGACCACCGCGACCGCCAGGTCGACGACATTGCCGCGCATCAGAAAGGCCTTGAAGCCCTCCCAGACGCCCGGTTCCTTCTTCTCGCTCACCACGAGGCCTTTCGTTGCATGTGCGGGTTGCGGAACAAACAGTTTCGCAACCTACGTCAGACCATGGTTCACCTGTCCAATTCGCGCACACCAACGGATTACTTGACAGGCTTTCAGTGCGATCGTGAACGTCTCGGATCATCGCAGCGTCACCGCCAGGCGGGTGTTCGCCCCGGCTCCCGCGAGCCGCGCCGCCGTCCTCGCCGGAGCGGAGAGGACGACCAGCGCGCCGCTCTCGGCGGGGCCCGCCCCCGGCTCGGGCACCTCGGTCACCCGCGCCCCTGACGCCACCACTCTCGGCCGCGCGGCGCCCGCGGACGGCCCGTCGGCCGCGATCACGTCGACCCGGTCGCCGGGGCGCAGCAGCCGGACCGCGTCCGCGTCCGCGATCCGCACCGGCGCCGTCACGGCCGCCTCGTCGACGGTGCCTCCGAGGGGCCGCCGCTCCCGCGCCGACTCCGCGATCGCCGCCTCCCGCGCCGGGACCGGCCCGGAAGCCCCCGGTGCCGTGGCCGCGAGGGCGACGGCGGCCGTCGCGAGCCCCACGGCCAGGGCCCGCCGTCTGTGCCGCAGGAGCCGGCGCAGCCTCGGATGACCTTCGCGCACCCGCACGGGCGGGAAAGGGGGGACCGGGGAGCTGTCCGCCGGCCGGGTCCGGGGAGGGATGTGCGACATGACGACCACCGCCTGCGGTGTGAGGAGCTCGGCTTCTGCTCCCACGATGCGGGCCCGCGCCGATCCCCGCTGAGCCCCGTGGACTACTCACCGGTTGTGGACAACTCCCTCACCCGAAGGGGCAATTCCACCCCCGCCTCAAGGCAGCCGAATCCCCGGATCCATCCCGCCCAGCGCCCTCGCGCACAGGCACTCCCGCCGCTCCGCGTCCCCCGGAAGCCCCGCCACCGCGTCGAACAGCACGCCCCGCAGCCGGTCCACATTGGCGGCGAACACCCGCAGGACCTCCTCGTGGGAGACGCCTTCGCCGGTCTCCGCACCCGCGTCCAAGTCCGTGACCAACGCCAACGACGTGTAGCAGAGCTCCAGTTCACGGGCGAGCGCCGCCTCGGGGTGTCCCGTCATGCCCACCACCGACCAGCCCTGCGCCGCGTACCAGCGCGACTCCGCCCGGGTCGAGAACCGCGGACCCTCGATCACGACGAGCGTCCCGCCGTCGACCGGCTCCTCCCAGCCGCGGCCCCGCGCCGCCTTCAGCGCGGCCGCGCGGCCCGCCGGGCAGTACGGGTCGGCGAGCGAGACGTGCACGACTTCGGGGACGCTGCCGTCGGGCAGCGGCACGCCGTCGAAGTACGTCTGCGGGCGGGTCCGTGTGCGGTCCACGAGCTGATCGGGCACCAGGAGCGTGCCGGGCCCGTACGTGGCCCGCAGCCCGCCGACCGCGCAGGGGCCGAGCACCTGGCGCACGCCGACGGAGCGCAGCGCCCAGAGGTTGGCCCGATAGTTGATGCGGTGCGGCGGCAGGTGGTGGCCGCGGCCGTGCCGGGGCAGGAAGGCGACCCGCCGTCCCGCGACCTCCCCCAGGAAGAGCGAGTCGCTCGGGGACCCGTAGGGGGTGTCGACCCGGAGCTCGGTCACGTCGTCGAGGAAGGAGTAGAAGCCGGAGCCGCCGATGACACCGATCTCGGCCCGCGCGGCGTTCGCCGTGTTCACCATGGCCCGCACAGTAGCCGGGGCCGGGAACGCCGACGACCCCGCCGTCACAGGACGGCGGGGTCACACGAAGAGCGTGCGGAAGTAAGTCCTACGCGGCCGAGCTCGACGACGTGGACGTCGCGGAGGAGCCGGACGACGCGGCATCCGAGGACGAGGACGAGGACGCGGACGACGACGCGGCCTTCGAGTCCGACGAGCCGGAGCCCGACGACTTCGACGACGCGTTCGCCGGCGTGCTGCTCGACGACGAGCCGCGGCTGTCGTTGCGGTAGAAGCCGGAGCCCTTGAAGACGATGCCGACCGCCGAGAACACCTTCTTGAGGCGTCCGTCGCAGTTCGGGCATACGGTCAGGGCGTCATCGGTGAACTTCTGCACCGCCTCGAGGCCCTCGCCGCACTCGGTGCACTGGTACTGGTACGTCGGCACTTGCTTCCTCCTGGCACTCTCACTCGATGAGTGCTAACGACGCTCCATAGTGACGTATTCCGCGAGATCAGTCCACCGTCACCGGCACGCGGTGACCGACGCCACGCGCGACGGTGCGTCCGGAGGCCTTTGGGACGAGCCGCGAACGGAGCGCCAGGAGGACCGTCAGGGCCAGTGCCGTGCCGCCCAGCGGGACCAGGAATCCGGCGCCGTCCCAGAGGCGGTCCTCCAGCTGTCCGGCGACCGTGACGGCCGCGGCCTGGCCGAGCGCGACCGCGCCCGTCAGCCAGGTGAAGGCCTCCGTGCGGCCGGTCGGCGCGACCAGCTTGTCGACCAGGGTGTAGCCGCTGATCAGCGCGGGCGCGATGCAGATGCCGACCAGCAGGCCGAGCCCGGCGAGCAGCAGCACGGAGTGCGCGGCCCACAGGCCGGAGGCCATCAGGGTGAGCGCCGTGTAGCCGACGAGGAGGCGGCGCTGCGGGGAGACCTTCCAGGCGATGGCGCCGCAGACGACGCCGGAGAGCATGTTGCCCGCGGCGAACGTGCCGTACAGGACGCCGTTCAGGCCGGGCTCGCCGATCGACTCGGTGAAGGCGGCCAGCGAGACCTGCATGCCGCCGAAGACGGCGCCGATGCCGAGGAACGTCACGATCAGGACGCGCAGACCGGGGACGCGCAGTGCGGAGACGTGCTCCACGCGCGCGTGGTCCTCGTGATGCGCGGACGGCTTCGGCTGGGTGCTCTTCTGCGCGGCGAAGAGGAGGCCGCCCACGAGGGTGAGTCCGGCCTCGGTGAGGAGCCCGGCCGAGGGGTCGATGGTGGTGCAGAGCGCGGTCGCGAGCAGCGGTCCGAGGACGAAGGTCAGCTCGTCGGTGACCGACTCGAAGGCGGCCGCCGTGGTGGCCAGGGGCGAGTCCTGGAGCTTGACGCCCCAGCGGGCCCGCACCATCGGGCCGATCTGCGGCGTGGAGGCGCCGGCGGGCACGGCGGCCACGAAGAGCGCCCACAGGGGCGCGTCGGAGAGCGCGAGCACCGTCAGGGTGACGACGGACGCGGAGTGGACCAGGACGCCGGGCAGCAGCACGGCGCGCTGGCCGAAGCGGTCGGCGAGCTTGCCGCTGAAGGGGGCGAAGAGCGCCATGGAGACGCCTGTGGCGGCCGAGACGGCGCCCGCGGCGCCGTACGAGCCGGTGGTGTGCTGCACCAGCAGCACGATGGAGATGGTCAGCATCGCGAAGGGCTGGCGCGCCGCGAAGCCGGGCAGCAGGAACGTCCAGGCGCGCGGGGTGCGCAGCAGCTGTCCGTAGCCGGGGCGGGATTCGGTGACCGTGGATGCCACGGCCCGTGCCTTTCTGCCGCCTGGTAGCGCGGTCGCCCTTGGGTGCGGGCGACGGTGCCGAGAGCTGTCCTCTTGCGCGGAACTGCGGTAGATGCCGGGGTCCACTGCGAGGACGCCACGGCCGCCATACGGTCGCGCCAGCTCTGCTTCAGGCAGAGTTGGTTCGATCTGGTGCCTTCATCGTACAGGGGGAGGTCCCATTTGACCGTGTGATTGCGGACAATGAGACCCCCGCCACCTACGATTGGTGTTTTTCTCCGTCGGTTCCCAGCCAACTGGCCAGCTTGCCGCCGTGGCCGACCGCGCGCAGCCGCTTCTCCGCGGCGTCCCGCACCGGGTCGGTCGCCACCACCAGGAGCTCGTCGCCGCGCCGCAGCACCGTCGTCGGCAGCGGCACGAACGATTCTCCCTCGCGCACCACGAGGGTGACCGCGGAGCCCGGGGGCAGTCGCAGCTCGCCGACCTCGACGCCGTGCATCCGCGAGCCGGCGGGGATGCCCACCGACAGGAGATGCCCTTGTAGCCGCTCCAGGGGAGCGGATTCGATGCCCAGGTCGGCGGCGTCCGAGGAGCTGCCGAGCCGCAGCGTCTTGGCCAGCCAGGGCAGCGTGGGGCCCTGGATGAGGGTGTAGACCACGACGAGGACGAAGACGATGTTGAAGATCCGCTGGCTGTCCTCGACGCCGTTCACCATCGGGATCGTCGCCAGGATGATGGGCACCGCGCCGCGCAGGCCGGCCCAGGACAGCAGTGCCTTCTCCTGCCAGGGCATACGGAACGGCAGCAGGCTGAGCACGACCTCAAGGGGGCGCGCCACCACGGTCAGGACCAGGCCGATGAGGATCGCGTGCCAGGTGTCGGCGAGCAGGTCGTGCGGGGTGACCAGCAGGCCGAGCAGGACGAACATGCCGATCTGGGCGATCCAGCCGAGCCCCTCGGCGAAGCCGCGGGTGGCCGGCCAGTGCGGGAGCCTGGCGTTGCCCAGCAGCATCGCGGCGAGGTAGACGGCGAGGAAGCCACTGCCGTGGGCCATGGCCCCGGCGGCGTACGCGGTGACCGCGATCGCCATCACGGCGATGGGGTAGAGGCCGGAGGCGGGCAGCGCGACGTGCCGCAGGCCATAGGCGCCGAGCCAGCCGACCGCGAGGCCGATCGCCGCGCCGATCGCCAGCTCCAGGGCGATCTCGCCGATCAGCACGTACCAGGCGTCCACCGGGCCCGCCGTGGAGAACGCCACGACGAGGATGACCACTGGGGCGTCGTTGAACCCCGACTCCGCTTCCAGGACACCCGTCACACGGGAGGGGAGTGGCACTTTCCGCAGAACCGAGAAGACCGCCGCCGCGTCCGTGGACGAGACCACCGCGCCGATGATCAGCGCCTGCCGCCACTCCAGCCCGACGAGGTAGTGGGCGCCCGCGGCCGTGACGCCGACGCTCACCGCGACGCCCACCGTCGACAGGACCGCGGCGGCGGGCAGGGCCGGTTTGATCTCTTTCCACTTCGTCCCGAGGCCGCCCTCGGCGAGGATCACGACCAGGGCCGCGTAGCCGATGACCTGCGTCAGCTCGGCGTTGTCGAAGTGGACGTCGCCGATGCCGTCCTGGCCCATGGCGATGCCGATGCCCAGGTAGAGCAGCAGGCTGGGGAGGCCGCTGCGCGACGAGATGCGGACCGCCGCCACCGCGACGAGCAGAACGAGCGAGCAGACGAGCAGGAGCTGGTTGAGGTGGTGGACAGTCAGGGGCCGTTCCTTCCTCCGTGATCGTTACTTCGTTACCTTACCTAATCGTTAACGCTTTCTTGACGCCGTCGAATGGCTATTCGATCTCCAAAGGCGCGGGTTCCTGACTCCGCGTCCGGAGCCACGACGCCCTGCGCCTATGGTTGCTCCAGCGCTCCCAGAGCCGCCCAAGTCGACAGCACAGCCCGCCCTGCCGCTCGCGTAAGGACAGCAAGGACAGCGATGCCCTCCAACACCACCGCCTCTTCCGGTCATAAGTCCGGCAAGAAGAAGGGGCGCCGAGCCCGACTCGTCGTGATCGTCCTGGTCCTGGCCATCGTCGGAGGCATCGGCTTCGGCGCGTACTGGAGCGTCAGCACCGTGCGCGCCTCCTTCCCGCAGACCAAGGGATCGATCAAGCTCGACGGCCTGGCCGGCAACGTCGACGTGAAGCGGGACGGAAACGGAATCCCGCAGATCTACGCCGATTCCGACGCCGACCTCTTCATGGCGCAGGGCTACGTCCAGGCGCAGGACCGCTTCTGGGAGATGGACGTACGGCGTCACATGACCTCCGGGCGGCTCTCCGAGATGTTCGGCAAGAGCCAGGTCAAGACGGATGAATTCCTGCGCACGCTCGGCTGGCACCGGGTGGCGAAGAAGGAGTACGACTCCAAGCTCTCGCCGCGGACGAAGAAGTACCTCCAGGCGTACGCCAAGGGAGTCAATGCCTACCTCGACGGCAAGGACGGCAAGGACATCTCCGTCGAGTACGCGGCGCTCGGCTTCAAGAACGACTACAAGCCGCAGGAGTGGACCCCCGTCGACTCCGTGGCCTGGCTCAAGGCCATGGCCTGGGACCTGCGCGGCAACATGCAGGACGAGATCGACCGCTCCCTGATGACGAGCCGCCTCGGCCCGTCGCAGATCAAGGACCTGTACCCCGAGTACCCGTACAAGCGGAACAAGCCCATCGTCCGTGAGGGCGCCTACGACAGCGCCACCGGGAAGTACGACCCCGAGGGCACCCCCGGCAGCACGGGCTCGGGCTCCGGCACGGGCACGGGTACCGGCACTGGTCTCGGCACCGGCACCGGCGGATCCACCGGCACGGGTGGCACCGGCGGCACGGGCGGCGCGGCGGGCACCGGCCTCGCCGGCGGCACCCGGCCCCCCGCCGGGATGACCTCGCAGCTCTCGGGCGTCTCCGACGCCCTGGACGAGGTCCCCGCCATCCTCGGCCCGAACGGCAACGGCATCGGCTCGAACTCCTGGGTCGTCTCCGGCAAGCACACCATCACCGGCAAGCCGCTCCTCGCCAACGACCCGCACCTCGCGCCGCAGCTGCCCTCCGTCTGGTACCAGATGGGCCTGCACTGCCGGTCGGTCTCCGACAAGTGCGGGTACGACGTCTCGGGCTACACCTTCTCCGGCATGCCGGGCGTGGTCATCGGCCACAACCAGGACATCGCATGGGGCATGACGAACCTCGGCGCCGACGTCACGGACCTGTACCTGGAGAAGTTCGCCGGGGACGGCTACCAGTACGGCGACAAGGTCGTGCCCTTCACCTCGCGCGAGGAGACCATCAAGGTCGCCGGCGGCAAGGAGAAGAAGATCACGGTCCGCGAGACCAACAACGGCCCGCTCATCTCCGACCGCGACGACGAACTGGTCAAGGTCGGCAAGAAGGCCCAGGTCGACAGCGCGGCCCCGGACCGGGGCGACGGCTACGGAGTGGCGCTGCGCTGGACCGCGCTGAGCCCCGGCAAGTCCATGGACGCGGTCTTCGAGCTCAACCAGGCCAAGGACTTCAAGGGCTTCCGCAAGGCGGCCGCTTCGTTCGAAGTGCCCTCCCAGAACCTGATCTACGCGGACCGCGAAGGCAACATCGGCTACCAGGCGCCCGGCAAGATCCCCACGCGGGGCAAGGGCGACGGCTCCCTCCCGGCGCCGGGCTGGGACCCCGAGTACCGCTGGGGCAAGCCCATCCCGCAGGACGCGCTGCCCTACGAGTACAACCCCGAGCGCGGCTACATCGTCACCGCCAACCAGGCCGTGGTCAGCGACAAGTACCCGTACAAGCTCACCTCGGACTGGGGCTACGGAGCACGCAGCCAGCGGATCGACGACCTCATCCAGTCGAAGATCAAGAACGGCGGCAAGATCTCCACCGAGGACATGCGCCTCATGCAGATGGACAACAGCAGCGAGATCGCCAAGCTGCTCGTGCCCAAGCTGCTGAAGATCGACGTCAAGGACAAGTACGTCCGCGAGGCGCAGAAGCTCCTCGAGGGCTGGGACTACACCCAGGACGCCGATTCGGCGGCCGCCGCGTACTTCAACTCGGTGTGGCGCAACATCCTCAAGCTGGCCTTCGGCAACAAGCTCCCCAAGGAGCTGCGCGTCAAGGGGCAGTGCCTGAGCGTCGAGCCGGCCGGCAACACCGGCCCCGCCGACGAGGGCGAGAAGGTGCGCGAGTGCGGTGAGCGCGACGCGGACTCCGCGCAGCCGGACGGCGGCGACCGCTACTACGAAGTCGTCCGCAAGATCATCGACGACCAGAAGAACGCCTGGTGGAAGGCGCCCGGCACCCGTACCGACGCGGAGACCAAGACCCGTGACCAGCTGTTCAAGCGGGCTCTGGAGGATGCACGCTGGGACCTGACGGCCAAGCTGGGCAAGGACGTCGACACCTGGAGCTGGGGCCGCCTGCACCGGCTCACGCTGAAGAACCAGACGCTCGGCACCGACGGGCCCGGCTGGCTGCAGTTCGTGCTCAACCGCGGCCCGTGGAACCTCGGCGGAGGCGAGGCCGCGGTCAACGCCACCGGCTGGAACGCGGCGGGCGGCTACGGAGTGGTCTGGGTGCCCTCCATGCGCATGGTGGTGAACCTCAAGGACCTCGACAAGTCCAAGTGGATCAACCTCACCGGCGCCTCGGGGCACGCGTACAACGACCACTACACCGACCAGACGGACAAGTGGGCCAAGGGCGAACTCCTGCCGTGGGCCTACACGGAGAAGGCGGTCGAGGACAGCACGAGCGACAAGCTGGTGCTGCGCCCCTGACGGCGGCGCACGCCGGCACGATCCGAAAGGGCCCTCCACGCGCGCGTGGAGGGCCCTTTCGGGCGTCCGGGCCCTCGGGCGCGGTCGTGGGCCCGCTCACCGGAAGCGGCGCACCCCGGACGGCGTCACGACGGCGTGCACCGGCCGGTCGTGCGCCTCGTCGGGGAGGTGCGGGACGACTTCGGAGTCGTACAGGAGCACCACGAGGGCGGGGTCGGCCGCCGCGCGTTCCAGGCGGGCCAGGACCCGGTCGTACGATCCGCCGCCGCGGCCGAGCCGCATCCCGCGCGCGTCGACGGCGAGACCCGGCAACAGCACGGCGTCCGCCTCCAGGACGGCGTCCGGCCCGAGCCGGTCCCCGGCGGGCTCCAACAGCTCGATCTTCCCCCGGTGTTGCACGCGGGCCAGCGAGCCCGGCCCCTCGTACACGCCCCAGGCCAGGTCGTTGTCGGCGAGCAGCACCGGCAGCAGGACGCGGGTCCCGCGCGCGTGGAGGGCGTCCAGCAGGGCGCGGGTGCCGGGTTCGCCGCCCACGGAGACGTACGCCGCGACGGTGCGCGCCCCGGCGAGCTCCGGGAGTTCCAGCGCGCGCTCGGCGAGAACCGCGGCGGCCTCGCGTGCGTCATCCACAGTCAACCCGCTCCTCACCGCGAGGAAGTCCCGCCGCAACATCCGCTTGGTTGGCTGACCGCCGGCCTCGGTACCGCTGGTTCCGCTCATGGGGATCACGCAATTCCTTCCTGATGGGCGCATATGCGCACAAATTAGCTGGACCCACAGATTCCGCACATACGCACCGGATATGGTGGCCGCATGACTGAGTCTCATCCCCCACACCACCGGATCACCAAGGCGGTCATCCCCGCCGCCGGTCTCGGTACGCGCTTCCTGCCGGCCACCAAGGCCACGCCCAAGGAGATGCTGCCGGTGGTCGACAAGCCGGCCATCCAGTACGTGGTCGAGGAGGCCGTCTCCGCGGGCCTCGACGACGTCCTCATGATCACGGGCCGCAACAAGCGCCCGCTGGAGGACCACTTCGACCGCAACTACGAACTGGAGTCCGCCCTCCTGAAGAAGGGCGACGAGGCCCGCCTCGCCAAGGTCCAGGAGTCCAGCGACCTCGCGACGATGCACTATGTGCGCCAGGGCGACCCCAAGGGGCTCGGTCACGCCGTCCTGTGTGCCGCTCCGCACGTCGGCCACGAACCGTTCGCGGTGCTCCTCGGCGACGACCTCATCGACCCGCGCGACCCCCTCCTCGCCCGCATGGTGGAGGTCCAGGAGCGGCACGGCGGCAGCGTCATCGCCCTCATGGAGGTCTCCCCCGAGCAGATCCACCTCTACGGCTGCGCGGCGGTCGACGCCACCGAGGACGGCGACGTCGTCAAGGTCACCGACCTGGTCGAGAAGCCCGACGCGGCCGACGCCCCGTCGAACTACGCGATCATCGGCCGGTACGTCCTCGACCCGCACATCTTCGACATACTGCGCAAGACCGAGCCGGGCCGCGGCGGCGAGATCCAGCTCACCGACGCCCTCCAGCAGCTCGCGGCCGACGAGAAGGTCGGCGGCCCGGTGCACGGCGTGGTCTTCAAGGGCCGCCGCTATGACACCGGTGACCGCGGCGACTATCTGCGTGCCATTGTCAGACTCGCGTGCGAACGTGAAGATCTGGGCCCGGACTTCAAGGCCTGGCTTCGCAGTTACGTCACCGAGGAGATGTAGCACTTTGAGCAGCAGCACGACGACACCGACCACCGACCGGCAGCCGTTCTGGTCGGTGGACGAGCATCTGGACGACATCCTCGAGACCGTCCGCCCGCTCGAACCCATCGAGCTCCAGCTCCTCGACGCCCAGGGCTGTGTCCTGGTCGAGGACGTCACGGTGCCCGTCTCGCTGCCGCCCTTCGACAACAGCTCCATGGACGGTTACGCGGTACGGGTCGCCGATGTCGAGGGCGCGAGCGAGGAGTTCCCCGCCGTCCTCACCGTCATCGGCGACGTGGCCGCGGGCGCGGGCGAGCGGCCCACCGTCGGCGCGGGCCAGGCCGCCCGCATCATGACCGGCGCCCCGCTGCCCCCCGGCGCCGAGGCCGTCGTCCCCGTGGAGTGGACCGACGGCGGCCTGGGCGAGGGCCCCGTCTCCGGGATGCGCGCCCACAGCGCCGCCCCCGAAGGCGCCTTCGGCGAGGTCCGCGTGCACCGCCCCGCCGAGGCACACGCGCACGTGCGCGCCCGTGGCAGCGACGTGCGGGCCGGCGACCGCGCCCTGACCGCCGGCACCGTGCTCGGGCCGCCGCAGATCGCGCTGCTCGCCGCCGTCGGCCGGGCCACGGTCAAGGTGCGCCCGCGCCCGCGCGTGGTCGTCATGTCCACCGGCAGCGAACTGATCCAGCCCGGCGAGCAGTTGGCCGAGGGCCAGATCCACGACTCCAACAGCTTCGCCCTCACCGCCGCCGCCCGCGACGCCGGAGCCATCGCCTACCGCGTGGGCGCGGTCGCCGACGACGCCGAGACGCTGCGCTCCACCATCGAGGACCAGCTGATCCGCGCCGACCTCATCGTCACCACGGGCGGCGTCAGCGTCGGCGCGTACGACGTCGTCAAGGAGGCCCTGAGCTCCATCGGCGACCCGGACGCGGAGGGCGGCATCGGGGCGGGCGGCGGCGTGGAGTTCCGCAAGCTCGCCATGCAGCCGGGCAAGCCGCAGGGCTTCGGCTCCATCGGCCCCGACCACACCCCGCTCCTCGCGCTGCCGGGCAACCCCGTCTCCTCGTACGTCTCCTTCGAGCTCTTCGTGCGTCCCGCGATCCGCACCCTCATGGGGCTGCCGGAGGTCCGGCGGCGCTCCACGCGCGCGGAGCTGTTGACCGACGAGGCGCTGCGCTCGCCCGCGGACCGCCGCCAGTTCCTGCGGGGGCGGTACGACGAGGAGGCGGGCCGCGTGACGCCCGTCGGCGGTTCCGGTTCGCACCTGATCGCCGCCCTCGCGCAGGCGAACGCCCTCATCGTGCTCCCCGAGGAGACCACGTCGGTGGAGCCGGGCGCCGAGGTCGAGGTGGTCCTGCTCGGCTGAGAGGGGCGCCCGCGCGGTACCGTGTCGCGCACAACAGGCCTGCGCGCCGCACCGCGCGGAGCCCGGACCGGGAGCGCCAAGCACATGACCGCGATTTCCCGGGGGGACACCCCCGGAGCCCCTGAGCAGCAGCGACTGACCCACATCGACGAGGCGGGCGCGGCCCGCATGGTCGACGTCTCCGCCAAGGACGTGACCGCGCGCACGGCACGCGCCAGCGGTCGCGTACGGGTCTCGCCCCGCGTGATCGAACTGCTGCGCGGGGAGGGCGTGCCCAAGGGCGATGCCCTGGCCACCGCGCGGATCGCGGGCATCATGGGTGCCAAACGCACGCCGGACCTCATCCCGCTCTGCCACCCGCTGGCCGTCTCCGGAGTCAAGCTCGACCTCTCCGTGGCGGACGACGCGGTCGAGATCCTCGCCACGGTGAAGACGACCGACCGCACGGGCGTCGAGATGGAGGCCCTCACCGCGGTGAGCGTCGCCGCCCTCACCGTCGTCGACATGGTCAAGGCCGTCGACAAGGGCGCCGTCATCACCGACGTACGGGTCGAGGAGAAGACCGGCGGCAAGTCGGGGCACTGGACGCGCGAGCAAGCGGACGAGGGAGCAGGGGCATGAGTGGTCAGGACGCGTCGGCCGGAGCCGCGCCGTACCGCGCGCTGGTCGTGACGGCCTCCAACCGCGCCGCCGCCGGCGTCTACGCCGACAAGGGCGGCCCGATCCTCGCCGAGGGCCTGGCCGCGCTCGGCTTCGCCGTCGACGGCCCGCAGGTGGTCCCCGACGGCGACCCCGTCGGAGCGGCCCTGCGCGCGGGTGTCGAGGCCGGTTACGACGTCATCCTCACCACCGGCGGCACCGGCATCTCGCCCACCGACCGCACCCCCGACGTCACCCGCGGGGTCATCGACCACGAGGTCCCCGGCATCGGCGAGGCGATCCGCGCGTACGGCAGGGACAAGGTCCCCACGGCCGTCCTCTCGCGCGGGCTCGCGGGGGTCGCTGGCCGGACGCTCGTCGTCAACCTGCCGGGTTCCACCGGGGGCGTACGCGACGGACTCGCCGTCCTGGAGCCGCTGCTGAAGCACGCGGTCGACCAGCTGCGCGGCGGTGACCACCCCAGTCCGCCGGGGGGTGCGAGCTGAACAGCCCCTCCTGGCCCGTCGAACTGACGGACGGCGATGTCGTCCTCCGTCCCATAAAGCTGCGTGACCAGCGGGCCTGGCGGGAGGTCAACCGGCGCAACCGCGACTGGCTGCGCCCCTGGGAGGCCACGATCCCGCCGCCCACGCCCAGCGGCCCGGTGGTGCACCGCCCCACCTACCGCCAGATGGTCCGTCATCTGCGCGCCGAGGCGAACGCGGGCCGGATGCTGCCGTTCGTCATCGAATACCAGGGGCGTCTCGTCGGGCAGTTGACGGTCGCCGGGATCACCTGGGGATCCATGTGCTCGGGCCACGTCGGCTACTGGGTCGACGAGTCCGTCGCGGGCCGCGGAGTGATGCCGACCGCCGTCGCGCTCGCCGTCGACCACTGCTTCCGTTCGGTCGGGCTGCACCGTATCGAGGTCTGTATTCGCCCCGAGAACATGCCGAGCCGACGGGTCGTGGAGAAACTCGGATTCCGCGAGGAGGGGCTGCGGCCGCGCTATCTCCACATCGACGGGGCCTGGCGCGACCATCTCGTCTTCGCGCTCACCACCGAAGAGGTGCCGGAAGGACTGTTGCGCCGCTGGCACCAGGCGCGACCTCGGCACACGGCATAGCGCGGCACACCCGGCGCACCCCGACCCGGGAAATGAAATATATGTTCGAAATTGCGCGATGACGGTCCGTCCGAGACGGGTATGAGTCTTGTCTCAGGCATTAATTTCATGCCGACAGCGGCCTGTTGATCGCATCAGTCGCAAAAAAAGTTCGAGATATCAGCCAGATCGTGCGACACACCGGCTCAATTGGCAGATGGCCTCACGCAAACCCCTCTACCGTGTGAGCGTGAGCAGCAGCGGCCTCATCTACGCAGTCATCGTCGGGGCCTGGGCCGCCTACTTGGTGCCGATGTGGCTCCGTAGGCAGGACGAGCTGAACGAAGCCCGTCCGACGGAACGCTTCAGCACCGCCATCCGGCTGCTGTCCGGACGGGCGGGCATGGAGCGCCGATACGCCAAGGACCTGCAAGCGCGCTCGCCCGAGGAAGGGGAGTCGCACGACGACCCGGACGTCATCACCGGCTCGGTGGACGTCCGGTCCTTCGTCGCGCCCCCGTCCGACACGGCGGAGCACCGGCCGGAGCGGGCCGAGCCCCCCGCCGGGCGGCCCGAGCCCGCGGCCCGTCCGCAGGCGCGCCCCGAACGCGAACCCGAACCCGCGGTCCGGCACGGATCCGAGTCCGAGCGCGCGGCCGCCCCGGCTCCCCGGGCCAAGGCCCCGGCCAGGGCGACGCCCGCGCAGCGGGCCGCCTCGGCGGAGGCCGCCGCCCGCGCCCGGCGCTCGAAGGTCCTCGCCCGGCGCCGGCGAACGACGGTGCTCCTCTTCCTCGCCTTCACGGCCGGCACGGTCGTCGCCGCGGTCGGCGGCCTCGCCCTGCTGTGGGCGCCCGCCGCGCCCGGGGTGCTCCTGAGCGCGTACATCGTCTACCTGCGCGGCCAGGAGCGGCGCCGCTTCACGTACACCATGGACCGGCGCCGCGCCGAGGCCGCCGCCCAGCGGTTGCGCGAGCGGCAGCCGCGCCGCAGGCCCGCGGAGCCCCCGGCCGACGAGCCGGCCGACGACGGCCCGGCGTCCGGGACGGAGACCGGCCTCTCCGCGCTGGCCGCGGACCGCCGCGCCCTCGTCGAGCAGACCGACCACGCCGAATGGGTCGACCAGCAGCGCGAGCGGCAGCACGGCCCGGGCCGCGGCGACAGCTGGGACCCGGTCCCGGTGCCGCTGCCGACGTACGTGACGGCGCCGGTCGCCCCGCGCGCCACCGGCAGCGTCGACCTGGGCTCGCCGGACGCGTGGAGCTCGGCGCGGTCGAGCACGGCGGAGCCGTCCGCCGAGCGCGCGGCCGAGCGGGAGCGGCCGGCCGAGGGCGCGGGCGACATCGACGGGAGCGACGGCGCCGACGCCGTCGGCGGCCGCAGCGACCGGCGCCGGGCGGCGTCCGCGCGGCGCGCGCGCGAGCGCGGCCGCACGCCGCTCTTCGACCAGTACGAGGACGGCGACCGGCCGCGCGCGGCCAACGAGTGAGGCGCCGTGAGATCCACCCGGCTGACCAGCCAGGAACGGATTTCCAAGCACCCGGATGGGGATGCTAGAGTTTCACTCGTTGCAAGGGCCTGTGGCGCAGTCCGGTAGCGCACCTCGTTCGCATCGAGGGGGCCAGGGGTTCAAATCCCCTCAGGTCCACTGCACATGAGATCCCGTCCAGTTCATCGAACTGGACGGGATCTTTGCGTTGTCCCGTCCCCGGGGTCACCCTCCGATCGCCCCGGGTGTGGTTTTCTCCGGTGTGGATACATTTGATCCATGTTGTCCCCTTTGAGGGTTGCCGCCGTGTGCGGTACCGCACTGGTCGCCGCGCTGGCGGGCGGGTGCGCCGAGCCTCGGGGGCTGCGGGTGGAGGGCCCCGCGCTGCGCCCCTCGCGCGTGACGGGCCCCGTCTATCTGGCCGACGTGATGGGGCGGCCGTTGCAGCAGCCGGCGGCGGTGGGGCTCACCGAGTCGGTGTCGCTCACGGAGCTGAGCTGGCACGACTGGGGCGGCCCGATCGCGCGCGCCTCCGGGAAGCTCAGCGGGGAATGGTGCCTGCCCGGGTGCGGCAGGAAGCCGTACGACGCGACGCTGACGCTCAGCGGTCTGGAGCGCCAGGAGCGCGTGGCGTACTACCGGCGGGCCACCGTCGAGCCGAAGACGCCGGACGAGCTGCCCGCGAGCGCGGTGAACGTGCAGTTCCAGGGGATCCGGCTGTCGGTCCCGGACGTCTGAGGGGGCTGGGAACGGCATGGGGCTGCGTACCAAGATCGGTGTCGCCATCGCGGGCACCGCCGCACTCGTCTCCGTCGTGATGGGGCTGCTCGTGCACCACCGCACCGCCGAGGCGCAGTACGCGGGCGCGCGCACGCAGATCGGGGACCGGCTGCGGACGGCCGTGCAGGACCACGCGGCCGGCATCGACGGTGACCGCACCCTCGTCGACCCGCCCGATCTGCCGGGGCCGCTCGCCGGTGCGGTGGCGAGGGGGAAGTGGGGCGTCTACCTGGACCGCGACGGGCGGGTCCCGCAGCTGTGGGCGGCGAGCAAGGCCGGCGAGGAGATCGTCGCGTTGAAGCGGCCGTACGACAGGGAGGCCGAGACCGTACGCGACGTGGACCGGGTGCTGTGGGTCTCCGGCGGGCTCGGGACGGCGCTGGCCTGTGTGGCGGGGCTGCTCGTGGCCACCCGGCTCGGGCGTCGGCTGCGGGCGAAGGCCGGGGCGGCGCAGCGCATCGCCGAGGGGGATCTGACGGCGCGGCTGCCGCTGCGCGGCAAGGACGAGATCACCCGGCTCGCGTCCGCCGTGAACACGATGGCCGACGCGCTCGCGGCCCGGCTGCAGGCCGAGCGCGAGGTGACGGCGAACATCGCGCACGAACTGCGGACCCCGGTGGCCGGCATGGTCACGGCGGCCGGGCTGCTGCCGCCGGGCCGCCCCTCCGAACTGGTGCGGGAGTCCGCGCAGCGGCTGCGGGAGCTGGTCGACGACGTCATCGAGGTGGCCCGGCTCGACGGCGCGGGGGAGCAGGTCGCGGCCGAGGAGTGCGGGCTGGGGGAGCTGGTGCGCACGTCGGCCGCGACCGGGGCCGCGGGGGCGCCGGGCGTGACGGTGGACGTCGTACGGGACGTGCGGGTGGTGACCGACCCGCGGCGGGTGGAGCGGGTGGTCGGCAACCTCGTCAGCAACGCGCTGCGGCACGGGGCGGCGCCGGTGGTCGTCGAGGTCGACGGCGGGCTGGTGCGGGTGCGGGACTCCGGGGGCGGCTTTCCGGAGTCCCTGCTGTCCCGGGGGCCGCAGCGGTTCCGGAGCGGGTGCGGGGAGAAGAAGGTGGGGCTCGGGCTCGGGCTGACGATCGCGCAGGGGCAGGCGCAGGTGCTCGGGGCCGGGCTGCGGTTCAGCAATCCGGTGGGCGGCGGGGCCCTCGCCGAGCTGGACCTGCGGTCGGCGGTGCGGGAGTAGTCCCGTCGTCGTGTGCCGGGGTCACAGGGCCTTCGCGTAGCAGCGGCTCAGTTCCTCGAAGCGGTAGTGGCCGAACTTGGCGGGGGCGGGGGTGTAGCCGCTGGAGGTGTAGAGGGCTATCGCCTCGGGCTGCTTGGTGCCGGTCTCCAGGACCATGCGGACGCGGCCGGCGGCTCTGGCGTCCTCCTCGAGGGCGGCGAGTATCCGGCGGGCCAGGCCGAGCCCGCGCGCCTCGGGGGTGACGTACATCCGCTTCAGCTCGGCGTCGCCGTCCTGGTATCCCTCGCCGTTCTCGTCCATGCGGCGCCAGCCGCCCGTCGCCAGGGCGGTGCCGTGCTCGTCGTAGGCGATGAGGTAGAGCCCGCGGGGCGGCTCGAACATGGTGGCGTCGAGCGGGGTGACGTCGCCGTCGTCGCCGTAGCGCTCCGCGTATTCGCGCTGGACGCGGTCGTTGAGCCGGATCGCGTCCGGGTGCGCGAAGGTGACCGTGCGCAGCTCGACGGGGGCGGTGGCCTCACGGGCTTGGATACTCATGCGCTCCATCGTACTTCTATGCGATATGGGCGGGGCTCGACCATCCAGTGTGCCGGGAGGGCCCCGCAGGCGCCGTCGAGGGTGTCGCGGGGGATGTCCGACCCGTGTGGGAGCCTGGCTCCTGGCCCGTGGAAGAGGCCAGGGAGAGTTGGGCGAGTGTTGTGCTGACAGTGACCAGCGTGAATGTGAACGGGCTGCGGGCCGCCGCGAAGAAGGGCTTCGTCGCGTGGCTCGCCGGGACCTCGGCGGACGTGGTGTGCCTGCAGGAGGTGCGCGCCGAGGCGCATCAGCTGCCGGACGAGGTGCGGGAGCCCGAGGGCTGGCATGTCGTGCACGCGCCCGCCGCCGCGAAGGGGCGCGCCGGCGTCTCGCTGTACACGCGCCGTGAGCCGGACCGGGTGCGGGTCGGCTTCGGGTCGCAGGAGTTCGACGGGTCGGGCCGGTACGTCGAGGCCGACCTGCCCGGCGTCACCGTGGCCAGCCTCTACCTGCCCTCCGGCGAGGTCGGCACGGAGCGTCAGGACGAGAAGGTGCGGTTCATGGCGGAGTTCCTCCTGTACCTGAAGGAGCTCAAGGCGCGTGCCGCCGCCGAGGGGCGCCACGTCGTCGTCTGCGGCGACTGGAACATCGCCCACCAGGAGGCCGACCTCAAGAACTGGAAGGGCAACAAGAAGAACTCCGGCTTCCTGCCCGAGGAGCGCGCCTGGCTGGACGAGGTCTTCGAGGAGTACGAGGACGTCGTGCGGCAGCAGCACCCCGGCGTCGAGGGCCCCTACTCGTGGTGGTCCTACCGCGGGCGCGCCTTCGACAACGACACGGGCTGGCGCATCGACTACCAGGTGGCGACGGCGGGGCTCGCCGAGCGCGCCGTGAAGGCGTACGTGGAGCGGGCCGCGAGCCACGGGGAGCGGTGGAGCGACCACGCGCCGGTGACGGTGGTCTACGACCTGTAGGCCGTCCTCCAACGGGGTGGTCGGCGGCGGGACACGGGCACAAAGTCCGGTAGAGGGCTGTCCCGGGACCGGACGGCATGGCAGATTGCGGTCGCGCACCTGACCAACTGCCCAGGTTCCGGGGGGATTTCATGGCTGCCGTGCCGTCGAGACGTGCCGTCGTGCTGGCTGCGGCGGGTGCCGGGATCGCGGTGGCGCTGCCCACCGCACGGGCGTTCGGGGCGGGTGACGGTGGCGGGGTGCCCGCCGGTACGCCGCCCGTGCTCCTGACCGAGCAGGCGAGCAGGCGGATCCTCGTGCTCGACCCGCGGCGCCGCGTCTGGGACCCGGCCGCCGACCCGTCCGCCGTGCTCTGGCAGTTCTCGCCGCTCGGCGACCCGCGCTACCGGGACCTGGACCCGGACGCGAGCTGGGTGTACCCGTGCGAGGCGAAGGTGCGGCTGCGCCGGCACCGTGCGTACGTGCTGACCACCGCGTCGTTCGGCTTCGTGGCGGTGGCCGAGTACCCGACGGGACGGCGGTACTGGGGCACGGCGATCGGACCCGGCGACGACCTGTTCAACCCGCACACCGCGGAGCTGCTGCCGGACGGGAACGTGGCCGTCGCGTGCAGTACCGGCGCGCGGGTGCGGCTCTACGCGGCGTCGCTGGGGCCGCGGGCGGCGCGGTACACGGAGGCGGAGCTGAAGGGCGCGCACGGGCTGCACTGGGACGGTGCCCGCGAGGTGCTCTGGGCGCTCGGCGACGACGAGCTGGTCTCGTACGCCGTGGGCGGCACGGCCGCGCGCCCGACGCTGACGCGGCGCTCCGCCGTTGGGCTTCCGGTCGGCACGCCGGGCAAGACCCCGGGCGGCCACGACCTGTTCCCGGTCGCCGGGCTGCCGGGGCGGCTGTGGGTGACGACCGGTGCCGCGGTCTTCCAGTACGAGCCGCGGAGCGGGACGTTCGTCACGGACTTCGACGGGCACGAGACGATCTCGCGGAAGTCGGTGAAGGCCGTGGGCGACGACCCGCGCACCGGGCAGGTCCTGACCACCGTGCCGGAGAAGGGGCTCGGTGAGACCTGGTGGACCACGACGGTGAGCGTGCACCGCCCCGAGAGCTCGTACAAATACGTCGACGGCGGTATCTACAAGGCGCGTTGGTGGCTGCCCCGGTGAACACCCCTGCCGTCACTCTTTCTTGAGGCGGCGGTCCAGGGCCATCGAAAGCTCCGCCTCCACCACGGCCTTGGCGACCGGGCGGAGCTCCTCGATGTCCACGTCGGCGGTCTCCGGGACGTGGGCCCGCAGCACGGTGGTGAACAACTCCGCGAGCGCGTCGGCGTGTTCGCGCACGCGCTGGCCCGCCTCGAGGACCGCGGCGAGCGGAACCCCCTTGCGGACCAGGGTGGATGAGGCGTCGAGGAGACGGCGGCTGATGTGGACCAGCTCGTCGCCGTCGGTGCCGAGGTAGCCGAGGTCGAGGGCGGCGACGAGGTTCTCCGGGGTGACCTCGCCCGCGAAGTGGTCGGCGAGCTCCTCCGGGGTGAGGCGGACGGGCTGTTCCTCGGTCGGCTCGCCGAGGCCGAGGAGCTCGCCGACGTCGCGGCCCTTGTCGAAGGCGTCGGCGAGTTCGGCGATGCCGTTGAGGGTGTGGCCGCGCTCGAGGAGGGCGGCGATGGTGCGGAGTCTGGCCAGGTGGTGGTCGTCGTACCAGGCGATGCGGCCCTCGCGGCGCGGTGGCGGGATCAGCCCGCGCTCGCGGTAGAAGCGGACGGTGCGCACGGTGATGCCGGCCTCGCGCGCCAGCTCCGCCATGCGGTACTCGCGTACGTCCCCTGATCCGCTCTCGCGTTCGTCTGCCACGGGGGAAGCCTATGTTGTACCGCCGGTAACTTTCCCGTGCTCTACCCCTACCCATCAGTACGAGGGTGTTCTACTCTCCGGATTGCGCCAGTGGTTACTGGCAGAGTCGTGTACTTCGGGAGGCGGCGGCATGGCCGAGCGCGAGCGGAGCCCTGAGCAGGGGCACGAGCACGAGCACGTACGGGTGGCGGTGATCGGATCCGGGTTCGGTGGTCTCGGGGCCGCCGTGCGGCTGCGCCGCGAGGGCATCACCGACTTCGTCGTCCTGGAACGGGCCGGCGCGGTCGGCGGCACCTGGCGGGACAACAGCTACCCGGGCTGCGCCTGCGACGTGCCCTCGCACCTGTACTCCTTCTCCTTCGCCCCCAACCCCGACTGGCCCCGCACCTTCTCGGGCCAGGAGCGCATCCACGAGTACCTGGAACACGTCGCCGACACCTTCCGGCTGCGCCCGCACATCCGCCTCGACACCGAGGTGAAGCTGATGCGCTGGGACGCCGAGCGGCTGCGCTGGGAGATCGAGACCAGCTCCGGCACCCTCACCGCCGACGTCGTCGTCTCCGCCACCGGGCCGCTCTCCGACCCCAAGACCCCGGACATCCCCGGCATCGACACCTTCCCCGGCAAGGTCTTCCACTCCGCCCGCTGGGACCACGGCTACGACCTGCGCGGCAAGCGCGTGGCGATGATCGGCACCGGCGCCTCGGCCATCCAGATCGTCCCCGAGATCCAGAAGAAGGTCGGCAGGCTCACCCTCTTCCAGCGCACGCCCCCGTGGGTGATGCCGCGCGCCGACCGCGCCATCACCGGCGTCGAGCGCTGGATCCACAAGCAGCTGCCGTTCACCACCCAGGCCCGGCGCGGCATCCTCTGGGGCATCCGGGAGCTGCAGGTCCAGGCGTTCACCAAGCGGCCCGACGAGCTCGGTCTGGTCGAGAAGATCGCCAAGCGGAACATGTACCGGGCCATCAAGGACCCGGCGCTGCGGGAGAAGGTGACGCCCACCTACCGCATCGGCTGCAAGCGCATCCTGCTCTCCAACACCTACTACCCGGCGCTCGCCAGGCCCAATGTCGACGTCGTCGCCAGCGGACTCACCGAGGTGCGCGGCAGCACCGTCGTCGCCGCCGACGGCACCGAGACCGAGGTCGACGCGATCATCTTCGGCACCGGGTTCCACGTGACGGACATGCCGATCGCCGACCGCGTCGTCGGCGACGGGGGCGAGACCCTCATGGAGACGTGGAAGACCGGCATGAAGTCGCTGCGCGGCGCCACCGCGCCCGGCTTCCCCAACTGGATGACGATCATCGGGCCCAACACCGGCCTCGGCAACTCCTCGATGATCCTCATGATCGAGTCCCAGCTGAACTACATGGCCGACTACCTGCGCCAGCTGGACGTCCTCGGCGGCCGCGCCGCCCTCGCCGCCCGGCCCGACGCCGTCACCGCCTGGAACGACCGCGTCCAGGAGCGGATGAAGCGCACCGTGTGGAACACCGGCGGCTGCACCAGCTGGTACCTCGACGAGAACGGCGTCAACACGACCGTGTGGCCAGGCACCACCACCGAGTTCCGGGCGGCCACCCGCCGCGTCGACCTCTCCGAGTACGAGGTGCTGCGGCCCCCGAAGAATCCCCAGGAGGCGCGGGACGCCGGAGCGCGGCAGAACTCCGCCACGCAGAAGGTCGAGGCCAAGGCATGAGCCGGCCGGCCCGCACGGCGGAGGCCCCCTGCGCGCGGCCCGCCCCCGCCCGCGAACTGAGCGCCGTCTCCGCCGACGGCTCCCGCGTCCACGTCGAGGTGCACGGCCCCGAGGACGCGCCCCCCGTGGTCCTGGCGCACGGCTGGACCTGCTCGACCGCCTTCTGGGCGGCGCAGATACGCGCCCTCGCCACCGACCACCGCGTCATCGCGTACGACCAGCGGGGGCACGGGCGCAGCGCGGCGCCCTCGGCCGCCGACGGGTACAGCACGCGGGCGCTCGCCGACGACCTGGAGGCGGTCCTGCGGGCGACCCTCGCGCCGGGCGAGAAGGCCGTGCTCGTCGGGCACTCCATGGGCGGCATGACCGTCATGGCCGCGGGCGGCCGGCAGGCGGTGCGCGAGCACGTCGCCGCCGTCCTGCTGTGCAGCACGGGGAGTTCGGCCCTGGTCGCCGAGGCGACGGTGGTGCCGCTGCTCCGGGCCGGCCGGGTGCGGACCAGGATCACCCGCTCGGTCCTCGGCTCGCGCGCCCCGCTCGGCCCGGTCACGCCCATGGCCAGGCGGATCCTCAAGTACGCCACGATGGGCCCCGGCGCGGCACCCGACAAGGTCGACGCCTGCGCGCGGATCGTGCACGCCTGCCCGAGACTCGTGCGCCACGGCTGGTCGCACGTGCTCGACGCGCTCCAACTGGACGTCGAGGTCGGCGCGTTGCGGCTGCCCACCGCCGTCATCGCCGGCACCGCGGACCGGCTCACCCCGGTCGTGCACGCACGGCGGATCGCGGCCGCGCTGCCCGACTGTGTGGGACTCACCGAACTGGCCGGCGTCGGCCACATGACGCCCATCGAGGCGCCGGAGGCGGTCACCGCCCGGATCACGGAACTCGTCGCAACGTACGTACAGGTCAAGGAGGGCGCATGAGCAGGGTCAGCCTGGAGGGACAGGTCGCGGTCGTCACCGGCGCGGCGCGCGGGGTCGGGGAACTGCTCGCCCGCAAGCTGTCGGCGCGCGGCGCGAAGGTGGCCCTCGTCGGCCTGGAGCCGGACGAGCTGAAGCAGGTGGCGGAGCGGCTGCACACCGAGTCCGGGCACTGGCACGCGGACGTCACCGACCACGTGGCGATGGCGCGGGTCGCGCAGGAGGTCAAAGAGCACTTCGGAAAGGTCGACATCGTCGTCGCCAACGCGGGCGTGGCCAGCGGCGGTCCCTTCCTGGAGTCCGACCCCGACGCGTGGCGCCGCGTCATCGAGGTCAACCTCATCGGCAGCGCGGTGACGGGCCGGGCCTTCCTGCCCGTCCTCATGGAGAGCCGCGGCTACCTCCTGCAGATCGCCTCGCTCGCCGCGATCACGCCGGCGCCGATGATGACGGCGTACTGCGCCTCGAAGTCGGGCGTGGAGGCGTACGCGCACGCGCTGCGGGCCGAGGTCGGCTACAAGGGCGTCAAGGTCGGCGTCGGCTACCTCTCCTGGACCGACACGGACATGGTGCGGGGCGCTGACCAGGACGACGTGATGCGGGAGCTGCGCTCGCGGCTGCCGTGGCCGTCCAACAAGACGTATCCGCTGGGCCCGGCGGTCGACCGGATCGTCGCCGGCATCGAGCGCCGCTCCAGCCACGTGTACGCGCAGGGGTGGCTGCGGGGCATGCAGGGCATCCGCGGCTACCTGCCCGGCGTCATCGGTGCGGTGGGCCAGCGGGAGATGCGGCGGTTCGAGCCGCGGCTCGCGACCATGTCGACCGGTCTCGTCGGGGCCGGCGGCTCCGCGGACGAGCGGGCCCGGGCAGGCGTCTGACGCCGGCGGGCGGAGAGCGGCGAGAGGCCCCCGGCGTCCCGGGGGCCTCTCGGCGTGCACACCGCGTGGTGGCGTCAGGCGTCGTAGTCCTGGTCGAACTTGTCCTGCTGCTCCTGCGCGGCCCTCTGTGCCTCGTCGGGAGCCTGCGAGGACCGCTCGCTCGCCTCGTCCTGGGCCTGCGAGGCGCGGTCCTGCGCCTGGTCGCCCTTGTCGCCCATGGCGCTCTTGGCCTTGCCGGCGAGGTCGTTCGCCTTGTCCTGGAACTGGTCCTTGATGCCCATGCGGTTCACTCCCGTGGGTGGGTGAGGGGGATGGGGCCTCGACCAGATTTGCACGGTCGCACATTCCTCGCATTTCGATCATGTGGGGGTGAGGTACGGGCCCTCACGAGCGCGGCGGCAGCGGTGGCCGGCGGCGGTCCGGCACGTCCGAGTGGCCCGGAGGTGTGGCCGCCGGATTCTGCTCCAGGAGTTCGAGCGCCAGCTGCACCGCGTCGTCGAGCTGGGCGTGCCGCCCCTCCGCCCAGTCCAGCGGGGTGCGCAGGATGTCCAGGTCGGGGGCGACCCCGTGGTTCTCCACGCCCCAGCCGTACGCGTCGAACCAGCCCGCGTTCATCGGCACCGTGATCACCGTGCCGTCGCCGAGCGTGTGCCGTCCGGTCATGCCGACGACGCCGCCCCAGGTGCGCTGGCCGACGACCGGGCCGAGGCCGAGCAGCTTGAAGGCGGCCGTGATCATGTCGCCGTCGGAGGAGGTCGCCTCGTCGGCGAGGGCCACCACGGGGCCGCGCGGCGAGTTCGAGGCGTACGAGACGGGCTCGGCGTTCCGCGTCAGGTCCCAGCCGATGATCTTGCGGGTCAGTTTCTCCACGACGAGTTCGCTGATGTGGCCGCCCGCGTTGCCGCGCACGTCCACGATGAGGGCGGGCCGGTCCACCTCCAGGCGCAGGTCCCGGTTGAACTGCGCCCAGCCCGAGCCGCCCATGTCGGGGATGTGCAGGTAGCCGCACTTGCCGCCGCTCAACTCCCGTACGACCTCACGGCGTTTGGCCACCCAGTCCTGGTAGCGCAGGGGGCGTTCGTTGATGAGCGGGACGATGGCGACGCGGCGGGGCCTGCCGTCGCCCTCCGCGGGCCGGAAGGTGAGCTCGACCGTGGTGCCGCCCGCCGCCGAGAGGAGCGGGTAGGGGCCGGTCACCGGGTCGACCGGGCGGCCGTCGATGTGGGTGAGGACGGCGCCCTCGCGGATGCCCGCGCCGGCCAGCGGCGATCGCGCCTTGGAGTCGGAGGAGTCGCCGGGCAGGATCCGCTTGACCATCCACCCCTCGTCCCGGTGGACGAGGTTGGCGCCGAGCAGCCCCATGGCGCGCTGGTAGTGCGGCGGGCCCTCGTTGCGGCGCGCGGCGGTGACGTACGCGTGGGAGGTGCCCAGCTCGCCGAGGACCTCGCGCAGCAGGTCGGCGAACTCGTCGGGGGAGGCGACGCGTTCGACCAGCGGGCGGTACTGGGCGAGGACCGCGTCCCAGTCGATGCCGCACATCCCCGGGTCCCAGAAGTAGGCGCGGATGATGCGGCCCGCCTCCTCGTAGGCCTGGCGCCACTCGGCGGCCGGGTCGACCTCGTGCAGGATGCGGCGCAGGTCGATCCAGACGGTCGTGTCGACGTCGCCGACCTCGGTGGAGGGGACGGCGCTGAGGTCGCCCTCGTCGACGACGACGAGGCGTGAGCCGTCGCCGCTGAGCGCGAACCAGTCCAGGTGGTCGACGAGTTGGGACTTCTTCGCCTTGGTGAGGTTGAAGTGTTCGAGGGTGGGGCGGCCCGAGGTGTCGGCGGGGTTGGCGAAGGTCTCGCCGAGCGCGCCGGAGATCGGCCAGCGCAGCCAGACCAGGCCGCCGCCGCTGACGGGGTGCAGCGCCGAGTACTTCGAGGCGGCGACGGGGAACGGCGTGACCCGCGATTCGAGCCCCTCCACCTCCACCGTCGTGGTGCCGTACCCCGCGCCCCCGTCGGCCGGATCGAGGCCGCCCGCCGCCGGGCGGCCGTCGGGCAGCAGCGCGAAGGGCGACGGCGTCGCCGACGACAGCGGTACGAGGTAGGGGCGGCAGCCCAGCGGGAAGGAGAGGTCGCCGGTGTGCACGTCGTAGACCGGGTCGAAGCCGCGCCAGGAGAGGAAGGCGAGGTAGCGGCCGTCGCGGGTGAAGACGGGGTTCTCGTCCTCGAAGCGGCCGTTGGTGACGTCGACGACGGTGCGGGCGCCCGGCCCCTGGATGCGGGCCAGCTTGATCTGGCGCAGGGAGCGGCCGACGCCCGGGTGCGACCAGGTCAGCCAGACGCCGTCGGGGGAGAAGGCGAGGTCGCGGACGGGGCCGTTGAGGGAGCGGATCAGCTCGGTGACCTCGCCCGGGCCGCCGGAACCCGCGGAGTCCTCGCCGCCTTCGGCCGGCTCCTCGCCCGCCTCGTCGGAGACCGTGAGGAGGAGCAGCCGCCCGTCGTTGGAGGCGATGGCGAGGCGCCTGCCGTCGGGGTCGGACACCATCTCCTGCACCCGGCCGAGCTGCCCGCTCGCGAGCCGGCGCGGCTCGCTGTCGCCGCTGGCCCGGGGCAGGTAGGCGATCTCGACGGCGTCCTCGCCGTCGGCGTCGGTGATGTAGGCGACCTGGCCGCTGGTGCCGAGCATCTCGGGGAGGCGGACGCGGACGCCGGGGGTGTCGATGATGGTGCGGGCCGGGCCGTCCCGGTGGGTGAGCCAGTAGAGGGAGCCGCGGACGACGACGGCGCTGGCCCGGCCCGTCGTGTCCACGGAGAGCGCGTCGAGGTGCTGGGCGGCCGGCACCTGGTAGACGCGCCGCCCGGCCCGCGGTCCGCCGAGCCGCACGTCGAGCCGGCGCGGCACGGAGTCCGGGGCGAGGTCGTCGACCAGCCAGATGTCGCCCGCGCACTGGTAGACGACGCGGGTGCCGTCGGCGGCCGCGTGCCGGGCGTAGAAGGTGTCGTGGTCGGTGTGGCGGCGCAGGTCGGTGCCGTCGGGCAGGCAGGAGTAGAGGTTGCCGATGCCCTCGTGGTCGGAGAGGAAGGCGATGCGGCCGGAGACGAACATGGGCGATTCCAGGTGCCCGTCGAGGTCGGCGAGGATCTGCTCGCCGTGCATCCACAGGCGGCCCGTCGCCCCGCCCCGGTACCGCTTCCAGGCGGCGGGCTCGTGCGGTGGCTTGCCCGTCAGGAGCAGCGTCTTGCGGTCGCACTCGCCGTCGGCGAGGGAGTCGGTGATCGCGATGTCCCAGACCGGGCCCCAGGGCAGCTTGCCGCCGGGGGAGCCGTCGGTGGGCACGCTGTAGGCCCAGCAGAAGTACGAGAAGGGCTGGCCGTGCGAGGAGACGGCGAGGATGTCGCCGTCGGGGGACCAGCCGCAGACCCGGGTGTCGGTGCTGCCCCAGTACGTCAGCCGCCGCGCGGGCCCGCCGGCCACCGGCGCCAGGTGGATCTCCGGGTCGAGGCTGCGCCAGGTCGTGTAGGCGATGTGGCGGCCGTCCGGCGAGAAGCGGGGGTGGCTCACCTTGGTCCGGTCGACGGTGAGCCGCCAGGCCCGGCCGGCCGGGGCGCCCTCGGGGGTGAGGGGCGCCACCCACAGGTCGTCCTCGGCGGCGAAGCAGAGGCGGTCGCCGCTGAGGTGCGGAAAACGCAGGTAGGAGCGGTGGTCCTGGGTGTCGTCGCGCGCGTCGGTCACCTCACCATGCTTTTCCGCTCCGGGGGCCGCGGCAACTTGTGCCGGGCACGTGATGCAGCACACGTACGAAACGGTTTCGTTTCGTTAGGAGGCGGGCGTACAGTCCTGCTGTACGAAACAGTTTCGTACGAAGCGATGGGGGCACCCGGAGGAGGTGGAGACCGTGACGGAAGCGGCGACGACCAGACGCAGCAGGATCACGCCCGAGCGCGAGGCCGAGCTGTACGCGGCCGTGCTCGACCTGCTCCGCGAGGTCGGCTACGACGCCCTCACCATGGACGCCGTCGCGGCCCGCACGCGGTCCAGCAAGGCCACCCTCTACCGCCAGTGGGGGAGCAAGCCCGAGCTGATCGCCAAGGCGCTGCGGCACAACAAGCCGACCTCCCTCGAGGACATCGACACCGGGTCCCTGCGCGGCGACATCCACGCGATGATGGCGCGCTCGGACGACTGCCAGATGGAGCGGGACGCGGCGCTGATGCGCGGTCTTTTCCACGCCATCCACGACAACCCCGAACTGCACCAGGCGCTGCGCCAGTTGCTCGTCGAACCGGAGATCGACCACCTCAACACCCTGCTGCGACGGGCCGTGGACCGCGGCGAGGTCGCGGCGGACAACCCGGCCCTCGACTTCGTCATCCACATGCTCATCGGCGGATTCGTCGCCCGGGACCTGATCGAGGACCGCACGGTCGACCGCGCGTTCCTCACCTCCTACGTGGATGCCGTGATCCTCCCCGCCCTCGGCATCTGACCCACCCCCCCTGTTCCTGACGCGCTCGCTCACGTCGTCGGGCTGATCCCCCTGCCCAATCCGGACACCACGACCTGACCGGGAGTACGCCCTCGTGGCCACTTTCCTCTACAAACTCGGCAAACTCGCCTTCCGGCGACGCCACTTCGTCGCCCTGATATGGGTGGCGCTCCTGACGCTCGCCGGCGTCGGCGCGGCCTCGGCGCCCACCGCCGCCTCCAGCTCCTTCTCCATACCCGGCACGGAGGCCCAGAAGGCCTTCGACCTCCTGGAGAAGCGGGCCCCCGAGGCCAGCGCGGACGGCGCGAGCGCCCGCGTCGTCTTCAAGGCGCCGAACGGCGAGAAGGTCACCGACAAGGCCAACAAGGCCGAGATCGAAAGGACCGTCGCCGCCCTGAGGTCCGGCTCGGACCAGGTGGCCCGCGCGGAGAGCCCCTTCAAGGCCAAGACGGTCAGCAAGGACGGCTCCACGGCGTACGCCTCCGTCTCGTACAAGGTCACCGCCATGGAGCTGACCGACGACGACCGCGACGCGCTGGAGAAGACCACCGACGACGCGCGCGAGTCGGGGCTCACCGTCGAGGTCGGCGGCGACGCGCTGCAGGCCATGCCGGAGACCGGCGCCACCGAGGTCATCGGCATCGCGGTCGCGGCGGTCGTCCTCATCATCACCTTCGGCTCGCTGATCGCCGCCGGGCTTCCGCTGCTCACCGCGCTCATCGGCGTCGGCATCGGCGTCTCGTCGATCACCGCCCTCGCCGACGCGCTCGACCTCGGCACCACCACCTCGACGCTCGCCATGATGATCGGCCTCGCGGTCGGCATCGACTACGCGCTCTTCATCGTCTCGCGCTTCCGCGGTGAACTCGCCGAGGGCCGCGACCGCGAGGAGGCGGCGGGCCGCGCCGTCGGCACCGCGGGCTCAGCCGTCGTCTTCGCCGGCCTCACCGTGGTCATCGCGCTGGTCGGCCTCGCCGTGGTCAACATCCCGATGCTCACCAAGATGGGCTTCGCCGCGGCGGGCACGGTCGTGATCGCCGTCCTCATCGCGCTCACGCTCATCCCGGCGCTGCTCGGATACGCCGGCAAGCGGGTCCTGCCGATGGGCGAGAAGAGCAGGCTCTTCGGCGGCGGCACGAAGAAGGCGGCCGCGGAGAAGGCCGCCGCGGAGAACGGCGGCGAGCCGAAGCAGAACATGGGCACCCGCTGGGCCCGCTTCGTGGTCCGCCGGCCCATCGCCGTGCTGCTCGTCGGCATCGTGGGCCTCGGCGCCGCGGCGCTGCCGGTCTCGCAGCTGGAGCTCGGCCTGCCGGACGACGGCGCGCAGCCGACGTCCACCACCCAGCGCAAGGCGTACGACCTGGTCTCCGAGGGGTTCGGGCCCGGCTTCAACGGGCCGCTGATGGTGGTCGGCGACCTCAAGGGCGCCGACGACCCAAAGGCCGCGGCCGGTGAGATCCGCAGGTCGATCGGCAAGCTGGACGACGTCCTGACCGTCGCCCCGCCCATGTTCAATAAGACCCGCGACACCACGATCATCAGCGTCGTGCCGTCCTCCAAGCCCAGCGGCACCGAGACCGAGGACCTGGTCCACTCGATCCGCGACACCGGCGCGAAGATCACGTCCGACACCGGCGCCGACATCATGGTCACCGGCACCACGGCCATGAACATCGACGTTTCGCAGAAGCTCAACGACGCCCTGCTGCCCTACCTGGCGCTCGTGGTGGGCCTCGCGTTCCTGCTCCTGATCGTCGTCTTCCGCTCGATCCTGGTCCCGCTCAAGGCGGCCCTCGGCTTCCTGCTCTCGGTCCTCGCGGCCCTCGGCGCGGTCGTCGCGGTCTTCCAGTGGGGCTGGCTCGGCTCGCTCTTCGGCGTCGAGCAGACCGGCCCGATCATGTCGATGATGCCGATCTTCATGGTGGGCGTGGTCTTCGGCCTCGCGATGGACTACGAGGTCTTCCTCGTGACCCGCATGCGGGAGGCGTACGTCCATGGGGAGCGGCCCGGCCAGGCGATCGTGACCGGTTTCCGGCACGGGGCCCGGGTGGTCTCGGCCGCGGCGGTCATCATGATCGCGGTCTTCGCGGGCTTCATCGGCTCCTCCGAGCAGATGGTGAAGATGATCGGCTTCGGCCTCGCGATCGCGGTCTTCTTCGACGCCTTTGTGGTCCGCATGGCGCTGGTGCCCGCGGTCCTCGCGCTGCTCGGCAAGAAGGCCTGGTGGCTGCCGAAGTGGCTGGACCGGGCGCTGCCCAACGTGGACGTCGAGGGCGAGGGCCTGCGCACACAGACGGAGAAGGGCGCCGGGTCCGCGGGCGCGGAACGGGAGCCGGTGCGGGTCTGACCGTCCGGGCGGCGGAGTCCGCGGTCGCGGACTCCGCCTAACGGGTGACCGGGGTGGCGGCGGCGTAGGTGCGGCGCAGGAAGCGGATCAGCGCCGACGCGTCGAACTGGACGACCGTCACCCCGTCCCCGTCGTGGAACTCCATGACCGTCTGGACCCGCCCGCACGGCCAGACGTGCACCCCCTCGGAGGTGACCGGGGCCCGCAGGCCCTGCTCCAGGAGCCGGCGGGAACAGACCCGGTGGGGAGAGCCGGGGAGGCCGATCCGCACCGCGTGCGGGTCGGCCTCCGCGTCGTAGCGCAGGACGACGGGGACGGCGCGGTGCCCCTCGGAGGAGTCCGTGACGAGGTGGGCGCGTGCGTACTGCTCGACTGCGGACATCACCGAACTCCTCATCCCACCGGGCGCTCCGTCGGGCCCTTCCTCACCAATGTCCCATATGTACGGTATTCCGCCGCAGGGGGCGTAGCCGATTCGGGACCGCGGTGCTCTTGCAAACGGTTTGCAACAACGCCCTATCATTGAACGGTTCACGAGCGATCTGCCCTGTCCAGGGCCCCTGCCCAGGAGCGAGCGCATGCATGTCCCCGACGGGTTCATCAATGTCCCGGTGTCCGCCGCGGCCGGGGTCGTCGCGGCCGGTGCCGTGGCCGTCAGCCTCAAGGGCGCGCGGCGCGAACTGGACGAGCGGACCGCCCCGCTCGCCGGCCTCGTCGCGGCCTTCATCTTCGCCGTGCAGATGCTGAACTTCCCCGTCGCGGCCGGGACCAGCGGGCACCTCCTCGGCGGCGCGCTCGCCGCGATACTCGTCGGGCCCTTCACCGGCGTGCTCTGCGTCTCCGTCGTCCTGCTCATGCAGGGCGTCCTCTTCGCCGACGGCGGCCTCACCGCGCTCGGCGTGAACATCTCCGACATGGCGATCGTCACCACCGTCGTCGCCTACCTCGTCTTCCGCGGCCTGGTGAAGGTGCTGCCCAGGAGCCGCCGCTCCGTCACCGTCGCCTCCTTCGCCGCCGCACTCCTCTCCGTACCCGCCGCCGCCGTCGCCTTCACCCTCATCTACGCGCTCGGCGGCACCACCGACGTCTCCCTCGGCAAGGTCGCCACGGCCATGGTCGGCGTGCACGTCCTCATCGGCATCGGCGAGGCCGTGATCACCGCGCTCACCGTCGGCGCCGTCATCGCCGTACGGCCCGACCTGGTGTACGGGGCCCGCGGCCTCACTCAGCCCCTCAAGCTGCGCGTCGGCGGGGAACTGGTGGACGCGCCCGCCGCCGCCCCCGCCCCGGCCGCCGCCCGCTCCACCCGCCCCGTCTGGATCGCGGGCATCGTCGCCTCCCTCGTCCTCGCGGGCTTCGTCAGCTTCTACGCCTCCGCCGACCCCGACGGCCTGGAGAAGGTCGCCCACGACAAGGGCATCGACAAGAAGGCCGAGGAGCACGCCACCGCGGACTCCCCGCTCGCCGACTACGGCGTCAAGGACATCACCGACGCCCGCCTCTCCGGCGGCCTCGCGGGCGTGATCGGCGTGGGCGTCACGGTCGTCGCGGGGACGGCGGTCTTCTGGACGCTGCGCCGCCGCCGCGCGGGGGAGACGGGCCCGGCCGCGGTGCCCGAGAGCGCCTCCTCCGAGCGGGCCTGAGATGGGCGCGGGCCACGCCCACCGGCTCTACCGGCACGGCCGCTCACCCGTCCACGCGCTGCCCCCGCACACCAAGCTCGCGGCGGTCTTCTGTTTCGTGATCGTGGTGGTCTCCACGCCGCGCGAGGCGATGTGGGCCTTCGGGCTCTACGCGGTGCTGCTCGGCGCGGTCGCGTACGCCGCCCGCGTCCCGGCCGGATTCCTGCTCAAGCGCCTCCTCATCGAGATCCCCTTCGTGGCGTTCGCCGTGCTGATGCCGTTCGTCGCCCAGGGCGAGCGCGTCGACGTGCTCGGCCTCTCCCTCAGCGTCAACGGCCTCTGGGGCGCCTGGAACGTCCTGGCCAAGGGGACGCTGGGCGTCGCCGCGTCCGTCCTGCTCGCCGCCACCACCGAGCTGCGCGCCCTCCTCCTCGGGCTGCAGCGGCTGAGGCTGCCCGCGCTGCTCGTCCAGATCGCCTCGTTCATGATCCGCTACGGCGACGTCATCACCGATGAGATGCGCCGCATGAAGATCGCCCGCGAGTCCCGCGGCTTCGAGGCGCGCGGGGTGCGGCAGTGGGGCGTCCTCGCCAAATCCGCGGGCGCGCTCTTCATCCGCTCGTACGAGAGGGGCGAGCGGGTGCACCTGGCCATGGTCAGCCGCGGCTACACCGGGTCGATGCCGGTCATCGACGAGGTGACGGCCTCCCGGGCCCAGTGGACGTACGCGCTGGCCCTGCCCCTGACCGCCCTCGTCGTCTGCCTGTTGGGATGGACCCTGTGACCTCCGCACCCTCTCTGGAAGTGGCCGGACTGGCCTTCGCCTACCCCGACGGGCACCAGGCCCTCTTCGGCGTCGACTTCACCGTCGGGCGCGGCGAGCGCGTCGCCTTGCTCGGCCCGAACGGCGCGGGCAAGACCACCCTCGTCCTGCACCTCAACGGCATCCTGAGCGGCGGCGCGGGCACGGTCACCGTCGCCGGGCTGCCCGTCGGCAAGCGGCACATGGCCGAGATCAGGCGCCGGGTCGGCATCGTCTTCCAGGACCCGGACGACCAGCTGTTCATGCCGACGGTCCGCGAGGACGTGGCGTTCGGGCCCGCGGCGGCCGGCCTGCGCGGCGCCGAGCTTGAGGCGCGAGTCCTGAAGGCCCTCTCGCGGGTCGGCATGGCGGAGTTCGCGGACCGCCCGCCGCACCACCTCTCCTTCGGCCAGCGGCGCCGGGTCGCCGTCGCGACGGTCCTCGCGATGGAGCCGGAGATCCTCGTCCTGGACGAGCCGTCCTCCAACCTCGACCCCGCCTCCCGCCGCGAACTCGCCGACATCCTGCGCTCGCTGGACGTGACGGTCCTGATGGTCACGCACGACCTGCCGTACGCCCTCGAACTCTGCCCCCGCGCCCTGATCCTCAGCGACGGCGTCATCGCGGCCGACGGGCCGACCGGCGAGCTCCTCGCCGACGACGAGCTGATGGGCGCACACCGCCTGGAACTGCCCTTCGGCTTCGATCCGAAGACGGTGAAGGTCAGGAGCTAGGGAATCGATGGCCGTCGAGGGTCGTTGACCTTGTCATGGATGACGTCTTGGTGGACATACACGGCACGGTGACCGACGGCTTCGAGCCGGTCCGGGACGCCTTCGCGCGCAACTTCGGCGAACGCGGCGAGCGGGGCGCCCACGTGACCGTCTACCGGCACGGGCGTAAGGTCGTCGACCTCTGGGGCGGCACCAAGGACGTCGACGGGGACCTCGCCGCCGGGGACGCCCCGTGGGAGTCCGGCACCGCGCAGATCGTCCGCTCGGCCACCAAGGGCGTGGCCGCCGCCGCGCTGCTCCTGCTCCACCAGCGCGGCGAGCTGGACCTGGACGCGCCGGTCGGAGCGTACTGGCCGGAGTTCAAGGCGCGCGGCAAGGACCGGGTCCTGGTCCGGCACGTCCTCACGCACCGGGCCGGTGTCCCCGCCCTGGACCGCCCGCTGACGCCCGCCGAGGCGCTCGACGCGGACCTCGCCGCGGCCGTCGTCGCCGCGCAGGAGCCCGCCTGGGTGCCGGGCGAGGACCACGGCTACCACGCGCAGACGTACAGCTGGCTCACCGGCGAGCTGGTGCGGCGCGTGACGGGCCGGCCGGTCGGCGAGTGGATCGCGGCCGAGATCGCGCGCCCGCTCGGCCTCGATCTCTGGGTCGGACTGCCGGAAGCGGAGGCGGCACGGGTCGGCCGGCTCGGCCGGATCGACCCGCCCACGGCGCCGGGCGGCCTGCGGATGCGGCCCAAGCGGAACGTGGCGGAGGCGTACGCTGACCCCGCGTCGCTGACCCGCCGCGCGTTCGGCGCGATCGACCCGGCACCGGACGAGAACGACCCCGAGTACCGGGCGGCGGCCCTGCCCGCCTCCAACGGCATCGCCACCGCCGACGGCCTGGCCCGCTTCTACGCCGCGCTGATCGGCGAAGTGGACGGCGCGCGGCGCCTGTTCACCCCCGAGACCGTCGCCCTCGCCCGGACCGAGGCGTCCGCGGGCCCCGACCGCGTCCTGGTCGTCGGCACCCGCTTCGGCCTCGGCTACATGCTGCACGGCGGCGCCTCCCCGCTCCTGACCCCCGCCTCCTTCGGCCACCCCGGCCGCGGCGGCGCCCTCGGCTTCGCCGATCCGGAATCGGGCCTCGCCTTCGGTTACGTCACGAACGGCATGAACAAGGGCGTGACGGCCGACCCCCGGGCCCAGGCCCTGGTCCGCGCGGTACGGGCGGCGACGGCGCTCTGACGGGACCGGGCCGCGCCGCCCGAAAGGTGGCCGGTCACCTCACGGCTGGTCCCGTGTCAGGGGCCTACTCACGCTCCCTCACCGGCGGAAAGGGCCGGAGATCACGGAGCCGCCGACCGAGTTCGGACACGCGCATCGCCAGCACCAGTGGGCTGGGAGCATCGCCGGCCCCATCGGCCAGAGCATCCTGGGACGCATCGATGATGCGCCGATGCGCGTGCCACGTCAGGGTGCCTTCGCCCGCGCGGACGGCGGCCGTCACCGCAGCGGGCAGGCGACGTCGGATCTCGTGCCGGAGACGGAGGCAGAGGTCCATGAGCTGCTCCGGCGGCGGCAGCTGGCGACACGCGGTGAATGCCCCCTCGAGCAGGACATCCAGGTATCCACCGTCGGCACACGGGTGACAGGCGCGCGGGGACCAGCACACGACTTCCGCACGGTGGTCGAACTCGCGTACGCCGAGATCAACCGAGGCGTCACGGCCGAGGAGGACCGCACAGAACACACACGCCCGGCCTTGGACCTGGGCGTCGGACAACACGCTGAATGAGGGAAGCAAGGGAGACGAGAGGTGGTCGGTGGGCATCATCCGGCTGCCTCCGTGCGCGGTCCGACCCGTCCGGGTACAGAGGCGTATCCGATGTCGACGAGAGCCCGGAGGGACTGGTGTGGGCACAGGTCGCCCGGCCATCGAGGCGGGATGACCCAGTGAACGCCCACCGGGTCGAGACGGCCGACGACGGGAACCCCGACGTATGAACCCTTTCCCAGCAGGGGCACCTCGGAGCCGTACGGCCAGACGCGCGCGGACAGCGGCGCGACGAGGACGTAGTAGCAGCGGTTGTAGCCGTCCCGGAGCACCGGACCGGTGAGCACAGCGGTGACCAGCCGCGGGGTATCGCCGCCCGCGGCAGCATGGACGAACGATTCACGCAGACGGACCGCGCAGAAACGGTCGCCGAGAGGCAGCAGGGCGACGTCACTCTCCGACCACTCTCTCCGCGCTTGCCCCGGTGCCCCTTGGGCGCGCGCGAGCCAGTCCTCGACAGCTGTTCTCCCCATCGTCCGCCCCTGATCCGTCGTCGTCGGGATACAGATCATGGGCGCCGGGCGAGCGCGTCAGGGATACACCTTGTATCCCCTCGATTCGCCGGACCGGGTTGCGTCAGACGGCGCCGATCCACTGTGCGAAGCGGGTGAGGGACTCGTCATCGGCACGTTTCACGCGCCGGAGGGTGCCTGCGGTCTCCCGGGCCCAGGGGTGCTCGCGGGTGTGCTGCGGTGCAATGGAGCGTGCCACCTTCAGCGACTCGAACGCGGCGTCCATACGGCCGGCCCACAGCTGCGCACGGGCGAGCTCGATCCAGAAGCCGGAGCGCCGCTCCGCCGGCAGGGCATCGGACGGTGTCCATTCCAGGGCGAGGCGCAGGGCGTCGTCGATGTGGTCGTGGCCGAGACTCACCGCGACCGACAACTCGTGGACCCGTACCGATTCCGGTCCGAATGCCGTGCCCAAGTAGGTCCCTTCCGGCGTGTGCCGGCTCAGGCGGCGGGCTTCGGCGATGTGCAGGTGCGCGGTGTCGGCGTCTCCGCCACGTCCAGCGATGACCGCGGCGCGCATGTGCAGGGCACCACGGGCTGCGGCTGTCGCGCGGTCGGTCACCGCGGGGGCGGCATCGACTGCGGCTTCCAGGGCGCGGGTGCCCGCGGTGTAGGCCTTCGCGACGAAGAAGGTCTCGGTGCGGACGTACGCCACGCAGGCGTCCAGCAGGGGATCTTCGGCATGCGGTGCGGCCCACCGCATCAGTTCGATCAGTCGGGCCGACAGGTCGCGGGCCCCGTACTTGTACGCCACGGCGTCGGCGGAGCGGGCCACGGCGACGAGGAGCTCGGCCGCCTCCCGTCGGCCGCGCGAGTGGTGGAGGGCCGCGAGGGTGTCGACGAGGAGCGCTGGTGCGTGCCGCGCGATCCGTCCGTACTGCGAGGCCAGGCGCCAGCTCACGAGATGACCGACGAGGGAGGTGAACCCGTCGGGGCTGCGGCGGGGCTCGGCGGGAGCGATGTCGTATCCGGCGATGCTCGCCGAGATCGCGGGCATGGCGGCGTGTACGCGGCGCCCGGTACCGGTGAAGGTGCCGTCCAAGCGCGTCGGGTCGACACCGAGCGCCGCTGCGACCGCTTCCAGGGCTCCCGTGCTCGGACGACGCTTGCCCTGCTCAATGGCTTTGACCATGGCAAGGGACAGATGAGACCTGCGCGCGAGCGCAGTCTGGCTCATGCCCTTCGCGCGACGGGTGGCAGCGACCTGCCTTCCCAAGTTCACATCGTCAACGGTGGGCATGGCGACTCCAGTTCGCAGCGTCCACCGCGAACCGTACCCGCGCACTCACGCGGTGGTACTCGAACGGCCTTCTTCGCTTGCGGATCAGCGAGTGGCGAGGGGCACGAGGTCCATGAGCGAGTCGATCCGGTGGTCGGCCGCCGCGTTCACCTCCGGGGAGTCCGCCCACAGATGTCCCCAAGGCCCCCGCCGCAGATGAGCGGTGCGCAGCCCCGCCGCGCGTGCCGGGAACACGTCGTTCTGCGGGTGATCGCCCACGTAAAGGATCTCTTCGGCCTGTACCCCGGCCTCCGTGACGAGCCGCTCGAAGAAGGCGGGCGACGGCTTGGCCACGCCCCACTCGCCGGACGTGGCGATCAGGTCCGCGGGCAGTTCGAGGCCGCGGAGCAACTCCCCGGCGCGCACGGTCTGGTTGCCCGCGACGATGACGCGGACGCCGGCCTCGCGGAGCGCGGAGAGTGCCGGCCGGACGTCCTGGTACAGGTCGGTCTCGTCGAGGTACTCGCCGCGCCCCGCCGCCGCGCGGGCCCGGTAGGCGGCGTCGATGTCGATGTCCGGCCGGATCAGCCGGAGTGCTTCGGCATTGTCCTGCCCTTGGGCGACCACCGCGCCGACCAGCGCCGAAACGGTATGGCGCGGCACCCGCAGCCAGTCGGCCCAGGACGCCCAGTAGCGGTCGTCCCGGACGAGGGTCTCGCCTACGTCGAATGCGATGGTGCGGATCATTCGGCGACCCTAGTGGCCGTGCGACGAGGCGCGCTCGCGCACGCCCTCACCCCGCGTGGAGCATCAGGCCGATGCCCGCCACCATCAGGCCCGCCGCCAGCAGGCGCGGGGTTCCGAAGCGTTCCTTGAAGAAGATCGCGCCGATCGCCGCGCCCACGATGATCGACGATTCCCGCAGCGCGGAGACCGGGGCCAGGTCGGCCTTGGTCTGGGCCCACAGGACCAGGCCGTACGCCGCGACCGAGAGGGTCGCGCCCACCAGGCCCACCCGCGCGAACGGGCGGAGCCGGGCGGGGAGTTCGGCGCGCCAGCGGTGGACCGCGTAGAGGGGGATCGCGATGCCCTCCAGGACCATCAGCCACGCGACGTAGCCCAGGGAGGAGCCGGAGGCGCGCACGCCCAGGCCGTCCACCACCGTGTACGCGGCGATGGAGACGCCCGTCGCCACGGCCGCGCCGATCGCCGTCCAGTCCGGGCGGCGGCCCGAACTGCGGATGCCCCACAGGGCGAGGCCCGTCAGGCCCGCGCAGGAGACCGCGACTCCGGCCGCCTGCCAGGCGTCCGGGACCTCACCGGCGAAGACCGCCGCCAGGACGGTGACGACCAGCGGCGCCGTGCCGCGCGCGATGGGGTACGCCTGGCCGAAGTCGCCGAGCCGGAACGAGGTCATGAGCAGGGCGTAATAGCCGACGTGCAGGGCGGCGGAGAGGAACAGGTACGGCCACGCCCCGGCCGCCGGGAACGCGGCGAAGGGGGCGATCAGCAGCCCGATGAGGAAGCCGCCGCCGGATATGAGCGTGAACGCGACCAGCTTGTCGGTGATGTGGTGGGCGATCGCGTTCCAGCTCGCGTGCGTGACGGCGGCGAGCAGCACGGCCGCCGCGACCAGGGGGGTCACTCCGCGGTCTCGCGCACGTCCACCAGCGTGCCGCCCGCGTGGGCGATCAGCGTCTTCGGAGCCATCGGGAAGACCGCGTAGGGCGTGCCGGCCGCGGCCCACACCACCTCGTGGGCGAGGAGGGAGCGGTCGGCGAGCACGCGGGTCCGCGTGGCGTGGCCGAAGGGCGGCACGCCGCCGATCGCGTACCCGGTGGTCGCGCGGACGACGTCCGCCTTGGCGCGGGTCACCTTCTGCGCGCCGAGCTCCGCGCGCACCAGCTCCAGGTCGACGCGGGACGCGCCGTCCATCAGGACCAGGACGGGCACCCCGTCCGCCGCGAAGATCAGGGACTTGCAGATCTGGCTGAGGTCGCAGCCGATGGCAGCGGCGGCCTCCTGCGCGGTGCGGGTCTGCTCCGGGAAGCGGCGGACCCGGGGAAGCAGATCGCCGAGGCCCAGTTCCCGCAGGGCCTCGGCGAATCGGGGGTGGGCGTCGGAGGGTCCGGGTGCCGCGTCCGGTGCGGTGTCTGTGGCGCTCATGCCCGGCACGCTAGCGGTCCGTGTACGGCGCACGCGACCAGGTATCCGGATGGCGGACAAACCGTCCCGGGCGGTGGGCCGCGCCCCCGGCTCAGCCCCCGGCGAGCAGCATCGCCCGGACCACGGGACCCGCCGAGTCGCCGCCGTGGCCGCCCTCCTGAACGACCGCCGCCGACGCCAGGTCGCCGCGGTACGCGGTGAACCAGCCGTTGGGCTTCTTCTGGCCGTCGACCTCCGCCGAGCCGGTCTTCGCGCCCATGTCGGAACCGAGGCCGCGCATCGGCTTCACGGCCGTACCGGCGACCGCCGTGTAGTGCATGAGGTCGCGCAGCGCCGACACCGTCGGGCCGGACATCGTGCGCGAGGCCTTCGCCAGCTCGCGGTCGTCGAGGTCGGGTGAGACCAGGTAGGGCTGCTTGAAGGCACCGGACTTCACCGTCGCCGCCACCGACGCCATGTTCAGCGGGTTCATCCGCACCCCGCCCTGCCCGATCAGCGAGGCCGCCATCTGGGCGTCGCTCTGCACCGGCACGGCCCCGTCGAACGACGGGACGCCGATCGACCAGTTGTCGCGGCCGAGGCCGAAGACCTCCTGGGCCTGCCTGGTCAGGGAGTCGTTCTCCAGTTTCTTCGCCCGGCTGATGAAGGCCGTGTTGCAGGAGCGCGCGAAGCTCGCCCGGAACGTGCCGCCCTTGATCTCGAACTTGTCGTCGTTCTGGAACTTCCAGCCGCCGTACGTCACGTACTTGGGGCACGGGTGCTTCTTGTCGACGCCGGCGAGCTTCTTCTCCAGGAGCAGCGACGAGGTGATGACCTTCATCGTCGAGCCGGGCGCGATGGAGCCCTGGAAGGCCGTGTTGAAGCCGCCGGGCTCGGAGTTGGCGGCGGCCAGGATCTCGCCGGTGCTCGGCTTGATCACGACGACGGAGGCCCGCCGCCGCTTGGCCGTCTCCCGTTCGGCGGCCGACTGGAGCGCACCGCTGAACGTCGTCTTCAGCGTCCCCGGCGTGCCGGGGGAGAGCGTGAGCAGCGTCTTGTCGGGCGTCGCCTTCGCGTCGTCCTTCTTCGCGGCGGCACCCGCGCCGGCCTTGGCCGAGCCGCTCTTGGCCCGCACCACGCGCAGTTCGACGCCCGCCTTGCCGCCCGCCTTCTTGCCGTACTTCTCGCGCAGCCCGTCCAGAACCGTGCCGAGCGACGGGTACTTGGCGGCCGTCAGCGCGCCGCCGTCCCGGTCGACCGCCTTGATCGGCGGGTCGCCCGCCTCGCCGGTGACCAGCCGGTCGCCCGGCTTCAGCTCCGGGTGCAGCACCGAGGGGCGCCAGTCCACCAGTGTCCTGCCGTCGCTCTTCCTGCGGACGACGGTGAGTTCGGATGCGTACGACAGGGGCTTGCTCTTTCCCTCGTACGAGACCGTGGCCGCCGCCTTGAAGGGCACATCGGCGCCCGAGCGCCTGCCCGGTGTCAGCACGGTCTTCGTGAGGTGGCCGTCCTTGCGGTAGGACGTCAGCGCCTTGAGCGCCGCCGCGCGGTCGTCCGTGAGCGCGGCCGCCTTCGCCGCGTCGCCCTCGGCCCACGCGGTGAGGAAGGCCCGCGCGGTGGTGCGGACCTCGGCGGCCTTCGGCGGGCCCGTCGCCACGTGCTTCTCGTCGACCGTCGCGCCGTCCCCGCCGGAACCAGAGCCTCCGGACAGGGCGAACGCGGCGGCCCCCACACCGCACACGACGACCGCCGCCGCCCCGCCCAGCACACCCGGGTGCACCTTCATGTCTCTGACGCCGACGCTCTTGCGCCCGTCGGCGCGCCTCCGCTTGCCCACAAACCCTCCGCAGTTCCCCGAGAACCCCCGGCTCCTCACCGGAAGGCCACCTTAGAGGCGTACGGAGAGGCCCCTGACCACTTCGCCGCCCGCCCGGGCGGCGCACCGGCCGACCGTCTACCCTTCGCCCAGCACCGCCGCCACGATCGGGCCCGCCGCGTCACCGCCGTGCCCGCCGCGCTGCGCCATGGCGGCCGCCGCGACATCGCCCCGGTAGCCGGTGAACCAACTGTCCGACTTCTGCTGGCCGTCGACCTCGGCCGAGCCGGTCTTCGCGCCGATGTCGCCGCCGAGGCCCGCCATGGCGCGCGCGCCGGTGCCGCTGACCGCCGTGCGGTGCATCATCTGGCGCAACTGCTGGACGGTGGTGGCGCGCAGGCCCTCCGCGGTGGCCAGGTCGCGGTCGTCGAGGGACCGCGGCACGATCACCGGCTGACGGAAGGTCCCCGTCATCGCCGTCGCCGTCACCGACGCCATGTTGAGGGGGTTCAGCTGGACCTCGCCCTGGCCGATGGCGTTCGCCGCGCGGTCCGGTCCTGTGGACGCCGGCACGGAACCGTCGAAGGAGGGCACGCCCACCTTCCAGTTGTCGCCACCCAGGCCGAAGTTGGTCCGCGCCTCCTCGGTGAGCGAGGAGTCCGTGACGCCTTCCTCGTCGATGAGCTTGACGAACGCCGTGTTGCAGGAGCGCGCGAAGCTCTCCGAGAACGTCGCGGACTCGTTCGGCGTCATGCCCGTCAGATTGTGGAAGGTCTGGCTCTGCCAGGTCGCGGTGGCCGGGCACGGCGCCGGCCCGGACGCCTTGGTGACGCCCTTGTCGATGAGCATCGCCGCCGTGAGGATCTTCATCGTCGAGCCGGGCGCCACTTTGCCGGAGAAGGCCGCGTTGAACGCGTCCCTGCGGTTGTTGGCGACGGCGAGGACCTCACCGGTGCTCGGCTTCACCGCCACCACCGACGACTCGTCGCTGCGCAGCACCGCCCGCTCCGCGGCCTTCTGCATCCCCGCGCTCAGCGTGGTGCGCAGCTTGCCCGGTCTGCCCTTGGTGAGGGTGACCAGGGTGCGGGTCGCCGCGCTCTCGTCCTCGGACCTGACATAGAGCTCCACGCCCGGCTCGCCGCCCGCGCGCTCGCCGTACGTGGCGCGCAGCCGATCGAGGATCGGGCCGAGCGAGGGGTGGTCCTTCCTGCGCAGGACGACGCCAGCCCGGTCCACCGCCTGGATGGGCGGGGCGGCGGCCTCACCGGTGACCAGCGTGTCCCCCCTCTGCAGGGAGGGGTGGACGACGGCCGCCTGCCAGTCGACGAGCGCGCGCCCGGTGGTCCTGCCGCGGACCACGGTGAGCCGGGACCGGTAGGCGAAGGGCTTACTCTTCCCCTTGTACGACACCTTCGCCGAAACGGTGAACGGCACGCGGGTGCCGGCCGGTTTCCCCGGCGTCAGCTTCACCTTCGTCAGATGCGCGTCCTCGCGGTACCCGGTCAGCGCGGCCTGCGCCGCCTCGAGGTTGTTCGTGTACGACGCGGCCCCGCGCGCGTCGCCGTCGGCCCACGCCGCGAGGAACTCGCGCGCCGTCTCCCGCACTTCACCGCTGGTCGGCGGCCCCGATCTGACCTCGGGCCCGGAAGCGGCCGGGCCGCCGTCCCCGCTCACGCCGTTCACCACGTTGTACGCGCCGTATCCCGCGCCCCCCACCATGACGGCGAAGACCCCACCGACCAACGCGACCTTTGCTCCACTGCGCACGATGCGCTCCCCTCCCCAGGAGCCTCCCCGAAAGGAATTCGGGGAGGTTGTTCGCCCTGAACCCTAAGGGGAAGGAGTGGAGAAGGGGTCTGTCGTTATCCGAAGGTGTCCATGGTGTGCATTACACCCATGTATCCAGCCACATTCGGGACCGCCAGGAATCGATGGGGATCGCGGTGCCGGTGTAAATGGGCCAGAAATAGATGAAGTTCCAGAGGATGAGCAGGACGAGAACGCCCGAGGCCGCGGCCCCCGCGACCCGGCGCTGCTCGCTCGACCCCGGCGGCCCCAGCACCGCACCGACCAGCATCGCCACCGCGAGACAGAGGAACGGCACGAAGACGACCGCGTAGAAGTAGAAGATCGTCCGCTCCTGGTAGAAGAACCAGGGCAGATAACCGGCCACCACGCCGCAGAGGATCGCGCCCGCCCGCCAGTCCCGCCGGAACGCCCACCGCCACGCCACGTAGAGCAGCGCGAACGCCGCCGCCCACCACAGCACCGGCGTGCCGAGCGCGAGGACCTCCCTGGCGCACTTGTCGGCGGTGCCGGCGGGGCAGCCGTCCTTGCCGGGCAGCGGCGACTCGTAGAAGTACGAGACGGGGCGCCCGTCGACGATCCAGCTCCACGGGTTGGACTGGTAGGTGTGCGGCGAGGAGAGCCCCACGTGGAACTCGTACACCGCGTGCTCGTAGTGCCACAGGCTGCGCACCCAGTCCGGCAGCCAGGTCCAGCCGCCGCCCCTGCCCTCCGTCGCCGCCCAGTTGCGGTAGTAGCCGCCGGAGCCGTCCGCGGGGGAGAGGATCCAGCCGAGCCACGACACCACGTAGGTGGCGAGCGCCACCGGCACCGTCGACACGAACGCCGGCAGCACGTCCCGCCTCAGGACCGCGCGGTAGGGCCGCACCGCCCCGGCGACGCGGCGCGCGCCCACGTCCCAGAACACGGTCATCAGACAGAGGAAGACCATGACGTACAGGCCGTTCCACTTGGTGCCGAAGGCGAGCCCCAGGCACAGCCCCGCCGCCCACCGCCACGGCCGCCACCCCAGCCGCACCGTCTCGGCGACGCGGGCGTCCGGGCGCACGATGCCGTCCTCGTCGGCGGGCAGTGCGGCGGCCAGTCTCGCCCGCGCCCTGTCCCGGTCGACGAGGAGACACCCGAAGGCGGCCAGGACGAAGAACATCAGGACCTGGTCGAGCAGCGCGGTGCGGCTCATCACGAAGTGCAGGCCGTCCACCGCGAGCAGCGCGCCCGCCAGACACCCCAGGAACGTCGAGCGGAAGAGCCGCCGCCCGATCCGGCAGAGCATCAGCACCGACAGCGTGCCGAGCACCGCCGTCATGAACCGCCAGCCGAACGGGTCGAAACCGAAGAGCCACTCGCCGATGCCGATCACGTACTTGCCGACCGGCGGATGCACCACGTACGCCGCGTCGTGCGGGATCGCGATGTCGCCGCCCTGCCGCAGCACGTCGTCGTTGATCTTCTCCGGCCAGTTGACCTCGTAGCCGCGGTGGATGAGCGCCCAGGCGTCCTTCGCGTAGTACGTCTCGTCGAATATCACGGCCCTGGGATTGCCCAGGTCGCGAAAGCGCATCACCCCGGCGACCAGCGTGATCAGCAGCGGACCGACCCAGCCGGACCAGCGCACCACCCGGTCCGCGACACCCTTCGACAGGCCCAGCGCCATCCACAGGCGGGGACTCGGCTCCGTGTACGCGGGCACGAGCCGGGCCGTGACGTCCGCTCTGGGCCGCTCCACATGGCCGAATCGGCGCAGCCGCCGCTGCCACGAGGGCTGCTGCTCCTCGGCTGTCTGGCCCTCGCGGGTGTCCGGGGAAGACGCGGTACTGGTCACCGCGCCATCGTAGGGAACCAGACTGTGCGAGTCCCGCCCGTGGGCCCTGCGAGGATGGAACAGTGACAGGAAGCGCTGATTCCCCCGGAACCCTGGTCCTCGCGGGCACGCCCATCGGCGATGTCGCCGACGCCCCGCCGCGGCTCGCCGCCGAACTGGAGTCGGCCGACGTCGTCGCCGCCGAGGACACCCGGCGGCTGCGCCGGCTCACCCAGGCGCTGGGCGTGCAGGTCGGCGGCCGGGTCGTCTCGTACTTCGAGGGCAACGAGACCGCGCGCACGCCCGAGCTGGTCGAGGCGCTCCTCGGCGGCGCGCGGGTGCTGCTCGTGACGGACGCGGGCATGCCGTCGGTCTCCGACCCCGGCTACCGCCTGGTCGCCGCCGCCGTGGAGCGGGACGTGCGGGTGACCGCCGTGCCGGGACCCTCCGCGGTGCTCACGGCGCTCGCCCTGTCGGGGCTGCCCGTCGACCGCTTCTGCTTCGAGGGCTTCCTGCCGCGCAAGGCCGGCGAGCGCCTCTCCCGGCTGCGCGAGGTCGCCGAGGACCGCCGCACCCTCGTCTACTTCGAGGCCCCGCACCGCATCGACGACACCCTCGCCGCGATGGCCGAGGCCTTCGGCGAGGAGCGCAGGGCCGCGGTCTGCCGCGAGCTGACCAAGACGTACGAAGAGGTCAGACGCGGGACGCTGAAGGAGCTGGCCGAGTGGGCCGCCGACGGGGTGCGCGGTGAGATCACCGTCGTCGTCGAGGGAGCCCCCGAGAAGAGCGCCGGGGAACTCGGCCCCGAGGAGCTGGTGCGCCGGGTGCGGGTGCGCGAGGAGGCGGGCGAGCGACGCAAGGAGGCGATCGCCGCGGTCGCCGCCGAAGCGGGCCTTCCCAAGCGCGAGGTCTTCGATGCCGTCGTGGCGGCAAAGAATGCGGATCGGGGCAGCCCATCGGCAGGCAAAGGACTATCGTGAAAGGCAAAGCGCGGGCCGCGCACCAGGCTTCTTTCCTAAGGAAAGGCCAAAACGGCTCCAATGCTCGACAGGTCTGATGCGCCCGCTCCGGGAAAGGCGTCCACTGGTTGAAGGGACGCACCCGTCCCCACGCTTCCGGTCCGGGCTTTTCCCGGGCTCCGGAAGTGCTTGTCCCTCGGGCAAGAGGAGCAGCTGGCATGAGTGAGATCGCGGACACCGGCCACCCCACCACGGCGATGAATGTCGTTCACGAGTCGTATGCCTTCGCCTGCATGCGGTGCGGGCACGGCTGGGAGCAGTCGTACGAGATAGAGCACCACGTGGACGTCACGGGTCACGAATTCGTGAGGTACCTGGCCGACGGCAACCACGTGCCGTCGCCCCTGACCCGGCCCACGTGCCTGAACTGCGGTGGCCACGTCGTGCGGATCATGCGGGCGGGGCAGGTGTCCTCGGTGCTCGACATGATGCGGCGTCAGCACGACGGCAACCGGGTCGGCAAGCCGGCCGGGCCGGTGGATCCGCTCGACACCGACCCCGACGTCGTCGCCGCGGGTGGCGCGACGGGCGGCGCTACGGGCGGTGCCACGGCGGACGGGCACAAGGCCGACCACCACTGGCACCTCTCCGACCTCCTCCACCCCTTCCAGCACCGCAAGGGGCACTGAGCCGGGATCCCGGCCGGGGGCGGCCGTCCCGCGGGGGGCTTCGTAGGATCGGGGACATGCCTTCGAAGAACGCCGACGTCCCGCCGCCCCTGCCCGAACCGCTCCGGGTGGCGGTCGCCGACTCCCACACCCACCTCGACATGCAGTCGGGCACGGTGGAGGAGGCCCTCGCCAAGGCCGCCTCCGTGGGCGTCACGACGCTCGTGCAGGTGGGCTGCGACGTACGCGGGTCCCGGTGGGCGGCCGAGACCGCCGCCGCGCACGACGGCGTGCACGCCACCGTCGCCCTCCACCCCAACGAGGCGCCCCGCATCGTCCACGGCGACCCCGACGGCTGGTCCCGCCAGGGCGCCCGCGGACCGGGCGGCGACGGCGCACTCGACGAGGCGCTCGCCGAGATCGACCGGCTCGCCGCACTGGCGCACGTGCGCGGCGTCGGCGAGACCGGCCTCGACCACTTCCGCACCGGACCGGAGGGCATCGCCGCGCAGGAGCGGTCCTTCCGCGCCCACATCGAGATCGCCAAGCGGCACGGCAAGGCGCTCGTCATCCACGATCGCGAGGCCCACGACGATGTGCTGCGCATCCTGAAGGAGGAGGGCGCCCCCGAACGCACCGTCTTCCACTGCTACTCCGGTGACGCGGACATGGCCCGGATCTGCGCGGAATCCGGCTACTTCATGTCCTTCGCGGGCAACATCACCTTCAAGAACGCGCAGGGCCTGCGGGACGCGCTGGCGGTCGCGCCCCTGGAGCTGGTGCTCGTCGAGACGGACGCGCCGTTCCTCACGCCCGCGCCGTACCGCGGACGGCCCAACGCCCCGTATCTCATTCCGGTCACATTGCGGGCCATGGCCGAGATCCGCGGCATCGACGAGGACGCCATGGCCACGGCCGTCTCCGCGAACACCGCGCGCGCCTTCGCCTATTGATCGCCTGCTGATCGACCTGCTGGCCCGCACGGCTCAGGTCAACGCGGCGACACTGTGTAGTCGCGCTGCTTTGGAGAGTGACGAGAGCTCCGCTAGGTTCTGTCCGCCCGGTACGGACCCCTGGAGCGTCGTCGTGAGCAATTCGCCGTACGAGACGTACGAGACGTACGAACCCTTCGAGACGTACGAACCGTACGAGCCGCCGCGGGACGAGGCGTGGCGGCACGCGTCGTACCCGACCGAGGTCGCGCCCGGCGCGGTGTCCCCCGGCAGGGAGATGCCGGGTAGCGCGGCGTACGGCCGGGACACGTGCTGGCCGACGTACGAGGTCTACGAGGCGACGTTGCCGGACGTGGGGGTCGACGCCGGTGCCACCGGGGCGGACCCCGGCTGGGCGGAGGGGCGGTTGCCGCGGCAGCAGTCGGCCGTACTCCCCGAGGGTGGCGGGCGTGCCGCGCGCCGCAAGAAGGGCGGCGGCGGCCGGGGCCCGGCCGCGCCGGAGCGGCCCGAGGCGATGCGCAGGCTGCTGCCGCAGGCACTCGTCGTCGCGTTCCTCGCCGGCGGCACGTCCGCGTTCGTCGCCAACGACAAGGCCGTCGAACTCATCGTCGACGGCGAGCCGCGCACCCTGCACACCTTCGCGGACGACGTCGGCGAACTCCTCGCCGACGAAGGCGTCCACGTCGGCGCGCACGACATCGTCGCGCCCGCCGCCGGGACCGCCCTCGCCAGCGGCGACGAGATCGCCGTCCGCTACGGCCGGCCCGTCCACCTCACCCTCGACGGGGAGCGGCGCAAGGTGTGGACGACGGCGCGCACGGTCGACGGGGCGCTGCGGCAGCTCGGGGTACGGGCGGAGGGGGCCTACCTGTCGGCCTCGCGCAGCCGCCGCATCGACCGCGACGGGCTCTCGCTCGACGTCCTCACCGAACGCACCGTCACGATCATGGCGGACGGGCGGGAACGGACCATCCGCACCAACGCGGCGACCGTCCGGGAGGCCGTGGCCCAGTCCGGGGTGACGCTGCGCGGCCAGGACACGACGTCGGTCGCGCCCGGCAGCTTTCCGCGCGACGGCCAGACCGTGACGGTCATGCGGGTGACGGGGTCCAAGGAGGTACGGGAGGAACCGATTCCCTTCGAGGTGGAGAAGACCGAGGACCCCTCGCTCTTCCGGGGCACGGAGGTCGTGGCGCAGGCGGGGCGGCCGGGGGTCAGACGCGTCACGTACACGGTGCGGTCCGTCAACGGCGTCAAGCAGAAGCCGCGGCGGGTCAGGACCGAGGTGGTGCGGGAGCCGCAGAAACGGATCGTGAAGGTCGGCACGAAGCAGAGGCCCATGTCCGTGGCCGGGGCGGACGACCTCGACTGGAACTCGCTGGCCCACTGTGAGTCGGGGGGGCGGCCCGGGGCGGTGGATCCCTCCGGTACGTACGGAGGGCTCTACCAGTTCGACACGCGGACGTGGCAGGCGCTGGGCGGCTCGGGCCGCCCCCAGGACGCACCGGCGACGGAACAGACGTTCCGCGCGAAGAAACTGTACGTACAGAGGGGCGCCACCCCCTGGCCCCACTGCGGCGGCCGCTTGCGGGGCTGAGGGGCGTGTGCGGCTGCGCTTGGGCTGGGGTCTGCGCTTTGGGTTTGGTTGTGGGTGCGGGGCCGCGGGGGTATGTGCGTACTCGCTATCCCTGCGCCGCGCTGCACGAACAAAGGCGGCACAGTGTGCTCGGTGCTCCGTGCGCACATACCCCCACGTCCCCTCGCGTCTCATGCGCGAGTGCGGCCCGGCGGGGGTAGCTGCCACCGGTGCCCGCTGCGGGCCTGCGCGGCGAGGTGAACGCACCCCCGCCCCGGCCCCGACTCCAGCCCTACGCCGCGAGGTAACTCCCCCCACCCCCGCCCCTACTCCAACCCTGCGGTGCGGGGTAAACGGGTGGGTGGGTGGGAAGCATCCGCCGCGGAGCGGCGGGACTGTTCTCGGGGGCGGCCGGAGGGCGGCACCCCCCGGCCCCGGGGAAACCTTGCCTCGCCCCCCGCGTAGGGGGATCCCCTCGCCCCGCCCCCGCAGGGGCCCCCACCCCCCGGCCCCGGGGGCGGACCAGGTGAAGGCCAGAGGCCAGGGACCGTAACCTGGGGGCGTGAGCAATGAGCACGGCGCCCTCCTCGGCCCCGCCGACATCCGCGAACTGGCCGCTGCCCTGGGCGTACGCCCGACCAAGCAGCGCGGCCAGAACTTCGTCATCGACGCCAACACCGTGCGTCGCATCGTCCGCACCGCGGAGGTCCACCCGGACGACGTGGTCGTCGAGGTCGGCCCGGGGCTCGGGTCCCTGACCCTGGCCCTGCTGGAGACTGCGGCCCACGTCACCGCCGTGGAGATCGACGACGTGCTCGCGGGCGCGCTGCCCGCCACCATCGAGGCCCGCCTCCCGGAGAAGGCCGGTTCCTTCGGGCTCGTGCACCGTGATGCCATGCTCGTGAGCGAGTTGCCGGGCCCCGCCCCGACCGCGCTGGTCGCCAACCTCCCGTACAACGTGGCCGTACCCGTCCTGCTGCACATGCTCGACACCTTCCCGACCATCGAGCGCACGCTCGTGATGGTGCAGGCCGAGGTCGCCGACCGGCTCGCCGCGGGGCCGGGTTCGCGGGTCTACGGCGTGCCCTCCGTGAAGGCCAACTGGTACGCGGAGGTGAAGCGCGCCGGGTCCATCGGGCGCAACGTCTTCTGGCCCGCCCCCAACGTCGACTCCGGGCTCGTGTCGCTGGTGCGCCGCGCCGAGCCGGTGAAGACCAGCGCGTCCAAGCGCGAGGTCTTCGCCGTCGTGGACGCCGCCTTCGCGCAGCGCAGGAAGACCCTGCGGGCCGCCCTCGCCGGGTGGGCCGGCTCCGCGGCCGCCGCCGAGGCCGCCCTGGTCGCCGCCGGCGTCTCGCCGCAGGCCCGCGGCGAGGCGCTCACCGTGGAGGAGTTCGCGCGCATCGCGGAGCACAAGGAGGCCGCCGCGTGAGCGTGACCGTACGGGTCCCGGCGAAGGTCAACGTTCAGCTGGCGGTGGGCGCCGCCCGCCCCGACGGTTTCCACGACCTCGCCAACGTCTTCCTCGCCGTGGGCCTCTACGACGAGGTCACGGTGACGGCGGCCGACACCCTCCGGATCACCTGCGAGGGGCCGGGTGCGGACCAGGTCCCCCTGGACCGCACCAATCTGGCCGCCCGGGCTGCCGAACTGCTCGCAGGCCGGCACGGGATCGCGCCCGACGTCCACATCCACATCGCCAAGGACATTCCCGTCGCCGGCGGCATGGCGGGCGGCAGCGCGGACGGCGCCGGCGCGCTCGTGGCGTGCGACGCGCTGTGGGGTACCGGCGCGTCGCGGGACGAACTGCTCGACATCTGCGCCGAGTTGGGCAGCGACGTGCCGTTCAGCCTGGTGGGCGGGGCCGCGCTCGGCACCGGACGCGGCGAGAAGCTGGAGCCGCTGGACGTCGGGGGCGCCTTCCACTGGGTGTTCGCCGTCGCCGACGGCGGGCTCTCCACGCCCGCCGTGTACCGCGAGTTCGACCGGCTGACCCCCGCCGCCCCCGCACCCGAGGCGTCCCCGGCGCTGCTCGCCGCCCTGCGCGACGGGGATGCCGGGGCCCTCGCCGCCACGGTCGCCAACGACCTGCAGCCCGCGGCCCTCTCCCTCTTCCCCGCCCTGCGCGACACCCTCGCGGCGGGCACCGCGGCGGGCGCGCTCGCCGCGCTGGTCTCCGGGTCGGGCCCGACGACGGCGTTCCTCGCGCGGGACGCCGCGGCGGCCACCGGGATCGCGGCCGCACTGGAGTCCTCCGGCACCTGCCGTACGGCCCGGGTCGCCCCGTCGCCCGCGCCGGGCGCCACGGTGATCTAGTCACCCGGTACGCGGGTACTCAGACGCGCGGATGAGTACGGGCGCGCTGACGCCGGGACGCGCCGGCGCGCGACCGTACGTCCATGGGATCAAGCGTTCGTGAACTGGCCCGGCGGACGCCCGCGGGGCGCGACCGGTACGTCGACCTGCTGCGGGTCGCCTCGCTCGGCACGGTCGTCGCCGGGCACTGGCTGATGGCGGCCGTCACCGGGGGCGGCGACGGCCCGGCCGAGGTCGGCAACCTCCTCGCCGTCGTGCCGCGGCTCCAGCTCCTCACCTGGGTGCTGCAGGTCATGCCGGTCTTCTTCTTCGTCGGCGGTTTCTCGCACGCGCTCTCCTACCGTTCGCTGAGCCGCAGGTCCGAGGGGACACCGGTCTACCCGGCCTTCCTGCGGACGCGGCTGCGGCGGCTGCTGCGGCCCACCATGGTGTTCATAGGGGTGTGGGGCGCCCTCGCGCTGGCCCTGCAACTCGCGGGCGCGGGCGGCGGACTGCTCGACGTCACGCTGCGGCTGGTCGCCCAGCCCCTCTGGTTCATCGGCGTCTATCTGGCGATGGTCGCCTGCACACCGCCGCTGCTGCGGCTGCACGAGCGGTGGGGGTGGGGCGCGTTCGGCGTGCTCGTGGCGGCCGCGGGCGCGGTCGACGTGGCCCGCTTCGCCCTCGACGTGCCGTACGTCGAGTTCCTGAACTTCGCCTTCGTCTGGCTCGCCGTGCACCAGCTCGGCTTCCTGCGCGCCGACGGCATGCTGCGGATGCCGTACGTCCTCGCGGGCACGGGGCTCGCGGGCGCCTCGCTCCTCGTCGCCCTCGGCCCGTATCCGCTCTCCATGGTCGGCATGCCCGGCGAGCGCGTCTCCAACATGGCGCCCCCCACCTTCGCCCTCCTCTGCCACGGCGTGTGGCTGGTCGGCGCCGTGGAACTGCTGCGCACCCCGGCCGCGCGGTGGCTGGCCCGGCCGGGGGTGTGGCGCGGCGTGGTCGCCGCCAACGGCATCTCCATGACGGCGTTCCTCTGGCACCTGACGGCGATGCTCGGCGTGTACGGGGCGCTGCTCGCCCTCGACGTCCCGCTGCCAGAGCCGGCGTCGGCGGCCTGGTGGGCGCAGGTGCCGCCGCGGGTGGCGGGGGCCGTGGCGCTGACGGCGGTCCTGGTGGCGGCCTTCCGCCGCTTCGAACGATCGGCGGCGACGGAGCCGGCCGCCTCCGGAACGGCCGCCGGCCCGTCCGCGGCCCTCGGCGTCACGCTCTGCCTCTTCGGGATCCTCGGCCTGTCCATGGTCGGCTTCGGCGGCCTGCTGGAGGGACGCACGGCAATGCTGGTCGCCGTCCACGTGACGGCCCCGGCGGCGGTGACGATGGCCCTGGCGGGCTGGCTGCTGGTGGAGCGGGCGGGGGGCCGGGTCAGAGCTCGTCGATGGCGGTGAGGTCGATGTCGATGTCGTAGGGCTCGCTGACCTTGATCAGGTCCCGGTGAATGCCCACGTGGACGTAGGCGTTGGTCAGCCGGTCGAGTTCGTAGACGTGGATGACGGGCCTGCGGCCGCTTCCGCTCTGCTCGACGCGCCAGTAGTTCGGGATTCCGGCCGCGGCGTACTTGTGGGGCTTGGTCGTGCGGTCGCGGGACTCGGATTCCGGGGATACGACCTCGACGGCCAGGAGCACGTCCTTGACCGGGAAGCGGCTCAGACGGTCATCGGTGATCGCGGCGGCGCGGACGACGCTGAGGTCGGGTTCAGGGGCGTTGCGCTCGTCGATCATCACGGTCATCTCGCGTACGACCTTCAACTCCGGCGGCAGGGTCTGCTCGAGCCCGCGTTCCAGGAGTTTGATCGACAGCAGGTGGATGTAGCTCTGCGGACTCACGAAGATCAGGCTCCCGTCGATCAGCTCCGTGTGCGGCGGGAGATCAGGCAGCGTGAACAGATCGTCCACGGTGTAACCGGCCGATGGCGGCACCGGCCAGCGCCCGTGCTGATGCTGCTCTACGGGCTCAGCGGTCATGGTTCCTCCCATGGACGGGATTCTTCTGCCTGGTCTCCACGGTAGCCGTGGCTTCCTTGATCCGTCATCACAAAGAGTGAGGGAGCCGGCACTCCGCAGTGGCCGACGGGCCGCCGTCGCGGGCGACTACGCTTGGGGATCGATCGATCCCCCCTGTCAGGAGAGAAATGGCCGTCAATCTGGTCAATGTCGAGGCAGTCAGCAAGGTGTACGGCACCCGTGCCCTGCTCGACGGCGTCTCACTCGGCGTGTCCGAGGGGGACAGGATCGGCGTCGTCGGGCGCAACGGCGACGGGAAGACCACGCTGATCCGGCTGCTCGCCAAGTTGGAGGAGGCGGACACCGGGCGCGTCACGCACAACGGCGGGCTGCGGCTCGGCGTCCTGACGCAGCACGACTCGCTCGACCCGGCCGCCACCGTCCGGCACGAGGTCATCGGGGACCTCGCCGACCACGAGTGGGCGGGCAGCGCCAAGATCAGGGACGTGCTGACCGGACTCTTCGGCGGGCTTGACCTGCCCGGGTTCCCGCAGGGCCTCGACACCGTCATCGGCCCGCTCTCCGGCGGCGAGCGGCGCCGCATCGCGCTGGCCAAGCTGCTCATCGCCGAGCAGGACCTGATCGTGCTCGACGAGCCGACCAACCACCTCGACGTCGAGGGCATCTCGTGGCTCGCCGGCCACCTGCGGGCGCGGCGCTCCGCGCTCGTCTGCGTGACGCACGACCGGTGGTTCCTTGACCAGGTGTGCACCCGCATGTGGGACGTGCAGCGCGGCTCCGTCTTCGAGTACGAGGGCGGATACTCCGACTACGTCTTCGCGCGCGCGGAGCGTGAGCGCATCGCCGCCACCGAGGAGACCAAGCGGCAGAACCTGATGCGCAAGGAGCTGGCCTGGCTGCGCCGCGGCGCCCCGGCCCGCACCAGCAAGCCCAAGTTCCGCATCGAGGCCGCCAACGAGCTGATCGCGGACGTGCCGCCGCCCCGGGACCGCAGCGAGCTGATGAAGTTCGCCACGACCCGGCTCGGCAAGACCGTGTTCGACCTGGAGGACGTCTCCGTACAGGCCGGCCCCAAGCTGCTGCTGAAGCACCTGACCTGGCAGCTCGGCCCCGGCGACCGCATCGGCCTGGTCGGGGTGAACGGCGCGGGCAAGACGTCCCTGCTGCGCGCCATGGCGGATGCCGCGCGCAGCGACGGCGACGTGCAGCCCGCGGCCGGCAAGGTCGTCGTCGGCAGGACGGTCAAGCTGGCGTACCTGTCGCAGGAGGTCGCCGAACTGAAGCCGACGCTGCGGGTGTTGGAGGCCGTGCAGCAGGTGCGCGAGCGCGTCGACCTCGGCAAGGGCCGGGAGATGACCGCGGGGCAGCTCTGCGAGACGTTCGGGTTCAACAAGGAGAAGCAGTGGACGCCGGTCGGTGACCTCTCCGGTGGTGAGCGGCGCAGGCTGCAGCTGCTGCGGCTGCTGATGGACGAGCCCAACGTCCTCTTCCTCGACGAGCCGACCAACGACCTCGACATCGAGACGCTGACCCAGCTGGAGGACGTGCTGGACGGCTGGCCCGGCTCCATGGTCGTCATCTCCCACGACCGGTTCTTCGTCGAGCGCACCACGGACAAGGTGTACGCGCTGCTCGGCGACGCCACCATGCGGATGCTGCCGCGCGGCATCGACGAGTACCTGGAGCGCAGGCGGCGGATGGCCGAGACCGCCGCCCCGGCCCCGGCCGCGGCCCCCGCGCAGGCCGCGGCGGTGAAGACGGTCTCCGCGGCGGACGCCCGCGCCGCCAAGAAGGAGCTCCAGAAGATCGAGCGGCAGCTGGACAAGGTCTCCGAGAAGGAGGCCAGGCTCCACGCCCAAATCGCCGATAACGCCACGGACTTCGAGAAGGTGGCCAAACTGGACGGCGAACTGCGCGAACTGATCGGTGAGCGCGAGGAGTTGGAAATGCGCTGGCTGGAGCTGGCGGAGGACGCGTAGAGCTCCCGTGCAGCTCGCGTAACGGACGCATCACGGCCCGGTCCTCCCTTGGGAACAGGGACAGGACCGGGCCCGTGTGGTAGGGCGCCAGGGTGATAGAAAGGCTGCCCTGAGCACCACTTGGCGTGCCGAAAATCAGTGAAGGGGGAAGCGCTGATGACTCAGCCGCCCAACCAGCCGCCGCCCGGCGGCTTCGGAGCTCCGCAGGACCCACGGCAGGGCGGAGCGCCACAGCCACCGGGGCAGCCGCCGCAGGCGCCGCCCGCCGCCCCGCAGCCGGGGCAGCCGCAGCCCGGTTACGGCTACCCGCAGGCCCCGCCGCCGGGCACCCCCAACCCGTACACGCAGCCGACCCAGCCCGGCCAGGCCGGCCCCTACGGACAGCCGCAGCAGCCCGGCCCGTACGGACAGCCCCAGCAGCCCGGCCCCTACAACCAGCCGGGCCCCTACGGGAGTCAGCCGCAGTACGGCTACCCGCAGCCGCCGACGCAGCCGCAGTTCCCCGCGGGACCCGGCGCCCCCGGCACCCCGCCCGGCGGCGGCAACAAGCGCAAGAAGCTCGTCGTGACCGTCGCCGCGGCCGTGGCGGCGCTGCTCGTCGCGGCCGGCGTCACCTACGCCGTCGTCGGCGGTGACGACGGGGGCGAGAAGAAGCACGAGGCCAAGAAGAAGGACCCCGGCCCCTCGGCCTCCGCCCCGGCCAACCCGGGCAACGGCATGGGCGACGGCTACGAGGGCAAGGAAGACCTCAACGCGGGCCGCCAGTCCGGCGAGGCGAAGGTCCTCTGGTACAAGGAGGCGCCGAAGGTCCCCGGCTCCGGCGGCGACGGCCCCGGCATGTGGATCGAGGGCGACATCGCCGTCAAGGCCGCGTACAAGCAGCTCCTCGCGTACGACGTGAAGACCGGCAAGACCGCCTGGAAGGCCATCACCTTCCCGCAGAAGCTCTGCGCCGCGACCCAGACGGCCACCGAAGACGGCAAGATCGTCGTGGCGTACAAGGACGGCACCAAGAGCAACGCCAAGTGCAACCAGCTCCAGGTCATCGACCTGAAGACCGGCCAGAAGGGCTGGGGCAAGCCGGTGAAGGAGGAGGGCCTCTTCGACTTCGCGATGCAGAGCCACCTCGTCCTCGTCGGCGACGTGCTGATGGTCGGCCGCGATCAGTCGGGCACCGCGCTGCGGATGAGCGACGGCAAGAAGCTCTACGTCGCGGACAAGAAGGAGGAGGGCACCTGCTTCCCCAACGGCTTCGCCGGCGGCAAGAAGCTCCTCATGGGCCTGTCCTGCGGCGCGAGCACGCCCACCGAACACGACGAGCTGCAGCAGCTCGACCCGAAGACCGGCAAGGTCCTGTGGACGAAGAAGTTCCCCAAGGGCTGGCGCATCAGCAAGGTCTACTCGGTGAGCCCCACGGTCGTGTACCTCAGGAATGAGGACAAGAAGAAGTGGAACATCTCGGTGCTGAAGGAGAACAGCGACGCGACGCGCTCCGAGGTCAGCTCCGACGACGGCTTCGCGCCGGAGTGCGGCACCTCCGTGCTCGACCAGCAGCTGGACGGCTGCCTGGGCGTCACGGCCGACGACAAGTACCTCTACCTGCCGACCGACGAGAAGGGCGGCGCGAACAACGTCGTCGCGTTCAGCCTGGCCACCGGCAAGGAGGCCTGGCGCACCAAGTCGCCGCTGGACGAAACGATGCTTCCGATGAAGGTCGAGGACGGCGCGCTGATCGCGTACGTCACCCCGTCGTACGACTCCGGCGGCCGGGTCGTCTCCATCCCGACGTCCGGTGCGCACCGGCCCAAGACCCTTCTGCAGCACCCGAAGGGCACCTCGAAGATCGAGAGCGGCTTCTACTCGAAGGACGTCGACTACGTGGACGGGCGCTTCTACATCTCCACCACCAGCATCATGAGCAGTTCCGGCCCGTCGAAGCTCATGCTCGCCTACGGCGAGTGACCCGCCAGGCCCCCCTGCTCAGCACCCTCCCGACCGCTCCCGTCCCCAAGGAACAGACGACGTCATGACCCAGCCGCCCCAGCCACCGCAGCAGCCGCCGAACGAGCCCCCGCAGGGCGGCTTCGGCCCGCCGCAGGACCCTCCGCCCGTGGGCTTCGGCAAGGCCCCTGAGCCCTCGTACGGCTACCCGCAGGCACCGCAGCCCCCGGCCCAGCAGCCGCCGGCCCCGCAGACGCCGCCGCCCGCGCAGCCCCCGGCCCCGCCGGGACAGCCGCCGCAGACCCCGCCGCCCGCCGCCCCGGCCGCGCCCCCGGCGGGCCAGCCCCAGTACGGCTACCCGCAGGCGCCCCCGCCCCCGCAGGCGCCCCAGGGCTACGGCTACCCGACGCAGCCCGCCCAGCCGCAGTACCAGCAGGGCTACCCGCCCCAGTACCAGCAGGGCTACCAGCAGCCCCCGACCATGCCGACGCAGCCGCAGCCCGGCGCCGCGCCCGGCGGCGGCTCCGGCGGCGGCAAGAAGTTCAGCGGCCAGATGGCGATCATCGTCGCGGCGGTCGTCGCGATCGCGCTGATCGTCGGCGGCGGCGTCTACTACGCCTCCACCAAGGACGACGACTCCAAGTCGACCGCCCAGGGCTCCGGCGGCAAGGACGGCAAGGGCGGACAGGGCAAGGGCGGCGACACCCCGCCCGCCCAGGGCCCGGCCAAGGAGAAGGCCCCGGCCGACCCCGCCGCCGAGGTCCTCATGCAGGTGCCCCAGCCGAAGGTCCCCAAGGACCAGATCTGGAACGCCACGGGCTCGGTGCTGACCGACGACGTCTACGCCAAGGCGGGCGTCTACGAGCTGAACGGCTACGACCCCGACACCGGCAAGAAGAAGTGGACCATTCCGCTCTCCGGCATGGCCTGCGCGATGTCGCCCGAGGTCACCGACGACGGCATCGCCGCGATCGTCACCGAGGAGGCCAAGCGGAACAAGAAGGGCGACTACGAGCAGTGCTCGAACGTCTCCGCGGTCGACCTGAAGTCCGGCAAGAAGCTGTGGACCGAGAGCGTCGAGGCCAACGGCGTGAAGGCGACGTTCAAGGAAGTCACCATCTCGGGCACCACGATCGCCGCCGGCGCGGGCACCTCGAGCGGCGGTGCCGCCTGGGACGTCAAGGGCAACTCCCTGTGGAAGCCCAAGGTCGGCAAGTGTGAGGACGTCGGCTACGCGGGCGGGGACCAGCTGGTCGCGGTCCGCAAGTGCGGCTCGTTCGGCGACTACAAGCTGAAGGTCCAGCTCCTCGACCCGAAGACCGGCGACGACAAGTGGACGTACCCGCTCGCCGACGGCATCGACAACGCCAAGATCATCTCGACGAACCCGGTCGTCTTCGGCCAGGACACCACCGAGATCACCGCCTCCGGCGCGACCGACGTCTTCTCGCTCGGCAGCAACGGCAAGCTGCGCGCGAAGATCTCGCTGGAGGACGGCAAGTACGACCACGACTGCGGCGTCAACATGGTCCACAGCTGCACGTCGATCGCGGTCGGCAACGACCGCCTGTACGTCCCGACGCGCCAGCACGACGGCAGCGGTGAGAGCTACAACCGGACCAACGAGATCGTCTCGTTCTCGCTGGCCACCGGCAAGCCCACCAGCGACCGCGCGGTCGCCGGCGACAACGGCGAGATCTTCCCGGTCCGCATGGACGGCGGCAACCTCATCGCGTACAAGGCGCACGGCTACCAGAAGGGCGCCCAGATCGTGTCGCTCGACGGCAAGACGATGAAGGAGACCAAGCTCCTGGAGACGCCGAGCTCCCAGGCGGTCACCGACGCGATCAGCGGCATGGTCCCGCAGTCGAACGAACTCCTCTACAGCCAGGGGCATCTGTTCCTCGGCAAGAAGCTGCTGAGCAAGCCCTTCTCCAAGGACGAGAAGGAGTACGTGGCGATCGGCTTCGTCACGAAGTAGCCGGATCCGCGCATCCGCACACGGCGGCGGCCGCCCCCTGAACACCACGAGGGGGCGGCCGCCGCCGTTCGCGTACCACCCGGTACTTCCCCGCGCGCCTGAATGGCACGGATTTCGGCATTCCGGGCCGCTTCTGGCCGGTAGGGGGCGCGCAACGTCGAACAAGCGTGTAGCTTCCGGGGGATGGAGGGCCGGGGGGCCCGCGGTCCATGGGGAGCGGGAGAGCTGGGCGACCGGTGGATCTGGGGATCAGTCGGGGAATTGGGGGGTTGCTATGGGTGTGCGGCTCATGGTGGTCGACGATCATCGGCTGCTCGCCGAGGCCCTCGCCTCGGCGCTGAAGCTGCGCGGGCACCGGGTGCTGGCCGCCGCGGCGCCCGCGGCGGGAGCGGCGGAACTGGTCATCAGCCGGGCGCCGGAGGTCTGCCTCCTGGGCACGGCCACCCCCGCGGAACCGGGCATGTTCGATCCGGTCGTGAAGATCAAGCGGGAGCGCCCGCAGGTGGCGGTCGTGGTCCTTGGCCCGGTGCCCAACCCGCGCGGGATCGCCGCCGCCTTCGCCTCCGGCGCCTCCGGTTACGTGCGCCACGACGAGCGCATAGAAGGAGTGGAGCGCGCCATCATGAAGGCGCGCGCCGGTGAGGCCGCCGTCGCGCCCCAACTGCTCCAGGGCGCCTTCAGCGAGCTGCTCAACCCGGCCGCGCAACCCGACGACGAGGGGCAGCGCCTGCTGCAGATGCTCACGCCCCGCGAGGTCGAGGTGCTGGTGCGGGTCGCGGACGGCGAGGACACCCGGCTGATCGCCGCCGGCATGGGGATAGCCCCCAGCACGGCACGCACGCACGTGCAGCGGGTCCTGATGAAGCTGGGCGTCGGCTCGCGCCTGGAGGCCGCCGCGCTCGCCGCGCGCACGGGCCTGCTGGAGCGCGCCGAGCGGCCCGCGTCGGCGTACGCGAACAACGGGAACGGCGCCGAGGACCCACGGACGACGGCGGGGCCCGAGTCACCTCGGTGACCCGGGCCCCGCCGCCGGGGTGGGGTGAGAGGTCACCCGTCCTCCGGCTCCGGCGCGGGCGCCGCCACCATCGGGCGCAGCCACAGCCACACCAGGAAGAAGAGCCCGAGGGCGAGCATGGCGAGCCCCGTCCACAGGTTGATGTTGATGTCCTCGGCCTTCTTGAGGTCGGCGTCGGACGCGGTGATCCCGGCGATCGTCACGATGATCCCGTAGACGACGAACAGGCCGCCGATGATCCGCCTGATGTCGAAGAGGCGGGCCGCGGTGGCGGACTTGGCCTCCAGGTCGGAGACTTCCTTGCGCAGGTCGGACATGGTCTTCGGTCCTCCGATCGGGGCTAGAACGAGTACGGGACGTAGCAGGCGGCGGCGAGGACGACGGCGCCCCAGCCGAGCAGCGCCGGCTTGCGGTACCACGCGTCGTCACCGGACTCGGCGCCCTCGTCCGCGAGGCCGGGCGAGACCGTCCCGTAGACCAGACCGGCCAGTTCGGCCTCCGGCTTGGGCGCGGTGAACAGGGTGACGGCGACCATCACGAGGGCGCCGGCGGCGAAACCGACCATCGCCGAGACGAAGTTGGCGCCCTGGTCGGACGGGATGTCGATGATGCCCTGCTTGTAGATCCAGAAGTAGTTGACCATCGCGGCGGTGGTGCCCGCGACGAGACCCCAGACGCCGGATTTCATCGACGCCCGCTTCCAGAACATGCCGATGATGAAGACGACGAACATCGGGACGTTGAAGAACGAGAAGAGCGTCTGCAGGTAGCTCATGATGTTCGAGAACGACGAGGCGATGAACGCCGTGCCGATCGAGGCGAGCACACCGAGGGCGGTGATGAGCCGGCCGAACTTCAGGTAGTAGCCGTCCTCCTGGTCCTTCCTCACGTACTTCGCCCAGATGTCGTACGTGAAGACGGTGTTGAAGGAGGAGACGTTCGCCGCCATGCCTGCCATGAACGCGGCGAGCAGCCCGGTCACCGCGATGCCGAGGACGCCGTTGGGCAGCAACTCCTGCATCAGGTAGGGGATCGCGTCGTTGTACGTCAGGTCGGAGCCCGCCGTGCCGATCTTCGGCACGAGGACGGCGGCGACCAGGCCCGGGATCATCACCGCGAAGACGATGAAGATCTTCGGGAAGGCGGCGATCAGCGGGGTGCGCTGGGCGGCGCTCAGGTTCTTGGCGGAGAGTGCGCGCTGCACCTCGGCGAAGTTGGTCGTCCAGTAGCCGAAGGAGAGGACGAAGCCGAGGCCGAGGATGATCGTCAGCCAGTTGGCGCCGAGCGGGTTGGCGTCACCGATGCCGGTGCCGCCCCAGGCGGTCATGAAGTTGTCGCCGTGCTGCTTCTCGATCGATCCGGACAGGCCGTCCCAGCCGCCCACCTTCTTCAGGCCGATGACGCAGATGGGGATCAGCGCGGCGAGGATCACGAAGAACTGCAGCACCTCGTTGTAGATCGCCGAGGAGAGACCGCCGATGGTGATGTACGCGAGGACGAAGAGTCCGGCGACGACGATCGCGACCCACTGCGGCCAGCCGAGCAGCGCCTCGACGACGATCGACAGGGCGTAGAGGTTGACGCCCGCGATGAGGATCGCCGCGAAGGCGAAGAGCGCGGAGCTGAGCAGGTGGGCCGATTTGTCGAAGCGCTGGAGCAGGAACTCGGGGACGGAGCGGACCTTGCTGCGGTAGTAGAAGGGCATCATGACCAGGCCCAGGAAGACCATGGCCGGGATGGCGCCGATCCAGTACCAGTGGACGACCGCGACGCCGTACTGGGCGCCGGTGGCGGCCATGCCGAGGATCTCGGTGGCGCCCAGGTTCGCGGCGACGAAGGCGAGACCGGTGACCCAGGCGGGCAGGGAGCGGCCCGACAGGAAGAAGTCGAGGCTGGTCTTGACCGAGCGCCGGGCGGCGAAGCCGATGCCGAGGACCACGGCGAAGTAGATCGCCAGGATCGCGTAGTCGAGGCCGTTGGTGGGCAGCCGAAGCCCCTCGGCCAGGGTTTGAGTGGGGGACTGCATACGTGTACTCGCTTCGTTGCGCGAACGGATCAGACCGGAACCTACGCCCCCTGCTTCAATAACTGAACAGTTCTGTTGGTGTTCTTTGTTTGATTGTGATCGAGCGCGAGGCGCGGCTCAAGGGGATCGCCGGGGATCACGGGCATTGACTGAGCTGTTGGCTTGTGATTTGTTATGTTCGGTTCTGTTGGGTGGGTGGTGAGGAGCCCCGAACGTGAAGAAGACCTCGACCCGTCTCGCCGACGGTCGTGAGCTCATCTACTACGACGTGCGCGACGACACCGTCCGCGACGCCGTCGACCGCCGCCCGCTCGGCCCGGTCTCGACCACCTCGGAGATCCGCAGGGACCCCCTCCTCGGCGACAGCGTGGCCATCGCCTCGCACCGCCAGGGCCGCACCTACCACCCGCCGGCCGACGAGTGCCCCCTGTGCCCCTCGGCCGGGGACCGCCTCAGCGAGATCCCCGATTCCTCGTATGACGTCGTGGTCTTCGAGAACCGCTTCCCCTCCCTCGCGGGCGACGCCGGCCGCTGCGAGGTCGTCTGCTTCACGTCCGACCACGACGCGTCCTTCGCCGACCTCACCCCCGGACAGGCCGGACTCGTCCTGGAGGCCTGGACCGACCGGACCGCCGAGCTGGCCCATCTGCCCTCCGTGCGGCAGGTGTTCTGCTTCGAGAACCGGGGCGCCGAGATCGGCGTGACCCTCGGCCACCCGCACGGGCAGATCTACGCGTACCCCTTCGTCACCCCGCGCACGGACCTCGTGCTCCGCTCGCTCGGCGCGTTCAAGGAGTCCTCCGGCGGCGGCAACCTCTTCGACGACGTCGTCGCCCGCGAGAGCGCGGGGGAGCGGGTCGTCATCGAGGGCGAGCACTGGGTGGCCTTCGTGCCGTACGCCGCGCACTGGCCCTACGAGGTGCACCTCTACCCCAGGCGCCGGGTGCCCGACCTGCTCGCGCTCGACGAGGCGGCACGCGCGGAGTTCCCCCGGATCTACCTGGAACTCCTCAGGCGCTTCGACCGGATCTTCGACACGGGCGAGGGCACGGGCGAGGGCGCGGGCGAGGACGGGGATGCGGGCGGGAGCGGCCCCACCCCGTACATCGCGGCCTGGCACCAGGCGCCGTTCGGCCCGCTCGACGGACATGACGGGATCAACCGGGACGACTTCGCCCTGCACCTCGAACTTTTCACGATTCGCCGCACTTCGGGCAAGCTGAAGTTCCTCGCGGGTTCCGAATCCGGCATGAGCGTGTTCATCAACGACGTGCCGCCGGAAGCCGCGGCCCAGCGACTGCGAGAGGTAGCGAGTTCATGAGCGGTAAGTACCTGGTCACCGGTGGCGCGGGCTACGTCGGAAGTGTGGTGGCCCAGCATCTGCTCGAGGCCGGGCACGAGGTGACGGTCCTCGACAACCTCTCCACCGGATTCCGCGAGGGTGTCCCCGCCGGCGCCGCGTTCATCGAGGGCGACATCCGGGACGCCGCCAAGTGGCTGGACTCCTCCTACGACGCCGTGCTCCACTTCGCCGCCTTCTCGCAGGTCGGCGAGTCCGTCGTGAAGCCCGAGAAGTACTGGGACAACAACGTCGGCGGCACCATGGCGCTGCTCGCCGCCATGCGTGACGCGGACGTGCGCAGGCTGGTCTTCTCCTCCACGGCCGCGACCTACGGCGAACCCGTGAACACCCCCATCACGGAGACCGACCCGACCGCCCCCACCTCCCCCTACGGCGCCTCCAAGCTCGCCGTCGACCATATGATCACCGGCGAGGCCGCCGCCCACGGGCTGGCCGCCGTCTCGCTGCGCTACTTCAACGTCGCGGGCGCCTACGGCTCCTGCGGCGAGCGCCACGACCCCGAGTCGCACCTCATCCCGCTCGTCCTCCAGGTCGCCCAGGGCCGCCGCGAGGCCATCAGCGTCTTCGGCGACGACTACCCGACGCCGGACGGCACCTGCGTGCGCGACTACATCCACGTCGCCGACCTCGCCGAGGCGCACCTCCTCGCCGTCGCCGCCGCCACCCCCGGCGAACACCTCATCTGCAACCTCGGCAACGGCAACGGCTTCTCCGTGCGCGAGGTCATCGAGACCGTCCGCAAGGTCACCGGGCACCCGATCCCGGAGGTCGTGGCCCCGCGCCGCGGCGGCGACCCGGCGGTCCTGGTCGCCTCCGCCGCCACCGCCCGCGAGAAGCTCGGCTGGAATCCGACCCGCGCGGACCTCGCGGGCATCGTCGCCGACGCATGGGCGTTCGCCCAGCGCTGACCTGACCGGGACCAAGGGGTAACTGATGGACGTAGCGGGGAAGTTCGCCGAGCTCTACGGGTACGAGCCGGAGGGCGTCTGGTCGGCGCCGGGCCGGGTCAACCTCATCGGCGAGTACACGGACTTCAACGAGGGCTTCGTCATGCCGCTCGCGCTGCCGCACACTGCGGTGGCGGCGGTGGCACGCCGCAGCGACGGAGTCCTGCGGCTGCACTCCGCGGACATCGACGCCCCCGTCGCCGAACTCCGCGTCGACGCCCTCGAACCCCTGTCGAAGTACGGGCAGGGCGGCTGGGCCGCCTACCCCGCCGGGGTGGTGTGGGCGCTGCGGGACGCGGGCCACGACGTCTCGGGCGGCGCCGACATCCACCTCGCCTCGACCGTGCCGACCGGGGCTGGCCTGTCCTCGTCGGCGGCCCTGGAGGTCGTCACGGCACTCGCCATGAACGACCTGTACGGGCTCGGCCTCGACCGGCCGCGCCTCGCGGTCCTCGCCCAGCGCGCCGAGAACGCCTTCGTCGGCGTGCCCTGCGGCGTGATGGACCAGATGGCCTCCGCGTGTGCCACCGAGGGCCACGCCCTGCACCTGGACTGCCGCGATCTGGCGATACGGCAGGTCCCCTTCGACCTCGACGCGCACGGCCTGCGGCTGCTCGTCGTCGACACCCGCGTCAAGCACGAGCTGGGCGACGGGGCGTACGCCGAGCGCCGGGCCGGCTGCGAGGAGGGCGCGCGCATCCTCGGCGTGACGCACCTGCGGGACGTAGCGTACGAGCAACTCCCGTCCGCACTAGGCCAGTTGACGGACGAACAGATCTGCCGTTACGTCCGCCACATCGTCTCGGACAACCACCGCGTCGAGCGGGTCATCGCGCTCCTGGACGCCGGTGACGTGCGCGCGATCGGCCCCGTCCTCACCGAGGGCCACGCCTCGCTCCGCGACGACCTGCGCATCTCCTGCCCGGAGCTGGACCTGGTGGTGAGCTCAGCGAACGCGGCGGGCGCGCTCGGAGCCCGGATGACCGGCGGCGGCTTCGGCGGTTCCGCGATCGTCCTGGTGGAGTCGGCGGACGCGGACACCGTCACCAAGTCGGTCCTGGAGGCCTTCGAAGCGGCGGGCTTCACGGCGCCGCGGGTGTTCCCCGCCGTGGCGTCGGCGGGGGCACGCCGGGAGGCGTGAACGGGCGGTGACCGGGCCCGGCGGAACCCGGCGGAAAATGATTCCGCCGACCGGTCACATCGGTGTGGCGTGCTCCGTCATGGCAGTGAACAGCCAGAACGGCACCGGCCAGGGCGGCACCGCTCCGGCGGCCGCGCGACAGAGGAGCGTCCCAGATGTCCACCACCCACACCGTCGTCACCCTGATCGCCGCCGCGATGGTGGGCTTCTCCGCCGTCTCCGTCTTCCTGCGCGCCCAGTGGGTCGTGCAGCCGATGGCCGACTACGGCGTCCCCATGACGTGGCTGCCCTGGCTCGGCGCCGCCAAGGCCGCGGGCGTCGCAGGACTGCTCGCCGGCCTGTTCGTGCCGGTGGTCGGGACCGTGGCGGCGATCGCCCTGGTGCTGTACTTCGCCGGGGCGGTCGTCACCGTCGTACGGGCGCGCTGGTACACGCACATCCCGTTCCCGCTGCTGTACGCGGCACCGGTCGCCGGCGCCCTGGTCGTGGGGCTCGCGGCCTGAGCCCGCGGGGTCAGACCAGCCGCTTGGTGAGCGTGAACTCCTTGACACCCTCGGGGTAGTCCGGGATCACGCTCACCAGCTCGTACCCCTGGTTGCGGTAGAAGCCCGGCGCCTGGAAGTCCCACGTCTCCACACGGGAGTTGCGGCAGCCGCGCTCCTCGCGGGCCAGCCGCTCCGCCTCCGCGAGGAGCCGGGAGCCGAGCCCCGCGCCGCGGTGGCGGTCGTCGACCCAGAGGTGGTCCACGTGCAGCCAGCGGGCCCAGGTGTGCGCGGCGAGACCCGCCGCGAGCCCGCCCGCCCCGTCCAACGCCCACAGGGCCAGCGGCACTTCCTGGTCCTCGCGCGTCCCGCGCAGGGCCCGCAGCTCCGGGGACGCCGCCGTGTTGGCCTCCGTCAGCCGCGCGCGAAGCAGACCAAGCCTCTCTTTGTCGACTCCCGTCTCAATACGAAACATACGGCTCACCATAAACGCGCCGGCCAATCAGTTCTGCAAATCACCTTCCGCTCCCGGCGTCCGGCCCTACTCTGAAGGGCAGTGCCGGTGGGGGCCGGCACAGATCAGGGGGCGAGACAGTCGGGTACGACGCCCGGCGTGGGGGAGCGGTCACCGGACGGCGGCGGCCGTGCGGCCGCGTCGACCCCCGCTCCGGGCGCCGTACCCGCACCAGCCGTTCTCCGATGATGGGGTATCCCCTGCTCCTTGACGGGAGCGTGGGGAAGGGGGTTTCCGTGGTTCGCATTCGAGTCCTGGTCGTCGACGACCACCGCATCTTCGCCGAGTCGCTGGCCGCGGCACTGGCGGCCGAGCCCGACGTCGACGTCTCCGCGGCCGGCAGCGGCCCCGCCGCACTGCGCTGCATGGAGCGGGCGGCCACCGAAGGGCGCAGATACGACGTGCTGCTCGTCGACGCCGACCTCGGCAGCACCGCGAGCGCGCTGCAGGGCACCCTTCCCCAGCCGCTCGGCTTCGCCCGGGCCGGGGGGACTCCCATCGCCGCCTCCGTCCAGGACGGCGCCGCCGATGGTCTCGTCGACGGCATCTCCCTGGTGGCGGGCGTCCGTTCGGGGCAGCCCGCCGTGCGCACCGTGGTCCTCGCGGAGAAGGACGACCCGCGCCGCGCCGCCCTCGCGCTCCAGGCCGGCGCCTCGGGCTGGGTCGCCAAGGACTGCTCCCTCTCCCGGCTCCTCACGGTGATACGCGGCGTCCTGCGCGACGAGACCCACCTGCCGCCCGCCCTGCTCACCGGCGTGCTGCGCGAGCTGACCGCCGCCCGCAAACACCGCACCGAGTCCGAGCGCCTGGTGGAGTCGCTGACCCCGCGCGAGCGCGAGGTGCTGCGCTGCATGGTGGCGGGTCTCGGCCGCAAGGCCGTCGCCGAGCGCCTCTTCCTCTCCCCGCACACGGTGCGCACGCACATGCAGAACGTGCTGGGGAAGCTGGGCGTGCACTCCACCCTCGCCGCGGTGGCGCTGGCCCGGCGCGCGGGCGTCGGCCCGGCCGACCTAGCCGGGGATGTTGTCGAACGGGGCGGTCAACTGGCGTAGCAGTCCGGCCAGTTCACCCCGCTGGGCGCGGGAGAGCTCCGCGAGGATCGCCCGCTCCTGCTCCAGGAGCCCGGCGAGCGCCTGGTCCGCGCGGTCCCGGCCCTCGGCGGTGAGGCGGACGAGGACGCCGCGCCGGTCGCTGGGGTCGGGCAGGCGCTCGACGAGGCCCTTCTTCGCGAGGCGGTCGATGCGGTTGGTCATCGTGCCGGAGGTCACGAGGGTCTGCGTCAGGAGCTGGCCGGGGGAGAGCTGGTAGGGCGCGCCCGCGCGCCGCAGCGACGTCAGGACGTCGAACTCCCACGGCTCCAGGTTGTGCTCGGAGAACGCGAGCCTGCGGGCCCGGTCAAGGTGTCGCGCGAGCCTGCTCACGCGGCTGAGCACCTCGAGTGGTTCCACGTCGAGGTCCGGGCGCTCCCGGCGCCACGCTGCGACCAGCCGATCGACCTCGTCCTCCATGACGATCAGTGTAGGGGGTCTGTCGACATGAAGTCTCTTGACGTCAAGATACTTCGGGGTGAGGATGGCCCCGCGAACGCGTACGGGACGCCACCGCGACGTGGCCCCGCGTTCACCGCGCCGTCTTCGAGGAGGCCCACCCATGCCCGCGCCCGCCGCCCCCACCTGGGACCCCCACCAGTACCTGCGCCACGCCGACCACCGCTCCCGCCCCTTCCTCGACCTGCTCGCCCGCGTCCCCGAACCGCCCGCCACCGGCCGCCCGCCCCGCATCGCCGACCTCGGCTGCGGCCCCGGCAACGCCACCCGGCTCCTCACCGAGCGCTGGCCCACCGCACACGTCACCGGCCTCGACAACTCCCCCGAGATGCTGGCGCGGGCGGCGGAGCTCGCGGGCCCCACCCCCGGCGGCGGCCACCTCGACTTCACCCACGCCGACGCCACCCGGTGGACCCCCGCCCCCGGCACGTACGACCTGATCCTCTCCAACGCGACCCTGCAATGGGTCCCGGGCCACCCCGCCTCCTTCCCCGCCTGGATCGACGCCCTGACGCCCGGCGGCACCTTCGCCTTCCAGGTGCCGGGCAACTTCGACGCCCCCAGCCACGTCCTCATGCGGGAACTGAGCGGCTCCGAGCGATGGCGGGAACGGCTCGGCGGCAGCCTGCGGCACGCGGACGCCGTGCTCACACCGGGGGAGTACCTGGAGCGGCTCGCCGGCCTCGGCTGCGAGGTCGACGCCTGGGAGACCACGTACCAGCACCTCCTGACGGGCGAGGACCCCGTCCTGGACTGGGTGAAGGGCACCGGCCTGCGCCCCGTCCTGACCGCCCTGGCCGACGACCCCGAGGCCACGGAGGAGTTCCTGGCCGAGTACCGGAAGCTGCTCCGCGAGGCGTACCCGGCCACCGCCCACGGCACGGTCTTCCCCTTCCGCAGGGTGTTCGCGGTGGCCCGCAAGGGAGGCGGGGCCTGATGCTCACCGCACTCGACCACGTCCAGCTCGCCGCCCCGCCCGGCAGCGAGGAACTGCTGCGGGCCTACTACGTCGACGTGCTCGGCATGACGGAGGTGCCGAAACCCCCGGCCCTCGCCGCCCGCGGCGGCTGCTGGTTCGAGGCGGGCGGCGTACGCCTGCACCTCGGCGTCGAGGAGGGCTTCAGGCCCGCACGGAAGGCCCACCCCGGACTGCGCGTACGGGACATCGAGGCCTACGCGGACCGGCTGACCGTGCACGACGCCGACGTCACCTGGGACGAGAACCTCCCGGGCCACCGACGCTTCTACTCCTGCGACCCGGTCGGCAACCGCCTCGAATTCCTCGAACCCTTGGCCTGACCTCGCACGTTCGAGTGATCGCGGGGGGCTTTTCGGGTGACAGGGCACCCGGCGCCGTACCGTCACCGTGTCGCTTGTGCCGCAGTGGCGCCCGCGCCCACACTGATGGAGGAGGTGCTGCACGATGACCGCTCTCGCGCATGAGGTGACGCCCGTGGTGAACAACCCGGTACCCGACTTGGACGAGGTCCTGTGGCAGGCGTGGAAGGCCATGGATCTCCCCGAGGGCTACCGCGCCGAGATCATCGAGGGAGCCATCGAGGTGTCGCCCACCGGTCGCCGTCGTCACATGGTGTTGATCAACCGCCTTCGTCGAGCTCTGGATGCTCACCTGAAGGGCGGTGACCACGCCGTGTGGCACGACGGAAACATCTTTTACCGCCGCAAGTGCTGGATTCCGGACCTCTTCGTCGGTCCGCTCGATCCCGACGAGATCCCCGACGAAGAAGACCTGGGCGTGGACGCCTCCGGAGTCGCCCTGGTCGTCGAGGTCGTCTCACCCGGCTCCCGCAACATCGACCGCGACCGCGTCCGCAAGCGCCGCGAGTACGCCCGCGCGGGCATCCCCGTCTACGTGATCGTCGACGACTTCGACGAGGACGGTGCGGTCCTCGTCCTGACCGCTCCCAACCCGAAGAAGGAGAGCTACGAGGACGAGCACCGCGTCCCGTACGGCACCGAAGCCGTCGTCCCGAGCGGTCCCGCCAAAGGCTTCGCCATCGGTGCGGGGATCACGCGGAACTGACCCCCCGGCCCGCCGTCGGGCCGGGAGGGGTTCAGCTCTTTCTGTGGCCTATCAGGCGCGGCTTCGGCTCGAGGCCGTCGAGGCCGTGCCAGGCCAGATTGACCAGGTGGGCCGCCACCTCCGCCTTCTTCGGCTTGCGGACGTCCAGCCACCACTGGCCCGTCAGCGCCACCATGCCGACCAGCGCCTGCGCGTACAGCGGCGCCAGCTTCTGGTCGAAGCCCCGGCCCTTGAACTCCTGGCCCAGGATGTCCTCGACCTGCGTCGCGATGTCGGAGATCAGCGAGGCGAAGGTGCCGGTGGACTGCGCCACCGGCGAATCGCGGACCAGGATGCGGAAGCCGTCCGTATAGGTCTCGATGTAGTCGAGCAGGGCGAAAGCCGCCTGTTCGAGCAGCTCACGCGGGTGCCCGGCGGTCAGCGCCCCCGTCACCATGTCGAGGAGCGCCCGCATCTCGCGGTCCACGACCACCGCGTACAGCCCCTCCTTGCCGCCGAAGTGCTCGTACACGACCGGCTTGGAGACCCCGGCCTTCGCCGCGATCTCCTCCACCGACGTGCCCTCGAAACCCTTCGCGGCGAAGAGCGTGCGGCCGATGTACAGCAACTGCTCCCGGCGCTCGGCTCCCGTCATACGGGTCCGGCGGGTGCGCCGGGGCTGCTTCTCTTTGCCGGCAGGGCTGGAATTGCTGGAGTCGGTCGCCACGTCGTCAATCATGCCGCGTCGGACGAGCGCGCCCCGCGCCGGGAGTCGGCCGCGCCTTCGGGCCTGCGCCGCGAGTCGAGCCGCGACGGGGAGGGCCACCGCACGTCGTACGCCAGGCCGAGCTGCTCGCACCAGCGGATGATCCGCGCCGAGGAGTCCACCTGGCCCTTCATGACACCGTGCCGCGCCGACGTCGGGTCGGCGTGGTGGAGGTTGTGCCAGGACTCGCCGCAGGAGAGCACCGCGAGCCACCACACGTTGCCCGAACGGTCACGCGACTTGAAGGGCCGCTTGCCCACCGCGTGACAGATCGAGTTGATCGACCACGTGACGTGGTGCAGCAGCGCCACACGGACCAGCGAACCCCAGAAGAACGCCGTGAACGCGCCCCACCACGACATCGTCACCAGACCGCCCACCAGTGGCGGAATGCCCAGCGACACGATCGTCCAGAACAGGAAGTACCGCGAGATCCGGCGGATCGCCGGGTCCTTGATCAGATCCGGTGCGTACTTCTCCTGCGACGTGCGCTCCTCGTCGAACATCCAGCCGATGTGCGCCCACCACAAGCCCTTCATCAGGGCCGGCACCGTCTCGCCGAACCGCCACGGGGAGTGCGGGTCGCCGTCCGCGTCCGAGAACTTGTGGTGCTTGCGGTGATCGGCCACCCACCGCACCAGAGGACCCTCCACCGCCATCGACCCCGCCACCGCGAGCGCGATCCGCAGCGGCCGCTTCGCCTTGAAGGAGCCGTGCGTGAAGTAGCGGTGGAAACCGATGGTGATGCCGTGGCATCCCAGGAAGTACATGAAGACCAGCAGGCCGAGATCGAGCCAGCTCACCCCCCGCCCCCACGCCAGCGGCACCGCCACCAGCAGGGCGAGGAAGGGAACGACGATGAACAGGAGCAGGGCGATCTGTTCGAGCGAACGCTTCTTCTCGCCGCCCAGCGTCGCGGGCGGCAGCGGCGCGGCACTGCCGCCCGCCGGAGAAGCGTCGTCGATCACATCGGTGTCGGAGTACGCATCGGAGGTTGTCGTCATGGGCACGTCCCCTGGGGGGTCGAGGGTTGAGGTGGGTTCCGCGCAGGGGCACGGAACCTGCCGCGGCTGCGATACCACGTTTCCTACGGTTCCGTAACCTACGGCGACGTAAGTATGGCAGCGCGGAGCTCCGGGGCAAGAGCCCGCGAGCTCCGAGCCCGACGTGACGCCTATCCTTGGACACGGTCGGACAGCGCGGTCCGCTCTGTATCTCCCCGGGTTCCCACGGAAACCCCTCCCAGTCTTGACGTGCTTCACACTGCAAGGAGCCGCACCTGTGAGCAGTGCCGACGACCAGGGCCAGCAGGCCACCAGCAACGCCAGCGCCGAGCTGCGCGCCGACATCCGACGCCTCGGAGACCTGCTCGGCGAGACCCTCGTACGCCAAGAGGGCCCCGAACTCCTCGAACTGGTCGAAAAGGTCCGCAGCCTGACCCGCGAGGACGGCGAGGCCGCCGCCAAGCTCCTCGGCGGCACGGAACTGGAGACCGCGGCCAAGCTGGTCCGCGCCTTCTCCACCTACTTCCACCTCGCCAACGTCACCGAACAGGTCCACCGCGGCCGCGAACTGCGCAACCGCCGCGCCGCCGAGGGCGGACTGCTCTCCCGCACCGCCGACCGCCTCAAGGACGCCGACCCCGAGCACCTGCGCCAGACCGTGCAGAACCTCAACGTGCGCCCCGTCTTCACCGCGCACCCCACCGAGGCCGCCCGCCGCTCCGTGCTCAACAAGCTCCGCCGCGTCGCCGAACTCCTGGAGACCCCGGTCATCGAGTCCGACCGGCGCCGCCACGACACCCGACTGGCCGAGAACATCGACCTCGTCTGGCAGACCGACGAGCTGCGCGTCGTACGGCCCGAACCCACCGACGAAGCCCGCAACGCCATCTACTACCTCGACGAGCTGCACGCCGGCGCCGTCGGCGACGTCCTGGAAGACCTCACCGCCGAACTGGAACGCGTCGGCGTCCAGCTGCCCGAAGGCACCCGCCCCCTCAGCTTCGGCACCTGGATCGGCGGCGACCGCGACGGCAACCCCAACGTGACCCCCGAGGTCACCTGGGACGTCCTCATCCTCCAGCACGAACACGGCATCAACGACGCACTCGACCTCATCGACGAGCTGCGCGGCTTCCTCTCCAACTCCATCCGCTACACCGGAGCCACCGACGAGCTGAAGGCCTCCCTCCAGGCCGACCTGGAGCGGCTGCCCGAGATCAGCCCCCGCTACAAGCGCCTCAACGCCGAAGAGCCCTACCGCCTCAAGGCCACCTGCATCCGGCAGAAGCTGGAGAACACCAAGCAGCGCCTGGCCAAGGGCACCGCGCACGTCGACGGCCGCGACTACCTCGGCACCGCCGAACTCCTGCACGACCTCACGCTCATCCAGACCTCCCTGCGCGAACACAAGGGCGCCCTCTTCGCCGACGGCCGGATGAACCGCACCATCCGCACCCTCGCCGCCTTCGGCCTCCAGCTCGCCACCATGGACGTACGCGAGCACGCCGACGCCCACCACCACGCGCTCGGCCAGCTCTTCGACCGTCTCGGCGAGGAATCCTGGCGCTACACGGACATGCCCCGCGAGTACCGCCAGAAGCTCCTCGCCAAGGAACTCAGGTCCCGGCGCCCCCTCGCCCCCTCCCCGGCTCCCCTCGACGCCGCCGGCGAGAAGACCCTCGGCGTCTTCCTCACCGTCAAGAAGGCCCTCGAGGTCTTCGGCCCCGAAGTCATCGAGTCGTACATCATCTCGATGTGCCAGGGCGCCGACGACGTCTTCGCCGCCGCCGTCCTCGCCCGCGAGGCCGGCCTCATCGACCTGCACGCCGGCTGGGCCAAGATCGGCATCGTGCCGCTCCTCGAGACCACCGACGAACTCCGCGCCGCCGACGTCATCCTCGACGAGATGCTCGCCGACCCCTCCTACCGACGCCTCGTCGCCCTCCGCGGCGACGTCCAGGAGGTCATGCTCGGCTACTCCGACTCCTCCAAGTTCGGCGGCATCACCACCAGCCAGTGGGAGATCCACCGCGCCCAGCGAAGGCTCAGGGACGTCGCCCACCGGTACGGGGTCAGGCTGCGGCTCTTCCACGGCCGCGGCGGCACCGTCGGCCGCGGCGGCGGCCCCTCCCACGACGCCATCCTCGCCCAGCCCTGGGGCACCCTGGAGGGCGAGATCAAGGTCACCGAGCAGGGCGAGGTCATCTCCGACAAGTACCTCGTGCCGTCCCTCGCCCGCGAAAACCTCGAACTGACCGTCGCGGCCACACTCCAGGCATCCGCCCTGCACACCGCCCCCCGCCAGTCCGACGAGGCCCTCGCCCGCTGGGACGCCGCCATGGACGTCGTCTCCGACGCCGCCCACTCCGCGTACCGCAGGCTCGTCGAGGACCCCGACCTGCCCAACTACTTCCTCGCCTCCACCCCCGTCGACCAGCTCGCCGAACTCCACCTCGGCTCCCGGCCCTCCCGCCGCCCCGGCTCCGGCGTCTCCCTCGACGGCCTGCGCGCCATCCCCTGGGTCTTCGGCTGGACCCAGTCACGGCAGATCGTCCCCGGCTGGTTCGGCGTCGGCTCCGGCCTCAAGGCACTGCGCGAAGCCGGCCTCGACACCGTCCTCGACGAAATGCACGAGCACTGGCACTTCTTCCGCAACTTCATCTCCAACGTCGAGATGACGCTCGCCAAGACCGACCTGCGGATCGCCCGCCACTACGTCGACACCCTCGTGCCCGACGAGCTCAAGCACGTCTTCACCACGATCGAGGAAGAGCACGAGCTGACCGTCCGCGAAGTCCTGCGCGTCACCGGCGGAAACGAACTCCTCGACTCCCACCCGGCACTCCAGCGCACCTTCGCCATCCGCGACGCCTACCTGGACCCCATCTCCTACCTCCAGGTCGCACTCCTCAAGCGCCAGCGCGACGCCGCCGCCGCGGGACAGGACCCCGACCCCCTGCTCGGCCGCGCCCTGCTCCTTACCGTCAACGGCGTGGCCGCAGGACTCCGCAACACCGGCTGACCCGCCCCCGCCCGGAAACGGAAACGACAGGGCCCCGCGCCACCTCGGTGACGCGGGGCCCTGCCCCGTCCGCGGCCCTCAGGCGTTGTACGTGCTCTGCGCCCGCTCCAGACCCTCGATGACCAGCGCCTCCACCGCGTCGGCCGCCCGGTCCACGAAATAGTCCAGCTCCTTGCGCTCCGCCGAGGAGAAATCCTTCAGCACGAAATCCGCCACCTGCATCCGGCCCGGCGGACGACCGATCCCGAACCGCACCCGGTGATAGTCGGGCCCCATCGCCTTCGTCATCGACTTCAGCCCGTTGTGACCGTTGTCGCCGCCACCCAGCTTCAGCCGCAACGTGCCGTAATCGATGTCCAGCTCGTCATGGACCGCCACCACACGCTCCGTCGGCACCTTGTAGAAGTCCCGCAGCGCCGTCACCGGACCACCCGACACGTTCATGTACGACATCGGCTTCACCAGGATCACCCGACGGCTCGCGGGACCCGGCGCACCGATCCGGCCCTCCACCACCTGGGCCTGCGCCTTCCCCGCCCGCTTGAACGTGGCGCCCATCCGCCGCGCCAGCAGATCCGCCACCATGAACCCCACGTTGTGCCGGTTCATCGCATACTCCGGGCCGGGATTGCCCAGACCCGCGATCAGCCAGGGGGCACCGGCATCCGTCGTCACGTCCATGTCTCCTTCATACGCCCGGAACCTCTCCATACACGGCAGCCGCCGCCCCCCGCAGGGAACGGCGGCTGCCGGACAGAACGTACGCCGCGAGGATCAGCCCTCGGCGGACGCGTCGCCCTCGCCCTCACCCTCGGCCGGGGCCTCCTCGGCCTGCGCGGCCAGGACCTGCAGGACGACGGTGTCACCCTCGACGGCCAGCGTCGAACCCGACGGCAGCGGGATGTCCTTCGCCAGCACCGACGCGCCCGCGTCCAGACCGGCGATGGAGACCGTCACCGACTCCGGGATGTGCGTGGCCTCGGCCTCGACCGGAAGCGTGTTCAGGACGTGCTCCAGCAGGTTGCCGCCCGGCGCGAGCTCACCCTCGGTGTGAACCGGGATCTCGACCGTGACCTTCTCGCCGCTGCGCACGAGCAGCAGGTCGACGTGCTCCAGGATGCCGATGCGCAGCGCGTCACGCTGGACGGCCTTCGGGATGACCAGCATGCTCTTGCCGTCGACGTCCAGGTTGATCAGGACGTTCGAGGTCTTCAGGGCCATCAGCGTGTCGTGGTGCGGCAGCGTGACGTGGACCGGGGCCTCACCGTGACCGTAGACAACGGCCGGCAGCTTCTCGGCGCGACGCAGACGGCGCGCGGCACCCTTGCCGAACTCGGTACGGGTCTCGGCGGAGATCTTCACCTCGGACATGTGCACTCCTCGTATGCAGTGACGGAAAGAAACGGTCACCCGGCCACGACTGGCCTGCTACGAAGAGCGCGTCGATAACGGAGCGCCACACACAAGTGCGGCCTCCCTCGCCGAGCAACTCACTGAGTCTACCCGGCGGGAAGGCCGCCCAAGAAATCGATCTTCCGACCCGGGACGCCGACCGCGCCCCGAGGCCTACTGCTCCTCGAAGAGGCTCGTCACCGAACCGTCCTCGAAGACCTCACGCACCGCATTGGCGATCGTCGGCGCGATCGACAGCACCGTGATCTTGTCCAGCTCCAGCTCACCCGGCGTCGGCAGCGTGTCCGTGAAGACGAACTCACTCACCTTCGAATTCTTCAGCCGGTCCGCCGCGGGACCCGAGAGCACACCGTGCGTCGCCGTCACGATGACGTCCTCCGCACCGTGCGCGAACAGCGCGTCCGCCGCGGCACAGATCGTGCCACCCGTGTCGATCATGTCGTCCACCAGGACACAGACACGGCCCTTGACCTCACCCACGACCTCGTGGACGGTCACCTGGTTCGCGACGTCCTTGTCACGACGCTTGTGGACGATCGCCAGCGGCGCGCCCAGACGATCGCACCAGCGGTCGGCCACCCGCACACGGCCGGCGTCCGGAGACACCACCGTCAGCTTCGACCGGTCCACCTTCGCACCCACGTAATCCGCCAGGATCGGCAGCGCGAACAGATGATCCACCGGACCGTCGAAGAAGCCCTGGATCTGATCCGTGTGCAGATCCACCGTGAGAATGCGGTCCGCACCCGCGGTCTTCATCAGATCCGCGATCAGACGCGCCGAGATCGGTTCACGCCCACGGTGCTTCTTGTCCTGCCGCGCGTAACCGTAGAACGGCACGATCACGGTGATGGAGCGGGCCGACGCGCGCTTCAGCGCGTCGATCATGATCAGCTGCTCCATGATCCACTTGTTGATCGGAGCGGTATGGCTCTGGATCAAGAAGCAGTCGGCGCCGCGCGCCGACTCCTGATAGCGGACATAGATCTCACCATTGGCGAAATCAAAGGCCTTCGTCGGCACGATGCCGACACCCAGCTTGTGTGCGACCTCCTCGGCCAACTCGGGGTGGGCGCGGCCGGAGAAGAGCATCAACTTCTTCTCGCCGGTCGTCTTGATCCCGGTCACAGCACTGTCTCCTCAGAGAGTTCTTCCCGCTGCCGTACTCACGCGTCCCGGTGCGTCGAGTCGGCCGAATGTGCACCTATCACGGTACGCCGTGTCAGACGCACCTGTTTCCGGTCAGCTTTCGCCACCCGAATCCCGGGACGCCGCCTCCGCCGCCTTCGCGGCCGCGCTCCCCGGACGCTTACGGGCCACCCAGCCCTCGATATTCCGCTGCTGGCCCCGGGCGACGGCCAGCGAACCCGCCGGCACATCCTTCGTGATCACAGACCCGGCAGCGGTATAAGCACCGTCCCCGACCGTGACAGGAGCCACAAACATGTTGTCCGAACCCGTACGGCAGTGAGACCCCACCGTCGTGTGGTGCTTCGCCTCACCGTCATAGTTCACGAAGACACTCGCGGCGCCGATGTTCGAGTACTCACCGATCGTCGCGTCACCCACGTACGACAGGTGCGGCACCTTGGAACCGTCCCCGATCGTCGCGTTCTTCATCTCCACATACGTACCCGCCTTGGACCTCACCCCAAGCCGGGTCCCCGGCCGCAGATACGCGAACGGGCCCACACTCGCCTGCTCCCCGACCTCCGCGCCGTACGCCACGGAATTGTCCACCCGCGCCCCCGCACCGACCCGGGTGTCCGTCAGCCGCGTGTTCGGCCCGACCTCGGCACCCTTGCCCACATGCGTGGACCCGTGCAGCTGAGTGCCCGGATGCACCACGGCGTCCCGCTCGAAGGTCACCGTCGCATCCACCCACGTCGACGCCGGATCCACCACCGTCACACCCGCCAGCATCGCCCCGGTCAGCAACCGGTCGTTCAACGTGCGGCGCGCCGCCGCCAGTTGCACACGGTTGTTGATGCCCGCGATCTCCTCGTGATCCCCGGCCACCGAAGCACCCACCCGGTGCCCGGCCTCGCGCAGGATCCCCAGGACATCGGTCAGGTACTCCTCACCCTGACTGTTGTCCGTGCGCACCTTGCCGAGCGCCTCCGACAGAAGCCGGCCGTCGAACGCGAAGACCCCGGAATTGATCTCACGGATCGCGCGCTGCGACTCACTGGCGTCCTTGTGCTCGACGATCGCCGTCACCGAACCGTTCGCACCGTCGCGCACGATACGGCCGTACCCGGTCGCGTCCGGTACCTCGGCGGTCAGCACGGTCACGGCGTTCCCGTCGCCGTCGTGGGTCTCGGCGAGCTGCCGCAGCGTCTCGCCGGTCAGCAGCGGGGTGTCGCCACAGACGACGATCACCGTGCCGTCGACGGTGCCGCCGAGCTCCTCAAGACCGATGCGGACGGCGTGCCCCGTGCCGTTCTGCTCCGCCTGGTAGGCGGTGCGCACCTGCGGCGCGATGGCCCCCAGGTGCTCGCGCACCTGGTCGCTCTGGAAGCCGACGACGGTCACGAGCTGCTCGGGCGAGAGCGCGGAGGCGGCGTGGAGCACGTGTCCGATCAGGGAACGGCCACAGATCTCGTGCAGGACCTTGGGAAGATCCGACTTCATACGGGTGCCCTCACCCGCTGCGAGGACGACGACGGCTGCCGGGCAGGTTGCGCTCACGGGGGTGCCCTTCGGCTTCGGATGGCTTGGGGTGCCTGGTGGGGTGGACATCCGCAGGATACCGGGGCGTTGGGGGGTGGAAATGAGCGCGGGTCCTGACCTGGCGGTCAGGACCCGGAACGAGTGGCTCCCCCGCCAGGACTTGAACCCGGACAGATGGCACCAAAAGCCACAGTGCTGCCAATTACACCACGGGGGAATGAAACGGCTAAACCGGACATTTGGTCAGGTCGCCGATTCGGCACCCAACACTATGCCGTACCAAGTGCCTTCCATGCGACGGTACAACTCCGCACTCCCGCGCACGTAGATGATCAGGCAGCCGTGGTAGGACTCCCCGGTGTTCTTCCTGACGGTGCGGGGGTTGTGTTTCTTCAGGGTCGCCTTGCCGAATGCGGTGGAGTCGACTCCCGTCACGTCGGCCCAGAACTCCTGGGCGGCGGGTACGTCGGCGCTCTCGTGGATGCTCAGGCGCAGGGTCAGCCGTTCCTTGGTCACGCCCAGTAGGGCGAGCCAGCGCAGGAAGACGCGGATGACGTCGGGGTCGCTGTTGATGAAGTGCAGGACCTCGCTGCGCCGGTACGGCTTGCTCTTGGCTCCTTCGGCCCAGTAGAGGGCCACCCCGGCGAGGAAGAGCTCGCGGTCCGACAGGGCACCCACGGCAGCCGTCGCCTCCTGCCGCGCCCTTTGACGCTCGCGCTCCTGCCCGGCGCGCAGTTCCGCCAGTCCGGCATTCATGCGTGCCCGCTGCTCCTCGGGTGTGCAGCGTGGTGCGGGCGAGGGCAGGTCGCGCACCCACAGGGAGACGGAACTCTTCGAGCAGCCCAGCTCGGCCTGGATCTCGTTGTACGTCCGGCCTTGACCGCGCAGCTCTCGCGCCCTGTCTCGAAGCTCGTCCTTCGCCCTCGGGCGCTTGGTCCACTCTGCGGGCGGCTCACCCTGGACCAGTCGGCTCAGGGTCTCCTTGTTCCGTACCCCCAGCGCGTCGGCGATCTGCCGAAGACTCATTCCCTCGCGCCGCAGGGTGATCGCCTTCTGCCGTAGTCCCTCGAAGTCCCCGTACTTGTTCTTGGCGCCCTCGCCGGGCGTGATCTCTGTCATGGGACGACCGTTGTCCGGAATGCGGACGTCCGGTGGGGAAGCGGGAACGGTTCAACAGTTCGAGGGATACCGGCAGGTTTCGCTTCCGGTCGAACGCGGCGTGTGCTGGATCACCGAGCCGGAAACTCACCGGAAAACCGGGGCGGAACGCCCGTACGCTGGAAGACATGACCACGACGGGGGACGACCGCACCACGGCCATGACCGGGCCGTGGTGGTGGGAGCGGTGGCGCGGTGCCGCGCTGGATGTGGGGCTCGCGGCGGTGTCCGCGGCGGAGTGCGGGGCGGAGGGCGTCGCCTTCGCGCGGGATGCCGGGCTGCCCGCGCCGGTGGGTGTGGGTTTCGGCGCGCTCGCGGGGGCGGCGCTGCTGATCCGGCGGCGCTGGCCGGTCGCGGTGGTCCTGATATCGATCGCGATCACGCCTGCCCGGATGGGCGTCCTGCTGACCGTCGTGGGTCTCTACACGCTGGCCGCGTCGGAGCTGCCGCGCCGGATCACCGGCGCTCTGGCGGGGATGTCGATGGCGGGGACTCTGATCGTCGCGCTGGTGCGGACCAATCAGGACGCGGCGGAGGGCGGCACGGCGATCCACAGTGAGTTCGTGCCGTTCTTCGCGGTGACGGCCGCGATCGGGGTGACCGCGCCGCCGGTGCTGCTGGGGTTGTACGTGGGGGCGCGGCGTCGCCTTGTGGAGGGGATGCGGGAGCGTGCGGACAGTCTGGAGCGGGAGCTTCAGCTGTTGGCGGAGCGGGCCGAGGAGCGGGCGGAGTGGGCGCGGAACGAGGAGCGGACGCGGATCGCCCGTGAGATGCATGACGTGGTGGCGCACCGGGTGAGTCTGATGGTGGTGCATGCGGCGGCGTTGCAGGCGGTGGCGCGGAAGGATCCGGAGAAGGCGGTGCGCAACGCGGCGCTGGTGGGGGACATGGGCCGGCAGGCGTTGACGGAGTTGCGCGAGATGCTCGGGGTGTTGCGGGCGGGGGACGGGGCGAAGGAGAAGCCGGTGGAGCCGTTGCCGTTGGCGGCGGTGGGTTTCGCGGCTGCTGCGGCGGCGTCGCGGGCGGTGGACGAGGACGGTCCGTGTCTGGCGGAGCTGGATGAGTTGGTGGGGCAGTCGCGGGCGGCGGGGATGGCGGTGGACCTGTCGGTGCAGGGTGAGCCGCGGGACTGTTCGGCGGATGTGGAGCAGACGGCTTACCGGGTGGTGCAGGAGGCGTTGACCAACGTCCACAAGCATGCGGCGGGTGCGAAGACGTATGTGCGGTTGGCGTATCGGGGGGCGGAGATCGCGATGCAGGTGGAGAACGAGCCGCCGCCGGAGGCGGGGGGTACGGAGGATGCGCGGTTGCCGAGTGGGGGCAATGGTCTGGTGGGGATGAAGGAGCGGGTGACGGGGTTGGGCGGGGTGTTCGTGTCGGGTCCGACGGATGGTGGGGGTTTCCGGGTGTCGGCGGTGTTGCCCGCGGCGGCCGCGGCGATGGGCTAGTGGGGGTCGGGCGGGGTCAGGTTCCTGAGCCGGCGGAGAGCCGGGTGGGTTGTGCGCCGGTGATGAGGGTGGCGAGGGCCTGGTCGATGTGGGCGCCGAGGAACCAGTCGCCGCTGTGGTCGAGGCTGTAGACGCGGCCTTCGGTGTCGATGGCGAGGAGTGCCTGGGTGTCGGGTTCTTCGCCGATGGGGCAGAGCTGGGTGTCGAGGGCGCGGCCGAGGTCGCCGAGGGTGCGGGCGTGGTGCAGTCCGTACATGGGGTCGAGGTGCACGGTGGCGGGGGCTATCTGCCGGCCGGGGCCCTGGGGGGTGATGTGGAGTCCGCCGAATTCGGCCCAGGCTTCGACGGCGGCGGGGAAGACGGTGTGGCGGTGTCCGGCGGGTGAGGTGTGGCCGCGGAGGGCGTCGGCCCAGATTTCTGCCTGCTTTATGTCCCAGTGGCCGGGGCGCCAGCCCGCGGCGCGGAGGGCGGCGTCGACGGGGACGGGGAAGCGGGTGGTGCCGCCGGTGGCCGGGGTGGTGGTCGTGGCGGGGTGTTCGGGGTGCATGGGCCTCGTTCGGTGGGTGTGACGGTCGTGGGACGGGCGGATGGACGTGTGGGGCGTCGGTCCGGGTGTCCGGTGGACGGTCAGGCTTCGGTGGCGGTGGGGTCGATGATCCGTACGCCGAAGTGGGCCGTGAGGGCGGTGCAGGATCGGCAGGGCCGGGCGAAGCCGCCGTGGAGGGGGTCGCCGTCCTCGCGGATGCGGCGGGTGGTGAGTTTGGCGTGTTTGAGGGCTTTGCGGGCCTCGCCGTTGGTCATGGGTTTGCGGGCGGCGCGTTTGGAGCGTCCCGCGTCGGCTGCCGTGAGGTGGCGGGAGATGAGGATGGCTTCGGCGCAGCGGCCGGTGAAGCGTTCGCGCTGTCCGCTGGTGAGGGTGTCGAGGAAGTCCTGGACGAGCGGGTGGAGTGCGGGGGGTTCTTCGCCGCGTCCCGCGGTGCAGGTGAGGGTGGTCTGGCCGCGTACGGAGAGGGCGGCGGCGACGGTCGGCAGGATGCCGTCGCGGCGCTGGCGGAGGATGGGCGCGTGGGCGGCGGTGGCGCTCCAGCCGACGCGTGGGTCGCCGGTGCCCGGGATGGTGGCCGGGCCGTGTGTCCGGCTCGTGGTGTCGGTGGTGGCCGTCGTGGTGGACGCCGTGTGGCCGGTCAGGCCGCTGTGTGCCGTGTGCATGGTGCTCTTCCCTCCCCCTGCTCGCGGTCGTCACCGCGTGTGCCACGCCCCCGCGTTGCGGGGGACAGCCTGCCAAATGGGGCGGGTGGTGCGGAAGCTGGGGCACTGCGACACGCGTGGCTTTCCGTCGGGTTTCGTCGCACGGTGACCGTTCGGTGGCTGGTGGTCATGGAACCGGAGGCCCGGTGACCGGTGTCGTCCTTGCGCATAGGCTGTGTCGGCATCGCAGAACGAGTCGTGGAACCGGATGCGCACGCGTGGGCCGGTTCCGCGGCTGGGTGCACAGGACAGAGCCAGAACCTTTCACAGTGCCGCAGGGGGCAACCGCCATGACGACAGGTCGGCTGGGGCAGCAGTCCGCGCCGCCGAACGCGGCCTACGCCGGGCAGGTCGTGCACTTCCCGGATCCGGTCCGTGCCGCGCGCCATCCGAGGGGTGTGCGGGTGGATGAGCACGGTTATCCGGACTTCTCGGCGTATGCGCGTGCGGCGGCGGAGATCGCCGAGCCTCCGGAGGGGTTCGGGGTCGATGAGCTGCGTCTGACGGATTACGTGTCGGCGAACGCGGCGCTCGCGGCGGCTGGGCACGCGTTGTGGGACACGATTCCGGCGGTGGCGACTCCGCACGGCTGGACGTGGCATCACGTGCGGGGCGGTCGCCGCCTTGAGTTGGTGCCGGTCGAGGTGAAGGCGTTGCTGCGGCATCACGGTGGGATCGCGACGACGGCGGTTGATCAGGAGAAGCGGGGGACGCGTCCGTTGCAGGAGACGCGTCCGGCGCATTTCGGTCTGCCGAGGTCGGCGGTCGCGGTGACGGAGCAGCAGGTGCAGGGGGTGGAGGAGGATCTCGGTTACCGCCTGCCGGGTGCCTACCGTTCCTTCCTGAAGGCGGCGGGTGGCTGTGCGCCGGTGGGTGCGGCGCTCGACGCGGAGTTGGGGCTGCTGGTGGACCAGCCGTTCTTCACGGTGCGGGACGAGGCCGCGGTGAACGATCTGGTGTACGTGAACAAGTGTCTGCGCGACCATCTGACCAAGGACTATCTGGGTGTCGGTTTCGTGCAGGGTGGTCTGCTCGCCGTGAAGGTGAAGGGGGACCGGGTCGGTTCGGTGTGGTTCTGCGCGTACGACGACGTGCGGGATCAGGACGCGTGGCCGCCGGCGGAGCGGGTGCGGCGGTTGTTGCTGCCCTGTGGTGATGACTTCGATGAGTTCCTGTCCCGGCTGGCGGGCAATCCGCCGGAGCTGGAGACGGTGGCGAATCTGATGGTGGACGGTGGCTTCGCGCAGGCCGTTCCCGTGTCCTCGGGTCAGGAGTGACGTGGCGATGGTGACGTTCGCGCAGGCGCAGGATCGCGCCGAGGAGTGGATCAACGGTGATGTGCCGGGCTATCAGCACCGTGAGGTGCGGGTCCGGGAGTTCGATCTGGGTTTCGTGGTGTGGGCCGAGGACCGGGCGAACGGTCCGGTGTCCGACGGTGGCGGGCAGCGGCTCGTCATCGCGCGGGACAGCGGCGAGGCCACGTTGTGGCCGGCGCTGCCGGTGGGTGAGGTGATCCGCCGGTACGAGGAGGAGTACGGCCTGCCGGACGCGGTGCCGGAGGATGCGCCTCCGGCGCCTCCTGAGCGGGTGGACCTGAATCAGACGTCGTTCCTTCTGACGCCGCCGGAGTGGTTGCAGGAGGCGGCGGACAAGATGGGCATCCCGGACCGGCGCTCGGAGGCGGTCGCTTCGGACGCGGCTGTTTCGGGGGCCGGGGAGCCGGCTTCTGGTGTGGCTGACGCCGAGGTCGACGCCGATGCCGCGGCCGATGCCGTTCCGACGTCGGGGGCTGCGGGTGTGCCGGCGGCTCCCGGTGGCGGTACGCCGTGGCCGGCGGCGGGTTCGTCGGACGGGAGCGAGGTGTCCGAGTCCGCCGACAGCCTGCCCGTGACGTCGCCGGGCGTGCCGGTGGGGGCGACTCCGTGGGCGGGTACGGACACCAACGCCGATGCGGGCGAGGACCATTCGGTGCCGCTGCCGGCCACGGTGTTCGCGCCGCCGCTGGCCGGCCTGGACGAGGACGACACGCCGCCGCCGGGTGTGGCTCCGGATGCCAAGACGGCGCTGATGCACGGGGGGAGCCAGTTGCCGCGTACGGCGATCGCTCCGGCGCTGGACGCCGAGGCGCCGGGCGCGGCCGAGGCGCCTGCCGCTCCCGCCGCTCCTGCCCCTGGCCCCGTTCCCGGAGCCCCTGCGGCTCCCGCCGCCTCCGCCGCTTCCGACGCCGCTCCGGGCGTGCCCGCGGGTCCGCCGCCGGGCGCGCCGCTGCCGCCCGCCGCTTCGCCGGCGCCCGCGCCGTCCGGCGCCTCCGCGTACGGGTACCCGCAGGGTCCCGCGGGACCGGGTGCCGGGGACATCGCGGACGCGGCCACCAGCAAGGCCGAGGGCCTGCCCCGCGGGCCCCGCGGTGGCGGGGGCGGTACTCCGCCGCCGCCCGGCCCGCCTGGTGCGCCCGGTGCGCCCGCCGCGCCCGCCGGGGGGACGCCGCCGCCGTCCGGGCCGGGTGCTCCGGGCACGCCTGCCGGTGGCTACGTCCCGACGCAGCTCGTCTCCTCGCTCGGTCCGGACGGGCCCCGCCCGCCCGCCGCCGCGACGCCCCCGCAGGCCCCGGACGCGCCGGGTGCTCCCGGTACGCCGCCGGGGACGCCGCCCGGTACGCCTCCGGGTGGGGTGCACCACGCCGCGACGATGCTGGCGGACCCGAGCATGGGCGGCCCCGGCGGGGTCAGGCCCCCGCAGCCGCCCGCCGCACCAGGACCTCCCGGCGCCCCCGGCGCTCCGGGAGCCCCGCAGCCGCCCGGCCCGCCCGGCGCCCCGGGTGCTCCGGGGACGCCGCCCGGTACGCCTCCTCCGGGTGGGGTGCACCACGCCGCGACGATGCTGGCGGACCCGAGCCTGGGCGGCCCCGGTGGCATCAAGCCCCCGCCGCCTCCCGGCGCCCCGGGTGCTCCCGGTGCCCCGCAGCCGCCCGGCCCGCCCGGCGTCCCGGGCGCCCCGGCCGCACCCGGTGCTCCCGGTACCCCGCCGCCCCCCGGCGGCGGCGTTCACCACGCCGCGACCATGCTGGCCGGACCCCCGGTCGGCGGCCCCGGTGCGCCCGGGATGCCCCCGCCGCCCGCGCCGATGCACCCCGGTCCCGGAGCGCCCGGCGCGCCCGGCGCTCCGGGGATGCCCGGTGGGCAGCCGTACGGCTATCCGCAGCCGCCGGCCGGTCAGCCGACCGTGGGCCCCGGCTACCAGGCGGTGCTGCGCTACCGCGCGGCCGACGGTTCCGAGCAGCAGCTGATCCGCCGTTCGGCGCCCGGTACCCCGCACCCGGAGTGGCAGATCCTGCACGAGCTGCGCGGCATGAACGTGCCGCCGCAGCAGGTGCTCGAGCTCCACACGGAGCTGGAGTCCTGTGAGCTGCCGGGCGCGTACTGCGCGCGCATGATCCGCGAGACGTGGCCGCAGGCGCGGATCACGTCCATCGCCCCGTACGGCAGGGATCACGCCTCCCGTCAGCAGGGCATGCAGCAGCTCCTCGCGCATCAGGGGGAGCTGCACCAGGTGGCGGACGGTCCCGCGCGGCCGGCTCCGGTGCGGGCCCCGCTGCAGCAGCTGCCGCCGGCCCCGGCGATTCCGCCGGAGGGCGTCGCGCAGGAGCTGGCGGCGGCGTTCGGGCCGGGTCTCTTCCGGTTCGACCAGCGGGCGGTGTCGCGGCAGGGCGTGCCGGACATCGTGGCGCACACGCTCGTGGTGGCGGGTCTGCCGGTGGACTTCGGGCCGTTCTTCTGGGCGCAGGCCCAGCCGGGGCGGCCGGTCCCGACGCTGGCGGAGCTGGCGCAGGAGCGCGGTGTGCAGCCGGCCTCGGACGCGGGCTCGTATCTGGTGATGGGCAGCGACTTCGGGCGTGCGCTCTGTGTCCAGTACGGCACGGCGAACATCGTGGCCGTGCCGGTGGAGGCGGGTCCCGGCGGTGCGCCGGTGCCGCCGCAGTTCGTGAACACGGGGCTGCCGGAGTTCGCGCGCTGCATGGCGCTGCTCGGCCGGATGTGGCGGCTGCGTTTCGGGCTCAACCAGGAGCAGGCGGGCCGCTGGACGGTCGACTTCCAGAACCAGCTGGCCGCGCTGGACCCGGCGGCGCTCGCGTCGCCGGAGAGCTGGTGGTCGGTGCTGCTGGAGCAGATGTGGGACGGGCTGCTGTAGCCGGTTTCCGTCCGCGTGCCGCCGAGGCGTCCGGCCCGTTTCGTGGGGCGGGCGCCTCGGCCATTCGGGGCGCGGGGGCGGCGGAGCGTCACCCCGATTCCGACTTCTGGCGCCAATTGACGCATCCTTGACCGGGTGGAGTGGGCGGAGTGTCGCGTTATGAACGCTTCCGCTTGATCCATCAAGATGTGCGCCAATCGTGCAGTACGCGCGTGGTCCGTCGGAGAGGGGATCCAAGGATGAGCAGCAGCGGTGCACCGTCGTCGCCGCACGGCTTCGTCACCGTGCGGGGCCGCGGCTACCGTCCCGCGCAGGTGGAGGCGTACGCCGCCGGTCTTTCCGAGGAGCGGGACGGGGCGTGGGAGCGGGCCGCCCGGCTGACCGTCCTGGCCAAGGACATGGAGGTGGAGGCCGAGCACCTGCGGGACGTGGTGTCGCGGCTGGCCCCCCAGACGTACGAGACGCTGAGCGAGCGGGCCCGGCAGATCCTGGCGCTCGCCGAGGCCGAGGCGGACGCCGTGCGGGAGAGCGCGCGGGACGACGCGCAGCGGCTGACGGAGGAGGCGCGGGCCGGGGCGGCGGAGGTACGGGAGGCCGCGCGGGCCCATGCCGAGCAGGTCGGTGCCGACGCGGAGGAGCGGGTGCGGCAGCGGCTGCTCGCGGACCGGGCCACGGCCGACGAGGCGCGGGTCTCGGCGCGGCGGGACGTGAAGGCCTGGCGGGGCGAGGCGCTGGCCGTGCTGCGCGAGATGCGGCAGCGGTGCGAGGACCTGCTGGCCGAGCAGGAGAAGGAGCACGCCGAGCGGTGGGCGGCGGCCGAGCGGGAGGCCGCCGAGCGCGAGGCGGAGTCGGACGCGCGGGACGCGGAGCGGTTGGCCGCCGCCGAGGCGCGGCTCGCGGAGGCCGAGCGGGCCCTGGCGGAGGCGGAGGAGTCGGCGAGGCACCGGCAGGAGGACGCGCAGGCGCGGGGTGCGGAGCTGGTGGCGGAGGCCACGCTGCGCGAGGAGCGGGTGGCCCGTGAGACGGAGCGGGTGCTGCGCGAGCACGGTGAGCGGTGGGACGAGGTGCGGGCGCACATGGACCACGTGCGCAGCAGTCTGGCGACGCTGACCGGCCGGGCGCCGGCGGAGGAGGCCCCGTAGCGGCGGGGAAGTTTTTCCGGGGGTGGGGTGTGCGGTCAGGAGTCGGGCCGCTGTGTCGGGGACAACCGGTCCCGCGGGGGTCCCTGGCGGGGGCTGAGCTGTTTCTCCTTGAGTACGGGGAAGCGGCGGGGCGCGAGGAAGAGCAGGACGCACAGGGCGAGGAGGGCGGCGCAGCCCGCCCCGAGGTAGACCGAGTCGACGGCCGTGTCGACGGCCCGCCGCAGCCGTTCGGGGTCGGCGACGGCGGCGGGGTTCTCCAGGACGCGGGCCACCGAGTCGAGGGAGCCCGAGCCGCCGAGCCGGGCGCTGAGGACGGCGTTGGCGACGGCGCCGAAGAGTGCCGCGCCGAGGGTCTGGCCTATCTGGCGGCAGAAGAGGACGGAGGCGGTGGCGGTGCCGCGTTCGGCCCAGCCGACGGTGGACTGGACGCCGACGATCAGCGGCAGCTGGAAGAGGCCGAGGGCCGCGCCGAGCAGCAGCATGAGCAGGGCGGGCTGCCAGGCCGTGCCGGGGTAGGGCAGCAGGGGGAAGGCGAAGAGGAGCAGCGCGGCCGCGGACATGCCGGTGACCGCGGTGTCGCGGAAGCCGATCCTGCGGTAGACGTGCTGGCTGAGCGCGGCGGAGACGGGCCAGCTGAGCGTCATGACGGAGAGCACGAATCCGGCGGCGACGGGGGCGAGTCCGAGGACGGACTGGGCGTAGGTGGGCAGGAAGACGGTGGGCGCGACCATGAGGAGGCCGAGCGCGCCGAGGGCGAGGTTGACGGCGGCGATGGTGCGTCTGCGCCACACCCAGCCGGGGATGATCGGTTCGGCGGCGCGACGTTCGACGAGGACGACGACGGCGACGAGGACGAGGCCGGCGGCGAAGAGTCCGATGGAGGGTGCGGAGAGCCAGCCCCAGGCGACGCCGCCCTGGACGAGGGCGGTCAGGAGTGTGCCGCCGCAGGCGAAGACGGCGAGTGCGCCGGGCCAGTCGATGGGGCCGCGCGGGACGCTCTCCCGTTCGGGTTCGTGGAGGTGGCGCACGATGAGCCAGAGGGCGATGGCCCCGATGGGCAGGTTGACGAGGAAGATCCAGCGCCAGTCGGCGTAGGCGACGACGAAGCCGCCGAGTGCGGGTCCCGCGACGGACGAGGTGGCCCAGACGGTCGACAACTTGGCCTGGATCTTGGGGCGTTCCTTCAGGGGGTAGAGGTCGGCGGCGAGGGTCTGCACGGTGCCCTGGATGGCGCCGCCGCCCAGTCCCTGGATGACGCGGAAGGCGATGAGGGACTCCATGTTCCAGGCGAGGGCGCAGAGCGCGGAGCCGAGGAGGAACAGGACGCAGCCGGTGATGAGGACGGGTTTGCGGCCGAGGGTGTCGGAGAGCTTGCCGTAGACGGGCAGGGTGACGGTGGCGGCGAGGAGGTAGCCGGAGAAGAGCCAGGAGAAGATCGGGAAGCCGCCGAGCGCGCCCACGATCTGCGGGACGGCGGTCGACACGATGGTGGAGTCGACGGCGGCCAGCGCCATGGCGAGCATCAGCGCGGCGACGACCGGTCCTCTGCCGCGTACTGCGTCCTGGGTGCCCACTGAACTTCCTTCCCCCTGCAACCCGTTGCTGCGGGCCACCTTCTCACCCGGCGGGGGTGGAGAGGGGGGTGGAGGCAACCCTGAGTCGGTCTCCACCGGCGGGTGGAGATCCCCTAGGGGTTCCTCCGTACAACGGACCGGGGAGCGTTCGTCCCGGCGGATGATGAGGCGGGCCCCCGCGGTCCTTAGATTTGCTTTACGAGCCGGGCACGGGGCCGGCTCGGACAACCACACCACCGGGGGTGGGGTTTTCCCCCGGAAAAGAGTGCGCCGAGCACCAGCGCGCCACCCCTCGTCGAACGCCCAGACTGAGGCGCGAGAGCGCGCGGTACGGACACATCTGACATGACGCATGACCGACATAGGAGAAAAACCGTGACAACGGCTGTGACAACACCCAGGCACGGGGGCACTGGAGGACGCACGGCCGTCGCGGCGCGGGCGCGCCAGGTCGTGAAGGCGTACGGCTCCGGGGAGACCCGGGTCGTCGCCCTCGACCACATCGACGTGGACATCGCCCGCGGGCAGTTCACCGCGATCATGGGACCTTCGGGCTCCGGCAAATCCACCCTGATGCACTGCCTCGCGGGGCTCGACACCGTCAGCAGCGGGCAGATCTTCCTCGACGAGACCGAGATCACCGGGCTGAAGGACAAGAAGCTCACCAAGCTGCGCCGGGACCGGATCGGCTTCATCTTCCAGGCGTTCAACCTCCTGCCGACCCTGAACGCCATCGAGAACATCACGCTCCCGATGGACATAGCGGGCCGCAAGCCCGACCGGGCCTGGCTCGACCAGGTCGTGGAGACCGTGGGCCTGGCCGGGCGCCTCAAGCACCGCCCGACCGAGCTCTCCGGCGGCCAGCAGCAGCGCGTCGCCGTGGCCCGCGCGCTCGCCTCCCGCCCCGAGATCATCTTCGGTGACGAGCCGACCGGAAACCTCGATTCCCGGGCCGGCGCCGAGGTGTTGGGCTTCCTGCGCCGCTCGGTGACCGACCTCGGCCAGACCATCGTGATGGTCACGCACGACCCGGTCGCCGCCTCGTACGCGGACCGCGTCCTGTACCTCGCCGACGGCCGGATCGTCGACGAGATGCACCACCCGACCGCCGACCAGGTCCTGGACCGCATGAAGTCCTTCGACGCGCGGGGGCGCACGTCATGACCGTCCTCAAGACCTCGATGCGCAACTTCTTCGCGCACAAGGGCCGCATGGCGCTCTCCGCGGTCGCCGTGGTCCTTTCGGTGGCGTTCGTCTGCGGCACGCTCGTCTTCTCCGACACCGTGGGCACCACCTTCGACAAGCTCTTCGCGGCCACCTCCGCGGACGTCACGGTCAGCCCCAAGTCCGCCGGGGACCCGGACGACACCCCGCGCAGCGGCAGGCCCGAGTCGATGCCCGCCTCCGTCGTCCGCGAGGCGGCCCGCGTCAAGGGCGTGAAGGCGGCAGAAGGCGCCGTGGTCAGCCAGAGCGTGACCGTCGTGGACGCCGAGAACGAGAACGTGGGCCCCACCAACGGCGGACCGACCCTCGCCGGCAACTGGACGCACAACGACCTGCGTTCGATGGAGATCACCTCGGGCCACGCCCCGCGCGGCCCCACCGAGATGATGGTCGACGCCGACACCGCCGACAAGCACCACCTCAAGGTCGGTGACGAGCTGCGCACCGTCGCCGCCACCGGCGACCACACCGCGAGGATCACCGGCATCGCCACCTTCAAGGTGACCAACCCCGGCGCCGCGATCGTCTACTTCGACACCGCCACCGCCCAGCGCGAACTGCTCGGCGCCACCGGCCGGTTCACGCACGTCAACCTCACCGCGGCCACCGGCGTCAGCGACACCGCGCTGAAGCGGGACGTGGCGGCCGCCCTGGACAAGGGCGCGTACGACATCAAGACGCAGAAGGAGAGCGCGGACGACAACCGCGAGTCCGTCAGCGGCTTCCTCGACGTCATGAAGTACGCGATGCTCGGCTTCGCCGGGATCGCCTTCCTCGTCGGCATCTTCCTCATCATCAACACCTTCTCGATGCTGGTCGCCCAGCGCACCCGCGAGATCGGCCTGATGCGCGCCATCGGCTCCAGCCGCAAGCAGGTCAACCGCTCGGTGCTCGTCGAGGCGCTGCTGCTCGGCGTCTTCGGCTCGGTCCTCGGCGTCGGCGCGGGCATCGGCCTCGCCGTCGGCCTGATGAAGCTCATGTCCGGCATCGGCATGGAGCTCTCCACCTCCGACCTCACCGTCAACTGGACGACGCCGGTGGTCGGCATGGTCCTCGGCATCGTCGTCACCGTCCTCGCCGCCTACCTCCCGGCGCGCCGCGCCGGCAAGGTCTCGCCGATGGCCGCGCTGCGCGACGCGGGCACCCCCGCCGACGGCCGCGCGAGCGCCCTGCGCGCCGTCCTCGGGCTGGTCCTCACCGGCGCCGGCGTGCTCGGCCTCTACGCCGCCGCGCAGGCCGACAAGGCCAAGGAAGGCTCGCTCTTCCTCGGCGGCGGTGTCGTCCTCACCCTCATCGGGTTCGTCGTCATCGGCCCCGTGCTCGCCTCCGGAGTGGTCCGCGTCATCAGCGCGGTGCTGCTGCGCGCCTTCGGCCCCGTCGGCCGGATGGCCGAGCGCAACGCGCTGCGCAACCCGCGCCGCACCGGAGCCACCGGCGCGGCCCTGATGATCGGCCTCGCGCTGGTCGCCTGCCTCTCCGTGGTCGGCTCCTCGATGGTCGCCTCGGCCACCGACGAGCTCGACAAGTCGGTCGGCGCGGACTTCATCGTCCAGCCCACCCAGCCCGGCGTCTCCATCACCGAGCAGGCCGCGGCGGCCCTGGGGAAGGCCGACCACATCGGCCACATCACCCGCTACAAGCAGATCGACGCGGATCTGACGACGCCCGGCGGCAAGACCGTCGACGGGGTCGGCCTCAGCGCCGCCGACCCCTCCTACGCCAAGGACCTGCGCCGCGAGACGCTCTCCGGGGACCTCTCGGACGCCTACGGCAAGAACGCCATGTCGGTCGGCGACGCGTTCGCCGAGAAGCACGGCCTGAAGGTCGGCGACCAGCTGAAGATCGCCTTCGACCACGGCAGGACGGCGCGGCTGCGGCTCGCGGCCATCACCTCGGACGACACCTCGGTCGACAAGGGCGCGATGTACCTGAGCATCGCGACCCTCCAGAAGTACGTCCCCGCCGACCGCATGCCGCAGAACGACATGATGTTCGCCACCGCGGCCAAGGGCCAGGAGGACGCCGCGTACGCGTCCCTGAAGGACTCCCTGAAGAAGTACCCGCAGTACAAGGTGATGGACCAGACCGACTTCAAGCAGACGCTGAAGGACCAGGTCGGACAGCTCCTGAACATGGTCTACGGGCTGCTCGGCCTCGCCATCATCGTCGCGATCCTCGGCGTGGTGAACACCCTGGCCCTCTCGGTGGTGGAGCGCACCCGCGAGATCGGCCTGATGCGGGCCATCGGCCTCTCGCGCCGCCAGCTGCGCCGCATGATCCGCATGGAGTCGGTGGTCATCGCCCTCTTCGGCGCCCTGCTCGGCCTCGGGCTGGGGATGGGCTGGGGGGCGACCGCCCAGAAGCTCCTTGCGCTCGAAGGGCTGAAGGTCCTGGAGATCCCGTGGCCGACGATCGTCGCGGTCTTCATCGGGTCGGCGTTCGTGGGCCTGTTCGCCGCGCTGGTCCCCGCCTTCCGGGCCGGCCGCATGAACGTCCTCAACGCCATCGCCACCGAATAAGCACCCACCGAATAAGCACCCACCGAATAAGCACCACCGAAGAGCCACCGCCACGGGGGTGCGGGGGACCGGCCCCGGCAGACGCGCACCGCGCCTGCCGGGGCCGGCCGCCGTCACTCCTTGCGCAGCAGCACGAACCCGTAGGCGGTGTCCTCAAGGACGTAACGGGTGCCCGGGTGCAGCTTGCGGGCGTAGCCGACCGGGTCCTTCGTCCAGCCGTCGCGGACGTCGAGCGCCACGTACCGGGGGACGACCGGGCGGGCCGAACCCACCCAGAAGACCCGCGCCCGCGAGGTCAGCCGGCTGATCGGGCCGATGTTCGCCTCGACGGTCGCCCCGTCCGGCACCCGGTCGAGCATCCGCTCCACGGCGGCGACCCGCCCGCTCTTCTCGTACGTCGACCGCTCGGCGAGGCCCGCGATCGGCAGCGACGTGGTCAGGGCGAGCGCGGCGGCCGCGACGCAGGCCGGCAGCCGGTCGGCGTAGGCGCGCAGCCACGGCCGTCCGCTGCGGCGCGCGGTGTACGCGGCGTCGGCGAGGGCGAGCAGGACGACCGGCATCAGGACGGCGCTGTAGTGCCAGTCGGTGCCCCAGTAGTGGTCGTCGGCGGAGACGAAGCGCCAGCCGAGGGTGGGCAGCGCGACCAGGAGCAGTGGCGAGCGCAGGGCGAGCAGCCCGCTGGTGGGCACGAGCAGCCAGGCGAGGGTGCGCAGCTTGGTGCCGAGGCCGTCGAGGAGTCCGGCGCCGGCGCCCGCGTCACCGACCTTGTCCCAGTAGTCGTAGGCGCCGACGGAGTTGAAGGCGGGGATGACCAGGGTGAGGGTGACGAGGGTGGCGACCGCGCCGAAGGCGGCCGCGGCGAGGGCGTAGGGCACGGCCTTGGGGTCCGTGCGGCGGCACCGGATCGCCACGACCACGGCGATGGCCGCGAGGGTCGCGCCCAGGTCCTCCTTGACGAGGACGAGGGGCAGCGCCCAGAGCAGGGCGGGCCGCCAGCGGTGGCGCAGCAGCGCCTCCAGGGAGAAGGCGATCAGCGGCAGCGCGAAGCAGATCTCGTGGAAATCGAAGTCGACGGCGCGCTGGATCCCCCACGACAACCCGTAGGCGAGGCCGACGGCCGCACCGGAGGCACGTCCGAGGAGCCGGGTCGCGGCGCGGGTGACGGGCACGACGGAGACGGCGACGAGCAGCGCCTGCGCGACGAGCAGGGTGAACGGTGAGGGGAAGAGCCGGTAGGCGGGGGCCAGGAGGGCGGTGACGGGGCTGAAGTGGTCGCCGAGGATATTCGCCCCCGGCCCCTTGAGGTCGGCCACCGGCACCTGGAGGTGCGCGTACGCGCGCACGGCCTGCTCGAAGATCCCGAGGTCCCAGGAGCGGGATTCGAGACGCCGGTACCGGCAGACGGACACCAGCGTGTACGCGACGAAGAGTCCCGCCGCGAGGAGCAGGGGAGCGTGGTCCCCCAGGCGCCGGGCCCAGGGGTGGGGAGCTGTGGCGGGAGCGGGTGCCGGGGCGGCGGCGGTCCGGTCCCGCGCCGGTATGAGCGCGTCGGCACGCTCCGGGGCGGCGGTGTCGGTCTTGGCTCCGGGCATGGGATGGCTTTCTGGTGGGAGCGGGGCAAGGACGGGGGCGGGGCTCGGTGAGGGTGGCGTACGGGGGTCAGGTGCCCGGCACGTCCGGGTCCTGCGCGGTCAATGTCGCCGCGGGGGGCGCCGATGTGGACGGCGGCACGGTGGCGGGCGGGGTCGACGGTGATCCGGAGGGCGTGCGCGTCGGTGCGGGCCGGCCGGAGGGCGAACGGCCGTGTGACCGGTCGGCCGGTGAGGACGACTCGGGCAGGGACGCCGGCCTGGTGGGGCTCGGCGGCACCGCGGGGCCCACCGGCTCACCCCCGTGCCCCAGCTGGAGCGCGGCGAGCGCCGCGCCGCCGGAGACCACGCAGACGGCGAGCGCCGCGCCCGCCGCGTACGTCCGGCGTCTGCGGCGGGCGCCGCGCGTGGCGACCTGCCCGGCCGGGGCGGGGGCGGCGCGCCGGGCGCCCGCATCCGCGGCCCGCTTCAGTGCGACGGCGAGCGGGTCGTCGGCGGGGGACTGGGGCTCAGTCACGGTGCTCCTCCGAGGTGGTCGCGTCGTCGAGATGCGGCGCGAGCGCCGCCCGGGCACGGGACAGGTGGGACTTCACGGTTCCGGCCGCGATCCCGGTCTCCGCGGCGACGTCCCGCACGGTCAGGTCGCACACGTAGTGCAGCACTGCCACCCGCCGCTGCCGCTCGGGGAGCCGCCGCAGCGCGGCGACCAGCGCCACCGTCCCCGGGTCGGGCTCGGGCACGGTACCCGCGCGCTCCCCGTGGTGACGGCGCCACGCCTCCGCCGCCCGCCCGCGCCGCCGCCACCGGGAGACCGCGAGCCGCCACGCGACGGTCCTGATCCACGCCTCGGGTCCGGCGTCGCGCTCCAGGCGGGAGCGGCGGGCCCAGCCGCGCACGAAGGCCTCCTGGACCACGTCCTGCGCCTCGTGGAGGTCGCCCGTCATCAGATACACCTGTCCCACCAGCCGTCGCACGGAGTGCGCGTAGAACGCCTCGAACTCCTCGTCGGTCAAGTGGTCTCCTGGTGCGTGCGGTGCGTGGGGCGTCCGGGGTCGGTGGGGTTTCTGGTGTGTGCGGGGTTCGGGTTCCCGAAGCCTTTACGCCTGGCGCGGGCATCCGGTTTACCCGGCGGGGCGGGAATCCCCGGGAATTTCCGGACCATTGGTTCCGGGACATTGTGCTGGAGGGCGCGCACGGCCCCGCCCGCCGGGCCGCGCCGGCCGGCCCGGAGTCGTACGCTGGAGACCCCCGGCCCGTGTGACGTGCCGGGCCCTTCGCGTTGCCCCACCCACTCCGGTTATCTGGACGGAAAGCCTTCAATGAGCCTGCACGGTCTGCTCGACGCTGTCGTCAAGGACTCGGCACTCGCCGAAGCGGCCAAGGCCGCGACCGACGGTCACCGCATGCACGTCGACCTCGTCGGCCCGCCCGCGGCCCGGCCCTTCGCGGTGGCGGCCCTGGCCCGCGAGTCGGGCCGCACCGTCCTTGCGGTGACGGCCACCGGCCGGGAGGCGGAGGACCTGGCCGCCGCGCTGCGCACGATCCTGCCGCCGGACGGCGTGGTGGAGTACCCCTCGTGGGAGACGCTGCCGCACGAGCGCCTCTCGCCCCGCTCCGACACGGTCGGCCGCCGCCTCGCGGTGCTGCGCCGCCTCGCCCACCCCCGCCCCGACGACCCGGAGACCGGGCCGGTCTCGGTGATCGTCGCGCCGGTCCGCTCGGTCCTCCAGCCGCAGGTCAAGGGCCTGGGCGACCTGGAGCCCGTGGCGCTGCGCCCCGGCGAGAGCGCCGATTTGAACGAGATCGTGGAGGCCCTCGCGGCAGCGGCGTACTCCCGGGTCGAGCTGGTCGAGAAGCGCGGCGAGTTCGCGGTGCGCGGCGGCATCCTCGACGTCTTCCCGCCCACCGAGGAACACCCGCTGCGCGTGGAGTTCTGGGGCGACGACGTCGAGGAGATCCGGTACTTCAAGGTCGCCGACCAGCGCTCGCTGGAGGTCGCCGAGCACGGTCTGTGGGCGCCGCCCTGCCGTGAACTGCTCCTCACCGACGAGGTGCGGGAGAAGGCCGCCGCCCTCGCCGAGCTCCACCCGGAGCTCGGCGAGCTGCTCGGGAAGATCGCCGAGGGCATCGCCGTCGAGGGCATGGAGTCCCTCGCCCCGGTCCTCGTGGACGACATGGAGCTGCTGCTCGACGTCCTGCCGAAGGGCTCCATGGCGGTGGTCTGCGACCCGGAGCGGGTGCGCACGCGCGCCGCCGACCTGGTGGCGACCTCGCAGGAGTTCCTCCAGGCCAGCTGGGCGGCGACGGCCGGCGGCGGGGAGGCCCCGATCGACGTGGGCGCGGCCTCCCTGTGGGGGCTCGCCGACATCCGGGACCATGCGCGCGAGCTGGGCATGATGTGGTGGTCGGTGAGCCCGTTCGCCGCCGACGAGGCGCTGGACGACCACACCCTGAAGCTCGGCATGCACGCCCCGGAGACGTACCGCGGCGACACCGCGAAGGCGCTCGCCGACACCAAGGGCTGGCTCGCCGACGGCTGGCGCACCGTCTACGTCACCGAGGGCCACGGCCCGGCCGCCCGCACCGTGGAGGTCCTCGGCGGCGAGGGCATCGCGGCCCGCCTGGACGGCGACCTGGGCGAGCTGACGCCGTCCGTCGTGCACGTCTCCTGCGGCTCCATCGACTACGGCTTCATCGACCCGGCGCTCAAGCTCGCCGTGCTCACCGAGACCGACCTGTCGGGCCAGAAGGCGGCGGGCAAGGACGGGCAGCGCATGCCGGCCCGCCGCCGCAAGACGATCGACCCGCTGACCCTGGAGGCCGGCGACTACATCGTCCACGAACAGCACGGCGTGGGCCGCTACATCGAGATGGTGCAGCGCACCGTGCAGGGCGCCACCCGCGAGTACCTCGTCGTGGAGTACGCGCCCGCCAAGCGCGGCCAGCCCGGCGACCGGCTCTACATCCCCACCGACCAGCTGGAGCAGATCACCAAGTACGTCGGCGGCGAGGCCCCGACGCTGCACCGGCTCGGCGGCGCCGACTGGACGAAGACCAAGGCGCGCGCGAAGAAGGCGGTCAAGGAGATCGCCGCCGACCTGATCAAGCTGTACTCCGCCCGCATGGCCGCGCCCGGCCACGCCTTCGCCCCCGACACGCCCTGGCAGCGCGAGCTGGAGGACGCCTTCCCCTACGCGGAGACGCCCGACCAGCTCACCACGATCGCCGAGGTCAAGGAGGACATGGAGAAGACGGTCCCGATGGACCGGCTGATCTGCGGCGACGTCGGCTACGGCAAGACGGAGATCGCGGTCCGCGCGGCCTTCAAGGCGGTGCAGGACGGCAAGCAGGTCGCGGTGCTCGTGCCCACGACGCTCCTGGTCCAGCAGCACTTCGGCACGTTCTCCGAGCGGTACTCGCAGTTCCCGGTCAGTGTGAAGGCGCTCAGTCGCTTCCAGACGGAGACCGAGTCCAAGGCGACGCTGGAGGGGCTGCGCGACGGCTCGGTCGACATCGTCATCGGCACGCACCGCCTCTTCTCCTCCGAGACCAGGTTCAAGGACCTGGGCCTGGTCATCGTCGACGAGGAGCAGCGCTTCGGCGTCGAGCACAAGGAGCAGTTGAAGAAGCTCCGCGCCAACGTCGACGTGCTGACCATGTCGGCGACCCCCATTCCCCGTACGCTCGAAATGGCCGTCACCGGCATCCGCGAGATGTCGACGATCACCACGCCGCCCGAGGAGCGCCACCCGGTGCTCACCTTCGTCGGGCCGTACGAGGAGAAGCAGATCGGCGCGGCCATCCGCCGTGAACTCCTGCGCGAGGGCCAGGTCTTCTACATCCACAACCGCGTCGAGTCGATCGACCGGGCGGCGGCGCGGCTGCGGGACATCGTCCCCGAGGCGCGCATCGCGACCGCCCACGGCCAGATGTCCGAGCAGGCCCTGGAGCAGGTCGTCGTCGACTTCTGGGAGAAGAAGTTCGACGTGCTCGTCTCGACGACGATCGTCGAGTCCGGCATCGACATCTCCAACGCCAACACCCTGATCGTGGAGCGCGGCGACAACTTCGGCCTCTCCCAGCTCCACCAGCTGCGCGGGCGGGTGGGCCGTGGCCGCGAGCGCGGCTACGCGTACTTCCTCTACCCGCCGGAGAAGCCGCTCACCGAGACCGCCCACGAGCGGCTCGCCACCATCGCCCAGCACACGGAGATGGGCGCGGGCATGTACGTGGCGATGAAGGACCTGGAGATCCGCGGCGCGGGCAACCTCCTCGGCGGCGAGCAGTCCGGGCACATCGCGGGCGTCGGCTTCGACCTGTACGTCCGCATGGTGGGCGAGGCCGTCGCCGACTACCGGGCGTCCCTGGAGGGCGGCGTGGAGGAGGAGCCGCCGCTGGAGGTCAAGATCGAGCTGCCGGTCGACGCGCACGTCCCGCACGACTACGCCCCCGGCGAGCGCCTGCGCCTCCAGGCCTACCGCGCCATCGCCTCCGCCAACACGGAGGAGGACATCAAGGCGGTACGCGAGGAACTCACCGACCGCTACGGCAAGTTGCCGGAGCCGGTGGAGAACCTCCTCCTCGTGGCGGGGCTGCGGATGCTCGCCCGCGCCTGCGAGGTCGGCGAGATCGTCCTGCAGGGCAGCAACATCCGCTTCGCCCCGGTGGAGCTGCGCGAGTCGCAGGAGCTCAGGCTCAAGCGCCTCTACCCCGGCACGGTCATCAAGACCACCGCCCAGCAGGTCCTTGTGCCGCGCCCGAAGACCGCGAAGGTCGGCGGCAAGCCGCTGGTCGGCCGCGAACTCCTCGGCTGGGTCGGCGAGTTCCTGACATCGATCCTCGGCTCCTAGGGGCCGCCGCCCGCGTCCTGCGGCACCATGGCGACCATGGCAGCCGGGGGACGCGGGACGGGAATCGCCTGGGCGGGCGCGACCGCCGTTCTGGTCGCCGGGGCGCTGGTCTACGTACTCGCCCCGGAGCACGAGGCGTTGGGCGTCTCCGACCGCAGCGGCCTGATCTCCATGGTCATCGGCCTGCCGGGGCTGGTGGTCGCCCTGATCGCGCTGCTGTGGGCGCGGCCGGGCGCCTCCGCGGACCAGGCGGCCGCCGTCGCCAGGCTCGCCCGCGAGGTGCGCTCGGTCGGTGAACCGCAGTGGACGCACAGCCTCGGCGGCGACCTCGCCGCCATCGACGTGACGTTCACCTTCCGCCCCTACGCGCACGCCCGCGCGGCGGAGCTGCCGGCCACCCCGGCCGGGCAGCTGGGGCGCGTCGTCGAGGACTACCGCGCCCTGCGCCCGCGCCGCATGGTCATCACGGGTGCGGCGGGCGCGGGCAAGACCGTCCTGGCCAGGAAGCTGGTCCTGGAGCTCAACGAGGCGCGGGCGGAGGACGAACCGGTCGCCGTGCTCATCGCCCTTGCCGACTGGGACGAGGACGAGCCGCTGTCCGACTGGGTCGTCCGCCACCTGGAACGGGACTTCGGCCTGCCGCCGAGGTCCGCCCGCGCGGTCATGGCCGGACGGATGGTCCTGCCCGTGCTCGACGGCCTCGACGAGATGGACGCGGACGACGTGGCCGCGCCGGAGTCCAGGGCGCGCGGCGCGCTGGAGGCACTCGCCACCTACCAGAACGGCACGGACCCCGCACCGCTCGTCCTGACCTGCCGCACGCGCCAGTACGACGCATTGGAGGCGGACGGCAGCCACATGCTCGACGCCGCCCGCATCGACATCGACCCGGTCTCCCCGGAGCAGGCCGTCCGCTTCCTCGGGCAGCGCGGCGCGGCGCGCCGCCCCGGCCTGTGGCGGCCGGTCCTCGACGAGCTGCGGGCGGCCCCGCGGGGCGTCCTCGCGTCGGCGCTGTCGACGCCGTGGCGGCTGACGCTCGCCAGCAGGGTGTACGAACGCGACGGCGACCCGGGGGAGTTGGTGCCCGCGGCGAGCGTGGGGGAGGTCGCGGACCTGCTCCTCGGCCGGTTCGTCGAGGCGTCGGTGAGCAGCGCGCCCAGAGCCGGTGACCGGTACCGGCCGTACGACATCCACCGCAGGCTGCACCGGCTGGCCGTGCTGCTCGGCGCGGGCAGCGCGGCCGAGACCGACCTGGTGCTGCACCGGCTCGACGAACGGCTGCCGCCGCGCCGGGTGCGCGCGGTGGTCTGCGCGGGTCTGGTCCTGGCCGCCGGGCCGGCCGCCCTGGTGGTGGCCCGGGCCCGGACCGACGTCGACGTGCTGGTGATGGCCGCGATCACGCTCGTCGTGGTGGCCGGCTCGCTCGTCGAGGAGGTGCGCGGCAAGAACGCGGGGTGGCTGCTTGCGGAGGTCGCGATGCCCGCCCCGGGCAGCCCGCTGTGGCGGCTGGGGCTGCGCCGGCTCCTGCGGGTGAGTGTGCGCAGCCTCGCGGGGTACGGCGTGGGGGCGGTCCTGGCGTTCGCCGTGTGGCAGGTGCTCCCCGCGTCGGCCGGCGGCGGGGGCGGCAACACACTGAGCCTCCTGCTGCTCGGCTGGCTCGCGCTGGCGATACTGGCGTGGGCGTCCGCAGCCCAGCTGGACAGCACCGCCGTCGGGCCCGCCGGGCCCGTGCGGGCGGGCTGGTGGAGCGTCGTCTTCTGCGCGGGGGTGCCGGGCACCGGCGCGCTGACCACCGGGGGAGCCGAGGCCGCCGACGTGCTCATGGGCAGCCTGCTCCTGACGGGGATCCTGGCGCTGCAACGGGACTGGGTGGGATACCTCGTCTTCCTCGTCTCGCAGCGCGGGCTCGGTCTGCGCCTGGCGCGGTTCCTCGACTGGGCGGTCGGCGCGGGCCTGATGCGCACCTCCGGCATCGCCTACCAGTTCCGGCACCGCGAGTTCCAGGAGTGGCTGGTGCGCCACCCCGAGCCGGTGGTCCGGGCGGGCCGGCCGGGGAGCCCGCACCGTCACGGGTGAGGGCGGCGGGGCGGCTCAAGGGGCCGTGCACGCCTCGGCGATCGACAGGCTGTTCTCGTAGAGGTGGTGGCGGGTGATGCGGCCGTCCTCCACGGTGAGCCGCAGCGCGAAGGGGCCCTCGAAGGACTTGCCGGTGGCGCGCACGGTGCCGGAGAGGTGGCCGAAGAGGACGGCGTCGGTGCCGTCGACGAGGAAGGTGTCCAGGGTGGCGCGGGCGTCCTCGGGGACGGTGTGCTCGGCCAGTTCCGCGGACTGGGCGGCGCATTCGGCGCCGGTGGAGCGGGGGCGTATCCACGGCACGGCGGGGTTCTCGGCGAGCAGCCAGTCGACGTCGTCGGCGAAGAGCTCCGCCATCCGGCCGGTGTCCCCGGCAAGGCGCGCGGAGAGGAACTCCTGGACGACGGCGCGGGTGTGCTCGGCGGTGGCGTGTTCAGTGGTGGTGTGCTCGGTGGTCATGGGTTCTCCCCGGGGTCGGTTCGGCTGAGGTGATGTGTCCGATCCTGGCGGGGCGCGGGGGGCCGGTCGATTACCGCACGGGTAATGGCGCCCCGAGCGGTGAGGGAGAGGCAAGACCCGGACGCTACGGTGGGGATGGCGAAGTCCGCCCAGGGGAGGGGAGAGCGCAGTGACGCTCGAGGTCGTTGGTCTGCACCGGTTTCCGGTGAAGTCGATGCTGGGCGAGGAGCACGAGCGGCTCGACTTCGGTCCGCGCGGTGCCGTCGGCGACCGGGAGTGGGCCCTGCGCCACCCCGACGGCAAGCTCGCCAGCGGCAAGAACAACGCCCGCTTCCGCCGCGTTCCCGGCCTCCTGGAGCACTACGCGGCGTACGGCGGGGACGGCGGGCCCGTCATCACCGCACCGGACGGCGCCACGCTGCGCCCCGGCGACCCGCGGATCCCCGAGCGTTTCGGCGAGGGCGTCGAGCTGGTCAGGGAGGGCGAGGAGAGCCTCAAGGACGTCTCCGCCGTCTCCGTCGTCGGCACCGCCTCGCTCCGCGCCCTCGGTGACCTGCTCGGCGACGCCGACCCCGTCGACGTACGGCGGCTGCGCAAGAACATCGTCGTGGAGACCGACGAGCCCTGGATCGAGGAGAGCTGGCTCGGCCGCGAGATCCTCGTCGGCGGGGCGGGGGGCGGGCAGCCGCTGCGGCTGCGCGGCCTCAAGCGCGTCAAGCGGTGCGTCATGGTCACCCAGGCCCAGCCCGGACTCCCCGTGGACAACCGCGTCCTGAAGACCCTCACCGCCGCCCGCGGCATGTGCATCGGCATCCACACCGAGCTGCTCGCGCCCGCGCCGGTCGCCCTCGGCGACACGGTGGTGGTCCGGTGAACCGGCGTACCGCTTCGGCCCTCCTCGCCCTGGTCGCCGTCCCCGCGCTGCTCACCGGGTGCGAGCTCGACTCCAAGGACACCGGAGGCAAGGAGGGCGGCGCGGGCGGGCCCGCGGCCGGTGCGGGGTCCGCGCTGGCCGCCGTCGACACGCTCACCGTCAAGGGCCGCGCCCCCAAGACCGGTTACGACCGGGGCAGGTTCGGCACCGCCTGGGCGGACACCGACTCCAACCACTGCCCGACCCGCGACGACATCCTCAAGCGCGACCTGAAGGACGTCAGGTATCAGGGCGGGGAGTGCCGGGTCGCCTCCGGCAGGCTCGCGCCCGACCCGTACACGGGCAGGGACGTGACGTTCCGGCGCGGCCGCAGCCAGGTCGACATCGACCATCTCGTGGCGCTCTCGGACGCCTGGCAGAAGGGCGCCTTCCGGTGGGCGCCGAGCAAGCGCATCGCCTTCGCCAACGACCCGCTCAACCTCCTCGCGGTCGACGCGGGCACCAACCGCGGCAAGAGCGACGGCGACACCGCGACCTGGCTGCCGCCGAACAAGGCGTACCGCTGCGCCTATGTGGCGGGGCAGGTCGCGGTGAAGAAGAAGTACGGGGTGTGGGTGACCGGCGCCGAACGGGACGCCATGAAGAAGGTGCTCGGCACCTGCCCCGACGAGAAGCTGCCGGCCGGCGACGCCCCGACCACGGCGCCGGGCCGCTTCCACGCCCGCTGACCCCCGGGGAAAAGGGCGTTACAGAACGGTGCCCGGGCGCTAGCGTGCGGGACATGGAGCTGAAGATCACGACCCTCGCCGAGCGGCCCGGGCTGGCGGGCCCGGTCTGGGGCATGGCCGAGGACTGGCCGGAGTTCATCCTGCACGACCCCGTCGGCTGGTCGCTGATCGGCCGGATCGTCGCGGAGCTGCCGGAGTACGTCCTGGTCGCCACGGACGCCGCCGACGGCGACAGGGTCGTGGCCCGCGGCTTCAGCGTGCCGCTCGCGCTGCGCGCCCGCACCGGCGGTGAACTGCCCGACGGCGGCTGGGACCAGGTGCTGCTGTGGGCCTTCGCCGACCTGCGGCACGGCAAGGAGACGGACACCGTCAGCGCCATCGAGATCACCGTCGACGGGACGGCGCGCGGCAAGGGCCTCTCCGCGCGGATGCTCGCGGCCATGCGGGACAACGCCCGCGCGCGGGGCTTCACCGAACTCGTCGCGCCGGTCCGCCCCAACGCCAAACACCTCGAACCGGCCGCGCCGATCGACGAGTACGCGTACCGCACCCGCGAGGACGGCCTGCCGCACGACCCGTGGCTCCGGGTGCACGTGCGGGCCGGCGGCGTCATCGAGAAGGTCGCGCACGCCTCCATGACGGTGTCCGGGTCGATCGCGCAGTGGCGCGAGTGGACCGGGCTGCCGTTCGACGAGGAGGGGCCCGTCGAGGTGCCGGGCGCGCTGGTGCCGGTCCAATGCGAACCGGCGCGCGGCTACGGCGTGTACGTCGAGCCGAACGTGTGGGTGCGGCACGGTTGGTGAGGCGCCCGGTCCCTCAGAGTTTGTCCAGGTCGACGATGTCACCGGTGGGCGGCGCCGTCTTGACGGGCTTGTCGTAGTCGCCGAAGTTCATCGGCTCGGACTTGCCGCCGGTCGACGAGTCGATCCTCAGCAGGTACGGCTTGCCCTCGGTGGCGACGTAGATCGTGTACTTCGTCGCGCCGTCGCGCTCGGTGAGCTTGATCGCCGGGGTGCCGTCGACGGTGGTCAGCGGGCCCCTGTGGGCCGCCGAACGGGCGTCCTTGAACTCGGCGAGCAGGACGTCCAGGTCGCAGAAGCCGGCGATCTCCTTCGCGTCGGCGCTGGTCGCCTTCGTCTTCGACCAGCGGTTGGCGAACATGTCCACCGCGGCCTGGACGTCGGCCGCGGGCTCGCCCTTGCTCTGCGCGCGCAGGAACTTCTCGTCGTACTTCATGTAGACGGTCTTGCCCGGGATGATCAGCTCGATCGAGCCCTGCCCGCCCATCTTCATGGTGCCCGCGCACTTGCCGGACGTGTCCATGGCCATGTCCATGGAGGTCAGTCCTGACTCCTTGTCGGTGACCGCGCCGGAGATGCGGAGCGACTTCGCGTGGGAGGTCGTCTCGACGGCCTTCTCGGCGATCTCGCCCCCGGAGAGGCCGGCGAACGGCCCCTTGGGGGTCTCGCTCTTCCTCGCGGCGGAGCCCTTCGCGGATCCCGTGTCGCCGGAGTCCGGCCCGCAGGCCGTGAGGGCGACGGTGGCGGCGACGAGGCAGGCCGTCACGGCGGCGGTGCGGCGCGGGCGCAGGTGGTGATGCATGGGAAATCCCCCAGGGAGTCGTTCGATGGGGACATCACAGCAGGAGAGTGTGAACCGAGTCAACACGAGCTTCTGTGAATCATGGGTCACCGCCCGTGAAGCCCGCCGTACGAGGGCGTCGTGGGTATGCTCGACCCCGCGCGACTGACCCCGCGCGACGAGGGGAGCTGCCAGAGATGACGCCGCGGGACGACGCGACCGAAGTCACCGCCGCCGGGATCGCCCGCCTGGCCGGAGTCGGCCGGGCCGCCGTCAGCAACTGGCGCCGCAGACACGGCGACTTCCCCCGCCCCGTCGGCGGCACCGAGACCAGCCCCTCCTTCGCCCTCGCCGAGGTCGAACAGTGGCTGCGCGCCCAGGGCAAGCTCGTCGAGGTCCCCCTGCGCGAACGCGTCTGGCAGCAACTCGCCGGCCACCCCGCCGGCCCCGTCACCGCCCTGCTGCACACCGGCTGCGCCCTGCTCCTGATCCGCGACCGGCCGTCCGCCTGGCTCGCGGCGCACGCCGTCTCCGATGAACGGCTGGCCCAGCTCCTGCCCGGCGAACTCGACGAAGTGGTGACGATGCGCTTCGGCGTGCGGCGCCGGCGCGCCGTCCACGTCCCCGAGGCGGCCGAACTCCTGCCGTCCGTACCGCTGTTGCGCTCCGCCGCCGAACTCGCCGCCGAACTCGGCGCGCGCCGCACGTACGAGTTCCTGCTCGGCCGGCACACCGACGCCAACCCCCGCCAGTACACGCTCACCCCGGCCGGACCCGCCGAGCTGATGGCGCGGCTCGCCGGGCCCGCCCGCACCGTCCTCGACCCCGCCTGCGGCACCGGCGCCCTGCTGCACGCCGTCCCGGCCCGCCCCGACCAGTACCTGTACGGCCAGGACAGCTCACCGGAACTCGCCGCCCTCAGCGCCCTGCGCCTGGCCCTCGGCACCGACGCGACCGTGCGCACCATGGCCGCCGACACCCTGCGCGCGGATGCCTACGACGACCGCAGGGCCGACGCCGTGCTCTGCCACCCGCCGTTCAACGAACGCAACTGGGGCCACGACGAACTGGCCTACGACACCCGCTGGGAGTACGGCTTCCCGGCCCGCGCCGAGTCCGAACTCGCCTGGGTCCAGCACGCGTTGGCCCGCCTCACCGACGGCGGCACCGCCGTCCTGCTGATGCCGCCGGCCGCCGCCGCCCGCCGCTCGGGCCGCCGCATCCGCGCCGACCTGCTGCGCCGCGGCGCCCTCCGCGCCGTCATCGCCCTGCCCGCCGGCGCCGCCCCGCCCTACAACCTCCCCCTGCACGTGTGGATCCTGCGCAGGCCCGACCCGGCGGCGCGCCCCGCACCCGAACTGCTGCTCGTCGACACGGCGGGGCTGCTGGCCGCCGACGGCCGCGACAAACAGCTATGGCCCGCCGTGCAGGACACCGTCCTCGACGCCTGGCGCCACGCCGACCGGCACGGCACCCTCGACGAACGCCCCGGCCTCGCCCGCAGCGTGCCGGTGCTCGAACTCCTCGACGACGAGGTCGACCTGACACCCGCGCGCCGCCTGCCGCCCGCCACCGCGGGCGGCGGCGGACCGGAGCTCGCGACCGTACGACAAGGTCTCGGCGAGGCGCTGCGCCGGGCCGCCGACCTCGCCCCCGACCCGGACGCCCTCGTGCCGGCCGGCCCCGACACCCCGCACCCGCCGCTCACCACCGTCGGCGAACTGGCCCGCGCCGGCGCCCTGTCGCTGCACACCGGCACCGGCACCGGGCCCGGCGGCGCCCCCGTCCTCACCGACCACGACGTGCTCGCCGGCGGACCGCCGTCCGGCACCGCCCACGAAGGGACCGCGGGGGAGACCCCGGTGCGCACCGAACCCGGCGACGTCGTCGTCCCCGTCTTCGGCGGCGGCGCGGCGGCCCGCGTCATCGACACGAGCACCGCGGGCGCCGTCCTCGGCCGCGGCCTCGCCCTGCTGCGCCCCGACCCGGCCGCCCTCGACCCGTGGTTCCTCGCGGGGTTCCTGCGCGGCACCGCCAACCACCGCAGGGCCAGCAGCTACGCCTCCACCGCCGCCCGGCTCGACGTCCGCCGCCTCCAGCTGCCCCGGCTGCCCCTGGCCGGCCAGCGCGACCACAGCGAACGCTTCCGCCGCCTCGCCGACTTCGAGGACTCGCTGCGCCACGCCGCCCGGCTCGGCGAGCGGCTGGTGCGCGGCCTGCACGACGCACTCACGGACGGCACCCTTCCGCCCGGCTGACGGAACCGGACCGCCCCGCGGCGGCGTGACCAGTACGACAACGGTTCGGTACAACCCGGGACCGCTTCCCCGGGTCGGCCTATACGCTCGAATCCGCATTCGTTCGTCCTCAGTACCAGGAGCAGCCATGCACGGCCACGGCCATGCGCCACCGCACCAGCCGCCCCCGTCCGGCGGCACGCACGTGACGCTGCGCGTGGTCTTCGTGGCGCTCGCCGTGCTGACCTGCGGGATGCTCGCGTGGGCGCCGATGCTGCGGATCGCGTTCGTGACGCGCAGGGCCCACGACTGGCTGCTCTTCGCCCTCGTGACCGCGCTCGACGTCACGGCCCTCGTGCTGATCGGCGTCGACCCGGGCGAGGACGAGTTCCAGGGGCCGGGCAACGCCGGCATGGTGATCCTGCTCTGCACGCTGACGGCCGCCCTCGCCTACTACCTGTTCGCGGACATCCGGTACTTCAGCGCCCACCGGCAGCCGCACTTCGCCGGGTACGCGCCGCCGCAGGTCCACCCGCAGCCCGGCTACGGCTACCCGCAGCCCGCCCCCGGCCCGGCCCCGCTCGCCCCGACGCAGTTCCTGCCGCCCCCGGCCGCACCCACCCCGCCGCCCGCGCGCCCCGCCCCGGCCCGCATCAACCAGGTCAGGGCCGAGCTCGACGAGCTCAGCGACTACCTGCGCAAGCAGGAAGGCGGCAGCCGACCGTGACACCGGGCACGCCGCAGGGGACCGCGGCGGGCGGTCACGGCGGCCGCGTGGTCGCCGGGCGCTACGAACTCTCCACGCTCATCGGCCAGGGCGGCATGGGCCAGGTCTGGACCGCCTACGACCAGCGCCTGGACCGCCGCGTCGCCGTCAAGCTGCTCCGCCCCGACCGGGTCGCCGGCGCCGAGGCCGAGGAGCTGCGCCGCCGCTTCGTGCGCGAGTGCCGCGTCACCGCGCAGGTCGACCACCCCGGTCTGGTCACCGTGCATGACGCGGGCAGCGAACCCACCGAGGACGGTGCCCTCTTCCTCGTCATGCAGTACGTCGACGGCGCCGACCTCGGCGACCACCTCGCCGAGCACGCCCCCTACCCGTGGCAGTGGGCCGTCGCCGTCGCCGCCCAGCTGTGCGCCGTGCTCTCCGCGGTGCACGCCGTGCCGATCGTCCACCGCGACCTCAAGCCGCGGAACGTGATGGTCAAACAGGACGGCACCGTCTCCATCCTCGACCTCGGCATCGCCTCGGTCATGGACACCGACACCACCCGCCTCACCCACACCGGCTCGCCCATCGGCAGCCCCGCCTACATGGCCCCCGAGCAGGCGATGGGCGGCGCGGTCGGCCCGTACACCGACCTGTACGCACTCGGCGTGCTGATGCACGAACTCCTCAGCGGCGACGTGCCGTTCTCCGGCTCCACCGCGCTCGGCGTCCTCCACCGCCACCTGTACGAGCCGCCGCTGCCCGTCCGCCGGCTGCGCCCCGAGGTGCCCGAGGCCCTGGAGGCCCTCGTCCTGCGCCTGCTCGCCAAGGACCCCCAGCACCGCCCCGCGAGCGCCCAGGAGGTCTACGGGGAACTGGCGCCGCTGCTGCCCGCCCGGGGCACCCCGTCGGGCCGCCCCCTCGACCCCACCCGCCCCTTCCTGCGCCCGCACGCGCCGTGGCCGGACCGCGCGGCGACACCCGCGCCCGCCCCCGACCTGCCGCCCCCGCCGCCGGGCGCACCGCCGCGCCAGGACCTCGCACGGGCCGTCGAGGACGTCAAGCGGCTTCTCGGCGAGGGACGCATCACGCAGGCCGTGGACATCCTCGGCTCGATCCTCCCGGCCGCCGCCGCCGAGCACGGCGAGCACTCACCCGTCGTACGCAGCCTGCGCAAGCAGTACGCGGCCACGCTCATGGACGACGGCCAGTACCGCCGCGCCCTGCCCGAGCTGCGCCGCCTCGCCGACGAGCGGGCCGCCGAGTCCGGCCGGGCGGACCCGCACTCGCTGCAGTTCCGGTACGAGGCCGCGCAGTGCCTCGAACAGCTCGGCGAACCCGCCGCGGCACTCGCCGAGTACCGCTTCCTGCTCCCCTATTACGAGAACCAGTACGCGACGGACGACCGCCGCCAGTCCCTGGAGATCCGCCGCCGCATCGGCCACCTGCTCCTCGCCCTCGGCGACCGGGCCGCCGCCCACGACACGCTGGCCCGGCTGCTGCACGACGCCGAGCTGCTGCACGGGCCCGGCCACCCGTTCCCCGCGGAGATCCGGCGCACCCTCCAGTGGCTCGGACAAGTGCGCGGCTGACGCTTCCGACCCGGGTGGAGGGTGCCTCAACTCCCGGGAAATCGTTGGTCGAATAGGTGTCGAATGGCTGGCCGGGACGACGGCCACTGCCTACCATCGATCACCGCAAGACTTTGTGCACCGCCGCACAATCTCCACGGGAGGCTTCCTTGCACCGCCGTCGTCGCACCGCGCTCATCCTCTCCGCCGCCGCGATCGCCGCGGCCCCCCTCCTGACCGCCTGCGGCGGCGAGGCGCACCCAGGCGCCGCGGCCGTCGTCGGCGGCGACCGCATCACGGTCGCGCAGCTGGAGGGCCGGGTGAACGAGGTGCGCGAGGCGCAGCGGGCCGCCGTCCCCGACGACGCGCAGTATTCGCAGACCATCGCCAAGTCCGGCGGCCTCACGCGCAGCACGCTGCACACCATGGTCCTGGACAAGGTGCTGCACCGCGCGGCCACCGACGCCGGGGTGAGCGTCACGCGCCGCGACATCCAGACCATGCGGACCGGCCTCGAACAGCAGGCCGGTGGCCGCAAGGCCCTCGAGCAGGGCTGGCTCCAGCAGTACAGCGTCGCTCCCGCCCGCCTCGACGACAGCCTGCGCACGGAGATCGAGGCGCAGAAGCTCGCGCGCAAGCTGGGCGCCGACATGAACGCGCCCGAGGGCCAGGCCGTCTTCTGGAAGGCCCTCACGGCCGCGTCCAAGAAGCTCGACATCGACCTGAACCCGCGCTACGGCCACTGGGACGTCGACAAGAACAAGCGCGTCGACGCGAAGACGCCGTGGGTGCGCCAGGTCACCGGCACCGGCGCGGCACAGGACCAGCGGGCCTAGGGGGCGGGGCGCCCGGGGCACCCGGGGCCGGGGGGCTGTCGGCGGGCTGGGTTACGTTCGACGGGTGAACGAGACCGAGACCACGCCCCCGGCCGCCGGCTCCGACGTGCCGGTCGGCCGCGTCATCCTGCTGACCACCAGCCACCGGGTCGCGCCCGGCCTGCTGTCCTGGCCCGCCTGGCAGGCGCTGCACGCCGCCGACGCGGTGCTCTGCGCCGACCCGGACCACCCCCAGCTGCCGTACCTGCGCGAGGCGGGCGTGCGCGTCGAACAGGCCGCGCCCACCGCGTCGGAGCTGGTGGACGCCTGCGCCGGCGGCCGCACGGTCCTGGTCGTCGCCACCGCCGAGGGCGACCGTCCCCTCACCGACGGCCTGGCCCGCCTCGCAGGCTCGGGCCGCGTCGCCATGCCGGAGCTCGAACTCCTGCCCGCCTCGTACGACCTGCCGGGCGCGCGCCTGCTCGACCTGGTCCAGGTGATGGACCGGATCCGCGCCGAGTGCCCGTGGTCCTCCCGGCAGACCCACGAGGGACTGGTGAAGTACGCGCTGGAGGAGGCGTACGAACTGGTGGAGGCGATCGAGGAGGGCGACCGGCAGGAGCTGCGCGAGGAGCTCGGCGACGTCCTGCTCCAGGTCGTCTTCCACGCGCGCATCGCCGAGGAGGCCTCCGGCGAGCCCGGCGACGAGCCCTTCTCCATCGACGATGTGGCGGGCGGCATCGTCGAGAAGCTCATCCACCGCCACCCGCACGTCTTCGGCGACGCGTCGGCGCGGACCCCGGAGGACGTCAAGGCGCACTGGCAGCGCACGAAGGCGGTCGAGAAGCAGCAGCGCACGTCGATCACCGAGGGCATCCCGCTGGGCCAGCCCGCCCTGGCCCTCGCCGCGAAACTGGCCTCCCGCGCACGCACGGCCGGCCTCGACGTGCCGGTGCCGGCGGGGGAGGGCGTGGGGTACGAACTCCTCGCGCTGGCCCTGCGGGCGGAGTCCCGGGGCGTGGACCCGGAGTCGGCCCTCCGCGCCGCGGCCCGCGCCTACCGCGACGCGATCCGCGCGGCGGAGGGGGCGGGGGCGGCTTAGGCCTGTCCGGTGGACGGGGGGCGGTCCTGAACTCCTCGCGCCGGCCCTGAGGGCGGAGTCCCGGGACGGTTTAGGCCCGTCCGGTGGACCGGGGAGCGGGCCGGCGGGGTCCGGCTCGCCCGCACCAGAAGCCCTCCGCCGCCCCTCTCATGCGCTCTGATCCGCCGGGCAGGCCCGGCGGGGCCGGCGGTGTGCGGGGTGGGGCGCGGCGGGGGATACCGTCGACGGCATGCACGACCAGCCGTCGGCCGCCGCGCCCCGCCCCGCCGAAGACGTCCCCGCGCCCCCGGCGTCCCCGCAGCCCGAGCTCTTCAGCTGGGAGTTCGCCACCGACCCCTACCCGGCGTACGCCTGGCTGCGCGAGAACTCTCCCGTGCACCGGACCACGCTGCCGAGCGGCGTGGACGCCTGGCTGGTCACCCGGTACGCGGACGCCCGGCAGGCCCTCGCCGACCAGCGGCTCAGCAAGAACCCGGCCCACCACGACGAGCCCGCCCACGCCAAGGGCAAGACCGGTATCCCCGGCGAGCGCAAGGCCGAGCTGATGACGCATCTGCTCAACATCGACCCGCCGGACCACACGCGGCTGCGCCGGCTCGTCTCCAAGGCGTTCACCCCGCGCCGGGTCGCCGAATTCGCGCCACGCGTCCAGGAGCTGACCGACCGGCTCATCGACGCGATCGTCGAGGGGCGGAGCGGCGACGGGGAGGGCGGCGCCGACCTCATCCACGAGTTCGCCTTCCCCCTGCCCATCTACGCCATCTGCGACCTGCTCGGCGTCCCCCGCGAGGACCAGGACGACTTCCGCGACTGGGCGGGCATGATGATCCGGCACGGGGGCGGGCCCCGGGGCGGTGTCGCCCGGTCGGTGAAGAAGATGCGCGGCTACCTCGCCGAACTCATCCACCGCAAGCGCCTCGACCCGGGCGACGACCTCATCTCCGGTCTCATCAAGGCCTCCGACCACGGCGAGCACCTCACCGAGAACGAGGCCGCCGCGATGGCGTTCATCCTTCTCTTCGCCGGCTTCGAGACCACCGTCAACCTCATCGGCAACGGCGTGTACGCCCTGCTCACCCACCCCGAGCAGCGCGAGCGGCTGCAACGGGCGCTGGCGGCGGGCGACACCGCGCTCCTGGAGACGGGGATCGAGGAACTCCTGCGCTTCGACGGGCCGGTCGAGCTCGCCACCTGGCGGTTCGCCACCGAGGCGCTCAGCATCGGCGGCCAGGACATCGCCGCGGGCGACCCCGTCCTCGTCGTGCTCGCCGCCGCCGACCGCGACCCGGCCCGCTTCGAGGCCCCCGACACCCTCGACCTTTCCCGCAGTGACAATCCGCACCTCGGATATGGGCACGGGATCCACTACTGCCTCGGCGCCCCGCTCGCCCGCCTGGAGGGCCGCACCGCCCTCGCGACGCTGCTCAGACGCCTTCCCGACCTGCAACTCGCGGTGGATCCCGCCGATTTGCGGTGGCGTGGCGGACTGATCATGCGGGGACTGCGCACGCTGCCGGTGAAGTTCACAGACGCACAGGAAACGGCGCGCGGCTGACGGACCATCACGACTGTGATGTTCACGTGATCTCCGCTGCATCGACTTGTGACAAGCGTTCGACTGCGGCTACGTTCACGTCGACTTGGGCACCCCGGTGCCCGGTCGTCGCCGCAGTCTCCTGAAAGGCAACCGCATGCTCTCCGGTCAAGGTCGTCACCGACGCCCCCGCCAGGCCCCGGCTCTCATCGTCGCGGCAGGCGTCACCGGATCAGCCATCGCCATCCCCCTGCTCGCCGCCACCAGCGCGAGCGCCGCCTCCACCACCACCTGGGACAAGCTCGCCCAGTGCGAGAGCGGTGGCGCGTGGAGCGCCGACCCGGGCAACGGTTATTACGGAGGACTCCAGCTCTCCCAGGAGACATGGGAGAGCTACGGCGGCCTCGACTACGCGCCCAGCGCCGACCAGGCCTCCAAGTCCCAGCAGATAGCCGTCGCCGAGAAGGTCCTCGACGCCAAGGGCACCGCCGCCTGGCCGAGCTGCGCCCCGATCGCCGGTCTCACCGACGGCGGCGCGGCGGCCGACGTGGACCCGGGCGCCCCCATCACCCCGGAACCCTCCGATCCGTCCGGTTCGACCGGCGCCGAGGGCTCCAAGGACTCGAAGGAATCCAAGGACTCCGGGGACGCCAAGGGGTCGAAGGACGGCGCGGAGAAGGGTGACGCGTCCGGCGAACCCGCGGACTCCGCCGAGCCGTCCGACGACGCGTCGACGGACCCGGCGGACGCCTCGGGCGACACGCCCGGGAAGGGCGCCGGCTCGCGAGAGAAGAATCACGACGAGTCCGGCGAAAAGGACGGCAAGAAGGACGGCAGGGGCGGGAAGGGCGACGCCGACGGCAAGGGCGGCACGGACGGCTCCGGCAAGTCCGGGACCGGGGACGGCACTTCGCCCGACCCTGAGGACGCCACCGCCCCCTCCGAGGGCTCCGACGGCTCCTCCGGCCGCCACCGCGGCGACCGCGCCGACGAGAGCGGGGGTGCAGGCGGGCGTCCCGGACGGCACGCCTCGCGCGGCGACGAGCGCACCGGCGCGGTCGCCGACGGGACGTACACGGTGCGCTCCGGGGACAACCTCTCGCTCATCGCGGACGACCTCGACGTCGACGGCGGCTGGCACGAGCTCTACGCCGAGAACAAGAAGACCGTCGGCGCCGACCCGGACCTCATTCTCCCCGGTCAGAGCCTCGATCTGGGCGAAAAGTAACGGTAGTTGACGATGCGTCTGCCGGGGCCTTCGCGGCGTATGTCCGCTTTGGCGCGAGTGAGACATGGGTCTCAGAAGCCCTGATCGTCTTTGAAATTGTGTGGAAGACGTGATTACCGTCGTCACCGCTCGCCACTGGTGAGCCCCGCCGGTCGGTACGCCGAATCCTGCCAACGGCCGGACGGGAACAGTCGTCGCTCAAGAGCGCCGTGGGCAGGAGCGGGGGACCCAAGGTTTGTGCCGGGTCCGTCCGTTGAGGGGGTGGGCAGCCGAGAGGCTGGGCGCCGCGCAACGGACGGGAACGGCTAGGGGTGAAGTCGCGCTCAAGGAGTGCGACCGGGCAACCACATCGGCCCGAACCCGACAGCTCACCTCGCAGGCGTCGGTGTAGGGGATCAACTCATGCTGCTTTCCAGCAAGGGCAAGCACCGCCGTCCGTCCAAGGCCACCCGCGTCGCCACGCTCGTCGGCGTGACCGGCGCCGCCGTCGCCGCCCCGCTGATGGCGGCCGGCTCGGCCTCCGCCGCCACCACCTCCGAGTGGGACGCCGTCGCCCAGTGCGAGTCCGGCGGCAACTGGTCCATCAACACCGGCAACGGCTACCAGGGCGGCCTGCAGTTCTCGCCGTCCACCTGGGCCGCGTACGGCGGCACCAAGTACGCGCCGACCGCCGACAAGGCCTCCAAGGCCCAGCAGATCGAGATCGGCGAGAAGGTCCTGGCGGGCCAGGGCAAGGGCGCCTGGCCGTCCTGCGGCGTCGGCCTCTCGGGCGCCTCGCCCAGCAGCGGCGGCGGCTCGCAGCAGCAGGCCCCGCAGCAGCAGGCTCCGCAGGAGAAGCCGCAGCCGCAGCGGACGCAGCAGCAGGCCGCTCCGCAGCACCAGCAGCAGGCCGCGCCGAAGCCGCAGCCCGCGCCGCAGACCGAGTCCAAGAAGACCGTCGAGACCCCGACCGGCAAGACGGTCAAGAAGGGCGACGGCGAGTACAAGGTCGAGACGGGCGACACCCTCTCCAAGATCGCCCAGGCGCACCACGTCAAGGGCGGCTGGCAGAAGGTCTACAAGCTGAACGGCGACATCATCGACGACGCCGACTTCATCTACCCGGGCCAGCAGCTCCACCTCGGCTGAGGCTGCTCCCCACCCGGCCGTGCCTCGGCGGACGCACGGCCGGCCCCCGTCCCCACGGGCTCCCCGCCCCGGTGCGCGTATCCCCCGTACGCACCGGGGCGGGGCCATGTCCGCCGCCGGAACCCCGCCATCCGGCCCTGCCGAGGCCGCCCCGCCTGTTCGCTACCAGCGAGTAGAAACGCGGCCCATCGTCCTGATTCCAGGGGATTTGGCCTCTTGTTCGTCCCACGGGACGGGCGGTCGGCTGGCTGAAGCCCCGGAGCCGGTTAGGCTCAGGAGACGCAGGGCCGAAACGGCCCGCGTCACTGTGTATACGCGTCACACTCCCAGAAGGAGATGCTCGTGCCGTCCATCGACGTCGTCGTAGCCCGGGAAATCCTGGACTCCCGAGGCAACCCCACGGTCGAGGTCGAGGTCGGCCTCGACGACGGCAGCACCGGTCGTGCCGCCGTTCCGTCCGGTGCCTCCACCGGTGCCTTCGAGGCCATCGAACTCCGCGACGGTGACCCCAACCGTTACCAGGGCAAGGGTGTCGAGAAGGCCGTCCTCGCCGTCATCGAGCAGATCGGCCCGGAGCTCGTCGGCTACGACGCCACCGAGCAGCGCCTGATCGACCAGGCCATGTTCGACCTGGACGCCACCGACAACAAGGGCTCGCTCGGCGCCAACGCCATCCTCGGCGTCTCGCTCGCCGTCGCCCACGCCGCCTCCGAGGCCAGCGACCTGCCGCTCTTCCGCTACCTCGGCGGACCCAACGCGCACCTGCTGCCCGTCCCGATGATGAACATCCTGAACGGCGGGTCGCACGCCGACTCGAACGTCGACATCCAGGAATTCATGATCGCCCCGATCGGCGCGGAGTCCTTCTCCGAGGCGCTGCGCTGGGGCACCGAGGTCTACCACACCCTCAAGAAGGTGCTGAAGGAGAAGGGCCTCTCCACCGGCCTCGGCGACGAGGGCGGCTTCGCCCCGAACCTGGACTCCAACCGCGCCGCGCTCGACCTCATCCTCGAGGCCATCAAGCAGGCCGGTTACGTCCCCGGCGAGCAGATCGCGCTCGCCCTGGACGTCGCCGCGTCCGAGTTCTACAAGGACGGCAGCTACGAGTTCGAGGGCAAGACCCGCTCGGCCGCCGAGATGACCGAGTACTACGAGGAGCTCGTCGCCTCGTACCCGCTCGTCTCCATCGAGGACCCGCTGTTCGAGGACGACTGGGCCGGCTGGAACGCCATCACCGAGAAGCTCGGCGACAAGGTGCAGCTCGTCGGCGACGACCTGTTCGTCACCAACCCCGAGCGCCTGGCCCGCGGCATCGAGGAGAACTCGGCCAACGCCCTGCTCGTCAAGGTCAACCAGATCGGCTCGCTGACCGAGACCCTGGACGCCGTCGAGATGGCCCAGCGCAGCGGCTTCAAGTGCATGATGTCGCACCGCTCCGGCGAGACCGAGGACGTCACCATCGCCGACCTCGCCGTCGCCACCAACTGCGGCCAGATCAAGACCGGCGCCCCGGCCCGCTCCGAGCGCGTCGCCAAGTACAACCAGCTGCTGCGCATCGAGGAGATCCTCGACGACGCCGCCGTCTACGCCGGCCGCAGCGCGTTCCCCCGCTTCCGCACCGCCGAGTGACGCCTCCCGGCACAGGCAGAGCGGCTCCCGCAGCCACGTAGTTACCTACGTCCCCGCACCCGGTCCCGTACCGTGTGCGGGGACGTACGTACGTATACGCGCTGCTCTGGGGAGACGGAACCATGGCCAAGGCCGGGACCAAGGACCGGTTCTCCACCGCGACCCGCCTGCGGCTGCTCGGCGAGCAGACCGCCGAGCGCGTCTACCGCTCCCAGACCAAGCGCCAGGCCCGCCGCTCCCGGCTCACCGGCCGCGCCGCCCTCCTCGCCCTCGTGCTCTGCTCGCTGGTCGTCGCGCTCGCGTACCCCATGCGGCAGTACGTCTCCCAGCGCGCGGAGATCGACGACCTGCGCCGCCAGAAGGCCGCGCACCGGGCGGACGTCGAGAAGCTGCGCGACGAGAAGGCGCGCTGGCAGGACGACGCGTACGCGGAGCAGCGCATCCGGGACCGCCTGCACTACGTGATGCCCGGCGAGACCGGCTTCACCGTGATCGACCCCGCGGCGGCGAAGAGCCGGCGCACGGACCAGGGGGCGGCCTCGCGCCCCTGGTACTCGAACGTCTGGGACGGCGTCGACAAGGCCGACCGACCCGACGACTGACCTCAGACGACTGACCTCAGCACGCCCCTCCGTAGCGAACCGATCGAAAGACAGGCATGGAAACCCCCCCGCCGACCACCGAACGCACCGAGCCGACCGACGCCGACGTCGAGGCCTTCAAGCAGCAGCTGGGCCGCCCGCCGCGCGGCCTGCGGGCCATCGCGCACCGCTGCCCCTGCGGGCAGCCGGACGTCGTCGAGACGGCGCCGCGCCTCCCGGACGGGACGCCCTTCCCGACGACGTACTACCTGACCTGCCCGCGCGCCGCGTCCGCCATCGGCACGCTGGAGGCCAACGGCGTGATGAAGGAGATGTCGGAGCGGCTCCGGACCGACCCGGAGCTGGCCGCCGCGTACCGCAAGGCGCACGAGGACTACCTCGCCCGCCGCGACGCCATCGAGGTCCTCGAGGGCTTTCCGAGCGCGGGCGGCATGCCGGACCGCGTGAAGTGTCTGCACGTCCTGGTCGGCCACTCGCTGGCCGCCGGGCCGGGCGTGAACCCGCTGGGCGACGAGGCCCTCGCGATGCTGCCCGAGTGGTGGGCCAAGGGCCCGTGCGTCACGCCGTGCGCCGCTTCCGGGGAGGCCGGGTGACCCGCGTCGCCGCCATCGACTGCGGCACCAACTCGATCCGCCTGCTCATCGCGGACGTCGACCCGGCCACCGGCGAACTGGTCGACCTGGACCGCCGGATGACGATCGTCCGGCTCGGCCAGGGCGTGGACAGGACGGGCCGCCTCGCCCCCGAGGCGCTGCGGCGGACCTTCGCGGCCTGCCACGAGTACGCCGCCCTCATCAAGGAGCACGGCGCCGAGCGGCTGCGCTTCGTCGCCACCTCCGCCTCCCGCGACGCGGAGAACCGCGACGAGTTCGTCCGGGGCGTCCTGGACATCCTGGGCGTCGAGCCGGAGGTCATCAGCGGCGACCAGGAGGCCGAGTTCTCCTTCACCGGCGCGACCAGGGAGCTGTCCGGCCGGGACGACGTCGCCGGCCCCTACCTGGTCGTGGACATCGGCGGCGGCTCCACGGAGTTCGTGGTCGGCACCGACGAGGTGCAGGCCGCCCGCTCGGTCGACGTGGGCTGCGTCCGCATGACCGAGCGGCATCTCGTGCGCGACGGCGTGATCACGGACCCGCCCGCGCCGGAGCAGCTGGACGCGATCCGCGCCGACATCGAGGCGGCGCTCGACCTCGCCGAGCGGACGGTGCCGCTCAAGGAGGCCCGCACCCTCGTGGGCCTGGCGGGTTCGGTGACGACCATCGCCGCCATCGCGCTCGGCCTCGACGCGTACGACTCGGCGGCCATCCACCACTCCCGGATCCCGTACGAGCAGGTCAGCGCGATCGTGGAGCGGCTGACGCACGCCACGCACGAGGAGCGCGCCGCGATTCCCGCGATGCACGAGGGCCGGGTCGACGTCATCGCGTCGGGCGCCCTCGTCCTGCTGGCGATCATGGACAGGGTCGGCGCGCGCGAGGTCGTGGTGAGCGAACACGACATCCTCGACGGCATCGCCTGGTCCATCGCCTGAGCGGGTCCGGTGGCGTCTGAGCGGTCGCCAGGGGGGTCCTTGGGCTCCCCGGCGACACTCCGTCGGGAAAGTTCGTGAAGTTCTTCACAAGGAAAACGGCCCTGATGGGCGAGGTTCGCGGGTGTTGTGCCCCCGTGCGGGGCTCCCGCGGGCTCCGGGGCCCGCGGCCGGTCCTCCTCGCGGGGGGCGGCGGGGCGGGGTGCGGGGGTGCGGTCCACTCTCTGCGGCGGGCTCGCGGCGCAGCTCACAAGGGGTGAACAACGACTCGTGAGGTGCGGTGGTTCCCCCGTGGCGCCATGACCTCTGTCACGTGGGCGGCGAAGTGTAGCAGAGGCCCTGCGCATCCTTGTGAAGGGGCGCACGAGCGACCCCCGCCCGGCAGGTGGATACTCGATGGCATGAGCACCACGGAGCGTCCCAGGATCCTCGTAGTAGGCGGTGGGTACGTAGGCCTGTACGCAGCTCGGCGCATTCTCAAGAAGATGCGCTTCGGAGAGGCGACCGTCACGGTCGTCGACCCCCGGTCGTACATGACCTACCAGCCCTTCCTCCCCGAAGCCGCCGCCGGCAACATCTCGCCCCGGCATGTCGTCGTACCGCTGCGACGCGTGCTGCCGAGGGCCGAGGTTCTCACCGGCCGGGTCACCACCATCGACCAGGACCGCAAGGTCGCCACGATCGCGCCGCTCGTCGGCGAGGCGTACGAGCTGCCTTTCGACTACCTGGTCATCGCGATGGGCGCGGTCTCCCGCACCTTCCCGATCCCCGGCCTCGCCGAGCAGGGCATCGGCATGAAGGGCATCGAGGAGGCCATCGGCCTGCGCAACCACGTCCTCGAGCAGCTCGACAAGGCTGACTCCACGACCGACGAGGAGGTCCGCCGCAAGGCGCTGACCTTCGTCTTCGTCGGCGGCGGCTTCGCGGGTGCGGAGACCGTCGGTGAGGTCGAGGACATGGCCCGCGACGCGGCCAAGTACTACAAGAACGTCAAGCGCGAGGACATGCGCTTCGTCCTCGTCGACGTCGCGGACAAGATCCTCCCCGAGGTCGGTCCCAAGCTCGGCCAGTACGGCAAGGAGCACCTCGAGGGCCGCGGTGTCGAGGTCTACCTCAAGACCGGCATGGACTCCTGCGTCGACGGCCACGTGGTCCTCAACAACGGCCTCGAGGTCGACTCCAACACCATCGTGTGGACCGCGGGCGTCAAGCCGAACCCGGCGCTCTCCCGCTTCGGTCTGCCGCTCGGCCCGCGCGGCCACGTGGACACCCAGACGACGCTCCAGGTGCAGGGCACGGACTACATCTGGGCCGCGGGCGACAACGCCCAGGTGCCGGACGTGGTCGGCCGCAAGGCCGGCAACGAGAACGCCTGGTGCCCGCCGAACGCCCAGCACGCGCTGCGGCAGGCGAAGGTCCTCGGCGACAACGTGATCTCCGGCATGCGGGGCTTCCCGCAGAAGGAGTACAGCCACGCCAACAAGGGTGCGGTCGCCGGTCTCGGCCTGCACAAGGGCGTCGCGATGATCGTCATGGGCAAGATGAAGATCAAGCTCAAGGGCCGTCTCGCCTGGTACATGCACCGCGGCTACCACGGCATGGCGATGCCGACGTTCAACCGCAAGATCCGCGTCCTCGCGGACTGGACCCTCGGCATGTTCCTCAAGCGCGAGGTCGTCTCCCTCGGCGCCATGGAGACGCCGCGCGAGGAGTTCTACGAGGCGGCCAAGCCCGCCCCGAAGCCCGCTGCCGCCGCCGAGCCGGCGCCCGAGGTGAAGACCGAGGAGAAGGCCAAGGCCTCCTGACCTCGCGTCACTGATCCACCCCGAAGGGGGCCGTCCGCCATCCGTGGTGCGGGCGGCCCCCTTCGGCGTGTCCGGGGGTGAGTAGATGTGGTGGGCATCTATTTTGCCGTTCCGTGACACCGCAACGGGACTGCGCCCGGGGGGCTTTGGTGTTTACGTGGTGTTGGACCGTCCCGGGACCCGCTTCCCCGAGCCCGACTCCGTTCGCGGCGGGGGAGGCCCATTCGGAGGTGTGCGTCATGCAGGACGCCGCACTGCGGCTGAAGAATCTCGCCGAGCAGCTCATCGGAGCTCCCCTGCCGGTGCGCATCCGCGCCTGGGACCGGTCGGAGGCGGGCCCGCCGGGCACCCCCGTCCTCGTCGTACGCAGCCGCAGGGCCCTGCGCCACCTGCTCTTCAAACCCGGCGAACTGGGCCTGGCCCGCGCCTGGGTCGCCGGTGACCTGGACGTCGACGGCGATCTGTACGAGGCGCTCGACCTGCTCGCGGAGTTCATCTGGGAGCGCGGCGAGGACGCCAGGAACCTGCGGGAGTCCCTGCGCGACCCGAAGTTCCGCGCCGCCGCCCGCTCACTGATCGCCCTCTCCGCCCCCTTCCTGCCGCCGGCCCCGCCACCGGAGGAGATGCGCAGACGCGGCCGGCTCCACCGGCACACCAAGGGCAGCGACCGGCAGGCCATCAGCCACCACTACGACGTCGGCAACGACTTCTACGAGCTGGTCCTCGGCCCCTCGATGGTCTACTCGTGCGCGTACTGGGAGTCGCCCGACGCCACTCTGGAGAACGCCCAGCGCGACAAGCTCGAACTCGTCGCCCGCAAGCTCGGCCTGCGGCCCGGCATGCGCCTGCTCGACGTCGGCTGCGGCTGGGGCTCCATGGCGATCCACGCGGCCCGCGAGCACGGCGTGAGCGTCGTCGGCGTCACGCTCTCGCAGGAACAGGCCGCCTACGCCAGGAAGCGGATCGCCGAGGAGGGGCTGACCGACCGGATCGAGATCCGCGTCCAGGACTACCGCGACGTGCGCGACGGCCCCTACGACGCCATCAGCTCCATCGGCATGGCCGAACACGTCGGCGCCGAGCGCTACCTGGAGTACGCGAGCGACCTGTACGCCCTCCTCAAGCCCGGCGGGCGGCTCCTCAACCACCAGATCGCGCGGCGCCCGCAGGACGACGAGTCGGCGTACAGCGTGGACGAGTTCATCGACGCGTACGTCTTCCCCGACGGCGAACTGGCGCCGGTCGGCACCACCGTTCAGCTCCTGGAACGCGCCGGCTTCGAGGTGCGCGACCTGGAGTCCATCCGCGAGCACTACGCCCTCACGCTGCGCCGCTGGGTCGCGAACCTGGAGGCGCACTGGGAGCAGGGGCAGCGGCTCACCTCGCCGGGCCGGGCCCGCATCTGGCGGCTCTACATGGCCGCCTCCGCGCTGGCCTTCGAACGCAACCGGATCGGCGTCAACCAGGTCCTCGCCGTGAAGACCCCGGAGGCGGGCGCCTCGGGACTGCCGCTGCGCTCCAGGGACTGGCGGTAGCCGGCCGGTCCGGCGTGTGGATTCAGCCCGTCCGGCGTTTGAGGACGAGCCGCGGAGCGGCGACACGCGGGCACCCGAAGGGCCCTGGACAAGTCTCCTCGTCCAGGGCCCTTGCACGGTCTCCCTCTCGCGGGAGCGCTACTCGCTCTTGATGGCCTGCAGCGGGTTGAGCCGCGCCGCGCTGCGGGCCGGCCACATCGCCGCGAGGACGCCGACCAGGGCCGCGATCCCCAGGAAGACCGCGATGCGGCCGTACGGGATCTCCATCGCGTACGTCGACACGGAGTCGGCGATGCTGTTGCCCGCGGCCCAGCCGATGAAGAGGCCGAGCACGATGCCGAGCACCGCGCCGAACAGCGAGATGATGACCGACTCGAGGCGGACCATCTGCTTGACACTGGCCCGGTCGAGGCCGATCGCCCGCAACATGCCGATCTCGTGCTTCCGCTCGAAGACCGACATGGCCAGGGTGTTGATGACACCGAGCACCGCGATGAGGATGGCCATCGCCAGCAGGCCGTACAGCATGTTGAGGACCAGGTTGATGCCGCCCGCGATCGCGTTGCTGATCGCGTCCTTGTCCTGCACGGTGATGGCCGGGTTGTCGCCCAGGGCGTCGATGATGGCGTCCTCGGCCTTGTCGGAGGTGCCGTCCTTCATCTTCACGAGGACCTGCTTGTCGACGACCTTGTCCAGGTGCGGGTCGACGACGGAGACCGGGGCGAAGAGCCCGTTGAGCATCTCGTTGCCCTTGTAGACGCCGGCGACCTTCAGGCGGACCGTCTTGCCGTCGTCGTCGAACTTCAGCGGGAAGGTGTCGCCCGCCTTCAGCCCCTTGTCCTTGGCGGTGTCCTCGTCGACGAGCGCGCCGCCGCTCTTGAGACCGGCCAGCGAGCCGCTGGTGAAGTCCAGGCCGACCAGCCGGCCGAAGGTCTCGGGGTCGACGCCGGTGACGGTGGACCAGCTGCCGTCGGCCTCGCCGTACGCGGTGCGCATCGGGCTGGTCGCCTCGACGCCGGGGACCTTGTCGAGCTTTCCGCGGACCTCGGGGGTCAGCGGCTGGAAGTTCGCCATCGAGACGCTGTAGTCGGCCTTCATGGATCCGGCGGCCATCTTGTTGATGGCGCTGCCCATGGAGGTCGCGATGACCGTCATGCCCGTGATGAGGGTGAGGCCGATCATCAGGGCGGCGGCGGTGGAGGCCGTGCGGCGCGGGTTGCGCACCGAGTTGAGGCGGGACAGCTTGCCGGTGACGCCGAACGGCTTCAGGAGCGGGGCCGCCGCGGCGATGAACGGGCGGGACAGCAGCGGCGTCAGGACGATGACGCCGACGAGGATGACGCCCGCGCCCCCGGCCATCACGTAGTTGTCGTCCATGAAGAGCAGGAGCACGCCGAGGGCGACGATGATCGAACCGATGGTGTTGCGGACGACCAGGCCGCGCACCGTCGGCGTGGCGTGCACGCTGTTCATGGCGGCGACCGGCGGGATCCTGGCGGCGCGGCGGCCCGGCAGCCAGGCGGCCAGCATGGTCACGACCACACCGATCAGGAGGGCGGCGACCACGGTCGTCGGGGCGATGACCAGCGGCCCGTCGGGCAGCGAGGCACCGCCGGAGTTCATCAGGGCCTCCAGGCCCACGGCGACGCCGATGCCGAGCGCGAAGCCCGCGACGGCGGCGACCAGGCCCACGAGGAACGCCTCGATCAGCACGGAGCGCGTCACCTGACGGCGCGAGGCGCCCACGGCCCGCATGAGGGCGAGCTCCTTGGTGCGCTGGGCGACCAGCATGGTGAAGGTGTTGGCGATGATGAAGATGCCGACGAAGAGCGCGATGCCGGCGAAGATCAGCAGGACCTGGCTCATGGAGCTGGTCTGCGTCTCGATCATGTCGTCCTGCTCGGACTTGAGCTCGCCGCCCGTCTTCGTCGAGGAGTCCTTCGGCAGGATCTTCTCGACCGAGTCCTTCAGGGCCGCCTCGGAGGTGCCCGCGGCCGCCTTCACGTCGATCTCGTCGTAACCGGTCTTGTTGAGCGCCTTGAACGCGGTCTTGTTGTCGAAGACCGCCAGGCTGCCGCCCGCGACCACGCTGCCGTCGTCGGTGTCGAAGATGCCGCTGACCTTCGCGGTCCGCACCGGCCCGTCGGTGGAGTAGCGGACGGTGTCGCCCACCTTGTAGCCGGTGCGCCCGGCGGTACGGCTGTCCAGGGCGATGTCACCGGCCGACTTGGGCGGGGCGCCCTCGGTGAAGTCGTAGCGCGGGTCCTTGCCGTCCTTGCCCGGGTAGAAATTGGTGCCGGTGGTGCCCCACTCGCCGCCGACCAGCTTGCCGTTCTTGTCGGCGAGCGCGGTGAAGCCGGAGACGGAACCGGTGACGGAGTCCGCGCCGGGCAGCCGTCCGGTCTTCTTCAGGAGGGAGTCGGTGAGCCGGGAGTGCCGCTCGCCGTCCTCGGACCCGCCGCCGTCCGACAGGATGGCGACGGAGACGTGGTCGAAGCTCTTCGCCGACTTGTTCTTGTAGGCGTTGCCGAACGTGTCGGTGAAGACCAGCGTGCCGGAGACGAAGGCGACACCGAGCATGACGGCGAGCACGGTCATCAACAGCCTGGCCTTGTGCGTGAGCACGTTGCGCAGGGCGGTACGGAACATGGGTGTGAGTCCAGGGTGAGGTGAGGGGGGAAATGCCCCGCAGGGGCTTTTTTCCCAGGGGCGCGGGGAACTGCGCGCTCAGCCACGAAGGGCCCGCAGTCCCGGAGGGGAGCTCGGCCGAGAGGGCGGACGGGACGCCGCTCAAGGCCGGGCGGCCATCAGCTCGTACGGCCCTTGGCGTCGAAGTGCTTCATCCGGTCGAGCACGCCGTCGGCGGTCGGACGGTGCATCTCGTCGACGACGCGGCCGTCGGCGAGGAAGATCACGCGGTCCGCGTACGAGGCGGCGACCGGGTCGTGGGTGACCATCACGACGGTCTGCCCGAGGTCGCGCACCGAGTTGCGCAGGAAGCCGAGGACCTCGGCGCCGGAGCGCGAGTCGAGGTTTCCGGTCGGCTCGTCACCGAAGATGATCTCCGGCTGGGAGGCGAGCGCGCGGGCCACGGCGACGCGCTGCTGCTGGCCGCCGGAGAGCTCGGTCGGACGGTGCTTGAGGCGCCCGGAGAGCCCCACCATCTCGATGACCTGCTCCAGCCACGCCTGGTCGGGCTTGCGGCCCGCGATGTCCATCGGCAGCGTGATGTTCTCCAGCGCCGTCAGCGTCGGCAGCAGGTTGAAGGCCTGGAAGATGAAGCCGATCTTGTCCCGGCGGAGCTTGGTGAGCTGCTTGTCCTTGAGCGTGGACAGCTCGGTCTCGCCGATGCGCACGGAGCCGGAGCTGAAGCTGTCCAGGCCCGCGACGCAGTGCATCAGCGTGGACTTGCCGGAGCCCGAGGGGCCCATGATCGCGGTGAACTCGCCCTGTCCGAAGTCGACGGAGACCCGGTCCAGGGCGACCACCTGGGTCTCGCCCTGTCCATACACCTTGGAGAGTTCCGTGGCGCGCGCCGCCACGGCGGTGGTGCGGGCGGCGAAGGGGGTGGTGGTCACGGGAGGGTGCTCCTGTTCGGTACGACGAGTGGGGACGTACTCCATCGTCCTGGCCGATCAGCGCCCTGGAGTCACCCGCTGATCCGGTTCGGGGGGCCCTCTCCAGTCGGACTTGAGGGCGGCCTGTCATACCTGGGGATGACAGGCGTCCCTGATGCGGAAAGAGGGTGAAAGCGGGGACGGGGCCGTCAGGGCGGCTAAATTCCGTCATTCCGTGCAGAGGCCCACGAGACCGGCCGAGCCCGGGGAAAGGCCTCCGGCAAGTACCGATGGACCGTGCCGCGGTCTGATGCACCCTCAGACGTCAATAAAATAAGACAACATCGGGCTGGCCTTCCGCTGTTCGGGGGACGCCTCCCGATAGGGTCGAAGCCTCGATGCGGAGCCCATGGCCTGCCCGGATGGTGGAATGCAGACACGGCGAGCTTAAACCTCGCTGCCCCTCGGGGGCGTGCCGGTTCGAGTCCGGCTCCGGGCACTTCCGCTGCGTTCCCCCTGTGCTGTTCCTGTGCGCTCCTTGTGTTCCCGTACGACTGGTGAGTCCTTGATCACGACGTACGCGGCCGGCGGGACGGGCCTGATGGCGCCTCAGTTCGAGCGCCGCGCCATGACGTTGGCCGCACCGGCCCGGGACTAGGGCAGCCGCACCGTGTTGAAGCGGGCCGCGGTGTGCAGGTCGGCCTCGATCGCCGCCGCGGTCTCGCGCAGCGCGGGCAGCAGGGCGTCACGGGTCCGGGCCACCGGGCCCGCGCCCGCGTGCTGCGCCACGTTCAGCGCCGCGACCACCTCACCCCGTGCGTCCCTGACCGGCACGGCGACCGAACGCAGCCCCTCCTCCAGCTCCTGGTCGGCGGTGGCGTGCCCGTCGGCGGCGACCCGGTCGAGGATCCGGGCCAGCTCCGCCGGATCCGTGACGGTCCGCGCCGTGAGGGCCCGGGGCGGCGCGGACCGCAGGACCCGGGCGCGCTCCTGGGCAGGGAGCCCGGCGAGCAGCACCCTGCCCATGGCGGTGGCGTACGCCGGGAAGCGGGTGCCGACGGTGATGTGCACGCTCATGACGCGCACCGTCGCCGCCCGCGCCACGTACAGGATGTCCGTCCCGTCCAGGACCGTGACCGACGCCGACTGGTGCACGCGGTCCGTCAGGTCGCGCAGGTGCGGCTCGGCCAGCTCGGCGAAGGTGAGCCGGGACAGGGCGGCGTGGCCCAACTCCAGGATGCGGGGGAGCGGGCGGTACAGGCGGCCGTCGTGCGCCGCGTACCCGGCCTGCTCCAGGGTGTGCAGGCAGCGCCGCGCGGTGGCCCTCGGCAGCCCCGTCGCCGCCGCGAGCGCGGTGAGCGGCAGCCCCTCGCCCCGGGCCTCGCCCAGCGCGCACAGCACCGCGAGGCCGCGGGCCAGCGACTGCAGGAACCCGGGCCCCAGATCGGCTTTGGCGGCCAGGGCGTCGGCGGCGGTGCCCAGAAGACCGGCCCCGGAGGCGGCTCCGGGCGCCCCGGGCCCGTCCGGGGCCGGTTCCGTGTCCGCGAGGCCCGCCAGGTGGTCCGCCTCCGCGCGCAGGCGCGGCAGCATCGCCTCGGCGAGGCCGGCCGCCGTGTGCCTGCTGGTGTGGCTCACCGCCGACAGGGCGTACCTGACCCGTCCCGAGCCGTCGCGCACCGGGACCGCCACCGCGATCAGCCCCGGCTCGATCAGCTGGTCGTCCAGCGCCCAGCCCGTCTCGCGGGCACGCGCAACGCGGGCCGCGAGGTCCGGCAGCTCCGCGGGCGCGGGGCCCGGCGGCAGCGCGGGAAAGGCCTCCTCGGCGGGCCCGGCGGCGACGCGCGCCCGCCACGCCGCCCACCGCTCGCCGTCCCACGCGTCCGCGAACAGCGCGCCCGGCGCGCACCGCTCGGGCGGCAGCAGGTCCCCGATGCGGAAGGCCACCGACATCGCGCGGCGCCGCGCGGCCTGGGTCACGAACCGCACCCCGTCGCCGTCGGGCACGGCGAGGGAGACCGACTCGTCGAGCTCGTCGGCGAGCCGGGCGGTGCGCGCCGCCACCTCGCCGGTCAGGCCGCTGGCCGCGAGGTAGGCGTTGCCCAGCTCCATGACGCGGGGCGTGAGGTGCAGCTCCTGTCCGCGCACGCGGAGGTGGCCGAGGCGGGCGAGGGTCGCCACCACCCGGTCGACCGTCGAGCGGGCCAGGCCCGTGGCGCGCACGAGGTCGCTCGCGCGCATCCGCCCCGGCTCCGCACGGGCGAGGGTCCGCAGCACGGCGAGGCCGCGCTCCAGGGGGCGTACGGACTCTTCGGGCATGCGCCGCTCCTCGTACCTGTGCTCAAGGTGCTCGTGGCAGCCGAAATCGGGTGCCGCACGACCGTTGACAGCGCACCGGCGCGGCCGGAGACTCCCGTCAGCACATTATGAACGAAAGTTCACCAGGCGAACAAGTGCGGTCGTGAGGTGCGCGCGGTGCGCGGGGTGGACACGGGGAGGGGATCGAACGATGCGTACCACCGTCGGGATCATCGGGGCCGGGCCGGCCGGGCTGCTCCTCGCCCGCCTGCTGCACACCGCGGGGATCGATTCCGTCGTCCTGGAGAGCCGCGACCGCGCCTACGTGGAGCAGCGCCAGCGCGCCGGAATCCTGGAGCAGGGCACCGTCGACGTGCTGCGCGAGGCGGGGGCCGGGGCCCGCATGGACCGCGAGGGCCTGCCGCACGACGGCATCGAGCTGCGCTTCGACCGCCGCAGGCACCGCGTCGACTTCCCCGCGCTGACCGGCGGCAAATCCGTCATGGTCTACGCGCAGACCGAGGTCTGCAAGGACCTCATCGCCCTCCAGCTCGAGGCGGGCGGACCGCTGCTGTTCGGGGCCGAGGCGCTGGAGGTGACGGACGCCGACACCCAGAGCCCCCGCATCCGCTTCCGGCGCGAAGGACGCGACGGCCGCGGCGCACGCGAGGAGATCCTGACGTGCGAGTACGTGGTGGGCTGCGACGGCTCCTGGGGCGTGGCCCGCAAGGCGGTGCCCCAGCGGCTCTCCCGGACCTTCGAGTGCACCTTCCCCTACGGCTGGCTCGGCATCCTCGCCGACGTGCCGCCCTCCCACGACGAGCTGGTCTACGCCCGCCACGACCGCGGCTTCGCGCTCCTGTCCATGCGCTCGCCGACCGTCACGCGCGCGTACCTGCAGGTTCCGGCCGGCACCGAGGCACGGGACTGGACCCACGGCCAGATCTGGGACGAGCTCGACCGCCGCCTGGAGACCGACGACCCGGCCTGGACGCTGCGGCGCGGGCCCGTCACCGCCACCTCCGTCACGCCCATGCGCGCCTTCGTCCACGAGCCCATGCGGCACGGCCGGCTCTTCCTCGCCGGGGACGCCGCGCACATCGTCCCGCCGACCGGCGCGAAGGGCCTCAACCTCGCCGTCGGCGACGTCGTCACCTTCGCCCGCGCGCTGATCCGCCTTCGCGACAAGGGCGACGCAAGCCACCTCGACGCGTACTCCGAGACCTGTCTGCGCCGAGTCTGGCAGGCCGAGCGCTTCTCCTGCGCGATGACGTCCCTGCTCCACCGCGCCCCCGACGCCACCCCCTTCGACGACCGCGTCCAACTCGCCCGGCTCGACCGGATCACCACCGCGCGCTCCGCCGAGGAAGACCTCGCGGAGGCCTACACCGGATTCCCCCTGGACCGGGCCCCGGACCAGCGGGCCCCAGAAGGAAGAGTCCTGTGAACCCACCGACCCCACCGGCCCCCGCCGGGGAGCGCACCTTCCGGTCCGTCGCGCCCGTCATCGCTCTGTGCTGGCTCGTCATCTTCTTCGACGGCATGGACGTCAACATCTACGGCGCCGTGCTGCCGCACCTCGTCGACGACCCCGACCTCGGCTTCAGCGCCTCCCTCGCCGGCACCATCGGCTCCTGGACCACCTTCGGCATGCTCGTCGGCGCCCTCGGCTGCGGCACCCTCACCGACTGGGCGGGCCGCAGGCCGATGGTGGCGGGCAGCGTCGTCCTCTTTTCGCTGGGCTCCGCGCTGTGCGCGCTCGCGCCGAGCGCCGCCGTCTTCGGCGCGGGCCGGTTCGTCTCCGGGCTCGGGCTCGGCGGGCTCATGCCGATCGGGCTGGCGATCGTCAGCGAGTTCGCGCCGCCGCGCAGGGCCGCGCTCGCCACCGGCCTCATGATGACCTCGTACCACGCGGGCGGCATGGCGGCGACGGGCCTCGGGCTCGCGCTCGGCCCCGACCACGGCTGGCGCGCCGTCTTCTGGACCGGTGTCGTCCCCGCCGTCGTCGTCGTGCCGCTGGTGTGGAAGTGGCTGCCCGAGTCGCCGGGCGTCCTGCTCGCCAAGGGGCGCGCCGAGGAGGCGGCGGCGGTCGCCGGCCGCTACCGGCTGCCCGTCCCGACCCCCGCCGACGCGCCAGGGACCGGGGCGAAGGGGAGCTTCACCGCCGTCGCCGGGCTCTTCACCCCCGGGCGGCGCCTGGCGACCCCGCTCCTGTGGCTCGCCTCCTTCGCCGGACTGCTCCTGGTGTACGGCGTCTCCACCTGGCTGCCCCAGCTCATGCGGGCCATGGGCTACTCGCTCTCCTCCTCCGTCACCTTCCTCATGGTGATCAACGCGGGCGGCATCGTCGGTCTGCTGGTCGCCGGGCGCACCGCCGACCGTTTCGGGCCGTTCAAGGTCTCCGCGATCTGGTTCCTGCTCACCGCGTGCGGCGCCTTCCTGCTCAAGGCCCAGCTGCCCCTCGGCGTCGCCTACGCCGTCGTCTTCGTGACCGGCGTCTGGCTCTTCTCCGCGCAGGTCATGGTGTACGCGGCCGCTCCCTCCCTCTACCGGCCCGCGCAGCGCGCCACGGGGCTCGGCTGGGTCACCGGCGTCGGGCGCACCGGGGCGGTGGTGGGGCCGTGGCTGGGCGGGGCGGTGGTCGAGGACGGCGACGCCTCGCTCGGTTTCACGACCTTCGCGGCGGCCGCGGTGCTGGGCGCCGTCGCCATCTCCCTGGTGGCACTCGTGCGGGGGAACGGTTCCGATCCGGGAACAGTACGGGCGATGCCGGGCGTTCTCGGTCACAGAGAGGGAAAGATCCTCCCCAAGCACTAGGCCCATCCTTTTGCCTACGCATTACTCTTGAGGCAAAGCCACACACGGTGGCCCATGGAGGAGTGAAATGAGGAGCAGTAACCCGGTCTTCTCGCGACGGGGGTTCAGCCGCGACAACGGCTACGCCGGCTTCGGCGCGCAGCCGCAGGCCGGGGGACCCGCAGCCGCGACCCAGACCCAGCAGGGCAACCCGTACGCGCAGGGCAATCCCTACGCCACCAATCCGTACGCCCAGCAGGACCTGCAGCACGGAGCGCCCCAGGCGCCCGTGACGGCCGCGGGCCGCATGACGATGGACGACGTCGTCATGCGCACCGCCACCACGCTCGGCACGCTCGTGGTCACGGCCGCGCTCGCCTGGGCGCTGCTGCCGGTCGACGACGCCAACATCAGCAAGTCGTACGGCATCGCGATCGGCGCCGGCCTCATCGCGATGGTGCTCGGCCTGGTCCAGGCGTTCAAGCGCAAGGCGTCGCCCGCGCTGATCCTGACCTACGCCGCGCTCGAGGGCGTCTTCCTCGGCGTCGTCTCCAGCGTCGTCGACAACCGCATCGCGAGCGGCGCGGCCATGCAGGCCGTGCTCGGCACGATGGCCGTCTTCATCGGCGTCCTCGTGGCGTACAAGGCGGGCTGGATCCGCGTCAACCGCCGCTTCTACGGCTTCGTGATGGCCGCGGCGATGGGCTTCCTGCTGCTGACCGCGGTGAACCTGCTGTTCATGGTCTTCGGCGGCGGTGACGGCCTCGGCTTCCGCAGCGGTGGCCTCGGCATCGTCTTCGGCATCGTCGGCATCCTGCTCGGCGCGTGCTTCCTCGCCCTGGACTTCAAGCAGGTCGAGGACGGCATCGCCTACGGCGCCCCGAAGGAAGAGGCCTGGCTCGCCGCGTTCGGTCTGACGATGACGCTCGTCTGGATCTACATGGAGTTCCTGCGCCTGATCGCGATCTTCTCGGGCAACGACTGACCGGGACCGGGGCAGTGACCCCGGGACCACCGAAGGGCCCGCGGACCGGAGACGGTCCGCGGGCCCTTCGCCGTTGGGTGTGTGGTCTCCCGGGGGGGACCGGGGACCGGGGGTCGGGGGTGCCTGGTCAGAGCAGTTTGCGGGCGGCCCGCCTGAGGTCGTACTCGTGGATGATCGCCTTCGCGTGGCCGTACGCGAGGTTGTGTTCGGCGCGGAGCCAGCTGACCTTCTCCTCGAAACGGAAGAGAGAGGGGCCTTCGTCCACGGCGCGGAGCCAGTCGGACACTTCACGACCGGTGCATTGGGGGATTCGGGCGAGCAGGTTGCGGTGGGTCTCCTCGGAGAAGACTTGGGACATCGGCGCCTCCGGACGCGTCGCGATGTGTTCCGTCCTTCACGCCACCGTGCCTGAGCGCCGGGGCGTTGGCAACAGTCCCGGAAAGGCGCATAAGGTCGCGGGGTGCTCGATACGACGCCTTTGACTGCCGCAGTGGACCATTTCGCCGACCGTCTGCGGGCCGCGCCGCAGAGCCGCCTGCAGCGCGGGGCGGCGACCGAAGCGCTCGCTCTGGCCAGGGAGTTGGCGCTGCGCGCGCAGCGCATCGAGGAACCGGAGGCGGAGCCGCGGGAGATGCCGGACGCGGGGATGTTCGCCGCGGCCGACCAGATCACCGTCGCGGGGCGAGATCTCGCCCTTGTGCTGACGGACCCCGGGGAGCTGGCGCGGGCGCTGGAGCTGGTGGCCGAGGCGCAGAAGCGGGCCGGGGTCTAGGACGGGTGCCGGGCGCCGGCTCCCGGCCGCCCGTGGGCGTCCGGGCCGGTGCGGGGCCGGGGGCGGCCCGTCAGACCGACGCGATGACGCGGTCGGCCAGGATGTAGACGTTCTCGGTGCCGCACTCGAAGGTGAGCGCGTACGCGCCGAAGATGCCGGAGCCGCCGAGCAGGAACGGGGTGCGGCCCTCGCGCAGCGCGGCCGCGAGGAGCTCCGCGGTCTCGCGGTGGCCGGGCGTCATGCACAGCGTCGTACCGTCCGCGAAGACGTACACGTCCAGGGTGCCCAGCGGGCCGGGGCGGACGTCGGCGAGGGCGGTGCGGGCCTCGGCCAGCTCCTCCAGACAGGCGACCGTGCGCTCGTGGTCGCCGTGGGCGTCCTGGTCGGGGGAGACCGGCGACTGCACCGGCACGAAGTCCGGGTGCGAGGGGTGCCGGCGGCGGGCGGCCGCCAACTCGGGGGAGTCCCCGGCGAATTCGTCGGTGCCCGCCTGGTCGGCGAAGGGTTCGGTGACCGGCTCCAGGCTGTCCGACTCCAGACCCGCGAAGTCGGCCTGGCGCGGCAGGAAGAGCTCGTCGGCGATGCCCTCGGGCAGGCCGGGCAGCCCGCTGAGGAGGCCGGGTCCTTCCGCGCCCTCGCGGGCCTCCTGGGCGGCCCAGAAGGCACGGGCCTCGGCCAGTTCGCGCTCGCGCTCCTCGGCGAGGGCCTCGGTCACGGCCGCGCGTATCTCGTCGGTGTCCACCGTGGTGCGGGCGCCCGGCACCAGGGGGTGCGGGGCGCTCGTGGCACGGCTGTCGGCCAGTTCGGTGTGCAGGGCTGTGATCTCGGCGAGCTGCTTCCGCAGGCCGTGCACCGCGTGCAGGGCAGCGGCGCCCACGGCCGTGGCAGCGGCCGTGGAGAGCAGCAGGGCAAGAGGCAATGCGCTCACTGACGTACTCCCGGTTTCAAGTCGACCCCCGACTTCCTACATCAGCTTGAAGCCTGCACGATCCACCTGTCAGTGCATTACGTCACGAATTGGACAGGTCTTTGGACCCGGGGTTTATCCCCGGATCAGCTCTGAGCTGGGCATATATGTCTCCCCCAGGAGATAGGTCACATCCTGGGGGAGATTGGGTCACGAAGTGATGCAGGGACGGAGCGTCATCACCGCGAACCGAGTGTCAGCGTTTTCGGGACGCTCGGGGCGTCAGGGGGTGCGGTGGCCCGTCCCGCCGGTGGTCAGCTGAGGCGCTCGATGACCATCGCCATGCCCTGCCCGCCGCCGACGCACATCGTCTCCAGGCCGAACTGCTTGTCGTGGAACTGCAGGGAATTGATGAGCGTGCCGGTGATGCGGGCGCCCGTCATGCCGAAGGGGTGGCCGACGGCAATGGCGCCGCCGTTGACGTTGAGCTTCTCGATCGGGATGTCCAGGTCGCGGTAGGAGGGGATCACCTGGGCCGCGAACGCCTCGTTGATCTCGAAGAGGTCGATGTCGCCGACGGTCAGACCGGCCCGCTTCAGCGCCTGCTTGCTCGCCTCGACCGGGCCGAGGCCCATGATCTCGGGGGAGAGGCCGGTGACGCCGGTGGAGACGATGCGGGCCAGCGGGGTCAGGCCGAGCTCGCGGGCCTTGGTGTCGCTCATGATGACCAGGGCGGCGGCGCCGTCGTTGAGCGGGCAGCAGTTGCCCGCGGTCACCAGGCCGTCGGGGCGGAAGACCGGCTTCAGGCCCTGGACGCCCTCGTACGTGACGCCGGCACGCGGGCCGTCGTCCTTGCCGACCACGGTGCCGTCGGGGGTGGTGACCGGGGTGATCTCCCGCTCCCAGAAGCCGTTCTTGATCGCTTCCTCGGCGAGGTTCTGCGAGCGGACGCCGAACTCGTCCATGTCCTTGCGGGTGACGCCCTTGGCGCGCGCGAGGTTCTCCGCGGTCTGGCCCATCGCGATGTACGCGTCCGGGATCAGGCCGTCCTCGCGCGGGTCGTGCCAGGTGCTGCCCTCGGTCTCGGCGACGGCGGCGGTACGGGCCTCGGCCTCGGCGAAGAGGGGGTTGTGGGTGTCGGGCAGACCGTCGGAGGTGCCCTTCACGCTCCGCGAGACCATCTCCACGCCCGCCGAGATGAACACGTCGCCCTCACCCGCCTTGATGGCGTGCAGGGCCATGCGGGAGGTCTGCAGGGAGGACGAGCAGTACCGGGTGATCGTGCAGCCGGGGAGGTGGTCCATCCCCATCTGCACGGCCACGATGCGGCCGAGGTTGTGCCCCTGCTCGCCGCCGGGCAGCCCGCAGCCGAGCATCAGGTCGTCGATGTCCCTGGGGTCGAGCCCGGGGACCTTGGCGAGGGCGGCCTCGATGATCGTGGCGGTCAGGTCGTCCGGCCGCAGATCCTTCAGCGACCCCTTGAAGGCGCGGCCGATCGGGGAACGGGCGGCGGAGACGATCACGGCTTCGGGCATCACGGACTCCTGGCGGGGGCGCCCTGGGCAGGGCGGCGGCTGGGCGGACTCCTTGGGAAGTTACCTGCACGTAGGGGTGAGCGTCATCGGGTGGGGGCTGTGACGCGGGACGCATTTCTAAGCGACCGCTCAGGCCGCGGGGCCCGGAATGGAAGGGTGCGGCCCGGCGGGGGCTTGTCGCGCAGTTCCCCGCGCCCCTTTGGCGGCACCTGCGGCGCGGGACGAGGTGGACGACCCAGGGGCGCGGGGAACTGCGCGACAAACCACGGCGGACCCGCGGACGAAGGGTGGGCGTTAGTGGGGGAGGGGGGTGGGTTCGGGGGTGTGGATGCGGCGGCGGCGACGGCGCTTGAGAAGGGCCCACGGCCCCCGGGGCCCCGTGGGCATCGCAGCCGTGACCTCCGTACCCCCCTCGGCCGCCGCCTGCGCCGCCGCCCTGGCCACCGGCAGGAAGCCCTCGCGCCGCGAGACGTCGGGCCGCTCCTCCTCCGGCCAGAGGCCAAGCGCCGCGCACAGCGTGGGAAGGACCGCCATCGCTGCCGTCGCGTACCCCTCCGCGGAGGGGTGGTAGTTGTCGGGACCGAACAGCTCCCGCGGATTCGCCGCGAACTCGGGGCCGAGCAGGTCACCGAGCGACACCGTCCGGCCGCCCTGCTCCACCACGCCGATCGTCTGCGCCGCCGCCAGCTGCCGCGAGACGCGCCGGGCCAGCCACCGCAGCGGCTGGTAGACGTTCTCGACCGTGCCCAGGTCGGGACAGGTGCCGACCACCACCTCCGCCCCCGCCGTACGGAGTCTGCGGACCGCCGCGGAGAGGTGGCGCACCGAGCGGGTCGGCGGCATCCGGTGCGTCACGTCGTTCGCGCCGATCATGATCACGCAGACGTCCGGCACCCACGCGGGGTCCGAGAGGATCAGCGTCACCTGCCGGTCGAGGTCGTCCGACTGGGCGCCGGGCAGCGCCACGTTCCGCAGGTCGACGGGGCGCTCGGCGACCGCGGCGAGACCGGAGGCGAGCAGCGCCCCCGGCGTCTGCCTGGCCCGGTGCACGCCCTGCCCCGCCGCGGTGGAGTCCCCGAGCATCGCGAACCGCAGCGGCGCGAAGCCGGCGCTGCGGGCCGCGCTCTCGGCGTACGCCCCGCCGTAGCGGCCGTCCGCGCGCGGCGGATCCGCGTGCCCGCCGTTGCCCACGTTCCGCTTCGCCAGCTGTACCTCGGCGAGCACCACGCCCACCGTGGCGGCCCCGAGCAGCCCGATGCCTCCTCCGCCGTACGCCGCGCCCGCGGCGATCCGCCGTGCCACCCTCGCCCTCGACATGCCCTGCAGCCACCTCCTCGTGCCGTACCGCCGCATACGGCCGTACATCCACTCATTGCCCCGTAAGCACGGTCGGCCAATCGCAACCGGAGGTGAACGGATGAGCCGGACCCTTAGGCTGACCGCACCAATTCGTCGCACTACATCGCAGCCCGGAGACAACGGTGCAATTCCACGACTCGATGATCAGTCTCGTCGGCAACACCCCGCTGGTGAGGCTCAACAACGTGACCGCGGGGATCCAGGCGACCGTCCTGGCCAAGGTCGAGTACTTCAACCCCGGCGGATCCGTGAAGGACCGCATCGCGCTGCGCATGATCGAGGCGGCCGAGCAGAGCGGGGAGCTGAAGCCCGGCGGGACGATCGTCGAGCCGACGTCCGGGAACACCGGGGTCGGGCTCGCCATCGTGGCCCAGCAGAAGGGTTACAAGTGCATCTTCGTCTGCCCGGACAAGGTGTCCCTCGACAAGATCAACGTGCTGCGCGCGTACGGCGCCGACGTGGTCGTCTGCCCGACCGCCGTCGACCCCGAGCACCCGGACTCGTACTACAACGTCTCCGACCGGCTCGTGCGCGAGACGCCCGGCGCCTGGAAGCCCGACCAGTACAGCAACCCCAACAATCCGCTCTCGCACTACCACTCCACGGGCCCCGAGCTCTGGGAGCAGACGGAGGGGAAGATCACCCATTTCGTCGCGGGCATCGGGACCGGCGGCACGATCTCCGGGACGGGCAACTACCTGAAGGAGGTCTCCGGCGGCGCGGTGACCGTCGTCGGCGCCGACCCCGAGGGGTCCGTGTACTCGGGCGGCTCCGGGCGGCCCTACCTCGTCGAGGGCGTCGGTGAGGACTTCTGGCCGACCGCGTACGACCGGAACGTGACCGACGAGATCGTCGCGGTCTCCGACAAGGACTCCTTCCAGATGACCCGGCGCCTGGCCAAGGAGGAGGGGCTGCTCGTCGGCGGCTCCTGCGGCATGGCCGTCGTGGCGGCGCTGCGGGTGGCGGAGCGGCTCGGCCCCGACGACGTCGTGGTCGTCCTGCTGCCCGACTCGGGCCGCGGCTACATGAGCAAGATCTTCAGCGACGAGTGGATGAACGACTACGGCTTCCTGGAGCAGGCCGGCGACCACCCGCGCGTCGGTGACGTGCTGCGCCGCAAGGAGGGCGGCGAGCTGCCCTCGCTGGTGCACATGCACCCCGAGGAGACGGTCGGCGAGGCCATCGACGTGCTCCGCGAGTACGGGGTCTCGCAGATGCCGATCGTGAAGCCGGGCGCGGGCCACCCCGACGTGATGGCCGCGGAGGTCATCGGCTCGGTCGTCGAACGCGAGCTGCTCGACGCCCTGTTCACGCAGCGCGCCTCGCTCTCCGACCCGCTGGAGAAGCACATGTCGGCGCCGCTGCCGCAGGTCGGCTCCGGTGAGCCGGTGGCCGACCTGATGTCGGTGCTCGGCGGGGCGGACGCGGCGATCGTGCTGGTCGAGGGCAAGCCGACGGGTGTGGTGAGCCGGCAGGACCTCCTCGCGTTCCTCGCGGCGCAGCAGGGGCAGTAAGCGGGCCGTCTCTGACCTGGTACGCGGGTGTCATGTGCGCGCAGCACCCGCTTAACACGGGTCCGGCACAGTGGTGTTCGTCGGCGTCAGGAGATCCGGAGCGGCTCCCGGATCTCCTCGGACGCCGAGGCGTGGCCCGGCCCTGACCCGGCTGCGCCTCCCCCGCGGAGACCGCCGTCGTCCCGCCCCCCGGGAGCCCCGGGGGTGCGGCGGTCTCCGCGGTGACGCCGCGTCCTTCCCCCCTCTCTCGCCGCTTTCGGCTTCCGGGCACGTCGTGGCCGGTCGCGCAGTTCCCCGCGCCCCTCAGGCGGCACCTTCGGCGCGGGACGAGGTGGACCACTCAGGGGCGCGGGGAACTGCGCGAGCAACCACGGCGGGCCCGCAGGCGGTCTGCGCGACGAGCCCCCACCGGACCCGGAGGCCCGGGGCTACGGGGCGGCGGCCCGGGCGGGGTCGGCTGTCCAGCTGCCGAGCAGGGACAGCCGTTCCGCGCTTTCCGAGCCCGGCTCCGGGGTGTAGACGACGAGGAGCTGCTCGGAATCGCCGGGCAGCGTCAGCGTCTCGTAGGGCAGGACCAGTTCACCCACGACCGGATGGTTCATCCGCTTCACGCCGTGGGTCTTCTCCTTGACCTGGTGGTCCGCCCACAGCCGGCGGAAGTCCTCGCTCTTGACGGACAACTCGCCGACCAGCGCGCACAGTTCGCTGTCCGAGGGGCAGCGCGCCGCGTCCAGGCGCAGATACGCGACGGTCTCCGATGCCACCGCCTCCCACTCGGGGTAGCAGTCGCGGGCCGGCCCCTCCAGGAAGACCTGGCGGGGGATGTTGCGCTCGGCGGGCGTCAGGCGCGAGAAGCCGTTGAGGGCGTCGGCCAGGGCGTTCCAGGCGAGGACGTCCATGCGGCGGCCGAAGATGAACGCCGGGGCCCGGTCGATCGTGTCGAGCAGCAACTGCAGCCCGGGGCGGACCTTCTGCGAGGCGGTCCGCGCCCGGCGGGGCCGCGGCACCGGCCGGGCCACCGTGCGCAGATAGGCGTGCTCGGTCTCGTCCAGGCGCAGCACGCGGGCGATGGAGTCCAGTACGGCGTCGGAGACCGAGGGGCCGCGGCCCTGTTCGAGGCGGATGTAGTAGTCCACGCTGACGCCCGCCAGTTGCGCCACCTCCTCGCGGCGCAGGCCGGGCACGCGCCGCCGCCCGTACGCGGTGAGGCCCACGTCCGCGGGCTGTATGCGGGCGCGCCGTGAGCGCAGGAAGTCTCCGAGGTCGCCGTCCATGCCGTCGATCCTAGGCGGCCTTCCGCGCGTGAGCCTGGTACTGCCAGACCCAGGAAAAGGAGAGCCCTGGGTGGCGCGGCGCGGGGTGCGCAGAGTGGTGTCCGCCGCCGGGGAGCACCCCGGGGCGGCACAGACCCCACTGATCGCACCAGGAGTTCAGCCATGTCGTACGAGAACCTGCAGGACCGCACCGCCCTCGTCACCGGCGCCGCCAGCGGCATCGGGGAGGCCACCGCCCGGCTGCTCGCCGCCCGGGGCGCGCGGGTCGTCCTGCTCGCCCGGCGCGCGGAGCGGCTCGACGAGCTGGCCGCGAAGATCGTGGCGGACGGCGGCCGGGCGCTCGCCGTCACCGCCGACGTCACCGACCAGGCGTCGGTGGACGCCGCCGTGGAGCGGGTGCACGCGGCGTACGGGCGGGTCGACCTGGTGGTGAACTCGGCGGGCGTGATGCTGCCGAACCCGGTCACCGCGTACCGCACCGACGAGTGGCAGCGGATGCTGGACACCAATGTGGCGGGCGCGCTGCGGATCATCGGCGCCTTCACGCCGGACCTGATCGCGGCGGCCGCCGACGGCGGGACGGCGGATCTGGTCAACATCTCGTCGGTCGGCGCGCACATCGCGTTCCCCAACTACGCGGTGTACGGCGCGACGAAGGCCGCGCTGACGTACCTGTCGGAGTCGCTGCGCACCGAGTTCGGCCCCCGGGACGTGCGCGTCACCAACGTCGAGCCCGGCCTCACCGAGACGGAGCTGCGCGGCCACATCGACAACGAGGAGCTGAGCGGGCAGCTCGACGGCATGTTCGGCGCGATCGGGTCGCTGGCGGTGGACGACGTCGCCGACCTCATCGCGTACGCGACGAGCCGGCCGCGCCACGTCAACCTGCGTCAGCTGATCGTGCTGCCCACGCGCCAGGCGTGAGCCGGTACGGCGTCCGGCGTCAGTCGTCCCACTCCGACCTGGACTCGCGCTCCGCGCGGCGCCGCCCGAGGGGCACGCCGCGCAGGGAGTGCACCGCGTTCACGCCGAAGATGCCGGCCCAGGAGACGAAGAGTCCCGTCAGGCCGGCGTTGCCCACGGCGATCGCGGAGAGCGGGATGGCGAGGACCAGCGAGACCACGCCGAACCCGAAGCGCTCGCCCCACGAGTCGACCGGGCTGCCGGGGGAGCGGGCGCCGCGGGCGACGACCATCTGCTGCTCGGCGAGGTGGCGGCGCATGCGGCGGTCGATCGTGCCGTCCAGGCGCTGCTCGATCTTCCCCAGGAACGAGTCGACCAAGGCGGAGTCGTACTCTTCGCCGAGCTCTCTGCGGGCGTGCAGAGTGGCGTCGAGTTCCTTCTTGAGTTCGGCGTCACGGGCTTCCATAGCCGTCCACGTTACGGCGCGGGGGCCTCGGTCGCGGTGGGGCTAACCCCCCTTTCCGGCCTGGGCCGGGCCCCCGGCGCCCGCGGATCGCGCCGGGCCAGCGCCCAGTACAGCCCCGCGGGCACCACGAGCCCCACGATCCAGGAGATGTCGGCGCCGCCCAGCGGATCGACCAGCGGGCCGGTGTAGAAGTGCGTGACGAGGAACGGCAGCTGGGCGAGGAGCCCGGCGCCGTAGACGACGAGCGCGTCCCAGCGCCAGGCGCCGTAGCGGCCGTGCGGGTCGAAGAGGGCGGGGATGTCGTACCGCTCGCGGGAGATCAGGTAGTAGTCGACCAGGTTGATGGCCGACCAGGGCGTGAAGAAGGTCAGCAGGAACAGCAGGAAGTCCTTGAAGGACGCCAGGAAGCTGTCCTTGCCGAGCAGCGCGACCGCCGTGCCCGCCACCATGATCACGGCGATGTACGCGGCCCGCCCGCGCGCCCCGAGCACCTTCTGGCCGCGGAAGCCGCTGATGCCGGTGACCATCGACATGAAGCCGCCGTAGGTGTTGAGCACGTTGATGGTGAGCTTGCCGAGCGCGATGACGAAGTAGAGGAAGGAGGCGACCAGGCCGGTCCCGCCGAGGCCGACGACGTAGCCGACCTGGTCGGCGAGGAAGGCGTCGCCCGCGCTCGCCGCGACGAGCACCCCGAAGGTCATCGACCACTGCGAGCCGATCGCCGAGCCCGACAGGGTCCACCAGAAGGTGGCCTTCGCCGATGTGGTGCGCGGCAGGTAGCGCGAGTAGTCCGCGACGTACGGGCCGAAGGCCAGCTGCCAGGAGGCCGACAGGGAGACGGCGAGCAGGAACATCGGCAGGTCGAAGCGGGCGTCCCCGAAGAGCGCACCGACGTCCACGCGGTCGACGAGCCGGATGCCGAGGTAGACGAAGGCGAGCGCGCAGACCACGCTGGCCACCCGGCCGAGCGCGTGGATGACGCGGTAGCCGACCGTCGCCATGACCGCCGTGACGGCGGCGAAGAGGACGATGCCGGTGGTGTCGTCGGTGTGCGTGAGCTCCGCGGTGGCCTGCCCGGCGAGGACGCTGCCGCTCGCGAAGAACCCGACGTACATGAGGATGACGAGGAGCAGCGGGACGACCGCGCCCTTCACGCCGAACTGGGCCCGCGACTGGATCATCTGCGGCAGGCCGAGCCCGGGGCCCTGCGCCGAGTGCAGGGCCATCACCGCGCCGCCCAGGAGATTGCCGAGGACGAGACCGACGAGGGACCACACCACGTCGCCGCCGAAGACGACGGCGAGGGCGCCCGTGACGACCGCGGTGATCTGCAGATTGGCGCCGAGCCAGAGCGTGAACTGGCTGAACGCCGTACCGTGCCGTTCGTCGTCCGGGACGACGTCGATGGAGCGCCGCTCCACCAGGTCTTCAGCTGCCATGACGCGCTTCCCCCAACGGATCGGTGTGGTGGCCTCTTGGAGCCCCTTGCCCGGCTGTATATGGTCATGCAGAGTTCTTGGTGTCTGAATAAGTTGTCAATAGGCGGTGGCGGTTCCGGCGTAAATGGACGCCGGAACGGCCGCGGGTACGGACATTCTGAGGGGGACGGCATGAGCGACAGCCCTGCCGCGCGACTGCAAGTGCTCTTCGAGGGCCACCGGCTCACGCCCACCCAGCGGCGCATCGCGCACTGCATGGTGCGCAGGGCGGCCGACGCGCCGTTCCTCTCCAGCGTGGAGCTTGCCGAACTCGCCGGCGTCAGCCAGCCCTCGGTCACCCGGTTCGCCGTCGCCCTCGGCTTCGACGGCTACCCGGCGCTGCGCAGACACCTGCGGGACGTCTCCCCCGCCGAGAGCTCGGGGACGACGGCCGCCAACGAGTACCAGCAGGCCGTCGAAGCCGAGATCGAGAACCTCCGCCACCTCGCGGAGGTCCTCGCGGACCCCGCCCCCGTCGAGCGCGCGGGCCGCCTCCTCGCCGCCTCGCGCCCGCTGCCCGTCCTCGGCCTGCGGGCCGCCGCGTCCCAGGCGTACGGCTTCTCCTACTTCGCCGCCAAGGTCCACCCCGACGTGCGCCTCCTCGACGAGGGCGGCACGATGCTCGTCGACCGCATCGACGCGGCGGTCCGGGCCGGCGCGACGTCGCTGCTCTGCTTCGCCCTGCCCCGCCACCCGCGCGAGGTGGTGGACGCGCTCGCCCACGCGCAGGCGGCGGGCCTGACGGTGGTCACCGTCGCCGACTCCGCCTTCGCCCCGGTCGCCGCCCACTCCGACCTCCTCCTGCCCGCCGCGGTCGGCACCGGCCTCGCCTTCGACACGGCGTGCGCGCCGATGCTGCTCGGCCGGGTCCTCCTCGAGGCCATGTGCGACGGCCTGCCGGACGCGCAGGCGCGGCTGGAGGAGTTCGACGCGGGGGCGGCGGCGCGGGGGCTGTTCGTGGAGTAGGACCCGTACGAGTGATCCTCCGGGGAACTCTGCCTCGGTCCACTCGCGCGCCGTACGCTCGAAGCATGAATGCGGCAGACGATCACGACCGCCTCAGGCACTTGATCGACCGACTCCCCCCGGCGGCGGCCGAGCGCCTCCTGGTGCTCGTCAAGTCGGACCCGGAGCTGGCCCACTTCGCCGAGGAGGACACGCTGCCCCCAGTGGGCGAGCGGCCCGGCTTCGCGGCCTTCGCGGGCATGGGACGGTCCGGACACGCGGACACGGCGCGGCGGCACCGCGAACTCCTCGCGGAGTGGAGTGACGAGAACCGTTGAAGAGCCACCTCCTGGACACCGGGGTCCTTTACGCGGCCGCCGATGAGGACGACGACCACGCCCGCTGCGTGGCTCATGTCAGCTCGCTGCGCGGCCGGCTGCTGGCACCAGCGCCGGTGGTCGTCGAGACGGCCCAGCTCATCGAGAGGCGCCTCGGCCCCGAGTATGAAGCCGTCTTCCTCGATCTGTTCGCCGTAGGGACGCTGGAGAGCGTCGATCTCGAGGCGCAGGACTTCGTGCGGATCGCCGCCCTCATCCGCAAATACGCCGACTTCCCCCTCGGCACCGTCGACGCCTCCGTCGTCGCCGTGGCCGAGCGGCTGCGCCTCACCGAGGTCGCCACCCTCGACCACCGCCACTTCTCCGCGGTCCGCCCCGAGCACGTGGACGCCTTCACGCTCCTGCCCGCAGGGCGCTGACCGCCGGGGCCCGGCAGGGGGTGCGCTACGCCTCGGGCACCGAGAAGCGGAAGAGCTTTCCCGACCAGGCTGCGTACAGGTCGTCGCCGACGATCTGCGCCGACCAGCGTCCGGAGCCGCCCGTGGCGCGGTAATGCCAGACCTTTTCGCCGGTCTCGGCGTGGAAGGCGTACAGGCCCTTCGTGCCCGCGGCGAAGAAGAGTCCCCGCGCGGCGCCGATGAGGGCGAGGTCGCCGAGGCCCGACCCCGCCGTCCAGCGTTCCGCGCCGGTCCTGGCGTCGAGCCCGTGCAGCACCTTCTTGTCCAGGTGGCAGACGGTCGCTCCGGCGCGCGCGAAGCCGCGGTTGCCGCGGGCGCCGGTCCGCACCGACCACAGGGTCTTTCCCGACGCCGGGTCGAACGCGGCGAGCAGGCCGCGCGTCGAACCGCTGAAACCGGTGCTCGGATAGCAGAACAGCGTGCCGTCGAGCAGGCTCAGGGACCCCTCGTAGCCGAGGATCTCACTGTTCGTCGGGGGCAGCCGGGTCGGCTCGCTCCACCGTGTCCGGCCGCTTTCGGGGTCGAGGGCGAGCAGTCTCATGCGGGCGTCGATGCCGTAGAGCACCTTGCTCTTCTCCGGCGGGTGGAGGGTGACGAGGTCCTTCGCCCACACGCGTTCGCCCGTCTTCCGGTCGAGTGCGCGGTAGCCCTTGAGCATCGCGGCCGGATTGGTCTTCGACGCGTCGCCCCAGGCGAGGAGCGTGCCCGCCCGGGTGGCGCCGATGACCACGCTGACCTCCTCCTTGTCCCGGGAGGTCCACCGCGCCTCACCGCTGGACGCCTCCAGGGCCCGGAAGTGCCCGCCGCTCGTGACCAGGACCAACTCGCCGTCCGAGAAGTTGAGTTGGGGCGCGTCGTCCCCGGTCGGCACGTCCCACTTCTTCTTGCCTGAGCGGCCGTCGAACGCGTACACCTTGCCGTCGGTACGCACCGTGTAGACGCGCTTGTCGTCGGCGAGCGCGTCGGTGTTCTGGCCGCCGAGATCCTTCCACAGGAGCTTGCCGGAGCTCCGGTCGAAGCAGGCGCCGGAGGCCTTCTCGGTGCACAGCAGCGTGGACCGGGTCACCGACCTCAGGTACATGCCGGGCTGCGGAAGCGGTTTGCTCCAGGCGAGTTCGGGGGTGGCCGGCGTGCCCCCGCCGTCCTCGCCGCGCGAGAGCAGGAACCAGGCGGTGCCGCCAGCCGCCGCGGTCACGGCGAGCGCGCCGCCGCCGGCCAGCAGCCGGCGGCGGCTGAGCAGCGGGCCGCGCAGTGCGCCGGCCAGCGTGCGCTGGTCCTCGGTCACCCGCAGCTCGACCGCGCCCAGCCAGCCCGCGGTGGTCTCCGGACGCAGCCAGGCCTGCAGCTGTTCGACGGTGGGGCGGCGGGCGGGGTCCTTGTCGAGGCAGGCGGTGACGATGCCGAGCAGGCCGTGCGGGACGCCGGTCAGCTGCGGCTCCTCGTAGGCGGCCCGGTAGAGCAGGGCGTGGACCGCGCCGGTGCCGAACGGCGGCACCCCGGTGGCGGCGAAGGCGAGCACGGCCCCGAAGGCGAACACGTCGCTCGCGGGCGTCAGTTCGCCCCCTCTCGACTGCTCGGGCGACATGAAGCCGGGCGACCCCGCGACCTGCCCCTCGGCGGTGAGGACCGTCCCGTCGACGGCGCGGCTGATGCCGAAGTCGATGACCCGGGGGCCGTCGAGGGTGAGCAGGATGTTGGACGGCTTCAGGTCGCGGTGGATGAGCCCGGCGCGGTGGATCGCGGCCAGCGCCTCGGCGAGGCCGCCGCCGAGCACGCGCAGGGTGGCCTCGGGCATGGGTCCGTGGGAGGCCAGGGCGTCGGCGAGGGAGGGGCCGGGGATGTACGCGGTGGCCAGCCACGGCTGCGGCCCCTCGGGGTCGGCGTCGACGACCGGCGCGGTGAAGGCGCCGGAGACCGCGCGGGCGGCGTCGACCTCGGCCCTGAAGCGGCGGCGGAAGCCGGGGTCGGCGGCCAGTTCGGGGCGCACGACCTTGACGGCCACCGCGCGCCCGCTGCGCGACGCGGCGAGGTGGACGCGGCCCATGCCGCCCGCGCCGAGCTCCCGGATCACCCGGTAGGGGCCGATGTACGAGGCCGGGGAGGGGGCGGCGGAGGGGGTGGCCGAGGGAGCCTGCGGGGCCGGCGCGGGCGCGGGCCCGGACGGGTGCGGCCCGGCGGATGGCGGCACGGGCGGGGTGGGCGCGGGCCCGGACGGGTGCGGCCCGGCGGGGGCCGGCGCGGAGGGCGGCACGGGAGGGATGGGCGGCGTCGTCACGGTGTGTCGCTCCGGAAGGCGTGGAGGGTGGTCTCGGATGCGGCGAAGAGCGTGCTGCCGGAGATCTGCAGCAGCCAGCCGGTCTTGCCGCCGGCGCCGCTCCCGGTCTTGCCGCCGGACGGCTGGTGCGCCCAGAGCGGTTTTCCGTCGGAGACGCGCAGGACGATGAAGCCCGGCACGTCGCCGGTGGCCCAGGTGGCGATGGCCAGCACGGAGGAGGAGACGGCGGGCCCGTCGTCCAGCGCGCCGCCGGTGGTCGCCAGCTGCACGGGGCTCGCCGTGTGCCACACCTGCTTGCCGCCGTCCATATCCAGGGCGAAGACGGTGCCCGCGCTGTCGTGGAGGTAGGCACGGCCGCCGTGCACCCCGGCCGTGCCGATGTTGGTCGTCTCGTTGACGGCCGTCCACAGCTTCCTGCCGTCGGTGACGCGGAAGGCCTGCACCTTGGTGCTGGTGACGAGGAGGGTCTTGCCGTCGCAGGACAGGCGCGGGTAGGCACCGGCTCTGACGACGCCACGGACCTTCCACCGTTCGGCGCCCGAGCGCAGGTCGAGGCCGTGGAGCGTGCCGTTGTCCTGGAGGAAGCAGCGGCTGCCGTCCGCGTACGCCTGGAAGTCGCTGCCGTCGACCTTCCGCGACCACAGCACCTCACCCGAGCCGATGTCGACCGCGAGCACCTTGTACCCCTTGTCGCTGCTGGTGCCGACGACCGCGACCGGGCCGGCGACGGCCAGGACGCTCTCGACGAAGCCGGCGAACCCGCCGTCGGCGCCCTGCTCGGTGACCGCGTGCGTGAACTTCTGCTTCCCCGCCGCGTCGACGCCCAGCAGATGGCCGTGATCGCCGTTCCAGGCGGCGGCGAACAGCGTCGGCCCGTGCACACCCAGCCACTTCGGGCCGCCCGAGGCGCCGGAGGGCAACCGCAGCGACCCCGCCCAGCGCTTCTTCCCGGAACCGGTGTCGTAGGCGGTGGCGCGTCGCTGCTCCCAGTGCACCACCACGTCGCCGAGGAGCTGGAGCCGCGCGCTCGACAGCTTCTTCAGCGGGACCGACCACCGCGGCTTGGGACCGGCCGGGACCTTCACCGCGGGCCGGCCCGTGGTGCCCGCGCCGCCACCGCCGCGGGCCGGGGCCTCGCGGGGCTCGGACCGCCACCCGGCCAGCGCAGCGGCCCCGCCGCCCGCCACGACGGTGGTGCCGGCCGCGGCGATCCACAGGAACCTGCGGCGGCTCGGCCCCTGGGCGGCGGTGGCGGCGAACGGGTCGACGGAGGGCGCGAGGGGCGCCAGGGGCACGGGCGGCGCGGAGACCAGGAGGGCGGCGTGCGCCTGCCGTCGCGCGAGGTCCTCCCGCAGGCCCGGCGTGAGCAGCGCGGCGGGATCGGTGTCCCCCAGCGCGGCCAGGACCGAGGCGGCGGACGGCCTGCGGGCGGGGTCCTTGTCCAGGCAGGCGCCGATCAGCGGCCACAACTCCGGTGGGGTGCCGTCCAGTCGGGGCGCGTGGTGGACGGCCCGGTAGAGGATCTCGGCCGTCCCTCCCGTACCGAAGGGGCCGTGCCCGGTGGCCGCGAAGACCAGGACGCAGCCCAGCGAGAAGATGTCGGCGGGCGGCCCCGCCTCACGGCTCGACACGATCTGCTCGGGCGCCATGAACCCGGGCGTCCCCATCACCGCGTCGGTCCGGGTCACCTGCGTGGCGTCCACCGCGCTGCTGATGCCGAAGTCGATGACGCGGGGCCCGTCCTCGGTGATGAGTACGTTGCCGGGCTTGAGGTCGCGGTGGACGATGCCGGCGTCGTGGACGGCGGGCAGCGCCTCCGCGAGACCGGCGGCCAGGGCCCGCAGGCCGGCCTCGGACAGCACACCGAAGTCGCGCACGACGTCGTGCAGGGACGGCGCGGGGACGTAGGCGGTGGCCAGCCAGGGCTGCGGGGCGTCGGCGTCGGCGTCGAGCACCGGTGGGGTGAAGAAGCCGCTCACGCGGCGGGCGGCCGCGGCCTCGCGCCGGAAGCGCCCGCGGAAGTTCGGCGTTTCGGCGTACTCGGGCCGGATCACCTTCAGCGCCACCAGCCGCGACCCCGGCGACCTGGCCAGGAACACCCGGCCCATGCCGCCCTCGCCGAGGAGCTGGAAGACCTCGTAGGGGCCGATACGGGCGGGGCTCTGCTGCTGGGGTCCGGGGGCCGATGGCTGCGGGACCTCGGTCAGCGGCCGGGTCGGGGTGGCGGGCGGCTGCGGCACGGTGGTGTGCGATGCCTGTGCGGCCGCGGGGGGCGTGGCCCGTGGGTCGCCGTCTCCGGGGGGATGGGTGTGCACGTCGTCGCCGAGGGGGTCAGCTGAGGGAGCCGAGCACGTCACGGGCGGCGGTGACGACGGCGTCGTCGGCCTGCTTCCGGGTGGGGTCGGAGTTCTGCGGGTTGTAGGTGAACTCCACGGTGAGCGCGGCGTTGCCGTCCCTGACGACCACCTCTGCCTGGGCCAGCGAGCCCTGTTGGGCGTCGACGGTGTCGACGACGAGGGCCTCCTGGCCGAGCCCGCTCACCGGCCGGGAACCCTCCACCTTGCGTATGCCCTTGAGGTCGCTGAGAGCGGTCCGCTTCTTCATGTCGTACTGGCCCTTCACGCTGGCGCCGACGGTGAGGCTCACCGACAGACTCTGGAAGGCGCCGCCCTGGGTGGACTCCCATCTCGGCATCCTGGTCATCATCGTCGCCAGGTCAGCCTCGCCCTTGTCCATCGCGTTGGGCGTGCACGTGCCGCCGGGCATGATCTTCTCGACGGTCGACGCCTTGAGCAGGTCGCAGCCGTCGGGCACCTTGCTGTACGCCTTGCCCTCCGCCGGCTCCTCGTCCGCGGGCCCCTTCGGCTCGGCGACGCCACCGGGTACGCCGGGATGCTTGCCCGACGCGGTGTCCTTGTCGTCGTCCCCCGTCGCGACGACGACCACACCGACGATGACGGCCACGGCGAGCGCGGCGGCGCCTCCGATCAGCCAGGCGCGCGAACGGCCGCTCCCGGGGCCCGAGTTGCCGGGTCCGCCGGTGCCGCCGGGCGGTACCGGCTGCGACCAGGCCGAGCCCGCGCCCGGCGCCTGCGGCGGGACGGGCGGCGGGGCCTGGCCGGGCATCGGGGGCGGCGCCTGGCCGGGGCCCTGGTACGCATCGCCGAAGCCCTGCCGGGGGTCCACCTGCGGGTTCTCACTCACGGAGCAGCTCGCTTTCCTACGGTTCACACCCTCGGGACCGGCAGGAACCCGTCCCGGGGCAGGCCGGAACGGAGATCGACCAGGCCCGGACACGACGTGCCGAACCCTCTCGGGAGAGACTGCAATGCCGATGAAATTCTGCTGAATCAGAGAACGCGGCCGCCGCGGGGAAAACGGGGAACCGCGGAAAGTGCGGAGACCACGGGGGAGTTCGCAGTGAGAACGAACAGCACGGACGGAACGAACAGCACGGACGGAACGAACAGCACGGACGGAACGGATGGAACGGGCGGAGCGAACAGCACGAGCGCGCAGGATGCGGAGGTCCCTCAAGGCGCCGAGGGGCCGCTGCGCCTCACCCTGCTCGGTCCGGTCGCCGCCCACCGCGGTGAGGTGCCGCTCGACCTCGGGCCGGTGCGGCGGCAGGCGGTCCTCGCCGCCCTGATCCTGCGGGCGGAGACGCTCGTCACCCACCAGCAACTCCTGGACGACGTCTGGGGACTCGAACCACCGGGCACGGGCCGCCGCGTCCTGCCCAGCTACGTCTACCCCCTGCGCAAGGCGCTGGACGCGCCCGGCACAGGGCCCGCCGCGTCCGTGATCCGCGGCGAACGCGGCGGCTACCGCTTCGTGCCCGGCGAAATCAGCACCGACGTCGGCGAGTTGGCCGAGCGGACCCGTGCGGTGCGCGGCGCGCGGACCGCGGGCGACCTCGGTGCCGCCCTCGACGGCTGTACGCGGGCGCTGCGCCTGTTCCGCGGGGAGCCGCTGGCCGGTCTGCCCGGCCCGCTGGCCGACGCCGAACGGCAGCGCCTCGGCCGGCGGCGGCGCACCCTGCACCAGGAGCGGGTGGAGTGCCTGGTGCTCCTCGGCCGGTACGCGGAGGCCCTGGACGAGCTGCTCGCCGCCCCCATGGCGCAACCGCACGACGAACCGCTCGCCGCCCTGCGCATGCGCGCGCTGTACGGCGCCGGCCGCCAGGCCGAAGCGCTCGCCGCCTACCAGGAGACCCGGGACCGGCTCCGCGACGAACTGGGCGTGGAGCCCGGCGAGGAGCTGCGCCGCGTGCACCAGGGCGTGCTGCGCCGCGACGACCACCTGCTGCTCGGCACGGACCCACCGCCGGGCACCGCCGCCACGGGCGCACCACTCCCGGAGCCCGCACCGGCGGCCGCCCCCACCCGGCCGCCGGAGAGCGCCCCCTCCCGCCCCCGCCGCAACGAACTCCCCGGCGACACCGCCTGGCTCGTCGGCCGGGAGCGCGAACTCGCCCTGCTCACCGAGCCGCTGCCCGCCGGCCCCGGCTCAGGTTCCAGCTCCGGCCCGGGCTCCGTATCCGTGGTCGCCGTCGACGGCACGGCAGGTGTCGGCAAGACCGCGCTGCTGGTCCGCGCCGCCTGGACCGTGCAGGACCGGTTCCCGGACGGCTGTCTCTTCGTGGACCTGCACACGCACGGCGCCCCGCACGAGAGCCTGCGCCCGCAGCGCGCCCTGCACCAGCTGCTCCGTTCCGTCGCCGGCGCCGACGGTGAACTCCCCGACGAGCTCGACGAATTGGTCGCCGCGTGGCGGGCGGCCACCAGTTCCCTGCGGCTGCTGCTCGTCGTGGACGACGCCCGTGGTGCCGATCAGGTGCGCCCCCTGCTGCCCGCGGGTCCGGGCAGTCTGGTCCTCGTGGCCGGCCGCCACCGGCTGCCCGGCCTCGACGCCGACCGGCGGCTGACCGTGGAGCCGCTGGAGACCGGCGACGCGGTCGCGCTGCTCACGCGGCTCCTCGGGGAGGCGCGTGCCGGGCAGGAACCGGAGGCCGCGCAGGAACTCGCCCGCCGTTGCGGCGGCCTGCCGCTGGCGCTGCGGATCGCCGGGGCCCGGCTGCAGAACCGGCCGTCCTGGACGGTGGCCCACCTGGTCGGCCGGATGTCGGGCGACGAACGCAGGCTGGGCGAGCTGCGGGCGGAGGACCGCAGCGTGGAAGCCGCCTTCCGGATCTCCTACGACCTGCTCGCCCCCGAACTGCGGCGCGGCTTCCGGGCGTTGGGCCAGTCCCCGACCGCCGAGTTCGACGGTCTCACCCCCGCCGTCATGCTGGGCCGCCCGCTCCAGGACGCCGAGGACATCCTGGAGCGGCTGGTCGACGCGAGCCTGCTGCAGCAGCCGCGGCCCGGCCGTTACCGGCTGCACGATCTCGTGCGCGACCACACGCGCCGGCTCTCCGCCGCCGTGCCCGGCGAGGCCGCGGCGGACCGCGGCGCCGTGCTGCACCTCTACACGGCCGCCGGGCGCATCGCCAGCGACTGGGGCCCCGAGGGGTACCCGACAGGCCCCGACGTCTCCGACGCGCCCTTCGCCGACTGGCGGGAGGCCGACGCGTGGCTGGAGGCCGCCGGGGGCCAGCTGCTCGACGTGGTCGCCTTCGCGGCGGCCACCGGGCAGCGCGACCACGCCTGCTGGATCGCCGAGTCGCTGGTCGACCCGCTGGTGCGCCAGGGCCGTTTCCACGAGTGCCGCTCCGCCCTGGAGATCGCGCTGCCCGGCGCCGACCTCGCGGAGGACCGGCGGATGCCCTCGTCCCTGCGCAACTGCCTGGCCATCGCGGACATCTACCAGGGGCGCTTCCAGCAGGCGCACGCCTGGTGCGCCGACGCGCTGAGCATCGCCCGCCCCCGGGGCGACCTGCGCGAGCAGGCCCGGGCGATCGCCGTGATGGGGGCCGCGGAGCGTGCGATGGGCCGCCTCCCGGAGGCGGCCGCCCACCTCACTGAGGTCATGGGGCTCGCGTCCCGGCTCGACGACGACTGGCTGGCCGGGATGTCGAGCTGCCAGCTCGGCGCGCTGCACGACCAGGAGGGCCGGCACGAGAAGGCGCTCACGTTCTACGCCACCTCGCTCACCTTCGCCGAGAAGATCGGCCGCCCCCGAATGATCAGCAAGACCCTGTGCTTCACCGCGGAGGCCCACCTGGCACTCGGCCGGCACACCGAGGTCAAGGACCTGGCGCGGCGCGCGGCGGAGCTGGCCGAGGAGGTCGGCGACCTGCAACTGCGCGCGACGAGCCTGTCGTTGCTCGGTGCCGCCGAACACGGCCGCGGCGACCTGCCCTCGGCCATCACCCTCCAGCAGGAGGCCCTTGCCACGCTCACCGAGCACACCAGCAGGCCGCTGGAGATGGAGGTCCGGCGCAGGCTCGGGCGCACCTACGAGGCGGCGGGCGACCCGGCCGAGGCCGAGCGGCAGTACCGCATCGCCCGGTCCCTCGCGGGCCCGGCGTAGCGGCGCCGCTTCTCACGCTCTCCTCAGATTCCGGCGTTAGCCTCCTGCGCCGAAGAGGCACGGCGGGAGGCGTGGAGGCGAGATGGGACGCGGTGGTCAGGGGCTGGTGCGGGTGCCGGTGGTCGTACGGGCCGGAGCGGCGCCCCTGTGGTGGCTCGGGGTGGCGGCCGCGGGCATCGGCGCGCTGCCGCCCGGCCTCACCGGGCGCCGTATCGGAGTACTGGCGGGGGCGGCGCTCCTCATCGTCACCGCCGCCGCCGTCGCGTACTCCCGCATCCGGCGCTACGACGCGCTCGCCCGTGAGGCCGTGCGGGCCGGCAAGTACGACGTGCTGCAGAGCCGGTCGGTGACCGTGCGCAACTGGCGGCGCGGGCACCGGTGGTGGCTGGCCGGCGCCTTCCTCGTCGCGCTCGGCAGTGCCTTCCTGGTGCCGGCGGCGGGCGGCGCGGTGCTTGCGGGCGCGGGGGCCGGACTGTGGCTGAAGGCCGCCCGGCTCGGACGGCGCGAGCAGGACGGTGACGTGCTGCTGTGGGTACGGGTGGACTGGCTCGACCACCGCGCGGGCGCCCCCGCGGGCAAGTCCGTCAAGGGGTACCGCACAACGGGCCCAGCAGCAGGCGACGCCGCACCCGGCGGCGCCCGACGCCGCCCCGCGCTGACGACCGCCTAGCGACGCCGCCGCCCGGTCCCCCGCCGCAGGTGCCGCCAAGGGGCGCGGGGAACTGCGCGACCAGCCACAACGCCCCCGCAGCCGCATCCACCACGGCAGCCCCCTCGGCGAAGCGCCCCGTCCCGACGGTGGCGGGTCCGCGGGCCGCAGGTACCGCCAAGGGGCGCGGGGAACTGCGCGACCAGCCACAGCACCCCCGCAGCCGCACCCACCACAGCAGCCCCCTCGACGAAGCGCCCCGCCACCACGGGTCCGCGGGCCGCAGGTGCCGCCAAGGGGCGCGGGGAACTGCGCGCCCAGCCACAGCGCCCCCGCAGACACTCCACCACAGCAGGTCCCTCGGCGCCCGACGGTCGGCCGGGCGGGGCCCGGCCCCCCGGGTCACAGCTGCCGCAACGCGTCCCGCTCCGCACCCCCACCCGCCTCCGCCACGATCGCATCGAGCGTCTGCGGCTCGCGGACCACGGCGAAGCGCACCGTTCCGCCCTGCGCGGAGAACCCGTAAATGCCGGGCCTGGCCAGGCTGTTGTACGAGTAGTGGTGGGCGAAATAGTAGGCGCCGGTGTCCAGCGCGGCCACGTGATCGCCCTGTTCGAGCAGGGGCAGCGGACGGTTCTCGGCGAGCAGGTCCCCCGCGAAGCAGGCGGGGCCCGCGATGTCCTGCCCGACGGCGGGACCACTCTTGGGGCACCCCTCGGCGTCGTACGCGGCGATCCGCAGCGGCCACGACGCGGGCATGTAGACGGTCCGGGTCGCCACCTGCACGCCCGCGTGCGTCACGGCGATGGGCCTGCCGCCCGCGTGCTTGGCGTACTCGACGCGGGCGAGCACCGTCCCGTGCTTGGCGAGGAGCGAGCGGCCGAACTCGGTGACCAGGCCGTACCGCCCGTCGAGCAGTCCGGGCACGCGGGCCTTGAGGCGGCGCGCGTACTGGGCGTGGGTCGGGGTCTCCTCCTCCGAGCCGAAGTTGACCGGCAGGCCGCCGCCGATGTCGATGGTGTCGATCTGCCGCCGCCCGGCGCGGTCGTTGATCTCCTCGGCCAGTTCGTACGTGGCCGCGACGCCCCGCACCATCATCTCCAGGGGCATGCCCTGCGATCCGGAGTGCGCGTGCAGCCGGGTCAGCCACGGCCGCTCCAGGCAGGCCCGCACCACCCACTCCCTGGCGTCCTCGTCGCGCAGCGCCACCCCGAACTTGGAGGTGGCCGTCGCCGTCGACAGGGCGCTGATCGCGCCGCCGCCGATCTGCGGGTTGACGCGGATGCCGATGGGGGATTCGGTCGGCGCCGACCGGGTGAGGGCGTCGATGCGGGCCAGCTCCTGGGGGTTGTCCGCGTTCACGGCGATGCCGAGCGCGAGGGCCTCGCGCAGTTCCGCCGGGGTCTTGGCGGGCGAGTCGAGGACGGTCTCGGCGGGCGGCACCCCGGCGGCCCTGGCCAGGGTCAGCTCGCCGGGGCTCGCCACCTCGGCGCCGATCCCGGCCGAGCGCAGCAGCCGCAGGACGGGGACGAGGGGCGTGGCCTTGACCGCGAAGGCGTGCAGGACGGGGGTGCCGGGCGGGGTGACGGCCTCGAAGGCGGCGCGCAGGGCGGCGGCGCTCGCGCGGATGCCGGCGACGTCGAGCAGGCCCGCGACGGGGGCGGCGGGCCCGACGACGCCCTGCTCGACGGCGGCGCGGACGGCCTGGTCGCGGCGGGCGGCGGCGCCGGTGGGGAGGACCTGGGTCGGCTGGGTGTCGTCCCGTGTCCGCTGGTCGTCGTCCTCGTCGTGAGCCATGTGATCCAGCCAATCACCCGGGGCGCGGCCCCGCTGGCGTACTCGCGCATTCGTTCGCTATTGACTAGCCCTATTCAGAACCCCAGGATGTGAATAACAAGGTCACAGCAACGAGGTCACAGCTTCGAGGAGGCAACGCCATGTCAGGACCCCGCCCCGTACGGGCCCCGCGCGGTACGGAACTGAGTGCCCTGGGATGGCAGCAGGAAGCCGCCCTGCGGATGCTGCAGAACAACCTCGACCCCGAGGTCGCCGAGCACCCCGACAAGCTCGTCGTCTACGGCGGCACCGGCAAGGCGGCCCGTGACTGGCGCTCCTTCGACGCGATGGTGCGCACCCTGCGCACCCTCAAGCAGGACGAGACGATGCTCGTCCAGTCCGGCCGCCCGGTCGGCGTCATGCAGACCCACGAGTGGGCCCCGCGCGTCCTGATCGCCAACTCCAACCTGGTGGGCGACTGGGCGAACTGGGAGGAGTTCCGCCGCCTGGAGCAGCTCGGCCTCACCATGTACGGCCAGATGACGGCCGGTTCGTGGATCTACATCGGCACGCAGGGCATCCTCCAGGGCACGTACGAGACGTTCGCCGCCGTCGCCGCCAAGAAGTTCAACGGCACGCTCGCCGGCACCATCACCCTCACCGCGGGACTCGGCGGCATGGGCGGCGCCCAGCCGCTCGCCGTCACCATGAACGACGGCGTCGCGATCTGCATCGACTGCGACCCGCGCGCCATCGAGCGCCGCATCGAGCACAAGTACCTGGACGTGAAGGCCGACGACCTCGCCCACGCCCTCCAGCTCGCCGTCGAGGCCAGGGACGCCCGCCGCCCGCTCTCCATCGGCCTGCTCGGCAACGCCGCCGACCTGCTCCCGCAGATGCTCGCCGAGGGCGCTCCGATCGACATCGTGACGGACCAGACCTCCGCCCACGACCCCCTCTCCTACCTTCCCTCCGGCGTCGGCTTCGACGAGATGCAGTCGTACGCGGCGAAGGACCCGGCGGGCTTCACCACCCGCGCCCGCGAGTCGATGGCCCGGCACGTCGAGGCCATGGTCGGCTTCATGGACGCGGGCGCCGAGGTCTTCGACTACGGCAACTCCATCCGCGGCGAGGCCCAACTCGCCGGTTACGGCCGGGCGTTCGACTTCCCCGGCTTCGTCCCCGCGTACATCCGGCCGCTCTTCTGCGAGGGCAAGGGCCCGTTCCGCTGGGCGGCGCTCTCGGGCGAGGCCTCCGACATCCACAAGACGGACAAGGCGCTCCTCGAACTCTTCCCGGAGAACGAGTCGCTGCACCGCTGGATCAAGATGGCCGGTGACCGCGTCCACTTCCAGGGCCTGCCCGCCCGCATCTGCTGGCTCGGCTACGGCGAACGCGACAAGGCGGGCGAGCGCTTCAACGACATGGTGGCCTCCGGCGAACTCCAGGCCCCCCTCGCCATCGGCCGCGACCACCTGGACTGCGGCTCGGTGGCCTCCCCGTACCGCGAGACCGAGGCCATGCTCGACGGCTCCGACGCCATCGCCGACTGGCCGCTGCTCAACGCCATGGTCAACGTCGCCTCCGGCGCCAGCTGGGTCTCCCTGCACCACGGCGGCGGCGTCGGCATGGGCCGCTCCATCCACGCGGGCCAGGTCTCGGTCGCCGACGGCACGAAGCTCGCCGGCGAGAAGATCCGCCGCGTCCTCACCAACGACCCCGGCATGGGTGTCATCCGGCACGTCGACGCGGGATACGACATCGCCGAGTCCGTGGCGGACGACAAGGGCGTACGGGTTCCCATGCGGGAGGGTGAGGGCGCGTGACGCGCACCGGGGACGCCACCCCCGCGGCGTCCGCCCCCTCCTTCCAGGAGATGTGGCGGGACCTGGCACCCATCGGACGGGACACCGGCACCCGCGGCTACCGGCGCTACGCCTGGACGGGCGCCGACGCCGACTGCCGCGCCTGGTTCAAGGCACAGGCCGACACGCGCGGACTCCGCTACGAGCTGGACCGCAACGGCAACCAGTGGGCGTGGCTCGGCGACCCGAGCCGCGGGGACGCCGTCGTCACCGGCTCCCACCTGGACTCCGTCCCCGACGGGGGCGCCTTCGACGGCCCCCTCGGCGTCGTCTCCGCCTTCGCCGCCCTCGACGAGCTGCGCGCCCGCGGGGCGGCGCCGGTCCGGCCCGTCGGCCTGGTCAACTTCGGTGACGAGGAGGGCGCCCGCTTCGGCCTGGCCTGCGTCGGCTCCCGGCTCACCGCCGGACAGCTGACCGTCGAGGCCGCGCACAAGCTGCGCGACGGCGACGGCGTGACGCTGCCGCGGGCCATGGAGGCCGCCGGATACGACCCGTACGGCATCGGCCCAGACCCCGAACGGCTCGCCCGCATCGGCGCGTTCGTGGAGCTGCACGTCGAACAGGGCCGCGCCCTGGACCTCACCGGCGACCCCGTCGGCATCGCGTCCGCCATCTGGCCGCACGGCCGCTGGCGCTTCGACTTCCGCGGCGAGGCCAACCACGCGGGCACCACCCGGCTCGCCGACCGCCGCGACCCGATGCTGACCTACGCGGAGACGGTCCTCGCCGCCCGCCGCGAGGCCGAACTCGCGGGCGCCGTCGCCACCTTCGGCAAGATCTCCGTCGAGCCGAACGGCGTCAACGCCATCCCGTCCCTCGTCCGCGGCTGGCTGGACTCGCGGGCGGCCGACCAGGCCACCCTCGACACGGTCGTCACGGGCATCGAGAAGGCGGCCCGCGAGTACGCGGAACGGCATGGCATCGACCTGGACGTGGTCCGGGAGTCCTTCACGCCGGTCGTCGAGTTCCAGGACGCCCTCCGCGACGAGCTGGGCGCCATCCTCGGGGCCCGCACGGAGAAGAGCCTCCCCGTCCTCGGCACGGGCGCCGGACACGACGCGGGTATTTTGTCCGGCGCGATCCCCACCGCCATGCTGTTCGTACGCAACCCCACGGGCGTCTCGCACTCCCCGGCCGAGTACGCCGCCGAGGACGACTGCCTCGCCGGGGTGACGGCACTCGCCGACGTACTGGAAGGGCTGGCGTGCAGGTGACGACGGAGCGGACGGACACCTACTGGCTGGAGCACGCCTGGCTCGGCACACACGTCGAGCCGGGCGTGGCCGTGGAGGTGACCGGCGAGCGGATCACGACGGTCCGCACGGACGTCGCGGCGCCCCCGCCGGGCGCCACGGTGCTGCGCGGCCTGACCGTCCCCGGCCTCGCCAACGCCCACAGCCACGCCTTCCACCGCGCGCTGCGCGGCACCGTCCAGGTCGGCTCCGGCACGTTCTGGACCTGGCGCGAGGTCATGTACTCGGTGGCGGACCGCCTCACGCCCGAGACGTACCACGCGCTCGCCCGCGCGGTGTACGCGGAGATGGCGCTGGCCGGCATCACGACCGTGGGGGAGTTCCACTACCTCCACCACGGCCCCGGCGGCACCCCGTACGCCGACCCGAACGCGATGGGCGAGGCGCTGATCCAGGCCGCGGCCGACGCGGGCGTGCGCATCACCCTGCTCGACACGGCGTACGTCGCCTCCGGCCTGCTCGACGAGGCGCGCGGCACGCCGCCCGACCGCCACCAGCTGCGCTTCTCCGACGGCACGACGCAGCAGTGGGCGGAGCGCGTCTCGGCCCTCAAGGACCGCCCGCACGCCCGGATCGGCGCGGCGATCCACTCCGTGCGGGCGGTCCCGGCACGGCAGCTGGGCACGGTGGCCCGATGGGCGGCGGACCGCGCGGCCCCGCTCCACGTCCACCTCTCCGAACAGCCCGCCGAGAACGAGGCGTGCCTGGCCGTCCACGGCCGCACCCCGACGCGGCTCCTCGCCGACCACGGGGTGCTCGGCGCGCGCACGACCGGCGTGCACAACACCCACCTCACCGACGAGGACATCGCGCTCCTCGGCTCCACGGCGACGGGCACCTGCATGTGCCCGACGACCGAACGCGACCTGGCCGACGGCATCGGCCCCGCGGTCGCCCTCCAGCGCGCGGGCAGCCCGCTCTCGCTGGGCAGCGACAGCCACGCGGTGATCGACCTCCTCGAAGAGGCGCGGGCGATGGAGCTGAACGAACGGCTCCGCTCCCGCACGCGCGGCCACTGGACGGCGGCGGCGCTGCTGCGCGCGGCGAGCGCCGACGGCCACGCCGCGCTCGGCTGGCCGGAGGCGGGCGTACTGGAGCCCGGCGCGCTCGCCGACCTCACGACCATCGCCCTGGACTCGGTCCGCACGGCGGGCCCGGTGCCGCGCCTGGCCGCCGAGTCGGCGGTGTTCGCGGCGACGGCGGCGGATGTCCGGCACACGGTGGTGGGAGGCCGCCATGTCGTACGGGACGGGGCGCACGCGCTGGTCCCCGACGTCCCGTCGGCGCTGACGGAGGCGATCGAGGCGCTCAGAGACTGAACCGCCCCACCCGCCCCACGTGCCCGGCGGAGCCGAGGTCGTCGGGAAGGGGCGGGACCGGGGAGAGAACCGCCGGAGGCACGACGCCCGCCCCACCGACCCACAGAGGACCCCATGACCACCACCCTCATCACCAACATCGCCGGCCTCGTCACGAACGACCCCGCCCAGGGCGACGGTTCCCCCTTGGGCCTCATGACGGACGCCGCCGTCGTCCTGGACGGCGAGACCATCGCCTGGGTGGGCCCCGCCGCGAAGGCCCCCGCGGCGGACGAGGTCCACGACGCGCGGGGCCGGGCCGCCCTCCCCGGCTTCGTGGACTCCCACTCCCACCTCGTCTTCGCGGGCGACCGCACCCAGGAGTTCAACGCCCGCATGTCGGGCCGGGCGTACGAGGCGGGAGGCATCCGTACGACGGTCGCGGCGACCCGGGCCGCCACGGACGAGGCACTGGAGGCGAACCTCACCCGCTACCTCGACGAGGCGCTCCGCCAGGGCACGACGACGTTCGAGACGAAGTCGGGCTACGGCCTGAACACCAGGGACGAGTCCCGCGCCCTGCGCATCGCGGCCCGCCACACCGATGAGGTCACGTTCCTCGGCGCGCACATCGTCTCCCCGGACTACGCGGAGGACCCGGCGGCCTACGTGGAGCTGGTGACGGGCCCCATGCTGGACGCCTGCGCGCCCCACGCCCGCTGGATCGACGTGTTCTGCGAGAAGGGTGCCTTCGACGGCGACCAGGCCCGCGCGATCCTGACGGCCGGCAAGGCGAAGGGCCTGCACCCCCGCATCCACGCCAACCAGCTCTCGTACGGCCCCGGCGTCCAGCTGGCGGTGGAACTGGACGCCGCCTCCGCCGACCACTGCACGCACCTCACCGACGCCGACGTCGACGCCCTCGCCCAGGGCGACACGGTGGCGACCCTGCTGCCCGGCGCGGAGTTCTCCACCCGCGCCGAGTGGCCCGACGCCCGCCGCCTCCTGGACGCGGGCGCGACGGTCGCCCTCTCCACGGACTGCAACCCCGGCTCGTCCTTCACCTCCTCGGTCCCCTTCTGCATCGCCCTGGCGGTACGGGACATGGGCATGACCCCCGACGAGGCGGTCTGGTCGGCCACGGCGGGCGGCGCGGCGGCCCTGCGCCGCACGGACGTCGGCGTGATCCGCGAGGGCGCGCGGGCGGACCTGGCCCTCCTGGACGCCCCGAGCCACGTCCACCTGGCGTACCGCCCGGGGGTGCCGCTGGTCCGCGAGGTGTGGCAGCGCGGCAGCCGCCGGGGTTAAAGCGGATGGGTGATTGCCCGCCGGTGGCCTCTCTCGTTGAGCGATCGCAGGAGCGTTCCGCTCCGGCACGACGAGACGCGAGAAGAGGAGAACGTTGTGCGTCGAATGAGTATGGCTCTGGCCCTGGCGGTGGCCGCCGGGGGACTCGGCCTGTCGGCGGCGACCGCCCAGGCCGCACCCGCTTCCCCGCTCCAGGGCCCTCCGTTCCCCTACGCGGACTGCCTCAAGGCGACCGCGGACAAGGGTGAGAGCCCGGCACACGGCAAGTGGCACTGCGACCAGCTGGTCCGCAAGGGCTGGGTCAAGCCGCCGACCCGCTGACCACCGCACCGGGGGCCACCTTCACGGGTGGCCCCTGCCGGCCCGCCCCGGCGGTACGGCATCGTGGCCCCATGAAGACCATCGGCCTCATCGGCGGCATGAGCTGGGAGTCCAGCGCCGAGTACTACCGGCTGCTCAACGAACTCGTACGGGAGCGGCTCGGCGGGCTGCACTCCGCGCGCTGCGTGCTGTACTCCGTCGACTTCGCGGAGATCGAGCGGCTCCAGGTCGCGGGGGAGTGGGAGCGGGCGGGGCACCTGCTCGCCGACGCCGCCAAGAAGGTCGAGGCCGCCGGCGCCGACCTCGTCCTCATCTGCACCAACACCATGCACAAGGTCGCCGACGAGGTGGGGGACGCGATCTCGGTGCCGCTCCTGCACCTGGGGGACGCCACCGCCGAGGCGGTCCTGCGGGCGGGCGTGCGCCGGGTCGGGCTGCTCGGGACCGCGTTCACCATGGAGCAGGACTTCTACCGGGAGCGCCTCGGCGCCCACGGCCTCGACGTGCTCGTGCCGGACGCGGCGGGGCGCGCAGTGGTGCACCGCGTCATCTACGAGGAGTTGTGCCTCGGGGTCGTACGGGAGGAGTCGCGCGCCGCCTACCGGGAGGTGATCGCGGAGCTCGTGCGCGAGGGCGCGCAGGGCGTGATCCTCGGCTGCACGGAGATCGAGCTGCTGATCGGCCCGGCGGACAGCCCGGTGCCGGTCTTCCCGACGACCCGGCTGCACGCCGAGGCCGCGGTCCAGGCGGCGCTGGGGGCGCGGGACCGGACGTGCGGGGCGGGGTGGGTGTAGCGGCGCGGGGGAGGGGCAGGGGAACGACTGTGGGGCCCGCCTTCTTCAGAAGGCGGGCCCCACACGGCCGTTCGGGAACAGCGCGGCGGACGGGCGCCGGCTCACTCCTCGACCGTCAGTCCCTTGCGGAGCTTGACGAGGGTGCGCGAGAGCAGGCGGGAGACGTGCATCTGGGAGATGCCGAGCTCCTCGCCGATCTCGGACTGCGTCATGTTGGCGACGAAGCGCAGGGAGAGGATCTTCCGGTCGCGCGGCGGCAGTTCGGCGATCAGCGGCTTCAGCGACTCGACGTACTCGATGCCTTCGAGGCCGTGGTCCTCGTAGCCGATGCGGTCCGCGAGGGCACCCTCGGAGTCGTCCTCCTCGGGCTGCGCGTCCAGGGAGCTGGCCGTGTAGGCGTTGGACGCGGCCATCCCCTCGACGACCTCGTCCTTGGAGATGCCCAGGCGCTCGGCGAGCTCGCCCACCGTAGGGGCGCGATCGAACTGCTGGGCGAGTTCGTCGCCCGCCTTGGCGAGGTCCAGTCGGAGCTCCTGCAGGCGGCGCGGGACCCGCACCGACCAGCTGGTGTCGCGGAAGAAGCGCTTGATCTCACCGACGATCGTCGGCATCGCGAAGGTGGGGAACTCGACGCCGCGGCTGAGTTCGAAGCGGTCGATCGCCTTGATCAGGCCGATCGTGCCGACCTGGATGATGTCCTCCATCGGCTCGCTGCGGGAGCGGAACCGGGAGGCCGCGAACTTCACCAGGGCGAGGTTGAGCTCGACCAGGGTGTTGCGGACGTAAGCGTGTTCGTGGGTGCCTTCCTCGAGCGACTCGAGGCGCTCGAAGAGGGTCTTGGACAGGGCCCGCGCGTCCAGCGGCCCCACCTGGTCGTACGGCGGGATCTCGGGGAGCTCGGAGAGGTCGTGGATGTCTTCCACGGTGTCCGGGGCCGAGAGGGGGGCGTCCGCGGCGGTCGGGGCCTCGTGGGAGGGGCCCGGGAGCGCGGTCGCGGAGCGTTGCGGCGGGAGTGTCGACGTCGCCTGGTCAGTATGCGATTCGTCGAGCCGGGGTGACATGGTGTCCTCCATCGTTCTCGGCATATGGCTGCCGATGCCAATACGTGCACTGCGGTGTGCGGCGCCTCCAAAGCCGTCCGTGTCGATTGCTGTCTCTACTACCCCTACCCGCTTCCGCACTGGAGTCGCAAGTGCGTTCTGCGGTGAAATGTCCGATTCCGGGGGGATGTTCGGGTACCCCGAACGGTGGCGAGGGCGTAATGTTCAGGGGCGTCATCAACAGCCACGACGGTCGGAAGAGAGTGACGATGGACCGCGGGACGGTCGGCAGCGCGCACAGGGGCCGGCTTCTGGTCGAAGTGCGAAAGACGGGCACGAGCGCCGTGGTGACCCCGGCGGGTGAGCTGGATCACCACACCGCCGATGTACTGCGCGAGCCCCTGGAGAAGTGCCTGGAAGAGGGCTATGCGCGGCTGGTCGTGGACTGCTCGCGCCTGGAGTTCTGTGACTCGACGGGGCTCAATGTGCTCCTCGGGGCCCGGCTCAAGGCCGAGGCGGCCGGGGGTGGGGTGCATCTGGCGGGAATGCTGCCGGTGGTGGCCCGGGTCTTCGAGATCACCGGCGCGGAGGCCGTCTTCACGGTCCACGAGTCGCTCGAAGAGGCCCTCGGTGAGTGAGTCCGTGAAGGTCACACGCGAAAGTTACGCTTCAGTTGTCCCTGTGTGATCATGGCGTTACCTGCGTCTCACGGACCGTGCCGAACAAGTGGGTGTTCTCACGGTTCGTCCGGGCAGGAGAGACCTGGATCCGTCGACAACGGACTTCACGTCAACAGTCAGAACGGCAAGCAGCCGATGTTCCCTACTCGCCCAGAGTTCTCTACATCTCCAGAGTCCTCAGTCCTCTTGTCGGTGAGGTGAAGCGCTGATGAGCACCACCCGGCCTTACTCGCCGGGCGACCGCGGCCCGGAGTCCGAGGCCGCAGTCGCGGACGCTCCCGCGGACCAGGTCTCCGGAACGCCTGTGGGCCGGCAGGTCCGCAGACTGAGCCTGAACGGGGCGAGCGGCATCGTCCCGCTGGCCCGGGACTACACCCGCCAGGCGCTCCACGCGTGGGGATGGCTGCCCGCGGAGGGCGCCGACCGGCGCGCCGCCGCCGAGGACGTGCTCCTCGTCGTCTCCGAGCTGGTCACCAACGCCTGCCTGCACGCCGAGGGGCCCGACGAGCTCTGGCTCTCCTGCGACGGCAAGGTGCTGCGCATCGAGGTCTCGGACCGGGGCACGGGGCAGCCCACGCCCCGCACCCCGCACCGCGCCGGGCGGCCCGGCGGACACGGGATGTTCATCGTGCAGCGGCTCTGCCTGGACTGGGGCGTCGTCCGCAGCCCCGGTGTCACGGGCAAGAGGGTATGGGCGGAGCTGGGAGCCCCCGCCTAGGGCCGCCCCGGCTCCGGGCGGACAGGCCTTGTGCCGCCGCCGTTACCCACGGTTCGCATGCGCGCCGGATCACCACGGATCCGGCGCGTCTTTTGTCTTCCCTCGGCAAGGTCCCGGGCGTACCTTGAGCGCCCAATCTGATGTGCCGTCAGTAACACGGGCAACTCCGCACCGCGGCACGCCACGACCGGCATGAGGGGACAACGAGGTGTCGCACACGAAGAAATCGGCCGCGCTCGCGCTCGCCGCCGCCCTGGCCGGCGGCTCAGCGGTGCTGCTGGCCGCCCCCGCCGCGCAGGCCACCGTCCAGGACGTCAACTACCAGTGCAAGACGCCCATCGGGAACAAGGGCGCCGTCTCGCCGATCGACATCAAGAGCGTCAAGAGCGGCAGCGGCTACAAGCTCACCATGTCCTTCCAGAAAGGCGTCTCCTCCAGCCCTGTCGAGCTCGGCAAGGGCGCGATGAAGCCAAGTGCCGTGATCAAGGTGGGCGGGGCCGACAGCGGCACCGTACCGGTCTCCGGCGCGCCGAACTCGGCGGCGATCCCGGCCAACACCCCCATCAAGATCAGTGACTTGTCGGGGACGTACACGCCGAAGAAGAGCGGCAAGGTCACCTTCACCGCCGGGGTCCTCACCATCAAGGCGCTGGGCACGACCACCACGTGCACGCCGTCCAACAACCCCAAGCCGTCCCTCGAACTGGACGTCAAAGGCTCCGGCGGCGCGACCGGCGGCACCGGTGCGAGCGGCGGCTCCGGCACCTCGGGCACCTCGGACGGCGCCCCCTCCGGCGGCGGCGAGCTGCCGCAGACCGGCCCCGCCGACTCCGCCGTCGCGCTCGGCACCCTCGGCGGCACCGTGCTGCTCGCCGGCGCGGCCGGCACGCTCTGGCTCACCCGCAGGAACCAGGCGGCGCGCTCCCGGTAGCGCACGGGACCCGCAGCAGGATCACGCACGGAGATCACGTACGGAGATCAGGAGCCGCCGATGCCGCCGAAGCCGCCGATGACGTCCTGCGCACGCGCCGCACTGTGCGCCGCCGCCCTGGCCGTGGCGGCCGCGGCCCCCGCGCACGCGGACGGCGGCGGCACCGCGCGGTGGACCGTCGCGCCGGCGGCGGGCGGCGGCACCCGGCCGGTGAAGGACGGGCGGCCCGCCTTCTACGCGGAGGGCACGCCGGGCACGGTGCTCCAGGACACCCTGTCCCTCACCAACCCGGGACCGAAGCCCCGCACGGTCTCCCTGCGCGGCGCGGACGCCGGCAACACCGGCACCGGAGCGGTCTCCCTCACCCCTGCCAAGGGCAGGCCGAAGGAGACCGGGGCGTGGATCACCTTCGCGAAGCGGCGGGTCGAGATCCCGCCGCGCACCCGCGCCGACGTGCCCTTCACCATCACCGTCCCGGCCGGCGCGCTGCCCGGCGACCACCCCGGCGCGATCGTCGCGAGCGGTGGCGGCCGCACGGCGGGCGTACGGGTCCACCTGCGGGTCGGCGGACCGACGCTCTCGGCGCTCACCGTCGAGCGCGTCAAGGTCGACGCCGGCGCCGGACGCATCACGTACGACCTGGTCAACCGCGGCAACACCGTGCTCACCCCGCGGCTCGCCGTGCACGCCGAGGGCGTCTTCGGCGCGCTGCTCGACCGTCCGGCGCGCACGCTTTCCGTCGAGCTGCTGCCAGGCCGCCGCGTCTCCCTGACCGAGCCGTGGCGGGACGCCCCGGCGCTCGACGCCGTCGAGGTCGAGCTCACGGCCACGGGAGCCGACGGCGCCCGCGACACCGCCACCGCCTCCGCCCGCCTCGTGCCGTGGGGCGCGGTGGCGGGGGCCGCCGTGCTGCTGCTCGGCGCCGCGGCCGGAGCGGTCCATCTCGTACGCGGACGGGGGCGGCGCCCCGAGGAACCGGAGCCGGAGGCCGAACAGGACAACGGCGCGCGGGAGTTGGCCCGGGCGGGGACGGGAGAGGAACTGTGAACGCGAAGACCAGGACCGGCCCGGCGACCGGTGCCGCACTCGCCGTCATCGCCGTATTGGCCGTGCTCGGCCTCGCCCTGCTGCCCTCGGGCCCGGCGGCGGCAGCCGACGCCGGACCCACCGTGAAACTCTCCAAGACCCAGGCGGGCAAAGGGGGTTCCGTCATCGTCAAGGGCGCGGGGTGGCGGTCCGACGCCCTCCTGATGATGCTGGTCTGCGGCCGGGCGGAACCGGGCAGGGGCGTCATCGGCGGCACCAACTCCTGCGCCAACGCCGAGGGCCGTGCCGTCACCACGGACAAGGACGGCGCCTTCCGCAAGAAGCTGCCGGTGGCCGAACCGCCCGCGCCCTGCCCCTGCGTCGTCCACGTCGCCACGGTCACGGGGGAGAAGCAGCAGGTCGACACGGTCCTGAAGGTCGCGGGCCACCCCGTCAAGGCGCTGCCCGAGCAGGCCGGCGGCGGCCGGCTCTCCGTCCTGACCGACACCTCGCTCAAGGGCTCGGGCACCCTCCTGACCTGGTTCGGCGCCCCGCCGCAGCGCAAGCTGGACTTCACCGTCGGCAACGTCGGGACCGCGCCCGTCAAGGACCCGGTCTTCCGGATCGGCACCGCCCACGGCGTGTTCGCCCCGCAGTGGGAGGAGCAGCAGTGGCGCGGCACCATCGCGCCCGGCAAGAAGGCGCGGATCAGCCTGCCGGTGGAGCTCTCCGCGGGCGCGCACGGCGACTACCTCGTCTCGCTGAAGTTCGGCGGGAAGGTCCTCGCCGAACAGCCGTGGGGCGTGGGCCGCCCGTGGGGCGTGACCGTCTTCTGGGTCCTGCTCTGCGTCGTGGTGCCCGCGGCCGTCTTCCGCATCGGCATGGCGGTCGTCGACCGGCTCCGCCCGAACCGGCGCGGCACCTCCCGCCCCTCCGGGCTTTTGGCCGAACTCCTCCGGCGGCTGCCGCAGTTGAGGCTCCCGCAGGGCGCCGTGGCGGCGGACGGGAAGGCCCGCGCGCCCCGGCCCTCCCACGCGGCGCCGGCGAGGCGCACGAAACCCGCGGGGGAACCCGGCGCGGGCGGCCCCGGCTCGGCGGAGCCGACGTCCGCACTGCCCTGGTTCACCCCCGACACAGACCCCGGCGCGCCCGCGGGCCGGCTCTCCGCACCGTCCGACAACAGTCCGACGAAGGGAACCACGTGATCACGCATCGACGGAGAGCGGGCGCGGCCTCGGTCGCGCTCCTGCTGGGCGGAGCGGGCGGCCTGCTGGCCGCGGCCCCCGCGCAGGCCGCCGAAGTCGCCTACAAGACCGAGTGCATACCCCCCTCGATCTCCGGCCTGCCGCCCGTGCACGGCACGACGCAGGTGGAGATCACCGCGCCGGCCACGGCGAAGGTCGGCGACGAGGTCGACATCGTGTGGAAGACGGTGCAGGCCGCCTCCAAGAACCCGGACGTCCTCGACCTCGACAAGGACACGGTCAAGCCGACCGGCACCCTCAAGGTGGGCGGCGGCCAGACGGGGAGCCTCGCGATGGCTGGCGAGCGCACGAACCCGCCCATCAAGAAGAACAGCCCCATGATCCTCTCCGACATGAAGGGCAAGCTGAAGCTGACCGCGGCGGGCGAGGTGACGCTCACCCCGGACGCGTACAACATCAACGTCAGCAAGCCGATCTCGACCGACACGAAGTGCACGCCCGAGGAGCAGGTGAAGCCGGGCGCGACCATCAAGGTGACGGCGGGCGGCGGCAGTTCGGGCGGCACGACGGGCGGTACGACGTCCGGCACGTCCGGCGGCGGCACGTCCGGCGGCAGCACCTCCGGCGGTACGACCGGTGGCAACTCCGGTGGTACGACCGGTGGCGGCGACGGGCAGACCGACTTCCCGGGCAAGGAGGTCCTGACCCCGTACAAGTGCAAGACGCCCATCGGCGACAAGGAGGCCACCTCGCCGGTCCAGATCAACGCCAAGAAGAGCGGCGGCAGTTACGGCCTGACGGTGCAGTTCAAGAAGTCCGTGATGGACAGCCCGGCGGACATCCCCGCGAACTCCGTGAAGCCGTCGATGGCGGTCGAGCTGGGAGGCGCCGACAAGGGCACGGTGAACGTCGAGGGCCCGGCCAACAAGGACCCCATCAAATCCGGCGACCCGATGACCATCCCCGACCTGACCGGCACCTACAAGCCGGGCGCCGACGGCAGGTCGACGCTCTCGCCGGGCGTCCTTACGGTCAAGGCGCTGGGGACGACCACGACGTGCACGCCGACCAAGAGTGAGGTCTCCCTGGAGCTGACCACGTCGGCACAGCCGGGCGGCGCGTCCGGCGGCGGCTCCACGGGCGGCTCATCGGGCGGCTCCGCCACGGGTGGCTCCACGGCGACCGGGGGCGGCTCGACCTCCGGCGGCGGCCTCGCCGAGACGGGAGCCGAGTCCAACGGCGCACTGCGGGCCCTGGGCCTGGTGGCCGGCACGGTGATCCTCCTCGGCGCCGCGGTCTTCACCTTCCTCCCCCACCACCGCAAGGAAACCCACTGACACCCGAGCACACCCCCGCGCCCCTCCAGGGGCGCGGGGAACTGCGCGAGCAACCACACCAAACCCGCACGTGCCCCGCCAGCGCAGCCCCGTCAGGGGCGCGGGGAACGGCGCGAGCAACCACACCCGCGGCTACACATGGGAGCGGAGCCAGGCCAGGACCCCCCTCGCCACCCCCGGCGCCTTCAGGAGCGCACCCCCGTGCCGCGCCCCCCGCTCCGTGCGGACCGTGACGTCCCTGAGCCCCGCCCGGCGCTCGACGCCCGCGACCTCCACGGAGTGGGCCCGCGGCACGAAATCCCCCGCCGAGTGGACCATCAGCAGCGGCACGTCGTCCGCGCCCGAGGCGTGGGAGGTGACGTCCAGGTCGTCCCACCGCGCCGCGCAGCCCGGCCGCGCCCCGCGCCCCGGCACGCACCCGGCGAGCCGCACGGCGGCCCTGCGCAGCTCCCGCCGCTCGGCGGAGGCGCCCGGCGCCGCCCCGTCCCGCCACGCGCGGTGGGGCGAGGCCACGGGGGAGAGGGCGACGACACCCCGTACCCGCTCCCGCCCCGCCCCGTACGTCCCGGCCTGCAGGGCGAGGTGCCCGCCCGCCGACGAGCCGAGCACGAGCGGCCGTCCGGCACCCCGGTCCCGGTGGTGCCGGACCCAGCGCAGCGCCGCGAGCACGTCGTCGCGCTGTGCGGGCCAGGCCGCGTCCGACGTCAGCCGGTAGTCGGTGTCGTACACGGTGAAGCCGCGCGCCGCGAACCACCGCGCCCGGCCGCTCCAGTCGGTGTCCTTGGACCAGTAGCCGCCGTGCAGGATCACCAGCGCGGGGCCCTTGTCGCCGTACACGGTGATGTTCTGGCGGGCGTGGCTCCCGTACCGGAAGAGTCGCCCGGCCGGGGGTTCGGGGGCCGCCTGCGCGGCGGCACTGGACGACAGCAGCGCCCCGCAGAGGGCGAGGACCGGCAACGTACGGCGCATGGGCCAGATGTTCCACGGCGCGGGCGCCCCGCACCCGCAGAAACGCTCTGAGCCACCGCTGCGGGTGGCCGAACGGCCCTCTGTTCGCATGACGCGAGCGATCAGAAGCAAGCAGAAAGGGCTGCCGCTCCGGTGACCGGAGCGGCAGCCCTTTCTCAGGAGTTCCTCAGGAGGGGAGAGAGGTCAGTTGACCGAACCCATGAGTTCCTTGACCTTCTTGCGGGAGGTCCAGATCCCGAAGCCCGCGAGGACCGCGATGATCGCCTCCACGGCGACCGCCCCGGAGTTGTTCAGGTCGACGTTGAGCTGCGGAGAGGTCAGCAGACCCGTCACGGAGTCGCCCGCGGTGACCGCGAGGAACCAGACGCCCATCATCTGCGCGCTGTACTTCTCCGGCGCCATCTTCGTGGTGAGCGAGAGGCCGACCGGGGAGAGGCAGAGCTCGCCGACGGTCTGGATGAAGTAGATCGCGACCAGCCACATCGGGCTGACCTTGCCGCCGTTGTTGGCGGTGTCGATCAGCGGGATGAGGAAGACGGCGAAGGAGATGCCGATCAGCGTCAGGCTGGAGGCGAACTTGACGGCCGTGCTCGGCTCCTTGCCCCGCTTGTTCAGCCACAGCCAGGCGGAGGCGACGACGGGGGCCAGCGCCATGATGAAGATCGGGTTCAGCGACTGGTACCAGGAGGTGGGGAAGTCAAACCCGAGCAGGTTGTTGGTGGTCGAGCCCTTGCCGAAGATCGACAGGGTGGAGCCGTTCTGGTCGTAGATCATCCAGAAGATGGCGGCGACCACGAAGAACCAGATGTACCCCGACAGCTTGGACTGCTCCAGCTGCGACAGCTCCTTGTCGCGCTTCATGCGCGCCAGGACGACGATCGGGATGACCAGACCGGCGATGATCAGCGGCATCAGCGCCCAGTCGGCGAAGTTCCCGGTGACGCCCATCATCGTGTAGAGCACGACCGCGACGAGCAGCCAGATCAGGCCGGTGCGCAGGGCGGAACGGCGCTGCTCCGGCGTGGCGGGCTGGGAGACCACACTGCTCTGGTCGCTCAGGTGGCGCGAGCCGAGCATGAACTGGGCGAGGCCGAGTGCCATGCCGACGGCGGCGAGCGCGAAGCCGAAGTGCCAGTTGACGTTCTCGCCGACCGTGCCGATGGACAGCGGGGCGAGGAAGGCGCCGAGGTTGATGCCGATGTAGAAGAGCGTGAAGCCACCGTCACGGCGCGGGTCCTGCGGACCGTCGTAGAGGTGGCCGACCATCACGGAGATGTTCGCCTTCAGCAGGCCGGAGCCGATCGCGACGAGCGCGAGGCCGGCGAAGAAGGACGCCGAGCTCGGCAGCGCGAGCGTGATGTGTCCGAGGATGACGACGGAGGCACCGATGACGACCGTCTTGCGGGGGCCCCAGAAACGGTCGGCCATCCAGCCGCCGGGCATGGCGAGCAGGTAGACCATCGACATGTAGACGGAGTAGATCGCCGTCGCGGTGGTGGCACTCATACTCATGCCGCCGGGGGCGATCAGATACAGCGGGAGCAGTGCCTTCATGCCGTAGAAGCTGTAACGCTCCCACATCTCGGTCATGAAGAGTGTGGCCAGTCCGCGGGGGTGGCCGAAGAAGGTCCTCTCGGAGCCAGGGGTACTGGCGGAGTCCTTCGTCAGGCTGGACGCCATGGGTCGATCCTCGTGGGTTCGGGACGCGCGGCAGGAGCGTGTGCGCGCCCGGTGGGGGGCGGTCGGCACCGTTGTCGCGGCGTCCAACCCCACGCCCAGGGGAGGTTCATCCCCGCGTGCGGGGGTGAGGGACGGCGACTCCGGGATCCACACCCTGGGCGCATCCTCGCGCGCAGGGCCCGACCACAGGTCATTCCTTTCAAGGCTGGCCGCAGCCGGCCCGCACATAAAAGAGACCTAAGGCGCGCACAGCGGGCCAAAGGTCCTTGAGTAGTGCATCAGGCGTTGGGTCACCATACGACACGTCAGGGATGCATATGGAAGGACTTGAGACATGGATCACAGGTGTCGCTGCAACCAACGGCACACAATCAAAGGTATTTCTCAAGATCGCGCCCTATAGCCGCAGGCGTGGAGGCCCACTCTGCGATCACCTCCCGACGGTTGTCCAGCGCGGACTACCATCACCCCATGACCCGTGTACTGCTCGCCGAGGACGACGCGTCCATCTCGGAGCCGCTGGCCCGTGCCCTGCGCAGGGAGGGTTACGAGGTCGAAGTGCGTGAGGACGGCCCGACCGCTCTCGACGCCGGTCTGCAGGGCGGTGTCGATCTCGTCGTGCTCGATCTGGGACTGCCCGGCATGGACGGCCTGGAAGTGGCGCGTCGGCTGCGCGCCGACGGCCTCACGGTGCCGATCCTCATCCTGACCGCGCGCGCCGACGAGGTGGACACCGTCGTCGGCCTGGACGCGGGCGCCGACGACTACGTGACCAAGCCCTTCCGCCTCGCCGAGCTCCTTGCCCGGGTCCGGGCGCTGCTCCGGCGCGGGGCCACCGAGCCCAAGGAGGCGCCCGCCACGCACGGCGTACGGATCGACGTCGAGTCGCACCGCGCGTGGATGGGCGACGAGGAGCTCCAGCTCACCGCCAAGGAGTTCGACCTCCTGCGGGTCCTGGTGCGTGACGCGGGGCGGGTCGTCACCCGCGATCAGCTGATGCGGGAGGTCTGGGACACGACGTGGTGGTCGTCGACCAAGACCCTCGACATGCACATCTCCTGGCTGCGCAAGAAGCTGGGCGACGACGCGGCGAATCCGCGGTACATCGCGACGGTACGGGGCGTAGGTTTCCGCTTCGAAAAAAGCTGACGCCCACGTCTAGGGGGGCCGCGCCCCGTCCAGGGGCGCGGGGAACTGCGCGAGCAAGCCGCTACGGCCCGCACCCGCCGTAAAGCGGCCGCAGGCAGACGCGTCTGCGCAGGCCGGTACGGATGCCGCTGCGGCCCGGCGGGGAACTCCGCGCGCGACCAAAAGCCTCCCGCACCCACTACCCGCCCGCCGCAGGCCCCGCCATCCGCGACACTGGGTGAATGCGCCGTCGACTGATCAATTCCACCCTCGCCGTGGTCCTCGTCGTGATCGCCGTCTTCGGGGTGAGCCTCGTCATCGTCGAGACGAGGACGATCAGCAGCAGCGCCCAGGAGCGCGTGGACTCCGAGGCCCTCCGCCTCGCCAGCATCGTCGACAGCCGGCTGATCAGCGAGGAGCGGATCACCGGCGACATCCTGCGGGACCAGGTCGCCACCGACCGGTACGCCCGTATCGAGCTCCCCGGCCGCGCCCCCATCGAGATCGGCACCCGCCCCGGTGGCAAGGTCATCAGCGCCACCCGCCCCGGCGAGCAGGGCGAGCAGGTCACCGTCCAGGAGCCGAAGGCCGCCGTGACCCGCGAGGTCGGCCGCACCCTGATGATCATCGCCGCCGTGGCGCTGCTCGCCATCGTCGCCGCCGTACTCCTCGCGGTCCGCCAGGCCAACCGCCTCGCCTCCCCGCTCACCGACCTCGCCGAGACCGCGGAGCGCCTCGGCTCCGGTGACCCCCGCCCGCGGCACAAGCGGTACGGGGTGCCCGAGCTGGACCGTGTCGCCGACGTCCTGGACTCCTCCGCCGAGCGCATCGCCCGCATGCTCACCGCCGAGCGGCGCCTGGCCGCCGACGCCTCGCACCAGCTGCGCACGCCGCTGACCGCGCTCTCCATGCGCCTGGAGGAGATCACTGTCACCGAGGAGCTCGACACGGTGAAGGAGGAGGCGACGATCGCGCTGGCCCAGGTGGAGCGGCTGACCGACGTCGTGGAGCGGCTGCTCACCAACTCCCGTGACCCGCGCACCGGTTCGGCCGTAGCCTTCGACCTGGACGAGGTGGTCAAGCAGCAGCTCGAGGAGTGGCGCCCGGCCTACCGCAGCGCGGGCCGCGCCATCGTCAGCTCCGGCAAGCGGCACCTGGAGGCGGTGGGCACGCCGGGCGCGGTTGCGCAGGTGCTCGCCGCGCTGATCGAGAACTCCCTGATGCACGGTGGCGGCACGGTCGCGCTGCGTACCCGCGTCACCGGCAACCAGGCCGTCATCGAGGTCACCGACGAGGGGCCGGGTGTCCCCGCGGACCTCGGCGCGCGGATCTTCGAGCGGACCATCAGCGGCCGCAACTCCACGGGCATCGGCCTCGCGGTGGCCCGGGACCTCGCCGAGGCGGACGGCGGCCGGCTGGAGATGCTGCAGACCAACCCGCCCGTCTTCGGACTCTTCCTGTCGCGTACGCCGCCGTCCCGCGGCACGGACCTCGACGCGGAAGAACCCGAGGGTAAGACGGTGCGCTAGCCGCGCCGCGCCACCGGCGGCTCGCCCGGCTCCGCTTCCTCCAGGAACGATTCCGCATGGGCGACGGTCTCGCGGGCGGGCAGCGCCTTGAAGACCCAGGAGCGGTAGGACCAGAAGCGGAAGAGCGTCGCGATGCCCATGCCGAGGAACTTGAAGAAGTTCGCCTGCAGCCTGCCGTCCCAGCCGAACCAGTAGGTCGCCGCGTAGAGCACGCCGTTCTCGATCACCAGGCCGACCACGCTGAACAGCAGGAACAGCGTGAGTTCCTTGGTGCGCCCGCTCTTGTCACGGTCCTTGTACGTGAAGTAGCGGAACCCCACGTAGTTGAAGACGATGGCGACGACCGTCGCGATCACGCTCGCCCGCACCACGTGCAGGTCCGTCATGTGCCGCACGAGGTTGAAGACGCCGAAGTTCACCAGCGTTCCGACCGCCCCCACGGCTCCGAACTTGGCCACTTCGCGCGCGAGGCTGTCCAGCCGCACCCGTAGTGCGCCCCGTTCCGTCATGGTGGTCGCCCCAGCCCCCGTCGATGCGTACCGGTCGATGCGTACCGGTCGTGTACGTGCCGACGGATTGGTGATTCGGTCGTGTCGACCCAGCCATGCTAACCAGCGGCCATCTCCGGCGCGCGCGGGCGCCCGGAGACTGTGGCGCCGCTGTGACAGCGGCACCCCCGCGGAACACCGTTATCCGGCCGTTCCCGGGTGGCCGATACCGGCCGATACCCTGGGGGTGTGACGTTCCCGGTAGTCGGCATGGTCGGCGGCGGTCAGCTCGCCCGCATGACCCACGAGGCGGGTATCCCCCTCGGCCTGAAATTCAAGCTCCTCAGTGACACCCCGCAGGACTCCGCGGCCCAGGTCGTCGGCGAAGTCGTCATCGGCGACTATCGCGACCTGGACACGCTGCGTGACTTCGCGCGGGGCTGCGACGTGATCACCTTCGATCACGAACATGTACCCACCGAGCATCTACGGGCCCTGGAGGCGGACGGCATCCCCGTCCGTCCGGGGCCCGACGCATTGGTGCACGCCCAGGACAAGGGCGTGATGCGCGAGAGGCTCACGGCGATCGGCGTGCCCTGTCCGCGCCACCGGATCGTGAGGGACCCGGCCGACGTGGCCGCCTTCGCGGCCGAGGGCGCGGCGGACGGCGGCGACGGCTTCCCCGTGATCCTCAAGACGGTGCGGGGCGGCTATGACGGAAAGGGGGTGTGGTTCGTACGTTCCGTCGAGGACGCCGAAGACCCCTTCCGGGCCGGCGTCCCGGTGCTCGCCGAGGAGAAGGTCGACTTCGTGCGCGAGCTGGCGGCCAACGTGGTGCGCTCGCCGCACGGCCAGGCCGTCGCCTACCCCGTCGTCGAGTCCCGGCAGGTCGACGGCGTCTGTGACACGGTGATCGCCCCGGCCCCCGGCCTCTCGGAGGAGCTCGCGGGACAGGCGCAGGAGCTCGCGCTGCGCATCGCCAAGGAGCTCGGCGTCGTCGGCCACCTCGCGGTCGAGCTCTTCGAGACGCCCGACGGGCGCATCCTGGTCAACGAGTTGGCGATGCGCCCGCACAACTCCGGCCACTGGACGCAGGACGGCGCGATCACGTCCCAGTTCGCCAACCACGTCCGCGCGGTGCTCGACCTGCCGCTCGGCGACCCCCGCCCGCGCGCCCCCTGGACGGTGATGGTCAACGTCCTGGGCGGCGACTACCCCGACATGTACGGCGCGTACCTGCACTGCATGGCCCGCGACCCGCAGCTCAAGATCCACATGTACGGAAAGGACGTGAAGCCCGGCCGCAAGGTCGGTCACGTCAACACCTACGGCGACGACCTCGACGACGTGCTGGAGCGCGCCCGTCACGCAGCCGGCTACCTCAGAGGAACGATCACCGAATGACCACTCCCGTTATTGGCATCGTCATGGGATCCGACTCGGACTGGCCGGTCATGGAGGGCGCGGCCCAGGCCCTCGCCGAGTTCGAGATCCCCTTCGAGGTCGACGTCGTCTCCGCGCACCGGATGCCGCACGAGATGATCGCGTACGGCGAGCGGGCCGCGGACCGCGGCCTCAAGGCGATCATCGCGGGCGCGGGCGGCGCGGCCCATTTGCCCGGCATGCTGGCGTCGGTCACGCCGCTGCCGGTGATCGGCGTGCCGGTCCCGCTGAAGTACCTGGACGGCATGGACAGCCTCCTGTCCATCGTGCAGATGCCCGCGGGCGTCCCGGTGGCGACGGTCTCGGTCGGCGGCGCCCGCAACGCGGGTCTGCTCGCGGCCCGCATGCTCGCCGCGCACGACACCGAACTCCTCGGCCGCATGCGGGAGTTCCAGCAGGACCTGAACGACCAGGCGACGGAGAAGGGCAAGCGGCTGCGGGCCAAGGTCGAGGGAGCGGGTTCCGGATTCGGCTTCGGTTCGGGAAAGTGATCGCATGACATCCCTGGACCGAGCGCGCGCCCTCCTCGCCGACTTCCCGGTCGTCGACGGCCACAACGACCTGCCGTGGGCCCTCCGCGAGAAGGCGGGGTACGACCTCGACCGCCTCGACATCGCGGCCGACCAGACGGGCGGCCTGCACACCGACATCGCCCGGCTGCGCGCCGGCGGTGTCGGCGCGCAGTTCTGGTCGGTGTACGTCCGTACGGACCTGACGGGCGACGCGGCGGTCAGCGCCACGCTCGAACAGATCGACTGCGTCGGGCAGTTGCTCACCCGCCACCCGGCGGACCTGGCCCGCGCGCTCACCGCCGCGGACATGGAGAAGGCCCGCGCCGAAGGGCGCATCGCCTCCCTGATGGGCGCCGAGGGCGGGCACTCCATCAACAACTCCCTCGCCACGCTGCGGGCGCTGCACACCCTCGGCGTCCGCTACATGACGCTCACGCACAACGACAACATCGCGTGGGCCGACTCGGCGACGGACGAGCCCGGGGTCGGCGGGCTCTCGCCCTTCGGCCACGAGGTCGTCCGGGAGATGAACCGCGTCGGCATGCTGGTGGACCTCTCCCACGTGGCGGCGACCACCATGCGGGCGGCGCTGGACACCTCGGTGGCCCCGGTGATCTTCAGCCACTCCTCCGCGCGAGCGGTCTGTGACCACCCGCGCAACATCCCGGACGACGTCCTGGAGCGGCTGCCCGCCAACGGCGGCGTGGCGATGGTGACGTTCGTGCCGAAGTTCGTGCTCCAGGCGGCGGTCGACTGGACGCAGGCGGCCGACGAGAACATGCGGGCCCACGGCTTCCACCACCTCGACACGACGCCGGAGGCCATGAAGGTCCACGCGGCCTTCGAGGAGTCGACGCCGCGCCCGATCGCCACCGCCGCCACGGTCGCCGACCACCTCGACCACATGCGCGAGGTGGCGGGCGTCGACCACATCGGCATCGGCGGCGACTACGACGGCACGGCGTTCACGCCGGACGGCCTGGACGACGTGGCGGGCTACCCGAACCTGCTCGCGGAGCTGCTCGACCGCGGCTGGTCCACGTCCGACCTGGCCAAGCTGACGTGGCAGAACGCGGTACGGGTGCTGGGCGCGGCGGAGGACGTGGCGCGGGACGTCAGCTCCCGGCGGGGCCCGTCGATCGCGACGCTGGAGCAGCTGGACGGCTGAGACGGGGGCGCGCCCCTGAAGGCGGTACGCGACGGTGCCCTCCCCCTGAAGCCAGGGAGAGGGCACCGTCACCGTTGGAGCGCCGCGGGCTACGGCAGGTTGCGCGCCATCACGATGCGCTGGACCTGGTTCGTGCCCTCGTAGATCTGCGTGATCTTCGCGTCGCGCATCATGCGCTCGACGGGGTAGTCACGGGTGTAGCCGTACCCGCCGAGGAGCTGCACCGCGTCCGTGGTGACCTCCATCGCGACGTCCGAGGCGAAGCACTTGGCGGCCGCGCCCTGGAAGGTGAGGTCCTTGTCGCCGCGCTCGGACTTGGCGGCGGCGGCGTACGTCAGCTGACGCGCGGCCTCGATCTTCATCGCCATGTCGGCGAGCATGAACTGGATGCCCTGGAAGTCGGCGATCGGCTTGCCGAACTGCTTGCGCTCCTTGACGTACCCCTTGGCGTAGTCGAGGGCGCCCTGCGCGATGCCGAGGGCCTGCGCCGCGATGGTGATGCGGGTGTGGTCCAGGGTCTTCATGGCGGTCGCGAAGCCCGTGCCCTCCTCGCCGATCATGCGGTCGGCGGGGATGCGGACGTTGTCGAGGTAGACCTCGCGGGTGGGGGAGCCCTTGATGCCGAGCTTCTTCTCCGGCGCGCCGAAGGAGACGCCCTCGTCGCCCTTCTCGACGACGAAGGCGCTGATGCCCTTGGAGCGCTTCTCCGGGTCGGTGACGGCCATCACCGTGTAGTACTCGGAGACGCCCGCGTTGGTGATCCAGCGCTTGACGCCGTTGAGCACCCAGAAGTCGCCGTCGCGCACGGCCTTCGTCTTCATGCCCGCCGCGTCCGAACCGGCGTCCGGCTCGGAGAGGCAGTACGAGAACATGCCCTCGCCGTTCGCGAGCGGCGTCATGTACTTCTTCTTCAGCTCCTCGGAGCCGGAGAGGATGACGGGCAGCGAGCCGAGCTTGTTGACGGCGGGGATCAGCGAGGAGCTGGCGCAGACGCGGGCCACTTCCTCGATGACGATGACCGTCGCCAGGGCGTCGGCGCCCGCGCCGCCGTAGCTCTCCGGGACGTGCACGGCGTGCAGGTCATTGGCGACCAGCGCGTCGAGGGCCTCCTGCGGGAAGCGGGCCTCCTCGTCCACGGCGGCGGCGAACGGGGCGATCTTCGCCTCGGCCAGCGAGCGGATCGCGTCGCGGAGCATGTCGTGCTCCTCGGACGGGCGGTACAGGTCGAAATCAGCCGATCCGGCCAAGGTCTCTCACGCTCCAAGGACGCTAATTACCGTTAAGTAACCCAAATTTTAGTGGTGTCCCCGCGTGAGGGATACGTGAGCTTGACGACAGCGGAAATCATGCCCGGTGAGCGCGCCGGACACGCCCGACTATGCTCGGTCGCGCACCGCAGCCCGCAACCTCTGGAGCACCGCATGGCCCTCAAGATCACCGTGATCGGTACCGGCTATCTCGGCGCCACGCACGCCGCGGCCATGGCCGAGCTCGGCTTCGAGGTGCTGGGTCTCGACGTCGTGCCCGAGAAGGTCGAGATGCTCCAGCGGGGCGAGGTCCCCATGTACGAGCCCGGCCTCGAGGAGCTGCTCCGCAGGCACGTCGCGGGCATCGAGGGCTCCAGCGGCCGCCTGCGCTTCACCATGGACTGGGCCGAGGTCGCGGAATTCGGCGACGTCCACTTCGTCTGCGTGAACACGCCGCAGAAGCACGGCGAGTACGCGTGCGACATGTCGTACGTCGACGCCGCCACGGAGTCCCTCGCCAAGCACCTGAACAAGGCCTGCCTGGTCGTCGGCAAGTCCACCGTCCCCGTCGGCAGCGCGGACCGGCTCGCGGCACGCATCCTGGAGCTCGCCCCGGCGGGCGACGAGGTCGAGCTGGCCTGGAACCCCGAGTTCCTCCGGGAGGGCTTCGCCGTGCAGGACACGCTGCACCCCGACCGTATCGTGGCCGGCGTGCGCAGCGAGCGCGCCGAGAAGCTGCTCCGCGAGGTCTACGCGACCCCCATCTCCGAGGGCTCCCCCTTCGTCGTCACGGACTTCCCGACCGCGGAACTGGTGAAGACCTCCGCCAACTCCTTCCTGGCCACGAAGATCTCCTTCATCAACGCCATGGCGGAGGTCTGCGAGGCCGCGGGCGGCGACGTCGTGAAGCTGGCGGAGGCGCTCGGTCATGACGACCGCATCGGCAAGAAGTTCCTGCGGGCCGGCATCGGCTTCGGCGGCGGCTGCCTGCCCAAGGACATCCGCGCGTTCATGGCCCGGGCCGGCGAACTCGGCGCCGACCAGGCCCTCACGTTCCTCCGCGAGATCGACTCCATCAACATGCGCCGGCGCGGCCAGATGGTCGAGATGGCCCGCGAGGCGCTGGGCGGCGGCTCGTTCCTCGGCAAGCGGGTCGCGGTGCTCGGCGCCACGTTCAAGCCGGACTCGGACGACGTCCGCGACTCCCCGGCCCTGAACGTCGCCGGCCAGATCCACCTCCAGGGCGGCCAGGTCACGGTGTACGACCCCAAGGGCATGGCCAACGCCCGCCGCCTCTTCCCCACGCTCGGGTACGCGGACACGGCCCTGGACGCAGTGCGCGGCGCCGACGTCGTCCTCCACCTCACGGAGTGGCAGGAGTTCCGAGACCTGGACCCGGCGGAACTGGCAGAGGTGACGACGACCCCCACGATCCTGGACGGCCGCAACGCCCTGAACCCCCAGAAGTGGCGCACAGCAGGCTGGACCTACCGAGCCATGGGCCGCCCCACAGCCTGACCCCCAGGGGCGCGGGGGCCCGACGCTCAGGGGCGCGGGGAACTGCGCAAAAAACCACGACCGGCACCCAGCAACGATGGCCGGCCCCGAACTCCAGGGGCGCGGGGAACTGCGCAAAAAAACGACGGCCCGCACCCAACAACGATGGCCGGCCCCGAACTCCAGGGGCGCGGGGAACTGCGCAAAAAACCCACGGCCCGCACCCAACAACGAACCCCGGGCCCAAGACCCAGGGGCGCGGGGAACTGCGCAAACTACCCGCCCAAGCCCGCCGCAGCCCTCCGCGACCGATACGCCCGCATCTTCGCCCGAGCCCCACAAACCCCCATGTCACACCACCGGCTCCGCCCCGCCGGACTCCGGTCGTAGTACGCCCAGTGGCAGTCCGGCGCCTCACACGCCTTGAGCCGCGGCCACGTCCCGGCGGCGACCCCCTCCGCGATCGCCTCCGCCACCCGCCCCGCGAGCCCCGCCGAGTCCGCGGCGACGAGCGTCGCGGCGCCGGAGGAGGCGTCCACCCGTACCACCAGCGGCCCCTCCGCAAGGAGCAGGGAGAGTTCGCGCACGGGCCGGTGCGGGGGATGCCCGGCATGGGCGAGGCACGCCACCCGCAGCGCCTCCCGCAACTCCCGCGCCTCCCGCAGCTCCCGCGCCGCCTCGGCCCCGCCCGGCGCGAGCCCGAACGCGCGCAGCCCCGCCTCCGTGTCCAGGGCGTCCGCACCCGTCTCCAGGTTCAGCGTGTTCACGAGCTCCTGGATCAGCGCGAGCCCGCCCGGCGCGGGTGCTCTGTCATTCATGGTTGCGACGTTACCTCTACAGGGGGAGTATGGAGTAACCGTTACCGGTTGACGAGCTCACCCGGTAACCGGTGACGAGATACGAGGTCACCCCACCCACCGGAGGAACCCATGCCGCTCGCCAAGCTCGGCACCGTCGTCCTTGACTGCCCCGACCCCCACGCCCTCGCCGGGTTCTACGCGAAGGTCATCGGCGGCACCCCCACCCCCGGCGACGAGGGCTGGGTCGACCTGAAGGGGCCCGTGGGACCCTCGCTCGCCTTCCAGGAGGCCCCCGGCCACCAGCCGCCCCGCTGGCCCGAGCCGGACGGGTCGCAGCAGTTCCACCTGGACCTCACCGTGGAAGGCATGGAAGAGCTGGACGCCGTGGAGAAGGAGATCCTCGCGCTCGGCGCCACCGTCCTCGACGCCGCCGACCGCCGGCGCCCCTGGCGGGTTTACGCGGATCCGGCGGGGCACCCGTTCTGCCTCTGTGCCTGCTGAGAAGGAGTGAGACATGCCTGACGACACCGGCACCACCCGCACTACCGGCACCACCGCCCCCATCGCCACCCTGCGCAACGTCGTCCTCGACTGCCCCGACCCGCTCGCCCTCGCGGAGTTCTACGCGCAGATCATCGGCGGCACCGTAGAGGACGACGGCGACTGGGTCGACCTCGTCTCCCCGGGCCGCGTCAAGGTGTCGTTCCAGCGGGTGACCGACCTGGCCCCGCCGCGGTGGCCGCGCTCCGACGTCGACGCCCAGCAGATCCACCTCGATCTCGACGCGGGCCGTACGACCGAGGAGCTCGACGCGGCCGAGGAGAAGGTGCTCGCCCTCGGGGCACGCCCCCTCGACCTGGACGACGACGGCGGCAGGCGCGACTTCCGCGTCTACGCCGACCCCGTGGGCCACCCGTTCTGCCTCTGCAAGATCCCCTGACCGACCGACTTGCCGGCCGGGGGCGCTCACTCGGCCGGGCGTTCCATCCTCGCCGTCGAGGGAGCCCTCCGCTCCCGCGCCGCCCGCGCGGTGAAGTCCGCGTCGCGCAGGGCGCGTTGGACGTTGCCCCAGGTGAGCAGCGCCAACTCCGCCTCGGGCCAGCCGCGTTCGACGAGCTCGGCGATCAGCCGCGGGTAACTTGCCGCGTCTGCAAGGCCGTCGGGGTGCGCCTCGGTGGTGTCGTACATCCCCGAGAGGCCGACGCACTCGGGCCCGGCGATCTCCCGCACGTGCTCCAGGTGGTCCGCCACCTCCCGTACCGACGTACCCGTGCGGTCGGCGGCGAGCGGCACCAGACACAGCCCCTTGGCGGCACCGACCGCGGCCAGCAGTTCGTCGGTGAGGTTGGCCGGGTGGTCGCGCAGGGCGCGGGCACCGGAGCGGGTGAAGATCACCGGGGCCTTGGAGATGGCGAGCACCCGCCGCGTCGTCGCATCGGAGGCGCCGGAGAGGTCCGCGATGACCCCGAGCCGGTTCATCTCCCTGACGACTTCCTCGCCGAACGGCGTCAGCCCGCCCGCCCCCGCCCACGCGGTGCCGGAGAGGGTGAGCGCGCACAGGCCGAGGCTGTGCAGCGCGCGCAGGGTGCCCAGCGAGTCGCCGAGCGCGGCGCCGCACGCCGGGCCGATCAGCGTGGCGACGCGGCCGCAGTTGCGGGCGTCGGCGGCCTCCGACGCGTTGCGGGCGAGCCGCAGCCCCTCGGGGTGGGTGGCGACGACGTGCTTCACGAAGTCGATCTGTTCCAGCGTCGCGCCGACGGGCCGGTCGGGCCCGGCTCCCTCGGGCACCTGTACGTGCACGGACCATAACTGCGCGCCGACCCGGCCGGCCCGCAGCCGCGGCACGTCGCTCTCCAGGCCGCTGTCGCCCGTCTCGAAGTCGTGCCAGGGCAGCCGGCGCAGCGCCCGGGGCAGTCCGCTGTACCCGTCGGCGACCGGGTGAGCGGCGAGCAGCGCGCGGGCCTGCTCGGCGGCCTCGGCGGAGCGCCCGGGCCCGGGGCGCGGCTCCCCCTCCCGTACGGGAAGCGGCTCACGGACGGGGAGCGGCTCCCGCGCGGGGACCGGATGGCGCAGGGGAAGGGGGTCCCGCACGGGCGCCGGCTCGGACGCCTGCTCGTGCGCGGCTCCCGGTTCGGGCGCGGGGACGAGGTCGGGCGGGGCGGGGAGCGTGTCGAGCTCCCCCGCCTCGGCGGTGGTGGAGAGTTCCTCCTGCAGATCTGCCATGGCGGGTGCTCCGGACGTCGGCGGGCGGCAGTTCCGACCACCGTGGCACGGAGCGGCCGCGGCTTCTCGGCGGGCGGAGCGTTCGGGGTACGGGCCGTCCGCGGGAGACGGAAGGGGCCCCGCCGATGAGATCGGCGGGGCCCCTCACCCGTACGCGACGGGGAACGCCCCGGTCACCCGGGGCCGCGGCCTCAGCTCGAGACCGTGACCTTCTCGTCGTTGTTGAGCTCCCCGACCAGCTGCTTGACCTTGGCCTTGTCCCAGAGGAGGTTGCCGCCGGCCTCGCCCGCGATCGGCATGTTCATGGACGTGCCGTCGCCGCCGCTGACGCCCTTCATCGCCCAGAACATGGACGCCACGTCGGTCAGGCCCATGTCCTTGTCGACGACCAGCGTGTCCAGGCCCGCGCCCATCGTGGGGTAGAGCTTGAACGGGTTCAGGATCGTGCCGGGCGTCGCCACCTGGTGGGCGAGGGTCGCGAGGAACTTCTGCTGGTTCTTCGTGCGCTCCAGGTCGCTGCCGAAGGCGTGCCGGGTGCGGACGAAGGCGAGCGCCTCCTGGCCGTTCAGGGTCTGCTTGCCCGCCTTGAAGTCGGCGCCCGACCACTTGTCCTTGAAGGGCTTCGGGATGTCCATCTCGACGCCGCCGACCGAGTCCACGATCTCGGCGAAGCCGCCGAAGCCGATCTCCGCGTAGTGGTCGATGCGCAGGCCGGTGTTGGCCTCGATGGTGCGGACGAGCAGCTCGGGGCCGTCCTCCGCGTACGCGGCGTTCAGCTTGGTCTGGCGGCCGGTGCCCGGGTAGATCTTGCCGGACTCGGCGCCCTTGAAGGACGGGATCGTCACGTTCGAGTCGCGGGGGAGCGAGATCATCGTGTTCCCGCCGTCGTCCGCGACGTGCAGGATCATCATCGAGTCCGTGCGCTTGCCCTCGGCCGAGCCCGTGTGGAGCTTCTTCTTGTCCTCGGCGGACATGCCCTCGCGGCTGTCGGATCCGACGATCAGGTAGTTGGTGCCCGCGCCGCCCTCGGGCCGCTCGATGACCTTGGAGAGGTCGACCTCGCGCTTGAGCTTGGAGTCGGCCCAGAAGTACGTGGAGACGGAGACCACGACCAGGACGCTCACGACGGTGATGGCACCCCACTTGATGCGCTTGCGCCAGTTCGGCGCGGGACGCGGGGCGCGCTGCGCGGTGCCGGGGCCGCCGGGACCGCCGTCGCCGCCGCCGGGCCGGCCGTAGACCTGCCCGGTGTTGTAACCGCTGTCGTAGGCGCTGTCGGGGCCCTGGCCGTACGGGTCGCGGCGCGCGGCCCGCGGCTCGAAGACCTGGTCGCGGGCGTCGCCGTACGGCTGCCCGTCGCCGTACTGCTCGCCGTACCCGTCGTCGTACGCGGGCTGCGGCGGGACACCGCCGGGCGGCGGACCGGCCGGACGGGCGGACCGGTCGCGCTGGACATGCCGCATCACGCGGGCACCGTCGGGCTGGGGGCTCCCGCTGCCGCGGCCGTATCCCCTGCCGCCGCCCTGATCGTCAGGCCAATCGCTCATGTGGCCCAGTGTGCCGCCTCGGGGCACGCGCCTTACAGGGCGGTCGGGAATTCGGGTCAGGGCTGTTGCAGAGCTGATGCAAAGCGACCGGGGAGGGGCCGGACAAACGTCCGGCATAGGGTGGAGGGCATGACAGATCAGGCCCCCGGTGCGACAGCGTCCCCTTCGGGGGGACACCCCCGGGACCCCGAGGCGGTCCCGGCCAAGCCGACCTCGGCGTCCCGCACCACGCTCAGCCACATCATGACCCACAACGACACCAACCTCCTCGGTACGGTGCACGGCGGCGTGATCATGAAACTGGTGGACGACGCGGCGGGGGCCGTCGCCGGACGCCACTCCGGCGGCCCCGCGGTCACCGCGTCCATGGACGAGATGGTCTTTTTGGAGCCGGTCCGCGTGGGGGACCTGGTCCATGTGAAGGCCCAGGTCAACTGGACCGGACGCAGCTCCATGGAGGTCGGCGTGCGGGTCCTGGCCGAGCGCTGGAACGAGTCGACGCCCGCCCAGCAGGTCGGCTCGGCCTACCTCGTCTTCGCGGCGGTCGACGCCGACGGCAAGCCCCGTACGGTCCCGCCGGTCGTCCCCGAGACCGACCGCGACCGCCGCCGCTACCAGGAGGCCCAGATCCGCCGCACCCACCGGCTCGCCCGCCGCCGCGCCATCAAGGAGCTGCGGGAGGCCAGGGCGGCCGAGGGGTTCGACGACTGAGACCGCCGGGGGCCGCGCCCGGCCGGCTCAGGGGCAGATCACCTCGTCGCCCGTGACCGCCCCGAACTCGCCCTGGTGGGCGTCCTCGGCCCGCACCCGCCGGACCTCCTTGAAGTCCTGCCCCGCGATCACCTTCAGCGTCGGACCGAGCCCCGGCACCGGCCGCAGCTCACTGCCGGGCAGCGCCGTCGACAGGGACTTCGCCGACCGGTCCCACCGCGGGTCGTAGGCGACGACGGTCCGCCCCGCGGGCCGCAGCCCGGCGCCCGGCACGTCCGCCGGCGCCCCCGAGGTCCGGAACCCGGTCGCCCGCAGCGCCGCGTCGACCCGCTTGCCGAGCCCCGGCGTCCCGGTGCCGTTCTCCACCTGGACCCGGATCTGCTGCGGCGAGACACCGACCAGCGTGGCCTTGGACCTGACGCGGTGCGGCGCCAGCGGACGGTCCTCGCGCAGCGCGTCGAACAGCCGCTGCGACTTCTCCGGATGCCACTTCAGCGTCGAGCCGATGCCGGGCAGGTTCTGCCCGGTCGGGCTCAGCGGCACCGTGGTGAACTCCGACGACGAGGGCGAGAAGCCCCGCATCGCCCGGCCCAGATCGAGCATGTCGCCCGTGTCGAAGCCCTTGTCGGCCCGGACCGAGCCGAGCAGCGTCCGCGTCACGTCGCGGAAGGTGACCGGGTTCAGCAGGACACCGCTGCTCGTCGCCTTCGCGATGAGCGCCGCGAGGAAACGCTGCTGGCGCTCCATGCGGCCGAGGTCCGAGGCCCCGTCGACGTACCGGGACCGGACGTACTGCAGCGCCTCGCCGCCGTTCATCGCGTGCGTGCCCTCGGCGAGGTTGAGCCCGGTGTGCGAGTCCTGCAGGGGCTTGGCCGTGCAGATCTCCACGCCGCCGAGCACGTCCACGGTCTTCATGAAGCTGACGAAGTCGACCTCCAGATAGTGGTCGATCTTCACCTTCGTCATGTGCTCGACGGTGCGCACCGTGAGGTTCGGCCCGCCCTCCGCGTACGCCGCGTTGAGCTTGTTCGGATGCTGGTGGTGCTGCTGCCGGGTGTTCCGGTCGACGTGCTCGGGCAACTCGGCATAACTGTCCCGGGGCAGGCTCACGACGCTCGCCCGGTCCCGGTCCTCCGAGATGTGCACGATCATGATCGTGTCGGTGCAGTGGCAGGGCGCGCCGCCGAGGCGGTACCGCCGCTTCTCCTCTTCGGTGATCTTGTCGCGTCCGTCGGTGCCGACCAGCAGCACGTTGGTGCCGTGGCCCTGCTCGGGCCGGTTCTTCATGTCCTTGAAGGCGTCCACGCGCCGGATCGCCGTGTCCAGGCTGGTGACGACGGAGTGCCCGATGCCGGCCGCGGCCAGGACCGTCACGGAGGCGGCGACGGCCACCCGCATCCCCCAGCGCGGCCGTTTCCGCCGCCCGCCGGTCCTCCGGGGGGACCGGGGTGCCGGTGGGCGGGGTCGGCGGGGCGGGGGAGCGGGGGAGCGGGGCGGTGTGGGCACGTGCGGAACACCTCCGCGAAGACGGGTGGCTGCGGCGGGGACGGACGGGAGACGGCCTGAGACCCGAGAAAGGTAATGCCATACGAAATGCGGCCCGGGGTAGCGACCCGGACGGCGCGCGCCGGTGTCCCCCATTCGCGGTAACGTGACGCGTGATGAACGCGAAGTCTGAGGAGTCTGAGGTGCAGCCTCCAGCCGTATCGGTGATCATGCCCGTCCTCAACGAGGAGCGGCATCTGCGCGAGGCCGTGCACGCGATCCTGCGGCAGGAGTACGCGGGGGAGATGGAAGTCGTCGTCGCGCTCGGCCCCTCCACCGACCGCACCGACGAGATCGCCGCCGAGCTGGTCCGCGAGGACCCGCGGGTGCACACGGTCCCCAACCCCACGGGGCGCACGCCCGCGGCGCTGAACGCCGCGATCAAGGCGTCCCGTCACCCGATCGTGGTGCGCGTGGACGGCCACGCGGCACTCTCGCCCGGCTACATCACGACCGCCGTCCGCCTCCTGGAGGAGACCGGCGCGATGAACGTCGGCGGCATCATGCACGCCGAGGGCCAGAACGACTGGGAGCACGCGGTCGCCGCCGCCATGACCTCGAAGATCGGCGTGGGCAACGCCGCCTTCCACACCGGCGGCGAGGCACAGCAGGCCGAGACGGTCTACCTCGGCGTCTTCCGCCGCGAGGCGCTGGAGCAGCAGGGCGGTTACAACGAGGAGTTCATCCGCGCCCAGGACTGGGAGCTGAACTTCCGCATCCGCGAGGCCGGGGGCCTGATCTGGTTCTCGCCGGAGCTGAAGGTCTCGTACCGCCCGCGGCCGAGCGTGAAGGCGCTGGCCAAGCAGTACAAGGACTACGGCCGCTGGCGCCACGTCGTCGCCCGCTACCACGAGGGCTCCATCAACCTGCGCTACCTCGCCCCGCCGACCGCGGTCTGCGCGATCGCCGCGGGCGTCGTCGTGGGCGCGGCGCTCACGCCGTGGGGCTTCGTCATCCCCGGCGGTTACCTCGCGGCCATCGCCGCCGGGTCCGTCCCCGCGGGCAAGGGGCTGCCCCTGAAGGCACGCCTGCAGATCCCGGTGGCGCTCGCGACCATGCACATGTCGTGGGGCTGGGGCTTCCTCACCAGCCCGCGCGCGCTCGCCAGGAAGGTCATCGCCTCGCGCCGCCCGGCCGTGCTGGGGGAGACCCAAGAGGCCTGAGCGTCCCTCCGCATTCGTACGAACGGCCCGGTCCCGCCTCACCGGTGGGGCCGGGCCTTCGTCGTGCGCGGCGGCTACCAGCTGAAGTTCGGGTCCACCTTCATGCAGGCCTTCTTGTCGGAGCCGCTGAGCGCGTCCGCGGACTCCGGCGTCTTGTCGTCCTTCTTCTTCGGCTTGGGCGGCAGATCGCCCTGACGCCAGTCGGAGCCGACGACCAGCGTCACCCCGGAGACGTCCGTCGACTTCTTCGCCGAACCGAGCGGCAGCCCCAGGGACTTGGCCACCCGCTGCGCGTCGCCCTCCAGATCCTTGCTGGGGTAACGGACGACCGTCCTCTCCTGGGTCAGCGCGGCCGCCGAGTCGGGGGTCGCCTTGGTGAAGCCCTTGCCGGCGAGGAGCTGCGCCACCGTGCCCGCCCGGCCGCTGACCGGCGGCTCCATGGACGTACGGGTGCCGTTCTGGACCTGCACCGCGATCTCGCCGTCCGGGGCGGCCGGGTCGTCCGACGGCTTCTCCTTGGCCGGCTTCTTCCTGCCCTTGCCGTCCAGCGGGATGTCGTCGCGGACCAGGCGGAAGAGCTGCTCGGCGTCGCCGGGCTTGGGGACGACGCGCTCACCGGCGTACTCGAACGGCATGGTCGTCATCGTCGTGCGCGACGGCGAGACCTTCTTCAGCTCGTTGCCGAGGTCGTACAGCTTCATCAGGTCGCCGAGGCCGTCGTCGACCTTCAGTGCCTTCGTCGCCTTGTCGGCGAGCTTGCGCAGCCGGTTCGGGCTGGTCAGGCCGGTGTTCTCGCGGAGCTTGCGGACCAGCGCGTTCATGTACATGTGCTGGGCCTTGGCGCGGCTGATGTCGGTGCCGCCCTCGAAGCCGTAGCGGGTGCGCAGCCACTGCAGGGCCTGCTCGCCCTTGACCTCCGTGGTGCCCTTCTTCAGCTTCAGGCCCGAGCCGTGGCCCTGGCTGTCGCGCGAGTGGATGTTCCGGTCCACGCAGACGGGTACGCCGCCGATGGCGTCGGCCATGGAGACCACGCCCGAGAAGTCGACCATCATGAAGTGGTCGATGTGGATGTTGGTGAGCTTCTCCCAGGTGGCGACCGTGCAGCCGGGGCCGCCGCGGCCGAGCGACTCGTTGGTCATGGTGCGCGGGCCGGTCTGCGGGTAGACCTTGCCGTCGTCCGGGTCCGTGCACTTGGGGATCTGCAGCAGGGTGTCGCGCGGCATGCTGACGACCGACATGTTGGAGCGGTCGGCCGAGACGTGCAGCAGCATCTGTACGTCGGCGAGGGGCGGCGAGCCGAAGGTGTTCTTGGCGCCGCCGAGCTTCTGGTTGGCCTTGGAGTCCCGGGCGTCCGAGCCGATGAGGAGGATGTTCAGCGGGGTCTGTCCCGCGGCGTTGGGCGTGGGCTCGGGGGCCCGGTGCTCGCCGAGGTTCAGGTCGTCCGTCTGGATGTTGCCGTTGAGATGCCGGTAGTAGAGGTATCCGGCGCCGGCGGTGCCGAGTATCAGGACCGAGAGGACCGTCGCCGACCAGCGCAGGACGCGGCGCTTGCGGCGCGGCGGCCGTGCGGCGCCGCTCGTGCCGCGCCGGTGGCGGTGCCGGCCGCCGCCGTCCGCGGACTCCTCGGCCCCGGATCGCGGGGACCCGCCGGGGCGTATCTCACCGTCGGCCCTGGCCTCGTCCCGGCCATGACCACTTGCGTGCGGGACACGTCGTCGTGTCCCCTCCTTGCGCACGCTGTTCTGCCTCATCCCCAGCCCCTCCCCGCCCCATTACTGAACTGCGGTCGTCCTGCGACGCCTTGGCGCATTGTTAGATGCAGAACGACCGCTTCAGGTCACTCGGCACACATAACCTTGTCCGCTTCGACCTTCTTGATGTCCTTCGGTGCCTTCGACGAGGCATCAATGGGCACCCCCGCGCCCTTGAAGTCACCGCCGAGCGTCAGTTTCATGGCCGGGAGGCCCTGCGCGTTCTTCTCGCTCTTGCCGGGCTTCAGCGCGGCGCCGGGCAGCCCCATGATGTCGGCGAGCCTGCGTGCCTGGTCCGCCTGGTCCGGCGCGTACTCGAGCGTCGTCTTCTTGAGCTCCGAGGGCGCGTTCCCCAGCTGGCTGGATTTGAGAACGCCCGCGCTGTTCTGCAACCAGGTGAGCGTCTTCTGGGCGGCGCCGGTCTGCCCGCTGCCGTTGTAGATGTCGACCCGCACCTCGGAGGCGTCGGCCTTGGGCCCCTTCAACCGGGCGGCCACGGCGGCCTTCTCCTTCTTCCGCTTCTTCTTCACCTCGGTCAGCGACTCGTCGGCGCGCATCATCGCGAAGAGCTGCTCGGCCTTGGTGGGGTCGGGCACCACCGTCGTGTGGACCTTCTCGGCGGGGTTGTCGATCACCGGCACCGTGGCGAAGCTCAGGTTCTTCATGTCGAGCTTGCCGAGCTCCATGCCGAGCTCCTTGAGCTTCATTATGTCGGCGATCTTGGAGTCGACGGTGAGCGCCTTGGTGCCCGCCTCCGCGAGCTTGATCATCTTCTGCGGGCTGGTGAGGGTGTCGCTCGACTTCAGCTTGCGCATCAGGGAGCTGAGGAACTGCTGCTGCAGCTCGATCCGGCTCAAGTCGCCGCCGGTGCCCACGGAGTGGCGCGTGCGGACGAACGCCAGCGCGTTCTCGCCCTCGATCGTGTGCTTGCCCTTGGGCAGCTTCAGGTGCGACTTGGGGTCGTCGATGTCCTTGGCGAGGCAGACCTCCACACCGCCGACGGCGCTGGAGAGCGTCTTGACCGCGTTGAAGTCGGCCACCATGAAGTGGTCGGGCGTGATCCCGGTGATCGCCTTGACCGTGCGCATCGTGCAGCTCGGCGTGCGGTCGTACTGTCCGAGGCTCTCGTTGAAGCGGGAGTTCGGCGTGCCGGGGATGTTCTTCGTGCTGCCGTCGTCCTGCTTGGTCGGGCAGTCCGGGATGTCGACGATCATGTCGCGCGGGATGCTCAGCGCGGTCGCGTTCGTCCGGTCCTTGGAGACGTGCAGCAGGATCGTCGTGTCGGCGTGACCGACGCTGCCCTCGTCCCCGTACCCCTTGTTGCCGTCACCGCTGCGCTTGTCGGTGCCCATCACGAGGATGTTGATGGCCCGGTCCTTGCTGAAGCCGCCGGTGCCCGCGCCGTCGTCGTCTATCGACGTGATGTTGTCGTTGAGGTGCTGGTAGTAGAGGTAGCCGCCGGCGCAGCCCGCGACGAGCAGGAAGGCCAGCGTGCCGCCCGTCCAGACGAGCACCTTCTTGCCCTTGGACTTGCGCGGCTTCTGCTTGCGCCGCCCGCCCGAGCCCGGCTCCGGTTCCTTGACGCGCCTGCGGCGCTGCCCAGGGACCTCGCGGCGCTCGTCGCGGTCGCCCTGGCGGGTGCGCTCACGGCCCGGTTCGGTGCGGCCGCGGCCGCTTTGGCGGGGTGAGGAGCCACGGGGGCCCGGCACCGTCGACTGCCCTCCGGAGGGGCTCAGTCGCAGTTCGTAGTCGCCGGTGTCCGGGTTGAGTACCCACTGGTCCGCGGGATCGATGTTCTCGGCCCGCCCGTCTCCCGCCACCGCCCTTCCATGGAGGTCGCTTCGCTCTCCTTGGTTGGGCCCACGGCCTTGCGCGTCCACGGTTGTCTGCGTCCTCCGTCGGGGCCACGCGGCGCCTTTCCCCCCTCAAGAAGGCGCTCGGTCAGTCGTTCCAGCGGTGCGTGGCCGAGATGGGCCTGCGCACCGGATCGCTCACACTATCCGCCCAGTTCAGCGTCGGACGACGCCGGTGACAAATTCCACTCCCCTACAACTGGGCAATCCGCCCTATTTCTTTGTGGGGCGGGCCCTTCCCTTGGGGATCGTTTTACTTACAGGTGGGCCCGGCGGCCGTGTTGCCCCGGAATGTCGGCGCGGGGGACGGCGTATCCGAGGGGTCGTCCGGCTTCTCGTCGCTTCCGTACTCACCGGAGTCGTCGCCCGCCTCCTCGGCGGAGGAGCCTTCTTCGGCCGACTCGCGCGACGCGTCCGAGTCGCCCGAGGCATCCGAGTCGCCCGTCCGGACCCGCGAATCCTCGGCCCGCTTGTCGCCAGGGCCAGAATTCTCGGATTGCCGCGGGTCCACCACGACCGGGCTGTCCGTGCGCAGCCGGCCGAAGAGCCGGTCCGCCGCCGGTTCGACGAGCTCGTCGCGGTTGGCGTCGTAGGTGTACGACTGGCGGGGAACGGTGAGGAACTGCACCCGTTCCGTGGGGATGTCGCGCATGCCGCGCACGAGGTCGTACAGACCCCGCAGGCTCGCGAGTCCGGGGTCGGTGGTGAGCGAGGAGGTCGCCGCGTCGAGAACGGGATAAAGCTTGGTCGGATTCAGCAGGACGTCATTGCTCTGCACCTTGTTGACGAGTGCGCCGAGGAACGCCTGCTGGCGGTCGATCCGGTCGGTGTCGCTGCCGTTGCCGAGACTCTTGCGGGCGCGCACGAACCCCAGCGCCTGTTCGCCGTCGAGGGTCCGCAGCCCCGGGTCGAGCTTCACCCGGGCGTCGGTGTCGTCGATCGGGGTCCTGATGCAGACCTGTACGCCGTCGACCGCGTCGACCATGTCCTTGAACCCGGCGAAGTCCACCACCATGTGGTGGTCGACGCGGATGCGGGTGAGCTTCTCGACCGTACGGATCGTGCAGGCCGTCCCGCCGAACGCGAACGCCCAGTTGAACTGCGCGAATTGGGCCTGCGTCCGGGTGCCGTCCGGGCGGCGGCAGCCGGGGATCTCCACCATCAGGTCGCGCGGGATCGACACCGCCGTCGCGCTCTGCCGGTCGGCCGCCAGGTGCAGCAGGATCGTGGTGTCCGAACGCTGCGTGCCGGGGTCCCTGCCGTACTTGCGGTTGCCCGGCCCCGCGCGGGTGTCGGAGCCGAGGAGCAGGATGTTCTGGGCGCCGCTCACCAGCGCCGTCGGGCGCTCCTTCTCGAAGCGGGCCAGCTCGGCCGCGGCGTCGTTGTCCGTGGTGATGTTCCCGTTCAGCTTCTCGTACGCCGCCCAGCCCAGGCCCCCGGCGCCGAGCACCAGGAGGGCGACGCCGAGCGCGGCGCAGCGCAGCAGGCGGCGCCGGCGACGGACGACGCCCGCGCCGGTGGGACTCGCTCCCGCCCCCGGTCCATACGTGGCCTTCGGCTCAGGCGGGGTGCTCTCCGGGGCCGGGAACCCGTCCGCCCCGGAAGGCGTCCCTGCGGTCTCGGTCACGTGTGCGTCCACCCCTCATGGCTGCGTCGGCGAAGTCCGTTCCTACGACCATGGCCCGGGCGGGCGCGGGGGGCCTCTGGACCGGGGGCAGGGTGCGCCGAACGGGGGACGGAACGGGTGGTTCAGCGGAGCGGCAAAGCACGCGCCGGGCCGCGGGACGTCTCTTCCCCCCCCCCCCCCCCCGGGGGGGCTGGTTGATGGCACGCCGGTGTCCGCCCGGCGGGGTTGCCGCATGTCCAGGCCCGCTCCAAGTCCGGGCTGCGGCACGTTCACGCCCGGCCACGGCATGTCGCGTCCGCCCGGTGGCTGGTGATGGCACGTCGGCGACCGCGCGCGCCGACCACGGCACGTCCATGCCTGCCCGGTGTCCGGGCTGTGGCACGTCGCGTCCGGCCACGGCACGTCGCCGTCCGCCCGGTGGCTGGTGACGGCTCGCCCGCGTCCGCCCGGCGGCGGCTGGTGATGGCACTTCGGCGTCCGCTCGGCGGCCGGGCTGCAGTGCGTCCGCGTCCGGCCACGGCACGTAGGCGTCCGCCCGGCGGCCGGCCACGGTATGTCCGTGCCGGTACGGCGGCCGGGTTGCGGCGCGTTCGCGTCCGCCAACGGTGCGCGTGGGTGTCCGCCCGGTGGCTGGTGCTGGCATATCCGCTCCGCCCGGCGGCCGATCACCGCATGTCCATGCCCGCTTCCGGCGGCTGTGTTGCGGCGCGTTCGCGTCCCCCCGCGGCACGTCGCCGTCCGCGCGGCGGCTGGGGATGGCGTGTCCGCGTCCACCCGGCGGGCCACGGCACGTCCCTGCCCGCCCGCTGGCCGGGTTGCGGCACGTCGGCGCCCGCCCACGGCATGTCCGCGTCCGCCCAGTGGCCGGGCTGCGGCGCGTCCGCGTCCGCTCACGGCACGTCGGTGTCCGCCCGGCGGTCAGCCACGGCACGTCTCTCCCCGGCGCCCGGCACCCGGCCACGGCACGTCCGCGCCCGGCCGGGCACGAATCACCGGCCGGGCGGGGCCTCGCCAGGCGCGGACCACCGGCGGGCGCGAACCACCCGCCGGACACGAACCACCGGCCAGGCGCGGACCACCGCCCCGACGGTTACCGCAGCGTGACCGTGACCCTCTCGTCCGAGGTCCGCTTCTTCAGGGTGTCCTCGGGGAGGCGGTCCAGGTGGCGGCAGAGCACTACGGAGCCGCCGCCGGCCAGTGCCGCGTACAGTCCGGCGCTCAGTCCGTCCCAGGAGTCGTACGGCAGGCCGGACAGGATCCGTGAGCCGGGGCCGGCGCCCAGCCGCTCGGCGTCCTCGCGCGCCCGTTCCACCAGCTCCGAGCCGGTCAGCTCGTCCCCGGCCACCGCTAGGGCGGGGTCGTCCGGGTCCACCGGCGCGAAGGGGGCGAACCGGTCGCCCTGGCTCGGCACCTCGACCGCGTAGTCGGCGAAGCCTTCGGGCGGCTGCGGGAAGCGTCCGCCGAGGGGGCGCAGCGCGAGCGCCACCCGCTCCCCGGAGCAGGCGCGCGCGGCGTCGAGCGTGTCCGGGCCGCTGACCACGACATCGGCCGACGCGGGGTCGCCGCCCACGTCCGCGACGACGCCCACCGACGAACAGGCGAGCAGCCAGACGGCGGTCTGCCAGTGCGCGGGCAGCAGCAGAACGGCCCGGTCGCCGGGGCCCGCGGCGAGATCTCCCTGGAGCAGATTGGCGGTCTTGGCCACCCAATTGGCGAAGGTGGCCACGGACAATTCCACGCGCTCGCCGGTGGCGTCGTCGTAGAAGGTGACAAGAGGGCGGCCCGGGTCCGAGGCGAGCGCGGATCGCAGCAGGTCGGCAGGGGTGCGGTCGTTGGCGTTCACGGGCGCAAGGGTACGCGGGCGCCGGGCCGGCCCCCGGCGTGGCGGGGGAGTGCGAAAGCCCGGCGGACCCGCACCGGCCGACGACCCGTCAGTTTCCCGATGGACAGATATGTCCCGCTATGCCAACTATCAGATGTATGCGTGGATTCCTAGCTTCCTCGATCGGTGTCACGTGCGCGGCCGCTCTGGCGCTGCCCCTCACCCTCCCGTCCTCCGGCGCCCGGGCCGTGACCCCCGGCACACCGTCGGCCGCCGGGGCGGCCACGGGTGCGGTCCCCGGCAGCACCCAGTCCCTCCCGCTCGCCCCCCTCGGCTCCGACCGCACCCTCGGCCCGGCCGGGATGCGCGAACAGGGCCTGACCCAACGCGATGTAAGCCCCTTCTCCCTGGTGGGCGTCGTCTGGAACGACCCCGACGCCGAACTGAACGGCACCGTCCAGGTCCGCACCCGGCCGGCCGGCGCCACCACCTGGTCCGGCTGGCAGCACGTCGAGACCCACAACCACGAACACGCCGCCGACCCGGACGCCGCCGAACGCGCCGGCGGCACCGTCCGCGGCTCCACCGCACCCCTGTGGGTCGGCGCCTCGGACGGCGTCGAGATCCGCGTACGCCCCGAACGCCCCGCGGCCGCCGACCGCGCCGCCGCCTCCCCGCTCCCCGAAGGCCTCCGCCTCGAACTGGTCGACCCCGGCGACGAGGTGCCCCCGCGGGGCGTCGGACAGGTCGTCACCGCGGGCCACACCACCGCGCTGAGCGCCGAATCCGCCGCGGCCTCCGCCGTCAACGAGGAACTCGCCCCGATCGGCGCCTTCGTCATCCCCGAACTGACGGAACGCCAGACCCAGGACGACCTGATCGCGGCCCGCGGCGGCCCCGAGGCGGTCGGCAAGGTACGGCCCCACATCGGACCGCGCCCGCGCATCATCACGCGCAGGGGCTGGGGCGCCGACGAACGGCTGCGCGAGAAGAACTTCGCGTACACGAAGACGGTGAAGGCCGCCTTCCTGCACCACAGCGCGTCCGGCAACAACTACCGCTGCTCACAGGCCCCGTCCGTGCTGCGCGGCATCTACCGCTACCACGTCAAGAGCAGTGGCTGGCGTGACTTCGGCTACAACTTCGCGATCGACAAGTGCGGAAACATCTACGAAGGACGTGCCGGAGGTGTGGCCAAGCCGGTCCTCGGGGCCCACACTCTCGGATTCAACAGCAACAGCACGGGCATCGCCGTCCTCGGCACGTACAGCACGCACAACCCGCCGAAGGCGGCGGTGAAGGCCATCGCCCGGCTCACCGCGTGGAAGCTCGGCCTCCACGGCGCCAACCCGCGCGGCAAGACGTACCTGAAGTCCGGCGGTGGCAATCTGTACAAGAAAGGCAAGAATGTCAGGCTCCATGTGATCTCCGGCCATCGGGACGGTTTCGCCACCGACTGCCCCGGTAACCGCCTGTACAAGAAGCTCGGCAAGACCCGGTCCTCCTCGGCCCGCCTCCAGGGCCGCTGAGGCCCGACGCACCGCCCGTACCGCACGACCTGCACATCCGTCTGCATACACTGGCCGGCCGAAACGCGAAGTTCGGCCGGCCCCAGCAGGAAGCAGAGACGACAGGTGACAGAAGCGATCCTCCTGGTCGGCGGCAAGGGGACCCGGCTGCGGCCCCTCACGGTCCACACCCCCAAGCCGATGGTCCCGGCGGCGGGCGTCCCGTTCCTCACCCACCAGCTGGCGCGGGCCCGCGCGGCGGGCGTGGAACACATCGTCCTCGCCACCTCCTACCTCGCCGAGGTCTTCGAGCCGTACTTCGGCGACGGCTCGGCGCTCGGCCTGCACATCGAGTACGTCACGGAGACCGAACCCCTCGGCACCGGCGGCGCCATCCGCAACGTCGCCCGGCATCTGCACTCCGGCCCCGACGAGCCGGTCCTCGTCTTCAACGGCGACATCCTCACCGGCCTGGACATCCGCGCCCTCGTCGCCACCCACGAGGAATCGGGGGCCGACGTCTCCCTGCACCTCACCAAGGTCGACGACCCGCGCGCCTACGGCCTGGTCCCCACCGACCCGACCGGCCGCGTCACCGCCTTCCTGGAGAAGCCGCAGACCCCCGAGGAAATCGTCACCGACCAGATCAACGCGGGCGCCTATGTCTTCAGACGCTCGGTCATCGACACGATCCCCGCGGGCCGCCCCGTCTCCGTCGAACGCGAGACGTTCCCGGACCTCCTCGCCGCCGGAGCCCACCTCCAGGGCATGGTCGACTCCACGTACTGGCTGGATCTCGGCACCCCCCAGGCGTTCGTACGCGGCTCCGCGGACCTCGTCCTCGGCCGCGCCCCCTCCCCGGCGGTCCCGGGCCGCTGCGGCGAGAGCCTGACCCTGCCCACCGCCTCCGTGGCGCCCGACGCCAAGCTCACCGGCGGCACGGTCATCGGCGAACACGCCCGCGTCGGCGAGGGCGCCCGCATCTGTGGCAGCACGGTCCTGTCCGGCGCGGTCATCGAACCTGGCACCGTCATCACGGACTCCCTGATCGGCGCCGGCGCGCGGATCGGCGCCCGCTCGGCCCTCTCCGGGGCGGTCATCGGCGACGGCGCGAGCATCGGCGCCGACAACGAACTGCGCGAAGGCGTCCGCGTCTGGTGCGAGGCCACACTGCCCGCCGGCGCGGTCCGCTTCTCCTCGGACCAGTAACGCCCCGGCCGCGCAACCCGTCCCCTACCCTCATAGGGGTGTCCTCCCGTTTCGCTCCGCGCCCCACTCTTCCCACGGCTACCGGCCCCGCCCGGCGCGGGAAGACGCAGCTCACCGGGCGCGGCGGCGAAACGGCGACCCCGGCGGGCGTCCCCCACCAGCACACGGCCGCCCGTACGCGCACCTGGAAGCCGCCCTTCCCGCTGGACCTCGCCCTGACCCTCGGGCCGCTGCGCCGCGGCCCCGTCGACCCCGCCTTCCGCAGGACACCCGACGGCGCGTTCTGGCGCGTCAGCCGCACACCCGAGGGCCCCGGAACGCTCCGGGTGACGGCCCGCGCGGACACGGTGGAGGCCCAGGCGTGGGGCCCGGGCGCCGACTGGTTCCTGACGCGGCTCCCGACGCTCCTCGGCGATTCGGACGACCCCTCGCTCTTCGCGCCCCGCCACCGCCTGGTCGCCACCACGGCACACCGCCGCCCCGGCCTGCGCCTGACCCGCACGGGCCTGGTGATGGAGTCCCTGATCCCGTCGATCCTGGAACAGAAGATCACGACGGACGAGGCCTACCGCGCCTGGCGCATCCTGCTCCGCACGTTCGGCGAGCCGGCGCCCGGCCCCACGCCCCCGCACATGTACGTGATGCCGGCGCCCCGCACCTGGGCGCTGATCCCCTCCTGGGAGTGGCACAGGGCGGGCGTGGACAACAAGCGCGCGTCCACGATCCTGCGCGCGGTCGCGAGGGCGTCCCGCCTGGAGGAAGCGGCGTCGATGGAACCGCTCGACGCGCAGGCCCGCCTCGAACTGATCCCCGGCATCGGCCCCTGGACCTCCGCGGAGACGGTCCAGCGCAGCAACGGCGCGCCCGACGCGGTGACGGTCGGCGACCTCCACCTTCCCGGCATCGTGGGCCACGCCCTCGCGGACGACCGGGACGCGGATGACGCGGCGATGCTGAGGCTTCTGGCCCCCTACGCGGGCCAGCGCCACCGGGCCACGCGCCTACTCCTCCTGAGCGGGCGTACCCCACCCCGCAGAGACCCCCGAATGAGAAAAACGAACATCGCATCCTGGTAACCCCCCAGCGCGGCTGCCGTCTGCGGGTGGACGGTGGCCGCTCGCGCAGTTCCCCGCGCCCCTAACAGCACCCGGCCCCGCACGGCTCAACGGCGGCAGGGCACGACTTTTCAGGGGCGCGGGGAACTGCGCAAAAAAGCCCACGGACCGGCACGGACCAACGGCGCCGAGGCACAGCTTTCAGGGGCGCGGGGAACTGCGCAAAAAAACCCGCGGACCGGCACGGACCAGCGGCGGCGAGGCACGACTCCCCAGGGGTGCGGGGAACTGCGCAAAAGAACTCACCCACCCGCACCGATCATCGGCGGCGACGCACGACTCCCCAGGGGCGCGGGGAACTGCGCGAAAACCCACCGACCCGCCGCGACGACTCACCGCACCACGACAAAGTCCTCCACAACCCGCTCCCCCCGAGCCAACGGCTCCCCCGCCGGATGCCCCACGGCCACCGCCCCCATCGGGTCCCACCCCTCCGGCAGCCCGAGAACCTCCCGCACCACATCCCGGCAGAACATCGTCGACGAAACCCACGCGGAGCCGAGCCGCTCCCCGGCCAGCGCGACCAGGAAGTTCTGCACGCCGGCCCCGGCGGCGACCACGAACATCTCCCGCTCGGCCCCGTCCCGCCGCGCGTCCCCGTACGTGTGGGAGCCGTCCATCACGAGACAGGGCACCACCAAATACGGCGCCTTGCGCAGCACGTCACCCCGCCGTACCCGCTTGGCGATGGACTCCTCCGACTTCCCGTCCCGCCGCAGATCGGCGATCCACGCGTCCCGCATGGCGTCGAGCAGCCGGGTCCGGATTTCGGCGGATTCCAGGAGGACGAACCGCCACGGCGTGGTGTGGTGCGGCGCGGGCGCGGTGATCGCCGCGGCCACCGCCCGCCGCACGGCGCCCCCGTCGACCTCCTCGTCGGTGAACTCACGGACCGTGCGCCGCCGCGTCACCGCTTCCCGTACCGCCTCGGACGTACCGAGCCGGAACATGTCGTCGCGCGCGCCGCGCACCAGCGCCCGCGCCCCTTCGTCCGCCCCGTCCGGCCCGCCGCCGACCACGTGCGGCAGCCCGCGGACCACGGCGACGGGCAGCCCCGCGGCCTTGCCCTTGACGAGGTCCCCCGCCGCGGCGAGTTCGTCCGCGGTGGCGACGACGGTGGCGCTCAGCGGATTGCCGTACGCGTCGACGCCGCCCCGCAGGTCGTCGAGGACCCGTACGCCCGCCGCCCCGATGGCGACGTCGGTGAGCCCGGACCGCCAGGGCCGCCCGAAGGTGTCGGTGATGAGGACGCCGACGTCGACACCGAGCGCGTCCCGCAGCCCTTCCCGCAGGGCGCGGGCGGACGCGTCGGGGTCCGAGGGCAGCAGCAGCACGGTGCCGGGCGGCGTGTTCGACGCGTCGACTCCGGCCGCGGCCATCACGAGTCCCTGACGGTTCTCGACGATGCGCAGGGCACCGCGGCGCGCCACGACCCGCACGGTCTCGCGGTCGATGGCGGCCTCGCGGTCGTCCGCCTCGACGACGCGGCCCTCGGCCTTGCTGACGATCTTGGAGGTGACCAGGACGACGTCGCCGTCGGCGAGCCCCGGTTCGGCCGCCGCGATCAGCTTGGCGAGGTCGTCGCCCTCGCGGACCTCGGGGAGGCCGGGCACGGCCCACACGCGGTAGGACGGTGCGGTCACGCGCGTACCTCCGAGGCGAGGGCGAGGGCCTGGCGGGCCATCTCGGCGGCGGCGTCGACGTCGGTCATCATCAGCGGCACGGCCCGGCACCGGATCCCGGCGCTCTCCACCCGCTCGACGACGCCCGCGTCGACGGTGTCGACGAGCCAGCCGTCGAGGAGGCCGCTGCCGTAGTGCTCGGCGACGGCGGCGGCGCTGGTCTCCACGCCCACGGCGGCGAGCACCTTGTCGGCCATGCCCCGTACGGGTGAGTCGCCGACGATGGGGGAGAGGCCGACCACGGGTACGCCCGCGTCGGCGATGGCCTCGCGGATGCCGGGCACGGCGAGGATGGTCCCGACGCTCACCACCGGGTTGGACGGCGGGAAGAGCACGATGTCGGCCTCGGCGATGGCTTCGAGGACGCCGGGCGCGGGCTTGGCCTGCTCGGCGCCGACGGGCACCACGGCGTGCGCGTCCACGGAGGCCCGCAGCCGCACCCAGTACTCCTGGAAGTGCACGGCCTTCTGCTCGCCGTCGACGGTGACGGCGACGTGTGTCTCGACACGGTCGTCGGACATGGGGATGAGGCGGACCCCGGGCCGCCACCGCTCGCACAGCGCCTGCGTGACGGCGCTGAGCGGATACCCCGCGCCCAGCATCTGCGTCCGCACGATGTGCGTGGCGAAGTCCCGGTCGCCGAGTCCGAACCACTCGGGGCCGACGCCGTAGGCCGCGAGTTCTTCCTTGACCTTGAACGTCTCGTCCGTACGCCCCCAGCCCTGCTCCTCGTTGATGCCGCCGCCCAGCGTGTACATCACGGTGTCGAGGTCGGGACAGACCTTCAGCCCGAACAGGTGAATGTCGTCACCGGTGTTGCCGATGACCGTGATGTCCGCGTCGGGCGCGGCCTTCTTGAGCCCGCGGAGGAAACGGGCGCCGCCGATGCCGCCGGCCAGAACCACAATGCGCATGGCCCCAAGCATGTCAGGCGCGTACGACGGTGCGTCAGGCGGTCACGACATCCTCCGCGCCGTCGGGGGCGGTGGCGGCCGCGCACCGGGCGGCGTGCATCGGCATCTCGGTCAGGCCGGGGTAGTAGACGTGCAGGCTGACGGCGGGTTCCAGGGAGTCGTTGACGACCTCGTGGACATAGCCGGGCGCGAAGACGCGCTGCGCGCCGGCGCCGAGCGCCCGCGTGCCCCGTCCGGTGTGTTCGGTCAGCTCGCCGGCGAGGACGGTGAGGACGCCGGAGGAGCGGCCGTGGTCGTGCCGGCCGCTGCCCTGGCCGGGCACCCAGGAGAGCAGCCACACCTCGTAGCCGGGCCCCGTGCGCAGGCGGTGGTACCAGCGGCTGGTGGCGTCGTACTGGACGAGGGGGGCCCACTGGGCGCGGTCGGCGGCGATGGCGCGGGCGAGGCCGACGAACTCGGCCACGGTGGCGGGGTGCTCGCGGGCGGGCTGCAGGAGGTGGGGGACCTCGAGGAGGTCGCCGGCGATCTGGAGGTCGCTGTCGCTGTTCATCGTGCGGTGGTTCCTCAACGTAAGAGTGCTGGGGTGTCGCGAAGAAGGGTGGAGCGCAGAGAGGCTTGACCAGCCATGGCTGGGTGGAGAGGCGGAGCGGGAGAAGCGGCTCTACAGCTGGAGTGGACTCAACAGCTGGAGCAGGAACAGCGACAGCGCGCGTGGGCAGCACCGATGGACCCGCTGGTGCGGGTCATCGAAAGAGCCAGGTTCGCGAGCATGCCCACCAGAAGAGCGGGTTACACCTTCAGTGTCAACTCCATGTCCGGTATGTGGGAGATGTTTCACCTCATCCGGTTCTTCTGTCAGGCGAAAGGTTTGTGCAGCCGACTCTCGGGACACATGGCGCAGCAACCGGCTCTCAAACATCGTCGTCCTCCCTAGTGAGACCCGAGGGGTCCTCTGGTGGGCGAACGTTCGGCGGGGCGTCGGACGGGTCATCGACGGTGTCATGGTTTATGCCGATTTGAACACTTTCCGCATAGCCTTGGTTCCGCAGAGTGAATAAGGGGCCCAATAGCAGATCTCGGCTTGACTGGCCCGGATCGGCACACTTGTAATTTCACTCGTGTCGTTCAGCCGAAATCGGTAACGGCAGCACCACGGGGACGCACAGACAGACGAGGGGCGCACATGACCGAGCTGGTTCAGGAACTGCTGGTCGAGGACGCGGACGAGGAACTCGGCTGGCAGGAGCGCGCGCTGTGCGCCCAGACCGACCCCGAGTCCTTCTTCCCCGAGAAGGGCGGCTCCACGCGCGAGGCCAAGAAGGTCTGCCTCGCCTGTGAGGTCCGCTCGGAATGCCTCGAATACGCGCTCGCGAACGACGAGAGATTCGGTATCTGGGGCGGCCTGTCGGAGCGCGAGCGGCGCCGGCTGAAGAAGGCCGCGGTCTGAGCACGGACGCCCGCGCCGACGCCCGCGTCCGCGCCCGCGTACGGAAGAGACGTACGCGAAGGCCGAAGGCAGTACGAAGGAAGCACGTGAAGGACCCGGACCCCGACTGCGCGTGCCGCCCGGCCAATTCGGCACACACCTCCCTCAACCGATGCGCGACGAACGGCCCGTCACCCGTGGGTTATCCACAGGCGGCGGGCCGTCCCCATGCCAGCCGTTAGTGTGGGGCCCCGTCCGAGACGCCCGGCGCCCCCGCGGGGGCGCAGGCGTCCACCGCAGTCCATCGAACCGGGGCCCGTACCTCGATGTCCGTGCACAGCCATTCGGCAGCCCGTCACCACGACGCTGCCGCCCCTGAGTTCCCGCGGCACGTCGTGACCGCCGTCCTCGTCTCCCACGACGGCGCCCGCTGGCTGCCCGACGCCCTGGCCGGGCTCCTCGGCCAGGAGCGCCCCGTGCAGGACGCGGTGGCCGCGGACACCGGCAGCGCGGACGACTCCGCCCGCCTGGTCACCGACGCCCTCGGCGCCGACCGCGTGCTGCACCTCGCCCGCCGCTCCGGCTTCGGCACCGCCGTCGACGAGGCCGTCCGCGCCGCCCCGGTGCTCACCCCCGAAGAGCTCCCGTACCTGAAGCGCCCCAGCGGCTGGGATCCGGTCAGCCGCAGCTGGCGCGACGACGCGTACGACCTGCCCGACCTGCCGCACGGCGACCCCGTGCAGTGGCTCTGGCTGCTGCACGACGACTGCGCGCCCGACCCCGACGCCCTCACCGAACTGCTCCGCGTCGTCGAGAACGAACACGAGCTCGGCAAGGACGTCGCCGTCGTCGGCCCCAAGCTCCGCGGTTGGTACGACCGCAGGCAGCTCCTCGAGGTCGGCGTCTCCATCGCTAACAGCGGCCGCCGCTGGACCGGCCTCGACCGGCGCGAACAGGACCAGGGCCAGCACGACCACGTACGGCCCGTACTCTCCGTCTCCACCGCAGGCATGCTCATCCGCCGCGACGTCTACGAACAGCTCGGCGGCTTCGACCGCCGCCTGCCGCTGATGCGCGACGACGTCGACCTGTGCTGGCGCGCGCACGCCGCGGGCCACCGCGTCCTCGTCGCCCCCGACGCCGTCGTGCGGCACGCCGAGGCCTCCTCCCGCGAGCGCCGCACCGTCGACTGCGTCGGCCGCACGGCGACCTCGCCGCACCGCGTGGACAAGGCCGGCGCCACCTACACCCTGCTCGTCAACGCCCGTACGGCCGTGCTGCCCTGGGTCCTCTTCCGGATCGTCGTCGGCACCCTCCTGCGCACCGTCGCCTACCTCGTCGGCAAGGCGCCGGGACAGGCCCTCGACGAGATCGCCGGCCTGCTGGCGACCGCGCTGCGCCCCGGCCGGATCCTCTCCGCCCGCAAACAGCGCGGCAAACCCCTGCCCGACGCCGGCGAGATGCGCCCCCTGTTCCCGCCGCCCGGCGCGACCGTGCGGGCCACCGTCGAACAGACCGCGGGCAGCCTCTTCGGCACCACCGACGCCGAGGCGCCCGCGGGCGCCGGACGGCACGGCGCCGTCGAGTCCGGACCCGGCGGCGACGACGCCGACTTCCTGGAGATCGAACAGTTCGCCCGCCTCAAGCGCATCGCCCGCAAGCCGGGACCGGTGCTCTTCGTGGTGCTGCTCTTCGCCTCGCTCATCGCCTGCCGCGCCCTGCTCGGCACCGGCGCGCTCGCGGGCGGCGCCCTGCTGCCCGCCCCCGCCGACTCCTCCGAGCTGTGGGCCCGTTACCTGGACGGCTGGCACCCCGTCGGCACCGGCGGCACCCAGGGCGCCCCGCCCTACCTCGCGCTCGTCGCCGGCCTGGCCACCCTCCTCTTCGGCTCCACCGGGCTCGCGGTCACCGTCCTCCTCGTCGGCTCCGTGCCCCTGGCCGGCTTCACCGCGTACTTCGCCTCACGCCCGCTCGTCACCTCGCGCCTGCTGCGCGCCTGGGCGTCGGTCGCGTACGCCTTCCTGCCCGCCACCACCGGCGCGCTCGCGGGCGGCCGGCTCGGCACCGCGGTCCTCGCCGTCCTGCTGCCGCTCATCGTGCGCGCGGGCATCGCGGCGAGCGGCCTCGCCTCTTCGCGGGGCACCCGCGGCACCTGGCGCGCCACCTGGGCGTACGCCCTGCTGCTGACCCTCGCCACGGCTTTCACGCCGATCGTCTGGCCGATCGCCCTGGTGCTCGGCCTCGCCCTGCTCGTGGTGCGCCGCGGCGACATCACCGCGTACGGCCTGCGCTTCCTCGCCGCGCTCGGCACCCCGCTGCTCGTCCTCGCGCCGTGGTCCCTGACCCTGCTGCCGTTCGGCTTCTTCCGGGAAGCGGGCCTGGAGTTCGGCTCCGGCTCGGCCTCCGCCCTCGACCTGCTCGGCGCCGGTCCCGGCGGCCCCGGCACCGTCCACGGGCTGCTGCTCATCGGCATCGTCCTCGCCGCGCTCGGCGCCCTGCTGCGCACCGAACGGCAGCGCGCCGTCCGCACGGCCTGGACCGCCGCCCTGGTCTCCCTGGTCTTCGCCGTCCTGTCGAACGACTCGGCCTGGGCAGGACCGGCCACCCTCGGCTACGGCATCGCGATCCTCGCCGCCGCCGCGCTCGGCGCCGACGGGGCACGCTCGCGCGTCGCCGAGCAGAGCTTCGGCTGGCGGCAGCCGGTGGCCGCGCTCATCGCGTTCGCCGCGGCCGCCGGACCGCTGCTCGTGGCGGCGGGCTGGATGATCGGCGGCGCCGACGGCCCCCTGGAGCGGCGCGACCCCGTGCAGGTGCCCGCCTTCGTCGCGGAGGAGAGCGGCACGGAGGACCAGGCCCGCACGCTCGTCCTGGGCAGCGACACGGCCGCCAAGGTCTCCTACACGCTGGTACGGGGCTCCGGCGGCCGGCTCGGCGACGCCGAACTCGCCGCGGCGGCCGCCGAGGACGAGCGGCTCGACAAGATCGTCGCCCGTCTCGTCGCCGGTTCCGGCGCGGACCAGGCCGACCAGCTCGGCGGCTTCGCGGTCCGCTACGTCCTCGTACGCGACGGCGCGCCCCGCCAGATGAGCCGCACCCTGGACGCGACCCCGGGCCTGACCCGGCTCAGCCAGGAGGACGGCAGCGCCTTGTGGCGCGTGGACCGGCAGGTGTCGCGGGCGGCCGTCATCCCTAAGAGCGGCGACCCGGAGCCCGTCGCGGCCGGACCCGTCGAGCTGCACACGAAGATCGACTCCGGTGACGAGGGTCGCGTCCTGCGGCTCGCCGACTCGGCCGACCCGGGCTGGACGGCCACCCTCGACGGCCACCCGCTGCCCCGCACCACGGTCGACGGCTGGGCGCAGGGCTTCGAACTGCCCACCGCCGGCGGCCACCTGGACGTCACCTTCGACGCCCCGCTGACCCACACCGCCTGGCTCTGGGCGCAGGGCGCGCTCGCCGTCGTCCTGGTGGTGCTCGCCCTGCCGGGCCGCCGCCGCGACGTCGACGACGACCTCCCCGATGAGCCCGTCGTCCCGGCCCAGCCCGTCGAGGGCGAGGGCCGCAGGGCGCGCAGGCTGCGGGCCCAGAGCGAGCAGGCGGCGCAGGAGGCGGGCCAGGACGTACCGCCTCCTCCTTCGGAGGAGGCCCTCGCCGCCGTGCCGCAGCAGCAGTCGCAGCCCTACGACGAGTGGGAGGCCCCGGCCCGCGCGGGCGCCGACCAGGGCGCGTACGGCGCGGGCCGGCAGTACCAGGGCGGCCAGTACCCGCCCGGTGCGTACGAGCAGCCGTCGTACCCCCAGACCCCCGACCCCCAAGACCCCTACCAGGCCGGCCAGTACGACCCGTACGCGTCCTACGGCGGGGCGGGCGGCGCCTTCGGGGGCGAGCAGTACGGCGGTGACCAGTACGACGGCGACCAGTACGGCGAGCAGCAGTACGGGCAGTCGTACGACTCCTCATACGACCAGCAGCAGCCCCCGATGCCGCCGCCGCCCCCGCGACCGCCCCACGGCACCGACAGCGAGCGCCCCGACGGGAGCCAGCAGTGAACCGCACCACCCAGTCCCTGATCGCCGTGGTCGTCGCGCTCGGCGCCGTCACCGGGTTCGCCGCGTTCGGCGGCACGGACGGCACCGGCGACGACGGGACCGGGGCCGCGGCGCGCCAGCCCGTCGAGCGCACCAGCCTGCTCTGCCCGGTGCCCAGCGGCTCCGACCTCGCCGAGACCGCGTACACCGCCTTCACCCCCAAGGGGAGCGGCAGCGAGACCAAGGGCAAGGCGGAACTGCTCCCCGTCACCAAGGCGTTGACCGACGCGCCCAAGGAGGACGGCAGGAAGACCAAGCCCTTCCTCACCCAGAAGACGCCGGGCGTGCCCGTCGAGGGCGAGGAGTCGGGGGCCGAGGCGCCCGCGCTCATCGGCACGGCCGACGGCGGGTTCGCGCCCGGCTGGACCGTGCAGCAGACCACGACGTACGCGGCGGGCAGCGGCCGCGGCATGCAGGGCACCAACTGCACGGCGCCCGACACGGACTTCTGGTTCCCTGGCACGAGCACCGCCAAAGGCCGCAGCGACTACATCCACCTGACCAACCCGGACGACTCGGCGGCCGTCGTCGACGTGCAGCTGTTCGGGCCCGAGGGTGAGGTCACCTCCGAGGTGGGCGACTCGATCCAGGTCCAGCCGCACTCCAGTGTCCCGGTGCTGCTCTCCACGCTCGCGGACAAGCGGTACACGAACCTCACGATGCACGTCACCGCGCGCAGCGGCCGGGTCGCGGCCGCCGTGCAGTCCTCCGACGAGAAGCTGGGCGGCGACTGGCTGCCCGCCGCCGCCGACCCCGCGCCGGCCCTCGTCCTGCCCGGTATCCCGAAGGACGCGACCTCGGTGCGCCTCATCGCGTACGCGCCGGGGGCCGAGGACGCCGACCTCAAGGTCCAGCTGGCCTCGCCGACGGGCACGATCACCCCGGCCGGTCACGAGAACCTGCACGTGAAGTCCGGCATGACCGCCGCCGTCGACCTGGGGGACGTCACCAAGGGCGAGGCCGGCTCACTGCTCCTGACGCCGACCGACGGGCCGGTGCCCGTCGTGGCGGCGCTGCGCGTCACCCGCGGCAAGGGCTCCCATCAGGAGACGGCGTTCATCCCGGCCACGGGCGAGGTGGGCACGCGCGCGACGGCCGCCGGCAGCCGGGCCAAGGGCACGACGCTGTCGCTGGCCGCCCCGGGGAAGTCGGCGAAGGTGAAGGTCACCGCGTCGGCGGGCACCGGGGGCGGGGAGCCGGCCACGAAGACGTACACGGTCAGGGGCGGCACGACCCTGGCGATCGACGATCCGCCGGTGCCCGCCGGGCTCAAGGGCTCCTACGCGCTCACGGTGGAGCCGCTCTCGGGCGGCCCGGTCTACGCCTCGCGGACGCTCGCGCGCCAGGAGGAGGGCGTCCCGATGTTCACCGTCCAGACGCTGCCGGACGACCGGGGGACGGTCGAGGTGCCGAAGGCGGAACGGGACCTGGCGGTGCTTCAGAAGTGACGGCGGCTCAGGGGCGGGGCGGGCGGGCCGGGTGACGGTGGCTCTGTCATCACGCCCCGCGCGGGGGAGCGGGGCGGGGAGCGGGGCTCAGTCCTCGTCCCCGTAGCGCGGGTCCACCGACTCGGGGGAGAGGCCGAGCAGCTCGGCGACCTGCTCGACGACGACCTCGTGCACGAGCGCCGCGCGCTCCTCGCGCCCCTTGGTGCGGATCTCCACCGGGCGGCGGTAGATGACGACGCGCGCGGGCCGGCCCTCGGACGCGGTGATCGTGCCGCCCAGCGGCACCACCTCGTCCTGCCACTCCCCGTCGGGCCGCCCCAGCGGAGGCACCTCGAGGACCATGAACTCGATCTCCGTGAGCTGCGGCCACCGCCGCTCCAGACGCTCGACGGAGTCCTGCACGAGGTCGGTGAAGGCCTCGCCGCGGCTCGCGGAGAGCGGGACCTGCGGCGGCGCCACGGGGCCGCGCATGCCTCTGCCGTGGCGGTCGCGGCGGCGGGGCCTCGGTTCCGCGGAACGGGGCTGTACGGGGTCGTCCATCACTGATGAAGCGTAGTCCCCGAGATCGCCCTTTCCGCGCGGTGCGCGACATGTCGCTTCCTGACCGTTCCAGCCGAGCTTGGACTCAATTCCGTATCTCTCCGGGACCGTCGATCTCACGCCGAATGACGTGATCCGCACCATGTGGCGACCGGATTCGACACTGTCCGCCCTTGTGCCCACTGGGGTCCGCGCAGGTCAACGAGGTGTCCGCCGGACACCGCGGCGGGCGGGGCGGGCGACGACACGGTGGAGTGACCTCGTGGAGAGTCGTCGCGGCCCGCTCAAGAGTGCGGTACCGTCCAACGTCGTGAGCCCTGTACGTCGCTGTTCGCGCACCGCTTGCGGCCGTCCCGCCGTCGCGACGCTGACGTACGTCTACGCCGACTCGACCGCGGTCCTCGGCCCCCTCGCCACCTACGCCGAACCCCACTGCTACGACCTGTGCGCCGAGCACTCCGAGCGCCTCACCGCACCCCGCGGCTGGGACGTCGTCCGGCTCGCCGACGCCTCGGGTCCGGCCCGCCCCTCCGGCGACGACCTCGAAGCACTGGCCAACGCCGTGCGCGAGGCGGCCCGTCCGCAGGAACGCACCGCCGAGGCGGGCGGGGGCGGCGCGCGCTCGGCGGACCCGATGGAGGTCGCACGCCGCGGCCATCTGCGGGTCCTGCGGTCGCCTGACTCCTGACGCGACCCGCGCCGGCCCGCCCGCACCCGGCAATCCTGAACCCGCCATCCGGGCCCGCCCATCCGGAATTCCGGCGCGGCCTCACCGGATCCTCTCCCTCCCACGCATTGACGGGCGTTTGTTGAGGACATGACGATTTCGCCATCCCATCGCCAGGGAGGCGCCCCGTGTTCGTGCAGCAACTGGAACCCGTCGCCGGCTCGCTCGGCCTCTCCGCACTCGTCGCGACCCTGCCCCTCCTGACCGTCCTCGTCCTCCTCGGCGCCGTCCGGATGAAGGCGCACCGGGCAGGACTCATCGGCCTCGCCGCCGCCGTCCTCGTCGCCTGGCTCGCCTACGACATGCCGCTCGGCGAGACCGCGTCCGGCGCCGCGCAAGGGGCCCTCTTCGGACTCTTCCCCATCCTGTGGATCGTCATCAACGCCCTGTGGGTGTACCGCATGACCGTCCGCACCCGGCACTTCGACGTCCTGCGCCGCTCCTTCGGCCGGCTCTCCGACGACCCCCGCATCCAGGCCCTCGTCGTGGCCTTCTGCTTCGGAGCCCTCCTCGAAGCCCTCGCCGGCTTCGGGGCGCCCGTCGCGATCAGCGCGGTCATGCTCGTCGCCCTCGGCTTCGACCCGGTGCGCGCCGCCGTCGTCTCCCTCGTCGCCAACACCGCCCCCGTCGCCTTCGGCGCCATGGCCACCCCCGTGGTGACGCTGGCCCAGGTGACAAACCTTCCGCTGGACACCGTCGCCACCGTCGTCGGCCGCCAGACACCGCTGCTCGCCCTCGTCGTGCCGCTGCTCCTGGTCGCCCTCGTCGACGGGCGGCGCGGGCTGCGCGAGACCTGGGTGCCCGCGCTGGCCTGCGGAACCGCCTTCGCCGTCGCCCAGTTCGCCGCCTCCAACCACCTCTCCGCCCAGCTCGCCGACATCGGCGCCGCCCTCGCGGGCGCGGGCGCCCTGATGGCCGTGCCCCGCGCCCGCAGGCCCGCCGCCGAGCCCGTCCGCGCCGCGGTCCTCACCGGCGTACGCAGCGAAGACCTCGACCACGCCGACCCGCGCCCCGACGTGCTGCGCGCCTACGCCCCGTACGCCCTGATCGTCGCCGACTTCTCCCTCGCCCAGATCCCCGCCGTCAAGGACCTCCTCGCCGAGGCGACACGCACCTTCGACTGGCCCTTCCTCGACGTCGCCGACCCCTCGGGGGACCCCGTCGGCGGCAACGTCTTCTCCCTGCCGCTCGCCTCGACCGGCGGGACGCTCGTGCTCCTCGCCGGCCTCGGCACCGCCGCCGTCATCGGGGTGCACGCGCGCGTGGCGGTACGGGAATGGGCCGCCACCATCCACGAACTGCGCCACGCGATCCTCACCGTCACCTCCGTGCTCGCCCTCGCCCATGTCATGAACCTCTCCGGGCAGGCCGCCACGATCGGCCACTACATAGCGGCCGCCGGCGCCGGGCTCGCCTTCCTCTCCCCGGTGCTCGGCTGGTTCGGCGTCGCGGTCTCCGGCTCCGACACCTCGTCCAACGCCCTCTTCGGCGCCCTCCAGGTGACGGCGGCCCAGCAGTCCGGGCTCTCCCCGGAACTCCTCGCCGCCGCCAACAGCTCGGGCGGCGTCCTCGGCAAGATGATCTCCCCGCAGAACCTGACGATCGCCTGCGCCGCCGTCGGACTCGCGGGCAAGGAAGGCGACCTGCTGCGCAAGGTGCTGCCCTGGAGCCTCGGACTGCTCCTGGTGATGTGCCTGATCGTGGTGGGGCAGAGCACCGCCGTCCTCGGCTGGATGCTGCCGTGAGTGTGCGGCGCCGGCGCCGGGGTACCGGCACTCCGGTGACGCCCGGCCCCTCGTCGGTGCCAGCGGGTAGCTTTGTGCTGACCGCGGAGGGCTCTCCGTACTCGCTGAACTCGCAGAACCTGCAGAGAGGGTTGGCCGTGACTGCTGATCTGTCCCAGATCGTGAAGGCGTACGACGTCCGCGGGGTGGTCCCGGACCAGTGGGACGAGTCGCTCGCCGAGCTCTTCGGAGCGGCCTTCGCACAGGTCACGATGGCGGACGCGATCGTCGTCGGGCACGACATGCGCCCCTCGTCGCCGGGACTGTCGCGCGCCTTCGCCCGCGGCGCGGCCGCCCGCGGCGTCGACGTCACCGAGATCGGCCTCTGCTCGACGGACCAGCTGTACTACGCCTCCGGGGCGCTGGACCTGCCCGGCGCCATGTTCACGGCCTCGCACAACCCCGCCCAGTACAACGGCATCAAGATGTGCCGCGCCGGCGCCGCCCCCGTCGGCCAGGACACCGGCCTCGCCGAGATCCGCGCCCTCGTCGAGGGCTGGCTGCGCACCGGCACCCCCGAGCCCGCCGACACCGCCGGCACCCTCACCCGCCGCGACACCCTCACCGACTACGCCGCCCACCTGCGCGGCCTCGTCGACATCACCGCCGGCCGCCCCCTCAAGGTCGTCGTGGACGCGGGCAACGGCATGGGCGGCCACACCGTCCCCACCGTCTTCGACGGCCTGCCCCTCCAGCTCGTGCCCATGTACTTCGAGCTGGACGGCACCTTCCCCAACCACGAGGCCAACCCCCTGGACCCGGCCAACATCGTCGACCTCCAGCAGCGGGTGCGCGAGGAGGGCGCCGACCTCGGCATCGCCTTCGACGGCGACGCGGACCGCTGCTTCGTCGTCGACGAGAACGGCGACCCGGTCTCCCCGTCCGCGATCACCGCCCTGGTCGCCTCCCGCGAGCTCGCCAAGCACGGCGGCAAGGGCACCGTCATCCACAACCTCATCACCTCCTGGTCCGTCCCCGAGGTCGTGAAGGAGAACGGCGGCACACCGGTACGCACGCGCGTGGGCCACTCCTTCATCAAGGCGGAGATGGCAAGGACCGGTGCGATCTTCGGTGGCGAGCACTCCGCGCACTACTACTTCAAGGACTTCTGGAACGCCGACACGGGCATGCTCGCCGCCCTCCACGTCCTCGCGGCCCTGGGCGGCCAGGAAGGCACGCTCTCCGCCCTCGTCGCCCAGTACGACCGCTACGCCGGCTCCGGCGAGATCAACTCCACGGTCGACGACCAGACCGCCCGCCTCGCCGCTATCAAGACCGCGTACGACGGCCGGGACGGCGTGACTCTCGACGAGCTCGACGGCCTCACCGTGACCGCCGCCGACTGGTGGTTCAACGTACGCGCGTCGAACACCGAGCCGCTCCTGCGCCTCAACGTGGAGGCACGCGACGAGGCGACCATGGCCAAGGTCCGCGACGAAGCCCTGGCGATCATCCGCGGCTGACCCGCAGCCACCCCCGAGGAGCCGCCCACCGGCTCCTCGGGACCCCCGCGCCGCGCCCCGCACGGAGGTAGGCTGACCAGGCCGCATCCCGCACCGCGGCGGCGCGGCAGCACACCGGAACACCCGCTCGAAGACGCCGTCACATCCGCTCGCAGACGTCAGCACACCACCGCCTGGACGTCACCACTTCAGCTCGAAGGGACCACCCCATGCCGCTCGAAGCCGGCCTCCTGGAGATCCTCGCCTGCCCGGCCTGCCACGCCCCCCTCAAGGAGACGGACACCGAGCTGATCTGCACGGCGGACGCCAAGGAGTGCGGCCTCGCCTACCCGGTCCGCGACGGCATCCCCGTCCTCCTGGTCGACGAGGCCCGCCGCCCCGCGTAACAGCAGGACGCGGCACCCGCAGGAAACCGTGCACGGCGATCGGAGGCCTGACCCCCATGCTCGACGAGTCGCTGCTAGACGCCCCAGAGGCGCTGGCCCGCGCCGACCGCCGCGGACTGCTGCGCGGCGCGGCGGAGGCGGGCGCCCGCGTCCGCACCGCCGTCCGGCACGCCGCTGAGGCGGGACTGACGGAACTGAAGCCCGACGGACGGCCCCGCGCCGTCCTCGTCGCCGGACCGGGCACCGCGGCCGCCTGCGTCGCCGACCTCCTCGACGCCCTCGCGGGCACCGGCTGCCCCGTCATCCGCCTCGCCCCCACCGGCGTCGCCCCCGCAGCGGGCGCCCTGCGCTGGACGCTGCCCGGCTGGACCGGCCCCGTCGACCTGCTGCTCATCGCCACCCCCGACGGCACCGAACCGGGCCTCTCCCTCCTCGCCGAACAGGCCTACCGCCGCGGCTGCACCGTCGTCGCCGCCGCCCCCGCCCGCACCCCGCTCGCCGAGAGCGTCGAGGGCAGCCACGGCCTCACCGTCCCCATGGCCGCCTCGCCGTACGGCGCGTACGAAGGCACGCACGACGGCACCGACCGCGAATCCTCCTCGTACGAGGCGCGCCGCGTCGAGGACGAGGCCGCACCCGGCGCACCCGGCACCCTGTGGGCCCTCCTCGTCCCGCTCCTCGTGCTGCTTGACCGCACCGGGCTGCTCACCGCCCCCGCCGAGACCCTGCAGAAGGTCGCCGACCGCCTCGACCACGTCGCGGAACGCTGCGGCCCCGCCATCGCGACCTACAGCAACCCCGCCAAGACGCTCGCCGCCGAACTCGCCGACGCGCTCCCGCTCATCTGGACCGAGGGCCGGGCCGCCGGCGCCGCGGGCCGCCGCTTCGCCGCCACCCTCGCCGAACTGGCCGGACACGCCGCCCTCGCCGCCGAGCTGCCCGAGGCACTGCCCGCGCACGGCGCCCTCCTCGCGGGCAACCCGGCGGGCGGCGACGACGCCGACGACTTCTTCCGCGACCGCGTCGACGACCCGGCCGCCCTTCGCGCGCGCGTCGTGCTGCTCCGCGACAGCCCGGTGGACGCCGGCGGCCTCACCGCGGCCCCCGCCGCCCGCGAACTCGCGCACGGCCACGACATCGCCATCAGCGAGCTGGAGCCGGAGAGCGGCGACGAACTGGAAGCGCTCGCCGAGCTGATCGCCGTCACGGATTTCGCCGCCGTTTACCTGGCGCTCGCCGCCGGGGACCGATCATGACCCCGCGGGCCGCACCCCCACCGCCCGCACCGGCAGCAGATCAGTATTCGCGTACGTAAGGGAGCCCCCCTCCGTGGACCGCCTCAGCAACACCATCCGCCCCTACGCCTGGGGATCCACCACCGCCATCGCCCGCCTCACCGGCGCCGAACCGACCGGTGAGCCCCAGGCCGAGATGTGGATGGGCGCCCACCCGGGCGCGCCCTCACGCACCGCACGCGGCCCGCTGAACGAGGTCATCGACGCCGACCCGGAGCGCGAACTGGGCCCGGCGGCCGTCCACAAATTCGGCCCCCGGCTGCCCTTCCTCCTCAAGATCCTCGCCGCCGGAGCCCCCCTCTCCCTCCAGGTCCACCCCGACCTCGCCCAGGCCAAACAGGGGTACGAGGACGAGGAGCGCCGCGGCGTCCCGATCGACGCCCCGCACCGCAACTACAAGGACGCCAACCACAAGCCCGAGCTGATCTGCGCCCTCACGCCGTTCTCCGGGCTCTGCGGCTTCCGCGCGCCCGCCGAGACCGCCGACCTCCTGGCCGCCCTGGACGTCGACTCCCTCAAGCCGTACGTCGACCTCCTGCACGCCCGCCCCGAAGAGGCCGCCCTGCGCGAGGTCCTGACGGCCGTGCTCACCGCCGACCCCGAACAGATGGCCGAGACCGTCACCGAGGTCACCGCCGCCGCCCAGCGGATCGGCGGCGCCCACGAGCCGTACGCCGCCATCGCCCACCACTACCCCGGCGATCCCGGCGTCATCGCGGCGATGCTCCTCAATCACGTACGACTGCAACCCGGCGAAGCCCTGTTCCTCGGCGCCGGCGTCCCGCACGCCTACCTCGACGGCCTCGGCGTCGAGATCATGGCCAACAGCGACAACGTCCTGCGCTGCGGCCTGACCCCCAAACACGTCGACGTCCCCGAACTCCTGCGCATCGTCCGCTTCGAGGCGACCGACCCCGGAATCCTGCGCCCGGAGGCCACACCCGCCGGCGAAGAGGTCTACGACACCCCGATCGACGAATTCCGCCTCTCCCGCTTCGTCCTGCCGGAGGGCGCGGCACCGGCGGACCTCACCACCGCCACCCCGCAGATCCTGCTCTGCACGGCGGGCTCGGTCCGGGCCGGCGAACTGACCCTCACCCCCGGGCAGTCCGCGTTCGTCCCCGCCGGAGAAAAGAGCGAACTGTCCGGGTCCGGCACGGTTTTCCGGGCCTCTGTGGTGGCCTGACGGCCCACCACTCCCGCGTGCTGCAACAATGACCCACCGCAAAGGGCGGGCAAAGCACGGCCCGCAGGCGACGGCCGAGAACACACGAAGGCGAAGGGACCCCGGGCACACATGAGCGCGTCAGGCGGAACAAAGGCGATTGTCGCGGCACTCGGCGCGAACCTCGCGATCGCGGTGGCGAAATTCGTCGCGTTCATCTTCAGCGGCTCGTCCTCGATGCTCGCCGAGAGCGTCCACTCCCTCGCCGACTCCGGCAACCAGGGACTGCTGCTCCTCGGCGGCAAGAAGGCCCAGCGCGAGGCCACCCCGCAACACCCCTTCGGCTACGGCCGCGAGCGCTACATCTACGCCTTCCTCGTCTCCATCGTCCTCTTCACGGTCGGCGGCATGTTCGCGATCTACGAGGGCTACGAGAAGATCAAGGACCCGCACGAGCTGGAGCACTGGTACTGGCCGGTCGGGGTCCTGCTGTTCGCGATCATCGCGGAGGGCTTCTCCTTCCGGACCGCCATCAAGGAGTCCAACGAGACGCGCGGCAAGCTCACCTGGACGCAGTTCGTCCGCCGCGCCAAGGCCCCCGAACTCCCCGTCGTCCTCCTCGAGGACCTCGGCGCGCTGGTCGGCCTCGTCCTCGCCCTCGGCGGCGTCGGCCTCGCCCTCGCCACCGGCAACGGCGTCTGGGACGGCATCGGCACCCTCTGCATCGGCACCCTCCTCATCCTGATCGCCATCGTCCTGGCCGCGGAGACCAAGTCGCTGCTGCTCGGCGAGGCCGCGGGCACCGAAGAGGTCACCAAGATCGAGCAGGCCCTCGTCGACGGCGACACGGTCACCAAGGTCATCCACATGCGCACGCTCCACCTCGGCCCCGAGGAGCTGCTCGTCGCCGCCAAGGTCGCCGTCCAGCACGACGACACCGCCGCCGAGGTCGCCTCCGCGATCAACGCCGCGGAGGAGCGCATCCGCGCCGCGGTCCCGATCGCCCGCGTCATCTACCTCGAACCGGACATCTTCAGCGAGAGCGCGGCGGCCGCGGGCGAGAACCCCGCGAAGTCGCCCGGCGGCCACTGACCCGCCCCGCCCCGGAGACGCCGACGGGCCCCGCACCTTTCCGGTGCGGGGCCCGTCGACGTCAACGGACGGGACAGCGGCCGACGGCAAGCGGTCAGCGCACCTCGCGCAGCACGTCGAGGACGGCGGCGTCGTCCGGCGCCGACTCCAGCCGCTCCCGGAAGCCGGTGTCCATCAGCTTGCGCGAGAGCAGCGCCAGGATCCGCAGATGCTCGTCCCCCGCGGCGGCCTCCGGTACCGAGATCATGAAGATCAGCTTGGCCTTCGTACCGTCGAGAGCACCCCATTCGATGCCCTCGGGGGACCGGGCGAACCCGACGACCGGCGAGTCCACGGCATCGGTCTTGGCGTGCGGGATGGCGATCTCCTCACCCAGCCCGGTGGTGCCCTGCGCCTCACGCCGCAGCGCGGTCCGCACCAGCTCCTCCACATCGTTGACCTTGCCGGTGGTGGCGAGCAGCGCGGCCATCTCGCGGATCGCCGCCTCCTTGTCACCGGCGGCAAGGCGGACCTTCACGGTCTGGCGGGTGAGATAGCCGGAGAGGACTTCGCCGTCGTCGTCGTTGTCCTCGCTGGGGGTGGGCACGGAGGCCGGGGAGGGGGACGCGACAGGCGCCGTCGCGGCAGCCGCAGCCGATCCCTCGCGGGGGCCGCCCGCCGCGATGGCCGCACCGCTCGCGTTGGCCCCGACCCCCGCGAGCACCGGCTCGGGCGCACCGGGCGCACCGGGCGCACCGGCCCCGCCGGGCACGTCGGCCGGAGCGGCCCCGCGCCGCCTGCGCTCGCTGATGTCGACCAGCGTCACGGTGGTCAGCGCCGTGACGACCGCACCGATGGCGAGGGCGATGAAGAACATCGGTACGCCCCCGACCGCGCCCAGCACCGCCACGATCGGCCCACCGTGCGGGACGGCGTCCTTGACACTCGCCATGCCCGCGATGGCACCGGCGACGGCGCCGCCGAGCATGTTGGCGGGGATGACCTGCGCGGGCCGCGCCGCGGCGAACGGGATCGCGCCCTCCGAGATCCCGAAGAAGCCCATGAACAACGACGCGAGCCCGGTCTCCCGTTCCTGCTCGGTGTAGAGCCGCTTGCGGATCAGCGTCGCGAGCCCCTGGCCGAGCGGCATGACCGGAATGGCGGCGGCGCACATGCCCATGACGGTCTGGTTGCCGGTCGCGATGAGCCCGGCACCGAAGAGGAACGCCGTCTTGTTGACCGGCCCGCCCATGTCGAACGCGATCATCAGTCCGAGGATCGCGCCGAGCAGGATCGCGCTCGTCCCCGTCATCCCGCTGAGCCAGCTCGTCAGATGCTCGAAGACCCACGAGATCGGCTTTCCGATGACGTAGATGAAGAAGAGCCCGAGCGCCGTCGTCGCGACGATCGGGATCACGATGATCGGCATGATCGGCTGGACGAACTTCGGGACCTTGACCTTCTTGATCCACAGCACCAGATAACCGGCCAGGAAGCCGGTGACGATGGCCCCGATGAAGCCGGCGCCCGCCTTGGAGTCGTACAGCTCACCGGTGTTGGCGATCCACCCGCCGATCATGCCCGGCACCAGCGCGGGCCGGTCCCCGATCGCGTAGGCGATGTATCCCGACAGGATCGGCACCATCAGCGTGAACCCGATGACACCGATCTGGTTCACGTGCATCCAGAACGAGCCGTCCGGAATGACGAGCCCGCCCTTGGGGTCGGTGTGCCCGCCGAGCGAGAGCGAGATGGCGATCAGCAGACCACCGACCACCACGAACGGAATCATGTACGAGACGCCGTTCATCAGCGCCTTGTACGCGACGCTCCGCTCCCGGCCGCCACCACCGGCACCACTGCCACCGGCGGGCGCCTGCCCGGCCGGACCGCCGCCCGCGCCACCGCCGTGCACCGGCGCACTCCGCACCCGCTCGATCAGCCGCTCGGGGTTGCTGATGCCCTCGGAGACCCCGACGGACAGCACGCGCTTACCGGCGAACCGGCTGCGGTCCACGTCCTTGTCGGCTGCGATGATGATGCCGTCGGCTTCTCTGACATCGTTGTCAGAAAGGACGTTCTCGGCCCCGATGGAGCCCTGCGTCTCCACCTTCATGTCGATGCCGAGGCGCTCCGCCGCCTGCGAGAGCTTCTCGGCCGCCATGTACGTGTGAGCGATACCGGTCGGACAGGCGGTCACCGCGAGCAGCTTCAGCCTTCTCTGCCCGCTACTGGCCCCGCCTATGGGGGGATCGGCCGGACTGGTCACGTGGATCTCCTTACGCCTTCGCCGAACAAGATCGCGCATATGTTCCCGATCTCAAGGCATCCTGCAACACATAAGCGCAGGATCAAAAGCGCAAAGGTCCCATATCGTCCAGGTCTGACGACCTATCCACCAGACATGGAGTGCACGACCGCGGGCTGGGGCTCGCTGGGCCGATCGGTGTAGCTTGGAGACCGAGCCAGACGTCGCTGCTGATGGCGGTCGGGCGGTCCCCGCACGGACTGTCCGAGGGAGAGAGGGCCTCCGACGGACTGCGCTGCGCGCGTCTGTGCACCCTGGTGCCCGACGCCGCAGGTCAGCCATGTCCACCCTCGACCCAACCACGAGGAGCAGCTCACTCATGACTCTCATCAACGGCAAGGACTTCAAGGTCGCCGACCTCTCCCTCGCCGCCTTCGGCCGCAAGGAGATCACCCTCGCCGAGCACGAGATGCCCGGCCTGATGGCGATCCGCCGGGAGTTCGCGGCCAGCCAGCCGCTCGCCGGCGCCCGCATCATGGGCTCGCTGCACATGACCGTGCAGACCGCCGTGCTCATCGAGACCCTGGTGGCCCTCGGCGCCGAGGTGCGCTGGGTCTCCTGCAACATCTTCTCCACCCAGGACCACGCCGCCGCGGCCATCGCCGTCGGCCCGAACGGCACCCCGGAAGACCCGCAGGGCATCCCGGTCTTCGCCTGGAAGGGCGAGACCCTCGAGGAGTACTGGTGGTGCACGGAGCAGGCGCTGACCTGGCCGAACACCCCCACCGGCGGCCCGAACATGATCCTGGACGACGGTGGCGACGCCACCCTCCTCGTCCACAAGGGCGTCGAGTACGAGAAGGCCGGCAAGGTCCCCTCCGTCGACACCGCCGAGAACGACGAGCACCGCGTCATCCTGGAGCTCCTCAACCGCACCATCACCGAGGGCTCGCAGAAGTGGACCCAGCTCGCCTCGGAGATCCGCGGCGTGACCGAGGAGACCACCACCGGCGTGCACCGTCTCTACGAGATGCAGCGCGACGGCGTCCTCCTCTTCCCGGCGATCAACGTGAACGACGCCGTGACGAAGTCGAAGTTCGACAACAAGTACGGCTGCCGCCACTCGCTCATCGACGGCATCAACCGCGCCACCGACGTCCTCATCGGCGGCAAGACCGCCGTCGTCTGCGGCTACGGCGACGTGGGCAAGGGCTGCGCGGAGTCCCTGCGCGGCCAGGGCGCCCGCGTGATCGTCACCGAGATCGACCCGATCTGCGCGCTCCAGGCGGCGATGGACGGCTACCAGGTCACCACCCTGGACGAGGTCGTCGAGACGGCCGACATCTTCATCACCACCACGGGCAACAAGGACATCATCATGGCCTCCGACATGGCCAAGATGAAGCACCAGGCGATCGTGGGCAACATCGGCCACTTCGACAACGAGATCGACATGGCCGGCCTGGCCGCGATCCCGGGCATCGTCAAGGACGAGGTCAAGCCGCAGGTGCACACCTGGACCTTCCCCGACGGCAAGGTCCTGATCGTGCTCTCCGAGGGCCGCCTGCTGAACCTGGGCAACGCGACGGGCCACCCGTCCTTCGTGATGTCCAACTCGTTCGCGGACCAGACGCTTGCCCAGATCGAGCTCTTCACCAAGCAGGAGGAGTACCCGACCGACGTCTACGTGCTGCCCAAGCACCTGGACGAGAAGGTCGCCCGTCTCCACCTCGACTCGCTCGGCGTGAAGCTGACCACGCTCCGCCCCGAGCAGGCCGCCTACATCGGCGTAGAGGTCGAGGGCCCGTTCAAGCCCGACCACTACCGATACTGACGGCCGCGGGCCGACCGGTCCGCCGGTCGCCGCCCGGCATCACTTCAGCAGGCCCTCGCCCCCGCGGCGGGGGCCTGCCCCGTTACGGTGACGCGACACCGAACACCCGGCACGCGAAGCCAAGACCGCGCACCCCGAACGAAGCTCAGCGCAGGAACCCGACCGAGGACCAGGATCCAAGCCCATGCCCCGCGGCCGCTATTCGCTCCACGATCCACACGATCACACCCCCCTCGGCGAGGAACACTTCCACTGCGCGCCCGGCCCCTCCGGCTGGCGCTACGTCTCCCAACGCACCACCCCCACCGGCACCCCCGCGGGCTCCGTCGACCTCGCACTCGACGACCGTGGCCGCCCCATCCGCCTCGAACTCCGCGCCGGCGACTGGCAGGTCCGCGCGGGCGCCCTCAACGGCGTCACCTGGGTCCGCACCGACCCCACCGGCGCACACGCCACCGAAGACAACGCCCCTGCCCACGCCTTCACCGGCACGTCCCCCGCCTTCCTCGTCGCGACGGCCCGGCTCCTGCGCCTGACCCCCGCTTCCCCCGCGACCCGGATCCGCCTGGTCGCCTTCACGGACCCGGTCCTCGCCCCCCGCACCCTCGACCAGTCCTGGGCCCTGCTGAAAAGCGAAGCACACCCCACTGACAACGGCCCCCTGACCGTGGACGAATACCAGGTCACAGCCCTGGACACCGGTGAACAGCACGCCGTCCACATCACCGGCGACGTAGTCCTCGCGGCCCCCGGCATCGAGCTGGAACACCTCGAAACCCCACCGTCGACCTTCACGTGACCGGCCCCGCTCAGGCAGGCGGCACGAACCCCGTCGCCGACGAGGAGCCCCCGGCCTCGGCCCCGGAGTCCTCGGCTCCGGAGTCAGTGGGACCAGCCCCAGCCGCAGCCGCAGCCCCAGCCCCCGGCGCATGGTCAGCAGGGAACGGGAACGGGAACGGAAACGGCACCGCCCCACCCCCAGAACCCGAACCCCCCACCCCACCAAAGGCCCGCCGAGCGTCCCGTTCCTGACGCTCGTGCACGACGGCCGCCAGGTAGGCGGCGGGCGGAACCCCGTACGGCGCGGGCGCCCCGGTCCGCTCCACCAGGTCACCGGCGAGCCGCTCGGCCATCGCCCAGCCCACCTGCGGGTCGAGCTGCCCCATGCGCGTGAGGTACTGCCGTATCGCCAGCCAGAGCCCCTCGGGCACGCCGGACAGATCCAGCCCGGCGAACTGCCCCGCCAGCCAGGGCGGAGTCGGCGGAAGGGCCACCGTCCGCCCCACCGGCACCCGCTCCCGTACGACCAGCGTCCCCGCGAACACGTCCCCGAGCCGCCGCCCACGGGCCGACACCAGCGACGCGATGCACGCCACCACCCCGAACGTCAGCAGGATCTCGACGACCCCGACGGCCCCCCGGACCAGCGCGTGCCGGAACCGGATCGGCCCCCCGTCGTCCCGCACCACCCGCAGCCCGCACGCCAGCTTCCCCAGCGACCGCCCATGGCTGAGCGTCTCCACCGCGATCGGCCCGCCGATCAGCACGAGCACGAAACCGGCGACCGCGATCGCGGCAGCGGCCGCGTCGTCCAGCGACGAGGTGGAGGCGAGGACCGCGATCGTCACCACCAGATAGACCGTCCACGCCACCACCAGGTCGATCAGCACGGCCAGCGCCCGGCTCGGCAGCTTCGCGGGACGCATCTCCAGCGCCACCGCCTCACCCGTCACAAGCTCACTCACGCCCGCCGCCCTTCCCCGCCCTGCCGTATGACTGGCCAGTCTGCCAAGCTGAACAATCACGCGCCGCAGTACGAGGAGCAGTCATCCGATGGACCTCGACGTCTTCGTGTCCGCCCACCGAGCCGAGTGGGACCGACTGGACGCCCTGCTGCGCCGCCGGCGCCGCCTCGACGGCGCCGAGGCCGACGAGCTCGTGGCCCTCTACCAACGCACCGCCACCCACCTCTCCCTGATCCAGTCCAGCGCGCCGGACCCGCAGCTCATGGGCCGCCTCACGCAGCTGGTGGCCCGCGCGCGCAGCGCCGTGACCGGCACCCGGCAAGCGTCCTGGCGGGACGTGACCCGCTTCCTGGCCCACGGTTTCCCGGCCGCGGTCTACCGGTCCCGTCGCTGGTGGATACCGACCGCCCTGCTCTCCACGGTCCTGGCGGCCGTCATCGGCTGGTGGGTCGCCACCCACCCCGAGGTGCAGTCCTCGATCGCCGCCCCCAGCGACCTCCGGGAGATGACACGTCCGGGCGGGGAGTACGAGACGTACTACTCGAGCCACCCCGCCGCCTCCTTCGCCGCCCAGGTGTGGACGAACAACGCCCAGGCCGCCGCGATGTGCCTCGTCCTGGGCGCCTTTCTCTGCTTTCCCGTCATATGGATCCTCTTCCAGAACATGCTCAACCTCGGCGTCGGCATGGGCCTGATGTCCTCGGCCGGCCGCCTCGACACCTTCCTCGGCCTGGTCCTGCCGCACGGCCTCCTGGAACTGACGGCCGTGTTCGTGGCCGCCGGCACAGGCCTGCGGCTCGGCTGGACGGTCATCGACCCGGGCCCCCGCACCCGCAGGTCCGCCCTGGCGGAAGAGGGGCGCTCCGCCCTGGGCATGGCCGTCGGCCTGGCCCTCGTCCTCTTCGTCTCGGGTGCCATCGAAGGCTTCGTCACCCCGTCGGGCCTGCCGACCTGGGCCCGCATCACCATCGGAGTCGGCGCCGAACTCGCCTTCCTCGTGTACGTCTACGTCCTGGGCGGCAGGGCGGCCCGAGCAGGCGAGACGGGCGACCTCGACCAGCACGAACGCAGCGCGTCGGTCCCCCTCGCAGCGTGATGTGCGTCGGGCCCCCGTCACCTGCTAGTCTCCTTCTCGCCCCGGAAAAGCCGTTGACACGGCAGGAACGGGGAGGTAGATTCGAACAGTTGCCTAGAGCTGGACAGAGTCCAGTGGCGGCAGTTAACATCTGCTTGCTTCTCGAATTTCATCGATAAGAGAAGCCGCCCCGATTAATCGGAATCCGAAGCCGGTAAGACCGGCCGAAAACTTCTGATAAAGTCGGATCAGCCGAAAGGCAAAGGCCCTCCAACGGCCACCGGAAATGAAATCCGAACCGGGAACGGAACGGAAAACGGATCTGGTAAGGTTGGAAACACGAAATACCGAAGGGAAGCGCCCGGAGGAAAGCCCGTGAGGGTGAGTACAAAGGAAGCGTCCGTTCCTTGAGAACTCAACAGCGTGCCAAAAGTCAACGCC